>CAWHCI010000005.1:0-583017 GCA_963827775.1 uncultured Acidimicrobiaceae bacterium | reverse complement strand
CGTCATCGTCTTCGAGGGCGGCGTCGACGAGTTGGCCGGGCTCGACTCCTTCGGGCACGGCACCCACATGGCCGGCATCATCGCCGGTCGCACCCCCGGCGCGAATCCGATCGACCCGCAGCCGGGTGATTTCTTGGGCGTCGCGCCCGATGCCGGGATCGTGTCGGTCAAGGTCGCCGACAACACCGGCGCCGTCGACGTGTCCCAGGTGATCGCCGCGATCGACTGGGTCGTTCAACACCGCAACTCAGGCGACCTCAACATCCGAGTCCTCAACCTGTCGTACAACACCGACAGCGATCAGCACTACGTCGACGACCCGCTCTCCAAGGCGGTCGAGAACGTGTGGAACCACGGGATCGTCGTCGTCGTCTCGGCGGGCAACGAGGGCCGCAGCGTCTGGAACCTCGCCAGCCCCGCGACGAACCCCCACGTCCTCGCAGTGTCGTCCGCCGAGCTGTCGTCATGGGGCTACTGGGGTCAACCCAAATGGGTCCCCAAGGGCCGCATCCGCAACCCCGACGTGGTCGCCCCGGGCGTGTCGATCGCCAGCCTACGCGTGCCCGGCTCCCGGATCGACACCGAACACCCCGAGGGTCGCATCCCCGGCGACGACCGACTGTTCCTCGGATCCGGCACCTCACAGTCGACCGCCGTCGTCGCCGGCGCAGCAGCACTGCTGCTCGACCAGCGGCCCGACCTCACCCCCGACGAAGTCAAGGGCCTGCTGACGGACACCGCGTTCGACATCGGCGGCGAAAAGGACTACGAGCAGGGCCACGGCGTCATCGACCTCACCGCCGCAATGGCGAGCGACGCCGTTGCAGCGGTCCGGGATCAGGCACCCGCGACCGGGCTCGGCTCACTCGAAGCAGCCCGCGGCACCGACCACGTCGACATCAACGGCGAACCGCTCACCGGAGAGATCACCGCCAACGGCGCCGAATGGGACCCCGCCACATGGGTCGCCGCCAGCGAATCCGGCTCCACCTGGTCCGGAACCGACGACTGGTCCGGCTCCACCTGGTCCGGCTCCACCTGGTCGGGTTCCACCTGGTCGGGTTCCACCTGGTCGGGTTCCACCTGGTCGGGTTCCACCTGGTCGGGTTCCACCTGGTCCGGTTCCACCTGGTCCGGTTCCACCTGGTCCGGTTCCACCTGGTCCGGCTCCACCTGGTCCGGCTCCACCTGGTCCGGCTCCACCTGGTCCGGCTCCACCTGGTCCGGCTCCACCTGGTCGTGAGCAGCCCCACAACGTTCGACTCGCAGGCAGATCAACGTGATCGTCGTGTCAGCTCCCGCGCCTGGACCCGCCCAGACAGCCCACAGCCCGATTCGAGGGGGGTCGACCACCAACCGCACCACCAGACTGCGGTCAACCAACCTGACACCTCGCGCGGCACTGCAGGCGAAGTGTGGAAAGTCGAACCCCCGATCGGGTAGCGCATAATCACCGATCCCAGAGCAGCCGGAACCGTCCGAGATCGGCATCTACGCGCTCGGCGACCCGTCCCATATTTCGCCCCGAGGCGGGGTGGTCGACCGCCCGGAGCGTCGCCCTACGGCGGACATCGGTCAGGTCAGGAGCGGGTCCGGATGTCCCGCCAGCGCCACGTGGCGCCATCGATGAGGAGCTCGGGGTCGCCGGTCCACAGTTCTGCTCGCTCGGCCACGGCGAGCGCTGCCCCGAAGGCATCCGCGTACGCCATTGGCTGATCGGCCTTGATGCGCGCCGCGTCGAGGACCAGCTGTTCGTCTGGCAGCCTCACCTCGACCACGTCACGCAGATCAGCGAACGGTCTCCGCTCCCGCGTCCTCGCCGACGGAACGACGCAAGACGTAGTAGACCTCGCCCAGGTTGATCCACGACATCAAGGGACGGTCGACCTCGAGGAGTTCGGCGACGAAGTCGGCTGCGGGTTCCGCGCCTTCGAGATAACGAAGCACCGCCCACGAGTCGAGGACGACGGTCACGAGCGTTGTTCGCGTTCGCGGTCGGCAGCTCGCTGTTTCGTCAGTTCGTCGGTCAGGGACTCACCTGCGAATCGGGCGCGTAAGGGACGTCGATGGGCAGCAGGACGCACAGCGACATGATCGCCGTGGCGCCAGAAGCTGACTTCGTCACCGGGTTCGATGCCGAGTTCGTCACGCAGCTCCTTCGGAATCACGACCTGCCCCTTGGTCCCTACTCGATGAGTCATACCTTTCAGTATAACCCGTCCTGGCGTCTTGGGGTTGCCGCGCTCACGTGAGGGGTTCGAAGTCGACGACGGAACTCGTGAGCACCCGTCCGGTGCTGCCGCGATGTATGCAGAATGTATGCATACGTTCCGTATCGAGCGGTGTTGATCGGTGTTGAAGAATCCGCCCAGTTCGCGAAACCCCTGCTAGATGGCACGGTTCAACACGAGGCAACACCGTGCGGACGCAAGCTTCTCCGTCTACGGATCAGAAGGTTTGGGGTTCGAATCCCTACGGGCGCGCTGACCGGATCCCCTGACGGATCCGTGCGAACGAGGGGCCTCGCCGACCACGGCGAGGCCCCGTTCGCGGTGTCGGCTCGTCTCACGTGAGCACCGGTCGCGGCCCCATTGCGCCCGCGTGAGCCAGGATGGTCGCGATGCTCAGCGGCTGGGACGTCGTCATCATCGGGTCGGCGCTGCTGGTGTACGCGTTCGCCTCGGGGCGGCTGGCCGGTTCGCCGCTGACGCCTGCGATGGTGTTCGTCGCCATCGGCTACCTCGTCGGCGCCGACGGGCTCGATCTGCTCGCCGTCGAGATCGACTCTGCCGACCTGCGTCTGCTCGCCGAGGTGACACTTGCGCTGCTGCTGTTCTCCGATGCGGCTGCGCTCAACACCCGTCGGCTGGTCCGCGAGACGGTGCTCCCCGCACGATTGCTCGGCGTGGCGCTCCCGCTGACGATCGTCGTCGGTGCCCTGGTGGCGATCGCCGCGTTTCCCGATCTCGGCGTGTTCGAGGCGGCCGCGCTCGCCGTGCTCCTGGCGCCCACCGACGCCGCGCTCGGACAGACCGTGGTGTCCGACACCCGCCTGCCGTCGGTGCTCCGCCAGGGTCTCAACGTCGAGAGCGGCCTGAACGACGGCGTCTGCGTCCCGCTCCTCGTGGCCGCCCTGGCGTTCGCGGAGCTCGAGGAGGCCCCGACCTTCGACGGCGGCGTGCTCGTCGACCTCGTCGAGGAGCTCTTCGTCGCCGTCGTCGTGGGCGCCGTCGTGGCCGCGGTCGTCGGCCTCCTCGCCAGGACCTCGGCACGTCGCGGCTGGATGCAGCCCGGCTGGGTCCAGGTCGTACCGCTCGTGGCCGCGGTGATCGCCTACGTGGTCACGGTCGAGATGGGCGGTAGTGGCTTCATCGCCGCGTTCGTCGCCGGGATCGTCTATGGGCGACTGCTGGGCGCGGACGCCCACCGAACGACCGAGTTCACCGAGCAGCTCGGGGGCATCCTCAGCGCGGTCACGTTCCTGCTGTTCGGAGCCGTGATGGTCGCGATCAGCCTGCCCGACATCGACCTCCGCACGGTCGGCTACGCCGTCGCCAGCCTCTCCGTGATCCGCATGGTCCCGGTCGGGCTGTCGTTGCTCGGGAGCGGAGCGGCCTGGCAGACCTCGGCGTTCGCCGGCTGGTTCGGGCCCCGGGGCCTGGCCACGATCGTGTTCGCGTTGACGGTCGTGGAGGACTCCGGCGTGCCGGGAACCAGCCGGATCGTCGATGTCGCGACCGTCACGGTGCTGTTCAGCGTGTTCGCGCACGGCCTCTCGGCCCCCGTACTCACGGATCGGTACGTGCGCTGGTTCACGGCGAACGAGGCGTCGCTCGGCCTCGAGTCCGACGCGGTCGACGTCGGTGCGCCCCACCGTCGCCGACCGCGTTGGATGCACCTGCCGGAGAACGAACCGGTCGACCTGTCGAGCGACTGACCTCCGACGGGACGTGTGGAGCGACCCCGATTCACCGGGGGCCGGAACGGGTACCGGTCGAACATGAGGAACGTCTGGGTCGAGCGGACGATCGACGTGCCGGCGCCCCAGGTCTGGCGTCTGTTGACCGAGGTCGAGCACTGGGCCGAGTGGGGGCCGAGCGTTCGGAGTGCGGCGATCGACGGGGGCCGGCTCCGAGCCGGGGCGACCGGCACCATCACCACCGTCGGTGGCCTGACCCTGCCGTTCGAGATCACCTCGTTCGTCGAGGGCCGCTCGTGGGGCTGGGACGTCGCCGGGATCGGCGCCACCGACCACCGGGTCGAGTTCCTCGACGCGGGGCGATGTCGAGCGGGCTTCGGTGTTCCCTGGGTCGTCGCGCCCTACACGATCGTCTGCCACGCGGCACTCCGCCGTCTCGACGCGCTCGCAGCGACCTCACCGCCGTCGGCCGGTGACGAGCCCGGGTGATCCATCGGTTGCTCGGGTCGTGCCCGGCGTCTCGCGTGATCCCGCTCGTGTGAGAGTGTGTCGATGTGGAGAACTCGACGGAAGGGTGGACGTTCGCCGATTCGGCGGCGATCGAGTGGAACGATGTCGGTCCGGGCATCGCGATGAAGATGCTGGGCGGTGCCGACGGACGCGTGATCGCCATGTTCAAGTTCGACGCCGGGTACGTGGGCGGTGTCCACGACCACTCCGACGCCGAGTTCACCTACGTGCTGGACGGGTCGATCGTGTCGAACGGCGTGCTCATGGAGGCGGGCCACTCCTACGCCGTCGGCGCCGGCACCACCCACAGCGAGTTCCGCACCGAGACGGGATGCACGGTCATCTCGGTCTTCCCGATGCCCGGCTGATTCGGCGTCGCGGCCCCTCTCGCGCACGACCCACACGCACGCCGACCCTCGTTCGTCGAGCGCGGGCGGCCCACGGTCCGCGGTTCCGACGGCGGTCGCCAGCGAGGATCCCTGGTACGGTGCCACCGTTCGTGGGTGAGTCGCCTCGCTTGGGTGTCGAGCGAGACTCAACCCGGCGGCCTCGCTCGAATCGAGACGGAGAGCGAGGAAGCATGGCGAAGGCCAAGAGAAAGGTCACCCGGTGGTCGGATGGTTCGATCGATGTCGAGGAGCTCGAGCCCGCCGAACGCATCGCCCACGAACTGGTGAGTGAATTCGCCGATCTCGCACCCTCGGTCGA
This sequence comes from uncultured Acidimicrobiaceae bacterium, assembly GCA_963827775.1. Taxonomy (GTDB): domain Bacteria; phylum Actinomycetota; class Acidimicrobiia; order Acidimicrobiales; family Ilumatobacteraceae; genus Ilumatobacter. The sequence continues at coordinate 577,880 of CAWHCI010000005.1, read as the reverse complement.
GAAGATCATGGATGCTGAGATCAGCGACGACGGGCGTACCCAGGCGCTCGAGCTCTTCCGGTCGTCGCTCGGCACCATCGGCGATCCGAATCGTGACCCGCGAGTGGCCATCACCGCCGCTGGCGGCACCCCTCCGCCCCACAAGACCGAGTGACCCGGGCCATCGGGCCGTCGCGTCGTCCCTGAGCTGGTTCGACCGGAACCCGGCCGGGCCTGCAAACACGGTGAATTCCGGTACATCACATCTCTGATATCGTCGATTTCGAGTCGATTCTGCAAACTTCAGTTGAAGATCCGAGGTGGGCTCTCAAGTCGGGTCGATCGGCCCCGATGACGAACTATGAAGTTCGTTCGACGTGCGTCGCTGGTGTTCAGCCTGGTGATGATCGTCGCGATCGCCGTCGGGTACGTCGTCCGCACGGCCGAACTCGCCGGCGACCGTGATCTCAGCTTGACGGCATCGGCCGAACTCGGCGCCGCGCAGCTGTCGTCGATCGTCGACGCCACCGCGGTCACTGCGGGCGCCGCGAGCGATCCCGGCGACGCCGCCGATGCCCTGGCCTCGGTCCACGGCCGCCTCGGCGTGTGCGTCGTCGACGCCGCAACACGAGCCTGCAGCGGCGACGGTCCCATGCCGGACACCGGCGACCTCGAGCGCGAACAGGAGCGCCGCAGCACGACCTCGGACGATCCCGATGCCGATGCCGATGCCGATGCCGGTGTCGGTGTCGGTGCCGGTGCCGGTGCCGGTGCCGATGTCGCCGTCTACGACTCGCTGATGACGATCACGGCCGTCGGACCCAGGGTCACGGTGTTCGCAACCACGCCGGCCGTCATCGACGTCCTCGGCTCGGAGCACGCCGTCAAGGCGACCACGCTGCTGCCCGCCGGCGTGCGGGTCGGCGGTTTCACCGACGACCAGGGCCTCCGCCAGACATCCACGGTCGCCGATCCCGCCTCGAACGTGTACGTGGTGGCCACCGGCTCGAACGACGTGCATCTGCCGCCCGAGGAGTACCGCTTCTACGCCATCATCTTCACGCTCGCCGTGATCCTGATGTTGCTCGCCGGCATCACGATCATCGTCGAGCAACGCAACCTGCTCGAGCGAGCGAGCTTCGATTCCCTCACGAAGCTGCCGAACCGCAGTGAGTTCGAGCGTCGGGCGAGCGAAGTCCTCGCCAACGCCGAGCGTGCCGAACTGGGCGTCAGCCTGTTGCTGTTCGACCTGAACGGGTTCAAGCAGGTCAACGACACCTACGGTCACCTGGCCGGTGACGAGGTGCTGAAGGTCGTCGGTTCCCGACTGCGCAAGGCGGTCCGTGACGGCGACGTCGTGGCCCGCTGGGGAGGCGACGAGTTCGTCGTCGTCATGCCCGGGATCGCCACCGAGGAGATGGCCAGCCGCCGAGCGTTGCAGCTCGCCGAACAGGTCGCCGGTCGCACCCGCCTCGACGGCATCGTCGAGCCGCTCCGCATCAAGGTGAGCGTCGGCGTCTCCGTCTGGCCCGACCACGGTGGCGACCTCGCCGAACTCGTCGTCGCCGCCGACCGGGCGATGTACGAGGCCAAGCGCGAAGGCGCCACCTGCCGCGTGGCGACCGAGCGTCGGCTGCACCCGGACGCCATCCAGGCGCATGTGTGATCGTTCGGTGTCTACGCTGCGGGCGTGACCACCGTCGATCATGCACTGACCACCAAGCTCGCCGGGTTCGGCACCACGATCTTCGCTCAGATGTCCGCCCTGGCGGCATCGACGGGTGCGATCAATCTCGGCCAGGGCTTCCCCGACACCGACGGACCGCCCGAGGTGCTCGACGCCGCCGTCGACGCGATCCGCTCCGGCGTCAACCAGTATCCGCCCGGCCAGGGGATGGCCGTGCTTCGCGAGGCCGTCGCCGAACACCAGCAGCGCTTCTACGGGCTCGACCTCGACCCGGACACCGAGGTCCTGGTCACGGCCGGTGCGACCGAGGCGCTCGCCGGCGCATTGCTCGGCATGCTCGACGACGGCGACGAGGTGGTGCTGTTCGAGCCGATGTACGACAGCTACCAGGCCTGCATCGCGATGGCCGGCGGTGTGGTCAAGCCGGTCGTGTTGCGTCCCGGTGACGATGGTCGCTACGGATTCGATCGCGACCAGTTCGTCAGTGCGTGCACGCCGGCGACCAAGCTGATCCTGCTCAACACCCCGCACAACCCGACGGGCAAGGTGTTCACACGCGACGAACTCGAGTTCATCGCCGAGATCGCGATCGAACACGACATCCTGGTCGTCACCGACGAGGTGTACGAGCATCTCGTGTTCACCGGAGCCGAGCACGTTCCGATGGCCACGCTGCCCGGGATGGCCGAACGCACCCTGACGATCTCGTCGGGCGGGAAGACGTTCAACACCACCGGGTGGAAGATCGGCTGGATGTCCGGCCCGGCGCCGATGATCGACGCCGCCAAGACCGCCAAGCAGTTCCTCACGTTCGTCAACGGGGCGCCCTTCCAGCCGGCGATCGCTGCCGGCCTTCGCTTGCCCGATTCGTTCTTCGCCGAGCTCGCCGCCGATCTCGAGGCGAAGCGCGATCGCCTGCTGCCCGGGCTCGAATCGGCCGGCTTCGTCACGTACCCACAGGAGGCCACGTACTTCACCACCGTCGACATCCGCCCGGTCCGCCCCGACGGTGACGGCATCGCGTTCTGCCTCGAGCTCCCCGAGTCGATCGGCGTGGTCGCGGTCCCGACCCAGGTGTTCTACGCCAACCCCGAGCACGGGCGCCACCTCGTGCGCTTCGCCTGCTGCAAGCGCCTCGACGTCATCGACGGAGCGGTCGAGCGCCTGGCCCGACTCGGCGGTTGACGTGCCGACGCTCCGGTTCGCGGCGGTGCAGCACGACATCGTCTGGAACGATCCCACCGCCAACTTCGCCCGTCTCGCTCCTCAGATCGGGCGGGCGGTCGGCGGTGGCGCCGACGTGGTGCTGCTCACCGAGACGTTCTCGGTCGGCTTCGGCTTCGACGACCCCGACTTCGCGACCGAGCCCGAGGGCGGCCCGTCGTCGCAGTTCCTCGCGGCGTCCGCCGGCGAACACGGCGTGTGGGTCGGCGGCTCGTGCCCCGAGATCCGGCCGGACGCGGCGGCCGACGACCGGCGGCCCTCGAACTGCTTCGTGCTCGCCGGCCCCGACGGCACGCAGCACCGGTACCGCAAGATCCATCCGTTCTCGTTCGCCGGCGAGGACCGCTTCGTGCGCCCGGGCACCGAACTCGTCACGGTCGACGTGGGCGGCGCGCGCGTCTCGCTGTTCGTCTGCTACGACCTCCGGTTCGCCGACGAGTTCTGGCAACTCGCGGCGGACACCGACGTGTTCCTCGTGCCGGCCAACTGGCCCGAAGCTCGGCGTGAGCACTGGATGACGTTGCTGCGGGCGCGGGCGATCGAGAACCAGGCGTATGTGGTCGGTGTCAACCGTGTCGGCTCGGGTGGGGGGATCGACTACAGCGGTGACACCCGAATCGTCGACCCGCTCGGCGAACTGCTCGCCACCGGCAGCCGTGAGGAGACGATCGTGTTCGCCGACGTGTCGACCGAACACGTCGCCGCCGTCCGCGACCGCTTCCGGTTCCTCGACGACCGCCGGTGAACCCACGCCACCGTGAGCCGTGTGGGGCGATGAGCCGCTCCGCCGTCTCCCGCGACCACCGCCCGATGTTGCGGGCGAGGGGCGGGGCGATCAGGTACCCGACAGGGCCCGGACGCACCATTCGAGGAGCCAGCTGAGGTAGCTGTAGAGCGCGTACTCGGGTGAGTCCTCTTGGCCCTCGGCGACCTCGTCGACATCGGGATCGTCCGACACGTCGAGCATCACGCCGAGCACGAGCCGGATGGAGTTGATCGACTGCATGCACCGCGACGAGCTGCCCCTCGTCGATCACGGTCCGTGCCGCGAGCACGTCGTCGATGACGTCGAACGCCGCCGAACTTCGACTGCACGAGTTCCTCGCGCATCAGACGTTGGTACTCGGCCTCCATCTCCTCGTCGTCGGGATAGGCGACCGGGAACAGGCGGACGATCAGGTGCTGCGCCTCGTCGCCGGGATCGGGTCGGTGAGCAGGGCCCGGAGCTCACCGGTGAGTCGGCGCACCAGCGCGGTTTCGTCCGAGCCGAGATCGACGACGAAGCCGCCGCCCTTCGCGTCGGACCGGTGCCCGGAACCGGCTCACGGCGTGCGCCGATCAGTCATCGGTGCCGTCGTGTTCCATCGTGGCCCACAACCCGTGCTCGTGCAGCCGGAACACGTGCATCTCGGCCTGCTCACGGGTGCCGTTGGCCACGACCGCCCTGCCCTTGTGGTGCACGTCGAGCATCAGTTCGGTCGCCTTCTCGTTGGAGTAGCCGAACAGCTTCTGGAGCACGAAGGTGACGTAGCTCATCAGATTGACCGGGTCGTTCCAGACGATCACGATCCACGGGTGATCGGGCGCGGTGTGCTCGTCGACGTCGGGTTCGGCGACCTGTGTCGGTTCGAGCGTCGTGGGCACGACACCATTGTGCCCCGAACGAACGGCCATCGGGTCGTCCGGCGCCGTGTTCGCCGCGCGAACGGCGGCGGCGTTGGCCGGTTCGTCGGCGGGGCCGTACGATGGCCCCACTATGGCCGTCGGCAGCCGACCCCTCGTACCCTCCCGGTTGGCGCCGGGCGGGGTGGCCCACGGCTCGCGTCGGGCCGCCACGTCGACGGTCGGTGCGTACATCGCGCTCACCAAGCCGCGCATCATCGAGCTGCTCCTCATCACGACGGTGCCCACGATGGTGCTCGCCGAACGGGGGTGGCCCTCGACCTGGCTGGTGATCGTCACGCTCGTCGGCGGCACGCTCGCCGCCGGCGGCGCCAACGCCATCAACATGTACGTCGACCGCGACATCGACAAGTTGATGGAGCGCACTCGGAACCGGCCACTGGTCACCGGGGCGATCGCGCCACGCAATGCGTTGATCTTCGCGCTCGTGCTGGAGGTGGTCGCGTTCGCGGTGCTGTGGGCCGGCGCCAACCTGCTGGCGGCGGTGCTCGCGCTCTCGGCGCACGGCGTTCTACGTGGGCGTCTACACGCTCTGGTTGAAGCGCACGAGCCGGCAGAACATCGTGATCGGTGGTGCCGCCGGCGCGGTTCCGGTCCTGGTCGGATGGGCCGCGGTACAGAACGACCTGTCGTGGACGCCGATCGTGCTGTTCGGCGTGATGTTCTTCTGGACGCCGCCGCACTTCTGGGCGCTGGCGATCAAGTACGCCGACGACTACCGGGCGGCCAACGTGCCGATGCTGCCGGCGGTCGTGCCCTTCGAACACGCGGTGCGTCAGATGGTCGGTCACACGATCGCGATGGTGGCGTGCTCGCTGATCCTGATCCCGGTCGCCGAACTCGGTTCGATCTACTCGGTGACCGCCGTCGTGCTCGGAGCGATCTTCATCGCCGCCACGATCTGGCTCGGCCGCAACCCCACCGCGTCGGCATCGATGCGGGTGTTCGGGTACTCGATCACGTACGTCACCGTGCTGTTCGCGGCGATGACGCTCGACGTCCTGCTGTGACGAACCCCGACCTGCAGGCGCTCCTCGACCGGACGGGTCGCACGCCCGGCGACGTCGCCGACGTGTTCGCCGAGCTGACCGATCGGATCACGGCCGAGGTCGAGGCGGTCGAGGCGCTCGGGGCACTCGGCTCCGAGGGTGGGTCGGCGTTTCCCGTCGTCGAGTTCTCCGACGTGGCGGCCGACCGTGTGCCGGCCGACCTCGAGGACGCGGTGCGCCGCCGTGGCTGCGTCGTGGTGCGCGGCACCTTCGACCGCGAACTCGCCGCCGACTGGGACCGGCAGATCGCCGACTACCTGGCCGAGAACCGGTTCGAGGACGCCTACGCGAGCGCTACCCCGACGACGCTGCCGGCGGTTCGCGGATCTGGGGCGTGTACTGGTCTCCGGCGCAGGTCGCCGCCCGTCAGCATCCCGACATGGAGGTCACGCGTCGCTTCGTCAACTCGTTCTGGCGGTCTCGGTCCGGCGGTCGCGAACGGTTCGATCCCGACCGCGACATCGGATATCCGGACCGGCTGCGACGGCGGCGCGCCGGGGCCATCGCGAAGGGTTTCGCGCCGCACTCCGACGCGGCATCGGGCGGCGGCTGGCGGATCGAGGAGAACGTGCGCGTCTTCCGGCACGTTCTCGCCGGGGACGTCGATCGTTTCGACCCCTGGGATGCGACCCATCGGACCGCGGTCGACCACGAGTCGACCGCTCCATCCAGCGTGTTCCGGACGTTCCAGGGCTGGACGGCGTTGTCCGGCATGCATCCGGACGACGGGGTGCTCCACACCATCCCGATCCCGCTCGCGGCGGCGTACATGCTGGTCAGGGGCATCGCCGGCGAACTCGGTCTCCTCGGTGGCGATCCCGAACCCGCTCCGCGACGGTTCGGCGCCGACGAGTTGCTCATGCGGGCGATGGTGCCGATCCCGGCCGTCGAGCCCGGCGACACGGTCTGGTGGCACGGCGACGTCATCCACTCGGTCGCGGCGGCGTCGAACGACACGCGGTGGGGCAACGTCATGTACATCGCGGCGACGCCGGGCTGTCCCCGCAACGACGCGTATCGGGCCTCGATGCTCGAGCGATTCGAACGAGGGCTCAGCCCGGTCGACTTCCCCGACGAGCATTTCGAGGTCGACTTCCGTGGCCGGCCCGGCGTCGCCGACCTGAACCCGATCGGGTGGGCCCAGTTCGGACTTCCGGCACTCATCTCGTGAGCGGTCTCGTGGGCGATCGGCGGGAGGTCCGCGGAGGGCTGCGGATTTCCTCTTCGGCGGGCCTCGGCCAGTAGAGTTCCGCTCGGTAGTGTCGTCACGTCCCGAGGGCACTCGACACCACCCGCACCAGGCCAGCGAAGTTCAAGGAACGAACCACGTCTCATGACGACGATCGATACACGTCCAGACATGACGGTCGACGACGACGCCTCGTCGGGCTCGGCGATCGTGTCGTTCTTCGTGGGCATCGGTGCCTGGGTCGTCACGGTCGATCACAAGCGGATCGGGCGCCTGTACCTCGGCGTTCGGGATGCTCGGCCTCGCGGCGGCATCGGTGCTCGGTCTCCTGCTCGGGATCGAACGGGCCGACGACGCCGACACGTTGTTGCAGAGCAACGCACTGCTGCAGATCGTTCCAGTCGTACCGCGTCGTCGCTCGTGTTCGCCGCGATCCTCCCGCTGGCCATCGGCCTCTCGGTCGCGGTCGGTCCCGCTGCAGCTCGGGGCACGGTCGATCGCATTCCCGCGGGTCGCGCTGACCGGTTTCTATGCGTGGCTCGGCGGTCTGGCCCTGACGATGGCGGCCCTCGGAGCCAACGGGGGCATCGGCGGTGGTGACGACGACGCGGTCGACCTCTTCCTCGCCGGCCACGGGCTGATGATCGTCGGTCTACTCGCGTCAGCCGGCTGTGTCGCCACATCGGTGCTCACCACCCGGGCCCCCGGCATGACCATGCGGCGGGTGCCGCTGTTCTCCTGGTCGGCGTTGATCGGCGCGCTCGGTTCGCTCCTCGTGCTGCCGGTCGCGTTCGGCGTGATCGTCCTACCTGTTCCTCGATCACCGGTACGCCCAGCTCAACTTCGGCGGCGCCGAAGGCATCGCCGCCTGGATCGGTTGGCTGTTCTCCGTGCCGGCCGTCGTCGCGTTCGCCCTGCCGGCCATCGGGGTGGCCGCCGAGCTGGTTCCCGTCACGTTCAAGGCCCGCCAGGCGATGCGTGGCGTCGCCTTCGCCGGCATCGCACTGATCGGCGTCACGGCGCTGGCCGGCGACGACACAGCAGTTCGTCCACGACGTCACGTTCGACACGCACCGGCCGGGAGTTCCTCGAGGACGTCGTGCCGATGCTCATCTTCACCGGGCTCCCGCTGCTCGGCATGCTGATCGTGATGGGCCTCGGTGCCCTCACCGCGAAGAACGGCGTCGCCGGCGGTCGTCCGCGCCATCACCGCCCCGTTCGTGTTCGCGTTCCTCGGGTCTCGGCATGATCCTGGTCGGCCTGCTCGGCAACCTCGTCCTCAAGCATCAACGACCTCGAACTCGCTCGGCACGACCTTCGAAGAGGGCGCCACGCTCTACGTCGTCGTACGGCGCTGCGCTCGCCGTCATGGGCGGCGTGGTCTTCTGGGCGCCGAAGCTGTGGGGCCGTACGATGCCCGACAAGCAGGTGCTGCCGCTGGCGCTGCTCGGTGTGCTCGGCACGATCCTCGCCGCGCTGCCGCTCTACATCGCCGGGCTTCCTCGACCAGGCGGGTGGCATCCCGGCCAACGATGCCGACGTCGCCGCGATCCTGTCGCTCGACGATGTCGACGGCGAGTGCGATCTGGATCATCCTGTCGCTGGTCGGTCACGGGCTGGTCGCGCTCACGATCGTCGCGTTCGTCGGGCTCATGGTCGCGACCTTCACCGGTCGAGGTGAGCCGGCCGACGAGAACCCGTACGGCGCGCCACACGATCGAGTGGAGCACGCCCTCGCCGGCGCCCGCCGACAACTACGAGCACGTCGCGACCGTGGCGTCGGCCGACACCACAGTTCGATCTGACCCACGAGAGGGAGCCAGTCGTGAGCACACCGGTCAGCTCGCTCTCCCGCCGGCAGCGCCGCCGGCACCTCGCCGTCAGGTGCTCGTCGGCACCGCGCTCGGCGTGCGTCGCCGGCCACGATGTTGATGGGCGGCATGCTCGCCGTCTGGGTGCTGCTGCGTGAGCGGGTCGTCGACGTCGGCGGCCGGTTCCCGGTCGACTACGTCATTCCCGAGGTCGCCAGCAACGTCATGCTGATGACCGTGTGGGCGCTGTGTCTCTTCGCCCAGTGGGCCGTCTACTCCGGCGCCCGCCGCGACCGGGCCCACACGGCCCTGGCACTCGGCGTCACCGGGCTGCTCGCGATCGCCTTCATCAACGCCCAGGCGTTCGTCTACGTCGACATGGGCGTCGACGATCCACGACGACCTACTACGGCGCGCTGTTCTACGCCGTGACCGGGACGATGCTGGCGTTCGTCGTCGCCGGGCTCGTGTTCTCCGCCGTCGCCGCCTTCCGGGCGCTCGGCGGCCGGTTGCGCGAGACCGAGATCCTCTCGGCCCATGCCCTCTACTGGTATTTCGTCGCCATCGCCTACAGCGCGGTCTGGTTCGTCGTCTACGTCACCAAGTGAGTCACCACCCACGATGTTCACCACCGGTTCCAAACTCCTGATCGGCTCCGCCGCCGCTCGCCGCGATGTTCGCGGTGGCCTACGGCGTCGCTGCAAGGCGGCGCGCTCGGCACGATCGGGCTGATCTCCGCCGCCGTCGCCCTGTCGTTCCTGGCCGGCATCAACGTCTTCATCCGCGACTCGAACGTGTCGGCGATGGACCACGACGCCTTCGCCACGTCGGCTGCCGCGCAGGCGACGGCACGACCGAGCCTGTGGCCGCTGCTGGTCGCCGTCGGAGCGACCTCGCTGACGCTCGGGCTCGTCACGACCACTGCGTACTTCGTCGTCGGCATCGTGCTCGATCCTGGCCGGCGGGGTCGAGTGGCTGATCCAGGACTGGAGCGAGCGGGCGTCCGCCGATCCGGCCTACAACGACGAGGTCCGCGAGGTCATGGCCGATCCGCTCGAGCTGCCCGTGGCGGCCGCGATCGTGGCGGGCGTCGTCGTGTACGCCTTCAGCCGGATCATGCTCGGCCTGCCGTCGAAGTCGGCGACCGTCGTGGCGTTCGCCGTCGTGGCGGCGGTCATCCTGGCCGTCGGCGCGTTCATCGGAATGCGCCGCTCGACGTCGGGAACCTCGCTGGCCGGAGCCTTCTCGCTGGCGGCGATCGTGCTCATCGGTGCCGGGACCTTCGCCGGTCTGAACGGCGAGCGCGAGATCGAGGAGCACCACTCGACGGCCTACATCGCCGAGGAGAACGAGTGCGGCACCGAGGAGACCGAGGCCGACGAGAACGCGAGCCAGACGGTTGCCGCGAAGTCGAACGTGGCGGCCGAGGTCACCTACGACGGATCGGCGCTCACGGCCGACGTGCCGGGTTACGACGGGGAATTCGACGCACTCACGCTGCCACGCTCGAACCCGAGCAACGTGATCTTCGTGAACGAGTCGAGCGAAGCGGCCCGCCTCGTGATCGAGATGCACCCCGACGAGGTCGACGGTGAGCCGGTCGGGCCCGGAACGGTTGTGCACGGCGCTCGTCGAGGAGGGCGGTTCCCATTTCCTGACCATCGAGTTCGATCGCCCGAGCATCGCCGTCGACGAGGGCTACGAGTTCACCGTCGCCGGGTCCGAGACCACCCTCGAAGTGGTCGTGCCGTGAGCCCGTTCGGCTACCATCACCGAGAAGGTACGGACAACCCCCTCATGACCGAACCCCGACGTTCCCGCATCCCGTTCCGGCGCACGATCGTCGGCGTCGGCGCCGCCGTGGCGCTGTCGTCCTGCGCCACCGACGCTCCCCAGGACACCTGGGCGCCCGAGGGCGAATACGCGCAGGACATCCACGACCTGCAGTGGCCGATCTTCCTCGCTCGCCGGCATCGTCGGTCTGATCGTGTTCGCCGTCGTGGGGTTCGCGGTGTTCAAGTTCCGCGACCGTGGCCAGCCGATCCCCGAGCAGTCCCACGGCAACGCGCTGATCGAGTACGCGTTCATCGCCCTGCCGGCCGTGATCCTCGCCGTGATCGCCATCCCGACCGTTGGCATCGATCATCGACCTCAACGACACCGACAACGCCGACTGCGTCGTCAACGTCACCGGCCAGCAGTGGTGGTGGGAGTACGACTACCCGATCGACGCCGACGGCAACATCTGCGGGTTCGCGCCCTCGGGCGACGCCGCGCCGATCGTCACCAGCGGCCAGATGATCATCCCGACGCAGGCCAAGGTCGTGATCCGCGGCACCAGCCGTGACGTGATCCACTCGTTCTGGATTCCCAAGCTGAACGGCAAGCGCGACATGGTGCCCGGTCGTGTGCACACCTGGAACTTCGAGGCCGACCAGCCCGGCATCTACGCCGGACAGTGCGCCGAGTTCTGCGGCCTCTCGCACGCCAACATGCGCATGGAGATCGTCGCGCTCGACGACGCCGACTTCCAGGCCTGGATCGACAACCAGCTCGACGCCGTACCAGTCGCCCGAGGAGGGCACGCTGGCCGCCGCCGGCGAGACCACCTTCGTCGCCCAGTGCTCGCGGTGCCACCAGATCGACGGCCTCACCGACGCCGACGGTGAGCTGATCATCGCGCAGCCCGAGAACTTCGTGTGGAGCGGCGCTGCACCGAACCTGTCCAAGCTGATGACCCGCAACACGTTCGCCGGCGCCACCTTCGACCTGCTCGACCGAGCAGTGCCGTGACGTCGTGTGGGAGGCACCGCCCGACGAGTTCGGTGCTCGGTACCTCGACGGGGTCACGAAGCCGTGCCTGAACGAGATCCAGCTCAAGGAGTGGCTGCGCAACGCACCGGCCATGAAGCCGATGTACACCGACCCCGAGCTGTTGGAGGAGACCGACGACAAGGTCCGCGGCATGCCCAACCTCGCACTGTCCGAAGACCAGATCGACGAACTGGTCGCCTACCTCCTCGAGCGCAAGTGAGCGTGATCTGAATGGCACTGATCGAACGCCCCCGCACCCCGAGACACTGGAACCCGCGCGTCGCGACCGCCGAGTCGACCTACGGCGCGTTCCGCCGTCCGGTCGAATCGACCGGCTGGAAGTCGTGGCTCTTCACGATCGACCACAAGAAGCTCGGCATCATGTACGGCGCCGTCGCGCTGTTCTTCTTCGTGGTCGGCGGCGTCGAGGCGCTGCTGATCCGCGCTGCAGCTCGCCGGTCCCGACGGCACGATCCTGTCGCGCCGACAAGTACAACCAGATGTTCACGATGCACGCCACCACGATGGTGTTCCTGTTCGTGATGCCGATGGCAGCCGCGTTCGCCAACTACTTCGTGCCGCTGCAGATCGGTGCCCGCGACGTCGCGTTCCCGCGCATCAACGCGTTCGGCTTCTGGTGCTTCCTGTTCGGTGGCCTCTTCCTGAACACGTCGTGGTTCCTCGGCGGCGCCGCCGACGGCGGCTGGTTCATGTACGCCCCCAACTCGTCGGTGCCCTTCTCGCCCACCAACGGCATCGACTTCTGGGTGCTCGGTCTGCAGATCACCGGTATCGCCTCGCTGACCGGTGCGATCAACCTGATCGTGACCATCATCAACATGCGCGCGCCCGGCATGTCGCTGATGAAGATGCCGATCTTCACGCTGGATGATCCTCGTCATGCAGTTCCTGCTGCTGTTCGCGATCCCGGTGATCACCGTGGCGCTGTTCCTGCTGATGTTCCAGCGGTCCTTCGACGCCACGTTCTTCTCGGTCGAGGCGGGCGCCGATCCCGTTGCTCTGGCAGCACCTGTTCTGGATCTTCGGTCACCCCGAGGTGTACATCCTCATCCTGCCCTCCTTCGGCATCGTGTCCGAGGTGCTGCCGGTGTTCTCGAAGAAGCCGCTGTTCGGCTACCCGCTCGTCGTGTTCTCCGGCGCGGCGATCGGCTTCGTCGGCTTGGGCGTGTGGGCGCACCACATGTTCGCCTCCGGTCTCGGCCCGATCTCGGTCGCCGTGTTCTCGGTGGCGACCATGGCGATCGCGATCCCGACCGGCGTCAAGATCGTCAACTGGACGATGACGATGTGGGGCGGCAAGCTGCGTTCACGACGCGCGATGCTGTTCGCGGTCGGGCTGATCGTCCAGTTCACGATCGGCGGTCTCTCGGGCGTGACCCACGCGGTGGCCCCGTCCGACACGCAGCAGACCGACACCTACTACATCGTCGCCCACTTCCACTACGTGCTGTTCGGCGGCGCGATCCTCGGCATCTTCGCCGGTCTCTACTACTGGTGGCCGAAGATCTTCGGCAAGATGCTCGACGAGACGTGGTCGGCAAGTGGAACTTCTGGCTGATGATCGTCGGCATGAACCTCACGTTCGGGCCGATGCACATCATCGGGCTGCAGGGTCAGCCCCGCCGCATGTACGTCTGGACCGACGCCCGGGCCGGTGAGGGCTTCTTCAACCTCGGGTTCTGGAACGCTGGTCGCCTCGATCGGTTCGTTCATCCTCGGCATCGGCGTGCTGCTGTTCTTCATCAACGTGTGGCGTCAGCACTCGGCGAACCGGCCCGGCCCGGCACCGCTCGACCCGTGGGACGCCCGCTCGCTCGAGTGGATGACCACGAGCCCGCCGAAGGAGCACAACTTCGACCAGATCCCGACCGTCGGGCACCTCGACGAGTTCTTCCACCGCAAGTACGAAGACCGCGGCGACGGACGATCACCACGACTACCACCGAGTCGCCGACGCCGAGGAGATCATGGCCGACCAGGAGGCCAACGCCGATGCGCACATCCACCTGCCGTCGCCGTCGTACTGGCCGATCGTGCTCGCGTTCGGCCTGCCGGTCATGGCCTACGGCGTCATCTACAACATCCTGCTGATCGCCGCCGGCGCCGCGATCGTGATGGTCTGGCGATGTTCGGATGGGCGCTCGAGCCGCACACGGCGAGCGAGGCCGACTACGACCCGCCGCCGCCCGAAGGCGGCGCCGAACTGGAGGTGGCCGCTCATGGCTGACGTCGCCGTCACCGCTCCCGCCGACGTCGTCGACGACCACGACGATCACGGTGGTCACGACGACCACGGTGCACACGTCACCTCGACGGGGCTGTCGAACAACAAGCTCGCGATGTGGCTGTTCCTCGGCTCGGAGTGCCTGCTGTTCGGTGGCCTGATCGCGACCTACATGCTCTACCGGGGCCGACACTCGGAGAACCTCGGTCCCGACCAGGTGTGGGACATCCCGTTCACGTCGGCGTCGAGCTTCGTGCTGCTGATGTCGTCGCTCACGATGGTGCTCGCGGTCACCGCATCGCAGCGCAAGGACGACCGCAACACCAACCTGTGGCTGATCGTCACGGCGCTGCTCGGTTCGCTGTTCGTCGCCGGCCAGGTCTACGAGTTCACGACGTTCTACCGCGAGGGTCTCGGCTTCACCACCAGCCTGTTCTCGTCGAGCTTCTACACGCTGACCGGCTTCCACGGTGTGCACGTGTCGGTCGGCATCATCATGCTGCTCGCCACCGTCGGCATGATCGTGCGCAAGCGCATCCACGGCGACAAGGCCGAAGTGGTCGAGTTGGTCGGCCTGTACTGGCACTTCGTCGACATCGTGTGGATCCTGATCTTCACCCTCGTCTACCTGATCCCGGCCTGATTCGAGAAGACCATGTCTGACACCAGCGAAACCACCGAACTCGGCGAGGGCTACGACCAGGCGAACGAAGCCGTGCGCCACCAGGTCGACGAGCGCGAGGACGCCACCGTCCACGGTGTGCACGACGATCATCCCGGTGACCACTGGTCCGACCTCAAGTTCGTCTATCTCGCGCTCGCCCTGGCCCTGGTCACGGCGATCGAGGTGGCGCTCAGCTACATGGTCGACGACCTCGGGCCGGTGTTCCTGCCCGCGCTGATCATCCTGATGCTGGTCAAGTTCTTCTCCGTGGTCAGCTACTTCATGCACCTGAAGTTCGACAACCGCCTGTTCAGCCTCATGTTCTACATGGGCCTGCTCCTGGCCGTGGGCGTGTACACCGCGACACTGCTCACCTTCAAGTTCTTCGACTGAGAGGGCCACGCATGCGCGTGATCGGAATCGTTCGTTCGGTCCCTTCCCGGCTCACGGTCGCCCCGAGTCGCCTTCCGACGTCGTGCAGCCCGGGGGCTCATGACCGCGTCGTCGATGTCGCTCGCCGCCGACCTGACGGTCGATCCGCTGGCGTTCCAGTGGCACCCCGAGGTGTGGTTGCTGGTCGCGTTCCTGACCGGCGCCTACATCTACATGATCCGCGTCATCGGGCCGCGAGGCCGTACCCGCCGGCGCACCGGTCGCGTCCCGGATGAACAAGATCGCGTTCCCGCTGGCGATGCTCACCCTCTGGGTCGCGTCCGACTGGCCGGTGCACGACATCAGCGAGGAGTACCTCTACTCGGCACACATGATCCAGCACATGATGCTGAGCTACTTCCTGCCGCCGCTGGCATTGATGGCGACGCCGACCTGGCTCGCCCGGACCCTGCTCGGGAGTGGTGCGCTGTACCGCGCGGTGAGGTTCCTCACCAAGCCGGTCGTCGCCGCCGTGCTGTTCAACGCGACGGTGATGATCCTGCACGTCCCGCTGCTCGTGAACGCCTCGCTCGACAACGGGGCGCTGCACTACGGCCTCCACGTGCTCGTCGTCACCGCATCGCTGCTGATGTGGATGCCGGTCTGCGGCCCGGTGAGCGAGTTCCGGATGGGCGTCGCCGGCGCGATGATCTACCTGTTCCTGCAGTCGGTGGTTCCCACGGTGCCGGCCGCGTGGCTCACCTTCGCCGAAGGCATCGTGTACGACGCCTACGACCAGCCGATCCGGCTCTGGGGCATCACCGCCGTCCAGGACCAGCAACTCGCGGGCGCCGTCATGAAGATCGCCGGCGGTCTCTTCCTGTGGTCGATCGTCATCTACCTGTTCTTCAAGCGGTTCGCCGTCCGTGACGCCGACGCGTACGACTTCAGGCGGAAAGGCAAGATCCCGCCCGCAGAGATCGTCGGCAACGACGACACGCCGCTCACCACCGAAGACGTCGAGCGCGAGTTCGCCAGCACGATCCCGCCGTCGACCGACCCCTGATCGAAACGGGCGAATCGGCACGGGTGCGGGACCGCGACGGCCACTAGCCTCGCCGTCGTGATCGACGTCCGACTGCTCCGTACCGACTTCGACGACGTCCGGGCCGCACTCGCACGCCGGCACGACGACGGTTCGCTCGAGTCGCTCGACCGGGCCCGCGAGCTCGACGTCCGCCTGCGCGAGATCGGCACCGAACGCGACGAGATCCGCGGCGCGCGTCAACGCGATCTCGAAGGAGGTGGGGGCACTTCGCCGCGATGGCAAGGTCGACGACGCCGAGGCGTTGCAGGCCGAGAGCCGCCGGTTCGGTGAGACGGAGAAGCAGCTCGCCGGGGAACACGACACGGTCAGCGAGGACCTCCGTCAGCTGCTGCTCGTCATCCCGAACGTGCCACACCCCGAAGCACCCGACGGCTCGACCGACGCCGACAACCCGGTCGTCACCGGGCCCGTCGCGCCCGACGAGTACGCCGACCATCAACGGGTGCCCCACTGGGACGCCGCGACCGAGCTCGGCATCCTGGACAACGAGCGGGCCACCAAGATCTCCGGCTCGATGTTCACGATGCAGCGCGGTGCCGGCGCCACACTCGCACGGGCACTCTGCCAGCTCGCGCTCGACCGCAACTCGGACGTGCACGAGGAGATCCGGGCGCCATCGCTCGTGTCGACGGCCACGCTGACGGCGAGCGGTCAGCTGCCCAAGTTCGCCGACGACGCCTTCGCGATCGAGCGCGACGGCCTGTGGTGCATCCCGACCGCCGAGGTGCCGCTGACATCGATCTACGGCGGCGAGATCATCGACGCCGCCGACCTGCCGATGCGATTCATGGCGTACAGCCCGTCGTATCGCCGCGAGGCCGGATCGGCGGGGCGCGACACCCGAGGCATGCTCCGCGCACACGAGTTCGACAAGGTCGAGATTCTCGCGCTCGCCACCGCCGAGCAGGCACCCGACCTGCTCGCCGACATGGTCGCCCGCGCCGAAGGCCTGATCGCAGAACTGGGCCTGCCCTATCGCATCATCGAGATCTGCACCGGCGACCTCGGCCAGAGCCACCATCGCAGCTTCGACATCGAGGTGTACGCCCCGGGGGCCGACGCCTGGCTCGAGGTCTCGTCGATCAGCTGGTTCACCGACTATCAGGCGCGCCGCGCCAACATCCGGTACCGCCCGGTCGACGCCGACGGCACGCCGATCAAGGGCACCGCGTTCGTGCACACGCTCAACGGTTCGGCGCTCGCCGTGCCGCGGGTGTGGGCGGCGATCGTGGAGAACCATCGCAACGCCGACGGCTCGGTCACCGTGCCCGAGGTGCTCCGGCCGTACATGCGTGGCATCGAGCGGATCGAGCAGTCATGAACGACACCCCCGACCAGCACTCGTCGATACGCGACCGCCGCGTGCAGTACGAGACCGCCGGGCTCGACATCGCCGACGTCACGTCCGATCCGATCGAGCAGTGGCACCGGTGGCACGCCGATGCGCTGGACGCAGGCGTCGCCGAGCCGAACGCGATGACGGTGTCGACCGTCGATCTCCACGGCGTGCCCGACGCGCGGATCCTGTTGGCGCGCGGTGTCGATCGGTTCGGGTTCGTGTTCTACACGAACTACGAGTCCGCGAAGAGCCGCCAGATCAACGCCAAGCCGGTCGCGGCGGCCACGTTCGCGTGGCTCGACCTGCATCGGCAGGTGCGGATTCGGGGCACGGTCGAGCGTGTCAGCGACGAGCTCAGCGACTCGTACTTCGCGACGCGACCGCACGAGAGCCAGATCGGCGCCTGGGCCTCGCCGCAGTCCGAGGTGATCGCCGACCGGGCAGAACTCGACCGGCTCGTGGAGGCCCAGCGGATCGCGTTCGGCAACGCCGACCCCGTGCCCCGTCCCGCTCACTGGGGTGGCTGGCGGCTGGTGCCCGACGAGTTCGAGTTCTGGCAGGGCCGGCCGAGCCGGCTCCACGACCGCATCCACTATCGCCTCGTCGACGACCACTGGCACCTCTCGCGTCTCGTGCCGTAGGCGCCAGAGCGTCGAGGCGGTCGACGGGACCCCGGAGATCCTGGTCGAGGGTCTCTGGGGGATTCGATCCTCGTCACCCGCAGGTGGCATCGATCTTGAACAGCCGGTCTTCGACGTTCAGCAGCGCCTGCCCGAGGTCGCGTGCGCGTCGTTCGTCCTCGGTCAGATCCAGCGCCGCCTCGAAGTGGTCGACGGCCTCGCACAGTTGGTCCGGGTCATCGACGTCGGTCGGTGGCGAGATCGCCAGCACCCCGAGGTTTGCCGATGCCTCGGCGGCGAGCTCACGCAGGCCCTCCGCGCCTTCCTCGTAGGCAGCGGTCACCGACGTCAGCTCTCGACGGGCCTCCGCGGCTCGATCGCCGAGTTCGGCGCGGGTGGCACACGTGTGGAGCCGGCCGAGCCCGAACGCAGCCTTGGCGTCGACGTTCGAGATCGCGGGCCGGTCGGCCGCGACGGATGCGCGCATGTAGATCTGTTCGGAGCGATCGAGCTGGGTGCTGTCCACGTCGCCCGCGAGACAGTCCCCCTCGCGCCCGACGATCGCCGCCCGGAAGAACTCGACCTCCGCCGCGCCGAGCAGTGCCCGCGCGTACTCCGGGTTGAGGTCGAGTGCTCGTCCGTACTGGTCATCAG
The DNA here is from genome assembly GCA_963827775.1 of uncultured Acidimicrobiaceae bacterium. GTDB lineage: Bacteria > Actinomycetota > Acidimicrobiia > Acidimicrobiales > Ilumatobacteraceae > Ilumatobacter. The sequence goes on along the minus strand of CAWHCI010000005.1, from coordinate 559,442 downwards.
CGGTCTCGATGTCCCGCTGGTCTTCCTGCAGCGTTCCCCATGAACAGATACAGGATCTCCTTGCCGTCCGATTCCAGCCAGGCCGGGTCGTCGGCCTGTCCGAATGCCTTGAGCGCCTCGCCGTACTCGCCGCCTGCGTACCAGCTCAGCCCGATCACGAACCGCGACAGCGAGCGGGCCCGCGCCGCGAGCGACTGCCGAAGCGTGGAGTTGTCGGTGAGGCTGCCGAGGTCGAGTGGCGATCCGAGAATCCGACTTCCCATCTCGTGATCGCCGGTCAGTTCCTCGGCGCCCGCGAGGGCGGACTTTCGGTTCTGCACGAAGAACTCCGGCCTGATCCCGTCCGCCTCGACCGCTCCGAACACGACCACGTCGGCATCGATCTCGTCGGCCAGTTGCGCAGCAGCGGCGGCACGCTCCGCGCGGGTGTCGCCCGACACCCGACCGGTGTCGGCCGGCGAGCGGACCTGGAAGTCGAAGCCCTCATCGTTGAGGATTGTCAGTTCTTGGTGAATCCGGTCGTACACCTCCGACGAGATGTCGGCGGCGTCGCCTGGCCACACCGAACCCTGGGTGTCGACGGCCTCGAACTGCGCGACCGCGACGTTGAAGTCGCCGCGCATCGGTCCGATGGCGACGTTGACCCGAACGTTGCCCACCGACTCCGCTCCGTCGGCGTCCGTGACCGCGTACTCGAACGAGTCGGAGCCGTGGAAGTCGTCGTCGGGGTCATAGAGCACGACGCCCGGCTCCTCCTCTGGCGAGACCGGAGCCGTTGAGATGGTGGCGTGCTCTGTCTTCGATTCGAATCTGGACAGTCTCGTGACGTCGTCGTCGCTTACGTTCGCGAGCAGGTCGACCGTGATGGGGACTCCCTGTTCGGTCGACACCGAGAGTTCGGTCGGCAGCACCGGTGGTCGATTCGTGTCCCTACGGATGGCGACGATGCTCAGGGCGACGATGCCGAGGACAGCGATGCCGACCAGCGGCCAGACGTACGTCGGCACGCCGTACAACTGGGCTCGCCATCCGCCGATCGATCGCACGAGGGCCTTGACGTCGGCGTTGAAATGGTCGGGTCGGACGTCTGCCGAGTTGCGATCCCGCAGCTCCGCGAGATCAGGGGGTAGCTCGGCCTTCGTCGGGAGTGAGGCGTTGCCGACCAGCACCGGTACGACGGTGACGCTGTCCCGCTCGAGACCGGCGGCGATCTCACGTCGAACCCAATCGTCGTCGTCGTCGAGCCGCCGTGTCCCGTCGGTGGCACGTTCGTCGATCCAGCCCGGCCCGATGACCGCCAGCAGCACATCGGACTCGTCGAGCGCATGCTCCAGCACCTCCTCCCACCTGTCGCCTGGACGGAGCGATTCGTGGTCGAAGAACGTCGCATCGGATCCGTAGTAGCGCTCGAACCGCTCGCGGATCTGTCCGGCATAGCCGCCGCTGTCGCTACGTCGGTAGCTGATGAACACCCGTCGCCGCTGCAACCTTCTCCGCAACCGATTCAGCATCGTTCAGCCATTCGTGCCACCGCGATCTACCATCGAACCACCGACCATCATGGTGCCCAGACGGGCCGGTTCGATGCAGCACTCACTCCGTCGAGGTCGAACACGGCGTCGACGTACGGCTGGCAGTACAGCAGACGAAGCGATTCGACGGTCGCGATGCAGTAGTCCCAGATCAAGCCGTCGAGTGGTTCCAGGTCGGGGACGGCGAAGTCGTAGTAGGCCCAGCCCTGCGCGCCGACCGTTGCCGTCGGCAACGTGTCGTAGAACTCGAAGACAGCCCCGACGTCGGTGAACTCATCCGTGCCTCGATAGAGCGCCAGCGGCACCGTGCTGTTCGGTGCGAATCCCGCCAGAACGGCCGTGAGCCGATCGCCCGCGCTGCTCGAGTTCCACGAGTCGCAGGTCGTCGGCAGTGATCACGCGAATTCCCGGGTCGCCGTAGTCTCCCGTCGTGATGTCGACCGAAGCGGATCAGCGCGACCTCGCCCTGGCTCACCGTCAACGTGTATGACCCTACCAACGTCGGGTCGTCGAGGCGTTCCCACGTCGTCACGATGTAGTCCGGCTCATTGAAGTCCGACGTGACGAGTTCGAACACGACGTCGGTGCTACCGGCGAGATCGAAGAGATCGTTCAGTGTGGTCGTCGTCGACGAGCCGGCTCGGACCGAGGTGGCCTTGACGGCCTGACCGCCTTCGACCATCAGTTCGATCGGTTGCGAGAAGTCGAAACCGATGATACACATCTCGTATCTGGGCGCCGCCATGAACAGCTCGATCTGTTCGACTTCCTGCTCGAGGTCGAACCCGAACCCGAAGGTCGGACCGGGCGGCAAACCGGGAACACTCGACACCCACCCACAGTTGTTCTCCGGGTCGCCGCCGCCGATCCAGGCGTCGAAGACGGAGGCGAAACCAGGATCGGCGGGCTCGGATGCCTCGAGCTCCGACCATTCGGATCCGTTCGGATCGATCGCCGCGTCGCGCTCGCAACTGCCGCACTGCTCCTCGAATGCCCGGAGCGCGGCATCGGTGGCCGGCCCGAAGATGCCGTCCCGCTCGAGGTTGCCGAAGCCGCCTCGTACGAGGAGGTCCTGGAGTTCGACCACGGCGTCGCCTTCGCATCCGAGCTCGAGTTGTTGGCTGCAATCCAGGGTCGTGGTCGTGGTCGTGGTCGTGGTCGTGACAGCGGTCGTGGTCGTTCCCGCTGGCTCGGTCGTCGTCGTGTCGATCGGCTCGGTCGTCGCCGTCGTCGTTCCCACCGCGGTCGTCGTCGAGCCGTCCACGTCCGACGACTGCTCGTCGCCCTGACCTGCGGATGCTTCCGTGGTGGCGGTCGCCGAGGGTTCGTCGTTGCTGGACGATCCACATGCCGTTGCCAGCAATCCACCCAGAGCCAACACGGCGACCCGTCTCGTGAGCCGTACTGGATGTGGTCGTCGGCCGGCAGCGGTGGGTGACTCGCAGTTGTCAGACATGTCTGCTCCAGGTTGTGGTGCCAACAGTACGTCACGCGATGAGGCCGACGCCGTGGGTTTCGCACGACGGGCGCGCCTTCGACTGACGTCGGGCAGCGGGTCGGATGGGCACGTCGCACGACGAACGATTCCCGAAACGATGCACTGCTGCGTTTGCGTCTGCGCCCACCGAGGTCCAACCTGGTCGACATGCCAACGACCCGAGTGCTCGTCGTCGATGACGAACCGACCGTCCGCGAGGTGGTGGTCGGCTATCTGCGCCGCGACGGGCACGAGGTGAGCGAGGCCGAGGACGGCCCGAGCGCGCTGGCGCTGCTCGAAGGCGGTGAGTTCGACCTCGTGGTGCTCGACATGATGCTGCCAGGGGTCAACGGGCTCGACATCCTGCGGTCGATCCGTGCGAAGGGCGACATGCCGGTGATCATGCTCACCGCCCGGGCCGAGGAGTCCGATCGGGTGGCAGGGCTCGAACTCGGCGCCGACGACTACGTCGTGAAGCCGTTCTCGCCTCGCGAGCTCGCGGCACGGGTCAACGGTGTGCTCCGTCGGGCCACGCCGAAGGCGGCGCCGGCCCGCGACACGATCGAGTTCGACGGTCTCACGATCGACAACCGCTCGCGAGAGGTGCGGCTCGCCGGCGAGCTCGTGGAGATGACGCCCAAGGAGTTCGAGGTGCTCGCGCATCTGGCGGCGTCACCACGCCAGGTGTTCTCACGGGCGGATCTCTTGCGCGACGTCTGGCAGTCGTCGCCCGACTGGCAGGACCCGGCGACGGTCACGGTGCACGTCCGGCGCATCCGCAACAAGATCGAGTCCGATCCCGAGAACCCCCGATGGATCACCACGGTCTGGGGCGTCGGCTACCGCTTCGAGCCATGACCCGACGACGGCCGAACCGGCTCGGTCGGCGGTTCATGTGGGCCTCGATGGGCGTGCTCGCGGTGGCGGTGATCATGATCGTGATCGCTGCCCAGCAGATGTTCATCAACGATCAGGACCTCGGGTTCCTGCTGTGGATCCTCATCCCGGCCACGATCGCAGCTGCCGTGGTGGCGTACGTGTTGTCGGCGCCGATCGCACGTGACGCCGAACATGCTGAGCGACGCGGCCGCCCGCGTGGGTGGCGGTGACCTGACCGCTCGGTCCGGCGTGGTTCGAGCCGACGAGCTGGGAGACGCCGCCGTCGAGTTCGACCGCATGGTCGATCGACTCGAGGCGGTGGAGAAGGAGCGGGCACTGATGCTCTCGTCGATCTCCCACGATCTCCGCACGCCGCTGGCCGCGCTCCGCGCGTCGGTCGAGGCCATCCGCGACGGGGTCGCCGAAGACCCTGATGCCTCGCTCAAGGGCATGGAGCATCAGGTGCAGGCGCTCGCCGTGCTCGTCGACGACCTGCAGCTGCACACCCGGCTCGCCAGCGGCACGCTCGCGATGCGGCCGAGTCGTGTCGACCTCACCGAACTGGCCGACGAGGCGGTGGAGACCCTGCGCCCGCTCGCGACGGCCGAGCGATGTGCAACTGGCGATCTCCGCCGGCGACCGCATCGGTGCGACCGGCGACCCCGCCCAGCTCGCACGTGTGTTCCGGAACCTGATCGACAACGCGATCCGGCACGCACCGCCCGGATCGACCGGTCACGGTCGAGCTGTCGGTCCGGGGTGGTGCGGCGATCGTGCGGGTGGTCGACGAGGGCGAGGGGTTTCCGCCAGAGCTCGGCGAGCGGGTGTTCGACGCGTTCACCCGTGGCGATCCGGCGCGCGACATCCGCACCGGAACCGCCGGTCTCGGGTTGGCGATCGCCGAAAGCGATCATCACGGCGCACGGCGGGATCGCGATCGTGCCGGCGACGGCGGCGGGTGGTCGAGGTGTCGCTGCCCATGTGAGGGGGCCGGAAGTTCGTCACGGATGTCCTCGCGCGTTGCGGTCTGCCGAGCGGTTCGCCGCTCTCGGCTCCTCGGCCCACCCGCTTGGGACGAGCGAGCCGACGGGCATCCAAGGGTGCGGGCGGTTCCGCCGATCGCCCCACACCGCCTGCAGCCGCCAGAATCGCCGTAGACTGGGCCTGATGCGTACCATCGCCCAGCCACCCGCCGTGATGCCGCAGGCCAACGAGTCCTGCTGGTGCGGGAGCGGGCGCAAGTACAAGCGGTGCCACAAGAAGCTCGAAGGCCGGGTGCTCCCGGGCGAGGTGTCGCCCATGCGCACCGTGCCCGACCACATCGTGCGGCCGTCATGGGCCGACACCGGCGAGCCGGTCATGTGGGACGAAGCCCCGCATCAAGTCGCCCGAGATCATCGACAGGATGCGTCATGCCGGCAAGGTCGCCGCCGAGATCCTGCGGCTCACCGGCGAGTTCCTGCGCCCCGGCGTCACCACCGAAGAGGTCGACGAGTACTGCCATCAGCTCTACATCGAGCGCGATGCGTACCCGAGCACGCTCAACTACCACGGCTATCCCGAAGAGCCTCTGCACCTCCGCCAACGAGGTCATCTGTCACGGCATCCCCGACTCGCGGGTGATGCAGGACGGCGACATCATGAACCTCGACTGCACCGCCTACGTCGGCGGCGTGCACGGCGACACGAACGCCACGTTCCTCATCGGTGACGTCGATCAGCAGAGCCGCGACCTCGTCCGGATCACCGAGGAAGCCACCTGGAAGGGCATCGAGGCGATCCGCCCGGGCCGGCCGATCAGCGATGTCGGTCGTGCGATCGAAGACCACGCGCGGGCGCACAAGCTCGGCGTGGTCAAGGCGTTCGTCGGTCACGGCATCGGTGAGCAGTTCCACACCGACATCCAGGTGCTCCACTACTACGACTCGCGAAACTCGATGATCATGCGGCCGGGCATGACGTTCACGGTCGAGCCGATGATCACGCTCGGCACCTGGCAGCACAAGATGTGGGACGACGACTGGACCGCGGTGACCGCCGACGGCAAGCGAACCGCCCAGTTCGAACACACCTGTCTCGTCACCGACGACGGTGTCGAGGTGCTCACGGGCGGCGAGGGCGCCGTCTCTCCGGTCGCCCCCTGGAATCGCTGATCAGACCGCCGATTCTCGGAACTCGGCACCGACTCCGGGCGACCACACCAGCATGAAACGAATTGCTGCCGTCGTCATGTCCGCCGGTCTGGTCCTCGCTGCGTGCGGTGGGGACGATGCCGTGACCGTGGAGAGCCAATGGGCGCGGGAGAGCGCGCCGACCCAGACCACCGGAGCGGTGTACTTCGATCTCACGGTCGCGGAGGACGACACGCTGGTCGGTGCCTCGGTGGCGTCGGATGTCGCCGGGGAGGCACAGATCCACGAAGTCGTCATGGCCGACGGTCACAGCGGCGACACGAGCGACGAGATGTCCGGCGACATGGATGACGAGATGTCGGACGAGATGTCCGGCGACATGGACGAATCGGCGATGTCGGAGGGTTCCGATGACATGGGCGACATGGAGGGCATGGACGGTGCGATGCGGATGCAGGAGATGACCGACGGCCTGGCGCTGACCGGTGGCGAGACGGTGACGTTCGAGCCGGGCGGGTACCACGTGATGTTGCTCGACATCGCCGAACCGCTCGAGATCGGCGACCAGTTCGAGGTCACGCTCGTCTTCGCCGAAGCCGACGACGTGACCATCGAGGTCGAAGTCGCCGAGACCGCGCCGTGACTCGCATCGCCGGTCTCGTCGCTGCTGCCGCCCTCGTGCTGGCAGCATGCGGAGGCGAGTCCGGCGAGACGCTGCCCGACGTCGACATCACCGGGCTGACGTCGGGTGAATCATCGCAGCTGTCCGACCTCGAGGGCCCGGCGGTCGTGAACCTGTGGGCGACCTGGTGCGCGCCGTGCCGGGCCGAGATTCCCGACTTCGAAGAGGTCCACCGAGCTCGCGGTGACGAGGTCAGGTTCGTCGGGATCAACGTCGGCGAGGACCCGGGCGTGGCGATCGGGTTCATCGACGAGGTGGGTGCGACTTACGACCAGTTCGCCGACCTCGACGGCGAGGTCTCGACCGAGCTGCGGGCCACCTCGATGCCCGTCACCGTCGTGATCGACGAGGACGGTGTGATCACCACGCGCCATCTCGGCCCGCTCGATCAGCAGGGCCTGAACGAGGCGATCGACGACGCGCTCGGGGTCAGCTCGAGCTGACCGGCCGGGACAACGACGACTGGACCGCCAGCACCACGATCAGGCCGCCGCCGACGAGCGCCGCCGCGGTGGCGGCGCGGTCGAACCAGAACGCGATGTCGGTGGGCAGGATCGGGTGCGTGAGCACGTCGCGCCGCAGGAAGCCCCACAGCGCCAGCTGGGCGCCACTGACGGCGAGGAGCCCCTTGATCAGCAGATCGGAACGACCGTACGTCGCGATCGACACGATGCCGGCGACGAGCGCGACCGCCGGCATGAGCCACCACCAGAGCAGGGGACCGGTCTCGGCCGGGAGCGACAGATACTGTCCCGCCCCGGTCACGAGTGCGGCGAGTGAGATCACGAGCGTCGTGAGCGTCGCGGTCGCCGGGCCGAGCCACCACCCCAGCAGCGTCAGCGTGAGCCCCATCAACATGCCGACGGCGGCGGGGAACCACGACGGTGAGGCGACGAGGGTGGTCTCGACCGCGATCAGCACCGGACGACCGTCGACCGTGACCTGGATCGTCTGCACGGGGAGCGATTGGCCGGGCTCCAGCCCGATCAGCGGCTCCTCGCTCATCCAGTGCGCTCGGTGATCGTGCCACGCCCAGGTCCCGTCGTCGGCGATCTCGTCCCAGACGGGGGCGGCGGTGTAGTCGACGAACGACGGCACCTCGGTCCCGCCGTACCGCTCGGCGTTCTCGTAGGTCGCCGCCGACAGACGGTTCTGGGCGACGGTGCCGTCGGGTGAGAATCGCAGATACGGCTCACCGGCGTAGCCGAACACGATCACCTCGGCGCCATCCGGGGCCTGCAGGCGGACGAACGAGTCCCCGCCCTCGATCGTGACGACGAGTCCGTCGATCTCGGGCGACACCGACAGCACGGCGGTGACGTAGTCGGTCGGCCCGGCGGCGTCGGCATGGGCGACGCCAGGGCACAGCGTCACGACGAGCGCGACGACCGCGGCCGCGATCGACCAGCGGGTCATGCGACGACGCGGCAGGGTGAATTCGCCGTCGGAGTGCACCGAACACGCACCCGACAACTCGCCGGGAGCGGTGAAGCGCTGGGTCATGGTCTCGCCGGCGCCCACGAAGAAGACACCGACCACGTGGCCCTCGTCGTCGTCGTTCACGATGCGGATCGCTTCGCCGACCTTGACCGTGAGCTCGAGCGGGACGATCTCGACCACCTCGCCGGCTTCGATCCGATCAGCGGTCCCGGCCGGGATCGTGTAGTCGTGTTCGAACGTGGTGGCATCGGCCGCGTCGGCGACCTGGACGCCACCGGTCGCGTCGTCGCCGCCCGTCGCCCTCCCGATGAACAGCGCGCCCACGATCACGACCGGCACGAGGACGATCAGGGCGACCTGCTGCACGCGGTTCATGCCGTCGTCTCCAGGAGTTGTTCCATGTCGCCCGCGAGATCCTCGATCGGGACCCCGAACTGCCACGTCAGCACGATCTCGCCGTTGTCGTTGATGGCGTACAGCTGCGTGGTGTGGGCGACGTCGATCTCGCCCTCGTCGTTCGTGGTGACGTCGTACTGCGCCCCGAACGGTGCGGCCACCTCGCGCGAGCAGGCTGGGATCGTCGGTGCCGAGCGCGTGCCCGGCGTCGGGGAAGAACCCGGCGACGTACTCGTCGAGGATCGGGAGGTCGCGGTCGGGGTCGATCGCGACCATCGCCACGGAGACCCGGCCGGGATCGTCGAGTCGCTGGCGCGCGAGACGTGCGTCGGAGAGCGTGGTCGGACAGAAGTCTGGGCAGTTGGTGTAGCCGAAGTACACGAGGAGCAGCTCGCCGGGCCGGGCGCGGAGCGGGAACGGCTCGCCGCCGTTCGACAGATCGGGCAGTTCGAACTCGGCGACGACGGGTGCCGGTTCCCGCTGGAATCCGACCAGTTCCCGTTCGCTTCCGCCACACGCCGTCAGCACCACCGCGAATGCGACCGCGAGGGCGAGCGCGCCTCATGGCTCGACCCCTGCCAGGGCCTCGATGTAGACGACGATGGCGTCGATCTCCTCGGCCGTGAGTTCGTTCTGCGGCATCGGGAGACGGTACCCCTCGACGATCTTGGCCTGGGGGTCGATCATCGACTCGACGAGGTAGTCGCGGTCGGCCACCACGACGTCGCCGTCCTCGAGGACGACCTCGGCGCCGGCGAGGCCGACGAAGGCCGGCCCGACACCGCCGCCGCCGTTGGATCCGTGACACGACGCGCATCCCTTGCTCCGGACGATGCCGCGACCTTCCAGCGCCGCCGATGAGCAGGTCGATCGACTCGTCTCCGTTCGAACCGCAGGCCGCGAGGATCGACACGGAGGCGAGCGCGAGCGACGACGCGGGTGACCGAGTTCATCATCCTCCTGGTCGTCGCAACCGGTCGTCCGGTTCCTGCGCCCCGGTGTGTTCGGCCGCTTCGATCAATTCGACGAGTTGCTCGCGGGCGCGTGACACCCGTGACCGGATCGTGCCGATCGGGACATCGAGTACCTCGGCGGCCTCGTCGTAGCGCAGGCCGTTGAGCTGCGTGACCACGAACGCCGCCCGTCGGTCGGGGTCGAGCGGTCGAGCAATTCGGTCCACTCGGGTCGGAACGCGTCGATCGGGCTCACCACGGTGTCGTCGCGGGCGACGTCGACCACCTGCTGGTTGAGGCGGCGTCGACGGGCACGCTTGCGAGTGGCGTCCGCGCAGGTGCGCCGGGCGATCGTGAGCAGCCAGTGCTTGGCCGGGCCGTCTGCCCGGTACCGATGCAGCGATGCGATGGCGCGCGCGTACGTCTCCTGGGCGAGATCGTCGCGTTGTCGCGGTCGCCGAGATAGCGGCAGAGCGTGGCCACGTCGTGCTGGGTCTCGGCCACGAACTGGCGCAGCGCGACTCGGTCGCCCTGCTGGGCGTCGAGCAACAGTCGTGTCAGCCGGTCCATCGGAAAACAGTCTGCCGTGGGGAACCGAAGTCCAGGCAGGGTCGACCGTCACATCATGGGACCTGGATCTGGACACGACGACCCCGTCGACGGGCCACCGGGAACGTCGTGCTCGTCGGCGCGCGAGTTGATCTCCGCCGATGCCGACGATGCGCTCGGTGCCGACGATGCGCAGGTGCTGGAACTCCACTCGAGGGGTGCGACGCGTGTGCGGCCTACCGGTCCCGTGTCGCCGACCTGTCGAGGTCGGCGCGCGTGCGTTCGGCGACGTTCGACCCGGCGTTCGTCGACGATCGTCATGCAGCGGACGCCAGCCGGCGCGACTCGGCCGCGGCGGCTGGCTGCGTCCCGCACTCGCCTGGTGCGGACTCCTCGTCGCCGTCCAGAGCGTGTCACCGCTCGTGTTCGGCGAGATCGACGGCGCACCCACCCACGTCGCCCGTCACGTCGGCGCGTCGACGTTCGCGCTCGGTATCGGACTGTTGTACGTGGCCTGGCGCCCGCATCGCGCCTTCGGGGTGCTGCCGCTCGTGAGCGCACTGTTCGCTGCGATGCTCGCCGGCGCGTTCTTCGACGTGGTCGGCGGCGATCGTTCGGCGATGTCCGAGATGGTGCACGTCGTCGAACTCGTCGGCATGGTGCTGCTCTGGATGGTCGCCGGGTCGCCCGGCTGGGACCGTGTGGAGCGAGTGTTCAGGTTCCGTCGGCGCGGCAGGGAAGTCGCGCGACCACCAGCTGATCAGCGGGTCGGCCGCCGACGGCTCCAGGTCGTAGGCGGCCAGGACCGATCGGGCGCAGCGTTCGACGTCTCCGTCCCGCAGCCCGGCCACGGCGTCCGTGAGCGGCCCCGCCGGCCAGGGCGTCGAGGCGAGCGAGACCGGGCCCACCCGGACGCTGGTGGTCGACAGTCCGGTGCCGGCCCCGTGGTGCCAGGCGCCGATCGCGGCGACGGGCGAGGTGAGCACCGCGCAGATCTCCCACACATCGGCGCTCGCCGTCGGCGTCGCCGTCGTCACGGGTACCCCCGGCAGCCACCGTCCGTCGGGATCGGCGACCGCCTCGATGATCCGCGTCTGGTTGGCGATGAGCACCTTCGGCACCAGCTTGCGTTTCGCCCACGCCGGGAAGCGGCCGTCGAGCCGATCGAGGTCGACGCGGGGATGCTCGAAGTGACGCTTTGCGAACCGAACCCGTCGACGACCCCAGAGACATGCGCCGGGGTCGATCAGCCCGCTCGTCACCAGGGGTGGGCCGTCGGCGTCGTCGTCGACGGCCGGCACCAGGGCGTAGTACTCGTCGCGGAAATTGGCGTTCAGGTCGGCCCGATCTCCGAGCGTTCCGTCGGTGTGGAGCGTCGTGGGTGTCGAGCCGGGGCACGCCGAGCCGCTCGGTGACCACACTCGTCCAGGCGAGGGGGTCGGCATGACCGGTCGCCGGCCGCCGGAGACCGACGACGCACACGTTGACCTTGGCGTCGAAGTGCCGCTGGCGTCGCGCCCACCACGACCACGACAGCGCTGCCTGGTCCGCGACATGGCGGCGCACCGGTTCTGCGTCGCGGGCCCCCAGGATCGATTGCGGCAGCACGAGGCCGACCCGACCGTGATCGGGGTGTGCCAGGCGCACCGCGAGCGAGAGGAACTCTGCGGCGGCGTCCGCGTACGGCCCACCACCGTGCCGGCTCGATCCGCCGCGCGTGGTGCTGCTGGCCATCTGCGAGAGGAACGGTGGGTTCCCCACCACGATGTCGAACGCGTCGCTGCCCCAGTCGTGTTCGAGTGCGTCGGCGTGGATGCCGTGGATACGCCGGTCGGTGATCGAAGCGATCGCGGACCGATCGATGTCGCATCCCGTCAGACTCGATCGGTAGCCGGCGTCTGCCAGCCGGTCGCCGACGGCGGTCAGGAACCGTCCGTCGCCGCACGCCGGGTCGAGCACCGAGATGCATCGGCGGCGGGGTTCGTCGAATCCGTCGAGCACGCCGTCGACGACGACGTCGATCAGCTCGGCGGGGGTGTACCAGGAGCCGAGCTGCTTGCGTGCCTCGATCGCGGCGCCGCTGCTCATCACGCCATGCTGACACGAAGCACCGGCGGACGGCGGCACTACGTTGTGGCGGTGCCCGATCGGTACCTCACGTTCAGCCGGGACGACTGGGCGGTGCTCCGCGCCGCGACACCGCTCACGCTGCGCCAACACGACCTCGACTCGCTGCAGGGCATCAGCGATCGGATCGATCTCGACGAGGTCGTGGCGATCTACCTGCCGCTGTCACGGTTGCTGAACCTGTACGTCAGCGCCGTGCAGGACCTGCAGCGGGTGTCGGCGACGTTTCTCGGTTCGATGGCACCGAAGGTGCCCTACGTGATCGGCGTCGCCGGGTCGGTCGCGGTCGGCAAGTCGACGTTCGCTCGCATCCTGCAGGCACTGCTGAGCCGGTGGCCCAACCACCCGCAGGTCGACCTGGTGACCACCGACGGCTTCCTCCATCCGAACGCCGTGCTCACCGAACGTGGCCTCATGGATCGGAAGGGGTTCCCCGAGAGCTACGACACCCGTTCGTTGCTCGCGTTCCTCCGGGCGATCAAGAGCGGGATGCCCGAGGTGTCGGCGCCGGTGTACGACCACGTGGTCTACGACATCCTGCCCGACGAGTCGATCGTGGTGCGGCAACCCGACATCGTCATCGTCGAGGGCCTCAACATGCTCCAGGTCGATCGTGAGGGCACCGAGTTCGTGAGCGACTACTTCGACTTCTCGATCTACGTCGACGCCGACGTCGGCGACATCGAGGAGTGGTACGTCGAGCGGTTCTTCGCGCTCCGCGAGTCGGTCTTCCGTGACCCGAACAGCTACTTCCGGAACTTCGCCGACCTCACCGACGAGCAGGCCGAGGCGACGGCGAGGCACATCTGGGCGACGATCAACGGACGGAACCTCCGCGAGAACATCGAGCCGACGCGTGAACGGGCGTCGCTGATCATCCGCAAGGAACGCGATCACCGGGTGAGTCAGGTCTCGTTGCGGAAGCTGTGAGGGGATGCGTCACCGACGCAGCCGTCGGTGCGGCGTCGTGAGCGTCGCCGGGCCACGAACACCCACTCGAGACCGCGCCGGTCGGGCGCGTCGCGGACGTCGAGCACGTCGAATCCGGCGGCGTCGAGCGATTCCTCGATCTCGGATCGCTCCCGGAACCGCAGTGTCGAGTCCGAGATCAGCTCGGTGCCGTCCGACTCGAACACCGTCGTGAAGCGGAACGACACCAACGGGAGGTCGACCGATGTGAGCGTGCACCAGGTCGTGGCCCTGTCGCCGTCGGCCAGGTCGGCGGTCGTCCGGAGCAGATCGGGTGTCCATCGCTCCCAGGCCCGTCGTTCGGGGTCTCGGGTCTCGAAGACGAGGACACCGCCGGGTCGCAGGCACCGGGCGACGCCGGTGAGGGTCGAACCCCACGCGTCGTCGGTCAGGAACACCTGTGCCACGTTGCCGGTCATCGTCGCCAGGTCGGCCGCGGCAGTCGGGGCGACGTCGACGGTGCCGACGATCCATCGAACCGCGTCGGCGCCCGGCTTCGACCGGGCGATGTCGATCGAGGCGACGGCCGGGTCGACCCCGATCACCTCGATGCCACGACGGGCGAGCCGGCAGGCCAACTCGCCCGTCCCGCAGCCGACGTCGAGCACCGAGGTCGCGCCGAATTCGTCGATCAGCTGCTCGTAGTGGTCGAGGTCGTTGCGTTGGCCCTCGAAGACGTCGTACGTCGCAGCGAGCCTCGGATCGGAGAAGGCCGGGTCGGGCGTCGCCGTCATCGTCCCAGCCTGCAGGATCGCAGCGCCGGTGCGGTGACCGGTTTCAGTCGCCGCCCGCAAGCCAGCCGGGGAGCTCGCGGATCGACCCGAGGTCGGCGAAATCGCCGTCGTGGTCGCGGACCACCTCGTGGGCCCACGTCACGTGGTAGGGCACGTGCACGCCGGCTCCGCCGATCTCGATCACGGGGAGCATGTCGGAGCGGACCGAGTTCCCGACGAACAGGAACGTCGCCGGGTCGACCGACCACTCCTGCAGGGTGCGTCGGTACGTGTCCGGGTCCTTCTCCAGCACCACGCCCACGTGCTCGAAGTGGTGTTCGAGGCCCGAGGTGCGGATCTTGCGGGTCTGATGGACGAGGTCGCCCTTCGTGATCAGCACCAGTCGGTGGGTACGGCCCACGGCAGCGAGCGTCTCGGGCACGCCGTCGAGCAGCTCGACCGGCTGCATGAGGAGGTCGTGGGCGTGATCGACGAGCTGCCCGATCACGGTGGCCGGCACACGACCCGACGTGGCGGTGACCGCCGCCTGCACCATCGACAACGCAAACGCCTTGACGCCGTATCCCGAGATCGCGATGTTGCCGGCCTCGGTCGCGTGCAGCGCGTCGAGCACGTCGATGCCGTCGGGCGCGTGCGGTGCGACGAGCTCGGCGAACATCGCCTCGGCCTGCTGGAAGTCGTCCTCGCTCCGCCAGAGGGTGTCGTCGGCGTCGAACCCGACGACCTCGAAACGATCTGCTCGATTTGCTCCCGGCACGGTCGTCCCCGATCAGCGGTGGATCGCGTTGAGATAGTTGTAGATCGTGATCCGGCTGACGCCCATTGCGTCGGCGACGTCTTCGACGGCGCGTCGGAGGATGAACGCGCCGCGCTCGTCGAGCAGGCGCACGGCACGCTGCTTGTCTTCGCGTGACAGAGCGGGCAGCGGGCCGCCGAGCTCGGCCTCGACGGTGTCGATCAACCGGTCGAGCGCACCGTGCAGGGGCGGCATCCGCACTGCACCGACCACGGTGCCCTCCCAGTTCAGCGGCACGTCGGACGCCTCGCGGTCGTCGGCGGGCACGATCGTGGCGCCGACCGCGTCGACGACCGGCTTGATCGCCTTGAGGAGCGGGTGGTTCTCGGTCACGATGCCGTCTCGATGTCGACGTTCACGTGGGATGCGCCGTGGTCGAGGGCGATCCTCACGATTGCGGCGACGACGTCGCTGACGCGGTCGTCGGCGACCCGGCAACCGGAGCCGAACGGTCCGACCTGGACGTCGATGTCCATGTCGCGCAGCGCCTCGGCCGGAGCGGTCACGTGCGGGCCGGGATCGCCTTCGTGGAAGGGCTCGATCGTGAACTCGACTCGCTGCACGACGAGCCAGGATACGTGAGCGCAGGGGCGTGTGCACCGCCGCAGGTGCACGACACCGAACGTGCGCCGCCGGCGGCGTCGCTCAGTCGGGCTCGAACCCCGCCACCAGTGGCAGGATCATCGCGTTGCACGACGGCAGGAACGACTCACGATCCATCAGGACGGTGAGTTCGTCACGGGTCACCAGACGGGCCTCGGCGACCTCGCCATCGGCGAACTCGAACGGCCCGTCGGTGGTGACGAGGAACAGGTGTGAGATCTCCCGGGAGTCGACGTCGTCGAAGCGTCCGACGCCGAGGGGTTCGAGGTCGACGCCCGTGACCCCGAGTTCCTCCGCCAACTCGCGGGTCGCGGCATCGATGAACGACTCGCCGACCCCGACCACGCCGCCGGCACACACGTCCCACCATCCGGGTCGGAGGTCCTTCGTGGCGGCTCGCCGATGCACGAGCAGCCGGCCGTCGCCGGAGCGCACCACCACCGCCGCCGACCGGTGACGCAGGTTCTCGCGCCGCATCCGAGACCGCGGGACGACGCCGATCACGCGATCGTGCTCGTCGACCCATTCGATCAGTTCGTCGCCCTGGTCGGCTGCTGACGGCCCCACGGAAACGTCCTACCATGCGGTCATGACGCTCGACACGCTGCACGACGAAGCCCTCGACATCCAGAGCGAGACGGTTGCGCTGCGGCGGGCGCTCCACGAACGTCCGGAGCTCGGCAACGACCTGCCGATCACGCGCGAACTCGTGCTCGAGTCGCTCGACGGGCTGCCGCTCGACATCACACTCCACGAGACCACGTCGGGCATCTCGGCCATGTTGACCGGCGGCCAGCCGGGCCCGACGGTGCTGCTGCGCGGCGACATGGACGCGCTGCCGCTCCACGAGGACACCGGTCTCGACTACGCCTCGAAGACCGAGGGCCAGATGCACGCCTGCGGTCACGACACCCACACGGCGATGCTCGCGTCGGCCGCCAAGCTGTTGACCGAGCGCATCGACGACATGGCGGGTCGCGTGCTGTTCATGTTCCAGCCCGGCGAGGAGGGTCATCACGGCGCCAAGTACATGCTCGAGGAAGGTCTGCTCGACGTGCCCGACCTCGCCGACGGCACGGCCTCGCCCGTGACCGGTGCCTTCGCGGTGCACATCACCTCGACCATCCCGACGGGGGTGGTCGCCACCAAGGGCGGCCCGATCCTCGCCTCGGCCGACGAGTTCGTGATCCGGGTGCACGGCAGCGGCGGGCACGCGAGCGCGCCGTTCCACGCCGTCGATCCGATCCCGATCGCCTGCGAGATCGTGTTGGCCCTGCAGTCGATGGTCACGCGTCGGATCGACCCGTTCGATCCTGCGGTCGTCACGGTCGGACAGGTGCACGCCGGTACGAAGAACAACATCATTCCACCGGTCGCCGAGATCAACGGCACGATCCGCACGTTCAGCGAGCACACCCGCAGCCAGGTGCACGACAACCTGAAGCGGGTGTCGCACAGCGTCGCCGAGGCACACGGGGCGACGTCCGAGCCCGAGATCATCTTCGGGTATCCGGTCACCTCCAACCACCACGATTTCGCCGAGTTCACGCTGGGAGTCGCGCGTGGAGCCATCGGCCACGAGCGTGTGATCCAGCTGCCGAACCCCGTCATGGCCGCCGAGGATTTCTCGTACGTGCTCAACGAAGTGCCGGGCTCGATGATGTTCCTCGGGGGGACCCATCCCGATCGTGACCCCGGCACGGCTCCGGCCAACCACTCGAACCTGGTCAACTTCGACGAGGACGCGATGGTGACCGGCGTCGAGATGTACGTGCAGATGGCGATGCACCACCTCGCAGGCGGCTGACACCGCCGCCCGCTCGGTACGAGCCCGCGGCGTCGGCGAGAGCGCCGATGAGCGCTTCGGTGTGGGGCGTCAGCCCGCCCTCCCAGTCCCACCACAGCGGACTCGACCCGCGGACCCGTGGTGGCAACTCGATCTGCACGCCACCGTCGGTCGGCAGATTGACCGGGTTGCGCTCGTGGATCCCGCGGAGCTCCTTCGGGATGTCCTCGAGATCGTCGAGGACGTCGTAGGCGGGGAGCGCGGCACGGAGGTGCCCGGCGAGGTGGCCGGCGAGGTCGCGGTTGCGCCCACCGAGCAGCAGCGCCGTCATGAGCGACCGTCGTCCGAACCCGTGCACCGTGACGACGACGTCCACGTGGTCGATGAACGCCGCCAGCGTCGTCGATTCGGCCGGCGAGACCCTCGTCGAGGGCAGGTGCAGCTCCCAGTCGGGCGGATGCAGTACGCCGTAGTAGGAGGCCATGGATCGTTCCGCGGCCGCGCGGGCGATCACGTCGGTCATCTCCTCGAGCCCGCCGCCGTGGAACGCCATGAAGCCGAACCGGCCGCGCAGCTCGCACTCCTCCATCACGCCGTCGAGGGCGAGCAGCTCGGCGAACGTCGGTTGACCCATCGGCTCATGCTGGCATCCGCCGCCCGTCGCCGCCGAGCGCCTTCGAACGCGCGAGACGACGGAACCGAGCCGACACGGGCGGTTGACCGTGCACACTCGTTCGGCGGGCCTCCGAGAGCTGGGCGCATGCAGCCCAGAACGCTTAGAGTCGCAGCGATGCTGGTGTGGATGGATCTGGAGATGACGGGGCTCGACCACACCTCCGACGTCATCGTCGAGATCGCCACGCTCGTGACCGACGACGACCTCAACGTCGTCGCCGAGGGGCCCGATCTCGTCGTTCATCAACCCGACGACGTGCTGGCGAGGATGGACCCGTTCGTGGTCGACATGCACACCAAGTCCGGCCTGCTCGATCAGATCAAGGCGTCGACCGTCACCCTCGAGGAGGCCGGTGCCGAGACGCTGGCCTTCATCCGTGAGCACGCTCCGGTGGCGCGCACGGTGCCACTCTGCGGGAATTCGATCGGCACCGATCGCCGGTTCCTCGCGGCGTACCTGCCCGAGATCGAAGAGCACCTGCACTATCGGTCGGTCGACGTGTCGAGCCTCAAGGAGCTCATCCGGCGCTGGCACCCCGACGTGTTGACGCAGCGGGGTTGGAAGCAGGGGGCCCACCGCGCGCTCGACGACATCCGCGAGAGCGTCGCCGAGCTGCAGCTCTATCGCACGCTGGTGTTCTGCGGCGCCGACGAGGTCGCGCAGCGACTCACCACGATGCAGGCCGAACTGGCGGCCGCCGAGGAGTCGGCCGCCGACGAGTCGGCCGCCGAGGAGTCGGACCAGCCCGGTGACGCGGACGCTGCGGCGACCTCGGATCGGTCCACCTCGTAGCGCGGGTTCGTCCGACCAGGGCCCGAACCGACACACTGGCGGCCATGCGCGCAGTGGTGATCGACGAGTACGGCGGCCCCGAGGTCCTCCAGGTGGTCGAGGTTCCCGATCCGGTCCCCGGTCCTGACGACATCCTCGTCCGGGTGGCTCACACCGCCGTGAACCGGGCCGACACGCTGCAGCGAGCGGGCGGGTATCCGGACCCGAATCGGCGGGACCGGGAGATCCTCGGGCTCGAGTACGCCGGCACCGTCGAGGCGGTCGGCGAACGAGTCACGCTCTGGGACGTCGGCGACCGTGTGATGGGGATCGAGGCCGGAGCCTGCTACGCGGAGCGTGTGGTCACGCACGAGCGGCAGGCCCTGCCGGTGCCCGAAGGCATCGACCTGGCCGATGCGGCGGCGATCCCCGAGGTCTTCCTGACGGCGTGGGACGCGCTCGTCGTCCAGGGCGGGCTGACCTCGGGGCGATGGGCGCTCGTGCACGCGGGTGCGTCGGGCGTCGGTACGGCCGCGATCCAGATCGCGAAGGCGATCGGGGCGAACATCGCGGTCACCTGCTCGGCCGGGAAGATGGCGGCGTGTTCGGAACTCGGTGCCGACATCGTGCTCGAACGTTCGCCGGCCGACTGGTCCGCCGCCCTTCGTGCAGCCCGACCGGGTGGGGTCGACACGATCCTCGACGTCGTCGGCGGCGATGAGGCGAACCGCAACCTCGCCTCGATCCAGCCGCAGGGCACGATCGTGCAGGTCGGCCTGATGGGCGGCGGACAGACGTCGGTGAACCTCGGACTGCTGCTCGTGAAGCGCGTGCACTGGATCGGCACCACCCTGCGGGCACGTCCCATCGAGCAGAAGGCAGCGATCTCGCAACGTTTCGTCGCCGAGATGATTCCCCGTTTCGTCGACGGATCGCTCCGGCCCGTGATCGACTCGCGATTCGCCATGGACGACATCGCCGAGGCCCATCGCCACATGGAGGCGAACGCCAACACCGGCAAGATCCTCGTCGACGTCTGACGGGTCGAGCCACTCCGTCGCGGCGGCGACCACGTGCCGGTGGTCCGGAACCGCGCTCCGGTCGACGTGATGAACGGCGGCGACGAACAGCGGTGATGAACGGCGGCGAAGGCGACGCGGACGCCCAGCGCGCGCGCTGCGGAAGAAATTTCGCTCTGCGCGTATCAGCGCACGCCGTCGTTGCCTCTGTGTCGCCGTCCGGAGCGGTACGAGTCCGTTCCCGAGCACCGGAGGCACACGACATCATGACGCTCCTCGACTTCATCAGGACCGAGACACCGGAGATCACGACCGAGCCCGACCAGATCGTCGACGAGCCGGCCCTGTCGAGCTTCGCCAGATGCGCCGACGGCAACGGCACCCTGACGCACCTGTTCTTCTCCGACGACGAGTTCGACATCGCCCGCGCGAAGGCGATCTGCGGGAAGTGCGGGCTGGCGGACGCCTGCCTCGGCGACGCCCTCGACCGTGCGGAACCGTACGGCGTCTGGGGCGGTCAGCTCCTGGTCGAGGGGGTGGTCGTCGCGGTCAAGCGCGGGCGCGGCCGCCCCCCGAAGACGCCACGGCCGGTCCTGGTCGTGGACGAGGTGCCCATTCCCCCGCACCTCGTCGCCTGAGAGGCGCCGCCGGTCGGCGGTCGGCCTCGGTCGGTACCGGAGAACTCCAGCGGGCCCGAGAGGAGCGGAGCGACCGATCCGCTGGAGTTCCGAATCCCCCTCGGAGGTTGCTGCACGTCCCCCGCAGAAACCTCCTTGACGGCAGCGTGCGCAGCGTGTTCCACTGGAACCCCGTTGCGCACGTTCGCGTTCGCACCACACCCCATCGCCCGACGAGACACGACCCACGGAAAGGACGAGACATGGTCACGACGACGACACCACAGCTCGGCCCGGATCGTGCGCGCCCGTCCGTCTCGTTCCACGCCTCCGAACTGCCGATGATGGGCAGCCGGCGTGACGGCTCGGTCGCCCCGGGCTTCTGCGGCTCCACCGGTCTCTTCGCCACCGCGTACACCGCGAACGTGAACCCGACCACCGACACGGTCGACGACCGGACGCAGATCAAGCGCCCCACCCGGCACCTCGGAACGAGGTCGACGTAACGACACGTCGAATCACCTCACACCGAGGCCGCCGGGTTCCGTACCCGGCGGCCTTTTGAGTTTTTCGGCCCCGGTTTCCACATCAGAGAGCTCATGCAACCAACCAGGCAACACAGCAACGAACACACCACCCGACATCACCGACCAGCAACCAACACCATCAGCACCAGCAAGGAAACCACCATGAACACGATCCAGCTCCAGCCCATCGACGAGACCCTGGTCTCCACGGTCGCGGTCGCACGTTGCGCCGACGGCAACGGCACCCTCACGCCGCTGTTCTTCTCCGATCACGTGCTCGACATCGCACGGGCCAAGGCGATCTGCGCTCGGTGCGCACTCGCCGAGTCCTGCTTGAGCGACGCACTCGAGCGAGAGGAGCCGTGGGGCGTCTGGGGAGGTGAGTTGCTCTCCGGCGGGCGCATCGTCGCCAACAAGAGACCCGGTGGGCGACCTCCCAAGAGGCCTCGGCCTCCGGTCATCGTTGACGAGTTCGGTGTCGTCGAGCCCGGCGACGAGCCCGTCACGGTCAACTGATCCCCCGATGCGGCCCCGGAACCGTCGTGGTTCCGGGGCCGAGGGGGCGGCACCGTCCGGAGTCCGTAGCCTGACGGCATGGCCGTCTCCCGTCGCACCCTGCTCATCGCAGGGGGTGCCGGCCTCGGCGTCGCCGTGATCTCCGTGCTCGGTGGCACATGGCTCGAAGCGTCGCTCGACGACGAACCCGAGGTCGACGGCGAGGTCCTGCTCGACGAACCCGGCATCTACCAGCAACCCCTCGACGACGTGAACGACGACGTGTCGGGCGAGCGGGTTCCCGACGTGGCCCTCGAGGCGGTCGACGGCGGTCGGGTCCGCCTGACCGAGGACACGACGCAGCCGATGGTCGTCAACCTCTGGTTCTCGAACTGCCCGCCGTGTCAGCGCGAGCTGGAGGACTTCGCCGACGTGCACGACGAGATCGGTGATCGTGTTCGTTTCGTCGGCGTCGATCCGTTCGACACCGTCGAGACGATGCTGCGCTTCGCCGAGGCGCGCGGTGTCGACTACGAACTGCTGCGCGACCCCGAGCGGACGTTCACGAACGAGATCGGTGTCGTGGCGTTCCCCGTCACGCTGTTCGTCGACACCGACGGGCGGATCGTCCGCCAGACCGGCGAGCTCGACGCCGACGAGCTGCGCGACGCGATCGACGAGCTGTTCTGAGTCGGACCGGATCGGGCGCCGACGGTACCGTCGAGCCGTGACCGACGACCAGCCCGTGCTCGCCGCCTCGATCCCCGTGCGCCCGGCCGCCACGGTCATGCTCGTACGCGACGGCGACGACGGCCTCGAGGTCTTCATGCTGCAGCGCACCCACGGCGCCGCGTTCGCCCGCGGGCAGTACGTCTTTCCCGGCGGCAAGGTCGACGACGCCGACCACGGCGAAGTGTTCGAGCCGATCTGCGACGGCCTCGACGATGCGCCGGCGTCGAAGCTGCTCGGTCTCGACCACGGCGGTCTGGCGTGGCTGGTCGCTGCCATCCGCGAGTGCTTCGAGGAAGCGGGCGTACTGCTCGCCCGGCCCGTCGACGGCGACGACGTGATCCGCTTCGACGACCCCGAGGTCGCGGCCCGGTTCAACGACGCCCGCCACCAGGTGTACGACGGCAGCCTCTCGCTCGCGGAGCTGTGCACCAGGGAGCGATTGATGCTGATGGTCGACCGGATGCATCTCGTCGACCACTGGATCACGCCGGTCGGCGAGCGCCGGCGGTTCGACACCCGTTTCTTCGTGGCCCGCGCGCCCGAGGCGCAG
Organism: uncultured Acidimicrobiaceae bacterium; assembly: GCA_963827775.1. GTDB lineage: Bacteria > Actinomycetota > Acidimicrobiia > Acidimicrobiales > Ilumatobacteraceae > Ilumatobacter. Next base: position 537,000 of record CAWHCI010000005.1, on the reverse strand, counting down.
GAACCGCTCCACGACGACGGCGAGACGATCGCCAGCCTGTGGGTCCGTCCGGCCGACGCGCTCAGGATGTGGCAGGACGGTGAACTGCAGATGTTCCCGCCGACCGTGACGAGCCTGCGATTCCTGCAGCCTCACGCAACGGCTGCGACGGCAATGGCGGCTGCTGCAGACGTCGGCGTGCCGGAGCCGATTCTGCCCAAGGTGCAGGTCGACGCGGACGGCAAGGTCGCCGGCGTGATCCGCCCGGGCGAACCCGGCTACGACGATGCGTCGGAACCCGAGTACGTCATCGGCTTTCCCCGCTGACGTCGGTCGGACCGCGTTCGGGCGGAGTCAGATCGTCGAAGGCGGCGGCGACGGCGTCGAGCATGCGGGCCGAGCAGCCGGCCATGTCGACCTCGTCGGCGGTCGTGGGCGGCGCGATCTCGGCGACGATCCGGTCGGCGATCGAGCGGAACACGTCGGCGGCGGCGCCGTCGTGACCGATCGACACGGGCCGGCCTGCGTCGTTGCCGGCAGCGACCGCCGATTCGAGCGGGACCTCGCCCAGCAGCGGCGCGTCGATCTCGTCGGCGAGCGCCTGCCCGCCGCCCGATCCGAACAGCGCGTAGGTCTCCCCGTGATCGCACGTGAACGCGCTCATGTTCTCGATCACGCCGACCACCGGCAGGAAGCTGCGCTTGGCCATGTCGGCCGCTCGCTGGGCGACCTTCTGGGCGGCGAGCGCCGGCGTGGTGACGATCACCATCGACGTACGGGGCAGCATCCGGGCGAGGCCCATCTGCACGTCGCCGGTGCCGGGCGGCATGTCGATCAGCAGGTAGTCGAGCTCGCCCCAGGCCACGTCGGCGAGGAACTGTTCGACGGCCTTGGTGAGCATCAGGCCGCGCCACATCAGGGCGGTCGACTCGTCGACGAGGAACCCGGTCGACACGACCTTGAGCAACCCGTCGCCGACCGGCAGTTCGTTCGGCATGATCTTCGGCTTGTCGGACCCCGACACCGTCTCGGCCTCCATGCGATCGCTGATGCCGAGCAGGCGCGGCACGGAGAAGCCCCAGATGTCGGCATCGAGCACGCCGACCGTGTGGCCGGTACCGGCGAGCGCGGCCGCGAGATTGACGGTGACCGAACTCTTGCCGACGCCGCCCTTGCCGCTGGCGATCGCCAGCACGTGGCACGTCGCCGGGATCTCGGTGTCGGGCGCCTGGCCACGGGCGTTCCAGCGGGCCTTGCTCATCACCTCGGAGCGTTCCTCGGCGTTCATCTCGCCCCAGGTGATCGTGACGTCGGTGACGCCGGGGTGGAGACCGACCCGTTCCTGCACCTCACGCTTGATCTCGGCACGCAGCGGGCAGCCGCCGATCGTGAGCTTGATGCCGACGTCGACGACCCCGTCGTCGGCCACGCTGACGCCCGGGACCATGCCGAGCGTCACGATGTCGGCGCCGAGCTCGGGATCGATCACGGTGCCGAGCACCGCCATCACCTCGTCGTGCGTCGGCGGAGCCACGGTCGTCGGTTCGGCCATACGCTGATTTTACCGGCATTCGCCGTGTAATCTCGTCCCATGACCGGGAATCGAGCGCCGCAGGCACCCGACCCCCGGCGCGGCTCGACCTCTTCAAGACGTTGGGTGACAACACCCGCTACGCGATCTATCTCGAACTGGCGCGGGCGGCGAAACCGCTGACGACGGCCGAGATCGCCGACACGATCGAACTCCACCCCAACACGGTCCGCCCGCACCTCGAGCGGATGCGCGACGCCGGGTTGATCGAGGTCGCCGTCGGTGGTCGCGGGGAGATCGGCCGACCCCAGCACCGCTATTCGCTGGTCACCGACGCGCCATCGCTCGGTCTCGAACCGCCGGTGATGCCGATGCTCGCACGTATGGTGCTCTCGATGGCCGAACGTCTGGGCGCCGGCCCGGACGACGCCCGCGTGGTCGGTGAGGGCGAGGGCGCCGGTCGGGCGCACGGGTTCGCGGCGGCGCCGTCGACGCTCGAGGCGATCGTCTCCGATCTCGACATCCTGGGGTTCGATCCGGTCGTCTCGAACGACGCCGACGACACCGATGCTGCGGTGATCGCGTTCGCCAACTGTCCGTTCGGGGACCTGGCCGACACGCACCCCGACCTCGTGTGCAGCCTGCACCACGGCCTCATCGCCGGATTCGTCCGCGAGATGGGCGATGCCGACGTCCGGGCGTTCTGCACCGTCGCCGATCGCACGCCGTGCCAGGTCACGATCGGCGACGCGCACGACGCCGACGACCCGAGTGACGTCGAACCGGCCAGGCGATAGGGTGGTTGCGAGATCAACCTCGATGAACCGATCGAAGCCGAGGACGAATTCCGCAGAAGGGGATTGACGAATGATCACGCTGACCGACACCGCCGCTTCCAAGGTGACCGAGCTGCTCGAGGCCGAAGGTGCCGTCGAACTCGCGCTCCGCGTCGCCGTTCGCCCCGGCGGGTGCAGCGGGTTCTCGTACGAGATGTTCTTCGACGGCGACATCGCCGGTGACGACGAGCAGGCAACGTTCGGTGATGCCAAGGTCGTCGTCGACCCGGCATCGGCGCAGCTCTTGCAGGGCGCCACGCTCGACTACAAGGACGGTCTCGAACAGTCGGGGTTCTCGATCACGAACCCCAACGCATCTCGCACCTGCGGGTGCGGCCAGAGTTTCTCCTGACGTCGTTTGCCCGACGTTTGTGTTGCACTCCGTTGACGGGGTTGGAAGCCTCGACACCGAGTGAGATCGTGAGCGCCCATGGTGTCGTCGTCCGCCCAGCCTTCGTCGCGCTACCGACGGCGCATCCTGGGCGTGGGTGCGCTGTTGACCGGAGTTCTCTACGTGATCGGCGCCCCGATCTTCAACGATCGGATCGAGGACGACCTCGACCGGCGGGTCCCGGCTGAGCTCGACGCTGCCGGCTACGAGGGGATCACCGCCTCGTTCTCCGGTCAGGACGGCACGCTGACCTGCCGGGCGCCGCTGGACGATCCCGAACGGGCCCGGGCCGCCGCCTACGCGATCTGGGGAGTGCGGGCGATCGAACTCGATCGCTCCTGTCGCGTCAACCAGGCCCCTGCCACGTCCGACACCGATGACGACGACGCGGCACCAGCCGCCACCGAGGAACCCGCCGTCGACCCGAGCACCGACCCGACGTCGGTGTCGACACCGCCGTCGACGACCGGCGAGGCCGAACTCGCGACGGTCCACGACATCGTCACCGCCCACCCCGATCTCGCGTTCCTGGCCGTGCTGCTCGCCGACGCCGACATCGGCCGCACGGAGGAGCCGGTCACGCTGTTCGCGCCGAGCAATGCGGCCTTCGACGCCGTTCCCGCCGATGTCCTCGGTCAGCTCCAGAACGACCCCGACCTGCTCGAGCAGATGCTCGGACACCATGCCGTCGACGGGGCGATTCCCAGCACCGACCTGACCACGGGCGAACTCGTCGCGCTGGACGGCAACACCCTGACGGTCGACGTCGGTGACACGATCACCGTCGGGGGCGCCACCGTGGTCGACAGCGACATCATCGCCAGCAACGGGGTGGTGCACGTGATCGACGGTGTGATCATGCAGCCCGAGGCCGAGTCCGCCCGGGAATCCGGCCAAGCCGTCGCGTCCTACGACGGCGAGTCGATCGTGCTGACCGGGGTGGTCGCCGGCGACGCCGAGCGCGGGCTCGTGGCAGAGGCTGCGGCCGGTGCCGTTGGCGAGAGCTTCGTTCGCGACGAGTTGACCGTCGACGCCGACACCGGCATCGACACCCCGACCGCCGAGAGCCTGGCTGCGCTGATCGGTTCGATGCCCGAGGGCCTGCTGTCGGGCGACGTCGGCTTCGACGGCTCGACGCTGTTCGCCGAGGGCGTCACCGCCGCGAACGCAGGCGCCGAAGCGTTCACCGCCGTCGCAGCGGCGGTCGGCGTCGAGCCGACCCTCACGTCGCCACCCGAGGCGACCGACGCCGACGCCGACGATCTCGAAGCGGAGCTGAACGCGTTCGTCGCCGAGAATCCGATCCTGTTCGAGCCGGGCTCGTCGGTGCTCGACGGGTCGGCGTTCGAGGTGATCGATCGGGTCGCGAACGACGCGCTGCAGTTCGCCGGAATCGCGATCACGATCGAGGGCCACACCGACAGCGATGGTGTGCCGATCGAGAATCTGCAGCTCAGCCAGAACCGCGCCGAGGCGGTGCAGGCCGCCCTGATCGAGCGCGGTCTCACCGACGTGGAGGCCGTCGGTTTCGGCAGTGAGCAGCCGGTGCTCGTCGACGGCGTGGAAGACAAGGTGGCGAGCCGACGCGTCGAGTTCCGGGTGGTGCCGACGTCGTGATGATGCAACCGACCGTGGCGTACCTGCCAGCATGCACATGGATGACGGAGGTGAACGACCGATGCCGTACACGCTGATGAAGGGCCTGGCCTGGATACTGCTTGCGGTCGTGCTCGGCATCGTCATCGGCTGGTTGCTGCGCAGCGTGGCCGCGAAACGCCAGATCGAGCGTGCCAAGCGCACCCGGGTCGACACCGATGATCAGGCAGAGCTGGAGCGTCTGCAGGCGCGGGTCGCGAACCTCGAGCCGGTGGTCAACGAGCGCGACCGGCTGCGCGCCGAGCTCGAGCAGTCTCGAACGTCGCTCGCCGAGGTGCCCGAACCCGATCCCGAGCCCCGCGAGGCCCCGGCCGTTGCTGCGCCGCGCGCCGACGTCGCCGCGTCACCGGAGCCGCCCCGAACCACGATCGCGCCGCAGGCCGAGGCGGCATCGATCGACGTCTCCGGGGCGCAGGCCGCGCTCGGCAAACGGATCACACCCGACGACCTGACCGTCATCGAGGGGATCGGCCCCAAGATCGCGGAGTTGTGTCACGGGATCGGCATTCGCACGTGGGCCGAGTTGGCCGACACCGAGGTGTCGCTCCTGCGCACGATGCTCAACGATGCCGGCCAGCGCTTCAAGGCCCACGATCCGTCGTCGTGGCCGGAACAGGCCGGCCTGCTGGCGACCGGAGCGTGGAGCGAGTTCGTCGCGCTCACCGATCGGCTCGACGGTGGCCGACCCGCCGACTGACGCGGCGGCCCCCGAGATGGTCGAGTTCGAGCTCAACGGCGAACCGGTCGCGGTGCCCGCTGCTGGTTCGCTGCTCGATGCGCTGCGCGAGATGCTGCACGTGCACTCGGTGAAGGACGGCTGTAGCCCGCAGGGACAGTGCGGCTGCTGCACGGTCTGGGTCGACGGTCAGCCGCGCGTGTCCTGCGTGACGCCGGTCGTACGCGTGCGTGGACGTGCGGTCACCACGGTCGAGGGCCTGGCCGACGCCGACGCCTGGGCGGCGTCGTTCTGCGACCGCGGCGGTAGCCAGTGCGGATTCTGCACCACCGGCATCATCATGCGCGCCGCCGCCCTGTCCGACGACAAGCGCTCGTCGCCCGACGCCGTCCGCCAGGCGATGCTCGCCCACCTGTGCCGGTGCACCGGCTGGCAGCCGATCGTCGAGTCGATCGTGCACGTTCGCACGCCCCCATCGGGCGAACGGTCGACCGATGCGGCGGCGCGTCGTGCCTTTCTCGAAGGTGGTGTCGAGCAGGCGATCGGGCCGGACGTCGCACTCGGGCGCGGAGGTTTCGCCGACGACACGGCGCCCCCCGATGCCCTCGTCGCCGTCCGGTCGGCAGACGGCGGATGGGTGGTCGGCGAGACGCTGCACGCGGCACGACTGGCGAGCGGCAAGGTGCAGGGGCGCCGGACGACCGCACCCGTGACGTGGCCGCTCGATCTGCCCGACGGCGACTGGGCCCGCACGCTGCGCACCACCTGGGTCGAGCCCGGCTATCTCGAACCCGACGCATCGTGGTGCCGACCCGGAGGCACCCCGATGAGCTCGCACGGCAACGGTGGCGCGTTCGGCGGCAAGGCGAGCGGTGCGCTCGGCGAGGTCGCCCGGCGCCTCGCCGACGAGCAGGGTCGCGCCGTGCGGGCGTTGAGTACGCGCGAAGACGTCGTCCTGACCGGCCCGAAGCGGCCACCGGTCGCGGCCGGTGTCCGTGCCGACGGCACCGGGGTCATGCACATCGTCCGCACCGACGGCATCGCCGACGCGATCCGGACCGTGGCGCCGGCGATCGACGTGGTGGAGTTCGACGTCGCCGGCCCACCGACCTCGACGGCGTTGCGTGGAGCCGGCTGGACCGAAGCCGCCGTCCTGCTCGCCTCGCTCGAGTGTGGCCCCTCGTTCACGGTGCGCTCGCCGGCTGGAGCCGTCGCGACGGCGACGATCGACGACGAGGGTTCGGTCGCCGTCAGGGTCGACTGCGGCACCGTGCTCGACGAGGTCGTGCTCCGGAGCTATTGCGTCGGCGCAGCACACATGGCGCTCGGCTGGGTCACGTCGGAAGGGCTGTCCATCGACGAGCTCGGCGTGCCCCACGACCTGACGATCCGGTCGTTCGGCATCCTGCGTGCGGTCGACACGCCGGAGATCGTGGTCGAACTCGTCGGCAGCGACGACGAGCCGGTCAACGGCAGCGATGCGGTGTTCGCCGCGGTGGCGGCTGCGGCGTGGTCGCGATCCGGCTGGGCGCCCGACTGGCCGACGACGCACTGAGGCCCGCACGCTGCCCGGCCGGCCGAACCCCACGTTCGATGGGGTGCCGGCCGCGGGCTACCGTTCGCGCATGAGCAAGCCACTCGGTCCGTACACGCCCGCCGTTCGCGCCGGCGATTTCATCTTCGTCTCCGGTCAGGTCGGGATGGCCGACGGTTCGCTCGCTGACGGCGTCGCGGCACAGACCGCGCAGGCGGTCACGAATCTGACCGGACAGCTGGCGTCGATGGGTGCCTCGCTCGACGATGTCGTGAAGACGACCTGCTTCCTCGTCGACATGGATTCGTTCGCCACGTTCAACGCCGCCTACGTCGAGGCGTTCGGCGATCACCGGCCCGCCAGGTCCACCGTCGCGGTCCGGGAGCTGCCCGTGAACGCGGTGGTCGAGATCGAAGCCGTCGCCCACCGCCCGGCGACCTGACGCCGAGCGCTTCCGGCCCTCGTCGGCAGCGGCGCCATCACCCGGTGGGCGACCACGCTGTCGCTTCGTCGGCTCCCCGTTCCACGACGACGAACCGATCGGCCTCGACGGGAATCCACGACCCGAGTTCGCCGTCCGGCCACCTGACCCGGACTCGGGCGACGTCGGCGTCGCCGAGACCGAAGTGGTGCCACCCGGTCTGCCCACCTGCGTGGCCCCCTCCCACCGTGACCTCGCGGACGGTCGTGCGCCCGCGGACGTCCACCTCCAACCAGGCGCCGACGGCGTCGACATTGGGCGCCGCATCCTTCAGCCGGAGCGCGATCCATCCTCCCGGCGATGCGGGGTCCTGAGCCGTGCCGGTGCCGACGTTGCGCCACAGCCTCACGTTCTCGCGGCGGTTCACGACGACCAGATCGAGCAGTCCATCGAGATTGAGATCGACGAGCGCTGCGCCGCGAGCGCGGTCGAAGCCGAGAATGCCGGCAGCATCGGCGCCTTCGACGAACGATCCGTCGGCCTGCCCGATCAAGAGGTTGCTCGGATCGCGGCTCGCGAAGCCCGGCTGCGCCTCGACGTTCCCCTTCGACACGAAGAGATCGACGAAACCGTCGTTGTTCACGTCCGCGAACTCCGGGTGCCAGGCGGTCGAGGGGAGCACGTCCCCGCCGGTGAACGGTCGCTGTGCGGTCACACCCGTGCGAAGCGCGATGTCCCGGAACGTCGGTGTCTCGGGGCCCTCGGCCAGTGTCTGCAGCTTGTTGTCACCCTGGCTCGTGATGAAGACCTCCGGGTAGCCGTCGCCGGTGAGGTCCTGACTCGCGATGCCCATGCCCCAGATCCGGAGCGGTCGCCACCCGTCGGCTGCGTCGAACTCACGTGGCGGCTCACCCGGCGCGATGTGCCAGAGCTGATCGCTCCCGTCGGTGTAGTAGTGCCGATCGTTCGCGACCCGCAGATCGCGTCGGCCCGACCGGCTCCAGTCGCTGAACAGGACCGACAGCGTGCAGTGGCTGGGCTGCAACGGCACCGGTGCGGCGTAGCGTTCCCCTGTCGATGCCGGTCGCAGGAGCTGGTTGTCGCCGCAGACGTCCTGATCCGGGACGAGGTACGTGCCGAACGCCAACGTCGGCAGCGCGTTCGATCCCTCCCACGTCGCGCTGAACGCCGTCGTCCACTCGTCGCCGCCATCGATGCCCCAGTCGTCGTTTGCCTGTTCGAAGCCGCAGTTCCCCAGCCCGCGCAGGACGACGTTGCCGCCGCGGCGCAAGACCACCAGGTCATCGTGCTCGTCGCCATCGATGTCGATCGGGTAGGCACCGGTCACGAACCGCACGTCGGTCACCGGAGACGCCTCGCGCCGAAACCGGAGCGCTCCGCCCTCCGTGCTCTGGTTCCGATAGAGCGAACCCGGCTCGCTGCCCCCGGCGAAGAACAGATCGGCGCGACCGTCGTCGTCGCAGTCGAAGGCCGCGACCCCACCGCCGACGAAGAACTCGAACTCCCCGGAGTACGAGTGCTCGACTCCGGCATCGCTCGTCTCGTCGACGAACGTCGGAGCGGGCGCCGCGATGGGTGGTTGCGCGTCGTCGGTGCTCCACGGCGCCCGCACCAGCACGAACGCGCCGACGATCGCTGCGAGCCCGGCCACGAGCCACCCCAGCCTCGATCCCCACGAAGGCGACCACCTCGCACGGCGCGACCCGGTCGGGCGATTGACGACCTGTTCGTCGGACACGCACGGATTGAACCACACCGATCGGTCGATGGCAGTGCGGCAGGCGACGGCAGTACAGTCGGCGTGCGGCATGGTCAAACGGACGCTTCCGGTTCGACGGGTACTCGCGGTGCTCGTCGCGCTGGGGCTGATCGGTGTCGGAACGGCGGGCTGCGGCGCGGAGAGCGCGCCGTATGTCCGGTCCGGTTGTACCCGGGCCGACCTCGGCGGGCGATCGATCGCGAGAGTCTGGGACGAGACCCTGCTCGGACTCATCCGTGACGTCCTTCCCGAGCCGACCGTCCACGCACGGAACCTCTTCCACACGTCCGCCGCGATGTGGGACGCCTGGGCTGCGTACGATCCTGCCGCGGCCGGCTATTTCGTGACGGAGAAGCACTCCGCCGACGACACGGCTGCGGCCCGGGAGGCCGCGATCAGCTACGCCGCCTATCGCATCCTGCTCTGGCGTTACGGCACCGTGTCCGACTTCCCGTCGACAGGGGAACGCCTCGACGACGTGATGGCATCGCTGTGCTACCGCACCGACCATGACGCGGCGGACGGGGACTCGCCCGCCGACCTCGGCAACCGGATCGCCGACGCGGTGATCGAGTTCGGGCGCGACGACGGTGCGTTGGAGGACGAGCGCTACGTGGACGACGCGTACCTCCCTGCCAACGATCCGATGATCGTCGCCGAATCCGGCACGACCATGCGGGACCCGAACGCCTGGCAACCCCTGTCGCTCGGACAGCAGATCTCCCAGAACGGGTTGCCCGTCCCCGGCGAGTTCCAGACGTTCGTCGGCCCGCACTGGGGCCACGTGACGCCCTTTGCGCTCGAACCGTCGCCGACCGGCACGCCGATCGACCCCGGCCCACCCCCTCGGTTGGGCGATCCGGTGACGGATCAGCTCTTCAAGGAGGCTGCCGTCGACGTCGTGCGGTGGAGCTCGCAGCTCGACCCGAGCGACGGCGTCGACATCGACATCGGCCCGGGCGCGCTCGGCGACAACACGCTCGGCACCAACGACGGCGACGGACATGACGAGAATCCGGCGACGGGCCGCGCGTACGAGCCGAATCACGTCCCGCGAGCCGACTTCCTGCGGTCGATCGCCGAGTACTGGGCGGACGGACCCGACTCCGAGACGCCGCCGGGGCACTGGAACGTGATCGCCAACGCCCTCCACGATGCGCCTGGCTTCGAGCGTCGGATGGGCGGTGGAGGACCCGTCCTCGATCCCCTCGAATGGGACGTCAAGACGTACTTCGCGTTGAACGGCGCCCTGCACGACGCCGCGATCGCCGCCTGGGGCCTGAAGCGTCACTACGACTCGGTGCGACCGATCTCGATGGTTCGCCACCTCGGCGGCCGAGGTCAGTCGAGCGATCCTTCGGCCCCCTCGTTCGACCGTGACGGGCTGCCGCTCGAGCCCGGGCTGATCGAACTCGTCACGCCGGAATCCAGCGGGCCCGGCGGTCGGCACGCTGACCTGGCCGACCATGTCGGCGAGGTCGCGGTGAGAGCGTGGCGCGGCGCTCCCGACGAGCCCGAGACGGAGACGAGCGGCGTCGGCTGGATCCGGGCGGTCGATTGGGTCCCGTACCAACGAGCGAGTTTCGTGAGCCCGGCGTTCGCGAGCTACGTCTCCGGCCACAGTGCGTTCAGTCGCGCGGGGGCCGTGGTGCTGACCGGCATCACCGGCAGTCCGTTCTTCCCGGGCGGCAAGTCGGAGTGGACGGTTCCCGAAGGTGACCTGCTGCACGAGGACGGACCGACGACCGACGTCACGCTCGAGTGGGCGACCTATTTCGATGCAGCCGACCAGGCCGGCGTCTCGCGCCTCTACGGAGGCATCCACATCGCCGAGGACGATGTCGAGGGCCGCCAGGTCGGCGCGGAGGCCGGCGCCGGCGCCGTGACGCTCGCAGAACGTCACTTCGCCGGGACGCCGGCGCAATGAAGCCGACAGCCTGCGGACACGGCGTGACCTTCGGCTCTGTTCCCGTTCGGCTCGAGCGACCAGCCTGATGGCGTCGCGACAAATTCGTCGCGCACCGACAAGGGGAGAATCAGATGAATCTACGACGAGCGGCTGCGGTCTTCATGGCCGGAGCACTGGCCATGGCAGCGTGCGGTGGCGACGATGACGACGACGCCACGCCGGCAGAGGACACGGGTGAGGCGGCCGCTGACACGGGCGGCGACTGTGTGGTCGGTGTGTCCTGGAACAACTACCAGGAGGAACGCTGGGCCAAGTGGGACGAGCCTGCCCTGAAGGCGGCGATCGAGGCCGGCGGCGGAACCTACATCTCGAACGACGCCAAGTCATCGACCGAGACCCAGGCGAGCAACCTCGAGAACCTCATCTCGCAGGAGGCAGACGTGCTCGTCGTGCTGGCTCAGGACGGCACCGCGATCATGCCGTCGGTCGCCAGCTCGATCGAACAGGGCGTCCCGGTCATCGCCTACGACCGCCTGATCGAGGACCCTGCGGCCCTCTACCTGTCGTTCGACAACGTCAGGGTCGGCGAGATGGAAGCCGAGGCGGTGCTCGAAGTCGTGTCGGAGGGCAACTTCATCATCATCAAGGGCAATTCGGCCGATGCCAACGCCGACTTCCTGCGCCAAGGCTATGTCAACGCCGGCATCCCGCCGGTGGGTGAGAACAGCGACACGATCACCATCGTCGGCGAGAGCTATACCGACAACTGGGACCCCGCGCTCGCGCAGACCCAGACCGAGCAGTTCCTGACGGCCGCCAACAACGACGTCCAGGCGGTGCTCTCCGAGAACGACGGCATGGCCGGCGGTGTCGTGGCTGCGCTCGAGGCTCAAGGGCTCGCCGGTTCGGTCCCGGTGTCGGGCCAGGACGGCGATCAGTCGGCCCTCAATCGGGTCGCGCTCGGTACGCAGACGGTGAGCGTCTGGAAGGACGCTCGCGAGCTCGGCAAGGCCGCCGGCGAGGCAGCCATTCAGCTCTGTGCAGATCCCGACATCGCGAACGTCGGTGGCACGGCTCCCTTCACGACGGCGAACGATGTCGAGATGACATCGATCCTGCTCGAGCCGATCCCGATCACGCAGGACAACCTCGACATCGTGATCGATGCCGGCTGGATCAGCCAGGAGGACGCATGCGCCGGCGTCGAGGCTGGTGCAGTGGCCGCTTGCGGCTGATCACATCCACCTGACAGCAGCGTTGGCGTGCCCCCCGTCCGAGGTTCGGACGGGGGGCACGGCTGTTCTAAGGTCTGCCGCAATGAGTGAGCCCGCACCGACCGTGGACGCAGCGCACGCCACCTCACGCCGCACCGTGCGTGACCTCGTCGCGTCGACCGAGATCGACACGCGGTTGTTGGGCATGATGGCCGCGCTGGCGGTCATCTGGACCGGGTTCCACATCATGTCCGACGGCAAGTTCATCACCTCGCGCAATCTCTGGAACCTGTCGGTGCAGAGCACGTCGATCGCGATCATGGCGACCGGCATGGTGCTGATCATCGTGACCCGCAACATCGACTTGTCGGTCGGTGCGTTGCTCGGCTTCCTCGGCTACACGATGGCGCTCGTGCAGACCGACGGTCGGATCTCGATCTTCGGCGCCAACCTCACCATCGACGCGCTGACGGAGAACGCCTGGTACACCTGGCTCGTCGCGCTCGCCGTCGGTCTGGTGCTCGGTGCCCTGATCGGTGGTCTCCAGGGATACATCGTCGCCTACGTCGGGGTACCGGCCTTCATCGTGACGCTCGGGGGCTTCCTGGCCTGGCGTGGCTTGATCTTCCGCACCGGCGGCAAGCAAGGCCAGACCCTCGCCCCGCTCGACGACACCTTCCGCTACCTCGGGGGCGCACCGGATCGATCGCTCGGCGCGGGGTGGAGCTGGGTCGTTGTCTTGCTCGCATGTGCGGGCATCGTGGCCAGCATCGTGTTGGCGCGTCAACGCCGTCGCCGCCACGGTCTCGCGATGCGCTCGACGGGTGTCGACGTCGGTCTCGCCGTGCTCGGCTGCGGCGCCGTGATCCTCGGTGTCTGGCTGATCACGATCGAATATGCATCGCCCATCACCGGTGACCCGGTCGGCATCGCGTACCCGGTCCTGATCCTGATCGGCATCACGCTGCTGATGAGCTACCTCGCCAGGCGGCGCCGGTTCGGACGCTACGTCTACGCCTACGGCGGCAACCCGGAGGCCGCCGAGCTGGGCGGCATCAACACGCGCAAGACCGTGACGTACACCTATGTCGTGATGGGCATGCTGTGTGCCGTCAGCGCCGCGATCCAGACCGCACGACTCAACTCGGCCACGACCAACCTCGGCGTCCAGAACGAGCTCGACGTGATCGCCGCCGCGGTGATCGGCGGCACGTCGTTCTCGGGTGGCATCGGCACGATTCCCGGCGCCGTGCTCGGAGCGGTCGTCATGCAGTCGCTGCGCTCGGGTATGTCGCTCCTCAACATCGACTCGCCGTCGCAGGACATCGTGGTGGGTGTCGTGCTGGTGACCGCGGTCGCCATCGACGCGTTGTTGCGGCAGCGTCGCCGTTCGGCGATGATCGGCGCCCTCGCCGTCGGTGCCTTCATCGCCGCGGTCGTCATCCAGACCGGCCGGCCGTGAGCGGAGGAGACGAGCGACCGTGACCGACACCCCCACCCACCCGGCGATCGATCGCAGCGGCGTGCCGCTGTGCGCCATGAACGACATCCGCGTCTCGTTCGGCGGCCTGCACGCCGTCGACGGCGTCTCGATCGACCTGTATCCGGGCGAGGTCGTGGCCCTGGTCGGCGGCAACGGAGCCGGCAAGTCGACGCTGGTGCACACGCTCTCGGGCGCGCATGCTGCCGATTCCGGCGAGATCCGCATCAACGGCGAGCCCGTGGAGATCCACAACCCGCGCGATGCGCGCCACCACGGTGTCGAGGTGATCTACCAGAAGCTGGCGCTGGCCGACAACATCGACGCCGCCGGCAACGTGTTCCTCGGGCGCGAGCTCCGGACCCGGACGGGCGCGCTCGACGACGAGGCGATGGCATCGGCGACCCAGAGCGTGATGCAGCGGCTGAACCCGCGCTTCAAGAACCTCACGACCGCGGTGAGGTCGCTCTCGGGCGGGCAACGCCAGTCGGTGGCGATCGCCAGAGCGGTGCATTTCAACGCGAAGATCCTGATCATGGACGAGCCGACGGCCGCGCTCGGCCCGGCCGAGACCGAGCAGGTCCGCGAGCTCATCGAGCAGTTGCGGGCCGAGGGCATCGGCATCTTCCTCATCAGCCACGACATCCACGACGTGTTCGACCTCGCCGATCGCATCAGTGTCATGCTGCAGGGCAAGCTGGTCGGCACGGTCGACAGGGGCGACGTGACCAAGGACGAGGTGCTCGCGATGATCATCATGGGCAAACAGCCCGGCGAGGCCTCCAGCGAAGAGATGGCCGAACTCCACGACTGACGCGAATCGCCCGGTCGGGACGACGTCGCTCCGGTGGTCGAACGACCGTCGGCTGACCCGTGGGTGGCAGGGAGCGTCCGGACGCGAGCTATCCTGGCCTCATGGCCGGAGCGATCGCGATCGTCGTCGTACTCTTGATCTTCCCGACGATCGTGTTGTTGAGCGGGGGCGTCGCCTCGGCGATCGTCGGCTACTTCCTGCAGCGTGACGGTGAGATCCGTCACGAGGGCAGCGAGTTGCTCGCACTCGACGACTGACGGGTGATCGCGCTCGGCCGCGGCATCTGACACACTCGGCGCATGCACCGGCACGATGCCTCCGCCGAGGTGCTCACCCAGGCGGTCGTTCGCTACGCCATCGATCGGATCCAGCTCGATCCGGCGCCGCTCGACGGCCCGCGCACCCCCGACGAACTTCGTGCGATGGCCGGCAACACGGTCACGCCCGGCGGCATCGGTGGCCTCGAGGCCCTTCGGGTGTTCGGTGACGTCCTGGCGCCCGCGTGCATCTCGGTCGATCATCCCCGGTTCCTGGCGTTCGTCCCGGCTGCGCCGACGGAGGCCTCGATCCTGTTCGACCTCGTCGTCGGCGCGTCGAGTGTGTACGCCGGCTCCTGGCTCGAGGGTGGCGGCGCCGTGTTCGCGGAGAACGAGGCGCTGCGATGGATCGCCGACCTGGCCGGGATGCCGTCCCAGGCGGGCGGCACGTTCGTGTCCGGCGGCACGGCCGGGAACCTCAGTGCGCTGATCGCCGCTCGCTGGAAGTGGCGTCACGACTCGGACGGGGCCAACGACCGGACACGCGGTCTGTGATCGCGTCGAGCGGAGCCCACTCGTCGATCGTGCAGGCGGGTCTCGCGATGGACGTCGACGTCGTGTCGGTCCCCGCCGACGAGGCGGGACGTCTGCACGGCGAGGCCCTCAGGACCACCATCGACGAACTCGCCGAGCCCGATCGGGTGCGCCTCTTCGCCGTCGTCGCTACCAGCGGCACCACCAACGCCGGCATGATCGACGACCTCGCCGGGGTCGCCGACGTCTGCGACGAGCGGTCGCTCTGGCTCCACGTCGACGGTGCGTACGGCGGTGCCGGACTCGCGGCCCCCAGTGTTCGGAACCGTTTCGACGGCATCGAGCGTGCCGACAGCTTCATCGTCGACCCGCACAAGTGGCTGTTCGCCCCGTTCGACTGTTGTGCGCTGCTCTACCGCGAACCCGCGGGTCGCCCGCGTGCGCGCACACGCAGCACGCCGGCGTATCTCGAGGTGCTCCAGGACGACGACGACTGGAACCCGAGCGACTACGCCCACCATCTGTCCCGGCGGGCCCGCGGCCTCCCGCTCTGGTTCAGCCTGGCCACCCACGGCACCGACGCCTACGCCGAAGCGGTCGAGACCACGCTGCGGGTGGCTCACGCCGGGGCCGACCTCATCCGAACGAGCGAGCACTGCGAACTGGTGCTCGAACCGGAGCTGTCGGTCGTGGTCTTCCGCCGCACGGGTTGGGACGCCGAGCGATACCGCGAGTGGAGCGACGAGCAACTGGCCGCCCAGGAAGCGTTCGTGGTGCCGACGTCGTGGCGAGGCGAGACCGTGCTGCGGTATTGCATCGTGAACCCGCTCACCACGGTCGACGACATCGCGATGGTGATCGACTCGCTCCGGTGAGGTCGGTGCCTCGTCCCGGTCGACCCGGCGCCGTGCCCGCGATCAGCCGGCGCGAACCGGACAGAATGGACCACCGTGAATCGATCCCGCACCCTCGTGTCGGCCGCCGCCGTGGTGGCGCTGCTGGGTGCCTGCGGGCTCGACGATCGGGCGAGCGGCATCGACGCCGTCGCGTCCGACACGCTCGAGATCGACGCAACGATCGATTCCTCGGCCGCCGAAGCCGTCTCGGCGGTGCCTCGCCCGCGCACGGCGGCCGAGTCGGCACTCGCCGACGAGGTCGAGACCTTGGTGGAACCGACGGTGGCTCGACCGTCGACGGTTGCCGTGGTGGGTGACTCGCTCGCCCGTTCGGCCGAGGACGAGATCCTCCTGTCGCTGGTTCGGCGGGGGTTGCACGTGGTTGCGATCGATGCCCTCGAGAGCAGGCGAATGAGCCATGGCGGGAGTCGGCTGCCTCCCGGCACCGAGGCGGTGGACGCGATTCGGGCGGAGGATGCCCCCGGCGTGTGGGTGGTCGCCCTCGGTACGAACGATGTCGCGTCCGACACCTCGCTCGCCGACTTCCGCGCCGAGATGCGCGACGTGCTCGATCGCATCCCGGCCGACGATCCGGTGATCTGGGTCGACCTCTGGATCGGCGGCGAGGAGGAGCTGGTCGCGCGCGCGAACCGGATGATCCGGGTCGAGCTCCGGCGCCGCAGCGGCGGCACTGCCGTCGTCGACTGGTACTCCCACGGGACCGACGCGGGCGTGATCACCGCCGACGGAGTCCACCTGACGCAGACGGGTCAGGGTCTGTTCGCGGAGTCGATCGCCGTCGCGGTCGACGAACTCTTCGCAGACTGACGCACGAGCGCCGGATCGACCCGACCCGTCCGGCGTCGCGGCACGTGTCCTCATGTCACACCGCCCGGCCGCCGATGATCCCCGTGAGTTCCGGCGGTCGTAGACTGAGAGCTGCCGCACGACCACGACCACGACGATGCGGCGAAGGAGGAGGGACGAGCAGTGATCGAGCTCGGTGCCGATGAAGTCGACAGTGCACACCCTTGTACCGACGTGTCGCTCTACTCGCCCGACCTCGACCTGCTCGCCTACATGCTGCAGGACCTCCGCAGCCTGATCCGTGCGAACGACGCCGGCAAGATCGATCTGGCGGCGCACGAACCGAAACTGT
This sequence comes from uncultured Acidimicrobiaceae bacterium, assembly GCA_963827775.1. Lineage (GTDB taxonomy): Bacteria > Actinomycetota > Acidimicrobiia > Acidimicrobiales > Ilumatobacteraceae > Ilumatobacter. Next base: position 519,933 of record CAWHCI010000005.1, on the reverse strand, counting down.
GGAGCGTCCACGGGCTGCGGCGCCGAACCGTCGTGTGCGAACCGGTGTTGATCCGCCAGCGTGAGCGGGTCTGCACCGTCGGGTTCTTCGCCGAGCGTCGCCAGGACATCGACTACCCGGCCCTCGACGAGCTCGAGATGAGCCTGCTGCTCGAGTTCCGGAGATTCCCGGGGATCCTGAGCTACAGCTCGATCGAGCTCGCCAACGACTTCTGGGCGAACCTGGTCGTGCACAGTGTTCCCGACGACACCGACATGTGGCGCACGAGCACCGCACACGTGCGCGCCGTCGAGGTGTCCCCGACGCTGTATTCGTCGATCCGCATCCACAACGGCCATCTCGAGGGAGGGGTGTCGGGGAACGGCGCGGTGGCCGTCGACCGCACCAAGTACTGGGACTACGACGTCGATCCGGTCTGGCAGGCGATCCGGTCGTTCGACCCTCCGCTCGAACGGGTCCGTCGCCAGAGTTGACGAGGCCGCCGGTTGCATGCCGTGCCCGCGGGTGACCACGATGGTGCAACTTCTTCGCGAGTCGTGACACGATCTGCGCCCGACACCGACCGATGAAGGTCCCACGAGTCCGCGTGGGGTGCAACCATGACCGAAACGAGCGATCCGAATCCGGCAGCGGCGCCTTCCGTCGCGGCGCGGCTCACGGCCGTGCTGACGCTCGTGGCGGCACTGCTCGCGGTCGGTGCGGCCGTTCACCACCACCCGGCCCGATCGGCCCCGGCCGACCTCCAGGCGGTGGTGCCGGCGCGGTTGTTCGAGTCGCGTGTTGGTGAGTCGACGGTGGATGGTGTGTTGGCGGGTGGTGGTCGTGTTGGTGCGGGTTCGGTGACCGAGGTGGTGGTTGCGGGTCGTGGTGGTGTGGATGTCGATGCGGCGGCGGTGGTGTTGAACGTGACGGCGGTGGGGCCGTCGGTGGCGGGGTTCTTGACGGTGTTTCCGTGTGGGTCGGGGCGTGCCGGGGGCGTCGAATGTGAATTATCGTGGCGGGTGATGTGGTGCCGAACGCGGTGGTGGCGAAGGTGGGTGTCGGTGGTGCGGTGTGTGTGTTCTCGTCGGCGGAGACGGATCTGGTGGTCGACGTGAACGGGTTCGTGCCGGCGGGTGGGTCGCCGTCGGCGGTGGTGCCGGCGCGGTTGTTCGAGTCGCGTGTTGGTGAGTCGACGGTGGATGGTGTGTTGGCGGGTGGTGGTCGTGTTGGTGCGGGTTCGGTGACCGAGGTGGTGGTTGCGGGTCGTGGTGGTGTGGATGTCGATGCGGCGGCGGTGGTGTTGAACGTGACGGCGGTGGGGCCGTCGGTGGCGGGGTTCTTGACGGTGTTTCCGTGTGGGTCGGGGGTGCCGGGGGCGTCGAACGTGAATTTCGTGGCGGGTGATGTGGTGCCGAACGCGGTGGTGGCGAAGGTGGGTGTCGGTGGTGCGGTGTGTGTGTTCTCGTCGGCGGAGACGGATCTGGTGGTCGACGTGAACGGGTTCGTGCCGGCGGGTGGGTCGCCGTCGGCGGTGGTGCCGGCGCGGTTGTTCGAGTCGCGTGTTGGTGAGTCGACGGTGGATGGTGTGTTGGCGGGTGGTGGTCGTGTTGGTGCGGGTTCGGTGACCGAGGTGGTGGTTGCGGGTCGTGGTGGTGTGGATGTCGATGCGGCGGCGGTGGTGTTGAACGTGACGGCGGTGGGGCCGTCGGTGGCGGGGTTCTTGACGGTGTTTCCGTGTGGGTCGGGGGTGCCGGGGGCGTCGAACGTGAATTTCGTGGCGGGTGATGTGGTGCCGAATGCGGTGGTGGTGGGGGTTGGTGTCGGTGGTGCGGTGTGTGTGTTCTCGTCGGCGGAGACGGATCTGGTGGTGGACGTGAACGGGTTCGTGCCGGCCACGCCGCCGCCGACCACCAGCACGACGACGAGCACGACGACGAGTGCGGCGCCGACCACGCCTGCGACCAGCGTTGCGACCACCGACCTCGACGACCACCACCTCGACGACCAGTACGACGAGCACCACCTCGACGAGTACGACCTCGACCACCAGCACCAGCACCAGCACGACGGTGCCGAGCCCGGTCGCGACGCTGGTCCCCCCGTCGACCACGCTGCCGCCACCGGTGTCGCCGACATCGGGCACGTTCGCGTTCTTGAGCACCTACACCTTCGGTGAGCAGACCGAGCAGGCGCGTTGGAACCCCTGCGAGCCGATCGAGTATCTCGTGAACGCCGATCGGGCGACGCCGGCCCAGATCACCCTGATGAACCGCGCGATCGCCACCGTCGAACAGGCGACGGCACTCGACTTCGTCTTCGTCGGCCTCACGTCGGCCGGGCTCGATCTCTCGGTACCCGCCGGCAGCGGTGCCGACGCCGTGCTCGTCTTCTCCGACGCCTCCGCCACACCCGACCTCGCCGGCTCGGTGATCGGGCTCGGCGGTTCGTCGTCGTCGGCCTGGATCGACGACGGCACGCTCTGGGCGCGGCGGTCGTCCGGCGGCGCGATGGTCGACGTCGACGCCGGCGACTCGATCCAGGAGCGAGTGTGGATGCACGAGATCGGGCACATGCTCGGCCTCGATCACGTCGGTGACCCGAGCGAGCTGATGTACTTCTCGCTCGGGAGCCAGCCCGGGTTCGGTCCGGGTGACCTGGAGGGGCTGTGGAACCTCGGTGCGGCGCAACCGTGCATCCCCGATCGGCCGTTCGGCGCATCGAGTCGATCGGCCGATCTCGGTGGCCCGGGCTACGACGCCCCGACCGGCGACGCCGACTGGTGATCCGACCGGCTCACGCCGTAGCGATCCGTCGCGGCGGCCGCCCGAGGCAGAGCGTGGGCGAGGTGCTCAGGCGCCCCAGCGGGACTGGCCGAACCGGTAGCCGACCGAGCGCACCGTCGCGATCAGGTTGGCGTGCTCCTCGCCGAGCTTGGCGCGCAGGCGCCGGACGTGCACGTCGACCGTGCGAGCGCCGCCGTAGTACTCGTACCCCCAGACCCGAGACAGCAGGATCTCGCGGGTGAACACCTTGCCGGGGTTCTGGGCCAGGAACTTGAGCAGCTCGTACTCCATGTAGGTGAGGTCGAGCGGGCGACCGTCGATCGTGGCCTGGTAGGTCTCGAGGTTCAGCATCAGGTCGCCGTACTCGACGAGGTCGGTGCGCACCTCCGCATCGCCCGTGCTCGACCACATCAGGTGCCGCACCCTGGCCTCGAACTCCGTCGGGTGGAACGGCATGAGACAGAAGTCGTCGAACAGGTCGTCGCGGAGATCGAGCTCGGACAACTGGGCGCCACTGATCAGGACCATGACCGCCGCCGCCGAGTCGTCCTTGCCGAGCAGCCGGGCGAACGCCCACGCCTGCTCGGGCGCCGCGGTGCAGTCGATCACGGCGCCCGCCCAGCCGTCGGCAGGTTCGTTCTCGGCCGCCTCGTCGACGGAGGCGATCCCCTTCCAGGCGTAGCCGGCCAGATCGAGCACGCGGGCCACGTCGGGCGGAACCGGATCGGCGAACACGGCGATCGAGCGGGCGGTCCGGTCGATCACATCGACCCCAGGTAGCGATCGATCTCGAATTGGCTGACCTGCGTCTTGTAGTCGCGCCACTCGCGCCGCTTGTTCCTGAGGAACCACTCGAAGATGTGCTCGCCGAGCACCTCGTGCACCAGCTCGGACTGCTCCATCGTGCGCAACGCATCGGACAGCGATTGCGGGAGCTGGTTGATGCCGAGCTTCGTCAGCGCGGCGTCGTCCATCTCGAACAGGTTGGCGTCGGCCTCCTCGGGCAGTTCGTATCCCTCCTGGATGCCACGCATACCGGCCGCCAGCAGGAGGCTGAACGCGAGGTACGGGTTGCAGCCCGGGTCGGGTGAGCGGTACTCGATCCGTGTGGCGCGCGGGTTGCCCTTCTTGGCGAACGGCACACGGATGAGGCCGCTCCGGTTGTTGCGGGCCCAGCTGATGTGGACGGGCGCCTCGAAGCCCGGAACCAGCCGCTTGTAGCTGTTGACGGTCTGGTTCGTGATCGCCGTGATCTCGGCCGCGTGTGTGATCAGGCCCGCCATGAACGACTTGGCGAGCGGCGACAGCTGATGCTCGTCTCCGCCGTCGAAGAACGCGTTCTCGTCGCCGCGGAACAGCGACATGTGCAGGTGCATGCCCGACCCCTGCAGCCCCTCGAGCGGCTTGGGCATGAACGTGGCGTGCACCCCCTGGCTGGCGGCGACCTCCTTCACGACGAGGCGGAACGTCATGACGCTGTCGGCCATCGTGAGCGCGTCGGTGTGGCGGAGATCGATCTCCTGCTGGCTCGGCGCGTCCTCGTGGAAGCTGTACTCGACGGGGATGCTCATCTGTTCGAGCTTGCGGATCGTCTCCTTGCGGAGATCCCCTGCCGCGTCACGAGTCGTGAGGTCGAAGTAGCTGCCGCGGTCGAGCGGCTTCGGCCGCTCGCCTCGCTCGGGCTGCTCGAAGTAGAAGAACTCGATGTCGGGCGCGATGTAGAACGTCAGACCCTGCTCGTGGGCCGACTGCACGTGCCGGCGCAGCACCTGGCGCGGGTCGCCCTGGAACGGGTTGCCGTCGAGGTTCTGGATGTCACAGAACACCCGAGCTTCCGCGGCACCCGGTTCGCTCCACGGGATCAGCTCGAACGTGTCGGGGTCGGGCACCGCGAGCACGTCGGACTCCTGGATGCGGGAGAACCCGTCGATCGACGACCCGTCGAACGTCATGCCGTCCTCGAGTGCGTTCTCCAGCTCGGCCGGGCTGATCGCGAAGCTCTTCAGGTTGCCGAGCACGTCCGTGAACCAGAGTCGCACGAGGCGGACGCCGCGTTCTTCCACGGTGCGCAGCACGTAGTCACGGTGTTGATCGAGCATGTTCACCTCACCAGTCTGGTCGTGGATGGTGTGAAACGGAAACGGGGCCCGCGAGGGCCCCGTTTCACGTCATCCGATCGCGGGAACGATCACTTCGTCTTGGCGGCGACCTTCTTGGTGGCCTTCTTGGCCGGCGCCTTCTTGACCTTCTTGCCGGTCTTCGGCTCGAGCGACTCGCAGATCACCTCGGTGATCATGCGCGACACGATGTACGGGTCGCAGTTGGAGTTCGGGCGACGGTCCTCGGCGTACCCCTTGCCGTCCTTCTCGACCTGCCACGGAATACGGATCGAGGCGCCGCGGTCGGACACGCCGTAGCTGAACTCGTTCCACGGGGCGGTCTCGTGCAGACCGGTGAGGCGGCTCTGGATGTCGTGGCCGTAGTTCTCCACGAGCTTCATGTAGTTGTCGCCGATCGCCTCGCAGGCATTGAGGATCGCGTCGTAGTTCTCGCGCATCGCCACGTTGGAGAAGTTGGTGTGGCAGCCGGCGCCGTTCCAGTCGCCCATCACCGGCTTGGCGTCGAGGCTGATGATCACGTCGTAGTCCTCGGCGATCCGGTGGAGGAGCCAGCGGGCCACGTGCAGCTGGTCGCCGACGGCGGTCGGGCCGAGCGGGCCGATCTGGAACTCCCACTGGCCGGGCATGACCTCGGGGTTGGTCCCCGAGATCGACAGGCCGGCGTCGATGCACGCCTGCGTGTGCCGCTCGACGATCTCGCGGCCCATGATGCGGCCGGTGCCGACGCCGCAGTAGTAGGGACCCTGGGGCGGCGGCTGGCCGCCGCCCTGCGGGAAGCCGATCGGCGTGCCGTCGACGCGGAGCATCGTGTACTCCTGCTCGAGCCCGAACCACATCTCGCGGTCGGCGTACTTCTTCTCGGTGCGAGCGCAGGCGGCGCGGGTGTCGGTCGCGTGGGGGCGGCCGGTCGACGCGATCATGACCTCACACATCACCAAGATGTTGCGTCCACCTCGCAGCGGGTCGTTGCAGTGGAAGACCGGCTTGAGCACACAGTCCGACTTGTCGCCGGTCGCCTGGTTGGTCGACGACCCGTCGAATCCCCAGATCGGCGGTTCCGAGATCTCGTCGTGCAGGATTCGGGTCTTGCTGCGAAGCAGGTTGGTCGGCTCGGTTCCGTCGAGCCAGATGTATTCAGCTTGGTACGCCACGGATGGGTCCTTCCACATCAACGGTTGTAGGGGCAGCGGCACGATGCCACCGGGCGATGACACCACCGTGTTCGCAATGTGAACGCCGTGTGAACAGGCGCCCGGGACCGCCCACGCCTCGGGGCGGGCTCGCTCGGGCACCGTCCGGGGAGCAGCGCCGGCGTCGCGCCGGGCGCCTAGGGTCGATCGGGTGGAGAGGGGTTCGGGGCGGCGCCGGTGGGGGCGATGGCTGCTCGCGTCGGGCCTGCTGGTGGCGGCGGCCTGCGGTGGTGAAGCCGCCGACTCGGCCGACGAGGGCACCCGAACCGCGCCGGCCACGGCGCCCGCCGGCGCGGTGACGCTGCCGCTCGCCGAACGGGCCCTCGACGATCCCGATGTGACGAGCGTCGCCACCGATCTGGCGCCGAGCCAGACGGGCGGTTCCACCGTGGCCGAGCCGCCCTCACCAGATCCGTGTCGCGCCCGTGACGTGGAGATGTGGACGGCCCAGGTGGGTCCGGCGGCCGACACCGCCGTCATCCGGATGCGGAACGTGAGCGACACGTGGTGTGAGCCCGACATCGGCCGCTCACCGCTGCTCGACCCGGCGATCGAGCCCGACGTCTGGCTGCTTCCGGACGGAACCGCCGACCTGGTCGTCGGCCCGGACGGCAGCGAGTGCGCCGACCCGCAGGTGGTCGACCGCGTCCAGGTCGGCATCGGTGAGGAGTCGGCGTTGGTACCGAGCGCGTTGGTGACGTGCGGCTGGTGGCTCACCGCGTTCTATCCGAACGACGCCGTGCAGGACGCGTGCGATGTCTCCGATCTCGACATCGTCGCCGCCGCGACCACCGTGGTGGTTCGCAACGCGTCCACGAAACCGTGCGGGATCGGGGGCCTCGTCGATGTCGAGGGTGCCGCGGTCGTCGCCGATGCCACGCCCCCGGCACCTGCGGTGACCGAGCTCTTGCCCGGCGACGTCGTGTCGTTCGGCGCCGCGGGCGACGCCTGCGAAGGTGTTCGCGATCTCGTCGTGCTCACGGACGAGATCGTCGGCGAGTTGAGGGTGCGTGAGGTCCCGTGCGACGTCGAGTTCGAGCTGGGCGCGGCACGACCGTGGTTCGGCAGCGCGACCGGGCCCCTCGCCCGATTCCCGGACGGCGCGGTCGCCGAGACGGCGGACCTGGTCGCGGCGTTGGACCCGTTCGGCGAGGGCGAATAGCGTTGGCCGCATGAGCTGGGTCGAGCGTTCGGTCGAGGAGCGGCTGGCCAACGCGGCGGCAGGCGGTGAGCTCGACACACCCGAGCTCAAGGGCAAGCAGCTCGACCTCGACACGCATCGGGGTGAGGGCTGGTGGGCCGACCAGTTCACCCGGCGTGAGCTGTCCCACGATCGACGGCGAGTCGCCGTGGAGGCGGCCGAGGCCGCACGCGTCGCCTTCTGGCGGGCGGATGACGTCGACGTCCTGCGCGACCGCGTCCGGCAGGCCAACGAGGCGATCGCCCGCGTCAACATCAACCTGGTCGAGGCCGACCGGCTGACTCCGTTCGATCCCGCCGACATCGAACGTCGCTGGGAACGGTTGCGTCGGCCCGCCTGACACCGACGTGGGTGTGGCACGGCTCCGGGCGACGCTGTTCGTGATCGACGACGACGGGTGCGTGCTCATGTTCCGCGGCGGCGACCCGGCGCGACCCGACGACGGCACCTGGTGGTTCCCGCCCGGCGGAGGAGTGGAGCCCGGCGAGACGATCGAGGCCGCCGGCCGACGGGAGCTGGCGGAAGAGACCGGCCTCGTGGTCGACGACGTCGGGTCCGTGGTGCACGTCCGGGCGTCGCAGTTCTCGTTCCTCGGGGTCGACTACGACGCCGTCGAACACTGCTTCGTCGTGCGCACGCAACGATTCGAGGTGAGTCGCGCCGGCTGGACCGATGTCGAACGGTCGGCGCTCCACGAGCATCGCTGGTGGTGCCCCGCCGAACTGGCGGACGCGAGCGATGTGTTCCACCCGGCCGACCTCGCCGACCTCCTCGACCGGTTCGCGGCCTGAGACCCGGGGTCGCGGCAAACGTCGTGACACCCCTGGTGCAGAGTGGCGGCCGTGACGAAGGGAGCACCATCATGCGAGTTCTGATCGCGGTCAACCAGCAGCGACGTGTCCACGAGCATCAGCCGGGCGAAGCCGTCGACGGCGAGCTGGTCACGCCCGTGCTGCTCGAGTGTGCCGACCCCGAGCGTTGCCGATGCAGCCGTTCCTGGGCCGGGCTCTCCACCACGGGGTTCTCCGGGTTGGCCGAGGTGGCCGAGCGGCCGAACCTGTCGCGCGCCGCGGTGCGTCGGGCGATCCACGACCTGCTCGACGAGGTTGGCTGGATCGACGAAGCGGTGCAGTTGACCGAGGCCGGCGACTTCACGCTCGACGGTGTCGTGATCGACGACCCCGTGTGGGCGGCCGAGGCGATGATCGACGATCACCTCGCGCAGATCGATCTGATCTGTTCCACGTTCCCGGTCGGTTCGGTGGTGTCGCGGCTCGGCGACCTGGTCGCCCCGACCGTCGAATCGCAGGCCGCCTGACGGATCGCCCACGGTCCGGCGAGCGTCGTCGGCGCGCGTCGTCAGGTCGCGTCGGGTTCGGGCACGGGCTCGTCGCGCAGGAACGCCGTCACCATGGCGTTCACCACGTCGGGCTGGTCCTGCTGTACCCAGTGGCTGGCGTCGGGCAGGTAGCGCAGCGTGAGATCCGACACGAACTCGTCGGTGCCCTCGGCGAGCTCCTTGCCGAGCGCCGTGTCCTGCTCGCCCCACACCATGAGCGTCGGCGTCTCGATCACCGGGACGTCGCTGCGCCCGGCCTCACGCATGCCGAACGGGATCGCCCGGTACCAGTTGATCATCGCCCGCAGCGCCCCGGCTTGCGATGCCGCGTCGCGGAACGGTCGCACGGCATCGTCGTCGAAACGCTCGGCGTGCACGGCCATGTCGGTGAAGGCGTTGCCGATCGCTTCGGCGTCGTTGCGGCCGAGCGCCCATTCGGGGAGCCGGGGGAGCTGGAAGAAGAAGATGTACCACGACTTGCGGAGCTGGCGCAGCGTCCGGAGCTGCCGGAAGAACCGCGCCGGGTGCGGCACGTTCATGATCACGAGCCGGTCGAGCGGACGCACCTGCTCGATCGCGAACTGCCAGGCCAGCGCGGCACCCCAGTCGTGGCCGATCAGCACGACCTCCGACGCATCGGCGACGTCGATGATCGCTGCCACGTCGTCGACCAGCAGCGACGTCAGGTAGTCGCGTCGCCGGGTCGGCCGTGGGCGGGTGGCGCCGTAGCCGCGCAGGTCCGGCGCCCAGGCCCGGTACCCCAGGTCGGCCAGGACCGGAAGTTGGTGACGCCAGCTGTAGCCGAGCTCGGGGAAGCCGTGCAGGCACAGTGCCAGGCGGTCACCCGACCCCTCCTCCAGCACGTGGAAGTCGAATCCGTTGGCCGTGACCGTTCGCTCGCCCATGCGTCGATTCTGACAGCACCGGCAGCACCGGTCGGTGGTGATCAGGCGAGGAGCTCCCGCTGGTTCGGCGAGGGGAACCGAACCCTGAAGCGGGCACCGCCGACGAAGGTCTGCAGTCGCTCGACCTCCGCGTCGATCAGGCGCCGGTGCTCTCGCGTCACCGCATCCGTGAACTCGGTCGCGATCTGCCCGTCCGGCCGTTGTGCCCACCCGCCGACGATGCGACCGTCGCACCACACGGTCGGCCCGATGTTGCCGAACCGGTCGGTCACCCTCGCACCGGCAACCTCGTCGAGGTACCAGTCGCGCTGCTTCCATCCCATCGCGGTCGGGTCGAGTCCCGGCAGCAGCGCCGCCCATGGTTCGACCTCGGCCGGCGGTTCGAGGTCGTCGGTCATGAGGTAGCCCTCGCCCGACGACGACGACACCTCGGTCACGTCGAGCGCTGCCAGCGACGACCGGATCAAGGTCTTGGTGGAGCCCGTCCACCAGACGAGGTCGTCGAGCGATCCCGGGCCGAAGCGCCGCAGCCACGTCTCGACCAGCGCAGCGGCGCCGCCGTGTTCGGCGTACGCCCGCCAGTCGATCTCTCGCCACCGCTGTGTGTCGCCCCAGGCGTACTGGGACGCGATCCAGGTCCCCGCGGGGCGCCCTCGGATGACGTCGCCGTCGAAGGCCGCCACGAGCACCGCGCGGGTGTGCGCAGACCCGGTCGCCTCGTGCCTGGTGCCCTCGCCGTAGACGATCTCGCGGCGGAGTTCGGGAAGCAGTTCACCGATCTGTCTGGTGCTCAGCGGCTCCGGCGAGGCTCGCACGCAGTCGACCACCTGCCGGACGGCTTCGTCGAACCAGTCGGCGTCGCCCACGAACTTGGCCGACCGTGCCCGCTCGGACGCGGCGATCTTGCGGGTCGTGGCGGCGTGGGCGAATTCGGCCACCTCCGGCGTGGTGACCCACAGGGTGCGGCGCATCGCGTGGTGCCGGATCACCGAGCGCTCGTCGTACAGGGCGCGTTCGACGTCGCCCACCGTCAGGTCGTTCGACCGCGCCCCGATCGACAGGAACACCGTCACCGGATCCGACGAGTGCAGCGCGACCACGGCATCGGCGATCGCAGGAACCGAGTCGATTCGGGTCTCGGGAAGCAGCAGGTGCCGCCCGGCCAGACGCCGGCGCCGGTCCTCGTCGGAGACCGAGATCACGCTCGGGTCACTCGGCGGGCTTCATCGGGAGCGTCGAGCGCCACGTGCCGTCGAGCTCGTGCAATGCGGCCGCCACCGCCGGCGCCGTCGGCACCAGCCCGATCTCGCCGACACCCTTGATGCCGTAGGGCGAGCGCGGTTGGGGGACCTCGACGATGTGCACGTCGATCTCGGGGACGTCCTTGGCGCGCAGGATGCCGAGCGAGCGGAGCGTCATGTTCGTGGGGAATCCGGTCCCGGGGTCGGTCGGGAACTCCTCGGTGAGCGCGTAGCCGAGGCCCATGTGCACGCTGCCCTCGACCTGCCCCTCGACGAGCGTGGGATTGACGGCCCGGCCGACGTCGTGCACGGCGACCACCTGCTCGATCGAGCCGGTGTCGCGATCTGCGATGGCCATCTGAGCGGCGTAGCTGAAGCACGAGTGGATCGTCGGGTTCGGCACGTTCGGATCGCCGAGCTTCTGGGTCCAGTCGACGACGTACTCGCCGGTGTGGTCGACATCGGGAGCGCAGCCGGCTGCGATCGCGGCCTCGCAGGCCCGTTGCACCGACCCGGCCGCCATCAACGTGCCACGCGAGCCGGTGGTCTGGCCGAACCCGAGGTCGCGCGTCGTGTCGACGATCACGTCGATGCGATCGGGGTCGATGCCCAGCTCGTCGGCCGCGACCTGCAGCGCCACCGTGTGCACGCCCTGACCCATCTCGGTCCAACCGTGCCGGACCTCGACCCGGTCGTCGTCGGAACGGAATCGCACCACCGCCGCGCACTGCTCGTAGAAGCCGTTGCCCAGGCCCGAGTTCTTGAGCCCCAGCCCGAGTCCGACGGCGTGGCCGGCCTCGCGTGCCGCGTCGTACCACGGTTTGATCTCGTCGAGACAGGCCTCGGCGCCACCTGCACCGTCGTCCATGATCTGGCCGGGGCCCCAGACGTCGCCGGGCCGCACGACGTTGCGCTTGCGGATCTCCCAGCCCGAGATGCCGACCTGCTCGGCGAGCCGATCGAGCACGCCTTCCATCGCGAACTGGGCCTGGTTGGCGCCGAAGCCGCGGAACGCACCGCACACCAGGTTGTTCGTGCGCACCGCAGTCGTCTCGACGTCGATCGCATCCCAGCGGTACGGCCCGCAGGCATGGCCGGCCGCCCGTTCGAGCACCTTCATGCCGACGCTGGCGTAGGCGCCCGAGTCACCGATGCCGCGGACCATCAGCCCGGTGAGCCGGCCCTCGGCGTCGCAGCCGGCCCGGTACTCGAGCGTGATCGGATGCCGTTTGGCGTGCATCCGGAAGCTCTCTTCGCGCGACAGGGTGCACTTGACCGGACGGCCGAGCATCCACGCCGCCAGCGCCGCGTGGGCCTGGTTGCTCATGTCCTCCTTGCCGCCGAAGGCGCCGCCGTTCGACACCAGTTCGACCGTGACGCGATCGGTGCCCACGTCGAGGACCGCAGCGATGTCGTCGCGGTCGTCCCACACGCCCTGGCCGCCGGAGTACACGTGGAGGGTGCGGTCGTCGCCGTCGCCCGACGGCACGGCGAGCGTCGATTCGGGTTCGAGGAAGGCGTGCTCGATGCGCTGGGTCCGGAACGTCTCGTGCACGGTGAATGCGCTGGCGGCGAGCACCTCGTCGATCGCATCGCCGCGCTGGTACGCGCTGACCGACAGCGTGTTCGAGTCGGTGCCCCACACCGACAGCGGTGCATCGTCGGCCAGTGCCGCCTCCGGGTCGGTGTTCGGCGGGTGGACGTCGTAGCCGACGTCGACGAGCCCGACGGCGGCGCGGGCCTGCTCGCGTGTCTCGGCGACCACGACCGCGAGGACGTCGCCCGCGCACGACGTGGTGCCGCCGACGGGGATCATGACCGGCCAGTCCTTGTGGATGATCCCGACCCGCAGGTCGCCGGCGATGTCGGCCGCGGTGAACGTGGCGACGACACCCTCCGCCGCGTCCGCGGCAGACGTGTCGATCGCGGTGACATCGGCCCGTGCGTGGTCGGTGAGGCGGAGCGCGGCGTGCAACATGCCGGGCATGCGGATGTCGTCGACGTAGTCGCGGTCACCGAGCGTGAGTCGGCGGCCTCGTACTTCGCGCCGCCGCCTCCGATCTCACCGGAGAGCGCGGGCGCGCAGGCCGTGCCCTGGGCGACCGATTCGATCGCGTCGAGGATCTTCACGTAGCCGGTGCAGCGGCACAGGTGGGCTCCGAGATGCGGCTTCATGCCGTCACGGGTGAGCGACGAGCCCTTCTTGTCGATCTGCGCCTTGGCGCGCATCACGATGCCCGGGATGCAGAAGCCGCACTGCAGGCCGCCGCACGCGGCGAAGGCGTCGGCGAACGCCTGCCGCTCCGACTCGTCGACGCCTTCGAGCGTCGTGATGTCGGACCCCTCGACCTTCTCCATCGACTGCTGGCACGACACGACGGCCTTGCCGTCGATGAGCACGGTGCAGCACCCGCACTGGCCCGACGGCGAGCAGCCGTCCTTCGGCGACGTCACGTCGAGTTCCTCGCGAAGCGCCGACAGCAGGTGCGGGTGCCGGCCGCGCACCGACACCGGTGTGCCGTTCAGCGTGAACGAGCACGTGCCGTCGAGGGCGGAGGCGTTGGGTTCGTCGAGCGTCGTCACGCTTGACAGTTTGTCAAAGATCTCGTCTCCGTGCACCCGCGGACCGAGGTCCCCATGGCCGATGACAGCGGGAACGTGGGAGCCTGGCGTCATGCGTACGGCGATCGTCAACGGGACCCTGCTCGACACCGACACGATGACGATGGTCGGTGAGCGACACCTGGTGCTCGAGGGCGACGTCGTCGTCGAGGTGGGCGACGCGGCGCCGACCGGGGCCGTCGATCGCACGATCGACGCCCGCGGCCGGTTCGTGCTGCCCGGCTTCATCGACGCCCACGTGCACCACGTGATCACGACGATGGACTTCCCGCGGCTCCAGCGGATGAGCCCGGTCGAGCTGTCGCTCGGCATGGGCAAGCTGGCCGAGGCCACGCTGCGTCGGGGATTCACGACGGTGCGCGACACCGGCGGTGACACGGCCGGGCTGGTCAGGGCGATCGCGACCGGGCTCTGCGACGGGCCGCGCATCGTACGATCCGGCCGCGTGATCTCACAGACCGGTGGCCACGGCGACCTCGACTCGACCGACCGGTCCGAAGCGCTGTGCGCCTGCCGGATTCACACCAACGCGCTCGGCCATGTCGCCGACGGCCCCGACGCCGTGCGCCTGGCGGTTCGCTCGGAGCTGAAGGCCGGCAGCGACTTCATCAAGATCATGAGCTCGGGCGGTGTCGCCTCGCCCACCGACCCGTTCGACGCGATCCAGTACACGGCCGACGAGGTTCGGGCCGCCACGATCGAGACCGATCACCGCCACACCTACGCGACGTCACACGCCTATCAGCCCGATGCGATCTCACTCGCGATCGAGAACGGGGTCCGCTGCATCGAGCACGGCAACCTCGTCGACACCGCAACCGCAGAACGCATGTCCGAGCTCGGCGTCACGATGGTGCCGACACTGGTGACCTACTGGGCGATGCAGGAGATGGGCGCCAAGCTCGGGATGCCCGAGCGGAACCTCGAGAAGAACCAGGGGGTGTTCGAGCACGGGCAGCGGTCGATCGACATCGCCAAGTCTGCGGGCGTCGCGCTCGGCTTCGGCACCGACCTGCTCGGCGAGGCCCAGCCCTGGCAACCCAGGGAGTTCGCCATCCGCGCCGACCTGGAACCTGCCGCCGACGTGTTGCGCTCGATGTACCACGTCAACGCCCGGCTGTGCGCGCTCGAGGGTGTCGTCGGCGTGCTCGCGCCCGGCTCCGCCGCCGACGTCGTCGTCAGCGACGTCGACCCGCTCGACAACTTGGCAGGGCTCGCCGAGCCCGACACGGTCGTCGCGGTGATCGCCCGCGGCCGAACCGTCGTCGACCGGACCTGAGACCGCGCGCTGGGTCGGGGCGGGGTCAGAAGCCGGTGCTGCAATGGGGGAGGCGCTCGCCCGCGAAGAACGCATCCGCGCGGCGCAGCACATCGTCGTTCTTGGCGTCGAGCCGGCCGCCGCGGGCGAGCAGGCTCGGCCTGACACCGCCGAGGTAGATCGCGCCCAGTGCGGCGCTGTTCAGCCGGAGATCGGGCCGCGAGCGGACCTTCTTCACCTCGGCGCCGCTCGGGTCGCCGTCCACACGGAGGCGCTCGGAGTGCTCTCCGACGTCGAGCTCGATGATCAGCCGGTCGTCGGTGGAGTACGTCCGTGCCGCGAGCGCGGCCTGTGGGTCGCGCAGGTTCAGCCAGAGCCCGTCGTTGACGTTCGTCGTGCGGACGGCGCGTTGGTCGGTGACGATGTAGGGGAGCGCGTCGTCGAGCGAGACCGAACGATGGCTGCTGATCGGCCCGACGAGATCGACCGAGAGCACCGTGTGCCAGAGCGCGGCGTGCGCCTCGGGAGTGATGGCGACCAGGTCGAGCAGGGTCAGCGCATGAGCTGGATGACCGTCGTTCCAGTTCGCCTTGACCTTCCACCTCGCGAACCCATCGGCATGCACGGCGACCGACACACCGGCGCCGTGATGGGCCGCGGACATCGCGCACGGCCGCCGCGGTGCGATCGATCTCACCGCACCGCTGCCTGCGGTACCGGTCGAAGATCTCCGCGACGGCTGGATCGTCGGCACCGGCGAGCCGAACCGCGCCTGCTGGCGGGCGGAACTCGGGCCGGACCTGCAGCCGGTGCCGGTCCATCTCGACGATGCGGTCGTAGTTCGCTATGCCGTAGCCGAATCGTTCGTAGATGCCCCCCTCGCTCGCCGTGAGCATGGCGATCCGTTCACCCCGCCGGTCGATGTCGTCGTGCAACTCGGCCATCAGGCGGGTCAGGAGGCCCTGGCGCCGGTGGGTCGGCGCCACGGCAACCCATGTGATGCCGCCGGAGCGAACCTGGGCGCCACCCGGCACGGTGACTTCCTGTGCGTAGCTGCCGGCGACGCCGACCATCGAGTCGCCGTCCATCGCGACCCGGAACCGGTCGAGATCGAGCATGGCTCGAGCCGGTTCCTTCAGATTGTCGGGCCACGGATCGCCGAACGTGTTGCCGTCGAGCACGAGCATCGCCTCGAAGTCGTCGTCGGTCGGAACCCGGATGCCGATGTTCCCCATCGGGCCAGTCTGGCAACCTGATCGGTCTCGATTCGCACGCGAATCGAGACGGCTACCCTCGCGACATGATCAACGGCTTCCACACGATCATCTACTCCGACGACCCCGATGCGACCAGAGCCTTCTTCCGCGACGTGCTCGGTTGGCCACATGTGGATGCGGGCGGCGGCTGGCTGATCTTCAAGACGAGACCGGCCGAGCTCGGAGTCCACCCCACGGCCGGAGGCGACGGCGAGGTGTGGGGCACGGTCCCCACGCACCAGACGTCGCTCATGTGCGACGACATCGAAGCAACCAGGGCGGAGCTCGGCGCCAAGGGCGTCACCGTCGAGGACGAGATCGTCGACGAGGGGTTCGGCCTGACGACGTCGATCGAGGTGCCCGGCGCCGGCCGGATGATGCTCTACGAGCCGCGCCACGACACGGCGTACGACCTCGACGGCTGACGTACGAACCGACGTTGTTCAGCGGGCGACGGCCTCGAGCCGGGCCGGCACGTGTTTGTGCCAGGGCGTCCCCACGATCGGGTCGCACCAATCCGTGGTGGTCAGTTCGTTCGGCGCGACACCCGTGACCTCGGTGTCGCCTCCTGCCGGGGCGTAGGAGAGGCCGAGGCCGTTCGGTAGGGCGACGTGGCCCTGCATCATCGTGTCGCTGACCTCGGCGACGGCCACGGCGGTCCCGCCCGGTGTCGTGACGCGCACCCGGTCTCCGTCGCCGACTCCGATCGTCGCGGCATCGCCCGGGTGCAGCCGGAGTGCGCCTTCGGAGTCCCGCTTCCGCCATGCCGGGTCGCGCATGATCGTGTTGGCGGTGAAACTCCGTCGCTCGCCCGCCGACAGCACGAAGGGGAACTCGTCACTCGTGTACGTGGGCATGTGCCGCGTCAGCGTGGCCACCTCCCGGAGCATCTCCGGGATCGCCAAGCGGATCTTCCGATCCGGGGTCTTGAGCAGCGACCACGAGTCGGCGTGGTCGTGGCGGGTGAACACGACGCCGTCACGCTCGCTCAGGATCGCGTGCCAGAGTTCGTTGCCGAGCCCGACCCCGTCACCGTGGTACCCGGCCGCTCGCATCGCCTCCGGGTATCGCAGCGCGGCCTGTTGCGCCGAGAACCAGAGCACGGCGGCACCCTCCATGCCCCTCGGCAACGTGCGGCCGAGCGTCTCGTACAGCACGATCGCCCCGACCTCTGCGACGACGGGGTTCGACACCGCTGCCGCCGTGAAGGCCTCGGCGAACTCGGACTCACTCCGCTCTGCAGCCGCGCGCAGGCCGTCCAGGTCGACGTCGTCGAGCGTGCCGAGCTCGCGGAGCAATCGCGGCGTGGATCTCGGGTTCGGGCAGCGTCCCGGGCAACGGCTCGAGAATCGGCGCACGCAGGCAGAACCAGTTGTCGGGGAAGCCCATCGCGAAGAACGTGGCTTCCGCCTTCTCGTATTGCGAGGCCGCCGGCAGCACGTAGTCGGCCTCGAGCGCGGTCTCGGTCATCGCCACGTCGATCACGACCGAGAGGTCGCACGCTCGCATCGCCCGCGGAACTTGTCGGAGTCGGCGAGCGAGTGCACCGGGTTGGCGCTCTCGATGAACATCGCCCGGACTCGATCCGGGTGGTCGCTGAGGATCCCGTCGGCGATCTCGTTGCACGGCACCAGGCCGGAGACGATGAGGCCACCGGTGACCGGGTCGGTCGGCTCGTTGCCGCTCGCCCCGTAGCTGAACAACGGCGCGATCGCCGAGTGGGCGCTCATGCCGCCCGGCACGCCGTAGGCCCCGACCAGCACCCACATCACACGTTGCAGGTAGGACACGAGCGTCGAGTTCGGGGCCATCTCGACGCCGAGGTCCTCGTACACGGCGACGCTCGTCGCCGATGCGATCCGACGTGCCGTCGTCGCGGATGGTGCGCTCGTCGATCCCGCACCGTTCCGCGAGCTCGGCGATGGGGAGGCCGGTGAACGTGGCCATCGTCTCGTCGACTCCGGTCGTGTTGTCGGACAACCAGCTCGTCCGTGCGAGGCCCTCGTCGACGATCACGCCGATCAGCGCCGTGAGCAGGTACGCATCGCCGCCGGGTCGTACCGGTAGCCACACATCGGCCAGATCGGCGGTCTCGGTGCGGCGCGGATCGATCACGATCATCGTGCGTGACGTCGTCGGCCGCGATCTCCTTCAGCACCCGCCGGGCCTCGTCGAAGCCGTGCGAGTGCCACGGATTCTTGCCGAGGAAGATCGCGACCTCGGTGTCGGCGAAGTGCCCGTGCGTGTGCGTGCCGAACATCCGACCTTCGACCCAGGCCTCCCCCGTCTTCTCCTGCGCGAGAGCGTTCGATCGCCGTGTGACGCCCAGCGCCCGTCGGGTCGCGGCGCCGTACGCGCCGACCAGGTGGTTTCCCTGACCGCCGCCGCCGTAGTAGAAGATCTTGTCGCCGCCGTGGCGGCCGATGACGTCGCGGAAGCCGGTCGCGATCTCGCTCGATCGCCGTGTCCCAGTCGAGCTCGGTGTACGAGCCGTCGGGCTCGCGCCGCAGCGGCGAGGTCAGCCGGCCGCGGGCGTTCTGGTAGTGGTTGATCCGGAGGGCCTTCTCGCACGTGTAGCCCTTCGAGCCGACGTGCGACTTGTTGCCACGGACCCTGGTGATCTCGCGATCGTCGAGGCGAACCTCGACACCACAGTTGGCGCTGCACAGGATGCACGCCGTCTTGTGCCACTGGTCCGTCGGGCTGGTTGCTTGGTCCGACACGTCAACCTCCACTCGGTGGGTCTGTCGTCGAACCTACAAACCCGACGGCCCGCGTCCGTGTACGGAGCCTCAGCCTTCGGCTGTGACGGTGGTCGGCGTGGTGGTCGGCGCGGTGGTCGGCGTCGACGATGCGGGTTCGGACGATGGAGGTTCGGCCAGGTCGGGTGGGAGATCGATCACGATCGGCCCGCCGAGGTGGATGAGCCGGTGCTCGATCAGCTGCGGCACGCTGCCCAGCCGCGAGACGCCGTCGACCTGCACGATGTCACCGTCGTCGTCGACGTACACGGCGTACTCGAGCAGCGACGGACGGTCCTCGACGGGGAACTCGAACACCGGCCCGAACGCGTACACCTGCCACTCGGGGACCGACGGTCCCTGCACGTTGGCGATGAACTGACGGGCGACGCGGACGTCGCCGACCGTCACGACGCTGCGACCCCGGGTGGCCGCGGCGTTGAACGAGTCCGGGCGGACCGGGCCGAGCAGCAACCGGTCGAAGTACTCGCGGATGTCGGATGCCGTGGACCCCTCGATGATCTCGTCGTTGGGGACGTCGGCGACGAAGTCGCCGTCGGAGCGGACGTAGGTGAGGCCCGTCGCCACGTCGACGATCGCTTCCTGCGTCTCGCTCTGCGTTTCGACCCGGATCCGGAATCGATCGCGATCGGGGTCGCGTTCGATCGTGACGTCGAGCACGAAGCCGGCCGTGCCGAGCTCGAGATGGGTCTCGCTGCGCCGCGGGACGTCCTCGCCCAACCGGGCGACGGCCGCCGCGATGTCGTAGGTCACCAGTTCCGGGAGGCCCACGTCGGTCACGGGTGGGTACGAGGGCCGGGTGACGGCGTCCGCGAACAGCGAGCGATCCTGGCTCGTGGCCGGCTGCGGACCCCCGTCGCGTGACTCGCGCGCCAGTGCCGGGTCGTCGGGGCTCGGCAGTGTGTCGAGCGCACCGAGCGTGGGCGGGGTCGTGATCTGCGACGCCAGCTCATCGACGGCGGTGGGTTCGGGTGCCGCCGCCTCGTCGTCACCGCCGATGGCCTGGATCGTGACGACGACTCCGACGAGCGCCGCCCCGGCGAGCACTGCGATGGCGGGGCCGCGTCGCCAGTTCGGTGGCCGAGGCTCGTCGGGTGGCGGCGACGCAGCGTCCCCGGAGCCGGTGAGCGGTACCTCGATCGCGATCGAGCCGTCCGGCGGCGCGACGTGGTCGCGTCGCGACCGGTCGTCAGTCAAGTTGCGGTCCCCGCTGAGACGTCAGGCGGGTGTAGACCTCCGGTCGGCGGTAGCGGTGCATGTCGAACAACGTGTCCCGGTACTGCCGACACCAATCGAGGTCGCAGTCGGCCACGACCAGTTCGTCACCGCGTCGTGCTCGACCGGGCGAGGATCTCACCCGACGGTGCCACCACCAGCGTGTCGGAGAGCGAGTCGACGCCCTCCTCGACGCCTCCCTTCGCGACGACCACCACGAACGTGCCGTTCTGGTAGGCGCCCGACTGGGCGACGAGTGCGTTGTGGAATCCCTGCAACACATCCTGGCTCGGGTCGGGGGCGTAGTGCAGTGGCGTGTTGTAGCCGCACAGGATCAACTCGACATCTTGCAGACCCATCTCGCGATACGACTCGGGCCATCGGCGGTCGTTGCAGATCATCATGCCGATCCGTCCGCCGAACGCCTCCCACACGCCGAACCCGAGCGGTGACGGTTCGAAGTAGTAGCGCTCCGCATGCTGGAACGGGCGATCGGGTTCGTGCGCCTCGTGGCCGGGGATGTGGACCTTCCTGAAGGTGCCCACGATCGAGCCGTCACGGTCGACGAGCGACTGCACGTTCCAGCGGTTCTCGGTGCCGCCGTCGCGGTCGAGCAACGCGTACCCGAGGCAGAAGCCGACGCCGAGTCGCCGAGCCTCGTCGAACAACGGCTGCGTGTGCTCGTTGGGCATCGCCGTCTCGTACCAGTGGTCGGCCTCGGTGATGTCGTCGACGAACCACCGGGGGAAGAACGTGGTGAGTGCGAGTTCGGGATACGCCACGAGGTCGCAGCCCGCGTCGGCTGCCTCGCGCAACAACACGATCAGCCGGGACACGACCGAGGCGCGGTCGTCGCTGCGCTGGATCGGCCCGAGCTGCGCGGCGCCGACCCTGAGGGTTCGTGTCATCCGCACAGTCTGCCGCGCACCGTGGAGGCGTACCATTCGGCACGTGCCCGCCACGCCACAGCACGACGATCTGCACGAGCTCGAAGTCGATCTGCTCGCCGCGATCGCCGCGCTCGAAGTGCCGTCGCGCGGTCCACGGCACCGACGACCGCCTGCCATCGCTGTTCACCGCCCAGGTCGAGAGCCGGGTGCTCGATCACACCGCTCGCTGGCTCCGGGCGCAGGGCCACGGCTACTACACGATCGGTTCGGCCGGGCACGAGAGCAACGCGGCCGTGGCGTTGGCGCTGCGACCGACCGACCCGGCGTTGCTCCACTACCGGTCGGGTGGCTTCTACTCCGCCCGGTCGCACCAGCTCGACGGGCACGACCCCGTCCGCGACGTGCTCGCGGGCATGCTCGCCCTCGCCGACGAGCCGATCGCAGGTGGGCGCCACAAGGTGTTCGGCAATCACGCGCTCAACGTGATTCCCCAGACGTCGACGATCGCATCGCAGCTGCCGCGCGCCCTCGGCGTCGCACTCGCGATCGCCCGCGGCCGCCGACTGCGGATCGAGACGCCGTGGCCGCGCGATGCCATCGCCGTGTGCTCGTTCGGCGACGCGAGCGCCAACCACTCGACCGCGCAGGGGGCGATCAACGCCGCCGCGTACGCGGCCCATGCCGGCTTGGCCGTGCCGCTGCTCTTCCTGTGCGAGGACAACGGGCTCGGGATCAGCGTGCCCACGCCGGTCGGTTGGGTCGAGGCGTCGTTCTCCCACCGGGCGGGGCTGCGGTACGAGCAGGCCGACGGCAGCGACCCGCTCGACGTGCTCGCCACCACGGAACGACTCGTCGACGAGGTTCGGCGGTCGCGGCGCCCCGCACTGCTGCACCTGGCGACCGTTCGGTATCTCGGTCATGCCGGCACCGACGTCGAGGCGGGCTACCGGTCGGTGGCAGACATCCGGCGTGACCGGGAGCACGACCCGATCCTCGGGACGGCGCGAGCGCTCGTGCGGTCGGGGTCGGCCACGCCCGAGGACCTGATCGGGGAGTACGCGACGCTCACCGAGCGCACGCGCCGTCTCGCCCTCGCCCTCGCTGGACGCGCCGCCGTTGCGCACCCGCGCCGAGGTGATGGTGCCGCTCTCGCCGCGCGACGCCGGTCGAGTCGCCAAGATCGCGGCCACGTCGGCCGCTCCGGCGGTGCGTGCCGAGTCCTTTCCGCAGGGCCTCCCCGAGGACGAGGGCCCGCTCACCCTCGCCGAGACGATCAATCGCACGCTCGCCGACGTGCTGGCGGCCACGAAGCACACGCTGGTGTTCGGTGAGGACGTGGCCGTCAAGGGCGGCGTGTACGGCGTGACGCGAGGTCTCCAGAAGCGGTTCGGTGCCGCCCGGGTGTTCGACACGCTGCTCGACGAGCAGTCGATCCTGGGCAACGCCCTGGGTGCGGCGGTGTCGGGTCAGATCCCGATCCCCGAGATCCAGTACCTGGCGTACCTGCACAACGCGATCGATCAGCTGCGCGGTGAGGCCGCCAGCCTGTCGTTCTTCTCGAACGGGCAGTACCGCAACCCGATCGTGGTCCGGATCGCCGGCTACGCCTACCAACGGGGCTTCGGTGGCCACTTCCACAACGACAACGCTCTCGCGTCGCTGCGCGACATACCGGGGCTGGTGATCGCATCGCCCGCCCACCCCTCCGACGCGGCGCCGATGCTGCGGACGTGCGTCGCGGCTGCCATCGCCGACGGCACCGTGTCGGTGTTCCTCGAGCCGATCGCGCTGTACCACGCCCGCGACCTGCACGCCGACGGCGACGGCGTCTGGCTCTCGCAGTACGCGCCGCCGTCGACGTGGCTCGACGAGCACGTGCCCATCGGCTCGGGCCGCCTGGTGCGCGACGGCGACGACGTGCTGATCGTCACCTGGGCGAACGGCCTGCGGATGTCGCTCGAGGCCGCGAAACGCCTGGCCGCAGGACGGTGTGTCGTGTCGCGTGTTCGATCTGCGGTGGCTCGCGCCGATGCCGATCGACGAGATCCTGGTCCACGCCGCCGACGTCGGTCGCGTGCTCGTCGTCGACGAGACACGTCGCAGCGGCGGGGTCGGCGAAGGGGTCATCGCCGGGCTGGTCGAGGCCGGCTTCACCGGGCCGATGGCGCGAGTGGCCGCCGCCGACTCGTTCATCCCGCTCGGCGACGCCGCCGACCTGGTGCTCGTGAGCGTCGACGAGATCGTCGACGCCGCGTCCCGGCTCACGGGCCGAGTCGTGGACTGACGCCCGTCGAAGCCCCGGCGGGCCCGCGCAACCACTACGTTCTGTCCCGTGAGTTCGATGCAGGACAAGATCGATGACCTCGGCACGCGGCGCGAGGCGGCACTCGCGGCCGGGTCGGAACGCTCGATCGAGCGCCAGCACGCCAAGGGCAAGATGCTCGCCCGTGAGCGCATCGACTACTTCCTCGACGAGGGCAGCTTCCACGAGCTCGACATGCTCGCCCGTCACCGTGCCCACGACGCCGGGCTCGACGAGCGCCCGTACACCGACGGCGTGATCACCGGGTGGGGAACGGTCGAGGGCCGCAAGGTGTTCGTGTTCTCACAGGACTTCACCGTCTTCGGCGGCGCGCTCGGTGAGGTGTTCGCCGAGAAGATCCACAAGCTGATGGATCTGTCGCTGAAGACGGGTGCGCCGCTCGTCGGGCTGAACGACGGTGCCGGTGCCCGCATCCAGGAGGGCGTCGTCAGCCTCGCCAGCTACGGCGGCATCTTCCGGCGCAACGTGCAGGCCTCCGGCGTGATCCCGCAGATCTCGGTGATCCTCGGCCCGTGCGCCGGTGGCGCCGTCTACAGCCCGGCGATGACCGACTTCATCTTCATGGTGCGCGAGTCGTCGCACATGTTCATCACCGGTCCCGACGTGGTGAAGACGGTCACCGGCGAGGAGGTCACGCTCGAGGAGCTCGGCGGCGCGATGTCACACGCCTCGAAGTCGGGGGTGGCCACGTTCGTGGCCGATGACGAGCAGGCAGTGCTCGACGACGTCCGCTTCCTGCTGTCGTTCCTGCCGGCGAACAACCTGGAGCACCCGCCGATCGACGAGCCCACCGACGACCCGGACCGGTTGTGCCCCGAGCTCGACGACATCCTGCCCGACAGCCCGAACCTGCCCTACGACATGAAGCAGGTGATCAGGGCGACCGTCGACGACGGCGAGTTCTTCGAGTACTTCCCGCACTGGGCGAAATCGATCCTCTGCGGGTTCGCCCGGGTCGACGGCCAGCCGGTCGGCGTGGTCGGCAACCAGCCGATGGTGCTGGCCGGCGTGCTCGACGTCGAGTCGGCCGAGAAGGCGGCCCGCTTCGTGCGCACCTGCGATGCATTCAACATCCCGCTGCTGACGTTCATCGACGTGCCGGGGTTCCTGCCGGGCGTCGACCAGGAGCACGGCGGCATCATCCGCCACGGGGCGAAGCTGCTCTATGCCTACTGCGAGGCATCCGTGCCGCGGATCTCGGTGATCACCCGCAAGGCGTACGGCGGTGCGTACGTGGTGATGGACTCGAAGTCGATCGGCTCCGACCTGTCGTTCGCGTGGCCGTCGGCCGAGCTCGCGGTGATGGGCCCGCAGGGCGCGGTCGAGATCGTCTACCGGCGCGAGCTCCAGCAGGCCGCCGATCCGGCCGCCCGCCGCGCCGAGCTGGTCGCCGAGTACACCGAGAAGTACGCCAACCCGTACGCGGCGGCCGAGCGCGGGTTCGTCGATGACGTGATCGACCCCGCCGAGACGCGCCAGAAGGTCGTCGCCGGTCTCCGGGTGCTGCAGTCGAAGCGCGAGGATCTCCCCCAGCGCAAACACGGCAACGTGCCGCTCTGAGGTGAACGCCGAGCCGCAGTCGCCGCGGTCGCTGTCGGGACCCGCGACGGCGACCTCGGTCCGGTACGCAGGGTGGGGGCGACGTGTGAGTGCGGCATTCCTGGACGCCCTGCTGGGCGTGCCGTTCGTCGTCCCCGGCACCGTGGCGCTGTTCGTCGGCCCGCGTCGAACGGTCGCTGTGCACCGACTTCGACAGCGTCGAGTCGGTGTGCGACGTGCCGACCGGGGGCACGATCGCCCTCGCCACCGTGCTGTCCGTCGCCGGGGTCGTGGTGTATCTCGTCATCCACACCCGCATGCTCGGGAGGGGCGCGACCCGGGGACGGGGTGAGGTGGGCTATCGGGTGGTCGACGCCGGCACCCTCGAGCCGATCGGCACCGGCCGTGCGGTCGCCCGGTACGTCGCGTCGATCCTCGCGACGCGCGCTGCCGTGCTACCGCGGCCCGGCCCGGCGAGTTTGATTCTCATCACAAAGATTGCGATCACAAATAAACTGGATATCGTGTCCGCATGACAACGATCCTCCGCATCGACTCCTCCGCCCGACACGAGGGCTCGGCCAGCCGTGAGCTGACCGGCCGCCTGATCGACCGCCTGCCCGGTGAGGTCACGGTCGTCGAGCGCGACCTCGCCGAGGGCGTGCCGTTGCTCCGCGAGTCGACCCTCGCCGCGATGTGGACCCCGCCGGTCGATCGCACCGACGACCAGCGCGCCGATCTCGAGATCGCCGACGCCTTCATCGACGAACTCCTCGCGGCTGACGCGGTCGTGATCGGCCTGCCGATCTACAACTTCGGCCCACCGGCCGCCATGAAGGCCTGGGCCGACCTCGTCGCCCGCGCCGGCACGACGTTCCGGTACACCGAGCACGGCCCCGAGGGTCTGGTCCCCGACAAGCCGGTCTTCCTCGTGGTCGCGTCCGGCGGTGTGCCGGTCGGTTCCGAGATGGACCAGGCATCGACGTGGCTCACGACGTTCCTCGGGTTCCTGGGCCTCACCGACGTGACGGTCGTCGCCGCGGGTCAGCTCAACGTCGACCCCGAGCGGGCGATCGAGGATGCCCGCCGCCGCGTCGACGAGCTCTCACTGGCGGGCCTCGCACGCGCGGCCTGAGTCGCCACACCGCTCGGACCGGCCGCACGCTCGGGCGTGGCGGCCGTGCCGCGTCCACGGTCGGCGACCCGGCGACCCGGCGAGCCGGTCAGCCGGTCAGCCGGTCAGCCGGTCCAGGCGTCGGGTTCGATGCCGAGCTTCGCGAGGCGTTCCTCCAGGAACACCGGCACACCGAATCCGGCGCCCGCTTCGAGTTCTGCGACGTGCTCGCCGTCCTCGGCCCACATGTGGCACGTGCCGATGTTCATCCGCCAGCTCTGATCGTCGCCCGGGGGAGCGACGCCTCCCTCGATGCCCTCCTCGCGCGCCGACGCGGCCCGCATCGACCAGAAGCACTGCATCGCGACCGGCGCCATCGCCTGCAGCAAGGCGGTGGTGTGGGTGCAGCCCCGGGGCCCACCGAAGATCTCGCGGACCTTGTGCGTGAACCCGCGTGCGATCGAGAGACCGATGAGCTTCCCGTAGTGCTCGGTGATCGTCGGACACCCGGTCATCGGATGCGTCTCGAACACCACGCCGGCGTCGACGATCTCGAGCGACGGAAATGCGATCTCCATGTCGAACTGCATGTGGTGGATGGTGAGCGGCTCCGGATCGTCCGCGAGGTAGAGCCCCGGCGGCTTCTGATCGCGCACGGCGCCCCGGATCAGGATGCGATCGTCGGCCTTGCGGTAGGCCCGCACCCGATACTCGCGGTCGTGCAGGATCGCCATGCCCTCGGGGTCGGGAGCGAGGATCGAATCGGTGTCGAACAGGTTCACGATGCCGATGTAAGCAGAGGCCGCCGCGCGGGGCCGCAGCGGGGGCCTGCAGTAGTGTCTCGCTCGTGCGCAGCAACGAGATCACCCCGGCGCCCACCGACGAGCAAGCGGCGGCCATCGTCGCCGCCGTCGAGGCACTCTGGCCCCGTCCTGCGGTCGCCCACTCGACACCGGCACCCGGCGGTGCGTGGAGGTTCAGTGGCCGCTGGTGGCACCGCGACCGCTTCGCGCCGGTCGATCGCCCGTGGACCTGACCACCGTCGCCGACGACCTCGTCGTCATCCACGACGGTGAGCGTGTGCATCGGTTCGACGGTCTGGAGCCCGACGCCGACTTCGAATTCGTCGGCCTGTCGGGGCGCACGCTGCCCCGGCCCGGCGGTGCGCTGCTCTGCCGGATCGGCACGGTGAACGACGTGCACTTCGGGGAGACCGAGGCCGGTTGGCTCGGCGAATCGCTTCCGGCCGACCAGGTGAGTCTCGTCCGCAGCGCGCCGGGGGAGGCGCCGTACCCGGAGACGATGAACCGTGCCGCCGTCGACGAGATGCAGGCGGCCGACCTCGACGCGGTGTTCGTCAAGGGTGACCTGTCGGTCGACGGCGAGGCGGCCGAATGGGCTGCGTTCGAGGCCTGCTACCGCCCGCCCTTCGGCGAGCGGTTGCACGTCGTACGCGGCAACCACGACGCCTATCACGGTCAGTCCGACTACGCCGGAGACCGGTGGATCGACCTCGAGGGCATCACGATCGGGTTGCTCGACACGGTCATCCCGACCCGCACGACCGGTTGGCTGCGACCCGACCAGCTCACCGCGATCGATGCCGAGTTGGCCACGCGTACGAGTCCGGTGCTGCTGATGGGGCATCACCAGCAGTGGATCGCCGGGCCGTCGGGGCGTCGGAGCGACGACTACTTCGGACTCCACCCCGATGCCAGCGACGCGCTCGACGAGGTGGTCGAACGCCACGCGAACGTGATCGGCTACACCGCCGGACACACCCATCGCCACCGCGTCCGACGGATGCGGCGCAGCGGCGTGCCCACGATCGAGGTCGGTTGTGTGAAGGACTTCCCGGGCACCTGGGCCGAGTACCGCGTCTTCGAAGGTGGCGTGATGCAGGTGGTGCACCGGGTGTCGTCGCCCGAGGCGCTCTCGTGGAGCGAGCGGTGCCGCCACCTGTATGCGGTGTACGGCGTGGACTACGAGGCGTACGCACTCGGCGCCATCGGCGAACGCTGCTTCGTCTTCCCGGAGCGCGCGGCATGAGACGGTTCGGCCGCCGCCGGTTCCTCGAGGCGTCGGTCGCCGCGGTCTGCGTCGGCTGCGCGTCGAACGACGCGCCGACGCTCCGGCCGCCGTCGACCGGCTCGCTGCCCGCCGGTGCGTCCGATCCGGTCCTGCCGGGGCGCGACACGTCGGTGGAGGTCGGAACCCTCGACGAGGTGAGATCGGAGGCGGCCGACGTGCCGCTCTACGTGCCCGAGGCGAAGGCGTGGCTCGTCGTGTTG
Source organism: uncultured Acidimicrobiaceae bacterium (assembly GCA_963827775.1). GTDB lineage: Bacteria > Actinomycetota > Acidimicrobiia > Acidimicrobiales > Ilumatobacteraceae > Ilumatobacter. Next base: position 491,902 of record CAWHCI010000005.1, on the reverse strand, counting down.
GACGACGACGAGGCGGCGTCGCTGGCCGAGGTCGCCGACCTGGCGTTGCGACCGGGCCTCGAGCACGGTCTGCTCGCCCTCTACGAGAAGTGCCCGCACCTCGGATGCCGGGTGCCCTACTGCGAGTCGTCGGCGTGGTTCGAGTGTGCGTGCCACGGCGCACACTTCACCCGTGCCGGTGAGCTCCGGGCCGGACCGGGTCCGCGGGGGCTCGACCCGCTTCCGGTGTTGATCGACGGTGATCTCGTGGCGATCGGCGTCGCCGAGCGGATCGAGGGCGCGCCGGCGGGGACGGTCGTGATCGAGCAGCCGGCGGCGGGGCCGCACTGCTTCGATCCCGGGTCGGCGTAGCCGTCCGTTCGCCACCGGCGTCGCGAAACCCCAGGTCAGCGTGGGTCCGCGAACCATGTGACACCCACTGGTCATCATGTTGGGCATGGACGTGTTGTTGGTCGCCGTGCTCGTGGTGGTCGTGGTCGCGGTGGTCGCCGTCGCCACCGCGCTGGTCGCGGTCGAGTTCACCCGTCGGCGGTACGAGGCGATGGCGGTCGCGCAGGCCGCGGCCGACGCCGACGCCGAGCCCGAGGTGCCGGTCGACCAGGTGGTCCACGACGCCGTGGCGGCGGCACTGGGCGAGATGCGCCTGCAGACCGCGGCCGACCGCGATGCGGCGGTCGAGACGGCGCTCAGGCAGGCCGCCGTGCTGCACGGCGAGCAGCTGGGTTCCGCCGCCCAGCAGGCGCGCACCGAGACCTCGGCCGAGCTGACCGCGAAGAAGGACGTGATCGACACGCGCCTCGACCAGGTGCAGGCCGAGATGCGCGCCGAGCTCGGCAAGCTCGGCACGATGGTCAGCCAGCTCTCTCAGACGAGCGCCCAGAAGTTCGGCCAGGTCGACGAGTCGCTGCGCAGCCACGCCGAGATCACGCAGACACTGTCCGATTCGGCGCAGGCGCTGCGCGAGGCGATGGCCAGCCCGACCGCCCGCGGGCAGTGGGGCGAGCGCATGGCCGAAGACGTGCTCCGGCTCGCCGGGTTCGTCGAGAACGTGAACTACGTCAAGCAGACCCAGCTCGACGGGGCGACCGGGCGACCCGACTTCACGTTCCCGCTGCCCAAGGGCCACGAGCTGTACATGGACGTCAAGTTCCCCATGGCCGGCTATCTGCGCTACCTCGACGCCACCACCGATGCCGAGCGGCAGGCACATCGCGCCGCGTTCCTTCGCGATGTGCGGGCGCGCGTGAAAGAGCTCGCCAAGCGCGACTACGCACGCGAGTCGGCGCGCTCGTCGGTCGACTACGTGCTGCTGTTCCTGCCCAACGAGCAGCTGACCGGCTTCATCCACGAGGGCGACCCCGGGCTGATCGACGACGCGATGCGGCAACGCGTCGTGCTCTGCTCGCCGCTCACGCTGTTCGCGTTCCTCGGGGTCATCCGCCAGGCGTACGACAACTTCGTGATCGAGCAGACGAGCGACCAGATCCTGGCGCTGATCGGCAAGTTCGGGAACCAGTGGCAGAAGTACAGCGATCAGCTCGACAAGGTGAAGGCCAGTTTCGATCGCCTCGACCGTCAGTTCGACGATCTCGTCGGCACCCGGAAACGCCAGCTGGAGAAGCCGTTGCACCAGCTCGAGTCCGTGCGGCGCGAGCGCGACCTGCCGATCGACGGTCAGCTCTTCGCGGAGATCGGTGACGGCGACGAGGGCCTCGAACAGGCCGATGCCACGCCGCCGAACGTCCGCCGCCTCGGCGCGTGAACGCCCGACCGCGGGGTCGAACGGCGAGCAGGCCCAGGAGGTCGTCACACGATCCGAGCGAGCTCGACACGCGCCCCCATCGCCGATCCGGATCGCTGGTCGGCGGACCGCCCGGCGATCGGCCACTGCGATGTGTCGTCGTACGTTGCGTGGCAGCACCTGGGCGGCGATCTCGTGCTCTGCGACGTCCTGGTCGACGGGCAACGCCGGGAGCGTCACCACCTGAACCGGTTCGCCGACCGCGACGTCGATCCCACCGCCGAGCAGTCCGACGGTCATGGCACATCGTCGAGGTCTCGGTCCTGAGCAGCGACGACATCGCCGACCGTCGACCCTCGATGCGCTCGGAACTGACGACCCGCACCGAATGCCTGCATGTCGCGGGCGCCGCTTGCCTCGCCTCGCCGACCTGACGGTCGTTCAGGCGTTGACCGCGTCGAGTGCCTCGGCCGGGGTGGTCGGCACCCGTCTGGTCACGTACCACACCCCGATCGCGGCCAGGGTCAGCACGCCGACTGCGAACACGGGCGACCCGACCAGCACGGCGCTCAACGAGCTGAACCCCACGATGCAGGCGACCGCCCAGCGCTTGGCCCGCAGCGGCATGCCCAGACCGGCCCGGTACCGCTCGACCGCCGTCCCGATCTTCGGCAGATCGAGCACCCATCGTTCGAGCCGCGGGCTGGATCGGGCGAAACATGCGGCGGCCCCGATGAAGAACACGGTGAAGGGCAGGCCCGGGAGCACGACACCGAGCGCGCCGAGAGCGACGCAGACCAGACCGGCCACGACCCAGAGGCCGCGCCGAAGCAGCGCGATCGGCGATCGCATGTGCTCATCCTGCCGCTCGGACCGGGCGTTCGCCACCGACTTTGGTCCCTGCCGGACGCGTGCGGTGGGACGTGCCGTACGTCATGGGGCACAATCGGGGGTCGTGAGCCAACCCGCGTTCGACTTCGGCGACGAACCGGCCGACGATCCGGCCAACCCGACATACACCGTCGGTGAGCTGGCCGACGCCATCAACGACCGGCTCCGTCGGGGCTTCTCCGACGGGGTCTGGGTGCGCGGCGAGATCGACGGCCTGCGCGGCAGCGGGCCGCACACCTACTTCGCACTGGTCGAGCACGGCGACTCGGGCAAGGCCGTGATGAACGTGTCGCTCTTCGCACCGATGAAGCGCAATCTCACGCCGTTGCTCAAGAAGCATCGGCTCGACCTGGCGAACGGCATGAAGGTGCGCATCTTCGGTCACCTCGACTACTACGCGCCCAACGGCCGCCTCGGGCTGAAGATGGCCGGCATCGATCCCCGGTTCACGCTCGGCGAGCTGTCGCAGGCGCGGGACCAGGTGGTCCGCCGGCTCGTGGCCTCGGGGCTGTTCGACGCCAACCGTCGCCACGACCTGTCGCCGGTGCCGTTGCAGATCGGGGTCGTCGCGAGCGTCGGCACCGCCGCCTGGCACGACTTCCACGACGAGATCCGGCGCAGCGGTCTGGGCTTCGGTCTGGCCGTCTGCGACACGCGAGTCCAGGGTGAATGGGCGGCCGGGTCGGTCGCCGCGTCCATCCGCACCCTCGCGGCCCGCCCCGGCCTCGACGCCGTGGTCGTGATCCGTGGCGGTGGGGCACGCAACGAGCTCGCCACGTTCGACGCCGAGGCGATCGCGCTGGCCATCGCGACGAGTCGCGTGCCGGTGCTGACCGGGCTCGGTCACGAGGTCGACCGCAGCGTCGCCGACGAGGTCGCCCATACCGCCCTGAAGACGCCGACTGCGTGCGCCGCCCATCTCGTCGATCGAGTTGCCTCATACCGCGATCGAACCGAGGCGCGATGGGCGGCGGTGGTCGAGGCGATCGGCCGCGATCTCGACGCCGCCGACACGCGGCTCGCCGACCGCGCCCACCGGGTCGCCCGGCGAACCCATGCCGCCGTCGAACGTGCCGACGAGCGTCTCAGCACCCGGGTCGAGCGGCTGCGCCTGGCGCCGACGCAGCAGCTCCGGCGGTCGGAGAGCGGCCTCGTGCGTCGTCGTGAGCAGCTCGCCGACCGGCCCCCTCGATCGCTCGATTCGGAGTTGATCCGTCTCGACTCGATCGCTGCCCGCGTCGCCACGCTCGATCCCGCCATTCTGCTGCAACGAGGGTGGAGCATCACACGGACCGCCGAGGGGTCGATCGTGCGCTCGGTCGACCAGGTCGACGACGATGCCGTGATCACCACGCAGGTCGCCGACGGTACGCTCACCAGTCGGATCGCCGATCGGTGACGGGTCGACGACACCGGCGACGAGACGTACCACGAGACACGACGACATGAGCGACGACACGACTGACGACACCAGCATCGACGGCACGGCCGCCGACGGCACGATCGGCTACGCGGAGGCACTCGGCGAACTCGACGTGATCCTGCGCGAGCTCGAGGGCTCCGATGTCGACGTCGACCGGCTCGCCGACCGGGTGGCGCGTGCGGCCGACCTGATCGCGCTGTGCCGCGACCGCATCGGTACCGCCCGCCTGCGCATCGACGAGGTCATCGCCGATCTCGACGGCGCCGATCTCGACGGCGACTCGTCGTAGCCCGTCCCGTGCCTTCCGCCCCACCCAGCCTGCAACGCATCGCCGAACGCGTCGAGTCGCGGCTGACCGAGGTGCTGACACCCGAGCTCGCGCGTTGGACCGAACTCGACCCTGACCTGGGTGCTCCGATGGCCGAGATCGGGCGTCTCGTGCTCAGTGGCGGCAAGCGGCTCCGACCGGCGTTCTGCCACTGGGGCTACGTCGCCGCCGGCGGCGATCCGGCCGACGCGATCGTCACCGACGCCGGCGCAGCCTTCGAACTCATGCATGCGTTCGCGTTGTTCCACGACGACGTGATGGACGACGCGGCGACGCGCCGCGGTCAGCCGACGACGCACACGGTGTTCGCCGAGCGGCACGCCGAGGCGGGATGGGCCGGCGAATCCCGGCGGTTCGGCGAGGGCGTGGCGATCCTCATCGGAGATGTGGCCTTCGTGTACGCCGACCGCCTGCTCGCGAACGCCAACGCCACGGCGTGGTCGATCTGGAACGAGCTGCGGATCGAACTGAACGTCGGTCAGGTGCTCGACATCCTGGGGTCGGTCCGCGGGGTCCGCGATGTCGCCCAGGCCGAGCGGATCTGCCGGTACAAGTCGGGCAAGTACACGATCGAGCGGCCCCTCCACCTCGGTGCGGCGCTTGCGTCGCCCGAGCGGTTCGAGTCGATCGCCGGGTCGCTCAGCGCGTATGGGCTGCCGTTGGGTGATGCCTTCCAGATGCGCGACGACGTGATGGGTGCCTTCGGTGATGCGGCGGCGACCGGCAAGCCCGTGGGCGGCGACCTGCGCGAGGGCAAACCCACGCCCCTCCTGGCGCGCGCCGTGTGCGCCGCGACACCAGCGCAACGATCCGTGCTCGATGGCGTCGGCCGACCGGGTCTCACCGACGACGAGGTCGTGGCGATCCAGCGGGTGATCGTCGACACCGGTGCCCTGGACGACCTCGAACGAAACGATCGCGACTCGCGCCGACGAAGCGGTGGCTGCTCTCGAGGCGGCCGACCTCGATGACACGGCCACGAGCGAGCTGAGCGAACTCGCCGCGTTCGTGACCCAGCGAACCGTCTGAGTTCCGTCCCGTCCCCGAGTGTGGCGGTCGGTGACGGCGTCGTGCAGCCCGGACCGTCCGACGCGCCGAAGCCGGACCGGTCGCGCGAGTCGGGCCGGCGGCCGGAGGGGGTGCGCCGGCCGGATCGTGTCTCGGACACCCGTCGAGCCCGACCGGGCCCCGCGTGCCCGGGAGCGTGACGGCTCGCGGTGGCAGACTGCTCCGATGGAGTCGAGACGGATCGACGGCGACGGCGAGCTCGTCGCCTTGAGTGAGTTCGCGGCGCCGATGCAGGCCGATCCCCACACGTACCTGGCGTACCTGGGAACCGAGCCGTCGGGTATCGCCGCCGAGCTGGCGGAGACGACCTGGCAGGACGTCTCGGTCGTGACGCTCGTCGACGGCGACCTCGTCGGATGGCTGGTCGGCGACGTCGACCCGGACATGGGCCGCGTCTGGTGGAACGGACCGTTCGTGCAGCACGACGACTGGGAGTCGGTCGCCGACGCCCTGCTCGAGGCAGGTCGGGAGCAACTGTTCACCGAGATCACCGAGGAGGAGATGGCCGTCGATGCACGCTTCGACCGGTACCGGAGCTGGGCGGCCCGTCACGGCTTCGCCGAGGACGAGGGCTCACATGTGCTCCGGCTCGACGGCCCGGTCGATCCACCGGTCTCGCCGGTGCGCGAGATCACGAACGCCGACCACTCGACGGTCATCCGGCTCCACGATGACCTGTTCGGGGGGACCCACACCACGGGCGAGCAGCTCGTCGCCGGACACGATGCCGAGCATCGGCGACTCGTCGTCGAGTTCGACGGCGAGGTGGCCGGCTACGTGGCCGTCGAGTTGGAGCCCGACGGCTCGGGCTATGTCGACTACGTCGGTGTCGATCCACGACATCGTCGACGAGGGTTCGGCGCCGACCTCGTTCGAGCAGGCGTTGTCGAACTGCTCGAGCTCGGAGCGCACGGAGTCGGGCTGACCGTTCGCGCCGACATCGTCGGCGCCAGGGGCCTGTACGTCTCGCTCGGGTTCGAGGAGGAACGCTTCGTCGTGCCACTCCGTCGCGGGTTCTCTCTGGCGTGATCCACCATGCCGGCACTCCTGGGGCGTCGACCTGCCACGTCGGCAGGTGCGCGTGCAGCCGTGGCGGTCTGGTAGGACAACCTTCGTGAAAGCGGTCGTCGTCGGATCGGGCATCGGGGGGCTGACCGCTGCGATCCGCCTGGCGGCCGCTGGGCACCACGTGGTCGTGATGGAACGCAACCCGGTGCTCGGTGGCAAGGTCGCCGACCTCGACGAGGCCGGATTCCGGTTCGACATGGGCCCGAACCTGCTGACGATGCCGCACGAGTTCGATCAGGTGCTCCAGCTGGCCGGCACCAGCCTCGCCGACGAGGTCCACCTCGTCCGGCTCGACCCGCAGGTGACGTACCGCTGGCCGAACGGGTCGACACTCGAGGTCGCCGACGACCGGAATGCCATGGTGGCCGCTGTCGATCAGTTCTCGCCGGGCAGCGGTGGGGCGTGGGCCCGGTTCGCGGATCACGCGGCGGGTGTCTGGGCGGCGACCGCTGGGACCGTCCTCGCCGGCCCTCCCGGCAGGCGGGCGCGGCCGTCGGGCGATCTCGACGCCGGTCGTACGCTCGCCAAGGCCTCGGCGTCGTTCTTCGACGACGCACGACTCCAGCAGCTGGTGAACCGGTACGCCACCTACTCGGGTTCGTCTCCGTACGCTGCCCCGGCCACGGCCGCAGGCCTGCTCCACGTCGAGCAGACCTTCGGATGCTGGTACATCACGGGTGGCATCGGCCGCCTTCGCGATGCGTTGGTTCGGGCCGCGACCTCGATGGGGGTCGACTTCAGGACCGGCGTCGACGTCGGTCGCATCGCCTCCGACGGGCGAGCGGTCACCGGCGTCGAGCTCGCCGACGGCGGCGGCGAGGGTGCCGAGATCGTGGTGTCCGACGTCGACGCGGCGCACCTCTACGTCGATCTGCTGCCCAGCCCCAAGCAGGCCAGGCAACTCGACAAGGCCGGTGTGTCGACGAGTGCGTTCGTCGTGTGTGCCGCGGTGCGAGGACGAACCGAGGGGATCGGGCACCACAACGTGTTCTTCCCGCTCCACGATCGTCAGGAGTTCAAGTTCCTCGAGGCGGGGCAACTGGCGATCGACCCGACGCTCCACCTGTCGGTCTCGTCGGTCACCGACGCCGGCCAGGCACCGCCCGACTCCGAGAACTGGTACATCGTCGTCCAGACCCCACCCGCGATCGGGATCGACCGCAAGCTGATGACGGCCGGGGTCCTGAACCGCCTGGCGGAACGAGGGTTCGACGTACGGAACCGGATCGAGTTCACACGAACGGTGCTCCCGGCCGACTTCGACGCCCGCTACCGGGCTCCCGGCGGCGCCATCCACGGCACCGCGTCGAACGGCAAGAAGGCGGTGTGGTCGCGGCCCGGCAACGTCGGGCCGGTGCACGGGCTCTACCTCGTGGGTGGTTCGGCCCATCCCGGCGGTGGGCTCCCGTTCGTGGCGATCGGTGCCCGCATCGTGGCCGACCTCGTCGCCGACCGACACGGCTGACGATCGCACCCTGACGGGCCGGACCGGCCGCCGACCCCGATCCGTGGCCGATCGGCAGCGCGACGAACCGCCTGCTGCACCGACCGGCGCGTCCGGGGACACACCCGAGCCTCGGTCGGCCTCCGCCGAGCGCCGGCCCGCGACCGGAGTTCCGGTGGCGACGCCAGGTCTCACCGACGATCGCACGGAGAAGGACCGGGAGCGCGTCGACGGTGTTGATCGGCTGCTGCCCGGACGCGCCGGTCGCCGTCCGTGTGCTGACCGCCGATGGGTGAGACCCCGTGTCCGGTGCCCGGCGGCGAGGCTCGTGCCCTGTGGCCGTGTCAGCCGATGTACGGGGCGAGACCGGTGGCGACCGTCTCGGCGTCGCCGACGCCCGGTTCACCGGCAACGGCCTGCAACCACGACGGGCGGAACCGGGCGACGACCGTGATCGGCTGGTCGAGGTCGGAGCCCTGCAGCGCCAGTCGGCTGAAGGCGGTCGCGTAGTCGGGTGGACGCAGGTCGCGACCGAGTTCGGCGAGCGCGTACGGGTCGGGCGTCGAGTCGACCGGGTCGAGGGAGTAGACGGGTTGCGACGTCGCCACGCTCGGTCCTCCCGACAGGCCGGGCCCGTCGGCCAGGACCGCGCCGCGGACACGGTCCGCCCGTGCGCCTGCGATCAAGAGCGCGATGTACGCCCCGAGGCCGCGGCCCACCACGGTGGCCTCGCCGAGCCGCCGGATCGCAGCGTCGGCGTCGGCCATCAGGATCTCGGCGGTGTAGCCCCCGCCGACCGGCATCGTCGATCCGCCGTGCCCGGTGAAGTCGAGCGCGGTGATCGGTCCCGGCCAGGCGGCGACGGCGTCGGGGACGTCGCGCGGTGACTGTTCGCCCAACCCGTGGAGGAGCAGGAGCGCGCGGCCCTCGCCGTCGCGCAACGTGTGCAGCGCGAGCCGGATCCTGTTGTGGGTGAGCAGCTCGGTCGTCATGCCGGTGCACCGAGGAAACCGATGATGCGGTCGGCGACACCCTGCGGATCTTCGATGTGTGCGAAGTGGCCGACGCCACGGAGGATGTCGAGCCGGCCGCCTTCGGGAATGAACGGCCGAACGTCGTCGGGGGTGGTGCCCCAGCCCATCTCCTCCTCGATCTCGACGAGCATCCCGTAGAACGGAACACCGAGCCCGGCGAGACGCATCAGGGCCCACTCCGGGCGCCACGGCCCGAAGCCGCCGAAGCGCATCGAGGGGTCGAGCTTCCAGCGCCAGCCCTCGTCGGTCTCGGTGGCACCGACGGTCACGAGGTAGCGCAGCCACTCGTCGCGGTGACGCGGGTTCATCCGGCCGCGTCGCGCCGCCAACTCGTCGATCGTGCCGGGCTTCCGTCGGGCACCGGCGGTTCGGCCGCGGTGATCGAGCCACCCCGTCACCTCGCCGGTCAGCATCTTCGTGCGCTCGTGTTCGGCCACGTCGGGGATCGGCCGCTTCGAGGGGATGCCGTCGATGTTCACCAGCGATGCGAAACGGAACGGCTGGGCATCGGCGAGTTGCACGAGGATCGCCCCGCCCTTCGAGTGTCCGATCGTCGGAACCGGGTCCCGTCCGGCGACGTGGTCGAAGACCTCGGCGGCGTCGCGGAGGTCGGCGTCCCACGAGTAGAGGTGGGCGTGGTCGCTGTCACCGTGCCCGCGATGGTCCCAGCTCACGACCCGCCAGCCGGCGTCGGCGAGCAGCGGAGCAAACGTGTCGAAGGTACGGGCGAAGTCGAACCCGCCGTGGGCCAGGATCAGCGGCGGCGCGTCCGCAACGCCCCATTCGTGGAGGGCGAGCCCGACGCCGCCGGCGTCGATCCGGTACTCGCGATCCGGGGCCCGTGCACCTGGAATGTCGATGATCGTCGCCCGCGAAGACTGCACGAGGGGAGGCTACGCAACCGGTCTACGCTGGTGTGCATCCGAATCGTCCCCGCGATCTCCCTGCGGCCTTCGCGTGCCGTGCTGCTCCCCGTCCTCGCCGTCGGGCTGGTGGTGTTGGGGGCCTGCGGGTCGGACGAGCCCCAGGCGTTCGAGACGTTGCCGCCGATTCGCACGACCACCTCGACCAGCACCAGCACGTCGATCGTCGACGAGCGGATCCGTCTGTACACGGTGAAGCGGGGCGAGAACCTGTCGCTGATCGCCCGCAGCTTCGACGTGCCGCTGCAGTTCCTGATCGACGCCAACGAAGACCAGATCAACGACCCGAACAACGTGCCGCCCGGGGTGACGCTCAAGATCCCGCCGTACGTGATCGTCGACGAGCTGCCCAGCCCGTCGACCACCGCGGACGACTCCTGACGCGAGCCCGGTGCTTCCCGCAGGGCGGTGCGACGTGTGCGGCCTCGAGAACGTTCGTGGCCGGCACTCCGACGTGGCGTGCGATGTGACCAAGTTCCCTGCGACCCAGTGGTCGGCATTCGTAGACTGGCGCCCATGAGCTTTTGGCCGACCCAGGACCACTGGAGCGTCGAGATTCCGCTCCACACGCCGCACCTCCGGGTGGATGCCCTGAACGACACCGGGTTCGTGCAGCTGTCCGACATGCCGACCGACGTTCCGTCGTCGGAGTGGGAGTCGCTCGAGTACTTGGATTGGAAGTCGGGCGGCGACACCAACTTCGCGCCGATCGCGTCGGCAGACGGCGAGCTCGACTGCCGCGGCTTCTGGGACAAGGGCAAGACCGACAAGGACGCGCTGTGGACGTCGAACGCCGAGATCGCGCCGACCCTGCGCGAGTACGTCGACGGTGTCGGCGCGAACTTCGGACGGGTCCGGATCATCAAGCTCGAGCCGCAGGACCGTGAGGTGGCGATGCGTTCGATCCACCGTGACGACAACAACCGCTTCAACCCCGACGACGAGGGATGGGTCGTGCGCTCGTGGGTCGAGCTCACCGACAACCCCGACAGCTACATGCTGTTGATGGACAACGGGCCCGACGGTCTCCCCGATCCGGCGACCGAGCGGCGGGTGCCGTTGCCGAAGGGCGCACGGTTCGTGGTCGACACGCAGCGCCTCTGGCACGTGGTCGTGCACAACGGCGATTCGCCGCGATACGCACTGATCACCAGCTTCGAGTCGGGCCCTGCGTTGGCGTCGTGGATCGACAGCCAGCGCGCCACCGCCACGGTCTGACGTCTCGCCCCCACGTCGGCGTCCCGGGTCGTCGGCGGCGTGCGGTGGACGTTCGCCGTGCGGACCCCCGATCAGCCCTGCAGCGTCGACCGCTCGGGTCGTTGCCGTCGTTTCGATCGTGACCGCTGCCCCTCGGGCACGGGCCGATCGGTTGCCGAAGCTCGTGCCGGCACCCCCGTGTCAGCGCGTCGGGAGACCGAGCCGGCGAACGATGCGCTCGAACTCGAGATCGGTCCGCTCCTGCTCGGTCGGGTGGAGCGTGCCGTGACGCCAAGCCCACGCGATGGAGGCCGCAACGATGGCGAAGGCCAAGACGACGAGCGCCACGCTGAGGATGACGTGTGACATCTTCCACATTCTGGCCGGCATCGGCGGCCGATCCTCGATCGAGCGCGACCTTCGTTTCCGTCGAAGCGGTGCGTGCGATGGCCATGGGCCCTGGACACCGCGTCGAACTCGTGCCAACGATGGAAGGGTCCCGCCGCTCCTCTCGTGAGCATTCGGACACTCGGATCGAGTGGTCACACGGGTCGCGGCTCCAACAGGAGGTGCGCAATGTCCGAGAATTCCCGAGAGCGTGGGTTCGGCCTCTTCGAATGGATCGGTCGTCACGCGTGGCCGCTGGCAGGAGTCGCGCTCGTCACCGCCATTGCGCTCGCCGTGCTCACTCCCGTGGTGGCCGACGACAGCGAGCCCTCGTTCGATCCGAGCGGAGCGATCTACGACACCGCCGAACGCGTCGACGACCTCTTCGCGTCGTCGTCGCCGATCCGGCTCGCGGCATTCATCGTCGAGACACCCGCCGGTGAGCAGGGTGACGTGCTGAACCGGGACTCGCTGCTCGAGCTGCTGCAGCACCAGCGTGAGTTGCTCGCCGACGAAGAGTCGCAGCTGCACTTCGCGAGCGTGTTCGACCGCGGGCTGGGCGTGACGATCGATGGTGTCTACTCGTTCGCGAATGCCGTCGACGAGGAGTTGCCGGGCGGACTCGAAGCCGCATCGGAGGCCGACGTGAACATCGCGATCAGCGACCTGCTCGCCGACGACGCACCGACGAGCTCGCTGCAAGGTCTGCTCTCCTCGACGTCCACCACCCGCGAACCGACGACCATCGACGGTCGTGATGTGACCGGATGGGCGTCGCCGGCCTTCCAGGCGCTCGTTGCGTACGACATCGACACCTTCGACGGTGATCGCGTCGAAGGGATGAGCGGTGAGACCGATCTCGACGCCGAGCGATGGTTGCGAGACGTCCAGACGATGCTGCGCGGCGAGCAGGAGTCGATCACCGCCATCGGGCTGTTCATCGACGGTGGCCTCGTCTCCGAGGAGCAGGGTGCGGCGGCGGCGCCGTACATCTTCGGCGCCGTCGCGTTCATCCTGGTGATCGCCGGAGCACTGCTCCGCTCGTACTGGGCGGCCATGATGGTCGCGGCCGGACTCGGTGTGGTGATGATGGGCTTCAACGGCATCAACGCGCTGATCGGACTCAAGACCGGTTCGCCCCTGCTCATCATGATCGTGCCGATCGCGTTGATCAGCTTCGGTGTCGACTTCTTCATCCATGGCAGCGGCCGCACCCGGGAGAAGCAGGTCGACGGCTTCGACCGCGAACGGGCGTACCCGCTCGGTGAGACCGCCGTGTTCGCCGCACTCACCCTCGCCGTGGCGTCGTCGGCCGCCGCGTTCCTGTCCAACACCGTGTCGGGTATCCAGGCGATCATCGAGTTCGGCATCGCGGCCGCCATCGGGCTCGTACTCTGCTATCTGGTGCTCGGCTGGTTGGCGCCGAAGCTGCTGCTCGCGATCGAGGAACGCCTCGGGCCTCGGCCGGCCGACCTGAGTCATGCCCGCATCGCCACCCAGAAGGTCGGGTTCGCGATCGCCTGCCTCATCGGTGGAGTGGCGGTCACGATGGCGATCGTGTTCCCCGCAGTGGGCTGGGTGGTCTACGCGGTGTTCCTTGCGCTGTTCCTGTATCTGCCGTTTGCGTTCACGCGTCGGCGGAATCGGCGCGCGGCCGAGGCCGAGCGTCCGCTCACCGACGAGGTACGAGGCGCCGGCCACGGCTTCGTGGCAGCGGGCACGCTCGTGCACTTCCTCGCCCGTTGGCGCGTGTTCACGCTCCCTGCCGTTGCGATCCTCGCGGTGTTGGGACTGGTCGGTGCCTCTCGCGTCGGCGAGGGATTCGACGTCCGGGACTTCTTCTCCTCCGACACCGACCTCATCAAGGGTTTCGACAAGAGCGAGCAGTACTGGGGCCCGCAGGGCGACATCGACTACATCCTGATCGAGGGCGACCTGACCTCCCCGGCGAGCCTCGTGGCCATCGAGGCCGCCCAGAGCCGGATCGATGGATCCGATGCGGAGTTCGAGCGCGACTTCGAAGGCGTCGTCGAGTTCCAGAACAACGCCGTCACACTGGTCCGGGAGGTGACGCAGTCGTCATCGATGAGCGCCGCCATCGCCGACAACGCCGGCGTCGAGATCACCGATGCCGACGCCGACGGCCTCGCCGACACGCCCGATCAGATCGCGGCGATCTACGACTACGCGATCTCGAACGCCATCGTGAACGACGAGGGTGTCGAGATCTTCACGCCCGACCAGACACAGACGTTCCTGTACGTCGGCGATGACGGTCGGGCGACGATGGTGGCGGTCAGCATCGCGACGATCACCGACGAGAGCATCATCCTCCCGGCCCGGGCAGCACTCGAGAGCGCCGCAGAAGAGCTGCAGACCGCGCTGGCCGCCGAGGGCGTGACGGCGAGGGTGTCGGGTGCGGCGATCACGACACAGAACACCCTCGATGCCTTCACCGGCGCGATGCTGGTGTCGCTCCCGGTCGCGATCGTGCTGACGTCGTTGTTGGTGTTCGTGGCGCTGTTCTTCGTGTTCCGCAACTTCGGCCGACGAATGGCGTCGATCCTCAAGCGGTCGACCCGCTACGCCCTCATCTCCATGGTCCCGATCCTGCTGGTCGTCGCCTGGGTGTACGGCTTCATGTACCTCGTCGGCTACACGATCAACGTGATCACGGCCACGATCGCCGCGATCGCAGTCGGTGTCGGCGTCGACTACGCCACCCACTTCACGATGCGGTTCATCGAGGAGTTCGAGCACGAACCGAGCCGGTTCCCGGCGCTGCGCCGCGCCGGCGAGGGAACCGGCGGCGCGCTCGCGATCTCGGCGGCGACCTCGATGACGGGATTCCTCGTGATGGCGATGGCACCGATGCCGATGTTCGAGATGTTCGGCGTGCTCACGGCGGTGATGATCTTCTTCTCGGTGCTGGTGTCGTTGCTCGTGCTGCCGAGCCTGCTGCTGCTCATCACGCCGTCGCGCAAGGGCGACGAGCGCGAGGACCTCATCGAGGAGGTGACGCACGGCGAGTTCGAGTACGAGCCGCACAGCCGAGACACCGCCGTCCGGCAGGGTCACTGACGGACACTCCCGCGCCGCGTCCGGGTCGGCATGACCGACCGGTTTCGGGCTCGGGTTTCGGGGCCTCTCAGCTCGCCAGCGCTGACACCCTTCGATCGTCGACCGTGCCCGTCCAGTACATCTCGCCATCGGGGCGGGTCCACGTGGCGACCCGGTCGGGGGTCATGGTCGGTGTCCAGCCTCCTTCGTGGACGAGGTGGTGGTGTGGCTCGCAGACGGGTGCGAGGTCGGCGAGGTCGGTGCGGCCGCCTCGGTGCCATGGCCGGAGGTGGTGGATTCGGCAGTCGTCGATGGTGACGGTGCAATCGGGATGCGAACGGGTGGCCTGCATCGCCTCGATGGCTGCTCGCTGTTCGGCGGTGGCGAGCCGCTTCGCTCGGCCGTGGTCGAGCACGACGCCCTCGCCGTCGAGGACGACCGGGATGATGTCGGCGTCGCACGCAACTCGTCGCATCGTCTCGACCGGCACCGCAACGCCGCTGTCGGTCTCGCTCAGCGGCTCGGTGTGTCGGCCCTCCGTGAGAGTTGCCAGGTCGACATGGACGACGAGCGAGCCCCGGGAGCCGCCGGTCGGGTCGCTCACGGCCTCGACGAGGGCGTCGACGGTGAGGCGGTCCCACGACGGCTTCGTGCCATGCTGCCGGCACCGGCGCCGGAGCTTGCCGCGCTCGCGCTGGATCCCCGCCCAGATCTGGCGATCGGTGATCGGATCGCACTGGATCAGTGTCTTGTGCATCCCGGTCTGCCGGTCGACCCAGCGGGTGATCGTCGACTGCTGTCGCTGTTGCTCGAGTTCGTCGACGTCGCTGCGGGCGATGTGGTGTGCGCGGATCCCGCGCGCCAAGTCACGACAGTTGCGGGCGAAGGCATCGACGCATGTCGGCCGGCGTCGGCGACCAGATCGTCGGCCCGGCCGGCGAACTCGGCCTGCTCACCCTCGCTGAGGTTCTTGGTGGCGTTCGCCACGGCATCGACGTGCCCGGCGGACACGACGCCGTCGGTCAGCGCGTCCTGGAAGCCGGGCATCGTGGTGCACACCCGCTCCCGCTCGGTCGCCGCAGCCGCCTCCTTCGACGACTGACGACCGTGGTTCGCCAACGAATGGCGTGGGTCGGTCGCTCGACCCTCGGCCGCGAGAGCCCCTTGTCGTCGGGTGGCTCGCACCTGCCGGACATCGCACGACGCCCGCAGCTCGGCGACCCGACGCAGGTAGGCGTCGAGCTCGCCCGAGTCGAGCGTGTCGGGGTCGGTGTCACGCACCTCGGCGTACGCCGCATCCGGCGGACTGTTCATCTGGGTCTCCGATCTGTCGTTGGGAAGATCGGGGAAGTCGGTGAGGCCGAGCTTGTCGAACTGGTGTTCGACAAGCTCGCCGGCATTTCGAGAGGAAATCCGATTGCGACGCGAGATCGTGGAGGGCAGGGGAGCCGGAGCGTGCAGCGCTCGACGACACCACCGGTCGGGCGAGATGGGTGAGTGACTCCGGGCTTCGCTTTCGCATCCTCGTTGGTCGATCGATACGAACGTGGCAATACCGAGCGTGTCCGGCTCGAGCTGACGAGCCTCGTCGCTGTGGTCAGCCCGAGCCGTCGGCGATGTCGGCGATGTCGGACATGATCTCGGCGAGCTCGTAGTCCTTCGGCGTGTAGACGGAGGCCACGCCGGCCGCCTCCAGCCGACCTCGATCGGCTTCGGGGATGATGCCGCCGACGATGACCGGTGTGTCGATCCCCTCCGCTCGCAGCTTGCCGATCAGATCGGGCACCAGCTCGAGGTGCGAGCCCGAGAGGATCGACAGGCCGATCACGTCGGGGTCCTCGTCGCGCGCCGACGCCACGATCTGATCGAGCGTCAGTCGGATGCCCGAGTAGATGACCTCCATGCCCGCGTCCCGTGCCGCCACGGCGATCTGCTCGGCGCCGTTCGAGTGACCGTCGAGGCCCGGCTTGGCGACCAGCAGACGAACCGGCCCATCCGGTCGGGAACGCAGGCGCGCCGCGACATCGGCGAGCCCGCCGGTTGCGCCGCCGCTCGTGCCACCGACCCCGGTCGGCCCCCGGAACTCGCCGAACGCCTCGCGCATGACCTGACCCCACTCGCCGGTGGTACCGCCGGCGCGCGCCAGTGCGATCGTCGCCGGCATCACGTTCTCGTCCGACCCGGCCACCCGTCGCAGCTCGGCCAGCGCGGCGTCGACGGCGGCCTGGTCACGCGAGGAGCGCCACGCCGTCACATCCGCGATCATCTCGTCGCCGACGGCCGGGTCGACGGTCAGGATCGCTCTTCGAACCGCCGAGCGGCGACTCGGCCGTGTCGGTGAAGTCGTTGACGCCCACCACGGTCTGGTCGCCCGACTCGATCCGCCGCGTGCGCTCGGCCATCGACGCGACCAACCGCGACTTGAGCGTCTCGACCGCCTCGAATGCCCCGCCCATCGCCAGCACATCGTCGAGCTCGGCCTGGGCGGCCGCCTCCAGCTCGGCGGTCTTCGCCTCGACCACGTGCGACCCGTCGAACAGGTCGCCGTACTCCAGCAGGTCGGTCTCGAACGCCAGCACCTGCTGCATGCGCAGCGACCACTGCTGGTCCCACGGTGTCGGCAGCCCGAAGCGCCTCGTTCCAGGCCGGAAGCTGGACCGAGCGGGCCCGGGCCCGCTTCGACAACGACACACCCAGCATCTCCAACACGATCCGCTGCACGTTGTTCTCGGGCTGCGCCTCGGTCAGCCCGAGCGAGTTCACCTGCACGCCGTACCGGAACCGGCGCGCCTTGGGATCGTCGACCCCGTATCGGTCGAGCCCGATGCGATCCCACATCGCGGTCATCGCCCGCAGCTTGCAGATCTCCTCCACGAACCGGATGCCGGCGTTGACGAAGAACGAGATCGATCCGAACACCTGCCCGAACCGGTCGGGTGCGACCTGGCCCGAGTCGCGCACTGCGTCGAGCACGTCGATCGCCGTCGCCATCGCGTACGCGATCTCCTGTACCGGCGTCGCGCCCGCCTCCTGCAGGTGGTACGAGCACACGTTCATCGGGTTCCACGAGGGCGCGTGCTCGGCGCACCAGGCCACCATGTCGACGATCAGGCGGCGCGACGGTGCCGGCGGGAAGATGTACGTGCCCCGCGACAGGTACTCCTTGACGATGTCGTTCTGCGTCGTACCCCGCAGGTCGCTCGACGCGACCCCCTGCTCCTCGGCGTTCGCGACGTACAGCGCGAGCAGCCACGACGCCGGCGCGTTGATCGTCATCGACGTGTTCATCTGCCCGGGAGGGATGCCGTCGAGCAGCGTTCGCATGTGGCCGAGATGCGCAACCGGCACGCCGACCTTGCCGACCTCGCCACGCGCCATCTCGCTGTCGGGGTCGTAGCCCGTCTGCGTCGGCAGGTCGAACGCGATCGACAGGCCGGTCTGCCCACGGGCCAGATTCGTGCGATACAGCTCGTTCGACGCGGCAGCCGTCGAGTGGCCCGAGTAGGTCCGCATCATCCAGGGACGGTCACGTTCGACGCTCACGTTGGACTCCTTCGAAGTCTGTGCTCAAGGTAGGGAGGTCGGAGGTCGATACCACAGTGTCCGACCGAGAACGCCGGGCCACGACCACGTGGTGGAATCCCCCTCCATCCGGCATCTGGGACAAACGGTCGTACAGATCTCGGTGTCGGTGGGTGGCGGCCCACCGACACCGGGTACCACTCCTTGTGGCCATGATGGGCCTCCGTTCGCGGAGGCCCATTTCGGCGTTCGGGGCCCGGAACATGCCGCCGCGCCGCCGGGTCATGCGACCGCCTCGCGCAGCCGGCTGAGGTACTCCGACCGGGGGATCTCGATCACGCCGAGCGACGCGAGGTGGTCGGTCTTCCACTGCACGTCGAGGAGTGTCGCTCCCGTCGCTCGGAGCCACTCGACGAGATGCACGAGCGCGACCTTCGATGCATCCGTGGCCGTGTGGAACATCGACTCGCCGGCGAACAGACCGCCGATGTGCACCCCGTACAGCCCACCGACGAGATGCTGGGTGCCCGGCTCGAAGATCTCGATCGAGTGGGCCCAGCCGAGCTCGTGGAGCGCCTCGTAGGCGTCGACGAAGTCGCGGTTGATCCAGGCACCCGAGCGCTTCGGGTCGCCGCAGGCCTCCATCACCGCACGAAACGAGGTGTCCATCCGCACGTCGAACCGCCGCACGCTCCGTCGGAGCGATCGCGAGACGTGCAGCCCGTCGAGCGGCAGGATCCCCCGCGGGTCGGGCGAGAACCAGGCCAACCGCCGGCGTTCGAACGGCATCGGGAACACGCCGGCCCGATAGCCGGCGAGCAGCGTGCCCGGCTCGAGGTCGGCGCCGATCGCCACGATGTCGCTGTCGTCGATCGGGCCGTCGGTCGGCATCGTCCAACGACTCGGCGCCGGCTCGACCGGCGTGATGAGCCGGTGGGTCGGCAGGGCCACCGGTCGATCGGCGGCAGGTCGTTCGCTCACGGTGACATCATCGCGTCCGCGCCGACCCGTGCCCGGCACGGACCATCCTGCGGGGCAGCAGCCGTCACGACGTCCGGCACGAACGGTGCGTCGACGAGGCAACGTGGTCGGGCGGGTGATCACTCGTACGAGTAGAACCCCTGGCCGCTCTTGCGTCCGAGCTGGCCGGCTGCGACCTTGCGTCGCAGCGTGGGCATGGCGGCGTAGTTCGGGTCGCAGAACTCCGCGTACAGCGCATCGAGGATCGCCAACGAGGTGTCGAGGCCGACGAGGTCGAGCAGCGCGAACGGGCCCATGGGGAACCCGCACCCGCCCTGCATCGCCGTGTCGATCGCCTCCATCGACGCGGTGCCGTTCTCGCAGAGCCGGATCGCGTTGTTGAGGTACGGGAACAGCAGCGCATTGACGATGAACCCGGCGCGGTCCTCGACGAGTACCGCGTCCTTGCCGCACCGCTCGGCGAAGTCGACGGCGCGGGTGATCGTGTCGTCGCTCGCCGTGACCGGTCGCACGACCTCGACCAGCTTCATCACCGGGGCCGGGTTGAAGAAGTGGATGCCGCACACGAGCTCGGGGCGCTGGGTCGCCATCGCGAGCTCGACCACCGGCAGGGTCGAGGTGTTCGTCGCCAGGATGCCCTCGGGCTTGACGATCTGTTCCAGTTCGGCGAACAGGGCCTTCTTGATCCCGAGGTCCTCGACCACGCTCTCGATCACGAGATCGCAGGTCGCGAGCTGTCCGAGATGATCCGTTCCCCGAATCCGTCCGATGATGGCGTCGCGCTCGTCGGCGGTCATCTTCTCCTTCTTGACCTGCCGATCGAGACCCTTCGTGATGCGTGCGAGCACGTCGTCGGCTCCCGCCGTCGTACGCGACCTGCACCACCACGTCATGGCCGGCTCTGGCGGCGACTTCCGCCAGACCCGCACCCATGATCCCCGACCCGACGATGCCCACTTCGAAGATGTCTGCCATGGAGCCAACGTAGTTACCCGTGGGTAACCATGCAAGGGCCGAAGGTCAGGTCCCCGGCGACACCGCGGCTCACCTGCGGCTCGGCGGATGCTCCATCTTCATGTAGACGCCACCTCGTTCGAGCTCGTCGAGCATCTGTTCGATCCGCCGTCGGCGGGTCTCCGGGCGCTTCGCGCCCCCGATCCAGCCGAGATAGTCGTTGCGCTGGTAGGCGGGTCGTGACCGGTAGTCGTCGAGCACGCCGCGGTCGACGAGCGATGCTCGCACGTCGGCCGGCATCGGGTGGCGAGGTCGGGCCACGGTCAGGTCCAGGCGAAGACGGGCTGTTCCAGGTGGTCGACCCGCTCGTGGAGCCGACCGGCCATCGCCACCTGGCGGAACTGGTACAGCACGGCGCCCGTGGGCGCGTGGATGAGGTCCTGGCCGAGCGGCACCTGCACGACCGGTTTGTCGCTCTCGGGGATCGAGACGAACCTCGTCTCACCGTCTCGGAGCGCGTGCAGGCCGACCCGGTACACCGCCAGCACCTCGTCGGGTGACGGGCGCAGCGCGGTCTCGTCGCCCGCCCAGATCACGATCGGCGTGATCACGTAGCCGGAGCGGGTCGGGTAGTCGTCGAGCCACCCCACCACCGAGTCGTGGTCGAGCCGGAGTCCGACCTCCTCGTCGAGCTCGCGCAGTGCGGCCTCCTCCGGGGTCTCGCCCGGGTCGATCCTCCCGCCCGGAAGTGCCCACTGGCCGGCGTGTTTGTTCAGGCGCGAGGCCCGCCGGCAGAGCAGGAATGCGGCACCTCCGGACACGCCGACCATGCGTCCGTCGAGCCCGTCGACCTCGCCGGGTACTCGCTGCATGCTCCAGTCGTCGGGGAGGAGCGGGTCGTGCCGGTCCTCTCCCAGAGCGCTGTCGGTGAGCACGATGCCGACCGCTGCGTGCTTGCGGCCGTCGAGCTCGGCCGACCGCCGATCGTGCCGGCTCAGGTGGTCGCTCAGCCGGTCTCGGAGGTCGGGGGAATAGTCGATGACGTCAGGGGCGTTCACGGTGCGTCCACTGTTTCACCGAGCCGTCGACGGCGGCGAATCAGGGCACCGAACGGGAGGCTCCGTCATGGCGATCCACCGCCTGCACAACGAGAACTGGGGGATCGAGACGAACTGCTTCGTGTGCGAGCCGTCGAACGATCACGGTCTGCAGATCGCGTTCTGGCACGACGACGAACTCGACGTGGTGACCGCCGAGTTCGAGCTCGACCACGACTTCAGCGGCGCGCCGACGCTGGTGCACGGGGGCGTCACCCTGGCGGTGCTCGACGAGGCGATGGCCTGGGCGTGCATCGCGATCGGGGAACAGTGGGCCGTCACGACGGAGACCACCACGAGGTTCCGGCGACCGGTTCGTGTCGACCGGCGCTATCGCGTCGAAGCCCGCGTCGTCGATCACGTCGACGACGCGATGCGAACACGGGCGGAGGTGATCGGAGCGCGCGGCGAGCTGCGCGCCGAGGCGGAGGCCGTGTTCACGACCCTGGGCGCCGCCGAGGTCATCCGGCTGGCCGGCGCCGAGGTCGGTGCCGCCGATCGCCGCTACCTCCACGACTGAGCGGCGTTCAGGAGTCGGTCGGCGTGAGGAACCGGACGAGCGGCACCGCGACGCCGACGGCGATCAGTTGCGCGACCAGGAACGCCGGGACCGATGCCGGTTCGATGCCGGCGAACGTGTCGGAGAACATGCGGCCCACGGTGACGGCCGGGTTGGCGAAGCTCGTCGACGACGTGAAGTAGTAGGCGCCGGCGATGTAGCCACCGACCGCGAACGCGACGAGTCGGGCGTCGCCGGCGCGGACGACGAGGAAGATCACGAGCAGCAGGCCGAGCGTGGCGATGCCCTCGGCGATCACGAGGTGGGTGTCGGAGCGGTCCTTCGTCGACCACTCGACGGCGGGCAGGTCGAACATGACGTTGGCGGCGATCACGCCGAGGATCCCGCCGGCGATCTGCACGACCACGTACCAGGCGGCGGCTCCCCGTGTCGATCCCGCCCATCGCGAGGTCGGTGAGCGTGACCGCCGGGTTGAAGTGGGCTCCCGACACGTTGACGAACGCGAGGATGAGCGCGGCGAGCACGCCGGCGGTGGCGAGCGCGTTCTGGAGGAGCTGGAGCCCGATGTCGCTCGTGAGCTCCTCGGCCATGATGCCCGAGCCGACCACGGCGGCGAGCAGGAAGAACGTGCCGACGAACTCGCCGACGAGTCGGCGCGCGAGGGCCTGGGTCATGCGCAGCAGCTCGGCGTCAGATCGTCGACCAGTCCGCGGACCCGTTGTTCGATCTCGTCGCGAACACCTCGGGTGAACTCGACGTCGCGGCCCGCGGGGTCGGGGAGATCCCAGTCGATCCGCTGGGCGCCGGGCGTGAGCGGGCAGTCGTCGCCGCACCCCATCGAGATCACGATGTCGGCCGACAGTGCCATCTCGTCGGTCCAGCGCTGCGGGGCGTGTCCGGTGATGTCGATGCCGACCTCGTGCATCGCCGCGACCGCCGACGGGTTGAGTTCGTCACCCGGGTTCGACCCCGCGCTCAGCACATCGATGCGGTCGCCGGCCAGATGGCGGAGCCATCCGGCCGCCATCTGCGATCGTCCGGCGTTGTGTCCACAGAGGAACAACACGGAGGTACGGCCGATGTGCCGGTGCTCGGCACCCTCGCCGAGCGCGGCGCGAATCGCCGACAGCCCGTCGCCGGCGAGACGGAAGTAGGCCCACTTGCCGCGCTGCTCGCGCTCGATGATCCCGGCGTGGACGAGCTGCGCCAGATGGTGACTGATCGTCGGCTGCGACCGGTGGAGCGCCTCGGGGAGGTCGCAGGCACAGAGCTCGGCCGTCGGCGCCGTGGCGATCATCGACAGCAGACGAAGGCGCACCGGGTCCGCGAGCGCCTTGAGGTGTTCGGCGAGTTCGGTCGCCTGTTCGTCGTCGAGGGGGGATTCGAGCACGCAGCACCCGGGCCCGCAGAGACTGGTCATGAAGACATATTGACAGATGTCGATACGTGTGTGCAACATATAGACCGTTGTCAATACGACTCAGGACGAAAGGACGCTCCTCATGCGACTGCAACTGGCGCTCAACGTGACCGACCTCGACGAAGCGATCGACTTCTACACGAAGATGTTCGACACGAAGCCCTACAAGATCAAGCCGGGCTATGCGAACTGGGAGATCGAGCAACCGCCGCTCAAGTTCGTGCTGTTCGAGAACGCCGACGCCGAGCCGGGTACTCTCAACCACCTCGGTGTCGAGACCGAGTCGGCCGACGAGGTGGTTGCCGCCGAGTCACGGCTGTCGAGCGCCGGGCTCGAGACGACCGGCATCGACGACACGATCTGCTGTTTCGCCGAGAAGGTCGAGACCTGGCTCACCGCTCCCGACGGGAACCGCTGGGAGTGGTACGTGAAGCAGGCCGACCACGAGACGCAGCTCGACAACGTGGTCGTCTCGAGCGGTGCCGGCGCGACCGGCGACGGCGTCTGCTGCGGCTGAGCAGCCGACCCGCGCGACCGCCCTCAATCGTCGTCGGGCGGAGTCCAGCTGGGTTCGGTCGGGTCGGGGATCGCCTCGATCTCGCGTTCGGCCCGACCGCGGGCGCGAGCACGTTCGATGATGTCGTCGACGTCGGGTTCGTCTGTTTCGACCTCGTCGGCGATGTCGGGCCGCTCGTCCCGGTCACGATCGCGGGGTCGACCGGCGTCCCGGCCGTCGCCGGCCGCGCGACGCCGAAGTCGGATGATCAGCGACGTCACGCCACCGATCACCACGATCCACAGCAGCACGGTCCCGACCCCGATCCCGCCGCCGGACTCCGCATCGGACGTGCCTTCCGGATCGCCAGCGTCGGTCGCCACGACCTCGTAGCCGGTCACGGCGGTGACGCGTGCAGCCAACGCGGTCGTGGCGTCGTCGATGATCCGGTCGGACCCCTCGAACACCCCGAAGTGGGCGATCGCCATCGCGTACGGGCCCTGCTGCCACGCCGACGCACGGGTCCAGAGCCCTTCGTCTGCGCCGAGGAAGGCGACCGCTCCCTCGATGGGCGGATCGACCCGGTCGAGGCCGTCCTGCACCCCGACCACCACGGCCTGCTCGACGAAGGCACGAGCATCGGCCTCGGTCGCCCAGCGGGTGACCTCTCGCAGGAGCACGTCGTCGTCGTCCGACGTCCACACGTCGACGGCCGCACGCATCGAGATCGCTCCCGAGCTGTCGGGGTCGACGTGGGCCGTCGCATCGGGAGACAGCGGGGCGTACTCGTCGAACCCGAGGTCGGTCGGTGGCTCGGCGGCCTCGACGAGGCCGGTCGGCACGTCGTCGGCGACCAGGAGGTCGGACGGTGCCACCGCCGCCGATCCGGCGGCGAGAGCGCTGAGAACGATCGCGAGCGTCTTCATCGACGATCAGCCGCGGTACCCGTGCGTGATCGGCATGCGGCGATCCTTGCCGAACGCCTTGGCGCTGACGCGCACGCCGGGAGGTGACTGCCGGCGCTTGTATTCGGCGATGTCGACGAGCCGCGTGATCCGCCGAACCAGCTCGGCGTCGTGGCCCATCTCGGTGATCTCCTGCGCCGTGCGGTCGTGTTCGACGTACAGCTCGAGGATCGGATCGAGCACCTCGTACGGCGGCAGCGACTGGTCGTCGCGCTGGTCGGGCCGCAGCTCGGCCGATGGGGGCTTCGTGATCACGTCCGGAGGAATCACGTCGCGCCCGGCCGCCCGATTGACGTAGCGGCACAACTCGTAGACCTCGAGCTTGAGCACGTCCTTGATCACGGCATACCCACCGACCGAGTCGCCGTAGATCGTGAAGTACCCGACGGCGAGCTCGCTCTTGTTGCCGGTGGTGAGCACCATCCAGCCCATCTCGTTCGACAGCGCCATCAGCAGCTGACCGCGACATCTCGACTGGATGTTCTCGTAGGTGAGACCCGGCTCGCGTCCCTCGAACGACGGGGCCAGCATGTCGAGGTAGGCCTGGAACGCCGGCTCGATCGAGATCGTCCGGAAATCGATGCCCAGGTTCTCGGCGAGGAGCTGCGCATCGCTCTTCGAATGGTCGGACGAGTAACGCGACGGCATCGACACACCGTGCACGTGGTCGGGCCCGATCGCGTCGGCGGCGATGCACGCCACGAGCGTGGAGTCGATGCCGCCGGACAACCCGATCACCACGTCGGAGAAGCCGTTCTTGCGGAGGTAGTCACGGGTGCCGAGCACCAACGCGTCGTACAGCTCGCGATGGCGGTCGAGCGGTTCGGCGATCGGCGACTCGACGACCCCGTCGTTCGTGCGTGGCGCGTCGCTGATGTGCACGGTCGGCAACTCGTCGTCGGTGCGCTTGCCTCGCGGGTCGAGCAATCGGCCCCGGTACACCGGCGGGATGGGCACGTCGACGATCATCACGTCGTCGACG
This sequence comes from uncultured Acidimicrobiaceae bacterium, assembly GCA_963827775.1. Taxonomy (GTDB): domain Bacteria; phylum Actinomycetota; class Acidimicrobiia; order Acidimicrobiales; family Ilumatobacteraceae; genus Ilumatobacter. The sequence goes on along the minus strand of CAWHCI010000005.1, from coordinate 466,401 downwards.
AACTGCGGGGCTCGTGCCAGCACTGCACCCTCGGCGTCGACCACGAAGGATCCACCGTCGAACACCAGCTCGTCCTGCCCGCCGACCTGGTTGACGTACACGATCGCCGAATGGGCGTCCTGCGCCCGGGTCGCGACCATGCGCTCGCGGCGGGTGTCCTTCTCCCAGTGATAGGGGGAACCGTTGATGTTGACGTTGAGCTCGGCACCGCCGGCCGCCTGGGTGGCGAGCGGTCCGAACGGCGACCAGATGTCCTCGCAGACCGACACGCCGATCTTGACGCCGCCGATCTCGTACAGCTCGAGCGGGTCGCCGGTGGTGCCGGGAGTGAAGTAGCGCTGCTCGTCGAACACGGCGTAGTTGGGGAGCAGGCGCTTGCGGTAGGTGCCGACGATTTCGCCGCGCACGCACACCGCAGCAGCGTTGTACAGGTCGCGGTCGGCGTCGACGAACCCGACGACGGCGGCGCACTCGCCGGTGTGAGCGGCGAACGATTCGAGCGCAGCCCGGTTGTCGGCCACGAACCCGGGCTTCAGCACGAGGTCTTCGGGCGGATACCCCGTGATCGACAACTCGGGGTAGGCGATCAGGTCGCACCCGGACGCCTCGGCGCGGTCGTACGCCTCGATCAGCTGCTGCAGGTTGCCGTCGAGGTCGCCGACGGTCGGGTTGAGCTGCGCGAGCGCGAGACGGAGAACGGTCACCTCGTCAGGCTAGCGAGGCGCGTGGGATGCCTCGATGTGCGGTGACGCGTCGTGCGATTCGGTCAGTCGGAGAAGAAGCCGACCACGTCGACGACGAGATCGGTGGTGACCAGCGACGTGAAGTACACGCTGTCGGACGACGACACGGTCGTGAACGCGAACGCCGCCCGGGTGTGACCGGCACCGTCGTAGTTCACGTTCGACACGACGGGCGCCGTCGGGCCGGGGTGCGCCGAGATCCAGCCCGGCCCCGCCGTGTTGGTCGCCGTGATGTTCTGGGCGACGGCGGATGCTCCGGCGGTGGCGGCCGGCGTGTCGGTCGCGACCGACTGCAGCGGCGTCAGGAACGTCGACCCGAGCGGAACGCGCGTGTCGACGCTGCGCGTCGGCGCGATCGTGTTGTAGAGGCCGGAGCCGCTGCTCGGCGCGCCGTCGGACGTCACGTAGCCGAACACGTCGATGGCGACATCGGCGATCCCGACCGTCGTCAGGCTGATCCCGCCGTTGGTGCCGACGGGGATCACGAGCATGTTGGCGCGGACCTCCGACGGCGAGACGTTCACGTTGGACGTACCCGGCCAGGTGGTGCCGCCGGCATGACCGCCGATGAAGCCCGCCGAGGTGCCGGTCCCGATCGTGGCTGCTCCGATCACGACCGCCTCAACCGTGCCGTCGTCGGGCACGTCGAGGCGGCCGAGGACGTCGATGTCGATCTTGTCCGCCGTGCGCGTGTACGGGTTCGGGCTGCCCGAATCGAGTGTGGTGCCGGCGGCGATCCGAGTGTCGGCGATGCGCGCCGGGTCGAGTGCGATGAAGCGGCCGTCGTCGGTGGACCCCCCGGTCTCGACGAACCAGGCCATGACGTCGATCACCACCCTGGCGGTGGTCGCCGACTCGAGGACGAACGATCCGTCCGGGGCGAGCGCGACCACCGCCGCATTGGCGGCGATCGTGTTGGCTCGGTCGGCATTGAGCGACGACGTCGCGGGACGTGGGGTGCGGGCCGCCCAGGCGCGCACGAAGCCGGGGCCGGCCGTCGCGTCATACGTCAGGTTCAGCAGCGCCGCGGTGGCACCCGCCGGCGGGTCGAGATCGACGAGCCGGGTGGTGCCGTTCGCGACGGGACCTGCCGGCACCGGCGTGTTCTCGCCGGTGTCGTAGGCGCGGAAGGAATCGATCGGCACCAGTTTCATGTCGGCCGCCGAGGGTGCTGCCGGCACCGTGGCCGGCCGGATCATGCGCAGGCCGCCGCCGACGCTCACGTAGTAGAGCGCCATCACGCCGTCGGCATCGAAACCGAACGTCATGTCGGTCAACCCGAACGCACCGGTCGCGAAGGGGGTGCCGTAGTCGACGGCGCCGGCAGCGGTGCGCAGCCAGATGTTGCCGGACCCGCCGTCGCCGAAGAGGTAGGCGCCGTCGTACTCCTCCGGCCAGAGTCCGTTCGGAACGAACGCGCCGGCCGAGATGTAGCTGCCGAGGCCGCGACCGTAGGAGGTGATCGGATCGGTCAGGCCGGCGGGCGGCCCCGGGCAATTCGTGGTCTGGCCCTGGGGCAGGGGCCCTCACGCATCGGCCAGCCGTAGTTGGCGCCGACCTGCGCCGAGGTTCACTTCCTCGAGCGTGTTCTGCCCGACGTCGTTGATGAAGAACCGGCCGGCGCCGTCGTTCCGGTCGACCGCGATGCGCCAGGGATTGCGGAGCCCCCATGCGTAGATCTCCTGGCACTTCGTGGTGGATCGAGCGTTCGTGCCGCTGCGTGCACACGGTGCGCTGTCGGCCCCCGTGAACGGGTTGCCCGGCGCCGGACGACCGTCGCGGGTGATCCGGAGGATCTTGCCGTTGAGCAGCGAGAGGTCCTGCGCGGCGTCGTTCGCGCCCGCGCCGCCGGAGTTGCCACGCGGATCGCGTCCGGCGTCGCCGACTCCGACCAGCAGGTTGCCCTGCGGGTCGATGTCGAGGTCGCCGCCGTTGTGGTTGCCACCGGTCGACGCGATGTTGTCGAGCAGGATCAACTCGGTGGCGGGGTTGATGGTGGCCTGATCGAACGTGAACCGGCTGACCCGGTTCACGCACCCGCCGGGCACCGCGGCCGTGTAGTACACGTAGATCCATCGGTTGCCCAGGTAGGCGGGGTCGGCGGTGAGGCCCAGCAGGCCGCGCTCGCTCTGCGTGCACACGTCGAGGTCGAGCACCGTGGCGAACGGCTGTCCCGGGGCGGCGGCGACCTTGACCCGCCCGGTGCGCTGCTCGAGCACGGCGATCTGATCGCTCGGCAACCACTCGACGGTCGTCGCCCGGTTGAAGCCGGCGATCGACGTGTCGGTGAACCCGGCGGGTGGCGTCGCGGCGTGCAGCACGTCGGCCGACGGGCTCAGCACGGCGATCGAGCCGATGATCACGGCGGCGGCGGACCAGATCGAGCGATGGCGCATGGTCGCGAAAGGTAGCGGACCGGCGGTGGTCGCTGGGAGCGCCTCCGACCCGTCCCTCCCGGTTCCGGACTCCTACCGTCGGGTGACCGCGTCGTCGAAGGGAACGTGCCATGAAGTTCGTCTGGTTCAACCTGCATGCCCTGGCCCGACCTGCCCGACGACTTCCGCGAGAACTACCGGTCGGTGTGGGTCGACATCCCGAGTTCGCTGTTCGACCCCGAACGTGCGCACGAGGTGTACAACGCGTACCTCGACCAGCTCGAGTACGCGGACGAGCTCGGCTTCGACGGCATCGGCGTGCAACGAGCACCACCAGAACGGCTACGGCCTGATGCCGTCGCCCGAACCTGATCGCGGCGGCGCTGTCCCGTCGCACCTCGAACGCCGCGATCGCCGTGATCGGCAACTCGATCGCGCTGTACAACCCGCCGATCCGCGTCGCCGAGGAGTTCGCGATGCTCGACGTGCATCTCCGGCGGTCGCCTGATCGCGGGCTTCCCGGTCGGCACGCCGATGGACACGAACTTCTGCTACGGGACAGATCCCGGCGCTCACGCGCGACAAGTACGTGCGAGGCGCACGAGCTGATCATGCGGGCGTGGACCGAACCCGAGCCCTTCGCGTTCGACGGTCGGTACACGCAGCTCCGCTACGTCAACATCTGGCCGCGCCCGGTGCAGCAGCCGCACCCGCCGGTCTTCATCCCGGGCGGCGGCTCGATCGAGACCTGGGACTTCTGCCTCGACCACGACTACAACTACTCGTACCTGTCGTTCGGTGGCTACAAGGCCGGCAAGTCACTGCTCGACGGGTTCTGGGAGCGTCGCGCGGAGCGCGGCAACGCGACGATCAACCCGTACCGCGCCGGCTTCGCCCAGATCATCGCGGTGGCCGACACCGACGAGGAGGCCGAGCGGCTGTACGCCGAGCACATCCTCTACTTCTTCAACCACTGCCTGCACGTGTACCCGGGCTTCGCCGACCCGCCCGGCTACCGCACGCTCAAGACCCTGAAGGCGGGCAAGCTCAGCCAGCTCCGGAAGGAGACGATGGAGCGGTTCCAGAAGCTGTCGTGGCAGGACCTCGTCGAGTCGGGCGTCGTGATCGCCGGTAGCCCCGACACGGTCGCCGAGCAGATGGAGGAGCTCGCATCGCGAGCTGCGGGTCGGCACCGTGTTCTGCCTGATGCACACCGGCAACATGCCGGACTGGAAGATCCGGAACTCGTCGCAACTCTTCGCCGAGAAGGTGATGCCCCGGCTGCACGACCTGTGGCCCGATCACGATCCGTCACCGTGGTGGTGCTCGCCGATGGCCGACCGGCGCAGGAACGACGCGGCCGGCGTCGAGGCGGCACGGCGATCGGTCGAGGCAGCGGACGTCGAGGGCGCGCTGTGAGCTCCGTCGGTCACCGGGACGTCACGACCAGGCGGGGGATCGACGCGACGGTGCACGTGCGCGGTTCCTCCGGCTCGCCGGTCGTCTGGTTCCACGGCGCCGGTGGTCTGCTGCCGACGGAGCCGGTGCTCGACGCGCTGGCCGACGATCACGTGGTGGTCGCGCCCGAGTGGCCCGGGTACGGCGCGGCAGGAGACGGAGACCCAGCTGTACGACATGCTCGACTTCACGCTGCACGGCCTCGACCTGATCGACGCCCTCGAGCTCGACGACCCACCCCACGTGATCGGCCACTCGATGGGCGGCATGATCGCGGCCGAGATGGCGGCACTGAATCCCGCGCAGATCGCCTCGCTCACGCTGGTCGGTTCGGGCGGTCTCTGGATCGACGAGCACCCGGTGCCCGATCTCTTCTCGATGGTGCCCTTCGAGCTGGCCGAGGCGCTGTTCGTCGACCCCGTGGCGGGGGAGAAGATGCTGACCGCAGGTCGCGACTTCACCGACGACTCGGCCCTGATCGACTTCATGGTCGGCAACGCACGTCGCATGGGGACGGCCGGCAAGATCCTGTTCCCGATCCCGAACCGTGGCCTGGCGAATCGCCTGTACCGCATCACGTGCCCGACGCTGCTGGTGTGGGGTGAGCAGGATCGGATGTATCCGCCGGTCTACGCCCATCGATTCCGCGAGCTGCTCGCGTCGGTCGACGCCGACATCGAGCTGATCGCCGCCGCCGGGCACATGGCGCCGTACGAGCAGCCCGAGGCCGTGCTCGGAGCGATCCGGTCGGTGCTCGGTTGATCCGTCTCGACCGGCCGATCGGTTCCCCGGTCGGGAGCGTCCCGGCGGCTACCTTGAGCAACCTGATGGCCACGACATCGAACGGAACCGAGCGATGACCACCGCCGGCGTGGTCCTCCTCATCGTGGCGGTCGCCGCCGCGATCTCGGTTCTGCTCCTCGTCTGGAACTCCCGGCAACGCGAGCGCAACGTCCCGCCACCTCGACGCCATCGCGATCTCGACCTCCGGATCGACCACGTCGTCTCGGGAGCGCGCGACGTCGCCGACCGGGCGGTCCGGCTGGTCGGATCCACGGATGCCGTGGCGGTCGCATCGGCCTGGCCGATGGTCCGGACCGACATGCTCGCGATCGAGGGTGACATCGTGAACGTCGACATCCACGTCGGCGAGGCGCCGGTGGGTCGCAGCCTGGCCGATCTCGACCGGGCCGTCCACGCGTTGCGCGACACCGTCGAACGTCATGTCGAGCTGAGCGCGGCCGATGCGGTCGACGAGCAGGCGATCGCGCTGTCGCACGAAGCGATCGCCGAGCGCCGTCGAGCGGTCGCGGCCGCGATCGACGAAGTCGAAGCCACCCGACCCTGAGTTGCGGCCGGGCCGCCTCGGCGACCCGAGCGGGCCCTCACCTACGATCGCGTCGTGATCGAGGTCGAAGCGCTCGATGCGCCGTTCGGCGCGATGGTGCGTGGCGTCGACCTTCGCGACGAGCTGTCGGCGTCGAGCGAGGCGATCGCCGAGCTGTGGGTCGAGTACGGCCTGCTCGTGTTCCCCGGTCAGCACCTGTCACGCGGCGAGCAGGACACGTTCGCACGCCGGTTCGGGGATCTGGAGTTCACCGCGACACCGCTGACCAACCTGCGGCGCGACGGCACAGTGCGCACCGATCCCGACGACCATTTCCTCCGGTCGCTGCAGGGCAACGAAGGCTGGCACCACGACAGCACGTACCTGCCGCTGCAGGCGAAGGGAGCCGTGTTCACCGCCGAGATCGTGCCTCGCGCCGGCGGCGCCACCGGCTTCGCAGACATGCGTGCCGCGTACGACGCGCTCGACGACGAGAACGCGTGGCCGGGTCGGCGGGCTGGCTGCCCACCATTCCCGTCGCTACGGCATGGAGCGTGCCGGCCACCACATCCCCGACGACGCGGCCGACCAGCTCTACGGCTACGACGTCGACGAGCCGCCGCTCCGTCCGCTGGTGAAGGTGCATCCTGACACCGGGCGCCCGAACCTGCTGATCGGTCAGCATGCGTTCGATGTCGTCGGGATGTCGCCGGGCGAGTCGGAGGAGCTGCTCGACCGGCTCAACAGCGACGCCTGCGCCGACGGCCTGACGTATCGCCACGAGTGGAACGTGGGCGATGCCGTGCTGTGGGACAACCGCCGCCTCATGCACCGGGCGACCCCGCACGATCCGGCCGAACCGCGCCGAATGTGGCACACCCGCATCGCCGGCGACCCGGCCACCGAGACGGCGCTCGACCACTGAGGGAGGCGCAGCAGCAGCGATCGAGGAGCGCGCGGCGATCGTCGTAGCCTCGGGTCATGGCACGATTCCACCGGGCAACGCTCACACCGACGAAGGCCGAACTGATCGCTGCGTGGGCGCCGACGCAAGCGTGGGGCCCTCCGCCCGACGAGTCCATCGAGGTGATCGGTGCGTTCCGCTTCGACGACCCGGATGGTCGCGTCGGGATGGAGACGCACCTCGTCCGCGCCGGCGGCACGCTCATGCAGGTGCCACTCACCTATCGGGACGGGCCGGTTGACGGTGCCGAGCACTCGCTCGCCGCCGAGATGCACCATTCCGCGCTCGGCAACCGCTGGGTGTACGACGGATTGGCCGACCCGCAGTACCTCGTGATGCTCGCCGCTGCCGCGATGACCGGTCAGGGCGAGGCGATCGGGATGGTCCTGTACGACGACCGTTGGCACATCGCACCGACCAACGTCCGCATCGAGGGTGGTGGGTGGACGCAGGAGCGTGTCGCCGTCGACGGCTTCGAAGCTCGATCCGACGACGGATCGAACGTGGTGTTCGAGAACGACCGTTTCGAGCTGACGGTCCACCGGCACCCGATCGCCGCGCCGCGGCCGTCGATGGGACTCGTCGCGAGATGGGACGACGAACCGGACGGCGTGCTGCTCGCCGAAGTACGGGAGCGCTGACGCCGTCATCGGCTCGATGGGCCGGCAGCGGGGCGACCGGGAGCCGCCCTCCACCGTGCTCCGACGTCGCGGGGTTCCTTGCTCGCGGTCATCGATCTCATCGTGCGTCAGATGCGCCGAAGGCCTCCGTACGGAGGCCTTCGGCGGTGAGTGGTCGCGGGCAGAACCGGCCCGCACCTCGATGATGCCGTCGCGTCATGCAGCCGGCGCCTCCGGGGCGTCGAACGGTGATCCGGAGGGGACGGGTTCGGTCGTCCGCCGGTCGGGTGTTGCGTTCGTGGCGTCGAACGGTGATCCGGAGGGGACGGGTTCGGTCGTCCGCTGGTCGGGTGTTGCGTTCGTGGCGTCGAACGGTGATCCGGAGGGGACGGGTTCGGTCGTCCGCTGGTCGGGTGTTGCGTTCGTGGCGTCGAACGGTGATCCGGAGGGGACTTGCGTTGTTCCGAGGTCGGTGTCGGTCGTGGCGTCGAACGGTGATCCGGAGGGGACCTGCCGGGTTCGCGGGTCGAGACCGGCCGATGCCGGATCGGTCGTCGTCCCGATCGACCGCAGCGCCACCGCGCCGGCCCCGAGGGTCAGGGCGGCCAGGACCGCCGCCACCACGATCGTTCGCCGTCGGCGTGGGCCGTCAGGATCACCCCCCGGTACCAGCGACAGTCGTCGGTCGCGGTCGCCGCTGATGCGGATGTCTGCGTCGTACTGGGTGAGTGCCATGTCGTCGTTCCTCTCGTCGGTGTTGACGAGGACCAGCATCCCCAGGCGCCATCACGGCGGGATTGCAGCGCATCACAGCCAGATCACAACGCGAAACACCTGCTCAGCGACGAGATCGACGCGACGGCGCCGGTGTGGCGGATCTCAGGAGCCGAACGCGATCGTCCCGGTGAACACTCCGACGCCAACGGTGCCGTCGATGCTCGGCTGACCGGACCAGTCGCCGTTGCCGGTCAAGCCCTCGAAGTCGCCGGTGGCGTCCGTGGCGATCCACGGGCCGTTGGAGTCGGTCGGGCCGGACGCACCGTCGATCACCTCGAACGTGAGCTCGAACGTGCCCTCCCGATCGCCGTCGGTGCACGCGAACTCGTCCACCAGTCGCTCGGCCTCGAACGTCTCGACGAGCGTCCCGGCGCGGCAACCCAGGAACTCGCTGCCCTCGAGTACGGCGAACGTGCCGACCGTCGGCTGCTCCTCGAAGCTGACGCGGGCCTCGATGACCACCGCCGACCCCTCGCCGGGCTGCCCCTCGGGCACCGTCGCCACGTCGTCGGCGATTGCCTCCGCAGTGATCGAGCCGTCGGCGTCGCACGCGGAGACCACCTCGCCGCCTCCGGGAACGAATCGGTCCCACTCGTCCTGGGTCAGGGTCCTGCCGACCGACGCACAGGCCTGCTCGACCCAGCCCACCGGGTCGAGCGAGATCTGCAACACGCGGCCACCGGCGTTGACCCAGAGGGAGTCCGTCTCGGCGTCGAACCGGGGCGGCGAGCCGGTGCGTGCGCCGACGCCGTCCCAGACCAGTCCGGCCGACTCACGCCGCTCGATGTCCCAGAGACGGACGGTGCCGTCGAAACCGACGAGGACCAGCAGGTCGCCGGCGAAACCGAGGTCGGCGACCGCCTCGACGCCCGGGATCCGTTCGATCTCCCCGCTCGCGAGATCGACGAGCCCGACACCGCCGCCCCGAGCCGACACGGCGAGCCGGCCCGACGTGGGGTCGAGCGAGGTGGTGATGACGTCGGCCAGTTCGGTCTCGATGCGATCGACCTCACGTCCGACCGCGTCGAAGACGTACAGCGTGCCGTCGCCCTCGACGGCGATGAGGCCCTCGTCGGGAGTCGAGTGGGCGAACACGGTGTCGCCTCTCACCAGCACCGTGCGGGCGACGTCGGCACGGCCGCCGCCGACCAGGTCGATGTCGTCGACCTCGAGGTTGCCGTCGGGCCGTTCCCTGACGACCGCCAGGTGGTCGCCGTCGCGGGTGACCGAAATGGGGCGGCCGTCGAGCGCGAGCTCCTCGACCGTGTCGCCGCCCACCCGCCGCACGAGCAGACCGGCGTCGGTGATCGCCCAGTGGCCGTCGGCTTCGGGAACGACGAAGCGAAGCGCCCCTCCGTCCGGCGACTCGACCTCGGACCGTTCCCCCGAGACGAGATCGACGACCTGGCCCGTGCCGGTCCGGGGATCGACGACCGCGGCTCGTCCGGTCCCGAACCGAACCGGTGCGAACGGGTCGACCTCGGTGCTCCACTCGACCAGCGCGTTGCTGTCGAGGTCCAGCACGTCCTCGCCGCTGTCGCCACGGGACACCCACAGTAGGCCGTCCGGACGGATCCGCGCGCCGTCGACGCCGCGGAGCGCGACCGGCCGACGAATTGGTCCGGATCGGCGGTCGACGAACTCGACCTGCCCCTCCGAGACGACGACGACGGTGCCGTCGATGTCGAGCCCGAGGTCGAGGAATTCGGTCGAGCTGTTCGTCGCCGCCGTCGAGACGACCTCGCCGCTCGTGAGATCGACGGTGGTGATCGTGCCGTCGTCCAGGCCCACCACGATCTCGTTCGCAGCGTCGTCGAACGCGAAACGTCTGGGGAGCGCCGGCGTGAAGGTGCGGACCAGCTCGTCCCCGCTGTCCCCGTCGAGCACGACCACCAGGCCGTCCCCGTCGGCGGGGTCGGGAGGGGCCAGGCCGACGGCGACGAGCGATCCCGAGTCGTTGACCTCGACACCGCCGTAGTCGCGACCGAGCGCCACCGGCGCACCGACCCGTTCACCGGTCCGGTCGTCGAGCAACGAGACGGTGACGACGCCGGCGTCGTCGGCCGTGCCGACCACGAGGCGGTGGGTGGGCCGGAACGACGACCTCAACAGGGTCTGTGGAGTGTCGATGGTCCGAGCGGGTCCCCACGGGCCGTCGTACGGGCCGAACCACATGCGCGTGCCGTCGAACGTGGTGGCCCACCGGCGATCCGCTCCCCGATCGGCCATCCAGATCACGCAGGGCTCGGGGGGCGCGCCGTACTCGACGACGTCGCCCGACACGGTGTCGCGGCCGACCAGCTGACCGTCCACCATCGCGAAGCTGAGCGTGCCGTCGGAGTTGGTCATCGACACCGGCTCACACGGCCCGTCGAACTCCGCGAGCGGCGCGAGGCTCGACACCCGGTTGGCGATCGTCGTCGCGCCGAGTGCGTCGAGCACCGCCTGCTCGGTTGCCCGCGCCGGAGCGCGGCGGTTGGCCTCGAGCGCCAGCAGCAGCGCGAGCTCGGGATCCTCGGCACCGACCGCGGCCGACCGGCTGATCAGCGTCGCCAGCTCGGCGTCGCGTTGCGCCGACTGCGCGTCGTTGCGTTGGATCAGGGCGACGGCGCCGGCGACCACGGCGACGACGAGCGCGATCCCGGTGGCGACCACGAGGCGGCGAAGCCGGCGCACCCGCAGCCGTTCGGCATCCTGCTCGTGGTCGGCTGCGGCGCGTGAGGCATCGAGGAACTCCCGATCGAGTGGCCGGAGCCGTTCGGGACTCGACATCGCGAGTCCGATCGCCGTGTCCAATCGGCCGCCTCGGTACAGATCGGACGCGGGTCGCTCGCTCCGGTCCCACGTGTTCGCGGCCACGCCGATCCCTTGCGTGAGCCGCAACAACTCGATGTCGTCGCGCAACCAGCCCGACGAGACGAGGCCACTCGCGCAGCAGCGCTTCGTGGGCGACCTCGACCGTCGGTGCCCGCGTCGTCGACGTCGCGGTCGAACGTGATCAGACGGGCTGCGCCGTACCGCTCGAGCACCCAGGCCGTCGCATCGTCGTCGCCGAGGTCGCCGAGCGGCACCCGCCGGCGAAGGTCTGCCGATTCCTCGCCGGGATCCGTCATGCGTCCGAAGGCGCGCCGGATCGCAGCTCGCTGGGCATCGTCCGCGTCGGTATGGATCGACTCGGCGCGGGCTGCGAGCGCCCCGGTGAGGCCTCCGATCTCGTCGTACGCCGCGACGGTGAGACGGGAGCCGTCCCGGCGGTCGAAGAGCTCGGCGAGCGCGTACTGGAGCAGCGGGAGCGGGGCGGGTTGCCCGATCGATCTCCGCGGCGATCCGTGCGGCGAGCCCGGCCTCGAGCTCGACACCGACGCGGCGGGCCGGCTCGACGACGGCGCGCTCGAGCTCGTCGGGTGCCAGGGGCGTGACGTCGACCGCGGTCTCCTTCAGCACGGACGCGAACCGGGGGTGAGCGAGGGGGCGGTCGTAGAAGTCGGCGCGTAGCGTGATCACGATGCGGACGGGTGACGTCGGGTCCTCGACCGTGATGGCGAGCGCGTCGGAGGAAGTCGTGGGCGACATCGGCCGACGCGCCGACGAACACCTCCTCGAACTGGTCGATCACGAGCAGCACGCGGTCCCGGTCGGATGCGAGGCACCGGCGGACGCTCCGCAGGATGCCGCGCTCGCCGTCCCGCAGTTGATCGAGCAGCGTCACCGGCGGGTTGACGGCGATCCGGAGGAGGGCGGTCTCCAGCGACTCGAACGGGTCGTTCCCCGGCACCATCGTGGTGACGTGAACCAGTCGGAGGAACCGGGCACCGCGCCGGCTCTGAGCGCCGGCACCAGCCCGGCTCGTACGACCGACGACTTGCCCGACCCGGACGGGCCGACGACACGACGCATCGGGACCGGATCGGTGCCACCGTCGAGCGGCCGAGCAGCTCGCTGACGAGACGGTCCCGCCCGAAGAACCGGTCGGCGTCGGCGTCGTCGAAGGCACGCAGGCCGAGGTACGGGTTCTCCACGTCGCCGGCGCAGCGGCGCCGGCTCGGCGGTGCTCGGCGCATGGGTCGTCGGGTTCCGGCGGCATGCGAGTCGAGTGCGGCGAGGAACGTCAGCGATGTCGCGAAGCGTGCCGACGGCTCCTTCGCGGTCGCTCGCGCCACCGCGTCGGCGATCCGCTGAGGCACGTCCGTGCGGAACTCGGAGAGCGACGGATACGGCGTCGTTCAGCTGGCGGCTCGACAGCTCCTCGACCGATCGGCTGTCGCGGAACGGGAGCGATGCCGGTCGAGGCATTCGAACACGACGACGCCGAGGCTGAACACGTCGGCCTCCGGGCCGAGGGGTTCGCGACGGATCTGCTCGGGAGACGAGTATGCGGGCGAACCGGGCGACAAGGCCGCCTCGGGGCCCGCCGACTCGGTGGCCTCGAGCGCGATGCCGAAGTCGCCGAGGAACGCATTGCCGGCCTCGTCGAACAGGATGTTGCCGGTCTTGACGTCGCGGTGCACCACACCGTGCGCATGGGCCGTCGACAGCGCCCCACCGATCTGGCGGGCGAGCGTCAGCGTGTCGTCGACGCCGCAGCGGCCCGTCGTCGAGACGACGTTCGAGCGTGCCACCGCGCAGCCAACGCATCACGAGGTAGGCCGAGTCCGGGTCGCGCCAGAAGTCGATCAGCGGGCACGATGTGGGGGTGCTCGATGCGGGCCACGAGGTGGGCCTCGGCCTCGAACCGTCGGATGAAGTCGGGCTGCGACGCCAGCTCGGCGCGGATCTGTTTGATCGCCACCTCTCGCTCGACCGACGGCTGGATGCCGCGCCACACGACCGCGAACGCGCCGAACCGGCCTCCTCGAGCAGCCGATAGCCCCGGAGCGGGCGCCCGACGCGCTCGACGTCGAGCGAGGGGTCGCCGACGAGCATCGCCTGTTCGAGTTCGACGATCGCGGTCGACGGGTCGAGCCCCGTCTCGTCGGCGAGCCGGCGCCGGTGGTCGTCGATGACGCGCAGGGCCTCGGCGGTGCGTCCGCTGCGATGCAGCGCCAGCGCGTACTGGCGTGCGGCGCGATCACGCAGACCGTGCTCGGCCGTGAACGCCGCCGAGCTCACCGGTGATCTGGGTGTGGCGGCCGAGTGCGAGTGAGACCTCCCAGCGTTCCTCCAGCATCTCCAGCCGATCGAGCCGGAGCTGTTCGATCTCGGCGCCGACGCCCAGTCGAGGTCCTCGAGTTCCCGGAACGGATCGCCGCTCCACGAGCGCGAGTGCCTCGTCGAGAGTGGCGTGAGCGCGGTCTGCGGATCGTCGTGTTCGCGGGCCTCGGTCGCAGCCGCTCGCAGCGCGGCGAACCGGCGATGTTCGAGCGCATCATCCGGGGCGGTGAGCCGGTATCCCGACGGGTTCGGTGTCGATCCACTCCTGTGCCGCACCCGGAAGCGCCTGGCGGAGCCGGGACAGGTAGGTGCGGAGGGCCGGTGCCGTCGCGGCGGGCCGCTCGTCGTCGTTCCAGAGGTACTCGGCCAGCCAGTCGATGCTGACCACGGAGCCGGCGCGGATGGCCAGGAGGGCGAGCAGACGTCGCTGCCGAGGCCCGCCGATGCTGACCGGCCCGTCGACGTCGTCCACCGAGATGCCACCGAAGACCCGAATGATCGGGAAACGGTCGACCGCGGCCGCATGCTCATCCTTGGTCGTCGACATGCCCCCGAGCCTCCCGCGGCGACATTACAGGCCGGTCACAACCGTCGGATGAGCCTCGATCGAGTGACCGGGGTGGCCGCTATCGGTGCCGACGGTCGAGCCCCTCGGGCCCCGGCAACTGTCCGAATCGAACCCGAACCGTGGGGTCGGGTTCATCGAGGACCGTGACGCTTCACCGAAATCGACGGTGCGCCCTCCGCGTGGAGGGCGCAACCTTCGATCCGTGACCTCTTGGTCGGGGTGAGAGGATTTGAACCTCCGGCCTCCACGTCCCGAACGTGGCGCGCTAACCAAGCTGCGCTACACCCCGTAGCGGACGCTGATGTTATCCGGCGGTCGCGGGTTCTTCCTCGGCCGCGCCGTCAACTTCCGATTCGGCGTCCGCGTCCGCTGCATCGCCGTCGGCCCCGTCCTCCGACTCCTCCGACTCCGCTGCCTCGGGCAGGCCCTCGGTGTACGTGCCGCCCTGCGTGATCGCCATCATCGCCCGCCGCAACCGGAGTGCGTCGAGCGGCTTGATCAGCCAGCCGTCGGCCCCGGACCGCTGCGCGAGGAAGAGATCGGCGTGGCGGTCGAGCAGCATCAGCACCGGCACGTGCGGCAGGGTGCCGCCCGACTCGTCGAGTCGCAGCGACATCGTGATCGCCATGCCACCCATCGACCCCACCTGGAGATCGAGGATCGCCAGGTCGGGTGTCCGTTCGGCGATCACGTCGGCGACGACGCGGCCCTCCCGGCACACGGTGAACGTGGTGTCGGGCCCGCCGAGCGCGGCGGTGACCTCGTCGACGATCCAGTCGGCGTCGGTGGCGAGCAAGATGTGCACGTCCCGGACGATACCCGCGGCTCGTGTCGGCGACAGTGCGCTCAGGGCGCCGGATCGTCGACGGCGAAGAGATGCTCGCCGAGCACCGTCAGCGCGGCGACATCGTGGACGTCGCTCGGCAACAGCGGCACCTCGACGATCGCCTCCGCGCCGACCCGCTCGACGAGCGGCTGCAGCTCCCGTCGTTCGGCCTGCGCAACCGTTCGGAGATCGGCGAGGTTGTCCCACAGAGCGGCGAGTTCGCGTTCGCCGCGATCGCGAGCGGTGTCGGCACGTCGGCTCGCATCGGCCACCGAACCGTCGCCGAACCGGGGATGCAGCCGGTTGACCACCGTCGCAGCCACCGTGAACCCCTGCTCGGCGATCTGGTCGGCGAACCAGGCCGCTTCGGTGACCGTGTCGCGCTGGGGTGACGACACGAGCAGGAACTTCGTTCCGTCGTCATGCAGCAGCGCCGTGACCTCCTCGGCGCGTTCCCGGAACCCGACGTCCATCCCGGCGAACGCCTGGAAGAACGCGACGGCGTCGGTGAGCACATCGGAACCCACGATCCGCCCGATCGCACGCAGGATCGGCTGCGTGGCCACCGACAGCACGCGGAAGCCGGTGCGGGTCGGCACCATCATCAACCTGAACGCCTTGTGATCGAGGAACCGGGCGAGCACACCGGGTGCCTCGAGGAAGTCGAGGGCGTTCCGGCTCGGTGGCGTGTCGACCACGACGAGATCGAACCGCTCGTCGGCGTGGAGCTCGTGCAGCGCCTCCGACGCCATGTACTCCTGGGTTCCGCTGAGCGCCTCGGCGATGTTCTGGTAGAAGCGGTTGTCGACGATCCGGTCGGCCTGCTCGGTGTCGGTGGCGTTGGCGCGCACGACCCGTTCGAACATGGCGGGCGTGTCGAGCATCATCGCCCAGAGCTCGCCCGCCTCGATGCCCGCCAGCGGCACCCGTTGCGGCGCGTCCGCCAGACCGTCGGGAAGCCCGAGCGCATCCGCCAGCCGGCGCGCCGGGTCGATCGTGACCACCACCACGTTGCGACCGCGCGCGGGCGGCCTCGATGCCGATCACCGC
Source organism: uncultured Acidimicrobiaceae bacterium (assembly GCA_963827775.1). Lineage (GTDB taxonomy): Bacteria > Actinomycetota > Acidimicrobiia > Acidimicrobiales > Ilumatobacteraceae > Ilumatobacter. The sequence continues at coordinate 450,542 of CAWHCI010000005.1, read as the reverse complement.
GGCCGTGGTCGTCTTGCCGACCCCACCCGAGCCGCAGCACACCACCACTCGGGCGTCGCCGACGACGCCGTCGAGGCCGCTCACGTCGACAGTCCAGCGGCGAGCGCGGCCACGTCGCCGGCGTCGATCGACGCCGTGGGTCGCGGCCGTCAGCCGGATCTGACGGAGGGGCACGGCGTCGACCAGGCGATCGAGCTCCGCCTGCTGATCGGCGATGCGCTCACGCCGGAACTCCGCCGCTGCGATCGCATCGTCGACCTGTCGCGCGGGCCCGGCCGAAGGAGACATCCGACGGGTCGGGCACGTCCGTCGCCGGATCGACCTGGTTGACCACGATCGGTGCCAGTCGGACACCCACCCGTTCTTCGATCGCATACGACGTCTCGATCAGCTCGTTGACCGGCGTCGTCTCCGGCAACGTCACCAGCACCACCTGGCAGCGGTTCGGGTCGCTCAACATCTCCTGGACGGCGGTGGCCTGCTCGCGCACCGGGCCACCGCGCGCTGCATCGAGCAGCCCCGGCGCCGCGGTGAGGAACGTGATCGCGTGGCCGGCAGCCGGGCCGTCGACGACCACCAGATCCCACTCACCCGACCGTTCGAGTTGCTTGATCTTGCCGAGCACCACCAGGTCGTCGATGCCGGGCGCCGCTGTGCCGATCACGTCGATCACCCCGGTCGACACCAGCCGCTTGGCGATGCGCCTGAATCCGTGCTCGAACAAGTACTCCTCGAGCAGGTCGGGCGCCGACAGGTGCCGCACCTCCACGTCGGGGACCAACCCGTCGAGGGTCGGCTTCCCGTCGAGCTCGACCACGAGCACACGTCGGCCGGCATCGGCTGCGGCGCGGGCCAGAACTGCCGTTACCGTGGTCTTCCCCACGCCACCCTTGCCCGCGACGATCACGAGGCTCGTCGCCGTGAGTTCGGTGAGGGCAGTGACGTTCGACAGCAGGATCTCCGGAGGCACTTCGTGCGCAGACTACTGATCGCCATGCTCGCCGCCATCGGCGTCGCAGCGGTGCTCGCCCAGCCGGCCGCCGCCCAGGACGACGGCGCCCCCGAGGTCGAGGTCGCCCAGGTCGACGTGCTGCAGGTGAACGGGTTGTTCGACGAGATCATCGTCGCGGAGATCAGTGCCGCGATCGACCGCGCCGACGACGACGACAGCCAGGCGTTGATCCTTCAGGTCGACTCCCGTGGCGCCGTGGTCGAGCGACGACACGATCGCGGCGCTGATGGCCGAGATCGCCGACGCACCGCGTGCCGATCGCCGTGTGGGTCGGGCCCAGCGGCGCCCGGCTGTACGGCACGCCGGCGCAGATCCTCGCCGTCGCCGACGTCACCGGCATGGCGCCCGGATCGCGGGTGGGCAACATCGGCCCGACCCGTGTCCGACGAGTTCGATCTCGGCCCCGGTCTCGAACGCACTCCGCAACCGCACCGTCGGCCTGTCCGAGGCCCGCGAGCTGGCGGTGTTCAAGCAGCGGATCTCCGACGAGGGCATCGCCACGATCCTCAACATGATCGACGCGCTCGACGGGTACTACGAGAACGGCGTCGAGCTCGACACCACCACCGAGGTCGTGACCGAGAGCGGCACCGTGCAGCGCGAGACGATTGCCGATCGCCCGGTTCGCCAAGCTCGGCCTGGTCGATCAGCTGTTCCACACGGTGGCCAGCCCGCCGGTGGCCTACCTGCTGTTCCTCATCGGCATGGCGCTGATCGTGTTCGAGTTCTACACCGCCGGTGTCGGCATCGCCGGCGTGGTCGGCGCCGGCTGCGCGATCCTCGCCTGCTACGGCCTCGCCGCGCTGCCCGCCCGGGGCTGGGCGGTGGCGCTGCTCGTGGTCGCGATGTTGGCGTTCGCCGTCGACGTCCAGGTCGGTATCCCGCGGTTCTGGACCGGTGTCGGCATCGTGCTCACGATCGTCGGCAGCCTGTGGCTGTTCGAGCCGGTCACCGGCACGTCGATGCGGCCGTCGTGGATCGCCCTGATCGCCGGCATCGGCGGCGTGATGCTCACGTTCATCGTCGGCATGCCGTCGATGACCCGCACCCGCTTCGCCACGCCGACCGTCGGCCGCGAGTGGATGATCGGCGCCGAGGGCACGGCGGTCGACCGCGATCGACCCCGAGGGCACCGTGCAGGTCGACGATGGCGCAGTGGCGCGCCCGCACGAACCGCGCCACCCCGATCGAGGCCGGCGACCCGATGCGCGTCGCCGCGATCGACGGCGTCACGCTCGAGGTCGAACCGCTCGAAGGCGCCGCCAAGGACTACCGCGAGATGCGCAAGAAGTCGGACGACGCGACGGCAGCCGCCGACGAGCCGCACCGCGTCAGCGCGAGCGCGGTCGAGCGTCGCCGAGCACTGCGCCGCATCGCAGCAGAGCCCGTGATCGGCGCTCCGAGCTCGATCGGTCAGAGCCGGGGAGCCGGGGCCCGCGATCCGGAGATCGTCGCGGCGTCGGGTGACGCCCCGGGCGTCGAGTTCGGCGACGAGCGGCAGCGCGAACTTGCGGCTCGCGCCGGTGCGGTCGCGGAACTGCGCGACGGTGAACCCGTCGGGTCGGTCGGCGAGCAGCTCGGCCGCGCACCGCGCGGCCGCCGCGTCGATCGCGTCGGCGTGGAACACGATCTGGTCGCGTTCGACCAGCGTGCCCCGCCGGATCAGCTCGCGCACCGCGGCGCGATCGACGTCCGCCGGCGCGTCGGGGGCGAACCCGCCGTCGCGGATCTGCTCGATCACCGGATGATCGGCGAACGGGTCGACGGCATCGGCGGCACGGGCGCGGCCCGACGTCGACCGCGATCTCGTCGAGCGTCTCGAGCACCGCCCGCTCGTGCTCGGCGAGCGCGGCGATGTCGAGGCCGAGCTCACCGCGCCGCGTCCGACCGCCGCGCGCAGCCGTGGCCTCGGTCGCGGCCAGTTCGTCGTCGGGTCGGTCACCCATCGGCCGACGGTCGGCTCGACCGTCTCGCCGGTGAGCAGCTCGAGCTCGTCGACGTCGACCCAGCCGCGCTCGCGCGACGACCCGCTCGATCGAGCGGTCGGGGCGCGCCCGCGACGCCCGCGTGACCGGATCGATGTCGAGCACCTCGCCACCGCCGATCGTCTCGTCGCGACCCGACTCGCGCAGCACGTACCGATCGCCGGGCAGCAGCGGCAGCGTCGTGGCGAGGAACAGGCCGCACCGCGCCCGACGTGCCCGGAGCGAGCGCCTCGCCGCCGAGCACGCGCACCCGCACCGGCAGCTCGCGCGACCCGATGTAGGCGACGTACGCGCCCCGGCGCGACACGTCGTGGTCGAGACCGGCGAGCACGTCGAGCGAGGCGTCGAACCGATCGGTCGGACGCCAGCGGTCCGGTGTGACCACGGCGTCGCCGCGGCCGATCTCGTCGTGGCCGACGCCGTTGAGGTTGAGCGCGACCCGGTTGCCGGGGCCGATCTCGTCGACGGTCGACCCGAGCGTCTGGATCGAACGGATGCGGGCCGAGTGACCACCGGGCTCGATCGCCACGGTGTCGTCGTGACGCGAGCGTGCCCGCCGGTGAGCGTGCCGGTCACGACGGTGCCGCTGCCCTTGGCCGCGAACACCCGGTCGATCCACAGTCGGGGTCGCCCGCGGTCGGCGCTCGGCGGTGTGTCGGCGACGAGCGCGTCGAGCGCCGCCTCGCGAGCTCGTCGAGGCCGGCGCCGGTGATCGACGCGACCGGCACGATCGGGGCGCCGTCGAGGAACGTGCCGCCGACGTGGTCGGCGACCTCGAGCGTGGCGATCTCGAGCCATTCGTCGTCGACGAGATCGCGCTTGGTGAGCGCGATCACGCCGTGGCGGAGCCCGAGCAGCTCGAGGATCCGGAGGTGCTCCTCGGACTGCGGCTTCCATCCCTCGGTGGCGGCGACGACGAACAGGCAGGCGTCGACACCGCCGACGCCGGCGAGCATGTTGCGCAGGAACCGCACGTGGCCGGGCACGTCGACGAAGCTGACCGGCGCGCCCGACGGCAGCGTCGTGTGGGCGAACCCGAGGTCGATCGTGAGGCCGCGGCGCTTCTCCTCCTCGAACCGGTCGGGGTCGGTGCCGGTGAGTGCCAGCACGAGCGACGACTTGCCGTGGTCGACGTGGCCGGCGGTGGCGACGACCCTCATGCGACGTCGAGCGGACGCGAAGCGGCGTCGGCGACGATCGCGGTCGTCGGCCGGGTCGACCGAACGGAGGTCGAGCATCGTGCGGTCGTCGCGGGTGCGGGCGATCACCGGCGTCGGTGTGGCCGCGCAGCTCGGTCAGCCGATCGCCGTCGATGCGCGACGCCGACCGACGGCATCGTGACGCCCGGTGCCGAACCGGCGCCCGGGAAGGGCGAGCGTGTCGATCACCGAGCCGGTGCCGGCGTCGGCGACGATCGCGCTCGGCTCGTGCGCGGAGCGCGTCGACCGGCTGGTCGACCATCCGCCAGAACGCGATGTCGGTCGCCGCCCGCTTGTCGAGATAGGCCAGCGCGACGTCCTGCAGCGCCGCGAGCACGAGACCGCCGCACCGCAGCGCCCGGGCGAGCGGGTGCCGGGCGCACTGCTGCGACCAGGTCGGCGCGGCCGGCGATGATGCCGGCCTGCGGGCCGCCGAGCAGCTTGTCGCCGCTGAACGTCACGAGGTCGGCGCCGTCGGCGAGCGTCTGCACCGCGGCCGGTTCGCCGGCCAGCCACGCCGGTGGCGCACCCTTGAGCCACGGCACGGTCGAGTCGAGCAGCCCGCTGCCGATGTCGGCGACGACCGGGCGATCGAGCGTGGCCAGCTCGGCCACCGAGGTCTCCTCGACGAAGCCCTCGACGCGGTAGTTGCTCGGGTGCACCTTCAGCAGCAGCGCGACGTCGTTGCCGGGCCGCACGATCGCCCGCTCGTAGTCGGCGAGCCGGGTGCGGTTGGTGGTGCCGACGTCGACGAGTCGCGCGCCCGACTGCTCCATCACCTCGGGCACCCGGAACGCGCCGCCGATCTCGACCGACTCGCCGCGCGACACGGCGACGTCGCGCCCCGCTGCGAGCGCCGCGACGACGAGCAGCACGGCGGCGGCGTTGTTGTTGACCACGATCGCCGACTCGGCGCCGGTCGAGCGTCGCGAACGAGCTGGCCGACGGCGCGCTGGCGCGAACCCCGTTCGCCGGTGGCGAGGTCGAACTCGACGGTCTGCGCCCTGCGCCGGCTGCGTGTGCGCGAGCGGTGCCCGGCCGAGGTTGGTGTGCAGCAGCACGCCGGTCGCGTTGACCACCGGCGTGAGCAGCGAGCGGCGGTACGCCTCGGCGCGGGCGGCGACCGCATCGTGGTCGGTTGCACCGTCGGCGATCGCGGCCCGGGCGATCTCGACCAGGATCGGGTGCGGCAGCCCCGAGTCGGCGATCGAGCGGGCGAGTGTGTCGACGGACGGAGGTCGGCCACTGGTTCCGCTCATCGGGGGCAGCCTACGCTCGACCCTCGTGCCGCTCGTCCATCGCCGATCAGAACCCGCTCGAACGTCTCGATTCGTCCCGACGGCGTGCCGGCCATGAGCGTCGACATCGACATCGTCCGGCTCGACGCCGAACTGCCACTGCCGGCGTACGCGCACGAGGGCGACGCCGGGCTCGACCTGTCGGCGCGCCACGACGCCACGATCCCTCGCGGCGGCGGTCGGATGCTGATGCCCACCGGCATCTCGATCGCCATCCCGATCGGATGGTGCGGGTTGGTGATGCCGCGTTCGGGCCTGGCACTCAGGCACGGGATCAGCGTCGTCAACACGCCCGGCCTGATCGATGCGGCGTACCGCGGCGAGATCAAGGCGATCCTGATCAACACCGACCCCGACCACGACTACGAGATCTCACGCGGCGACCGGATCGCCCAGCTCGTCATCCAGCGCGTCGAACAGGTCGGCTGGAACGTCGTCGACGAACTCGACGGTGTCGACCGCGGTGGTGGGTTCGGCCACACCGGCCGCTGAGTCGCCGGCGCAACGGTCCGGGGTCGGACCCAACCGTGACGGGGCTCAGGACTCGGTGATCGTCACCGACTCGATGGTGATCGTCTCGAGCGGTGGGACGCCGTTGTCGCCGGCGGGGTTCTGGAGCTCGTTGAGCACGTCGACGGTCTCGATCCCGCCGATCACGTCCCCGAACAGGCTGTACTGCGGCGGCAGCCCGGCACCGTTCGGGCCGGTGATGATGAAGAACTGGCTGCCCTGCCGAGTTCGGCTGCCCGGTGTTGGCCATGGCGATCGATCCGGCCCGGTACTCGCCCGGCAGCGGCAGCTCGTCGGGGATCGTGTAGCCCGGCCCGCCGTACCCATCGCCCTGCGGGTCGCCGCACTGCACGACGAAGTCGGTGATCACCCGGTGGCACTCGGTGTCGTCGAAGTACTTGTACCGGGCCAGCGTCACGAAGTTGTTGACGTTCTGCGGGGCGGCGTCGGGCAGCAGCTCGACCGTGATCGGGCCGAAGTTGGTGACGATCTCGGCGGTGTACGTCTTGGTGACGTCGATGCAGAACGGCTGCATCTCGGCGAACTCCTGCTGCTGCGGTTCGGAACCGTCGGTGGCCGGGCAGTCGGCCGGGTCGGCCATCGGCGGTGCGGTCACCTCGGGTCGTTGCTCGACCGACACGACGTCGACCACGAACGTCAGACGCCTCGCCGGCCCGGATGACTCGCCGGCAGCCTGGTCGCCGTAGGCGAGGTCGGGTGGGATGTCGAGCTGGATGCGGGCGCCGGCCTGGGCGCCGACGAGCCCCTGGTCCCATCCCCGGATCACGCTGCCGGTGCCGAGCACGAGGGGAAAGGTCTGGCCGCGGTCGTAGCTGTTGTCGAACTCGACGCCGTCGACGCTGCGCACGCCGACGTAGTTGACGGTGACGGTGTCGCCGACGTCGGCCATCGGGCCGCTGCCGGGGATCAGTTCGGTGACGACGAGTTCGGTCGGCGGCTCGGCGGGGATGACCGACCTCGGGCTTGCCGGTGGTGTCGCCGGCGGGCTCGGTGTCCGCGACGTTCGTGGCCGGCGTCGAGGTCGGCGTCGAGGTCGGCGTCGTGGCGGCGGCTCCGTCGGTCGCAGCGTCGCCGCCTGCGGCCGCGTCGTCCACGACGGCGGTGGTGTCGCCGGCGGATTCGGTGTCGTCGTCGCCCCCGCATGCGGCGAGCACGAGCGCCGCCGCGGCGAGCGAGATCGACGCCCGGCGGATCGAGGAGTTCGAGTTCGACATCGGCGTCAGCTGTTCTCGGCCGGGGTGACCGAGACGACGTCGATCACGAAGGTCAGCGCCTCGTCGGCCCTGGATCACATCGCTGCGCGCCTGGTCGCCGTAGGCGAGGTCGGACGGGATGTCGAGTTGGATGCGGGCGCCGGCCTGGGCACCGACGAGCCCGTCGTCCCACCCCTGGATCACACTGCCGGTGCCGAGCACCACCGGGAAGGGCTGGCCACGCTCGTAGCTGTTGTCGAACTCGACGCCGTCCTCGGAGCGCACGCCGACGTAGTTGACGGTGACGGTGTCGCCGACCTGGGCCTCGGGGCCCTCGCCGGGCTGCAGCACCGTGACGACGAGGTCCTCCGGCAATGTGTCGGGGATCTCGACGTCGGGCTTCGGCAACGTCTCGACCGGCGTCGTGTCGATCGGTGGCAGTGTGATCTCGCTCTCGACCGATTCCTCGTCGTCGCCACCTCCGAACGCGCCACCGACCCAAGCGATCAGCACGACCGCACCGAGCGCGGCGACGCCGGCCGCGCCCCAGCGCAGTGCGTTGCGCTTGACGGCCCCGGCCCGCTCGGCCCTGGCCTCTTCCTCCAGCCGCTGTTGGCGGTTGGCCTTCTGACGTTCACGCTTCTCTGTGCCCACGACTGAGCGAGGCTATCGGCGGCCACCGGTGCTTTCGGCGCGGCCCGCTCGGTACCCGGTCGGACCGGCCTCAAGCCGGAGCGATCGCGGCCGATAGGCGGAGTAAGGCGACGAATCTTCGTCGCGCGCCCGGAGAACGAGCACAGGACGGCCCGATGGCCACACGGTCGACCACAATCGAGCGAACGAGGAATGGTCCGATCGGTCCGTCGCGTCGTCGCGCGGCGATCGTGCTGCTCGGAAGTGCCCTGGTGCTCGCCCTGGTCTGGTTCGGGTGGCGGGTGGTGAACCTGCAGCTCCATCCCGTCCCGATCCTCGTGCTGTTGATCGAGCTGTCGGGCTGGACCGGCGGTCTGCTGGTGGCACTGGGGCTGATCTGCTCGTCGACACATCGCACTCTCGAGCGGGCCGACGACACGTACCGGTACGCGGCGACCGTCGCCGATCGGGTGGGACGGACCCGAGCGACCGACCTGCAACACGATCTCCGCGCCGCGACCGAACGATTGACCTCTCGTACGGTCGGCGGTCCCGCCGACCGTGCGATGGTCGGGGTGATGGTCGACGGTCCCCGGCGCATCGCCCTGGTGGCGGTGCTGTCGATCGGACTGCTGCTCGGCGTGGCCCCGTCCCCGCTCCCGCCGTGGTGGGCGATCGGAGCGATCGCCGCGGGCTCGATGGCGCTGGCCGTGACCCATGTCGTGGCCTCGGGACGCGGGATCCGTCTCGGGGACCGCACCCGTTGGTCGTTCGCCTCGCTCGGCGAGGTGATCGCGCCGAACGATCGCGACGACGTCGCTCCCCGGCGTTGGGTCGGCACGGTCGCGACGATCGTGGTGCTCAACCTCGCGATCGGGCTGCGCGGCATGAGCGACCGATGGACCCACGGTCTGCCGGCGATGGGCGACGACGAACGCCTCGTCGCGATGACCTGGGCGGGCCTGGTGGTACTCGGCGGGCTGTACGCACTGCGGACGATTCCGACGCCCGAGCTCGGCAATTCGCACACGGTCGCCCGCCGGCTCGAAGAGCGGACGGCGCGCCAGTCAGCGCTCGGAGCCGCAGTGTGCGTCGGGTTGATCGGCCTCGTCGCCGGGATCCTCCCCGGGGGCGTCGACGCCGGTTCGGACGACCCCGGCGGGATCGAACCGGTCACCCAGGTCGATGCCGAGATCGATGCCGAGACCGGTGCCGGGGGAGGCGTCGATGACTGACCGACCGGCCACGCGGATCCACACGCCACCCAGGTTCGGTACCCGTTCGTCGTGCACGCCGAGGCGACGGACGATCGACCGGATCACACCCGAGTGCGTTGTGACGATCAGCGCGCCGTCCGTCGGGTCGGCGGCCGATGCGATGTCGCCGAGCGCGGCCACCACCCGATGCACGACACTGTCGAACGTCTCGAACGTCGGCGGCCGCCGGTGGTCGGCCAGGAAGCCCGGATACGCCTGCTCGATCTCGTCGGGGGTCATGCCCTGCCACTCGCCCGCATCGGCCTCCCGCAGCCGCTCGTCGACCTCGATCGGAGCGAGTCCGAGTCGTGCGGCGATGATCTCTCCCGTGCTCGCTGCTCGTCGCAGCGGGCTCGACCGGACCGCCGACCAGCGATGGTCGAGCGAACGCAACACCTCGGCGCACGTTGCGGCCTGGCCGCGGCCCAGTTCGGTGAGCGGCGAGTCGGCCAGACCCTGCCATCGGCGCGCCGCATTCCACTCGGACTGTCCGTGTCGGACCAGCAAGATGGGCACGTTCGGCGGGATCATCCCGACGGAGGGTACCCGTGACACTACGCTGGGCCGAATGGCACAGCTCCGTCTCTTCGCCGCAGCGCGTGATGCCGCCGGCACGGGCCGTGATGAAGTACCCGGCGACACGGTCGCCGACGTGCTCGCGAGCGCCCGCACCCGCTACGGAGCGACGTTCGAGGCCGTGCTCGGAACCTGCAGGATCTGGGTGAACGGCGAACCCGCCGAGGCAGAAGACACCATTGGTGCCACCGACGAACTGGCGGTCCTGCCGCCGGTATCAGGAGGATGATCGTGAACGCAGTCGACCCCCAGACGTTGTCGCTCGACGAACTCCGCACGCTCCGAAACGAGCTGCAGAGCGAGGACGACGTCGTTTCGTACGTCCGTCGGGTCGCGCAGGCGCGCCTCGACCTCGTGCGCGCCGAATCGCATCGGCGCGAGCGTGGCGAGTCCCACGAGGACCTGCCGAGCGAGCTTCGGGTCGTGCTGTCGAGTCATCTCACGGGTGGCCCGCCCCGGCCGCCGCGCCCGGTCGAGAACCTCGACGACCACGAGTTGTCCGATCGGCTCGACTCGGTCTGTGCCGAGTACGGGTTCAGTCGCCTCGAGGACCTGATGCCCAGCGAGCTCCAGAGCCTCGACGATCAGTTGACCGCGTTCGAGCGTCAGGTGTCCGACGATCGCCGCGAACGATACGAACGACTCGATGCGCTGAGTGCCGAACTCGTCCGCCGGTACCGCGAGGGCGAGGCCTCGGTCGACGGTCTGCTCGGCGGCTGACCGTGACCGATGACCGTTCGGACGACGGGGCGGACGACCGTGCGGACGACCGTGTCCGCGAGCCGGTCGACCCGCTCGACGTCGGCGCGTTCATCCGGAGTCAGCGGGAGCGGGCCGAGATGTCGATCCGCAAGCTCGCCGAGCTCGCCGACGTGTCGAACCCGTATCTGTCACAGGTCGAACGGGGGCTGCGCAATCCGTCCGCCGACATCCTCCAGCAGGTGGCGAACGCCCTGCGGATCAGCGTCGAATCGCTCTACGTGCGCGCCGGAATCCTGCCCGACGAGGAACGGTCGGTGAGCACCGTGTCCGAGGCGATCGAGCACGATCCCGACCTCACCGACGAGCAGAAGATGGCGTTGCTGAACGTGTACGAGAGCTTTCTGGCCCAGTAGCGACCGGCGTCGCCCGCCGCCGTCCCGACCGGCAGGGGCCGGCACGGTTCCGGTGAGCGGGAATGTTGACCGGATCGATAGCGTTTGAACCTCTGATGCGTCGAGTTGCCGTCATTTCCCTGCACACGTCTCCGCTGCTCCAGCCCGGTTCGGGCGACAGCGGCGGCATGAACGTGTACGTGCGCGAAGTGGTGTCGTCGTTGTCGCAGGCCGGTCTCGAGTGCACCACCTACACCCGGGCCGACCGCGACGGGCTGCCGTCGGAGGTGTGGGTCGAGCCCAATCACCGGGTGGTCTACATCGAGGCCGGTCCGCACCACCTGCCCAAGGAGGCACTGCCCGAGATCGTCGACGAGTTCACCGATCGTGTGCTCGAGGATCTCACCGAGCACGGTGGCGCCGACGTCGTGCACGCCAACTACTGGTTGAGCGGGCTCGTCGCCCACCGCATCAAGCACGAGCTCGACATCCCGTTCGTGTCGACGTTCCACACGCTCGCGCGGGTGAAGGCCGAGGGCGGCGATGCCGAGCCAGGTTGGCGCGATCGGGCCGAGGCCGAGTTGATCAACTGCGCCGACGCGATCTGCGTGAGCTGCGTCGAGGAAGAGGAGCAGTTCCGGCGCCTCTACGGCGATCCCCAGGGCGAGATCGAGATCATCGCGCCGGGTGTCGAGCACGCGTTCTTCGCGCCGGGTGATCAGGGCGGAGCGCGAGTTGCACTCGACCTGCCGACCGACGCGCCGGTCATCCTGTTCGTCGGGCGCATCCAGCCGCTCAAGGGCCCCGACGTCGCGATCCGTGCCCTCCATGCGCTCGGCCGTCGCGATGCGCTGCTGCTCATCGTCGGCGGTGCCAGTGGTTCCGACGGCGACGTCGAGGTCGAGAGGGCGCACCACCTCGTCGACGAGCTCGGCCTGCACGACCAGGTCCGGTTCGTGCCGCCGCAACCCCACCACATCCTGTCGACCTACTACCGGTCGGCCGACGTCGTGATCGTGCCGAGTCGCAGCGAGAGCTTCGGTCTCGTCGCGCTCGAGGCGGCGGCGTGTGGGGTTCCGGTCGTCGCCGAGCGCGGTCGGCGGGCTGCTGTCGCTGGTCGATCACGGCGAAACGGGGTTCCTCGTGCCCGATCGCGATCCGCTGCACTTCGCGAAGGCGCTCGGACAGATCCTCGAAGAACCCGGGCTCGCCGCCGCCATGTCGGCCGCCGCGGCCGAGCGCGCCCGACGCTACACGTGGGGTTTCGCAGCGGCGCGCCTGCGTCGGCTGTACACCGATCTCCGGGCCCGTCGGCTGGTGCTCGGGCACTGACCGGCCGCCGACATGACCGATCTGCACGACGGGCGACGGCTCGACGATCTCCGGGTCCGCATCGACGCGTGGCTCGACGAGTTCTCGGCGGACAACCCGCTGATCGCTGCCGTCGACCGCGGCACGAGCGACGACACATCGCTGGGCGAACCGCGCTGGTACGTGCGGATGGTCGGCGACGAGAAGGACTTCACGACCGTGTGGCTCACCCTCGGCCAGCGCACACTCCGCTACGAGACCTACGTGATGCCGGCACCCGAGGCGAACCAGGCGGCGGTGATGGAGATGATGCTGCGCCGCAACGACCAACTCGTCGGCGCTCACTTCTCGGTCGGCGCCGAGGACGCGCTCTACCTGCGCGGTGAGATCCCCGATTCGGCGGTGACGTCCGACGAGCTCGACCGGGTGCTCGGCACGCTGTACACCACCGTCGAGGCGACGTTCCGGCCACTGTTGCGGCTGGCCTTCGCGAGCCGCTTCGACGGCTGAGCGAGCGGGCGCGACACCGGCTCCTTTCCCGATCCGCCGGTGCCGGTCCCTCCACTCCGCATGTCCGGGTGGCGAATCGGGGAAGTCGGAAACTCCGCGCCACCCGGACATCGCACTTCCCACGGTCCCGACCCGAGCGCTCTCGGGCGCGACGTCGACCGAGCGTTAGCGTTCGGGCATGTCGTTCGAACTCGTGATCGTCGGTGGCGGCAACATGGGTGCCGCACTGCTCAGTGGGCTGCTCGATGCCGGGGTGGTCGAGCCCGGGCACCTCGCCGTGGTCGAACCCCTCGAATCGCGTCGCGATGAGCTCGTCGAGCGGTTCGACGGGGTCACGATCACCGACTCGATTCCGCCCTGCGGTTCGGCGGTGCTGGCCGTCAAGCCTCCTGACATCCCCGCCGTCGCGGCGGCCGCCGCGTCCGCCGGTGCCCGTCGCGTGCTGTCGGTCGCGGCAGGCGTGACGACGGCGTCGATCGTCGATGCCGTCGGCGCCGATGTCGCGGTGCTGCGAACGATGCCGAACACACCTGCCCTCGTGGGCCAGGGAGTGTCGGCCCTGTCGGGCGCGCCCGGAACGAAGGACGTCGATCTCGACTGGGCCGAGAACGTGCTGCGCGGCGTCGGGCTGGTGGTCCGGGTCGACGAGTCGCAACTCGACGCGGTGACCGGGCTGACCGGGTCGGGTCCCGCCTACGTGTTCCTGGTCGCCGAGGCGCTGATGGACGCCGGAGTGCTCGCGGGGCTGCCGCGGCCGATCGTGGAGCGGATGGTCGCGCAGTTGTTCGTCGGCTCGTCGGCGTTGCTGGCCGAGCGAGGTGATCCGGCCGGTCTCCGCGCCATGGTGACCTCCCCGGGCGGCACCACCGCAGCAGGTGTCCGCGTGCTCGAGGATCGTGCGGTTCGGGCCGCCGTGATCGGTGCCGTGCAGGCTGCGACGGAGCGCAGCCGCGAGCTCGGCTCCTCGTGAGCCGCGCGGACAATTTCGAGCTGGCACTTTTCTCGGCACTCTGGGTGACCTACAGTGACATTTGGTGAGCGCATCGGCGAGAGCCGCTTGCGCCGCAGGGCCGGTGCCATCGGGGGGTTGGCACCGGCCCTCACAATTCCCGGCGGCGTCTCCCGAGGCCATGCTCCCGAGAGGACGTCGTCATCATGATGCGATCGCGAACCCGATGCGACCGATGCTGCCCGGCTTCATGACGGTGTGATCATCCTGTCATCGTCATCGGACTCGTCGACACCGCTGACACTCACGGTGGTCGGTGATGCTGCCGGCCACGGTGATCGGGACGTCGGTCGGTAGCGTCGATCCGGTGATCCGTTTCGACACCGTGTCGTTCCTGACCGACTACGGCACCTCCGACGAGTTCGTGGGCGTCGTCAAGTCGGTCATCCGCGACATCGCCACGCACGTCACGGTGGTCGACCTCACCCACGACGTCGCACCGTTCGACGTCCGCGCCGGTTCGCTCGCGCTCGCCCGCTGCATCGGCTACGTGCCGTCCGGGGTCGTGCTCGGGGTGGTCGACCCGGGCGTCGGTACCGACCGGCGAGCGGTGGCGATCGAGGTCGCGGACGGCGCCGGTGTGATCATCGGCCCCGACAACGGCCTGCTGGCCCCCGCCGTGGCGATGGCCGGTGGCGCCGAGCGGGCGTTCGAGCTCACCAACGTCGAGTACCAGCTCCGGGCCGCCGGGGCCACCTTCGCCGGCCGCGACGTGTTCGGTCCGGCGGCGGCGCACGTGTGCAACGGCGTCGATCTCGCGGAGCTCGGCCCCGAGATCGACCCGGTGCTCCTCCTGCCGGGCACCGTGCCGCTGCCGCGGGTCGACGGCGACGAGCTCGTCACCGAGGTGCTCTGGGTCGATCGATTCGGCAACGCCCAGCTCAACGTCGGACCCGACGACCTGCCAGCCGCCTGGGGCCGGCAGCTCCAGCTCCGCTTCGGGTCCCCGACCGACCCGACGGGCACCACCGTGCGCCGCGCACGTCGTGCGTCGAACTTCGCCGAGCTCGCCGGCGGCGCGGTCGGGCTCGTGCTCGACTCGTACGGGATGCTCGCCGTGGCGATGGACCAGCGTTCCGCCGCGGACGAGCTCGGGCTCGTCGCCAACGACCAGGTCGTGCTCGTCGACCTCGGTGACGACGAGGCGGCGGTCGAGACCCCGGTCGCCTTCGGGCGACGGTGACGGGTCGGCGGTAGTCTCCACCCCATGCGGCCCGCCACGACGCTCACGCTCGGTCTGCTCCTCGCGGCCATCCTGGTGGCAGGTGTCATCTCGCTCGTCCGTCTCTGAGCGGGGCCGACGGGTACCATGCTCACCGTGGACTCCGACGGGCAGATGAACATCGCACGAATGATCGAGCCGCACCCGGCCGATCGGGTCGCACTCATCTCCCGGAACGGTGAGACGACCTACGGTCAGTTCCGCGATCAGGCCGATCGGCTGCGGGGTGGGCTCGTGGCGCAGGGCGTCGCACCGGGTGATCGGGTCGCGATCCTGTGCGGCAACAACCGCTACTTCGTGGTGGCGTATCTCGCGGCGGCCGGCCTCGGCGCCGTCGCCGTGCCCCTGAATCCTGCCAGCCCGGCTCCCGAGATCGAGCGTGAGCTCACCGTCGTGCGGCCGGTGGCAGCGGTCGTCGGGCCGTCGGCGGCCGCTCCGTGGAGTCACATCGACCGTGCCGCCGTGCCGTCGCTGACGTGTGTGATCCGGGCCGAGGGTGATGCCGGCGACGGCGAGGTCGCGCTCCAGGCGCTGCTCGAGTCCGATCCGTCGCCCGTGGTCGACGTCGATGCCGACCACATCGCCGTCATGATGTTCACGAGTGGCACGGCCGGGTCGCCTCGAGCCGCGATGCTCAGTCATGGCAACCTGATCTGCAACATCGAGCAGGACCTGACCGCCCGCGACCACACGAAAGAGGGCGACATCGTCTACGGGGTGCTGCCGCTGTTCCACATCTTCGGGCTCAACGTCGTCCTGGGCGTCAGCTTCACCATCGGCGCCACCGTGCTGCTCGTCCAGCGATTCGACCCGGCGACAGCGGTGCAGTCGATTCTGCAGCGCGGCGTCACGGTCGTCCCCGGTGCTCCGCCGATGTGGGTCGCGTTCAGTCACTTCGACGAACTGCCCGACGACTCCTTCGCGTCGGTCCGCCTGGCGCTGTCGGGAGCCGCCCGGTTGCCGAACGCCGTGTACGACCGTGTGCTCGAGCGATTCGGCCTCTCGGTCCACGAGGGCTACGGGCTCACCGAGGCGGCGCCGGTCGTCACCAGTTCGGCCGGTCTCGAACATCGGCCGGGGTCGGTCGGCCGACTCCTGGTCGGTCAGGAGATGCGACTCGTCGGCGATGACGGCGAGGACGTCCCGGTCGGCGATGCCGGTGAGATCTGGGTGCGCGGTGACAACGTGTTCCACGGCTACTTCGACGAACCCGAGGCCACCGCGCGCGTGCTGGTCGACGGGTGGTTGCGCACGGGCGACATCGGCATGGTCGACGGCGACGGGTTCCTCTATCTCATCGACCGTGCGAAGGACCTCGTCATCGTGTCGGGGTTCAACGTCTTCCCGGCCGAGGTCGAAGAGGTGCTGTCCGGTCACCCGGCGGTGGCCGAGGTGGGCGTGCTCGGGGTCCCGCATCCGCACCATGGTGAAGCGGTCAAGGCGTTCGTCGTGCCCGCAGACGGGCACGACGTCGACGAGGACGGCCTCATCGACTTCGCACGCGAGTACCTGGCCCGGTACAAGTGCCCGACCAAGGTCGTGTTCGTCGACGAACTCCCGCGCAATGCTGCGGGGAAGCTGATCCGACGAGAGCTCGAAGGCACGATCATCGGCGCCTGATCGGCGGTGCCCCGGCATTCGCCGCGGCGATCTCCTCGGCCGCTCGATGCAGCTGCTCACGGAGTTCGATCGGACTGAGCACGTCGACCCCGGGCCCGAGGGCCAGCAGGTCGTGCACGGTGCTGTCGACCGAGGTCGAGCGGATCGACACTTCGATCCAGCCGGCCCGGTCGTCGGGAACCGGGAGGCGTGGTCGTTCGCGGATCCCCTCGGGCCGGCCGAGCAGTGCTGCCAGACGCCTCGCTGTCGGTGACATCAGCACGCGAGCGCGGGCCGCCCGTCCCGGATCGAGACCGGTCGGCGCGGGAACCGGGACGGCACGGTCGAACCCGTCGAGCAGCTCGAAACCACCCGCCGCACCGCGGACGGCGTACACCGGCACGCCCGAGCCGCTGAGTGCCTCGACATCGCGAAAGATCGTTCGGATCGACACCTCGAGTTCGTCGGCGAGCTCACGCGCCGTCATCCGCCCGCGACGTTGAAGCAGCAACACGAGCTGGAGGAGACGTCCGGCACGCATGTTCCCACGGTAGGCGATGGACCCGGGATACCTGCCATGAGATGGCAGGTATCCCTGTCACACTGCACATATGACCGACGCGCAGCAACCGAACGTCGACGGTGCCGGCACCACCGACGACCCGTGGATCCTCACGACACCTCCCGGGCGGAGCGAATTCGAGGCGTGGCGCGAATTCGACGCCGACCCACCGGCATTGGTGGTGCAAGTGAAGAGCACACAGCTGCGGTACCACCTGCGCTGCATCGACGATCTGGACGCGATGCTGCGTGCACGTGGCGACTGGATGCTGCTGGGCAACGCCGACGAGGGCAAGCCCGTCGCCGACGACACCGTCGAGGCGTGGGCGCGTGCGGACGACAACCCCGTGGGCGGATGGTACGGCTTGAAGAAGGGGCTTCGGGGCAGGTTCGGCAACTACGTGCCGCCGGTGCTCGAGGCGCTCGGACTCGCCGAGGTCGAGCACCAGGCGCGCAACAACCGAATGCGGGCGCGATGATGTTCGCGATGATGGTGGGGACGTGACCGCCTGGGCGCGTCCGCGACGAGAGGGGACCTGACGATGAGCGACGACACCGACACCGACACCGCGGCCGAGGCGCGACGCAGCTTCGCCGACATGATCGACGGATTGACCGAGGAACAACTCGGGGCGGAAACACTGTGCGCCGGCTGGACGCCTCGTGAGGTCGCCGGTCATGTGGCCAGCTTCATCGAGATGTCGATGCCGACGATGATGTTCAGCATGCTCAAGGCGGGGTTCAACGTCGATCGCGCCTGGGATGCCAACGCACGCAAGTACTCCCAGGGCCCGATCTCGGCGGTCACCGCGACGATCCGCGATCAGGCCGGCAAGCCGGCGGCGATCAAGTCGTTCCCGCGGGAGCTGACCACGGCGGACGCCGTCGTGCACACGCAGGACGTCCGGATCCCGCTCGGTCTCGACGGCGCACCCACCGAGGCGATGTTGCGCGAAGCGCTCGACTTCTGCACGGCGAACAAGAAGCGCAAGCTGCTGGTGGATCCGGACGACATCGACGGCCTCCGTCTCGAGGCCACCGACATCGACTGGTCCTGGGGGAGCGGCGACGTGGTCTCGGGTCCGGCCGACGCGATCCTGCTCGCCATCAACGGCCGCGACATGAGCGAGGTGCTCACCGGCCCGGGCGTGTCGTCGCTGCCGACCTGACACACACGCGCGCCGTTCCCGCCGGCACCCTCGACCCGGCCGGCCGCAGCTTTGTGAAATCGTGCACAAGGCGCCTAGGCTGTCGTTCGATGTCCCCCCATCGAACTCGACGAAGGATTCCCGAGGCCACGGTCGCCCGGCTCCCCGTGTACCTGCAGATCCTGATCGAGCAATCCGACGGGGGTGTCGAGAGCGTGTCGTCGGAGGGCCTCGCCGAACTCGCCGGTGTCAACGCGGCCAAGGTGCGCAAGGACCTGAGCTACCTCGGCAGCTACGGGACACGCGGTGTCGGCTACGAGGTGGAGTACCTCGTCTTCCAGATCCGGCGTGAACTCGGCCTCGACCACGAGTGGCCCGTCGTGATCGTCGGCGCCGGCAACCTCGGTCAGGCGCTCGCCGGGTACGGCGGGTTCAACGGGCGGGGTTTCCCCGTCGCCGGCATCGTCGACATCGATCCCGGCAAGGTCGGCACCGTCGTTGCCGACACCACGGTCCGTCCGCTCGACGAGTTGCCCGACATCGTCGCCCGTGGCGGGATTCGCATCGGCGTCGTGGCGACGCCGGCCGGCGCGGCCCAGGACGCTGCCGATCGGCTGATCGCAGCTGGTGTCACGAGCATCTTGAACTTCGCCCCGATGGTGCTCTCGGTGCCCTCGACGATCTCGGTCCGCAAGGTCGACCTGGCCGTCGAACTCCAGATCCTCAGCTATCACGAGCAGCGCAAGAGCAACGGCGTCGCTCGCGCGGGCGACGGTGGCCAGGTTCACGCCCTTCCGGCCGACCGTCAACGTGGTGCGAACGCCTAGGCTGGCAGTGCCATGTCGATCCTCGTCATCGGAGTCAATCATCGCAGTGGGCCACTGAGCGTCCTCGAGCGGGTCACGATCGCTCCGACCGACGTCCCCAAGGCCGTCGACGGGCTCGTACGGCTCGACAACGTTCGAGAAGTCGTCGTGCTGAGCACCTGCAACCGCACCGAGATCTACGCGGTCGCCGAGCGGTTCCACGGCGCGTACGCCGACATCCTCGACTTCCTCTGCGATCTGGGTGACATCGCGCCCGACGACCTGCACCCGCATCTGTACTCCGAACACGACGACGGGGCCGTCGCCCATCTCTTCGAGGTCGCGGCCGGTCTCGACTCGGCCGTCATCGGCGAGTCGGAGATCCTGGGCCAGCTGCGTCAGGCCTGGCAGGTCGCGCAGCGCGAGGGCGGCGCCCGCTCCACACTCAACCTGCTGTTCCGCCACGCCGTCGGCGTCGGCAAGCGGGCCCGCACCGAGACCGGAATCGCGCGCGGCACCGCGTCGGTGAGCCATGCGGCCGTCGAGATGGCCGTCGATCACCACGGCAGCATGGCCGGACGGCGGGTGGCGTTGGTGGGCGCGGGTTCGATGGGCGAAGGGATCGCCGTCGCACTCCACGGCGCCGGTGTCGACGACGTGATGGTCGTCAACCGCTCGCCCGAACGGGGCCAGGCCCTGGCCGACCGTGTCAACGGCCGCGCGTTGGGCATGGATCGGCTCCGTGAGGCGCTCGAGGCCTCCGACGTGGTGCTCACGTCGACCGGTGCCGGCGAACCCGTGGTCACGGCCGACGTCGTGCGTGAGCTCGACCGGGCGGGCCGTCCCCTGCTGTTCGTCGACATCGCGGTGCCTCGCGACGTCGCACCGGAGATCGCCGAACTTCCCCACGTGAGCGTGCTCGATCTCGAAGACCTGATCACCTGGGCCGAGCGCGGCAGATCCGAGCGCTTCGCGGAGGTCGACCGGGTCGCCGTGATCGTCGCCGAGGAGGTCGAGCGGTTCGGTCTCGAGGCGGCAGCGCTGCAGGCGGCGCCGCTGGTCTCGTCGCTGCGCCGGCGCGCCGAGGAGCTGCGGGCCGCCGAGCTCTCCCGTCACGCGACCCGGATCGGTCAGCTCGACGACGACCAGCGCGAGATGATCGACGCGATCACCCGCGGACTGGTGGCCAAGTTGTTGCACGAGCCGTCGGTGCGGCTGCGCACGCAGGCGGGCACGCCGCAGGGCGAACGGAACGCGGCGGCGGTCGCCGATCTGTTCGATCTCGGCTGAGTCGCTCGTGATCCGGATCGCCACGCGGGGGAGCCAACAAGCACTGACCCAGTCGCGGATCGTCGCCGAGCAACTCGAACAGGCGGGCCGGCGATGTGAATTGGTCGTCGTCGACACCGCCGGCGACCGAACGCAGTCAGCGAACGTTCCGCTCCACTCGATCGGTGGTCAGGGTGTGTTCGTGAAGGAGGTCCAACAAGCGGTGCTCGACGGCCGCGCCGACCTCGCCGTGCACTCCGCCAAGGACCTGCCGACCACCCCGACTGCCGGCCTGGTGATCGGGGCGTTCACACAGCGGCGGAGCCCGGCGGACGCACTCGTCGGCCGCTCCCTCATCGAGTTGCCCACCGGTTCCACGATCGCGACCGGTTCGGTGCGCCGCCGGGCTCAGCTCGCACGTGCCCGTCCGGATCTCGAGTTCGTCGAACTCCGCGGCAACATCGCCACCCGGCTCGACAGACTGCCCGACGGGGGTGCGATCGTCATGGCCGTGGCCGCGCTCGAGGTGCTCGATCTCACCGACCGCATCGCCGACGTACTCGATCCGGCCGAGTTCGTGCCGGCGGTCGGCCAGGGGTGTGTGGCGGTCGAGTGCCGCGACGGCGACCACACGTTCGTCGAGGGCCTGGCGGCGATCGATCACGCCCCGACCCGGCACGAGGTGCTCGTGGAGCGAGCGTTCCTGGCCGAACTCGGGTCCGGCTGCTCGCTCCCGATCGGCGCCCACGTCGACGGCGGGCGGTTGTTCACGTTCCTCGCGAACTTCGACACCGGCGTCACCGTGTCCGACACGATCGAACTGAGCGACGGCGACCTCGGCGCCGACATCGAGGTCGCGCGTGATGCCGCTCGTGCCGCACACGAGCACGTCGTCGGCGACTGACATGCCCGCGCGTCCCCTGTCCGGCCGGCGAATCGTCACGACACGTGACCGTCCCGGCCGTCTCGACTCGTCGCTCGCGGGGTTGGGCGCCGACGTCATCCACGTCCCACTCATTCGGATCGAGGATCCGCTCGACGGCGGGACGTCGCTCGCGCGAGCCCTCGCTCGGGTCCACGAGTTCGACTGGGTGGTCGTCACGTCGCGGCACGGCGCGACGCGGATCGCCAACTCCGTGGCGGGG
This sequence comes from uncultured Acidimicrobiaceae bacterium, assembly GCA_963827775.1. Classification (GTDB taxonomy): domain Bacteria; phylum Actinomycetota; class Acidimicrobiia; order Acidimicrobiales; family Ilumatobacteraceae; genus Ilumatobacter. Next base: position 429,185 of record CAWHCI010000005.1, on the reverse strand, counting down.
CATCCCGCAATCCGGCTGGCGGCGGTGGGATCGCGAACGGCGTCGGCGCTCGCGTCGGCGACAGGGCGCGAGGTCGACGTGGTGCCCGAGCGCCAGACCGCGGCCGATCTGGTGGGGTCGATGTCGGGTGGTTCGGGTCGTGTGCTCGTCGCCCAGGCCGATCGAGCCGACGCGACGCTCGCCGCCGGGTTGACAGCCGCCGGGTTCGAGGTCGAGGTCGTCACGGCGTACCGCACGGTGCTGCGTGCTCCGTCCGAGCCCGAACGTGCGGCGGCCATCGACGCGGACGCCCTGATCCTGGCGAGTGGGTCGGCGGCCGACGCCTGGGCCGACGCCTTCGGCACGGTCGCGCCGCCCGTGGTCGCCGCGATCGGGCCGCAGACCGCGGCGGCGGCGGAGCGCCGTGGCCTCAAGGTGACCCACGTCGCTGCCGATCATCATGTCGAGGGTCTGGTCGACGTGGTGCTGACAGCATTCACGACGGCGCCGTAGAATGCCTGCGACCACGCCAGAGGAGATCATGGGACGAATCACGTCGACACGCCGCCCACGTGCCGTCGCGTTGATGGCCGCCGCCGCGGTCCTGTCTGGCCGCGGTCGTCCCGGCGCGCTCGGTGCTCGCCGACGGTCTCGTTCGTCAGGCGTCGGCATCCGTCGCCGACGCCGGTGATCCCTCGCTCAGCGAGGACGGCCGCTGGGTCGTGTTCACCGGCAAGGTGGGCGAGCGCACGTCGGTGTTCCGGACCGACCTCGAGTCCGACACCACGATCGAGCTCACGCCCGTGCCGAACGTCCGCTCGAGCCGGCGACACGATCCGCCCCGTCATCTCGGCCGACGGCTGCGTCGTGGCGGTCATCACCGAGATCCCCTTCGATCTGTTCCGCGACGACGACCGTGACGAGCGCTGGGACGTCTACCGGCTTCTGGTGCCCGAGTGCGGCGGGCCACCGAACGGCTGGGAACTGATCTCGCTCTCCCAGCGCAGCGGCACGGCGATCGACAACGTGTTCACCGACTCCGCCCCGGCGTTGACCGGCTCGGGTTCTCAGATCGCCTACGTGCACCAGGTGCCCGGATCGCCCGACGGTGTCGGCACGATCACGATCGTCGACATCACCGTGCCGGTGAGTGCGCCCGGCCGCGAGACCGACGGTCGCCGGAACACCGGCCGAGGCGCCGAACCGGGCCTACCTCTACCGTGGATTCCGGCAGCCGGTGCTGTCGCAGAACGGTCGGCACCTGGCGTTCGTGGCCGACGCCACGGCGTCCGAGGCGTTGCCGGGTTGGGCCGACGGTCCGGTCCCGGGCGAGTACGCGGCCACCCAGGTCTACGTGTGGGACCGGTTCGCGTCCGATCAGCGGCGTGCCGTGCGACTCGTCTCGGGTCGCGACGGCGTGCCGTCGCGCCGCCGGCGCAACATCGCCGGCGATGTCCGAAGACGGTCGGGTCATCGTGTTCACGTCGCGCGACCGCATGCTCGTGTCGGCGGCGCTTCCCGAAGTGCGTGCCGACCTGTGCCTCGCAGGTGTATCGATTCGACCGCGACACCGACGGCAACGGCATCTTCGACGAGCCGCCCAAGAGCGACCCGCTGGCGATGGTGTCGGCGATCGACGCCGGCGTCGTCACGGTCGGCGTCCCGCGTGCGGGGAACGCGTCGTCCTGGGCACCGGCGGTCAACGCCGACGGCAGCCAGATCGCGTTCGTCACCGACGCCACGAACCTGCTGCCGAGTCGTCGGGCCGGCGGCGGTGGCGCCGATGACGGTGACCTCATCGTCGCCGAGTACCAGCTCGGCCAGCTCCGCCGTGTGCTCGACGGAGCCGATGCCACCGGCGTGCCCGGTGCACACGGCCGTCCCGCGCTGTCGAAGACCGGCCAGGTGATCGTGTTCGACACGATGGCCGGCGACGTGATCGACGGCGTGCGCGACGTCACCACGGCCGGTACCCGCAAGGTCGTCGCCGTCGACGGCCACACCCCAGCTGTCGCTCGCCTCGCTCGACTTCGGCACGGTGCTGCTCGGTTTCGAGAGCACCGAGCTCTACGCCAAGGTGCTCAACTCGGGGCCCGGCGCGTTCGAGCCCACCGACGTCGTGGTCTCGTCGAACTTCAAGATCACCGGGGGCACCTGCGTGCGCGGTGTGATGGTCGCCGCGGGAACGTCGTGCTCGGTCAACCTCACGTTCAACCCGACCGAACCGCGGGGCTACGAGGGCACGCTCACGGTGGCGGGCCAAGGTGCCGGAGCGCCCTCGGTGTCGGCAACGATCCGCGGTGCCGCCGGTGAGCCGACGCTGCTGGCCGATCCCGGCGGTGTCGATCTCGAGACCGCGATCGTCGGCGAGATCGGCGGCCGGGTGGCGATCGACATCGACAACATCGGGTTCCTCCCGACCTCGGTCGGCCGCATCGTGCTCGACGGTGCCCACCCCGACGACTTCGAGATCCGCGGGCAGAGCTGCACGAACCGGGCGTTGAACCCGAATGCGAGCTGCACGATCGAGGTCGAGTTCCATCCCAAGGGCGTCGGCTACCGCAGTGCACTGCTGATCGTGTCCACGCCCTCGGGCCAGTACACGTCGGCGGTGCTCGGTGGCTTCGCCCGCTACAGCCCCACCTTCGAGACGACCGCCCAGACGACCGACGAACCGGCCCGACCCGGCCAGACGCTCGGACTCGGTGGTGCCGGCTTCCCGCCCGACGCCGTGGTCGCGATCGGGTTCGACGACGGCACCGAGCCGTTCGCCACGGTGACGTCGAACGCGGAGGGCAGCTTCCTGGCGATCGTGACGCTTCCGGCCCGTCTCCGGATCGGTGAACGACGTCTGGTCGCCACCGCGAGCGACGGAGCGGTCGCGAACGTGACGATCGACGTGCTCGGTTCCGAGTCGCGGATCAATCCAGCGGTGCCCGGCTTCGGGTTCTGACGGCCGCCCGTGGCAATTGCGGCGTGATTCGACGGCTCAGCGTTCGACGGGCACGATCCGGCCACCCAGGAGCACGGCGATCTCGCATCCCGTGCCGCTCGTCTTCCCCGCCGCGAGGCAGCTGACGGCGAGGACCAGGTTGTCGTTCGGCTCGAACGGGATCGGTGTGACTCGGGGCTGGAACTCGTTGGCCGAGTTCATCGCGCCCAGATCGATCTCGTACAGCACGTCGCCGTTGCGGAGGAGCTGTGCGGTGCCGATGTCACCGTTCGTGTTCTGGAACACGACGTCGGTGAGCAGATACCGGGAGTCGGGCGGGATGGAGATCGAATCGCTCCGGTCCTGATTGATGCCGACGTCGACGGCGATGCGGTACGACACGGGATCGCCCGGGTCGGCTTCGACGATCACCTCGGGCGTCTCGGGGACCGTGGCCGGCGCTGCGATCGGCGTGGTGGCGGCCGTTGCGTCGTCGCTGCCACCCGTACCGTTCTCGCTCTCGTCGACGGCGGCGATTTCGAGGATCCGCTCGTCGACCGCGTCGGTGGCGGCGTCGTCGATCGCCGGCTTCACGACGGCGAACCAGGACGCGATCACCGCCAGCAGGACCGCCAACGCCGCGAGGGCCTTGAGCAGGGATCCGGCCGGGATCGTCGGTGGCTGGATCAGCGTGGCGCGTCCGCTCGCCGGTGCGTGGTCCTGCTCGGTGGCTTCGATCTCGAAGTCGAGTTGGCGTTCGCTGCGACGGAAGAAGCTGCGCTGAGCACTCAGCTTGAGCCGAACCAGGCTCGCCGAGCCCGGGGCGACGCCGACCGCCGGCGGATCGAACGAACCGTCGACTCGGTCACTCGGGTCGACCAGGTGCAACCGGCAGCTCGCCAGGTTGTTGCCGTGGTTCTCGACCATGAACTCGAACGTGGCCCGTCGGCGCCCGCGCTGGAGCGGCTGCAGGGCCGTGATGCGGCGGTCGTCGAAGGGGGTGACCGTCGCGATCGTCTCGGCGACGACGGCGTCGTCGGGTTCGCCCTGCGGGATCACCCGGACGGCGACGGCGGTCGGCCCGGCGGTCGTGGTGTGGATCGCCGGCGGCCGGATGACCACTTCGATCACGTCGCGCGAGCCGCCGAAGAGTGTGATGTTCGGCCGGGTCACGGTGGTCCAGGCCGCCGAGAGCCCGGCCGGGATCACCGTGTACGACTCGGTGTGATCACCCACGTTCTCGACCGCGAGCGACAGCGACGTCGACTCTCCTGGTTGCACCGAGATCTCGTCCTGGGCGAACCACACCTGCACAGACACGGACGTGACGCTACTGCGCACGGGGGGCCGGATCGGGCCACCATCGACGACGCGACCGTGTTCGACCCACGCCGACCCGCCGTGGGAGCGCGGCGACCACACGGTCGCGACGCGCTCGTCGGGCCGGTGCCGAACGGGTGCCGGCTGCGTACCATGCGTGACATGGCCACCGCTCGTGCCGACTTCCCGCAACACCGGCCACGCCGCCTCCGGTCGACGCCGGCGATGCGCGACCTGGTCGCCCAGACCGACGTGACGGTGACCGACCTGATCGCACCGCTCTTCGTGCGTGAGGGCATCGACGAGCCGATCGAGATCGTCTCGCTGCCCGGCGTGCACCAGCACACCCTCGGCAGCCTCCGCCGAGAGGTCGTGGGGTTGGCCGAGCTCGGAGTCCGGGCCGTGATGCTGTTCGGTGTACCGGCGGAGAAGGATCCGACCGGATCGGGCGCCTCCGACCCGGAGGGCATCGTCCAGTTGGCGCTGAGCGACCTGCGAGCCACGGTCGGCGACGACGTCGTGCTCATCGCCGATCTGTGCGTCGACGAGTACACGAGCCACGGGCACTGTGGCATCGTGCGTGACGACGGCACCGTCGACAACGACGCCACCCTCGAGTTGTACGCCGCTGCCGCGGTGGCACAGGCGAGCGCCGGAGCCCGGGTGGTCGCACCGAGCGGGATGATGGACGGCCAGGTCGGCGTGATCCGCGCCGCGCTCGACGAGCACGGCTTCGACGAGGTCGCGATCCTCGCCTACTCCGCGAAGTACGCCAGCGGCCTCTACGGCCCGTTCCGCGACGCCGTCGACGTCACGATCGAGGGCGGTGGCGACCGCAAGGGCTACCAGCAGGACGTCCGCAACGCCCGCGAGGCGCTCGTCGAGGTCCGCGCCGACATCGCCGAGGGCGCCGACATGGTGATGGTCAAGCCCGCGGTCTCGTATCTCGACGTGATCCACGAGGTCCGGCAGCACGTCGACGTGCCGCTCGCCGCCTACCACGTCAGCGGCGAGTACTCGATGATCAAGGCCGCCGCCGCCAACGGCTGGATCGACCACGACGCCGTGGCGCTCGAACAGCTCACGGCGATCAAACGGGCCGGCGCCGACATCATCATCACGTACCTGAGCAGGTGGTTCGCGGAACGCGCTGCCGGAAAGGCCTCCCCATGATCCCGCTGTGTGATCCGGAACGATGCGGCCCGGCGGGCTGCTCACCGACCGTGTGCGACGGCGCCGGTGTCCGGTCGAACGACGAGTTCTTCCGCCGCTCGACGAACGTGATCCCCGGCGGCGTCAACTCGTCGATCCGCGCGTTCTCCTCCGTCGGCGGGCGGCCGTACGTCGTCGCACGCGCCCAAGGTGCCCACGTCTGGGACGTCGAGGGAAACGAATACATCGATCTCGTCCAGAGCTACGGTGCGGTCATCCTCGGCCACGCCCACCCGGCGATCACCGCCGCCGTCACCGCCGCGGCGCCCGAGGGCACGTCCTACGGCGCCCCGACACCGAGGGAGATGAAGCTCGCCGAGGCGATCGTCGGCCGCGTCGAGTCCTGCGACCAGGTCCGGTTCATGAACTCCGGCACGGAGGCGACCTCGACCGCGGTGCGCCTCGCCCGCGGCTACACGGGGCGTGATCGGGTCGTCATCTTCCACGGCAACTTCCACGGGGCCACCGACGCCTTGCTCGCCGCAGGTGGCAGCGGTGTCGCCACGCTCGGACTGCCCGGCACGGCCGGGGTGCCGGCGGGCGCTGTCGCCGAGACGCTGGTCGTGCCGTACAACCAGGTGCCGGCGCTCGACGAGTCGGTGGCGTGCGTGATCGTCGAACCGGTCGCGGCCAACATGGGCGTCATCGCGCCCGACCCGGCGTTCCTGACCGGTCTCCGCGCCGAATGCGACCGTGTCGGCGCCGTGCTGATCTTCGACGAGGTCATCACCGGGTTCCGCCTGGGCCAGGGCGGCGCGCAGGCTGCGTACGGTGTCCGACCCGACCTGACGACGTTCGGCAAGGTGATCGGCGGTGGCCTCCCCATCGGAGCCGTCGGCGGACGACGCGACATCATGGAGACGCTGACACCGCTGGGCACCGTGTTCCACGCCGGTACGCTCTCGGGCAACCCGATCGCCACTGCGGCGGGTCTCGCTGCGCTCGCCTTGCTGAACGACGACCTCTACGATGAGCTGCGGGCGCGGGCGCTCCGTTTCGCCGACGCGATGACCGACGCGTGCACGTCGAGTGGCTTCGCGGCTCGGTTCCCGGTGGTCGGCACGCTCGTGGGCATCGTCTGCGGCGACGTCGCGCCTCCGACCGACTTCGACGGTGCCAAGCAGACCGACGAGGCGGCGTACGCCCGCTTCTTCCACGCGATGCTGGCCGAGGGCGTCGCCATGGCGCCCGGCGCCTACGAGGCGATCTTCGTCGGCGCCGCTCACACCGACGAGATCGTGGACTGGATCGCAGAGCGTGCCCATCGCGCGGCGTCGGTTGCCGCCGCCGGCTGACCTGCCCCCGACACGATCCTGCGAGGCGATAGCTTCGGTGCACCATGCGGCAGATCTTCAGCGTGCGCTTCTTCGCCGCGATCGGCGCCGTGGTCGGCGCTCTTCTTCCTGCTGACGACGATCTTCGCCACCCGGGAAGTGATCGAGGGCGGCGACGACGATGTCGACGGCGTCGAGCTCCACAAGATCGACTTCGTCGACCAGATCTTCTCGTCGCGCAACGAACAGTTCACGCTGAACGAGGAGGGGGTCGCCGCGAGCGACACCGATCTCATCCTCGACCCGTCGCGCACGCTGCGGATCGTCGCCGACACGCCGGGGGTCGATCACTGCCCTCGGTTCCCGGAGGTCGGCGCGTGCTCGGTCGTCGCCGACCTGCTCGGCGAAGCGGTCGTGTGGTTCGCGCTCGTGCCGGCCGGAGACAACCGCACGGTCGACCTGCCGGCGATCGACACGCTCGACGACGGCCTCGCCACGCTCGTCAACGGCTGGCAGTTGCCGTTCGCTCCCGTGCTCGTGCGGCGCTGCGACGAGGAGTTCAGCTCGTATCGCGAGTTCCGCGACGTGCTCGGCGACGACTTCACGTCGGTCTACGACCTCGACGAGCGGCGTCTCGTCGCCGTCGAATGCCGGACCAGGGTCGCCTACGCACCGGAGCCGACCGTCGACGACTCGGATCCGGACGCACCGCTGCCGGCTCCGCCGTTCGACCCGGCCGATCAAGCCGGACAGATCGAACTCGAAGCGACGCTCACGTCGAGCCTCGGCGGTGCGGAACTCGGCGAGGCCGTCGAACGCCTGGAGGCGGCGGAGTGGACCGTCCGGATCGACGATCTCGACGACCCCGGCGAGACGTCCACGCCCGATCTGGATCTCGACCGCGTCACGGTGGGTCATCGGGACGACGTGGTCGTCGGCGTGGTTCTGGGCTGAGCTCGCCGGGCCCGGCGATCAGTCGGCCGTGAAGCCGGCCACCGCGTCCGCAGCGGCCAGGCCGGAGTCGAACGCACCCTCGAACTTCGGTCCGGCGAACAGGTCGCCGGCCAGCACGACCCGGTGCTCGTCGTCGACCCAGCAGGGCTCGGGCCACGGCATGACCGGGCCCGCGAAACGCCACTTCTTGACCTGCGCCTCGACGACGCCTGCGGTTCCGATCCAGGGCAGTGCCCGCTCGATCAACAGATCGCGCAGTGTGTCGGTGTCGTCGTCCCAGTGCTCGGCGCTCCACGGCTGGGTGGCATGGAACGTCACCGCCGGGACCTCACTGATGCCCTTCATCGCGTTGTCGGCGACGAACCCGAACGGTTGCCCGGCGTCGGCGGGATCGAACTGCACGCCGCCCGGCGCCGGCACCGCACTCGGCCCGTCGAGCACGGTGAGGAGTGCGATCGTGCGGTGGTAGTGGCGCCGGAACAACTGCTCGGGGATGTCGAGTTCGGCCTGCACGAGCAACGACCACGACTGCGGGACCGGGCACGTCAACACGAGTGCATCGGCCTCGATCACCTCGCCGTCGTCGATCACGACCTCCCAACCGTTCTCGGTGCGCCGGCACGTGAAGACGAGCCGGTCGGTCCGGCAGTCGAGCCCGGTCGCGAGGTCCTTGGCCAGCGAGTTCATCCCCGTCGTGCCGCAATAGCGCGGGAAAGCCGTCCTGCGGGGCCGAGAACCCGTTGCACCAGATCGTCGCGAGCCCTCGATCGAGCCAGTCGTCGACCTGCCGGCGGAGCGCGTCGCCGCGCACGGTGAAGAACTGGGCGCCGTGGTCGAGCGTCGCATCGCCGATCCGGCGGGTCGCGAGCCGTCCGCCGACGGAGCGTCCCTTGTCGAGGACGAGCACGTCGTGGTCGTTCGAGAGGGCACGAGCCGCGACCAGACCCGCGAGGCCGGCCCCGACGACGGCGACGCGCATCAGCCGACAGCGGCGTCGGGCGACGCGATCGGCAGCTCGGCGGCCACCGCGTGTTCGGCGCGTTCGAAGAAGTCGAGCATGATCCGGTTGAAGGTGGTCGCATGCTCGATCATGAAGCCGTGGGCGGCGCCGCTGATCACCACGAGCTCGGCGGTCGGGATGTGCTCGGCGATCTCCTCCGAGTCACCGCGCGGCGTGAGGATGTCCTGGTTGCCGACGATCACGAGCGTCGGGACCTCGATGCCGGGCAGTTGCTCGGCGAGTCCATCGTCGATCGACAGGATGCCGGCGACCTGACCGGCGAAGGCGTGGGCCGGGCGCGAGAACCCCAGCGGACCCATCCAGCCCAACGCCGGGGCCAGACGGCGGAACGAGCGCGGGCCGATCACCCAGCGTGCGGCCTTGGCGGTCATCGCCGCCATCCCCTCGTGCTGCGCCGTGTCGGCCCAGTCGGCGAGGAGTTCCTTGCGCCAGGCGTGGTGATGGCACGCGGTACACGCCAGCACGAGCGACCGGATGCGTTCCGGGTACCGGATCGCCATGATCTCGGAGATGACCCCGCCCATCGAGGCACCGATCACGTGCGCCGATTCCACGCCGGCATGATCGAGGACCGCGGCCGCGTCGTCGGCCATCTGTTCCATCGTGTAGGCGCCGTACGGCTTGTCGCTGCGGCCGGCGCCGCGGTTGTCGAACGCGATCGTTCGATACCTCGGCGCCAAGGCGAGGCGCTGCAGGTTCCAGAGATGCTTGTCGGCGCCCAGGCCCTGGATCATCAGCACCGGGGGACCTGACCGGCGACCCGACTCGGAGTAGTGGAGCCGGATGCCGTCGGACGTGCGAACCCAGGGCATCAGAGACCCCCGATGCCGCCGGTCGGCAGCCAATCGAGCGGGGTTCCGGTCAGCGTGCCGCCCATCTCGTCGAGGAGGGCGTCGATGCGGACCTGGACCAGATCGGCCGTCTCGAGTTCTTCCAGCGGGCCGCGTCGCCGCTTTCGCAGGCGAACCGCCGGACCGATCTCGACCCGTGCGCTGCGGCGAAGCGGCACGGACACGGCGGCCGCCGGGAACACCCGCACCTTGGCGGCCACCGCGGCGCCGATCTGATGGTGATCGACGATCCCGGTCTTCCGGTTGGTGTACTCGTGGGCGGCGCCGATGACGACGATCTCGCCCGCGTGCAGCGCGCCGACGATCTCGGCCTCGACCGGGAGCAGGGCGCCCAGGCGTTGCATCATCGGCCCGACGGGCGGCACGTCGGGCCGTCCCACGAAACGGACGGGCCGGTCGATCGTCGCGCCGATCGCCAGCGAGGCGAACAGTGGGGCCAGCGCGAACCGCCGGGCGTTGACCACGATCAGCGCCCCGGCGCGCTTCGGGATCCGGTCGGCGCCGCCGACCGACGTGCTCCAGCGCAGCTGGCTGAACGACCAGACGCGGTTGACGAATGCGTTGTCGCGACCCCAGTCGTCGACCTCGTTGGCGGTCCACGAGCGGAACGTACGGACCGACGACGATGCGATCCCCGAGGCCTGGTTGCCGACGCTGCGCGCCGGCAACGTGATCACGTCGGCCATCTGCTGCACGGGGTTCGCGGTCATGCCACGGCCTCCCTGGCGGGCGTGTGGATCACGCTCGGCCAGCGGTACAGCTGGTCGATCACGTCCTTGGTCGTGGTCGTGGGAGCGAAGCCGAGCACCTCGGCGGCGCGCGAGTTGTCGCCGAGGCGGCCCCGCTGCAACATCTCCTGGACGTGGTCGGCGACGGGGGCGCCTGCCAGGAAGGCGGCGGCACGTGCGATCGCCCACTGCGGCCCGACGATCGGGACGGGGATGCGATGTCCGCGTCGAATCGCCTGGTAGGCGGTGATGGCCCCCGGCGCGACGATGTTGAGCGGCTGCGCGAGACGTCGGTGGGCCGCCGCCACGAACGCCTCCGCGGCGTCGTGCTGGTGGATCACCGCGAACGGTGGGTCGGCGACGGCGCTGAAGGGCACCGACGGCATGCGCAGGAGCCGTCCGATCGCGCTCGGCACGTGCGGGCCGAGCACGCTGGCCAGCCGCAACGTGCCCACCGACACGCCGATGCGGTCGCCGATGGCGGTGGCGGTCTGCTCGATGTCGAGCAGCGTGTGCCCGTACTCGCTCGTCGGCGTCGGCACCACGTCTTCGTTGGGTCGCGTGACCGAGTGACGAGGTCGGCCGTAGACCTCGAGCCCACTGCGCACCACGATCGACTCCAGCGCCCGGCACTCGGCCGCGGCGCCCAGGATCGAGGTCGCTGCGTCGTCGGTGAGCTCGCGGGCTGCCTTCGGTGCCGCCCTCGCGTGTGGTTCCCACACCGCGATGTGCACCAAGAGGTGCGGATTGAACCGAGTGATCTCGCTGACGATCCTGTCATGCTCGTGTGCCACGATACGATGGAACACCGTACGCCGGAGTCGCCGGCGGGGCGGATCGACACCGATACCTTCGAGCGATCCGACCCAGGGCTCGTCCTCGAGCAACATGGCGACCCGACTGCCCAACTCACCGCCCATACCGCTCACCAGTACACGCATGCCTGCCACGCCCGCCCACGCTAGCTCTCGCACCCTCGCCCCGACCCGATCCGCACGCTGGTTCGTCGCGGCGCTGGTGCTGTTCACCGGTGCCACCGTCGTGCGTGCGGAGACACCGGTGATCGTCGGCGCAGCCACGGTGTCGCAGCGCGCCGAGCGTATCCCGGTCGAATCCGACGGGCTGCAGTTTCCGATCGCTGCGCAGCCGGTCTGCGAGGTGTTCGACAACTTCGGTGGCTTCAGCAAGACCTTCGGTTCGGGCGGTCATCAGGGCCTCGACATCGGCGCCGACCATCGGCAGGAGGTCTATGCGGTCGAGAACGGCGTGCTGTACCGCGAGTTCAGCGGTGGCGGCTCGGGGATCGGCTGGGGCCTGCACGGTGACTCCGACACGAAGTACCGCTACTACCACCTCGATGCGCTCGTCGAGACGCTCTCGGTGGGCGACCGGGTGACGACCGGCCAGTTGATCGGCTGGGTCGGCGACACCGGGAACGCGTCGCCGGGCGGTTGGCACCTCCACTTCGAGGTCCGTCCCGGTCCCGCTCCCCACAAGACTCCGGTCGACCCGGTTCCACTGCTCGCGATCCCCGCGGACTGCAACGTCTACTGAATCGCGAGCCGCTCGGCCGTCAGCCGCCGTCCCGGCGGCGTGATCAGGTGGCGCGGAGGTCGGCGGCGGCCATGATCACGTCGCGGGCCCACGGGTCGAGCTGGCGCCCCGTGAGTCGCTCGGTGACGGCGATCGCCTTGGTGTCGTCCTCGACCAGGCCCGCCCAGCGGATGTAGCCACCCATGATGCCCACGAGGCGATCGCCGAGTTCCTCGCCGTGGACGATCAGCTTGGCATCGGCCTTCAGCAGGTCGTCGAGTTCGCGGTAGAAGGCCGTCAGCCAGGCGTCGCGCTCGTCGGCCTTGAAGGGACGGTGGCGGTACGGCAGGTTGAGATCGTCGTAGTTGTGGAGGTTGTGCGGCGCCTGGATGATCGAGATCGCGTAGTTGAACCCGTTCTCGCGGATCCAGATGATCTCCTCCTGGCGGCGGACGCGGCGGTGACTGTCGCCGTAGCCGCCCGGGCGCTCACAGACCGCCAGCTTGTCCTTGAGGATCCAGGTGAAATGGCGTGGCTTGATGCCGAGCGCCCACTTGCCCCGGAGCTTCGGCGGCATCAGCGAGCCCTCGAGGTACGGCGAGTCAGGAGGAGATGGAACGATGTCATTGCGGGGTCCGACTCTACCTCGACCAGGTCGGTGAGCAATTCGGAGGCCGCCATGTCACAGGATCGAGATGTTGTCGACGCAACGATCTGCACGGGCCCGAAGGTGCCACGGGCCACGCCATCAGGGTCCGATCAGGCGGAGCCGCTGGTCGGTGCGCTGCACCCGCCGACCCCCGGGCAGTTCACACGCCACGGCCTCACCACGCGCCACGGCCATCACACGATCGATGGCAGCCGCGTCGGGCGGGTACCCGGCTTCGGTGAGCCAACGTCGCAGGGCCCGGCGCGCGAGCACGGGCGACACCTCGCCCAGCGCTCTCGCGTCGGCCGGATCGATCGGCGCGGCGAGCTCGTCGAGCAGGTCGCTCTCGTCGCGGAGGAGCCCGGCGGTCCTGGTGAGGATCGGCGTGACGTCGCGGCCTGCGATGTCGGCCAGCAGCGGCATGACCTCGCCACGCACCCGATTGCGCCACACGTCGAGCCGTTCGTTGCTCGCGTCGTGCACCGCGTCGATTCGGGCGTTCTCGCAGACCGCGCCCGTCTCCCACCGCCGGAGTCGGAGGAGAGGATGCGTCGGACCCGGTTCGATGCCGGAGAGCCCGGTGCTTCCGCTGCCTCTGATCAACCGGAGCAGCACCGTCTCGGCCTGATCGTCGGCCGTGTGGCCCGTCAGCGCTCCGGGCGGCAGCACCGCTCGCCGGGCCTCGCGGGCCCGGGCTTCCAGGTTGGGTCCCGGGGCCACGTCGACCGAATGGGAGCGAAACGCGACGCCGAGCTCGTGTGCGATCGATCGGGCTCGGTGGGCTTCGTCGGCCGACTCGGGGCGGATGCCGTGGTCGACGTGGTGTGCGGTGACCACGAGCGCTGCGTGCCGGGCGAGGATCAGCAATGCGGTCGAGTCGGGCCCACCCGAGAAGGCACAGTCGACCGGGGTGCCCGCGACCGGGAACGCGCACCGTGCGGTCAGCTCGTCGAGCGCGGCGACGTCACCGGAACGCTCCGAGTCCGCGGAGCACTGCATCGGACGCGCTCGGGTCGATCAGAGGTCTTGCTCGCGCTGGCGCTTGCCACCGGGATACCGCTGGGCGGACACCTGCTTCAGGTACCCGCCGACCAGGGCGAGCGTGGCACCGATGCCGGCAGCCAGCATCGCGACGCCGATCCACCAGTGCCAGATCTCTGCAGCAAGCATGGAGTCAGCGTAGCGAGCCGCGTGGTGGCCCGTTCAAGTTCGTGCGAGCCGTCGGCGGCCGTCGCACCGCGCGGGCGAGTGACGCGCCGGCCGTCCACGCGACGTAGCACAGGCCCACGGCGGCCGTACCGATCCCGACGCCGACCAGGTTCGCGACGGCGTCGTCGACCTGCACCGTGCGGGTCGAGGCGTACCGGCCCTGCGCCAGTTCGAGCAGCAGGCTGGCACCCGACAGGGCGACCACGGTGACCGCGAGGCCTCTCCACGTCCAGACCGCCAGCCCGATCAGCGTGGTGACCACCACCCAGATCGCGACATGGGCGACGAAGTCGGTCGGCGGGATCTCCGAGGTGCTGGGCAGGGCGATCCGTTCCGTCGCGTCGATCCGTTCCCAGACTTGCCTGGCACGATCGCCGAACAGCGTGGTCAACACGCCGGGCGCACGGTCGGATAGCAGCAGTGCGGCCGCCGCGAGCATCGATGCGAACCCGAGGAACCCCACCGCGACCCGCACACCGATCGCCGGACGATCGCGCGGCGACCTCCGACGACGTGGTGCTTCGGCGACGTACCACGTCACACGGGCAGGCCGGGCCGGCGGCAATTCCGCCGTCGGCATCTCCAGGGTGTTCATCGCGGCAACGTATCGCCCGTCGGCCCCGATCGGTCGTCAGGGCGGAGGATCCGGGTTCGCGGACCGGATCGGGCGGTGTTGCTCACCTGCCGTCGACCGGGCCGATGATGCCGTCGCCGTCGAGGTCGGAGTCGAAGCACATCTCGATGCGACCGAGCAGGCCGTCCGGCAGCTCGTCGGTGCTGCACTTGCGTCGGATGGCCAGCTTGAGCTCGGCCTGGAAGTCGAACGCCTGATGGCAGTCGACGCACTCGCCGAGATGCTGGTGGATGTGGTCACGCACGTCGGCGGGGAGCTCGTCGTCGAGGAAGGCGTCGAGTTCCCGGATGGTCTCCTTGCAGTTGGCCATGTGATCGTCCGTGCTCGCTAGTCGTCGGAGTGCTTCTCGTCGAAGGTGCGGGTGAGCCCACGTGCCTCGGCGTACTCGTACAACGCGCGCTGCATCGCTTTTCTTCCCCGATGGAGCCGGGACATCACGGTGCCGATCGGGATGTCGAGCATCTCGGCGATCTCCTTGTACGCGAATCCCTCGACGTCGGCGAGCAGGACCGGCAGCCGGAAGTTGTCCGGCAGGTCCTCCAGTGCCTGTTTGACCTCGTCATCGGTGAACACATCGAGGAACTGCTCCTCGGCCGACATGCTGGCAGCGGCGGTCTCCATCGACCCGAGCCGGCGGTACAGGTAGAGGTCCTCGATCTCGCCGAGATCGCTCTCCTGCGGGCGGCGCTGCTTGGCACGGTACTTGTTGATGTAGGCGTTGGTCAGGATCCGGAACAGCCAGGCACGGAGGTTGGTGCCCTCCTGGAAGGTGTGGAAGCTCCGGAACCCGCGCAGATACGCCTCCTGCACGAGGTCTTCCGCGTCCGCCCGGTTCCGGGTCATCCGAAGTGCCGCCGAGTACAGCTGCGGTGCGTACTCCATCGCCTGGTCGGCGAATTCCTGCTGGTCGGCCACGATGGGCGACCCTAGTGCCGGTCGTTCGTCGGTGTCCCATGCCGACGGTGTCGGTGGCGCCGCGTAGGGTCGCGACGTGTCGGACGAGCAACGTGTCTCGGCGTTGGGATCGCTTCAGGTCTTCGCACGGTCGTCCGCGAAGGTCGCCGACCGCCTCGAGCACATCGAGACGTTCACACCCCAGGGCCTGCTGACTGTGTTCGTGCATCGCCCGACGCCGGGCCCGACGGCCGCGATCGTCACCGGCGGGGGAGCGCTGGGCGGCCTGCTCGGCCCGGGCCGCGCCCTGTACCAGCGGCTCGGCGACACCTGGGTCGATCGTGGCGTCGGCGTCTACCGCGTCGGGTATCGACAGCCGAACGATCTCGACCGCTGTGCCCACGACATGGCGTGTGCCGTCGAGATGGCGATCGAGGACGGCGCCGAGCGGGTGGTCGTGATGGGGCACAGCTTCGGGGGAGCGGTGGCGATCCGCGTCGCCGTGGTCATGACCACCGAGGTCGTCGGCGTGGTGACGTTGTCCACGCAGTCCGCCGGGTGCGAGGCCGCCGGCGCACTGGCGGGCCGTCCGCTGCTGCTGTTCCACGGTGATCAGGACGAGTTGCTGCCGATGGAGTCGAGCGAGATGGTCCGCATGATCGCGGGGCACGGAGATCTCGTCGTGTTGAACGACGGCCACCTCCTCGCCCGGAGCGACGACGACGATCGTCGACCGGCTCGACGAGTGGCTCCCCGGCGTGCTCGGCGCGATGCCCTGATCGACGGCGAACGGGCCGTGGCGTCGGCTGCGCCCGCGGGCCGGGTCGGGTTCAGGGCCGGGTGACGGCGGCCTCACGTTCGACGCCGCGGACCGAGCCCGGTTCGTCGAGCTGATCGAGGTACCAGCGGTACGTGCTGTCGAGTCCGCTCGCGAGGTCGATCGACGGCTCCCACCCCAACGCGCGGAGCCGTGAGACGTCGAGCAGCTTGCGGGGAGTGCCGTCCGGCTTGCTGGCGTCCCACTCGATGGTCGCCTCGGGGTTGACCAGGTCGCGGATCGTCTCGGCCAACTCCCGGATCGACAGGTCGACGCCGGTGCCGACGTTGATGTGCGACTCGCCCTCGTAGTGCTCGATCAGGAACAGGCAGGCCGCAGCGAGGTCGTCGACGTGCAGGAACTCGCGGAACGCCGAGCCGGTGCCCCAGACCTCGACGGTGTTCGCCTCGGTCGACTTGGCGTCGTGGAACTTCCGAATGAGCGCCGGCAGCACGTGCGACGAATCGAGATCGAAGTTGTCACCCGGCCCGTACAGATTGGTCGGCATCGCAGAGATGAAGTCGCATCCGTATTGGCGCCGGTACGCCTGGCAGAGCTTGATGCCGGCGATCTTGGCGATCGCGTACCACTCGTTGGTCGACTCCAGCGGGCCCGTCAGCAGGGCGTCCTCGCTCATCGGTTGGTCGGCCTCGCGCGGGTAGATGCACGACGATCCGAGGTAGAGCAGCTTGGTGACGTCGGTCTCGTAGGCCGAGTGCACCACCGTGCCGTGGATCATCAGGTTGTCGTAGATGAACTCGGCCGGGCGGGCGGCGTTCGCGCCGATCCCGCCGACGGTGCCGGCGACGAGGAACACGTAGTCGGGGCGGTTCACCTCGAACCACCGGGACACTGCCGACTGCTGACGGAGGTCGAGTTCCTCCCGCCCGGCCGTGAGGATGTCGGTGAAGCCCTCGGACTCGAGGTGGCGAACGAGTGCCGAGCCCACCAGGCCACGGTGTCCCGCCACGTAGACACGTGCCGAACGATCGAGCGATGCCATGCCGCAACGCTACCGAAGCGCACGTCGTGCCGCTCGGGCGTGGGTGCGACACGAAGCGCGCCGTCGGTCAGCGGGCGCCGGCGATCAGCTGGTCGACCGGAGCGAAGTCGTCGGTGAGCACCAGCGCGCCGGCCAGATAGGCGTCGACGTCGTCGACGAGCGCACCGGCGTCGGTGCCTCGGCGTCGTTCCGCGTCCCAGGCGGCGAGGTCGAGCGGCTCGGTGCTCGCGACCGCCACGGCGTTGCCGACGAAGCCGCCGACGAGGTCCGGACTGCGCATCACTCCGACGAACGGCATCGACGTGCGCATCGTCGCCGTCTCGGCCCTGAGGAACGACTCACCCGGCCCGTCGATCATGTTGGCGACGTAGATGCCGCCGGGCCGCAGCACCCGCTCGACGTCGGCCATGAACTCCTCGGTGGCGAGGTGCCACGGTACGGCACGGCTGCCGAACGCGTCACCCACGATGACGTCGGCCGAGTCGTCGGGCAGCGCTCGGAGGCCGACGCGGCCGTCCCCCACGATGATCCGGTCGCGGGCCACCGGGAGACCGAACTCGTCCTCGACGACGTCGACGAGGTCGGGATCGATCTCGAGGACGGTCTGCCGGCTGCCGGGTCGTGTCGTTGCGAGGTACCGCGGCACCGTCATCGCGCCACCCCCGACCGCGATCACGTCGACGTCTCCGGCCGGCGCGAGCGTTTCGATCGCGCCCACGATCCGGCGCACGTACCAGAACTCGAGGTGGGCCGGGTCGTCGAGGGCCACGTAGCTGTGGCGGAGATCGTCGAGCTCGAGGACTCTGCCGTCGGCGCGATCCGGGTCGGTCGTGATCGAGATGCAGTAGTAGCTCGACTGCACGTCGCAGGGTTGCTCGACCAGTGCCACGCTCCCGACGGCCACCACGACCAGGCCACCGGCCGCGAGCAGCTCACGCGGGGCGGTCCGGCGCGACAGCGCCGCCATGCAGCGCGCCGGCGGCGACGAGTGCCACGCCGACGGAGACGATCAGCGTCGACACCGCTGCGTACGCCACGAGCACGAAGCCGGCGATGAACGTGCCGGCGATGGCGCCTCCGGTGCTCCACGCCGAGAGCCGCCCGACGACATGACCGGTCTCGTCGAGGTCGCGGAGCTGCAGCTTGATCACCGCCGGCGGCACCGCGCTCAGCACGGCTGCCGATGGCAGGAACGCAGCCGCGGCGAGCAGCACGCTCGGCGCTCCCCGGCCTCCGGCACCCGTCGAACCGCCGAGCACCCTCACGATCGGGATCGACGACATCGCGAGGGCACCGCCGACGACCAGCAGCAGCGGGATCAACCGACGCGGGTCGTGTCGATCGGCTGCCGCACCCCCGAGCCGGGCACCCAGGGCGATGCCGGCCAGGATCGTCCCGATGATCGCGGTGTACGTCTCGAGGTTGACCCCGACGTACGGTGCGAGCACGCGTCCGGCGAGGATCTCGAGCACCAGCACCGCGGCCGACGTGCCGGTGACGAGCGCGACCGCGAACCAGTCGGGGAGTTGCCGGGAGGTGCCGCGCACGCCGACAGGCTAGATGCGGTTCGCGACGGCCCTCCCGCGCTCGACCGGCGGCAGCGATCGTGAGCTGCGACGGCCGTGGTCAGTCGCCGGAGGCCATCGCCGAGGTCTGCGGCCCGAGGACGATCCAGATCGCACCGGCGAGTGCGGCGCCGATGGCCGGGAAGATGATGAACGCCCACACCTGGCCGAGCGCCCAGTCGCCCTGGAAGACCGCCGTCGCCAGCGAGCGGGCCGGATTGACCGACGTGTTCGACACGGGGATCGAGACCAGGTGCACGAGCGTCAGGCCGAGTCCGGCGGCGATCGGGCCGAAACCCTTCGGGACTCCGTCCTCGTCGGTGGTGCCGAGCACGATGAGCACGAAGACGGCCGTGACGACGATCTCGGTGATGGCCACCGACACGAGATCGAAGCCGGCCGGCGAGTGGTCGCCGTACCCGTTGGAGGCGAACCCGGCGTCCTGCGCCCGGCTGAGGTAGCCGTCGGTGCCGCTGAGGATCAACGCGATGATGCCCGCACCGACGATGCCGCCGACGAACTGCCCGACGAAGTAGGGCGCCGACTTCGCAGCTTCGACCTTGCCGGTGGCGATCATGCCGATCGTCACCGCGGGATTGATGTGGCAGCCGGAGATCCGGCCGATGAGATAGGCCATGCAGACGAGGCTGAGACCGAACGCCAGCGAGACGCCGAGGATGCCCACGCTCAGGCCCTCGTTGAACCCGCCGGTGGCGAAGATCGCGGTGCCCGGCCCGCCGATCACCAGGATGGCGGTTCCGATCGCCTCGGCGATCCCCACCCGCACGTCGTTGTCCATGTCGAGTCCCTCTCGTTGGAGCGATGGCCCCATCGCTCCAACGAGCGTAGACGTGCGCCGTGTCGCAGTAAGGTGATCCAGCGCCGGAGACCGGACCCGGGAACGCGACCCGACGGAGGAGACGATTCAACGTGGACAGCGAACTCGTCGTGCTGTACTTCGAGTCGACCGCCGCGGCCGAGCACGGCCTCGCAACGCTCAGGAATCTCGAAGCCGAGGGGTTCATCGACATCGACGAGTGTGCGATCCTCGGGCGGGACAGCGAAGGTTGGGTCACCGCGAAGCGCGCCGATCGGCACGAGGTCTCCCGCGCTGCCGGCTTCGGTGGCGTGCTCGGCCTCGTCGTGGGCGGGGTCGTCGGTCTTCCGGTCATCGGACTGCTCGGTGGCGCCGGTCTCGCCGCGAAGCGGAAGATGGATTCCGACCGGCTCGAGGAGTTGATCTCGACGATCGGCGACGAGATGGATCGCGGATCCGGGGTGCTGGCGCTGACGATCAATTCGATCGAGGACGCGGAGATGGTCACCGACCGGCTCGGCGTCGACCGTGATGGCCTGGTGCGAGCCGAGGTGCCGGCGACGCTGCGTGAGGAGATCGACCGCGCGCTCGCCGGCGAGTCCGACGACGGGTAGTCGTCGGCCGGGACGTGGGCGCCGGTTCGGTGGCCACGCCTCGGCTCGTCCGGACCACCGACCTGGCCGGTGCGGTCGAGACGGATGTTGATGGTCAGGGGTCTGATCAGCTCGTCGGGCCGAGGGATCGGGCCGCAGTGAGGCGGTGGCGGGAGACGCTGCACGCGCACCGACGCCGAGACACCCACGCTGCGCCAGATCCGACTCGCACGGCGATGTCGTGGCGCCTCGCTGTGCCCGTTGCGTCCACCACGAGGTCGAATTGCAGCGACGTGGTCGCGAGGCGCGATCAACCTCGTCGTCCTGGCGAGACCGGGACGATCGAGTTGGTCGGCAGGTCGAATCGTGAGCGACCGTCGACCACGCAGAGCCGCAGGTGCTCGCCGGTCGGCACCTCGCCGCCGGTGAGCACGAGGCACTGCTCGGCCGCACCCTCGACCGACGCGCCGGACTCGACCACCGTCCTGCCCCCGCTCTCGACCAGATTGGCCGCCAACAGATCGGCCGGCGTGCCTGCGTCGATCGCCAGTCCGGTGAAGGGCACGAGGTCGGCCTCACCGTCGGCCAGTTGCCGCTTCCACACGTCGCGATACAGATCCTCGGTCTCGGACCCGATCCCGGCCAAGGTCGCGCGGTTCATCGTGGAGAGCCCCACGAACCGCCAGAGATGGTCGAAGTCGGGCGACGCACGGTCGAGCGTGACCAGCAGACGCGTCGGTGCCTGGTCGCGGCCGCCGATGAAGTCGCCCACATCCCCGAACAGCACCGAGTCGGCGTTGAGGACGACGACGTCGCGGTCACCGATCCACTCGCGCATGTTGTGCAGGCCTCCGGCCGTACCGAGCGGCGCGGACCCCTCGTCGAACGTCGTCACACCGGGCGGCACGTGCGCTGCGAACCAGTCCGCGTGCCCGCTGACATTCAACGCGATCTCGTCGACGAAGGGACGCACCACGTCGACCGCCCGATCGAGCAGGCTCCGCGACCCGACGGGAAACGACGCCTTCGGCCGCGAGTTCGAGAACGGCGCCAACCGGGTGCCCCGTCCGGCCGAGAGGACCACACCGCACACACCCACGCCGCTGACCATAGCGAGCAGTCGCGGATCCCTCGCCGACGTGCCGCACTCGGGTGGGCCGTTTGACGGCGCGAAGGTGACGTCGGACGTCGCTTGCGCTCCGGCAAACGGCCGGAAGGGGTTCTGCTGGGACGAGTCGGGTTCCGGTCACGCAGTCGGCGTGAAGTCGGTCGGGTGCTCCAACTCGTGTTCGCCGAACTCGGGGAACGACTCGATCTCGACGCCCCGCCGGTGGAGCTGCCACCGATTGATGCCGTAGGCGAGTGCTCCGAAGGGGATCGGCAGCCAGTAGGTCACGAGCCGGTAGGCCAGGGTGGCGAGCACCGCGTCGCCGGTGCTCAACCCGGCCAGCACCAGCGTGCTCGTCAGGCCGGCTTCGACGAATCCGAGGCCACCCGGCGTGAACGGGATCCTCGACAGCAACGCCGCCGCCACGAAGGCGAGCAGCAGAACCGACGACAGGTCGTCGTGGCCGACGCCCCGCACCGCCATGACGAGGGCGAAGTACTCGAATCCCCACTTCCCGAAGCTCGCCACCACGACCCAGAACCACGTATCGGCGAGGTTGCGCCGAAGCAGGTTGCGCGCCTGGAGCAGCCGGGTCGCACGCGGTGGGGCAGCCGGGTCGAACCGGTGCAACCGCTGCGCCACCCAGTCGATCGCCCGGCCCAGCAGCCTCAGCGGTCGGTCCCATGCCAGGAACACGCCGCCGACGATCGCCATCGCGACGAATCCGATCGCGCCCGCCAGTGCCGCTCGCAGCAACAGCGAGGCGACGGGCGGCCCGAACAGCAGCGCCGGCACCGCGAAGATCGGCAGCGAGAACAGCACGGCGAAGTTGAGCACCGTCACGACCGTCAGCCCGGTCCCCGCCTGCTCCGACGACACGCCGGCGGCCTTGATCAGGCGGTACTGGACGGCCGTTGCGGTCGCCGCGCCCCCCGGAACGATGCGCGCCACTGCCGACGATGCGAGCTGACTCATGGCCATGAGCCCCCACTTGCGCGAGTCGAGGCAGAGTCCGAGCAGCACCCAGAAGCAGACGAGACTCAGGAACGTCAGCAGCGTCATGATGGCGAGCGATCCCGAACGGAGCCGTTCCAGCTCGGGCCAGCTGCCGAAGACCTCGACGACGCTCGGGATGACGAGGTAGACCGACACTGCGGTGACCGTGAGCCAGATCGCGCGCCGAACGAACTGTCGGTTCGGCCGCAGCCGACTCAGCCCGGTGGCCGGCATCGAGGTTCGCTCATTCCGGAGTGGACCGCGCGCCCATCGGCCCGTTGACGACGTGCACGTCGATGTCGTCGGCGAGGCCGGGGAGCTCGTCGAGGGGCCCCAGATCCCAGTCGCGTCCGAGCTGTTCGGCGACGCTGGCGTCGACGAGCACCTGCCCCGGTCGTGCGAGCGATGCGAGCGTCACGGCGAGTCCGGGTGGGTCGCCCCACACGCCGAACGAGACCTGGCTCGTGCCCAGCACGCCGGTCGCCACCTCACCGGACGCGAGGCCGGCGCGCACGGTGAGCGCGAGCCCGAACTCTTCACCGATCTCGGCACCCAACTCGATCGCCGCCATCGCGAATCGCGCAGCGTCCGGTGCCCGTGGGTCATCCTGATCCAACCCGGCCAGGAAGAGCTGGCTCCCCGACGAGCGCTGGACCTGCTCGAGGCCGAAGCGCTCCGCGGAGCTCGTTGGCGTCGTCGTGGAGCCGTTCGTTGATCTCCAGCGCCAGGTCCTGGTCGGCTCCGGCGGCGTCGGGGATCCCGTCCAGGGTGAGCGCGACCGCGGTCGCCGAGTCGAAGATGTCCTCGATCGACTGCTCACCGTTGCGGACCCGATCGACGAGCCGCGCCGGGAGCGCGGCGCTCAGGAGGTCGATGATGTGCTGCTCCTCGTCGATGATCGCCTGATCGCGCATCTTCGAGTTGCCGGGCGACCCCCTCGAGCTGTCGCCCGACGTCGCCGAGCTCGTTGCGGCCGAGGTCCTCGACCTCGATGTCGAGGTTCCCGTCGGCGACCTCGGCGGCCACCTCGACGAGTCGTTGGGCCGGGCGGGTGAGCGAGCGCGCCAACAGCCAGCCGACGACCGCGATCGTCGGGAGCAGGATCGCCAGCACGACGAGGAGGGCACGCAGCAGCGAGTTCAGTGCGTCGTCCGACTCGGCGGTGTCCTGCTCGACCACGACCGCCCAGTCGAGCCCCCGGAGGTTCGCCGGTCCCGCGACGGCGAGTACCTCGGTGCCGACGTAATTCGTGACCGTTCCCTCGTACTCCTCGTTGTCGAGCGCGGCGTCGACCGCCTCGTTGTCGACGTTCTGGATGAGCACCGGCGAGCCGACGGTGTCGATGATGCTGGCCAACGCCGCGTCATCGGTGTGGTCGACGAGCCGTCCCAGGTAGTCGCTCTCGTCTTCGATCCAGAGCCGCGACTCGGATCGCAGCGTGCCGTCGGGCCCGACGAGATAGGCCTCGCCCGAGTCGCCGAGACCGAGCAGCCGCCAGTCCCCCCCTGCGGTCATGATGGCCGACAGTGCCTCGACCGGCACCTCGGTGATGATGGCTCCCACCCCGTCGGCGCCGGACCGGACCGCAGCGGCGACGAAGATCACCGGGTCGCCCCGGGTCGGGATGTAGAACGTCATGTCGGAGAGGATCGCGTCGCCGACGGCGACCGTGCTGAGCTGCTCGAGTGCTCGTTCGATCCCCCGGATGTTGTCGAGCTCGTCGCGGCCCGGCGGCCAGGTGAGCGCGTCGGTCCCGAGCTCGATCCGCTTGGCGACCGAGTACACGACGTCGAGGGAGTCGGCGTCGACGAGGAGGAGATCCGTCGCGCCTGCGTTCTTCATGAGCTCGCGCAACACCGGATGGTGTTCGGCGTGCGCCGCGCTGTAGCCCGAACCGTCGCCGGCGTCGTCGAGCTGGCCTCGTTCGTCGAACGTGTTCGGGTTCTCGGCGATGTAGTGGTGCTGCAGATATCTGCCGGCCGCGGTGACGGGAACGAGGTCTGCCGCATCGATGTCGACGCCGGCTTCGACGAACGGTGGCAGGAACTCGTCGTCGTAGATGTCGGTGAGCACCGCCACTTGCTCGGGTGAGATGTCGTCGTCCAGTTCCCCGAAGCCGGCGGCGAGGTGCTCGAGCGCCGTGATGACGCTCGGTGTCGCCGCCAGCGTCGACACCTGCGACTCGATTCGCTGGAAACCGTTCTCCAGCGCCTCGATGCGGGTCTCTCGAACACTGGCGAGCTGTTCCTCCACGCTCTCGTCGATCAGCAGCCGTGCGAACACGAAGTTGACGATCGAGAGCAGGAGCACGGAGACCAACGAGACGCCCACGAGCGTGGTCGACAGACGGCGCCGGAGTGGGGGCAGGCGAGCCCGGCTCATGCGCCGCTGTCCTCCGTCGCGCTCGGCTCGTCCGCAGCCGAGCTCGCCTTCGCGAGGGCGCTGCGTGCCGTGCGGCGGATGACGCGGTCGATCCGGCGTCGCTGTGTCGTGGCCAGCTGGTCGAGCACTGCGGCGAGTTCGGGGGCGAGCGCGACCGCGTGCGCTGCGGCGCCGGGCGGGATGGTGACGACGTCACAGTCGGTCTTCGCCGCGACCAGGATCTCCCGGTCGCTCTCGACCGGGTCGTCGATCACGCCCACCACCTCGCCCGGCTCGATGTCGAGCACGCCGACGTCATCGGCGCCGGAGGTGCGCAGCAGCAGGCTCGCCCGACCACTCTGCAGCAGCAACAGGTCATTGCGCGCCCCCTGGGTCACGATGGTCTCCCCGCGACGGTACTGATGTATCGAGGCGTGGGCGGCGAGGTGGTCGAGCACCTCGCCGTCGAGCTCTGCCACGATCGGCATGTCGACGAGACGTCGCCGCACGTCGGCCGCCGTGATCTCGCTCTCGATCGCCGTCTTCGCGCCGTCGAACAGGTAGAGGTCCTGGGCCGGGTTCGGGAGCGGTACGTCGTGCCGGTACGACAGGTACCACACGAGCGCGCCGAAGTCTGCCTTGACTCGCGGGGCGAGCGTGTAGTCGTCGATCCACATCGATGCCTGGTAGTCGACGACGGGATCCGCGATCTGGGTCACCCGGGCGAACGGCGGCGGATCGGCGACGACACCGGGTGTCGATCGCGCGGCGTCGTTGAGCATCTCGATCGCCGCGGTGGGCGGTGCACTTCGCTCGATCTGGACCGGCACCATGACCCGATGGAGGCGGGTGGGTTGGTCGTAGTTGGTGATGACCGCGTTTGCGAGCTGGCCGTTCGGGATGACGATGAGGTCACCGTTGCGGTCGCGGATGCGTGTGGCCCGCCAGTTGACGTCGATGACCCGTCCCTCGACGTCGTTGCCGCCTTCGATCCAGTCACCCGGAGCGAAGGGTTGGTCGGCGAGCAGCGTGAAGCCGGAGGCGATGCCGCTGAGCGTGTCCTGGAGCGCGAACGAGACGACGAGCGAGGTCACGCCGAGCGCGGTCAGGGCGGCGGACAGGTCGACACCCCAGACGCCGGCGATGAGGATCCACAGGGTCGCGAGGATGAGCAGGATGCGGGGGAGGGCGAGGATCAACCGCGGGATCGGACGCCGTCCGGTGCGTGCCGGCTGATCGCTCAGCCACGCAACGACGATTCGCAGTGCCGACAGCGCGGCGATTGCGCCAGCGAGCAGGATCGCGCTCCCGAGGAATCGCATGAACGCGTTGTCGGTCGTGAGATCGAACAGCGCACGGCAGAGGATCCAGATCGTGAGCAACGGCACGACCCATACGCGCAGGGTGGAGACGGCGTCCCGGAACTCGGAGTCGCGTTGGCGGAGGCGCTCCTCGAATTCCCGGGTCCCGATGATCAGCAATGGGAGCAGGACGATGATGAGTGCGGCCCACCCGGCATCCGAGTCGGTGAAGAGTCCGTTCATCTGACACCCGCCTCGTCGTTGCGGCCCGACACGACGAACACGTCGGCCGACGAAACCTCCGTGTCGACCCCGAACGTCGACGGGAGCTGCGACCGGACCGACTTGCTCACCAGCACGACGCCGACGTCGGCCCGGCGGGCGAGGTCGGCGGCGTGTTGCACGGTCGCACCCCACGCGTCGTACACGAGACCCGCACCGCCCGTGAGTCCGACGGTGACCGGCCCGGCATCGACGCCGACGCTGACCGAGATCGGGTGTCCGGCGTCGTCGGCCAGGTCGTGCACCAGCTCTCGTGCGTCGAGTGCGAATCCGACCGTCCGCGCGGCGTGGTCGATGTGCGGTCGTACGGTGCCGCAGCCGGCCACGTAGGAGTCGCCGGTGAGCCGGATACGCTCGAGACCGCGCTGCTTGGCGAGCGCGTCGGCCTCCTCGACGAACCGGTCGAGGAGCGTCCTTGCCTCGTCCTTCGATCCGGAGTGCAGCAACGGACCGAGTCCGCGGATCACCATCACGGCGATGGTCGCGTTCGCGACCTGGTCGACGACGTTGCGCTCGCCGGCCTCCGCGCGTTGAGCGGCCTGGGGAGGAAGGAGTTGTCGGAGCAGCCGCCGCCGTTCGTCCGCCCGACTGCGTGCATCGGCGCTGCGCGTCGCGAGTGTCCCCAGCGTCGTGTCGATGTCGGACGCCAACTCGACGAACTCGCTGGCGCTGTTCTCGGGCAGGCTCGTCGTGCTGACTGCTTCATCGGTCTCGCCGGCCCGGACCGAGCGCAGCTTCGAGGAGATGATGCGTACCGGACTCAGCAGCCCGTCGGCCCACCGGGCGGCGAGAAAGGTGATGCCGACCAGGAACAGTGCGATGGCGACGAGGAGGTTACGGGCGAAGTCGGCGATCGGCTGCTCGATCTCCTGGCGCTCGATCTCGGTGATCACCGCCCACTCCAGCCCGTCGATGTCGAGTGCCCGTCGTGCCTGGAGCACGTTGGCGCCGAGGTAGTCCGTCGTCTCGACGAGCTGAGGTGGTTCGTCGAGCGCGCCGTCGACGTCGTCGTCGGCGATCGGCTGCAACAGCACCGTCGTGCCGAAGAGTTGCATCAGCCGGATCTGGTCGTCGGAGGCGGCGCCGCCCTCGGCCACGCGTTCCAGGTAGGTGCTGCGGTCCTCGAGGAAGCTGCGGGCGTCGGATCGCATGAGGTCGTCTCCGGCGACCACGAAGGTCTGGCCCGTCTCGCCCAGATCGGTCCACGTTCCGTCGTCGGTGGTGATCGCGGTCAGCGCCGCGAGCCCGAAGCGGATGGCGACGAAGCCGGCCACCGCGTCGTCGACGAGCACCGGGCTGGCCACGAACGCATTCGGCCGTCCTCCGGCGGCCGTGTAGCTGGTGAAGTCGTTGATCGCGACGACTCCCACCGCCGGGTCGTCGCGGAGCTCACTGATCAACACGGCGAGTGAACTGCCGCTCTGCGGCCCGGTCCGCAGGCTGGTCGCGAAGTCGATGTCCTTCGCGGTCGAGTAGACGATCGTGTTGCCGGTCGGCTCGATGAGGTAGAGATCGTCGGCTCCGGCTTGGATCGCGATCTCGCTGAGAGATGGATGGAGCTCGGCGTGGAGCTCGGACCAGCGACTCCCGTCGCCGGCGTCGGCGATCAGGCTCGGCTCGTCGCCGGCGCGGACGACGTAGTCCGCCTGGAGCTGGATCCCGGCCGGTTGCTGCGGCACGAGGCTGGAGGCTGGAACCGGTCGCCCACGCACCTCGGAGAGCTCCGGTGCGACCACCTCGACGTAGTAGTCGTCGACCGCCTGCAAGTCCTCCGCCGACGGCTGCCGATCGTTGAGTTCGTCGTACGCGCCGGAGAGCTCGTCGATCGCGTCGGCGGTGCTCGGGCTGATCGCCTGCGAGACGACGATGCGCTCGAGGTTCCTGATGTATCGCTCGATCTCGACGGCGCGTGCGGCGTCGATCGCCGTCAGTCGGTCGCGGAGGAGTTGCCGCGCGAGATCACCGCCCCGGACGAGGCCGACGACGGACGTGATCACCAGGGAGACGAGGGCGACCAGGACCACCACCAGCGAGAGTCGAGTCGCAACCGAGGTGTTGCGAAGGAACCCGCGAGGAAATCTGGCGGTCTTCGTCTCCGTCCCGGGCACCGCGTGAAGCTAGCGCAGGGAGCCAGGTCGGGTCGAAGGCTGTGTTGGACGCCGTCGACGGCGGTCAGCCCGTTGGCGTCAGCTTCGCTCCCCAGAACACCAGCCCGGACGGGCACTCGTTGATCGTGGGGGCATCCAGGGTGATGCTGGCCTCGAGATTGGAGGGGACGATGGTGCCATCCTCCGCGACGACGAGGCGGGACGGCCAGATCGTGATCGTGACCCGACCCCGGCGCGGGACGGCGCCGCACGGCGGGATCGCCGTCTCGCTGTCGGTGATCGCATACAAGCCACCGTTCACGGCGAAGAGCCCGCCCTGCAGGATGCCGGGGATCGTGATGTCGAGGAAGTTCTCCGGCGTCACGCCGATGATGGCCTGGTTGGCGTTGGGTGTGGTGCCGCACCCGGTGGCGAAATCGCAGTACTTCTCCTCGAACGAGATCGAGTAGCTCCCAGCGAGTTCCAGTCCGACCAGCGACGTGTCGACCGTGATGGGGAAGACCTCGCCGACTGCGGCGAGCTGCGCCTCGGCTTCCTCGGCACGGGTCCGTTCGGTCTCGACCGTGGCGGCGAGCACCTCGTTCTCGGCTTGCGCGTCGTCGAGTTCGCCGGCCGTCGTCGCGAGCTCGTTGGTCAACGTGTCGACGGTCGCCTCGGAATCCTCCAGCGTCATCGCGACCTCGTCGCGTTCTTGCTCCGCACTCTGGGCACGGTTGATGGCGGCGTCCCGTTCCTCTTCGACGGTCGTCTTGTCGTCGTCGCTCGACGACGCCTGGGAGAACCCGACGATCGTCGCGATGCCGGCGAGGAGTGCGATCACCGCCAGGACGCCGACCCAGACCTTGGCGCTGGTCGGCCACGATGTCGCCTCTTCAGCAGCCCCGGCGTCGGCCTCCGTGGCCGGCGGAGGCGTGACGACAGGTGCCGTCGTGGCGGCCGGTGGGGCGGGCACCGAGTCGACGGGAGTTGCCGGCTCGTCACCTGCCGAAGGGGTCGAGGTGGCGTCGGCTGCAGGCTCGGTCGGGTCCGGGCCGTCGGTCTGATCGGACATCGTTGGTTCCCTCCAACTCTCGGTGGCTCGATCGCCTCGAACCCATCCCGGTCACGACGGTAGTCGCCGGGCGCCGCGACGCCGTGTATCGATGGCGTGCGGTCGTGCTGGGGGCGGTGTCGTGTACTAGTTGGGTGGTCGGAAAGTATCTGTTGAGGGTGCTCGCGTTGGCGGCCGGTTTCGACGAGAATTTGGGGTGTGAGAGGTTCGGCTGATCTGCAGGGGTCGTTGTCGGATGTGGCCGTGTTGTATGGCGATCTGCTCGACGACGAAGGCTTTCTGGTGACGTTGGGTGAGGCCCGGGGGTCGGTGTTCAGCGACGCCGACTTCGACGGGTTGTATGCGTCGAAGCGGGGCCGTCCCTCGCATCCGCCGTCGGTGCTCGCAGCGTTGCTGTTGGCCCAGGTGTTCTACGGGGTGTCAGATCGCGAAGCCGAACGCCGGTCACGGTTGGATCTGTCGTGGAAGGCAGCGCTCGGGTTGCCGGTCGAGCATCGCGGGATCCCGCACGTGTGCCTGGTCGAGTTCCGCGCCCGACTGGTCAAGGCCGGTTTGGCCGGGTTGTTGCACGAGCGGATGTTGGTGATCGCGAAGCGTGCTGGCGCGATTGGGCATCGCCGGGTGGTCGACTCGACGGGGATCTCGGACTCGGTCGTCACCCAAGACACCGTGACGTTGATCCGCTCCGCTGCACGGCGCTGCTTGGATCGCCTCGATCGTGTCGATCCCGACGCCGGTGCCGGGTTGCGCTCTCGGCTGGCACGCCACGACTATGGCGATGCCGGCAAGCCGCAGATCTCGTGGTCATCGGCTGCGGCTCGAGCCGAGTTGGTCGCCGAGTTGTTCGCGGACGCGACCGCGATCATCGCGACGTGCTCGCGGGTGGATGATCCCGAACTGGTCGAGCATGTCGAGTTGTTGGCGGTGGCTGCGGCCCAAGACGTCGAGATCGTCGATGATGGTGACGGGCCCACCGCCCGCATCCGCCAGGGGGTCGCCGCTGAGCGGATCATCTCGACGGTGGACACCGACGCACGTCACGGGCATCGCTCGCGGCGTGACCGCTACGACGGCTACAAGGTCCACGTGTCGGCTGATATCGACTCGGATCTGATCTGTTCGATCACCGCGACGACTGCCACCACCCATGACGCGGCGGTGCTCGACACGCTGCTCGACGACGATCCGGTTCCGGTGGCTGAGGTGATCGCCGACACCCACTACGGATCGGTCGAGACCCGCCAGACACTTGGCCGGCAAGGGATCGATCTGGTCGCTCCGGCACCGCCGGCGTCATCACCGAAGGGATTGTTCAGCAAAGCCGACTTCGCGATCGACCTCGACACGGCGACGGTCACCTGCCCGGCCGGCCACACCGTGACCATCCCCAGCAAAGATGATGGCAAACGGGTCCAGGTCAGTTTCCCGACGTCGGTCTGCACCGCGTGCCCGCTGCATGACAAATGCACGAAACGAGTCAAGGGTCGCGTGATCGAGATCAACGCCGACGAAGACATCCTCGCTGCTGCCCGTGCTGCCAGAACGACACCGCAGTTCCGGCACCGCTACCGCGAGCGAGCCCGAGCTGAACGCAAAGTCGCACAAGTCAAAGCACGCCAATCCAAGATCCCCTGGCGCGAGCTCCACAACCGACCACCTGGGCCGAACTCCGCGCTGGAGCACTCAACCTCGATCGGATCGGCCGCCTCGGGCTCATCACCTGACAACCACACCAACCCGACTCAACCATCCACCAGCCCGGACCGCGAATCAGCCCTCAAGACCAGCCTTCGACACCCGCGTCTGCCCCAGCACCACCACGCCAAACAGCCATTGCCGACCACCCAACTAGCGCACGACGAACGTGGGCGAGGTGACGCCACCGATCAGCGCGGAGACGAGGATGCCCATCGGAAACGTTCCCCAGTAACCCAGCTCCAGGCCGACGTTGCCGAGGAACAGCATCAACAACCAGGTCGCCGGGAACGTGGCGATAAGAAAGATGGCGATGGCACCGATCAATGCACGGATCACGGGCTCTCCTGACGTTCGGGTCGAACCCAGATCATAGCGACTGGTCTCCGTCGGTCCGGGGATCTGACTCTCTCGTGGCCTGCTCGGCCGGGGAGGCCGATCGTGACGGGGCCGTGGCCGCGACGCGGTCCCGTTGCCACGGCCAACGGTTCTCGGCTTCGAGGACGAGTGTCCACGCCAGGAACGTCCTCACCACGACGAGCATGCCGAGCGCCGTCACGTTCTCGATCGTCGGTTCGAGCGTCACCGTACGGATGACGTCGGCGGCGATGAGCAGGTCGAGCCCGGCGAGCAGACCGCGAGCGATCTGCCGCTTGAAGACGATCAGGGCGTCGTCGGTGGAACCCCGGTGGCGCGTCGCGATGCCCGACCAGAAAGCAACGATCACGGCGGTCACGATCACGGCGATCGCCGTGACCTCGATCCACTCGGAGACGTCCCGGGCGATCTCCCAGTCGCCGATCTCTGCACTCAGCATGCTCGTCTCCTCCGGCCGCTGACGGCCTCGGCGTCGTGCCGAACCGCCGTGGCGTCGGCGTCGGATCGAGCAAGCCCCCGGGAACGGGCAGGTCGCTCTCCGGGTCGGGTCCGGCGCTGTCCGGGCACCGACCGACATCCCGACCGAGTGGTCTCTGGCACCGGCGTGGTGACCGGAGGTCCTCCGATCCGACCGCTCCGAATCGTGGGATCGGCGATCGAAATCGGTCCGGCGAACCCGACTGGCGCCCGTTCGGCCCGCGGTCCTACGCTCGCCCGGACGGTCGGACCCCCCGGCGAACGATCAGAAGGTGTTCATCATGCTCCAGCCGAACCACGCCGCACGTCCACATTCGCGGCGCGTGCCGATCGCTCGTCTGGTCACCGCGGTGGCGTTCGTCGCGCTCTTGGGGGCGTGCGACGGCGACACGCCGCTGTCCGACATCTCGATACCCGCCATCACCACGCCAGAGGGTGGCGAGGGAACGCAGCCGCCCGAGCAGACCCAACCGCCCGAGCAGACGCAGCCGCCCGAGCAGACGCAGCCGCCCGAGCAGACCCAACCGCCCGAGCAGCCGGCACAGACCGCGCCGCCCACCTCGGCCGCGGAGGACTCGGGGCTGAGTGACGAGGACATCACACTCCTCGTGCTGCTCGGACTCGGTCTGCTGATCGTGGTGATCGTGGCCGTCTGGATGTCGTCGCGAAAGAAGGCACAGGACACCGGTGCATCCGTCGCGACGAGCCAACTCACGAATCTGATGGGTCGCGCACGTTGGTTGCACGACCAGGCGTCGATGGAGATCCTCCGCACCAGCGATCCGGCGCAACTCGCCCGCGCATGGCAGTCCACGAGCCCGGCCATCATCGAGATGGAAGGGTGGGCGGCGGGTCTGGCCGCCGGTGCCACCGACCCGGCGGCGGCCGTAGCCCTGCAGAATGTGCAAATCACGACGGCGGCCCTTCGCGGTGCCCTCCAGTCGGATGTCTCGCTTCGCAGCGACCCGTCCATGGCCGATCGGCAGGACCTGATCCAGGCGTCCGCCCAGACCGTGCAGCAACGCCGGGCCGAACTCGACATCGCGTTGGCGGACCCGCTGCTCCGCGGCTGATTCTCGGTCGAACCGGCGAAGATTTGCGTCCTGGCGTCGGACCTGCAATCGTCGGCGCCGCACGTGCGAACGGTCGCACGCTTGTTCGTCCTCACAAGGAGATGTCGTCATGAGGTTGCTGTTGATTCTCGCCGCGGTGGTCGGTGGTCTCGCGTTCTGGCGCCGGGACCGTCTGAAAGACGATGCCGCCAAGGTGAGCGACGCCGCCAAGGGTGGAGTCGAGCGCATCAAGGGTGGCGCATCCGACGCCGCTGATGTTGCCTCGAAGGCTGCCGACGATACCGCTGACGCCGCCGACGATGCCGCTGACGCCGCCGGCGACGCCGCCGATGCGGCCACCGATGCCGCCGGTGACGCGGCGGATGCGTCGGCTGACGCTGCATCGGATGCCGCCGACACGGTCGACGACGCCACCGACAGCTGACCGTCGGCGATTCCGCCGACTTCTGAACGACCGATCCGAACGACCGATCCCAACGAGAGGTTGGTCGCCGGGCAGGTGACCGCGTTAGCGTGCCCTCGTGCTGATTCTCGCCATACTCGGATTCGGAATGATGATCGGTGCCATCGCCCAGATGGTGCTCGGCCGGAAGGGCCAGGGCATCGACTGGGGCATGGCCCTCATCGCCGGCATCGGCGGATCGTTCGTCGGTGGTCTGTTGGGCAGCTTGCTGTCCGGTGACGGACTGGCCATCCGCGCGAGCGGCGTGATCGGCTCCCTCGTCGGTGCGCTGATCGTGAGCGCGCTCTGGATCCGGTTCGGGCGGGAAGCGGCCGCCGGCCGATAGCCGAGTCGGAGCTCCGGGCGTCGCCCGTGCAGCCCGTGTTGTCGGTCGCGGACTCCCCGTCGGGACCGGGCAGGTGTCGCCCTTGGCTGAGTCTTCGCTGTCGTTGCCCGTGTGTAGTGTCGCCGGGATCGGCCGCCCGGACGATCGAACGCCGCCGCCCACGGGCACGTGATGACGACTGACACCAGCGAATCGATTCGCGAGGACGTGAACAGGAACGTGTTCTTCGCGGCGCCTGCCGACGACCCCCGCTCGCGCCGCCCGGTCGACGTCGCGATCCTCGTGGGCTCGCTGATCGTGATGGCATTGACCGGATGGTCGCACGGCGCTCCCAGCGACGTCGACGCGCGGGTGCTGGAGTTCTTCTCCGACGGTGTCCCCGGGTGGGTGAGCGGCACGGCGACGATCGTGTTCCTGTCGGGGACGTTCTACGTGCTCGCCATGATCGTGGGCATCGCAATCTTCGGCCGGGGCCGGTTGTCGATCTCGCGCGACATGGTGCTGGCCGAAGTGCTGGCGTTCATCGCGATCGTGGCCGCGGCCTACCTGGCCGGTCCGGAGTTCCCCGACCTCCTCCCCGAGTTCCGCGAACCGGATGGTTCGCCGTCGTTCCCCGTCGCCCGGCTGGCGATGATGGTGGCCGCAATTCGGGTGGCGTCGCCTTACCTGTCGGTCCCGATGCGCGTCGTCGGGCGTCGGCTCGCGATCGCCTCGTCGCTCAGCGCCCTCGTGCTGACCTACGGCACCGTGTCGTCGGTGATCGGCGGGTTGGCCGCCGGTGCCGCGGCCGCGTCGGCGATCCAACTCGTCTTCGGGTCGGGGGCCGGGATCCCGAGCGCGGCCCGCATCAGATCGGCGCTCCGCGAGGCAGGGCTCGAGACCGATGGGGTCGAGTTCCTCCCGGTGCAGCCGGTGGGCGCGACGCTCGTGCAGGCGCAACTCGACGGAGCGCGCACGCTCGTCAAGGTCTACGGCCGCGATGCGGCAGATGCGGCGCTCGCCGCACGGGCGTGGCGCGCGATCTGGTACCGCGACGAGGGCCAGTCGGTGCTGGCGACGAGCCGGCAGCTCGCCGAACACGAGAGCCTCCTGCTGTTGGCCTGCGAACGGGCGGGTGCGCCGACGCCGCACCTCGTGGCGTGGAGCCGGGCATCGACCGACGACACCGTGCTGATCATGGACTGGGTCGAGGGCCAACGCCTGTCGCAGCTCGATGAGATCGACGACACGATGCTCACCCGGCTCTGGACGATGCTCGCCGACCTCCACGACGCCGGCGTCGCCCACGGCGGGATCGATCGTCGCAAGATCATCGTGGGTGACGACGGGTTGCTGCTCACCGAGCTGGCCTCCGCGCGCATCCTCGCCGACGACGACGCACGGCTCGCCGACGCGGCACAACTGCTCGTCGTGACGGCGGTGACCGCCGGCACGGAACGAGCCATCGCCGCAGCCCGCTCGAGTCTCGGCGACGATCGGCTGCTCAGCGTGCTCAGTCAGCTCCAGGCCGCTGCGCTGCCACGGGAGTTGCAGCAGGACGCCAAGTCAGCGGGCATCAAGATCAAGTCGCTGCGCAACGAGGTCGCCGACGAGCTCGGCACCGAGGCTCCTGAACTGACGCAGCTGCAGCGGGTGTCGTGGGGCTCGGTGGCGATGGTCGTGCTCACGCTCTTCGCCGCCTCGAGCCTCATCTCGTCGTTGACCGACATCGGGTTCGACGCGATCGCCGACGCGATGTCGAACGCCAACTGGGCGTGGGTGGTCGTCGCGCTCGTGCTTGCACAGCTGACGAACATCGGCGAGTACTTCTCGTTGCTCGGTGTCGTGGGCTTCCGGATCCCGTTCGGCCCGACGATCATGTTCCGGTACGCACTGTCGTTCATCTCGCTCGCCGTGCCGTCAGATGCCGGCGCGATCGCCATGAACATCCGTTACCAGGAGAAGCTGGGCGTGCCGGCGTCGGCGGCGATTGCGCAGGGACCATTGCTCACGATCGTGTCCAAGGGGTTCGACGTCATCCTGCTGCTGTTGTCCGCTCGGTTCATCGAGGAGGCGATCGACACCGGCGAGATCGACTTCAGCGGCGCGCTGAACCTCATCGTCGTCATCGTGGTCGCGGCGATCGTCGCGGTCGTGACCGTCCTGGCCGTCCCGAAGCTTCGCGAGCGCATGATGCCCCACGTTCGGGAAGGATTCGGTGCGGTCAAGGGCAGCCTCACCGACCCCGAACGTCTGCTCAAGGTGATGGGCGGCACGCTGATGCAGAAGATCCTGTTCGCCCTCACGCTCGCCGCCTCGGCGGCCGCATTCGGAGCGTCGGTCAGCTTCGGTGAGGCCGTCTTCGTGAACAGCGCCGTGTCGCTGTTCATCGGCCTGATCCCGGTCCCGGGTGGCGTGGGTGTGGGCGAGGCGGCGCTGACGGCAGGCCTGATCGCGGTGGGCGTGCCCGAACCGGTGGCGTTCCCCGCCGCGCTGACCCATCGGATGGTCACGTCGTACCTGCCGCCCGTGTTCGGGTGGTGGACGTCGCGATGGCTGGCCGAACGCGACTATCTCTGACCGGCGTCGACGTCGTCTGCACAGGTCGCCGGTGAGTGCGCGACCCGG
This sequence comes from uncultured Acidimicrobiaceae bacterium, assembly GCA_963827775.1. Taxonomy (GTDB): domain Bacteria; phylum Actinomycetota; class Acidimicrobiia; order Acidimicrobiales; family Ilumatobacteraceae; genus Ilumatobacter. Next base: position 392,975 of record CAWHCI010000005.1, on the reverse strand, counting down.
GTTGGAGGTCGCGTTCCGGCCCGATCGGTAGGATCGAGGTCCGTGGTCGGCGATGTCTGAGCAGGAGTCCGCAGCGTCGGTGCCCGTCGATGCATCGATCGTCGCGGATGTGGCCGAGGAGCCGTCCGGCGCACCCCACCCGCTGCGACGCGTCGTGTGGCTGCTGGCCATGGCGGTCTTCGTGTACGTGATGGTGGTCGAGGTGATCCTCGCGATCGGCTTCGTGTGTCTGCTGGTCGGGATCGAGCCGGCTACCTGGTTCGTCGACGTGGTGTACCGGAGCGTCGACCGGACGATGCAGCCGTTCCGCTGGATCTTCACGGCGATCGAGTTCGGGACCGGTTCGAACGAGGAGGTCCAGCCGAGGATCGAGTCGGCGATGGTGTTCGCGATGATCGTCTACGGCATCATCGCGCTCGCCGCCCACGACCTCGCCGAATGGATCGGTCGGCCACGGCGGAGCGGGGCCGCTCCGACCTGAGTGTCGGCGGACGGTCGAGCAGCAGCCGCTTCGTGGTCACGTGATCGCTGAGCGCGGTCGGCTAGGGTCCGATACCGATCTTCCCGCCGTTCGGTCGGAGGTCAGCTCAACCAGCGTCGACATGTCGACCGCCGACACGGTGCGACGAGAGGAGGAACAGTGCTGGCATTCTCGTTCTGGGATGCGTTCTGGATCGTGTTCATCGCGTTCTTGTGGATCAACCTGCTGTTCATCTTCTTCTCCGTGGTCGTCGATCTCTTCCGTGATCACGAACTCAGTGGCTGGGCCAAGGCCGCCTGGATCGTGCTGTTGATCTTCCTGCCCCTGCTCGGACTGCTGATCTACGTGATCGCACGCGGTCCGGCGATGGCGCGTCGCTCGGCCGACCGAGCGGCAGCCGACAAGGAGTCGTTCGACTCCTACGTCCGCGACGTCGCCGGGGGCGGCGCCGCCTCCGAGCTCGAGAAGGCGAGCGCTCTCCACGCCGAGGGCAGGCTCACCGACGACGAGTACGCAACCCTCAAAGCAAGGATCCTCGCCTGATGACGAACCAACCGACCCCGCCCCCTGCGACCACTGCCCCGGCGCCCGAGCCGATCGACGACTCGACGCAGCATCCGATGCGACGGGCGATGTTGTGGATCGCCCGGGCCATCACCTGGCTGCTCAACGCGTACATCCTCATCGTCGAGGTCATCTTGCTGCTCGGCTTCCTGCTGCTGCTCGGCGGCGCCAACCCCTCGTCGTCGTTCGTGCAGTGGGCCTACCGCAACCTCGACCGGGCCATGAAGCCGTTCCGGGGGATCTTCGAGCCGATCGAGATCGGCACCACGTCGGGCGACGTCCCGGCCGTCGTGGAGACGTCGGTGTTGTTCGCCATGATCGTGTACGGCATCGTGCTGATCGTCGTGCAGGCACTGATGCAATGGTTGAACAGCCGTGTCACGCGCCTCGACCGCGAAGACGAGGAATACCAGCGTCAACAGGTCGCCGACCGACGGATGGCCGCCATGCGCCAACAGTCGGCTGCCTACGCCAACACGGCCACCCAGCCGGCAGCCCCACCGGCCGCACCGGCCGCACCGGCAGCTCCGGCCGCCCCGACGGCGCCTGCTCAGCCGCCGTCGACTCCTCCGCCACCCGCCTGACGTGTCCGGTCCGACGACCACGATCGTCGGACCGGACACCATCCTTCATGACCGCCGACCCGACTGGCAGGACACCCGCCGATCGGTGAACACGGGCGCACTCGTGATGCCGCCGACCCCGACCCGAGGACCTGAGATGACGAACGATCCGACCAACGCCAACGATCCGACCGAACCAATGGTCCCTACGGATCCGGCGGCCCCCTCGGATGCCGCGGCTCCCGGTGATCCGCTCGATCCCACGGCGGCCGCCGCCGTCGCGACGCCGGACGGTGAGGACGACGCGGCGGACACGCCGTGGTACAAGAAGCCGATCACCTGGATCATCGCGGCCGTCGTGGTTGCGCTCGTTGCGCTCGGACTCATTCTCGCGCTCAGCGCCGGTGACGACGATCCGTCGTCCAGCCTCGTCACCATCGACCGGGTCGACGACGCCGGTAGCCCGCTCGAGACCGAGATGATCGGCATCGTGCGAGCCACGTCGAATCCCGAGTCGTTCCGCTGGCTGACTCCCGCCGACGGAAATGCACCCGAGCCGGCGCTGTCGCGGGCCAACTCGTCGGGCACGGTGACGTTCCGCTGGGGGCCGACCGATGCGGTGGCCGAGCCGCAGGAGTGGGCATCGACGCTCATCCTGACCGAATCGCTGCCGGCGAACACCAGCCTGGCGGCGGCGAGCTTCGAGTGCAGCCTCCGGCGCGGCGAGGAACCCGACACCGCGGTCACGCTGAGCATCTCGGTGGAGACGCCGAACGATCCGGACGCCGCGTCGGTTGCCACGTACACGTTCGAGAACTTCGAGTTCCTGCCCGCCGACGTCGTCGCGTGCGGCGTGGCGAACGGGCCGCGGGGAACCACCACGACCACGACCTCCACCACGGCGACGGCGCCGACCACTGTGCCCCCCACGACGGTGTCCGAGACCACCGTGCCCGAGACCACCGTGGCGCCGACGACCGCTCCGGCGCCCACGCCGACGACGGCACCGCCTCCGACGACGGCGCCCCAGACGACGGCGCCGCCGACGACGGCGCCGTCCACGTCGATCATGGGTGTGCTGGAGGGTCGCGCCGACCTGTCGACCCTCGTGGAGTTGATCGATGTCGCCGGGTTGCGCGACGACCTGAGCAATCCGGGCACGACCACGCTCTTCGCGCCGGACAATGCGGCGTTCGACGCCCTGCTCGCGTCGCCCGACGCACCCGATGTCACCGATCCGGCGACCGTCGAGGCCCTGCTCCTGGCCCACACGAACCTGAGCGAGGTGCTGCTGGCCGCCGACGTGCTCGCGCTTGCGGAGGTTCCGGTCGAGAACGGCGGGGCGCAGCCGGTCGACGCCGGGGCCGGTACGGTCGGCGGCGCTCAGATCGTCGACACCGACCTCACGGCGGACAACGGCGTGGTCCACGTCCTGGGCGCCGTGATGCCGGTCCAGCCCTAGTCCGATCCGAGTCGCGATCGGCCCCCGGGCGCGGTCACCGACGTGCCGTGCCCGGAGGTGACGACCGGTTCCGGACGGTGTGCCGGGCAGCACCTCGCGGCCGGGCCTGTCGTACACTCTGCGGCGCGTGATGGCCGCTGACGAGAATCGACCCGGCGGCGCAGCCGAACCGACCGTTCTGTTCCCACCGCCGCCGCCCCGGCAGCGCTGGGCCGCCGTCGACCGGCTTCGGCTGCTGACCGGTCTGGGGTTCGTCGCACTCGGATTGTTCGCGGTCTCGTTCGCGGAACGAACGATCTCGGGTGCAGAGCGTGACGTCGTCGACGCGATCGATCGCATCCCGGACCCCGTCGAACAAGCGGTGCTCGGCACCGCGCAGATCATCGCGACGTTCGTGCCGCTCGTGGCCGTGGCCGTCGTCGTCTGGAAGCGGCGATGGCGGTTGCTGGTGAGATTGTGGTTGTCGTCGGTGGTGGCGAGCTTCGCGGCGGCTGTCGTGACCGCCTGGCTCGGTGAGCGCGACGTGGCGTCGGCACTCGCCGAACGCACCGTCGACGGCGCAACGCTGGTGGCCGCCGACTTCCCGTCGGTGCAGTATCTGGCGTCCGCTGCGGCCACGGCCACCGTGGGTGCAGCGTTCGTGCCTCGGAGGTGGAAGCGCGCGATGTGGGCCTGGGTCGCATTGCTCGTCGTGCTTCGGCTCCTCGGGCCCGGGCAACCACCCCTCGACGTCTGGATCGCCGTGTCGCTCGGTGTCGTCGTCGGCTCGTCCGCCCTGCTCGTCTTCGGGTCGCCGAACCCGGAACCCGAGCCGTCCCAGGTGCTCGCCGCGCTCCGGGATGCCGGGTTCGACCCAGTGGTGATCCGCCGACGCGAGCATCCCGGTGTCCACTCGATCTACGAGACCGACGAACGTGACGGTCGCGCGACCCTGGTCAAGTTGCGCACGCCCGACGATCGCAGCTGGGACCTGCTCAACCGCCTCTCTCGGGCGATCCGGCTCCGGTCGTCCGAGATCGGTCGGCCGTTCAGCACCCTGAAGCGCCGCGTCGAACACGAGGCGCTCGCGGCCCGAACCGTCCGCGACGGGGGAACACGGAGTCCGGCCGTACTCGGTCTCGGCGCCACGCCGGGTGGCGCTGCGTTCCTCGTCGAGGAACGTGTCGAGGGTCGTCCACTCGCGGCGTTGGATCCCGCCGAGCTCGACGACGACGTCCTCCGCGGCATCTTCCTTGCCGTCCGAACGATGCACTCGACCCGGACCGCCCATCACGCCCTGACGTTCGACAACATGCTGCTCGACCCCGAGGGGCAGGTCTGGGTCGTCGACTTCGACGACGCCGAACTCGCGGCGGAGCCGCGCGAACGTGCCCGGGACGTCGCCGAGGTGCTGGTGGCGGTCAGTCTCGTCGCTGGGCCCGAGCGCAGCGTCACGCTCGGCCTCGACGAGCTGGGGAACCATGCAGTCGCGGCATCGCTGCCGTTGATCCAGCCGCTCGCGCTCAGTCGCTCGCTCGGCAAGTCGATCAAGGCCGAGCGCGACCTACTCGATCGTGTGCGTCACGAGATCCACGAGCGAACGGGCGCCGAGGACGTACCGCTCGAACGCCTCGCCCGTGTGCAGCCGCGCACACTGCTGATGATCTTCGCCGGTGCGCTCGCGTTCTACTCACTGCTCCCGCAGTTCGGCAATCTCGACGACACGGTCGAGGCATTCGGCGACGCCCGATGGGAGTGGATGCCGGCGTTGGCCGCGGCATCGATCGTGTACTTCGTGTTCGCGACGATCTCGTTCCTCGGCTCGGTCGCGCAGCCGATGCCCGTCGCCGCGTCCGCGCGCAGCCAGCTCGCCAACGCCTTCGCTCAGCTCGTCGGCCCGGCCAGCGCCGGCAAGATGGCGCTCGCCGGGAGGTTCCTGCAGCGAAACGGTCTGACGTCGGCGGAGGCGAGCGCGTCGGTCGCCCTCAACGCCGTCGCCGGCATCACCACCCATCTCCTACTGATGGCCGGCTTCTTCGCCTGGGCCGGCGGCGCGAACGTCGGCGGTATCTCGCTCCCGAGTGTCGGCACGCTGTTGCTCTCGGCGGGTGTCGGCCTGGCCGCGCTGGCGATCGCGGCGCTGTTCCCTCGCGTGCGGGCGTCGGTGCTGCGGCCGGTCGTCGACGGCCTCCGCACCGCCGCCGGCTACGTCGCGCAGGTGGTGCGGAGTCCGATTCGCGTGGTCGCGCTGGTCGGAGGATCGGCCTTGATCACGATGAGCTACCTGCTGGCCCTGGTGTTCTCCGTCGAGGCGTTCGGCGGCGGGTTGACGGTCGCGCAGATCGGCGCGGCCTACCTCGGCGCGGCTGCGATCGCGAACATCGCACCCACGCCGGGCGGCATCGGGCCGCTCGAGGCGGCGATGATCGCCGCCCTCTCAGGGTTCGGGCTCGACGGTGGCGTCGCGATCTCGGCGGTGCTCACGTTCCGACTCGCCACCTTCTGGCTGCCGATCGCTCCCGGGTGGGTCACGTTCCTGTGGATGGAGCGTCGCGGGGAGATCTGACGTGGCTCATCGCCTCCTGGTGGCGTCAACCTGCCGGCTCCTCGGGTCATTCGAACGCAGCGTCCGGCTCCTCCCTCGGATACGACGGCGAGGCGCGTCGTTCGGAGCGCGGCGCTGGCGACGAGCGTCAGGAGCGGTCGGCGGGCGCGTCGGCGTCGGCGTCGGCCTCCGCGAGACGTTGGTGGAGCCGGGTGCGGAGTTCGTCGGGGTCGGTCTCGCGGTACTCGCGCCGGCGGCGCTCGACGGCACGCGATCCCGCTGCGATTCCGACCGCAGTCGCTCCGACCAACCCCGCCAAGCCGAGGATCTTCCACCAGCGCACGACCCGGTACTGTACGACAGCCATGAGCGCGTCGATGTCGTTGGCCGAAGCCGCTTCGATCACCCGGACCGGAGATGTGTTCCTGTTCCGAGGCCGCACCGTGGCGGATCATGCGATCCGCGCCGTCACGAACAGCCCGGTGAATCACGTCGGCATGGTCATCGCGCTCGACGACCTCCCGCCGCTTCTGTGGCATGCAGAACTCGGCCGTTCCCTCCCTGACGTGTGGACCGGGGAGCACCAACGCGGCACCCAGCTCCACCGTCTGACCGATGCGGTGAGCACGTGGCACCACCGCTACGGCCAGCGGGCCTGGATGCGACCGCTCGACCCCGACGTGTCACGGGAGATGGAGGACGAGGCCCTCCGTGTGGTCAACGAGCTCGACGGCCGCACGTTCCCGCGTACGATGTCGCTCGCCAAGGGATGGCTCGAGGGGCGGGCGCGCAAGAAACACGACCTCGAGCAGCTGTTCTGTGCCGAGGTGGTGGCGATCACCTACGAACGAATGGGGTTGCTCGGCACCGAGCGGCCGCCGAACTGGTACGACCCGGGCAAGTTCTGGAGTGGCGACCGTCTCGAACTGAGCGGCGCGACGCTCGGCCCCGAGGTCGACATCACCGACGTTCCCGAACTCTGACGGGCGGGTCCGTACGCGAGCGGGTGACGGGCCGCGGCTGGCGAGCGGCCGGCCACGACCCGACCCGGGGGTCGATGGGTCCGCCGTCAGCCGGCGGAGGCTGCGCTCTCGGACAGATCCGCCGCGGTGTCAACGTCGGGCGCGTCGGCCGATGCCTCGTTCTCGGTCTGGTCCTGGCCGGCTGCGTCGCCGGGGCGGATGCGTGACTTCGCCGCCTCGGCGGCCCCGGCGAGCGCCTTCGAGGCACGATCGGCGTCGCTGCGGATCTCCTTGCCACGGCACATGGCGGCGCCGCCGAGGGCGAGGAGGAGGATGAGCAGGAGTCTGGGCATGGCGGTCATTTCATGGACGATCGATGATGTCTCTACCCAAACGATCACATCGATCGACGTCGACGCCTTCACCCCAGTTCGGGGGGAAGGGGGGGTCAGTTCGAGTTCGTGTCGTCGCTCGACGTGTCGTCGCTCGACGAGTCGTCGGTGAAGAGCTTGGCCAGTGCCGGGCCGTCGAGCGTGACGTCGGCGGAGCGGAGATCCGCGAGCACGACTCGGACACAGCTGTCGATCGCCGATCGGCGGGCCTCGAGCGTGGGAGCGTGCCACACGAGCGCACGAACGACGATGAACCGACCGAGGACGTCATGGACCTGAACCTCGGGCTCGGGTTCGGTGAGGATCCCGTCGACCTGCGTCAACGCCAGACGCATCGTGGAAATGACGAGGTCGAGGTTCTCCTCGTGGTTCACGGTGATGTCGAACGTCGAACGGAGCCGCCCCAACGACGTGTAGTTGACGATCACGTCGTTCAGCACGTCGGAGTTCGGCACGTGGATCCGTCGCCCGTCGGCGGTGTCGAGCACGGTCGTCCTCGTGGTGATCTCCTGCACCACCCCGAGGGCGTCGCGCGTCGTCCGCACCAGGTCGCCGGCATCGAGCGCCCCTCGGAGCTGGAGCAGCAGGCCGCTGCTGAGGTTGGTGATCATCGGCCGGAGCAGGAGCAGTACGACGATGGCGATCAGAATCAGGATGAGGATCGGGCCGAGGCTGAAGCCCAGGATCTCCAACGCCAGGGCCGCCGCGAGCAGGTGGACGAACGCACCGGCGAGCTTGCCGACCGTGCCGGCCGCTGCGAGCGCCGCGCCCGTCATGTTTCGCGCCCCTCGATGGATCACCCTTCGAAGCAGCCAGGCCACGACGAATCCACCGGCGATCACACCGAGGGCGGCGAGCAGGTCACTGAGACCGAGCTGGCCGACCGACCATCGGTCCAGTGTCACCTTGATCTCCGTGCCGACGTCGGAGACCAGGTTGCCCCCGGAGTCGCCGCCCGACTGGTCGCCACCCGACTGGTCGCCGCTCTGCCCCGGGGCCGTCCGGACGAGGAGGCTCGCGAACTCCGTTGACAGGGAGGCGAGGATCGGCATGGTTCCATCAAAGCGGGTTGTGCTCGCCGGTTCATCGCCCACGGTGGGTGAAGACAGGGTGTCGATCGGAACCCGTAGGGCGACATCGTCGCCCCCGAGCAGGTCGGATGCCGGTTCGCGAGCGCCGTGCCATCGCCCACAGCGGGTGAGGGCAACGTCTCCCGGATCCGGCACCGTGGAGATGTGCCCGTTCCCACCCTTGCGCTGTCATGAGCCCGACCATCGTGGGGCTGCTGGCTCTGGCTATCGTCGCTCTCGTCGTGAATCGCTCGGTTTCGCTGTCGCGCCGCCGCGGTCCGGCACCCGTGGAACCCGGCACCGATCACTCGACCGCATGGCTGAAGCAGGCCGGTGACGCTGCTCGTGACGGCCGGGAGATCGCCGACGACCTCGAGCGTCAGATCCACGGGTTCGAGTCGTCGGCATCGGTCACCTCCGAGTTGCGGCAGCGTCTCGATGCCCTTACCCACCATCTCGCGGAGCTCGCCACGAGCGCCCCGACCTCGATGGATGTGCGGGTCTGCCGGGGTGTCGCCGTCAACTCCCAGGCACTCGGGACTGCGCTGCGGTTGGACGCCGACCTCGACGCTGCGCGCGGGCACGTGTCTGTCGGCCGGCGGGAACTGCTCGACCGCCACGCCCAGTTCGTGATGGCGCTGGGCGACCTCGAACGACACGTCGATCTCCTCTGACCGCACGGCCGATCGCGCGCTGCCGGGTGGCGGCACGCTCATCGCCGAGGCGGATGACCGTCCGGCGTTTCGGGCGATCCATCGGCGAACCGTGGTGGGACTCGGGTCAGCTTGCGGTCGGCTGGAGTGCGTCGTCGACGACGGTGCGTCTCCAGAGCATCGTCAGGCTCATCGCGGCGACCCAGAACGGAAAGACCCAGGTCAGCAATTCGTTCGGGACGGGCATCAGCAACAGCGTGAGGCCGATCGCGTAGCTGGTGACGACCAGCCATCGTTGGAACGCGCCCGATAGCCGCCCGACGGTGGTCGTCGAGATGATGAAGACGGCTTCGAGTCGGGTCGCGACCACGGAGCCCATCGTGATCCCACCCGCCTGGATCATGCCCACCGCATCGGCGTCGGGCACGAGTCCGTACCTCTGCCCGGCGATCGTGGGCGCAGCGAAGAGCACCCCGGCGGTCAGCCAGGCGCCGACGAGCAGGAGGGCGGATCCCAGGAAGACGGTGCCGAAGAAGCGGTTCTCCCGCTCGCCGACGCGCCGGCGGATCACCGCCACGAACCACAGGAACATGATCGACGAGACCGTGAGCAGGTTGACGGCCAGGATCACGCGTCGCTCGTTGTCCTCGTCGAGATACCACGACGTGATGGCGGCATCGCCCGCCGTGGGTTCGGGTGAACCCAGCAGCATGGCGGTGGCAACCAACGACAGCCCGCTGTGCAGCAGACCGGCGATCGCGGCGGCCTCGATCGATCGCATCGACGCAGGAACTCGCAGACTTCGTTCGGGCGTCGGGCTGGGTTTGTCGGTCACACAGCAACGATGACCCGGCCCGGGGGCTGCGCCCTCACCCGACTGGGGTGAGGGCGATCGGCGCCTCGTAGGGTCATCTGGTCCCTGTCCAACGCGAGGAGCGCTCCGAACATGGCTGATCACCCGGCGCCGGCGCCGACGACCGAGGCTCGACCCCGCGCTGGCGCGCTGGCGCTCGCAGCGGTCACGCTCGGACTGGTCGCCTGGCCGATCGCGTTCAACCTCGGGGCGTACGGCGAGATCTTCTACACGAACATCTTCCAGGTGGTCGTGGCGTCGTCGATCTTGCTCGTCGTCGCCGTGGTCAACGACGCGACCACCAGCTGGTGGAACTGGTCGGTCAGGGTGGCGCTGGCCGCTCCCATGGTCTGGCTGCTGGCGGCCGGCTACCTGGTCGGTTCGACGTCGGAGGCGCTGGACCGGCCGGCGTTCGTGGTGAGTCTGGTGGTCATCATGTGTTGCTCGGTTCCGCTCACCTTGCGGTTGCTCGTGAACCTCTCGATGCCCGAGCTGTCGCAGGCCGGAAGCCGGAAGGTCCTGCTGTCGATCGTGACGCTCGTCGCCGTCGTCGGTGCGATCGGGTTCCTCGTTGGACGGGAGAACCCGCGTTTCCTCACGTGCTACGACTTTTCCATCGCCGGTGCGGCGGAACCCGAGGGCTGCGCTCGCTGAACACGATGTCTCCGGGCGTCGCGCCGCCGGGCGATCCGTCGAGGACCGATCGGTCAACGTTCGGTGAGGCCGGTGGCCACGAGGCCGTGCTCGCGTGCGAGCACCGCGGCCGCGGTGCGGTTCTCGACGTGCAGCTTGGCCAGGATGTTGCTCACGTGGATGCGCACGGTGCCGGGTCGCAGCCCCAGTTCGGCGGCGATGTGTTTGTTCGAGAGACCGGCCGCGAGGTGGCCCAACACATCGCGCTCGCGGCGGAGTGAGGTCGTCGCCGACCCGGTCGCCCGGGCCGGCGAGCATCGGGAGCGCGGCAGGCGTGAGCGTCGAACCACCGGCAGCGACGATGCGCACGGCAGCTGCGATCTCGTCGCCGCCGGCGCTCTTCAGCAGATATCCCAGGGCGCCCGCTTCGATCGCGTCGGTGACCAGCTGGTGCTCGAGGAACGCGGTGAGTGCGAGCACCCTGACACTCGGCCGGTCGGCGAGGATCCGCCGGATCGCTTCGACGCCGTCGACCTCCGGCATCGACAGGTCGATGAGCAGCACATCGGGCTCGGTGTCGGCGACGAGCGCCACGGCGTCGGCGCCGCCGCTCGCGGTGCCGACGATCTCGAAGTCGTCGAAGCGCGAGAGCACCATCGAGAGGCCCTCGAGCACCACCGCGTGGTCGTCGGCCAGGACGAGTCGGATCGTGTGGGTGGCACTCATCTCGGGGCGCCCTCGGTGACCCCGGCACCGACCGATGCCGCCGAAGCGGTCGACCTTGCCGTCGGTGCCGGCCGCGCGGTACCGAACGGCGACCGACGTCCCTGCACCCGGGCTGCTCGTGATGGCGATTTCTGCGTCGATGGAGCCGGCCCGGGATCGCAGGTTGTCGAGCCCCGCACCGTCTCCGGCGGTGGTGGTGTCGAAACCGACGCCGTCGTCGCGAATGGCGAGCGACACGAGATCGCCGTCCTGGGCGAGCTCGACGATGATCCGCTCCGGGTGGCCGTGTCGGCAGGCGTTGCTGATCGCTTCCTGGCCGATGCGGTACAGGGCCGTCTTGATCTCCGTCGTCATCGGGGGACTGGAGGCGGCGTCGACGATGATCTCGGCGTCGTATGCGGACGTCAGGTTGTCGGCGAGCTGTTCGAGGAGAAGATGCAGCTCCACCTCGTCGAACGACTTCGGCCTGAGCTCGAGGAGCAACACGCGCAGCTCGGCCAACGACGAGAGCACGAGCTCACGAATTCGCTCCACCAGCTCGGCGAGTTCCGGGGAGCCCTCCCCGGCCTCGTGTACCGCGGCGTCCGCGAGGAACGAGACGGAGTACATCCGCTGCGTCACCGAGTCGTGGAGCTCCATCGCGATCCGATGTCGCTCGTCCTCGGCCGCAGAATCGGCAACCTGCGCGACGAGGTCGAGCCGATGGATGAGGCCCGCGAGGTGCTCGGCGGCCAGACCGATGTACTGGGCGGCATCGGGCGCGCCGACGGGGTCGTCGGTGAGGTCGGCGCTGAGGTGACCGACCGATCGGGTGCCGACGTTGATGTCCTCGATGATCGCGGTCAGGTTGCCGTCGGCGTCGGCCCGTGTGCCCTCGGATGTCGGCCGGTGCCACGACGTCGACCGGGGCAGGAGGCCCTCGACGTGGTCGTCGTCGATGCGGAGCTCGACGTTGCTGGCCGAGACCATCGTGCCGAGCGCCTCGAGGAGCGCGAGGATCGACGTCTCGATCGTGGTCGAGTTGGGTGCGACCATCGCGTTCGACAGTTCGAAGCGTTTGGCCAACGAGGCGAGATTTCGGGTCGAGGTGCGCTGACGTGCGAGCTGATCCTCGAGTCGACGGTTGGCATCGATCAGCGCCGCGGTCCGCTCGATCACGGTCACCTCGAGGCCGGTGGTCTGTTCGACGAGCTGTCGCTCGGTCCGAATGCTGCGTTCCGCGAGGAACACCGCACCGGCGATCGCCGGCGCCAACGCCCCGAACGGCGCCAGGTACGGCGTCGCCACGATGCCGAAGTCGACGAGGCTGTCGTAGTAGCTGCTGCCGATCGTGACGGCCAGCGTCGCCGCCATCAGCATCGAGTTCGTTCGGTGCCCGGTCCGATATCCGCGCACGATCGCCACGACGATGACGGCGAAGGTGAACAGCAGGTACGCGTCGAGGACCGGCCGCCACGTCGATGCCGAGCCTTCGTGAACGGCGAAGAGATCTCCCAGCAACGCGACCTCGCGCAGCCGGTCGATCTCGCCGACGAGGAGGCCGTTCGGGAGCGTGAGCTGCAGCACCGCGATGACCGCGGTGGCAACGGCGAACACGCCGAGCACCATCCGTGGGATCGACGCCGTCCACACCGCGATCAGTGCGACGAGTGCCACGATCGACACAAGGCTGCCCAGGCCGAGGATCCGGATCCAGTCGGCGTAGTCGGAGAGGCTCGCCGACAGGTGGAGGCGCGCGGGTCACGATCGCGACGAGTCCCATGCTGAACGCGTAGAACGCGAGCGACGTCATCAACGGGTCGAGGCGTCGTGCCCTGGCTCCGTTCAGCAGGAAGACGAGTGCCAGCCCGAGCTGGGCGCCGGCCGCGAGCCCGTAGGCCAGTGTCCCCCACCCGACCGTCACTCGTCCTCCTCTCGGGGGATACCGCTCAGGGCGATCGACGATGCCGCCTCGACCATGATCGCAGGTCCCGGCGGTGCCGGCGAAGCAACGTCGTCGACGGTTCCGGTCGGCGATTCCGGTCGGGTCGACCACTGACGAACGTCAGTGGTCGATCAGTGGGGTGTCTCACTGGCCGTTGCCGGGTCGACCGGCGAGGATGGTCGACGTGTTGGACCAACGGGCACTGTCCGCGGAATCGATCGTGAGCGACGCGATCGTTCGCCAACTCGACGCGATCGAGCTCGCCCTGGCAGCCGGTGACGTCACCGCGGCCCAGCGGCACCTGCACCTGGCGAAGCGCTCGCTGCACGACGAATCGGACCCGAGCGACGTCGGCACGATCGCGGGTGGGATCGGTCTCACCGGGCAGGAGATCGCCTCGCTGCGTCTGCTTCCGGACGGCTCGCTGAGCCAGAAGGACATCGCTCGTGCGATCGGCGTGACCCGCAACACGCTGAAGACCCACCTGAAGTCGCTCTATCTCAAGCTCGGCGTGCACTGCCGCTCCGAGGCGATCAACCGGGCCCGCGAGCTCGGGTTGCTGCCGCGCCCGCTCGCGTTGGTGACGTCGGTTCCCCGGAGCGACGACCGCAAAGCGGTGTGCGCATGACGAGGGAACACAACGGTGCTGCGCGGCTCGAGCGAATGGATGAGACCGTCAACTAGTGGCGTGACCGGCAACGTTGGTGGGTTCGCGTCCACCATCTGAGGCTGCGATTCTGTTTTCCTGTGGGGATGGCAGATCGTGTTCAGGTTCGTGAGATCAGCAACGACGAGGGCAACCGGTTGCTGAAGATGGTGCGCCGCTCGTCGGGGTCGATCGTGACGTGGCGTCGAGCCCAGATCGTGTTGTGGTCTGCGCAGCAGATGGACGTCCCGCAGATCGCAGCGCTCGGGTTCACCTCCGAGGACCGAGCTCGTGAGGTGATCCACAACTTCAACGCGGATGGGTTCGACTCGCTGTACCCGAAGTACTCCGGTGGTCGACCACCGAAGTTCGACGCCGATCAGCGCCGCGAGATCAAACAGATCGCGCTGGGCCGCCCAACCGACTACGACTTGCCGTTCTCGACGTGGTCGCTCTCCAAGCTCGGCGAGCACCTCGTCGCGAAGGGGGTGGTCAACGACATCAGCCACGAGGGCCTGCGCCTTCTGCTCCGCGAGGAGGGCGTGTCGTTTCAAGTCGTGAACACCTTCAAACGATCCAACGACCCCGACTACGAGGTCAAGAAGAACCGGATCTTGCACCTCTACAACCTCGCTGACGGCAAGGTCGACAAGCAGCGCGGCGACCCGGATGTGGTGATCTGCTTCGACGAGTTCGGGCCGCTCAACCTGCAGCCGCACCCGGGCAAGCAATGGGCCGTGAACGGCGGCGGGGCCGACCAGCCGCGCCGGACGAGGCGGGCGACGTTCACCCGCCCGCACGGTGTTCGTCATCTGCTCGCGGGCTACGACTTGTCGACCGACCGGCTCTACGGACACATCAAACTCAAGAAGGGACGGACCCAGTTCCTCGAGTTCTGCCGCTACCTGCGCACCCTGCACCCGGCCCAGGTTCGGATCGCGATCGTGTTCGACAACTTCTCGCCGCACCTATCGACCAAGAAAGACCAACGTGTCGGCGAGTGGGCCGCGGCGAACAACGTCGAACTCGCCTACACACCGTTCTACGGGTCATGGCTGAACCGGATCGAAGCCCAGTTCCAAGCGCTGCGCTACTTCGCTCTCGACGGCACCGACCACCCCAGCCACGCCGAACAGGCCCGCATGATCCGCCGCTACATCCGCTGGCGCAACACCCACGCCCGGGACCGTCAACTCACCGAACTCGTCAACCGCGCAAACGTTGCTTGACGCGCCACTAGGTCACGCGGATCCTGCCCTGGCCGAACAGTCGGCTCGCCGTTCGGCGTCGGCGGTCAACGTGGGCCGAGGAGAACTCGATCGTGCCGGACGCCGGCGTGGTCTCCGGGCCGGATCGGGCCGATGACGACGGGCGAGGCACACGAACGCGTTGGATCCTGGTCGGCTCCGCGGCGCGGGGCGTGTCGGCCAACGACGCAGGTCGGGTCGCTCGCTTCGCCGATCGCCACAGGGTGCGAGGTCTCGGGATCGTGGGGCCGATCTCCCCGGCCGGCAGGGCATCGGTCGTGGGAAGCCTGCCGCTCGGGCTCGATCGGCGGCTGCGAGGTCGCTGTATGTCGATTGGCATCATCGTCATGCACGGCCTGTTTGCGCTCGCCGTGGCGGTGCTCGCCGCGCCGCTCTGAGCGCCGATCGACGACTCGGCACCGTGTCGGGTCTCCGCTTCGGGCTCCCCTGAACGGGGTGAGGTCACCGGGCACCCGCTCCGTGGAAACTACGGTCGTGATCGTGATCCGGGCGATCGCCGACGCCGCCTGGCCGATCGTCGCCACCGACGCCGGCCCGGCATCGGTCAACCGGTGTCGTCATGACCGATCCGCTCGACGTGTCCGACGTGCCACAGACGTCGACGAAGCAGCGTGTGGAGCGCGGCGTCATCTTGGTCGCGGTCGTCGTGTTCGTGTTCGGCTGGCTGCTCCCGCAGATCATCGACTACGAACTGGTGTGGGAAGCCTCACCAACCTCACCTGACAGGAGTCTGGTCGTTCTGTCGCTCTCCCGGCTCGCGCGTTCCCGACCGAGGCGATGATCTACCGGGCGATGCTGCCCGGTCTCCGTCTTCGTGTCGGCTCCGGGGCGTATCTGTCGTCGAACGTGGCGGCCAACGTCATGCCGCCGGCGCGCCTCGTCGATCGTCCAGTACGCGTATTTCCGGGCCGAGCGGTTCGACAATCGGGCCTCGATGACCGGCGCCGTTGGCTCGTTCGTGTTTCCGCAGGCGGGCTCGAATCGTGTTGCCCATTGCCGCCTTCGTCGTGCTTGCTTGCTGTCGACGCATCGACAGCGAGGCGCTGATCATCACCGGCCATCTCGGTTGCGCTCGTCGCCGTCGTTTGCGTGTTGATCTGGCTGGTCGGGCGGAGTGAGAGATCGGCGCGGTGGGTCGGCGCCCAGCTCGGTCGGTTCGTGTCGTGGGTGATGACGAAGTTCGACAAGGACCCTGTCGGCGATCTCGGCGATCAGGTCGTCGACTTCCGTGACAATGCCTACGCCATCGTGCGCCGTCGCTGGCCGGTCGGTTCGATCGCGGTGGCACTCAACCTGGGCGCTCACCTACCTGATCCTCGTCGCATCGCTTCGCTTCGTCGGCGTCGAGCAGTCCGAGATCGGGCTCGCCCTCATCTTCGCCTGCTTCGCCGTCTCGTTCTTCGCCGGTGTGGTGATCCCCATCACCGGCAGCGGCCTCGGCGTCGTCGACGTCGTGATGGTCTCCTCGCTCGCGGCGTCGACGACCGGCGATGTCGACGTCAACGTCATCGTCGCCGCCGTCGTGCTGTGGCGCCTGTTCTACGGGCTGCTCGCGTTCTTCCCGGGGGCGTCACCCTCGCCAGATTCAGCCAAGTCGAACCGGTGAGCTCCTCGCGATGCCACGAGTGCGTTCGGCGGCGAGTCCGTCGAGCAGCCCGCCCCCGGGCTCGTACCGACGACGATCGGTCGCCGTGACGCCGACGCCGCCGACGCCGAATCGAGGAGCGTCAGCGTCGACGACGACGGCGCCGGACTCGACGCAGGAGAACAAACGTGAGTACCACCGTAGAGACGAGTCGAGCCCGACAGCCGGCATTCCAGATGTGGATGACGTCGAACGTCGCGGTCGGCGCCGGCTGGGCTGCGTTCGTCGCGCTCCTGGTTCCGCCGTACATCACCGCAGGCCACCGGAAGCGCGTCGAACGCCGGCGTCGTGATGGCCATGATGAGCCTCGCCGCGGTCGCTGGGTCCCGTGCTCGGCGGCATCGCCGACCGGTACAACGCTCACCGCCAGGTGATGGTCGGTGGCCTCGCGGCCATGACGCTCGCGCTGCTCGCCTTCGGCGTCGCCGCCGGCGACTCGGAGTTCCAGGTCATCGACGCGCGTCATCATGGGCGTCGGCGTCGCCGGTGTCAGCGCCGTCGCCCCCGTCTTCATCGTGAGCGCCGGACTCTCCGAGGCAGCTGCAGGCTCGCCGTCTCACCGCGTTCAGCGTGGCCTTCCCGGCCGGACAGGTGGCCGGCGGCATGCTGATGGCCGCGGCGGCGCAGGCCGAATGGACGTTCGACCAGCGCTTCTATCTCGGTGCCGGCGGTGCTGGCGCTGCTCACGGTCATCGTGTTCTTCACCAGTGCCAAGCCGACGGCCGCGCTCGTGCTCGACTGGCGACTGACGACGAAGACGGTGACGATGCCGACGACGAGGTCGCCCAGACCCGCCGCACCGGGCTCGGTGGTGTGATCTTCTCGATGTTCGGGCTGTACCTGTTGGTCCTGGTGCTTGTCGTCGATCGCCAACAACGGCGTCAACAACCAGATCGCCAACATCCTGCCGAACGTCTACGGCATCTCCGAGACCACCACGTCGACGCTTGATCTCGCTCGCCGGCGCTGCTCAACATCGTGCTGTTCTTCGTGGCCGGCAAGGTCATGACGCAGGTTCGGGCCGCTCACCCCGTTCGTCGCCGGCACGGTGATGCGGTTCGGTGGCGCCGCGTGCATGGGCCTGCTGGGCTGGGTGAGCGATGCGCCCGGTCTGCTCGTCGCTGCGGCGATGCAGTTGCTCTACCAGGGCTCGCCGTTCGCTCGCCTTCCGCAGAACGTGCTCGCGGTCCGGTACGCCCCGATCCCGTCCGGCCAGGCCAACGGTTGGGTCATCGCCGGAAGTGCGCGCCGGGCTCGTTCATCGGCAGCCTGCTCGGCGGCTGGCTCGCCGATGAGGTCGGCTTCAACTCGATCAGCTGGATGGCGGCGATCTCCGCCGGCCTCGGCGTCGGCCTGTTGATCCTCGTGATCTGGCCGATCGATCGTCGGCGATACGCCGAGCAGGACGAACCCGAGCGACGACACCGCGACGGGACGAGCCAGACGATGACCCGGTCGACGACCCGGTCGTGACCGAATGAGCGATCACCGGTCGAGCGGCAGCCAGCATCGGGGCTGGAAGCCGCCATGCCGCACTCGTCGTCGCCGCATCGGTGATCGGCATCGTCGACCGGCATCGTCGCGCTGGCGCTCGAACACCTGGTCGACGATCGTCGTCAAGGAGCTGTTCGAGGGGCCGGTCTGGCTCCCGGCCGTCGCGGTCGTCGTCGGTGCCGTGCTGACCGCCGTGGTCGTCCGCTTCGCGGCCGGCGGCTCGAGCGCCAGCACCGAGGTCTACGTCGACGAGTTCCACGAGGAGTCGCCGACCGATCGAACCGAAGCACGCGCCGGGGCGACTGCTGGCGGCGTTCACCACGCTGGGCAGTGGCGCCCCGCTCGGCATGGAGGGCCCCGCCGTCTACACCGGGTCGGTGGTCGCGACCGGTCTCCGGCGTCGGTGGCCGACGCTCGGAGGCGTCGAGCCACAACCCGTTGCTCATCGCCGGCGCCGCTGCGGGCGTCGCCGCGGTCTTCAAGGCGCCCGTGGCCGGCGCCATCTTCGCGCTCGAGGTGCCGTTCCGGGGTCGGCTCGCCGGCGAACGGGTGCTCCCAGCGGTCTTCGGGTCGGCGACCGGCTTCCTGACGATGGCCGCGATCGACGGCGTCGAGCCCGAGTTCCAGCTCGCCGCCGTCGAGCTCACCTACGCGCGGTGCTTCGGCGCGATCGCGCTCGGGCGTGGTCATCGGTATCGTCGCGCCACGGGGTGATCGCCTGGGTGCATCGCGGCGAACGGCTGTCGAGCGTGGCTCGCCCGTGATCCGGGCGCTGCTCGCCGGTGGTGTGCTGGCCGGCCTGTATGCGATCGGTCGGGCGATGACCGATGAGCCGATCGCGCTCGCGTCGGGTAACAACGTGATCGAGTGGGCGCTCGAGCCCGACCACGCCGTCGGTCTGCTGGTTGCCGTGTTCGTGCTCCGGGCGGTCGGACCGTCGGTGGCGATCGCCGGTGGTGGCGTCGGTGGTTTGTTCATCCCGCTCATGGCAGCGGGTGCCGTCGTCGGTCGCCTGTTCGCCGACGCTGCGCCCGGCGACGACGACGTCACCCTGTACGTGATCGTCGGCGCCGCCTCGATGCTCGGTGCCGGGTACGCCGTGCCGCTCACCGCGGTGGTGTTCGTCGCAGAGTACACGGGACAGGCGGCCGTCATCGTTCCGGGTCTGCTCGCGATGGCGGCCGTGCGGCTCGTGGTCGGTTCTCGCTCGGTCAGTGGAGGACAGATCGCATGATCGTCACGTGTGCTCGCCGTCGACCGGCTCGAAGGCTCGCTGTGTCGAGCGGGCTGATCGTCGCACTACTGGCCGGGGTGGTCGCGTCGCCGGCGTCATGCCGACGACATCGCCGAACAGGAACCCGACGCTGCCCTTGAGCTGGCGCAGCGGTACGCGCCGGTCATGATGCTCAAGGCGCAGGAGCAGGACTGCGACACCGACGGTGAGCCGTACGGCCCGACGTCGATCGACATCGTGCTCGACAATCCCGACGTCGTCCTGCGCCAGCTCGGCAACGGGCGACCCGGTGATCATGAACGGCCCGTCGGCCGCCGACCTGTTCGAGCTCGGGCGAGGGTTCTACGTCGACTTCCCCGGCAGCGCGCTCGAGCCCGGCTGCGTCTACGAGCAGGACTTCGACAAGTACAGCACGGTGACGTGCCGGCGGTGGTGTACGCCCACGTCGTGCAGCAGGACGACCAGCCCGACCAGCTGGCCCTGCAGTACTGGTTCTACTGGTACTACAACGACTGGAACAACAAGCACGAGAGCGACTGGGAAGGGATCCAGCTGCTCTTCGACGCGTCCACTGTCGCCGAGGCGCTCGAGACCGAACCGGTGAGCATCGGCTACGCCCAGCACGAGGGCGGCGAGCGCGCCGACTGGGACGCATCGAAGCTCGAGCGCGACGGGTCGCGACCGTTCGTGTACTCCTCGGCCGGGTCGCACGCCAGCTACTTCGGATCGGCGCTCTACCTGGGGCGCAGCGCCAGCGAGGGGTTCGGCTGCGACATGACCGACGGTCCGTCGGAGCGTGTCGATCCGGAGGTCGTGCTGCTGCCCGACTCGGTCGACGATCCCGACGACCCGCTGGCCTGGCTTGCCTTCGACGGTCGCTGGGGCGAACGACAGAGCGGGCCGTTCAACGGGCCGACCGGTCCCGCCGCGCAAGGAGCGCTGGCTCGAACCCGTCGACTGGCACGACGATCTCCGGGCATCGAGCGTGGTCGTGCCGGGTGGCGACTCGCAGGGCGCCGCCGTCGTCTCGGCGTTCTGCGGGGTGGTCGAGTGGGGCTCGAACACGCTCATCTCGTTCACCATCTCGCCGCTGCGGCTCGTGATCTCCGCGCTGCTCGTCGTCGTGCTGCTGTCGTGGGCGGCTCGTCGGACCGATTGGTCACTGGTTCCGTTCCTGCCGCTGCGGCGACGTCGTCGGGCCGGCCAGATCATCCGCCTCGCGCTCGCGTCGTATCGTCGGATCCCCGGCGTGCTGGTGAGATTCGGTCTCGTCTACGTGCCGGCCGCAGCGGCGGCGGCACTGTTCGGCGCGTTGGTCGCCATCGTGCCGGTGGTCAAGGACGTCGCCGGGCTGGCCGGGCAGGAGAGCGGCACGAGCATCGTGCTCGCGTTCGTCGCCGGTGGCATCCCGCAGCTGATCGCGTTGGTCGCGGTCAGTGCGATGATGGCCGTCTACGTCGATCGCGCCGACAGCGACGAGCCGCTGTCGGCCGTCGATGCCGCCAAGTTGGCCTGGGCGCGTCGGCGACCACTCGTCGGCGGTCTGCTCCGGGCGACTGCGATCGTCGTCGGCCTCCTGATCACCGTGGTCGGCACGCCGTGGGCGATCCGGCAGGTCGTTCGCTATCAGTTCCTGCCACACGCCGTGATGCTCGACGAGCTCGACGGCACGCCGGCGCTGGCGCGGAGCACCGATCTGGTTCGGGGCCGCTGGTGGCACACCGGCATGGTCTTGGCGATCCTCCAGGGCGTCCTCGTCGGCGTCAACCTGCTCGTCGGTGTCGTCCTGCTCATCGTCTTCAGCGGGCTGCCGCTGTGGTTGTTCTCGACGCTGGTGACGTTGGTGTACGGCCTCGTCGTGCCGGTCACCGCGCTGGCGTTGACGCTGCTGTACGGCGACGCCGTCACCCAGAAGGCGACCGTGGACGAACGCGACCCGGTACCGGTATGACAGCATCGAGCCCGATGCGTACGCACAGAAGGTGGTGCGGATGACAATCGACGTCGAGGGATCCCCGGCTCCACCTCGCCCGCCCGACCTACCGATCCACCGTCCGCCGCAGAACCGGCGGTGGATCCGGATCGCCGTGCTCGGCGTCGTGCAGGCGCTGGTGCTGTTCGGGCTGTCGGCAGTACTCGACGGGCTCCAGATCGACAGTCTGGCCACGGCCCTGTTGTTGGTCGTCGTGCTCGGCGCGCTCAATGCGATCGTCTGGCCGTTCGTCATCCGGATCACCCTCAAGCTCGTGCTGATCACGGTGGGGCTGTTCACGTTCGTGCTCAACGCCTTGTTCGTGTCGGCCGCCGCCGCGATCGTCGGAGGCGTCGAGATCTCGTCGTTCTGGACCGCGCTGGTGATCGCGATGGTCGTGACGATCGTCAACATCTGCGGTCGGGGGCATGCTCCACGTCGACGGCGACTTCGTGTGGCGCCAGCAAGGTGGCACACCGGGCGGTCAAGCGAAACGAGCCGCCCGAACCCACCGATGTGCCCGGTGTGTTGTTCATCCAGATCGACGGTCTCGGCCACGACGTGCTCGCCGAGGCGATGGAGTCGGGCGAGGCCTCCTTCCTCGGCCGTCTCGTGTCCGAGGGCACCCATCGCCTCCATGGTTGGGAGTGCGACCTGTCGTCACAGACCGGGTGCGATGCAAGCCGGCATCCTGCTCGGCGACAACCACAACATGCCGGCGTTCCGCTGGTACGAGAAGGAGACCGGGCGGATCATGGTGACCAATCGCCCGAAGGACGCGGCCGAGATCGAATCGCGCCAGTCGACCGGCGACGGACTGCTCATCGGCGGTGGAGCGTCGCGGGCCAACGTGTTCACCGGCGACACCGACGACGCGATGTTCACGTTCAGTTCGGTCACGAGCAAGGAGGCGAACCACGATCGCTTCTTGTACGTGCTGTCGACCCCGATGACGTTCTTCCGGATCATCGCGTTGTCGGTCGTCGAGATCGTTCGTGAGAAGCGGGCCTATCGCACGGCGCGCCGCGACGGGTGTCGAGCCGATCGGTCACCGTGGCGGCGTCTACCCGCTCCTGCGGGCGGCGACCACGGTCGTGCTCGCCGAGATCACGTGGTCGATCCTCGTGGCCGACATCGCCCGCGGTGTGCCATCGGCGTACGTCGACCTCGTCGGCTACGACGAGGTCGCCCATCACTCGGGTCTGCGGGCTCCCGACGCGCTCGACACGCTCCGCCGCACCGACGACCAGCTCGAACGGCTGCTGACCACACTGAAGCGACGCTCCGCGGCCGTACTACCTCGTCGTGCTGGCCGACCACGGTCAGACGCAGGGCGCGACGTTCAAGCAGCGCTACGGCGAGACGCTCGACGCCGTCGTGAAGACGGCTCGCGGAACCGGCGCCGGTCGCCGCGCCGGTGCTCGCCGAGGAGGGCTGGAACAACGTCAACGGGCTGCTCACCGATGCCGCCGCCGACGACTCGACGCTCGGCAAGGCCGTCAAGCGCGCCACACGCAAGAAGACCGCCGACGGCGAGGTGATCGATCGGCCCCGACACCGAGC
The DNA here is from genome assembly GCA_963827775.1 of uncultured Acidimicrobiaceae bacterium. GTDB lineage: Bacteria > Actinomycetota > Acidimicrobiia > Acidimicrobiales > Ilumatobacteraceae > Ilumatobacter. Next base: position 370,346 of record CAWHCI010000005.1, on the reverse strand, counting down.
GGACCGTCGAACTCGACGACGACGACATCGTCGTGCTCGCCTCGGGCAACCTCGGGTTGGTGTCGTTCGCCAAGTTGTCCGGCCGGCGCGACGCGCCAGCAGATCGACGCCGCCCATCCCGGGCTGATCGACGGTCTGCGTCTGCATCCGGGTATCGGGTTGATCCTCGTGCGCGACGAGATCGAGGGCGATGTCGTGCTCGGCCCGAACGGCGTCCGTCACCTCGACGACGATCGGGTCGACGGCGACGACCCGCTGGCGGTGTTCGGACCGAACACGGCCGAGCACCTGCGCCGCACCAGCAGCTTCGACAACTGCCCCGACCTGCTGGTCAACAGCTTCTACGACCCGATCGCCGACGAGGGCGCCGCGTTCGAGGAGCTGATCGGGTTCCACGGCGGGCTCGGCGGCGCGCAGAGCCATCCGTTCGTGCTCGCTCCGTCGGGGCTCACCCAACCGACCGAGCCGCTGGTCGGCGCCCGCTCGATCCACGACCTGTTCAAGAACTGGCTCTCGGAGGTCCACGGCTCACCTCGGGTCCCTACCGACGCCTGACGTTCCGTCCGCGACGACGAGCTCGATCCGCGGGTGACGACCAGGACAGCCTCGCACGGGATTTGTTAACATGTGCATGAACTGGCGGACGCCATGTGGACGTCATGATGAGATGGTCGTCGACGCCGACGAACGACTCGTGGAGCACGCGCCGGTTCGAGGGTTCGGAGCAGCGGAGGGGACGTACCTGATGGCCGATGAACGTGAGTTCGTACTGCGAGGGTTCGACCGGTCGCTGCCGATGGTGCTGCTGCGGTCGCGGGAGTCGGCAATGGGTCTCTTCCGCCCGCTGTTGGGCGAGAACAGCCTGACGGAACAGCAGTGGCGGGTGCTCCGAGCGCTGGCATCGTCGCCCGCCCCCATGGATGCCGGTGAGTTGGCCGACACCACCTGTCTCCTGGCTCCGAGTCTCTCACGCATCCTGGTCGCCCTCGAGCGCCGGTCGCTGATCACCCGGGAGACCCCCGAGCACGATCGTCGGCGGTCGATCATCTCGCTCTCCGGACCCGGGCGAGAGGTCGTCGCCGACATCGCCCCGCACTCGGAGATGATCTACGAACAGCTCGAAGACGAGTTCGGCGCCGAGCGGCTCCAGGCGCTCATCTCCGAACTCGACGCGCTGACCGAGATCGGCTCCTCGGTGGCCGGGCGCACGACCCGTTCGCGTCCTACCCCCGAACCGTCACCCTTCGACTGACGGCGGGATCGACGAAGTCGCAGACGCGATCGGTTCGCTGTCTCGGAGTGCTGCGATCTCCGCCAGAATCGTCGGTCCTCTGCCGCGAGCGGCTGGCTCGCTCGGACGCACTCAACCCGCGTTTGAGCCCTCGAACAGGTGTTTCTCAGAGCCCAGAAGGGGAATTGAACCCCTGACCTACGCATCACGAGGGAGAGCCTTGGTGCCCGCTGAGTCCCTCGGATGGCCATCTACCTGGTGTTTGTTGGCGCCGCCGTTCCGCCGAATCCCGCCGTTTCCGTCTCGACCCGGCAGATTTCTTGGTTGGGTTCTTGGTTGGGCCACGTCAGCCGCCCGAGCCGACGGTCGCGGATATCGAGCTGTGACCTCGACATCCCCGTGGAGCCAGATCTGTGCGGTTTGCAGATCACCAGCCTCGATGCCGTCGGGCAAGGAACGTGCGAGCTGTCCTGGGGTCTGAGGCGGCTACTCTCGAAGGCGGTCACCCTCGCCCAGGGGTTCCACATCGTGGTGGCTCGTGTCGGTTCGTGGAACCTGATGAGGGGTTTGGCATGGCGGCCCTCCAGCTCGTGCCGGCTCGTATCACCTCGTGGTGGGACGTTCGTGGGCAATCCGTGGGCACGCAGTCAGGCGGCACGTTGCATAGTGTCGAGGACGTGACGTTCGAAAGGAGGGTCGCGTGGCCGGAGTCATCAGCCTGATCTTTGTCCTCGTCATCTGGCGGTTCAGCATCGTCTTCGGAACGGTCGTCTTCGAAGCTGCCGGCGTCCCGAAGGGAGCTGCGGGGTTCGAAGCGAGTTCGGCGCTGGTCGGTGCCGGCTACACGACCTCGCAGTCCGAGTACGTTGTCCGCGACCCTGTAGCACGACGAGTGGCGAGAGCACTGGTCGTCTTCGGCTACCTCGGCCCGCCGGTCGTGATCGCGCTCTTGGGGGTCGCGTTCGTGGTGCCCACCGACGAGGACCTGACCCACCGAGCGGTCACGTTGGTCGTCGCGTTGCTCGTCCTCGTGGTGGCCGATCGACTCGCTCTGTTCCGGCTCATCGGGAATCGTCCCGCTCGCGCGTTCGCGGGCCGCATGATCGACACCACCACGTTCGAGACCTGGATCGCGATCGGCGACCGCGTGGTCGCCGCCATCTGGATTCCTCACGATGCCTCCCGAGCCGAACCGGTCCTTGCACTGCTTGGTGAGAGCGACGTCCACGTGTTGGCCGTGGAACCGGCCGGGCCCGGGGCGCCGGTGTTTCCCTCCGACGAGCAGCCCATCGACCTGGGGCCAGGGGCACGAGTTGTCGTTTTGGCTCCGGGCGCATCGCTTGACGCGCTTCGTCACGACCCAAGACAGCGAGGAGCCGTAACGACTGGGCTGGTGAGGCGGCGACACCGGCCATGGAGGATCGAGCGGTTCTTCGACCATGCCGTCTCGATCGCTCGATCGGCGGCCGAATCCGGCGTCGACCGGCCAGCTCCGGGTCGCCGGCTCGGTGGGCGTCGGCGGCGAGGAACGTGCCGTCGAGGAAGGTGCACGTCAGCACGCCGAGGACGCCGCCGATCCACGACGTCGGACCGGTCCAGCTGGTCCAGATGTCATCGGCGCCGTCGGCGGGGACCCGTCCGCTCGCGACGGGGCGAGCGATCATTCCGAGGAAGAAGGGCGTGATCAGCGATGACGACCGCGAAGATCGCCCCGCGGAGGCGGGCTTCGGCCAGCGTGGAGGAGAACTCGCGGAACGCGAACGCGCCGACAACTCCGTCGCTGCACGCACGATGGCTTCGCTCGTACAGGACTGCGCTCCTCGTACCTGAGTGGCAACCGACGATCCGTCGACTCTCGCAACGTCGCCCGGCGCCGCGGTGCTCGGTCGCTTCGTCGACGTGTTGTGCTCGATGGAGAGGGAGGATGGCGACCCGGCCGAGTGACGGGTCGGGACAAGACAAGCGACGTCGCCGGGATCGATCGGTGGTGGTTCAGACGACGATCCGGAGCAATCCGTCGACGACCAGCACGGCGCCGAAGGTGAGCGAGATCCAGACACGCAACCCCCGAGCGTGCGTCCTGACCCAGGACTCGCAGCGTTGCAGCATCGGTTCGGCTCGGTTCGCGCGCAAGGATCATGAACAACACGGGTGCCCAGACGAGGGCCGCGGAGATGGCGACGTAGACGAACACCAGGGTCGTCGACCAGACCGGTCCGTCGCCGCTGATGGCCGTCATGGCCAGCAACGTGAACAGCAGGCGCTTCGGGCCCCCGAAACCGAGCAGTGCCGCCATCGAGAACGCTGCGGCGGGACCCGTCTCGTGGAGTCCCGCCATGATCGCGGTCCCGCGACCGGACTTCTCCGGACCCGGCTCGGAGCGCGCGGCTCGTGCGCCGACCGCCACGAGCGCCGCCCCGGCGAGCAACTCGACCACCGCCTCGATCGTGTCGTGCGAGTCGATCCGGTCCGCGAACGCCGTGCCGGCGACCAAGCCGACCAAGCAGGCGAGTGCGGTCCCGACGACGTAGCCGATCGCGAACCCGATGCCGTCCGCACGCGGGCGGGCGCTCTCGATGACGCCCAACGTCGCCGTCAGGGCGAGCGGGCTGGCGCCGGCCACGACCGCGAGGAGTGCGACATGGAACGCTGCACTCATCGCGTCAGTCGACCCTGGACGGCGGCGTCGATCGGTCGACGAAGGTGACCGGTTCGTCGTACCCCCGACGCCCTCGAAGCGGAGCCCGAAGTCGACCGATTGCTCCGGGTCGGGCGACGACAGGGCATTCTCAACCGACTACCACGATCAGATCGGACGGCTCGACGTCGGCGTTCAACGGCGGGCTGAGGACCGGCCGTCTTCCGCGCTCACGGGGCGTGAGCAGCCCGATGGCGAGTGCCTGCGACGAATACGCGCGGGCGACCACGTCGCCGAACGTGGCCGGAGCATCGATCCCCAGCCGTCCACAACTCACCAGGTGGATCGACGCACGCTCCGGATCGTACAGCCGCTGGAAGACGTCCTGCCGTTCCGGGACGTCCGCCAGCTGAGCGATCAAGGCGCTCCCGACTCCCTCGCTGATGAGGAATCCGTCGAGCCCGGCCATCTCCGCCAGCGCGCTGCGGTCGTCGTCGAGCAACTGCACGATCAACTGGGGGGTGGGCGACTCCCAAGTGGCGAGCTCACGCTCGAGCAGCGCGAGGTCGAGAAGCGTTCGGCCGTCCGCGGCGTCCGCCGAGCTCAGCTCGTCGTCGGCCAGCAACACCACTGCGGTGATCCCGGCGTCGCGCAACCGCTCGGCGGGGTCTGATCCGGCGTGCACGGCGACCTCGATGTTCGTCGTCGGAGGTACCGCGATGTCGTCGGGCGTGTGCAGGGTGGCGTCGTACTGGACGATCGCGGTCGATCCGGCCGCAGCAAACCGATCGAACTCGGCGAGCAGATTCGATGCGATTCGGTTCCAGCCGATGACCAGCAACCGCATTGCCGTCGGGTGCACCCCGAGTCCGAGCGGCTCATCCGGCGCCGGCTGGACCCGCCGCTCCCCGACGATGGCAGCACCGGAATCGGCGGCGACCGTCACGAGTCGGTCGCCGGCCTCGAGGATCCTGGTCGCGGGCGGATTCAACATGAGCTCATCGTCGGCTCCGATCACGCCGATCGGACGTATTGCGTCGAGACCGAACACCGCCTCGCCGAATGAAGATCCGACCAGGTGGGGCACGACGGCGACCTGGATGCTGGGACTGCGCGCGTCGACCAATGCCTCGAGGACCTCGCTGAGACCCGACTGGCGGCCCACGAGCGTGGCGAGACGGGAAGCGGCCTCCGCAACGACCACGGTTCGAACACTCGGCCCGGTCGCCCGCCGCAGCTTCTCCCTCGTCGTGTCATCGGGCACCTCGACGACGATCGGGACGCCGTCGAAGCCCGTTCGACGACCGACCGTGAGCACCGTCGTGACGACCGAGGTGCCGCCACCCCACGCGTCATCGGCCAGCACGACGATCGACCGAGCCTCCTCGAGGTTGGTGAGCTCGAGGCCGGACGGCAGTCGCGGATCGCCCGACCTGATCACCAGGCGTCGTCCGAGCGCGGAATCGAGGCCGGGCCGGAGATCCTCGTCCATCCACGACGCATCGCGGTCGGCGAGCACCACGACGCTGGCGTTCGGTTCGGCCACCGTCAACTGATCGATCACGACCCGCAGACGCTCCGACCAGCCGAGCACCACGTAGTGGTCCGACTCGACGACGATGCTCCGACCCTGACGGAGCCGCTCGACCCGCCGCTCGACACCGGCGGCGATCAAGCCGATCAACGTGCCGGCGATCAGCAGACCGGTCAACGTCACGATCAGCGCGAGGATCCGGCGTCCCCAGCCGACATCGCCCGCCATCGTGCCCGGGTCGAGCACCCGTATCAGCGACTGCCAGAAGTCCTCCAACACCGACGTGCCCTCGCTCCCGGCGAACGTCACACCCGTGATCGCCAGCAGCGCCGCGCTGATGATCACCACGAGGAACGTGATGATCCCGAGCCACAGCAGGACCGCCCACGAGCCACGCGACAGCAGCCGATCGAACCGGTACCGAACCCGGTTGCGGACCGAGCGCGCCGCACTGCGCGCGGTTGAACCCATCGAGCCGCCTGCATCGGCTGTCGGTCGCTGCCGGGACACGACGTTGCCCTGCGCCGTCAGAAACCGGTCTCGACGATGACCCGGCCGGTCGCAACCGCGTCCTGCAATGCGGTGTAGTCACGCTCGTTCTGGTCGGCGTAGAGCTCGGCCCAGGAAGCGATCGCCCGATCGAAGTTGTCTCCGGACCCGAGGTAGCCGGCGATCGCGATCGGGTCGCCGGACCGGGCGTGGGCGCGGGCGAGTGTCCAGCCGCAGAGCTCCGCATAGGCCGTCATCGTCGTGCGGCTGAACGTCTCCACGTCCGCCGACGCTTTGTTGTCCCAGAGCTGGCGAACGTAGAAGTCCCGCCGAACGCCATCGAATCCTTCGGTGCTGATCCAGCCGATCAGGACGTCGCTCGCTGCTTGCATCAACCGTTGTCCCTCGACGACGCGTTGCCCGTTGCTGTCGTGGTCACTCCTGCCGAGGAACGGTTCGAGCACCGACGGCCGAGCCTCCTTGAACTGGAGGACGAGCGGGTCGTCGTGGTCGCGGCCGACGAGTACGACGATGTAGGCGCGGGTGCCGACGCTGCCGACCCCGACGACCTTCCTCGCGCCGTCGACGTAGCGGTACCGCTCGATGAGCCGCCGCCGGTTGCCGGCGAGGGTCTGCCGGTAGGAGCGGAGCACCTCGCGGATGAACTCGTCGAGCCGCTCGGGCTCGTCGTCGGCCAACAGCTCGTGGACCGGGACGACGAGCGGCGGGTCGCTCACGATCCGCGGCTCGCCGTCGACCAGCTCGGTCAACTTGTCGAACGCCTTGAGGCTGTCTTTGGCTCGCGCTTTCGCGATGTTCTTGTCGAACCGGGCACGCCGCCTTCTGCTGACCGCCTTGGCGTATTGCTTCAAGATGTCATCGATGGTGAGACGGGCGTACCAGATGTCGAAGTTGCCCATCTCGGCGAACGACGACATCGCCTCCCGATACGCACGCACGCCCGCGATGGTGATTCTCTGCCGCCGCTTCGCATCGAAGCCACGATCGCGCCCTGCGACGGCGAAGCTCGCTGCCAGCCGCTTCACATCCCACTCGAAGGGGCCCGGGTGGGTCTCGTCGAAGTCGTTCAGGCTGAACACGATGTGTCGATCCGGGCTGCCGAAGAAGCCGAAGTTCGACAGGTGGGCATCACCGCACAGCTGCGTGTGCAGACCCGTCCGCGGGCCGGTGGCGAGATCGGACGCCATCAGGTACGCCGCGCCGCGGAAGAACGTGAAGGGAGAGACGAGCATCCGGCCGTAGCGGATCGGCACGAGGTCGGGCACGCGGGACTCCGCCTGCTCCTCCAGGAGATCGACCGGGTCAGGCCGGTGGGCGAAGGGCTCCCAGCTCGCGTGGGCGGAGCGGGGGACCTCGGACCGGGCGGCCTTGCCCCGCGCCTTGCGCTCGTCAACCGTGAGGTGCTCGACGGGTCGTGCTTCGTGCGTCATTCTCGGGATCCTTTCCTTGTCCGTGGTGCGGCCGCCTCCCGAAGAGGATCAACCTACGGCGGGGGTGACATCGGCCTCTGCTGGGGCGGGGTCGAGCGGCGTGATGTACATCCACGAAGCCTGGTACGCAGCGAGGACGCCGACGATCGCGAGGAACCAGCCCCAGGTGAGTTCGGGGATGCTGATCAGGGCGACCAGCGCAGCGACGGCGCCGAGGATCCGGAACGCAGCGGTGTGCCGGCGGATGAACGCGCCGGCAGGCGTCTGGTGTTGCTCCTCACCGCTGAAGAGCCCGCGCACGGTCGTGCGGATGGCAACCGCGTACCGGCTGGGGCCGATCAGGAACGCGACGACCGCGGCCAGCAGCGAGACGATCACGAGCCAGCCGATCAGCGGTCCGAGGTTGCGCCAGAGCGCGACGTCGACGACGACCTGGGTTGCCTGTTTGCCGGAGGGGTGCTTGATCTCGGCGACGATGTCGCTCTCCAGCGGCCGGCGGAGCAGCCACACGATCACCGCAGTGACGGTCGTGACGATGCCGAGGAAGACGGTGGTTCCTCGCCGGTCGACACTGGCGACGAGTGCGCCGACGAACGCCAGTACGAAGATGATCCACAGCGCAATCATTCCGGCGTCGAGCACCTGGACTGCATCCTGGGTGGTGGTCAGCGCTCGGGCGTCGAACACCGGGATCTGCCCGAAGTCGGGGGGAGTGTGATGTCGAGCGTGTCGGCGAGGTTCGTCGCTGCCTGGTCGACCTGGTCAGCGCTCACCTGCGGTACCGAGATCGTGCCGCCGAACAGCTCGGGGGTGTTCTGGCTGATCTGGGCGATGACGTTGTTGATCAGGGGGACCAGGTCCAAGGTGACCTGGCCGTCGGCGGTCGCGACGACGCTGGACTCGCCACGCAGCACCGCGACCGCCTCCTCGTGGGCAACCCGGTTGGCATCGATCCACAGTCGCTCGAACTCCGGGGACGCGAGCACGTCGACGGTCGCCTGCTCGATGGCGCCGCGAGCGGCGTCCTCGGCGGGGACGGCGAGGAACTTGCCGGCGGGGCCGAGCAGGCCCTCCATCAGGATCGAGAGGTCGACGACCGTCAGGACTTCGTCGGCGACTTCCTCGGACACGATCCGCTGGATCTCGGGGTCCTGGGGCAACGGAGCCACCGCCTCGATCCACTGGTCGGTGTCGAGCAGGGTGCGGTTCATCCAGGTGGCGGTGACCGCCAGCACGAGGCTGAGCGCGGCGGTGACGGCGAGCACCACGGTGAGGGGACGCCGCCAGCGTGCACTGCGCGGGTCTCGCCCGCCATGGTCCGGTGCGGCTGGAGCGTCGAGCGGCTCGGCACCGGTGTCGGTGCCGGTGTCGGCTGGCATGGTCGTTGCCTTTCAGTGATTCTTGGGGGCGCGGACAAGGTCGGCGACGCGGCGGTCGGGTTGGTGTGGGGGGAGCGTGACGTAGCTGCCGACGAGGAAGCAGACGGCGCCGACGAAGGTCCCGACGTTGACGATCGTGATGTTGATCGTCTCGCCGGTCGTCTCGAGGGTGAACGAGGCGATCGCCGAGGCCATGAAGAAGATCGATCCGACGTAGTTGAGGAGCGATCCCCACCAGTCGGGGTCGTCGGTGCGAGTGCACCACCAGCGGTGACAGACGCCCAGCCAGAAGAGGTGGCTGGCGACGAGGAAGGCGATGCATCCGAAGAAGTCCGGCGCCCACACCAGCCGGTTCTCCTGTTCGGTCGTGAACGTCTCGAACATCGCGTCGATCGTGTTGGCGTTGAACAGCAGCGTGCCGATCAGTTGGATGAACGCAGCCCACCATGCGGTGACGTCGGTCTGCCAGGCCCAGAACCGGCGCGGTCGAGACGCGGGCTCGCCGTCCTGGTCGGTGTTGATCACCTGGTACAAGAGGCTGTAACCGCCTGAGGTGAAGAAGACCGAGCCGACGACGTACGTGATCCCGACGGCTCGTCCGTCGACGAGTTGGGAGTACGGTGGGAACGATCCGAGCGCGAACAGGAACGAGCCGGCCATGAACAGCGCAGCGATGCGCCAGCTCAGGTCGCGTGGGTTCCAGGTCAGCTCACGGCGCCACTGCATCGCGATCCCAACGGCTCCGGGTCAAGTGCGGGTGGACCATGATCGAACGATCCCTGATCTCAGGTGCCGCTCCGGGTCGTCCTGGACCACGGATCGGATGTACGCCTGACGCGCGTCCTCCTCGGCCTGCATCCGGGCGATCGCGTGCTCCTGCATCTTGTCGCCGCGGGCGATGAGGTACACGAACACGCCGAGGTAGGGGAGCAGGATCACGACGACGGTCCACACGACTTTCGCGATGCCGCTCAGGTCGGGGCTGCGGAAGATGTCGCCGAACACGTGGAACAGCAACATGATCCAGATGAAGAAGAGGAAGAACCAGAAGATCGACCACAACACCTGCCCGGTACCGAAATCTGCTGCGAACATAGGAACACGCTCCCTTGCGTCGACACGGCCTGCTCGAGGCCGATGAGTGTTGGTGTGCTCCATGGTGCGGACCGGCGGCCCGACCCGCATCATCCACTTCGGACGAAACCATCGGACGAACCCGTCGATGGAAAGCGGTGGGTGTCAGAAGTGGCAGGAGGGTGGGATCGCGATCGCGCTGGCACAAGCGATGAGCACGGCGTCCGGCGTGCGCGACCACCCTCCGGCCGAGGCACTCGTGGGAGACTTCGCCGACTCGACGATCGATCACGCGTGCCGGTTCTGGCACGCACTGGACGTGCCAGACGGAGTTGCGCACCCCCGACGAGGCAATGCGCGCCGTGAAGCGGGCCTTCGACGCGAACGGCTTCGAGATCGCGTTCCCCTCAGCGCGTGCTCCGGAACGCGGACGACGGCGACTGACCCTGCGGGCAGACGTCGCCGCGTTTCGTCCGCAGCGAATCGGCCCAGGCGGGGACGTTCCGCCCCGGCGGGTGCCCTTCAGATCCGACGGCGACGCCGTCCGGGTCTGACGGCGGCGGCAACCACTGCGGTCTTGGCCACCGGCGCAGGCCCCGGCGTCACGGCCGCAGCCACGACCGCCGTCTTCGCAACAGGTGCCCGAACGACGCCTCTTCTTCCGACCCGTGATCGTCTGAGCGGCATGTCAATCTCCTTCTGTCTCGGCTTCTGCGTCAGCCTCGATCGAGGCGATGATCGCCTGGATGGGAATCCGCCCATCGGCGATCAGCTGGCCACCTGAACGTCGCACTGCGGACGCGAACGGCGCCGCCCACAGGTTCTCCCAGATGAGCACGCCGGCGGTGCTTCCCGGATCCATCGCCGCAGCGAGATGCGCCACGTCCTCCTCTGCCAAGAGCTCCGCCAGCTGGGCTTCGAGCATCTGCAGTTCGCCGAGCTCGCCGACATCGGACAGTTCCATTGCGTCGACGGACCCGTCCTCGTCCTTGGTGAGGATGAGCACATCGATCACGCGGATGATTCCGGCGTCGACCAACGCCAGGAGCGCCGGCGCCATCTCGCCGGTGAAGGTCGTGGTCCCCGCGGGGAATTCGACGATGACGTAGTCGACCGGACCAAGTTCATCAAGGTTTTCGTCGGTCATCAGGACTCCAATCGGTTGTTCGGCTCGACACGATTCAGCTCACGACGCCACTGCGTCGCGACCGCAACGGTTCCGGGTCAGGTGTGGCTGAAGCCCGGCTCGGGCGCGGGATGGGGCGGTGGGTACTGCTCGAGATGGTCGACGGCCTTCTGCAGCGCTTCGAGCAGCCCGTCGGCGAGATCCATGCCGAACCCCTCGCGGACGACGATGCGCAGCACCGCGACATCGGTGGCGTTCTCGGGCATCGTGTAGGCGGGCACCTGCCATCCCCCGGTGCGCAACTGGTCCGATACGTGGAACACGGTGAACTTGGACGGGTCCTTCACCTTGAACGCCAGCACGGGGATTGCGGAGCCGTCGGAGACGACGTCGAACGGGCCCATCGCCGCGATCGTTGCTCGACAGGTGGAGCGCGGTGTCGCGCAGCGACTCCATGATCCGCCGGTAGCCGTCGCGACCGAGGCGCACGAAGTTGTAGTACTGACCGACGATCTGGTTGCCCGGCCGGGAGAAGTTGAGCGTGAACGTCGGCATGTCGCCGCCGAGGTAGTTGACGTGGAACACCAGGTCCTCGGGCAGGTCGTCGGCCGATCGCCAGACGACGAACCCGATGCCGGGGTAGGTGAGCCCGTATTTGTGGCCCGACACGTTGATCGACTTGACCTGCGGGAGCCGGAAGTCCCACTCCAGATCCGGGTGCAGGAACGGGGCGACGAACCCGCCCGACGCCGCGTCGACGTGGATCGGGATGTCGGTGCCGTGCTCGGCGTTGTACGCGACGACGCGGTCGTGGATCTCCTCGATCGGTTCGAACTCGCCGGTGTAGGTGGTGCCGAGGATGGGGATCACCCCGATCGTGTTCTCGTCGACCCGCGCCATCACGTCGTCGGGGGCCACGATGAACCGGTCCTTCGCAACGGGCACGTAGCGGGCTTCGACGTCCCAGTACTTGCAGAACTTCTCCCACACGACCTGCACGTTGGAGCCCATCACCATGTTCGGCTTGTCGGTCGGCAGGCCGGCGGCATCTCGGCGCTGGCGCCACTTCCACTTCATCGCCAGCCCGCCGAGCATCACCGCCTCGCTGGAGCCGATCGTCGAGACACCCACCGCGTCGCCGTCGGTCGGGGCGTGGAACAGGTCGGCGACGATGTTGACGCATCGCCGTTCGATCTCGGCGGTCTGCGGGTACTCGTCCTTGTCGATCATGTTCTTGTCGAACGTCTCGGCCATCAGCCGCTCGGCCTCGGGCTCCATCCACGTCGTCACGAACGTCGCCATGTTCAACCGCGAGCTCCCGTCGAGCAGCAGCTCGTCGTGGATCATCCGGTACACCGCACCGGCCAACGCTTCGCCGTCGGGCATCTTGTTCTTCGGGATCGGCGCCCCCGCGAAGCGACCCGCGTATGCAGGCGCCAGCGCGTCGTCGTCGTCAACGTGCCGGTGAACCATCGTCGTCCTCCTGTGAACTTGACCGCAGGTCTACGGTCTCATCCGACTATGAGAGCTCGCAGACTCCGGGGCATCATCCACTTCGGGCGAATCCGCCCGACTCCGTCGGTCACACAGGGCGCATCGATCACTCGGGTCGGGCACGGCCTTTCACCCGGTGCGGATGATGCGGTGCCCAGCTCCCGTCGTTGATACTGACGGGCATCAGACCAATTCGACAGCGCCGGGTCAGCGGCCGCGCACCGATCGAGCTGGCCGCGCCCACCAGAGCAGGAGCACGACGATGAGATCGCCGAACGTACTGATCATCATGACCGACGAGGAACGGTACCCGCCGCCATACGAGGGACCGGAGCTGCAGGCGTTCCGCAAGATGCAGCTGCCGGGGAGGCAGCACCTGCTCGACAGGGGCATCGAACTCCACCGTCACTACGCGGGCTCGACTGCCTGCCTCCCGAGTCGAGCGACGCTGTTCACCGGGCACTACCCGTCACTCCACGGCGTCACCAGCACCGACGGGCTGGCCAAGCGGGCAAGTGACCCGGCGATGGGATTTCTCGACCCAGACACCGTGCCGACGATCGGGGACTGGTTCCGGGCTGGCGGATACCACACGCACTACCGGGGCAAGTGGCACATCTCGTACGCCGACCTGATCCCGCCGGGGACGCACGTCGGGCTCAAGTCGAGCGACGCCGCCGGCAAGGTCGACGCACGCGCCGTCGATGCGTACCGTAGGGCGGACCGGCTGGATCCCTACGGCTTCGCGGGGTGGATCGGCCGCGAACCGCACGGTGCCGACAAGGCCGATTGCGGGTTCGTTCGCGACGGAGTGTTCGCGGATCAGGTCGTCGAGCTGTTCGACGAGCTGACGGCGGTGCGCGACGAACCGTGGCTGACGGTTGCGTCGTTCGTGAACCCCCACGACATCAGCTTCGGTGCGTACGGCTGGCAACAAGTCCTCCAGTTGGCGCCGCCGGACGACACGGTTCCCGACATCGACCCGCCGCCGTCCCAAGCGGACACGTTCGCCGGTCGACCGTCGTGTCACGAGCAGTTCCTGCACACGTGGCCGCAGATGACCTTCGACCAGCCCGCGGACCAGGCCCATCGCCGCCTGTACTACTACCTGCAGGAGGTGGTCGACCGGGCCATCTTGCGGGTGCTCGAAGGGCTCGAGGCCTCGGGCATGGCCGACGACACGATCGTCGTCTTCACATCGGACCACGGCGACCTGATCGGGGCGCACGGTGGGCTCATCCAGAAGTGGTACAACGCGTTCGACGAGGCGATCCGGGTGCCGCTCGTGGTGAACGGGCCGGGGATCGCCCGGCGCCCGGACGGCATCGACGTGCCCACGAGCCACGTCGATCTGCTGCCGACGCTGTTGGGCCTTGCCGGCATCGACCGCGAGCGCGCGGCGTCGGGCGTGGCCGAACACCACGTCGAGAGCCAGCCTCTGCCCGGTCGCGACCTGAGCGGCGTCCTCACCGGGTCGGCCACCCCCGAGTCGATCCAGTCGCCGATCTACTTCATGACCGACGACAACGTGACGAGCGGTTCGAGCCAACAGAACCTCTTCACCGGTGAGCCGTTCGACGCCGTCGACATGCCCTCACGCATCGAGTCGGTCATCGCCTCGCTCCCCACTGGACCGCAGAGCTCTCCGGAACTGTGGAAGCTCAACCACTACTTCGAGCGGCTGGACGAGTGGGAGGCCGAGCACGGCGTCGCGCCCGCCACCCCTGCGGAGACCGAGACGTTCTGGGAGTTGCACAACATCACTGCCGATCCGGAGGAACGTCACAACGTCGCCGACGATCACCGCGACACACTGAGCGGGATGCAACAGCTCTTGTCGTCCGAGCGCGACTCCAAGCGACTGGTCCCATCACTCCGCAACCCCGAGCCCGCCGCCCGCCCGGTTTGATCCGGAGCGGTTCGTTCCGCGTCCCGACGACCGATGGACATCGTCGCGATCACCATCCGCCAGCTCGTCCCCGTCCCCCTGCCCGACGAGCTGAAGGTCTCCAACAGCTTCGACGTCGAGAGCATCACCCGCATCGACGTCATCGTCGCTGCCGTTGCGCTCGGCGTCGGATTCGTGCTGTCCCGACTGGTGAAACACGGGCTGACTCGCTACTTCCGCAGCATCGAGGGCATGCCCGACGACGCGGGTCGGCTCATCGGCCGAATCTGCGCGATTGTCGTCCTGCTCATCGGACTGATGGTTGCCCTGGAGTCGCTCGGGTTCTCGTGGGGCTTGCTCGGCGGGTTGCTGATCCTGACCATGATCGTTGCGGCCTTCACGGCCAAACCCCTGCTCGAAGACCTCGGTGCGGGGCTCATCCTCCAGGTCCGACGCCCGTTCACCGAGGGCGACACAGTGCGCCTCGACTCCGAGGACGGCGTCGTCGCCGAGATCGATTCCCGGACCGTCGTGCTGCGGACGATCGATGGGCGTCGTGTCCACCTCCCGAGCCGTTCAGTCCTCAACGCGACCATCACCAACTTCAACGCTGAGGGGCGCCGCCTGTCCGAGTTCGTCGCCGGCGTTGCGTACGACACCGATCTGGATCGCGCCCGGACGATCGCCATCGACGCCATGCGCATGGCGCCCGGCGTACTCGAGGACCCTCCGGCGGAGGCGCTCGTCGGTGATTTCGCCGACTCCACCATCGATCTCGCGTGCAGGTTCTGGCATGCCCCGGACCAGCTGGCCGAACTGCGAGCCCGCGACGAGGCGATGCGCGCCGTGAAACGAGCCTTCGAGGCCAACGGCATCGTGATCGTGTTCCCGCAGCGCGTACTCCGGCACGCTGACGACAGCGACTGAACGGCAGCCAGGGGCGCCCGCGGTTCGTCATCAGTCGAGTCGGTCGGGCGCGGCGCGACCACCTGAACGGCTGAGGAGGTGCCGCACGGCACAGCGTGGCGACCGTCTCACGACGTGACCATGACGACGAACCCCTCAGCCCCGATCACTGGCCTGATGCCGGCAACCTCATCGAAGGTTCCTCCACGACCGACAGCGCACCCGCCGGTCGTCGCGCTCGCCTACCCAGGCGTTCGGTCGATGAGCTGTGCGTCGTGGGCGATGGCAACCGCTCCGCCGCGTGAGGACGTGCCGAGCTTGCGATAGATCGAGACGGTCTGCGACTTGACGGTGTTGCGCGACACGAACAACCGCTCGGCGATCGCGGCGATCGAGAGGTGGGTCGGCAGGAACTGCAGGACGCGCAGCTCGGCGGTCGTCAGCGACGACGGCCCGTGGCTCGATGAGCTCTGTCGGGTCGAGAGGCTTCGCCGTAGTCCTGCGACCTGCTCTCGCACCCCGACTGCATCGGGGACCATGTCCTGGATCGCCGCGACTTCGTCGTACAGGGTCGCCGCCTCGGCCCGCTGCCCGGTCATCTGCATGCTGCGGGCGAGTGCGATCCTCGTCTGGAAGTTCAGCCACGGCGAGATGCCGTCGAAGCCGGCGAGCTGTCGGCGGGCGAGCCGCCCCAACTCGAGCGCGTCGTCGATGTCGCCCCGTCGGGCCGCGAGCACCGAGGTCGCCGCATTGACGAGGCACATTCCGGGCAGCGCATCCAGTTCTCGTCCCGTGGAGCGACCGTCGTTCGCGGCCGTGGCAGCCGCCTCCCAGTCCTCCCGTTCGACGTGCACGACGGAAAGATGCGCAAGTGCGATGTCCCTCACCAGCGGGCGCTCCGCCGCGCCGAAGGCGCTCTCCCGGAACAACCGTTCCGCGGTGACGTCGTCGCCGAGCATGAACGCTGCGGCACCGTGGAGCAGGCAGGCGACCGGTCGCCAATTCGCGCCGGGTCCCAGGTGTTCGCAGACGTATTGCGCGTCCGCTGCCATCTCGGCAGCCGGAAGCGAACCGAGGTTGGCGCGCAACAGGGCACGCGCCACCGGCGGACTCCAGCCCGTTCCGACCTCAGGCCGGTTCTCCGTCGCGGTCGCGTCGACCAGGGCCAACCACCCGGCAGCTGATGCACCGTCACCTGCGATCCACCTGGCGAAGCCGGCGACGATCATGAGGAGTGGCCGCTGCGTCACGTCCTCGTGTTCGTACAGCCCGATCCATCGGTCGATGGTGGCGAGGCGCCCCGACGCGGCGAAGGCCGGGAACTCGGTGATCACCAGCCGTTCGACACGGTCGAGATCTCCCGACCTCGCAGCGCTTGTGACGGCAGCATCGATCTCACCGTGCTCCTCGAACCAGACGCTCGCACGTGTCGTTGCCTGTTCGGCTGCTCCCGGGCTGCGCCGGTGGTACTCGGTCGACAGGAACTCGGCCCACAGGTGGTGCAGTCGGTACCACTCACGACGATCGTCGAGGGAGATCACCAGGTAGTTGCGACGCTCCAGGTCCTCGAGGAGGTCGGCGGAGCCGGTTCGCTCGAAGACGATGTCGCACATCTCACCGGACACGCGTTCGAACGTCGACACGGCCATGAGAAACGCTGCCGTCTCAGAATCCAGTCCCGCGAGGAGGACGTCGGAGAAGTACTCGACCATCTGACGAGTGTTTCCCCCGATCGTCGCGTGCTCTGCCCTGCGACGACCGCTCGCGCGGGGTCTGCAACGACAGGTACACCGCGAACGGCCACCCCTCGGTCGCGTCGATCAACGCGTCGATCTCGTGGTGATCGAGATCGACGCCGAGCGTCTCGCCCAGCCCGGCGACCTCGCTCTCGGTGAACGTGAGGTCGTCGAGACCC
Source organism: uncultured Acidimicrobiaceae bacterium (assembly GCA_963827775.1). Classification (GTDB taxonomy): domain Bacteria; phylum Actinomycetota; class Acidimicrobiia; order Acidimicrobiales; family Ilumatobacteraceae; genus Ilumatobacter. The sequence goes on along the minus strand of CAWHCI010000005.1, from coordinate 353,221 downwards.
ACTTCGGCGATGCTCCGCCGGCGGCGGAGGCTTCCGCGGTGGAGCCGAGATCCGTCACGCCCGCTGATCGCGACCGACGAACCGTTCGGGACCGCCTCGATCAGGGCTTCGAGCACGTCCAGCGCGTCGTTCGAGATGAGCTCGTGCACGTCGTCGACGATCAGCAGGAACGGCACGGTCCGCTCGGCGAGCATCCACCCGAACCCTCGCAACGCGGGCGACGCGATCGAGATCGGGCCTCGGACGAGCGCCGCGAAGCGATCCCAGTCGACGGGCTCGACGGCGTCGAGGGCCGCTGCGACGCCGGTGAGGAGTGCGACCGGATCGTCTTCGACCTCGTCGACCGTCAACCACGCCGTCGGGCGGCTGTCGAGGCGGGCCAACTCGGCGAGCATCGTGGACTTGCCGTACCCGGCCGGCGCGGTGACGAGTATCGCGTCGGGGTCAGTCGCCTGCACCCGGTCGATGAGTGGACGACGGCTGACCTGCCGCGATCGGGCCCGAGGTGGATAGAGCTTGGACCGGGCGGGAAGGACGGCACGAACCCGCTCGGACCGGTCCAACGGACCGGTCACCGCTGCGCCGGCCGCCGTGCCCTGGGGCTCACCCACGGTCTGTCCAGCCACGCGGCAACCCTATTGCATTCGGGTTCCGGCTGCACGGCCGACACCGATCATCCCATGTGGGTGATGCCGATGGGTGACGATCCATGGTTGAGTCGGACTGAAGTCGCCCGGAGTGGTCGACGTGGAGACCCCTGTCATGGAGCATGTGAACACACAGCAGACCTGCGGGTTCGGGAGTGCAGCGTGAGCCTCTTGTTCCAGCCCGGGTCGACGAAGACGCCGGACCGGCAGGTTGCCCGGGACCGGCCGACGCGTGGACGACCGCCCCCGGACCCGATGGCGGCCGTGCGGGCCGCCATCGAGGCGTTGGTGCTCGGTGACGGCAGCCTTCTCGAGCAGATCTTCACCGACGACGTCCAGTTCCGCAGCCCGCACGTTGCAGTGCAATCGCTGGCTGACCTCATGTACGCCGTGTGCTCATCCGAGCCGGCGCTCGGCGAGCTCGAGATCACCTTGTCCAATGTCGTGGTGGACCGGTCGACCGTCGCCGTGGAATGGCTGGTCAACGCAACCCTCGTCGCACCGATCCTGTTCGCCGACAACCTCCTGATCGAACCGAACAACGACCGGCTCGACCTGCGAGGTTCGTCGTTTGCCGAGTTCTCCGGCGAACGGATTCAGACGTTCCGCTCCTACTTCGACGACAGCGAGATGTTCGACGGCGTACAGGGGATGCCACCCCCCCTCAGGTTCACCGCACGTTGGTCCGGGTGGCCCCGGTGATCGGTGACGTGCCATGAGATTCAGTGGGCCTTCACCGACGCCGGGACGCCGCTCGGCATCGACGGAGTGCTGCGGCACGAAGGCGCGACCCACTCGGACCGACCGGATTCGGGGACTCGTCACGATGGCGGCGACGGCGATCCTGGTCCTCGCGACGTTGATGCCCGCGACCGCTCATGCCCAGGACGCGGCGGACGACGACACGGCCGCACAGCAGCTGGCCGAGATGTACGCGCCGGTGATGATGCTGAAGGCCGAAGAGTTCCCGTGCGACACGAACGGTGAGCTGTACGCCCCGACGTCGGTCGACATCGTGCTCGACAACCCCGAGATCATGCTGCGGGAGGTCAGCATCGGCGATCCGCTGATCATGCGGGGCCCGAGCGCCATCCGATCTGTTCGGTCTCGGCGAGGGGTTCTTCCTCGACTTCCCTGGTGAGGCGGTCGATCCCGGCTGCCTGTACCAGCGTGACTTCGAGAAGTTCAGCGACGGACGACCGCCACTCGTCTATGCCCACATCGCCCGACAGGACGACCAGCCCGGCTTCCTGGCGCTGCAGTACTGGTTCTACTGGTACTTCAACGACTTCAACAACCTCCACGAGAGCGACTGGGAGGGGATCCAGCTCCTGTTCGAGGCGTCGACGGTGGACGAGGCCTTGGCCTCCGAGCCGGTCGAGGTCGCGTACGCCCAGCACGAGGGTGGGGAGACCGCGGCGTGGGACGCCGAGAAGCTCGAGCGCGAAGGCACGCACCCGGTCGTGTACTCGTCGAGGGGCTCGCACGCGAGCTATTTCGGCTCGGCGCTCTACCTCGGACGGAGGGGGAATCAGGGCTTCGGATGCGACAACACCGACGGGCCCTCGACCCGGATCGATCCCGAGGTGACCGTGCTGCCCGACACCGTCGACGACCCGACGACCCGTTGGCGTGGCTGGTGTTCGAAGGACGATGGGGCGAGCGGCGCTCCGGCAGCTTCAACGGCCCGACCGGCCCGACCGACAAGGAGCGGTGGACCGAGCCGATCGACTGGCAGAACGGGTTGCGATCCAGCAGCGTGGTGATCCCCGGCGGCGACACACAGGGCGATCGAACGATCACACCTGTTCTGCAACGCCGTCCAGTGGGGCTCGGGCACCCTCATCAGGTTCACCCAGACCCCGGCGAGAGCGCTCCTCACCACCGGACTGTTGCTGCTGGGCGTGATCTGGACGCTGCGGCGAACCGACTGGTCGCATGTCGCCGGGCTACCGATCCGACGTCGTCGCCGAGCGGGTCAGATCATTCGTGCCGCCGCGAGCACCTACCGCTCGTCGACGGTCCCGTTGATCGCTTTTGGTTCCGTCTACCTGCCGGCGGCGCTCGCCATCGGCTTGGTCGGTGCGATGCTCGCTGCGATCCCGTTCATCGGCGATCTGGCGGCGCTGGCCGGCTCGAACAGCGGGACCAGGCTGCTGCTGAGCGCTCTCGCGATCATCGTCCCCCACCTGCTTGCCTTCGTGGCAGTGAACGCAATGGTGTCGGTCTACACGGCGGGGGTCGAGTCCGGTGATTTTCGCTCGGTCTCCGAGTCGATGCGGCTGACGTGGCAACGGCGCCGCGACCTCGGGTCCGGTCTGCTCCGGGCCGGTGTGATCGTCGTGGCGTTGCTGGTCAGCATCGTCGGGATCCCCTGGGGCATCCGGCAGCTCGTGCGCTATCAGTTCTTGGCCCAGACCGTGATGCTGGATGGTCTCGACGGCCGCCGGGGTCTGGCTCGAAGCAGCGAGCTGATCAAGGGCCGATGGTGGCACACCGCGTTGGTGATCGGCAGCTTCAACGTCATCGTGCTCGTGACGGGGTTCGTGTTTTCGTTGTTGTTGTTGTTGCTGCTCCCGAGCCTGCCGCTCTGGCTGTTCTCGGCGATCGCGGCGTTGGTGAACGCGTTCGTGGTCCCCTTCGTGGCCGTTGCGCAACTGTTGCTGTACGGCGACGCGGTCGCCGTGCGCGACCACGCCGATCATGCAGACTTGGTCCCAGCCTGACCGCGTCGCCCGATCGTCGACACCTGCATCTCGACTCGAACATTCGGCGAGCCACTCGAGCGTTGCCGCAACGACCAGTCGCGCATTGTCGACGAGCACGTCGCTGACACATTGGGTCAAGCAGCCACGGGAGCCACTGTTGCCCGCTTACCGGACCAGCGTCCCCGAAACCGTCTCCCACCAACCGGAGCCACGGTGTCCACGAAGAAACGCCGATCTGGCCGGTGTTTCTCAGAGCCCAGAAGGGGGACCCGAAGAAGTCGGGACCCCATCCGAGCCGGTTCGCCTCCTCGATCGTGAACGTCTCGACCATCGCGTTCACCGTGCTGGCATTGAACAACAGCGTGCCGACGAGCTGGATGAACGCGGCCCACCACACCGTCTTCGCCGGCTGCCAGGCCCAGACATGGAACCTCCCGGTTGCCGGATCGCCGCGGTGGTCGTCGTCAGCGGCGTTGATCACCTCGATGAAGGCGCTGAATCCGCCGGCCGTGAAGAACAGCGAGCCGACGACGAAGGTGATGCTGACCGCTCGCCCGTCCACGAGTTGGACGGCGCACGCTCGGGAGCTACGTATCTGGACCTCGCCCGCGTTCGGCGCCGCGCTCGGCCGCAGACGGTCTGCTGCGCCTCGTCGCGTGAGACTCACCGCTGAGCGATCGCCGCTCACTCGTCTCTGACGGGCGACCGGTACGGAGCTGCTCTCAGGACGCCGCCGATCCTCGAGGCTTGTTGGACGTCTCCTCGTCGTCGCGCCGGCGCCGGGCCGTGATCCGGAAGATCAGAAGCCGGTCTCGGCGATGACCCGGCCGCTTGCGACCGCGTCCTGCAGCGCGCGATAGTCGAGCTCGTTCTGGTCGGCGTAGAGCTCCGACCAGGAGGCGATCGCCCGATCGAAGTTGTCACCGGACCCGAGGTAGCTCGAGATCGCGATCGGGTCGCCCGAGCGGGCGTGGGCGCGGGCGAGCGTCCAGCCGCAGAGCTCGGCATACGCCCTCATGGTCTTCGGGGTGAACGTCTCGACGTTCGCCGATGCCTTGTTGTCCCACAGTTGGCGGACGTAGAAGTCCCGGTGGACGCCGTCGAAGCCCTCGCTGCTGATCCATCCGATCATCACGTCGCTCGCTGCCTGCATCAGGCGTTGTCCCTCGACGACCCGCTGTCCGCTGCTCGCGAACTCGCTCTTGCCGAGGAACGGTTCGAGCACCGACGGCTGGGCCTCTTTGAACTGCAGGATCAGCGGGTCGGCCTGGTCGCGGCCGACCAGCGCGAGGATGTAGGCGCGGGTGCCGACGCTGCCGACGCCGACGACCTTCCTCGCGCCGTCGACGTAGCGGTAGCGCTCGATGAGCCGCCGCCGGTTGCCCGACAGCGTTCGCCGGTACGAGCGGAGGACCTCACGGATGAACTCGTCGAGTTCCCGGCGCTCGTGCTCGGGCAGCAGCTCGTGCAAGGGGACGATGAGGGGCGGGTCGCTGACGATCCGCGGCTCGCCGTCGACGAGCTCGGTCAGTTTGTCGAAGGCCTTGAGGCTGTCTTTCGCACGTGCCTTGGCGATGTTCTTCTCGAACCGTACGCGCTCTTTCTTGCTGACGTCTGCGCCGAACCGCTCGACGATGTCGTCGACGGTGAGGCGGGCGTACCAGATGTCGAAGTTTCCCATGGAGGCGAACGACGCCATCGCGGTCCGGTACGCGCGCACCAGTTCTCTGGCGATCCTCTGACGCGGCTTCGCGTCGAAGCCACGATCACGGCCTGCCACGGCGAAGCTGGCCGCCAGCCGTTTCACATCCCACTCGAACGGGCCCGGATGGGTTTCGTCGAAGTCGTTCAGGCTGAACACGATGTGCCGATCCGGGCTGCCGAAGAAGCCGAAGTTCGACAGGTGGGCATCACCGCACAGTTGGGCGTGGAGCCCGGTCCGCGGACCATTGCTGAGGTCCGACGCCATCAGGTACGCGGCGCCGCGGAAGAACGTGAAGGGAGACACGAGCATCCGGCCGTAGCGGATCGGCACGAGCTCGGACACACGCGACTCCGCCTGCTCCTCGAGCAGCTCGACCGGATCCGGCCGGTGGGGGAACGGCTCCCAGCTCGCATGCGTCGAGCGGCGTACGTCGGCCCGCGCGGCCTTGCCCCGCGCCCTGCGCTCTTCCACCGTGAGGTGCTCAACCTGTCGTGCGTCGTTCGTCATGGCCGGAATCCTCTCTCCAGACGACGCGTCGACTTCGGTCAGCCGGCACCGCGCCCCTCGGAGAACCTACCGCCGCTTCCGTCGCCGGTGAAGATGCGATTCGGTCGACCGACGGTGGTGGCCGTTGCCGAACGCCCGTCGCGACTCTGGGGCCTGCTCCAGGAACGCGTCGACGACATGGTCGGAACCGGCAGTCGGTCAGTGCTGCTCGGCTGCGGACCTGCCGCCGTCACCAGGCTCGGGGAGCGCCGCCTCGATCGTGCGGCTCGCCATCAGCGCGACCACCGCAGCGACGAAGACGCCGGTGCTCTCGGTCGGCGCGAGACCGGCGATCAACGTCGTGAGGGTGGCGATGCTGAGCGGGACCGGGATCACCGCCGATGGAACGGCCGCCATCATCGCCGTGACCGCGAGCGCGAGCGGGATGTCCTCGATCCCGAGGTGGATGACCGCGCCGATGCTGCCGCCGACGAACAGCAGGGGGAAGATCGGCCCGCCGACGAAGCCGAACGACAGTGCCCCGGTCGTCGCGACGATCTTGACGAGTGCGCTGACCAGGATGAGGCCGGCGCCGAGCGCGGCGGGGTCGTCGGTGACCTGCGCGAGCCCGTCGGTGCCCAGGAACATCGTGAGCGGGAGCGCCATCCCGATCAGGCCGAGCACGAGCCCGACCGCCGTGCAACGCAACAGCGGGTGGCCCTGCAGCGGCGCCGCCAGTCGACGTGTGCCCAACATCGAGAGTTTGAAGATCGTGCCGACGACTGCGCCGACGACACCGAACCCAGCGGCCGTTGCGAGGTCCACGGGGCGAAGGTCGAACGAGGGCAGGTCGAGGAGCCGCAGGACGTTGGACCAGCCGGCATCCACGGCGAAGAAGATGGCGAAGCCGACGATCGCTGCCGTGGCGTCGGCGGCGACGCGGAACCAGCGCAGCATCCGCCGCCCGACGGTCAACTCGATGCTGAGCAGCAGCGCCGTGAACGGCGCCGTGAAGAGTCCGCCCCAGGCGCCCATGATCGCGGCGCTCATCGCCACATCGGCGTCGGACCGGCGGACCAGTCGCCGGGAAACGGCGAACGCCGCGAGGCCGGCGGCCGCCATCCCTGTCGGCACCTCGGGACCGAGGCTGAACCCGGCGATCAACGTCACCGCGGCGATCGCCACGCCGCCGGGTACGGCCGACGCGTCGATCTTCCCGCTGGCGAGTGCGACGAAGACGTTCTCCTCCTCCGCACTCGGCACCATCGTGTGGATCGCGCCGACGATCAGACCACCGGCGGTCAGCGCGACCGGGATCCGGATCGACCCCGAGAACGAACTCGGGTCGAGCGGATCCGGCCACAGCAGCCCCTGGCCCGCATCGACCACCGCGACGAACCCGAGTGCGATCACCGCGCCGGCAGCGCCGAGTGCGACCGCGAGACTCAACCAGGTCAGCGGCGAACTGAGGCCCGGCTCCCGTCCGTCGTCATCCTCGTTCGTCACGGGGCCAACACTCGCACAGCGCGACAGTTGCCGTCGCGCCGTCAGTGTCAGGCCGGCACGAGTTCGGCCCGATCGAGGGCGTCCTGCTCGGCGACGGCATTCCCGTAGAGCAGCAACTGCGCGACCGCCACGAACGGCACGACGAGGGCGTTGGCGAGCGCCACGATCGCCGAGAAGATCCACAACGGGAGGCTCGGGAGCAGCAGGAGCACCAGCAATGAGAACACGAACCCGGCGACCACGATGACGGCGTTGAAGCTGGCGATCAGGATCGCCGTGTGCCACCACCGACCCCTGACCAGGTCGGAGCTGCTCGCCAGACCCTGCCGCCCATCGAGATCCTCGAGCATCACAGCCTGCGGCATGAGCTGGTAACGCACCAACTGCCTGATTCCCCACGGCAGGCCGACGATGCTGATCAGCAGCACTCCCACGATCACGACGGAACGGATCAGGCCCGACCCGAGCTCTCGGCGCCGCTGCCAGGCCAGACGCGCTTGCCATCGTGGGCCCCCCGAGCCGACGACCTCGCAGGGCGGGCCGCCATCAACGAGTCGCATCCTAGGACGTTGCGATGTGCCGCGTGGCGGGGGCCAGAGCGAACCACGCGAGCCTCGTCGAACTGATCGCCGGCCGGCTGGTCGAGCTTGTGCTCCCGACGCCCCGTTCGCGCCGCGGAATGAGACCGGGTTCGATCGTCGGGGCCCACCGCGAGCACGACCGGGTGCGTCGAGGGGGCGACCGGGTCGTGGTCAGCCGACGACGACGATCTGGTCGGATCGCTCGACTCGTGCCGTCAACGGCGCACTGAGGATCGGCTCTCTGCCCGCGCTCGCGGGACGTGAGCCATCCGATCGCAAGCACTCCCGACGCGCACGCCGCGGACACGACCTCATCGAAGGTGGCCGGTGCATCGATGCCGAGGCGTTCGAGGCTGACGAGGTGAATGGAGGCTCGGTCGGGGTCGTAGAGCCGGCGAAAGACATCCTGCCGCTGCGGGACGACCGCCAACTGCGCGATCATCGCGCTTCCGATTCCCTCGCTGATGAGGAAGCCGTCGAGTCCCGTCATATGCGCCAGCGTGCTCCGATCGTCATCGAGCAGTTGCACGAGCAGCTGCGGCACCGACCGCTCCGAGGCAGCAAGCTCGCGTTGAAGAAGCGTCAGGTCGAGGAGCGTTCGGCCGTCGGCATCGTTCACGGAAGGCAGCGATTCATAGGCCAGCACCACCGCCGCCGTGATGCCCCCGTCACGCAACGGCAGGGTGGGATCCGACCCTGGCAGCACGTCTAACTCGAGGTTCCTCGTGTGAGGTATCACGATGTCGTCAGTGGTGAGCACGGTGTCGTCGAACCAGACGAGGGCCGTCGATCCGGCGGCGGCGAGCCGATCGAACTCGACGAGCAGCGCCGGTGCAATCGAGTTCCAGCCGATGAACAGCAGCCTCATCGCTGACGAGACGATCGCAAGTTGGAGCGGTTCTGCCGGCGGCGGCGAAATCCGTCGCTTCCCGACAACGACGTCACCCGCGTCTGCGGCGATCGTCACGAGTTGATCGTCGGCGTCGAGAGTCCTGGCGGCCGGCGGGTTCAACCTGAGCTCACCGTCGGCTCCGATGACACCGATCGGACGAGCCGCGTCAAGGCTGACCACCGCGTCGCCGAACGAGCACGCGATCAACCGCTGTGGCACCCCGGTGATGTGGATACCGGGGTGACGAGGGTCGAGCAATGCCTCGACGACCTCGCTGAGACCCGACTGCCGAAGCACCAGCGCGGCGACACGGGAAGCGGATTCGGCGACGATCACAGGACGAACACTCGGTCCGGTCGCCCGCAGCAGCTTCTCCCTCATCGATTCGTCGGGCACCTCGACGACGATCGGGACGCCGTCGAAGCCGACACGCCGGCCGACCGTGAGCACCGTCGTGACGACGTCGGCCCCACCGCCTCGGTCCTCGTCGGCCAGCACGACGATCGCACGGGCCTCGTCGATGTTGGTGAGCTCCAGGCCCGACGGCAGTCGTGGATCGCCCGACCTGATCACCAGTCGATGGCCGACCGCCGGATCGAGGCCGAGTCGGAGATCGTGGTCCACGTCCGCTGCATTGCGGTCGGCGAGCACGACGACGGTTGCCTTCGGGTCCTCCGTCGTCAACTGATCGATCACCACCCGCAGCCGCTCCGACCAGCCGAGCACGACATAGTGGTTCGATTCGACGACGATGCTTCGGCCCTGGCGAAGCTGCTCGACCCGACGCTCGACGCCGGCGGCGATGAGGCCGATCAAGGTGCCGGCGATCAGCAGGCCGGTCAACGTCACGATCAGCGCCAGGATTCGTCTTCCCCATCCGACATCTGCGGCCATCGTGCCCGGGTCGATCACCCGCAGCAGCGACTGCCAGAAGTCCTCCAACACGGACGTGCTCTCGCTCCCTGAGAACGTGACACCGGAGATCGTCAGCAACGCCGCGCTGAAGACCACCACGAGGAACGTGAGGATCCCGAGCCACAGCAACACCGCCCACGTGCCCCGCGACAGCAGCCGATCGAACCGGTAGCGGACCCGATTGCGGAACGAACGCGCCGCGCCACGGGCTGTCGAACCCATTGATTCCGGCGAATCGGCCGGATGGCGCTGCGTCATCGGATCACCGGGCCAGACCGTACTGTGTGCCAGGACAGGAAGATCCGGCCGTCACGCGCTTCTGTCGTCGCGTTCCGTGGCCACATGGGCAGCCTCGGCTCAGAGCCAGCCGACCAACACAGGCACCCGCGTGGCGTATCACCCGCCGCCCAACGCCGACAGCGCGCCGCCGGACCAACGGGAATCGGACAGAGACGTTCACGTCCCGACCGTCCCGAAGTGATCGTCAGCGACCCTCATGCCGCTCCGGCCCTCGGTTTGGCGACGCGCCCAAGTCCGGCACGTCCGGGAGCGGTCACGTGCGCTGAGCCGAGATCGACATCACGGTTGCTGGGCGACTCGCTGCTCGAACGGTCCCGATCGCCCCGAAGCGGCGTCAGACCTCGGACGAAGTTGCCGACCTGTTCGCTCGGCACCCGACCCGAATCGGCAACGAGATCAAGACCTCGTCGATCCGTCGATCACCAACCCGTGGGACGAGACGTGAAGGCGGTTCTCGACACCAGCGTGCTGATCGCAACAGACGTTCCCACCCTCAACGGCGAGCTCGCCATCAACGCGGCGTAACTCGCCGAACTGCACTTCGGTGTCATGGTCACCGCTGACGACGCGATCCGAGCGGAACGGCTGAGACGGTTCACGATGCTGCAACGCAGCTTCGGTGCGCTCCCCATCGACGACGACGTTGCCGCGAGGTACGGACGCCTTGCCGCCGAGGTGGCCCATGTCGGACGTCAACCGCGGTCGCATGCGTTCGATCTGTTGATTACTGCAACAGCGCACGCCCACGATGCTCGCCTCCACACACGCAACGCCGCAGACCTCGTGGGACTCGACAATCTCGTGGAGATCGTCACCGCCTGACGAGACGCTCCGGGCGAGGCGTGCTCCGATCCGCACGAGCCGCAGGCTGTACGACTCACCGATGCGGAAACCCGCTCAAGAACAACAACCCATCCGAGCAACCTCACGAGCGCGAGATCGGCACCTGAGCGCTCGTTCCGGTGCTCAAGAACGTGCAAGCCCAGAGCGCGGCTGTGTCGGCCCGGCCGGACCCGCTGCCGAACGGTCTACGACCTGCTCGAGATCGTGATCCAGACGTGGTTGTTGTCGTCGGTGCCGCTGATGACCATCTGCGCGCGCAAGCCATCGATCCGTTTGTCCCCACTGAAGCCGACGACCTCACGTGGGCGAAGCTCCCAGCCCGCGTCCACCGCAGCAGCGGCCATCTCCTCGATCGCCGCGTCGACCCCGCCGCCTGCCACGGTGAATCGTCGGGTGACTTCGGAGGGAGAAGCGATCTCCGCGGTGCCTCCTGCCATTTCCGTGAACGTGGCATCCAGCGCGCCAGGCAGTTCGTAGGACGCCATCGGGTCGGACTTCAGCGTCCCGAGACGGTCGCCGCCGTCGCCACACGCGCCGCCGACGAACGCAGCAATCCCCGCTGCCGCAACGAACCACGACAATCGACGCCACCTCACCGCTCCTGTCTACATGAGCGAGCTGCGGCAACGAACCGCGGAACCGTGTTCCGGCGCACCGCAGGGTGGACTATCTGAGGCGCCAGTGGAACAGCCAACCCACGCAGAACAAGGGGCTCCGGGCAAGCAGGATCTGCTCGTCTCGGCACGGATGTGCTCGATCACCCGCTCGATAGTGCTCGACGACCGAATGTTCAGCGAGCGGGACAAGTACATCGCACGGACCGCCACAAGTAGTTGCAGAGCACCTGCTCAGATTGCGAATTGGGGACGAGTTGCGACGGGCTCATGAGGGTCGGCGGTCGCGGACGTCGCGAAGCTGACGTTGCTCGTGGTCGGCTGGAGCGAGTCGATTCAGGCCGAGCGGTCGCCGGCCTCGCTGCGGCCGGCGCACGGACCCCACTCGCACTCGTCCCGATCACGGCCGTCGGGTCCAGTCGCTTTTCGTGGACGAATCACTGATCGAGATCGAGGCCGTCGCGGTCGTGTCACAATGACGGTCGACCGTCCGTTCGGTCAGATCGAGGGGGAGTCATGAAGGTCACGGTATTGGGTGCGGGTTCGTGGGGAACGACCGTGGCGTCGCTCGCCTCTGGTCGGAACGACACGCTGCTGTGGGCGCGCGACGCCGCAGTCGCGGAGACGATCCGTTCGAGTCACGAGAACGACCGGTATCTGGTCGGGTATCCGCTGCCGGAACAGCTCGATGCGACCGACGACCTCGAGCGGGCGGCTCGCCACGCACACGTCCTCGTCGTGGGCGTTCCGTCGCATGCGTTTCGGCCGACGCTCGAAGCGGTACGCGAGTACCTCCACCCTTGGGTGCCGATCGTCAGCCTCACCAAGGGCCTCGAACAGGGCTCGATGCTGCGTATGACCGAGGTGATCAAGGACGTGCTGCCGGGCCACCCGGCGGCGGCCTTGACCGGGCCGAACCTCGCGAAGGAGATCATGGCGGGCCAGGCCGCGGCGAGCGTCATCGCCACCGAGGATCTCGCCGTCGCCGAGGCGCTCCAGCGGGTCTTCACCCGTGGGCTGTTCCGGGTGTACACGAACCATGACGTCGTCGGTTGCGAAATGGGCGGTGCACTCAAGAACGTCATCGCGATCTCTGCGGGGATGGCGCAGGGCCTCGGGGTGGGTGACAACACGCGTTCAGCGGTGATCACGCGCGGGCTGTCCGAGCTGTCCCGGCTCGGCGTCGCCATGGGAGGTGAGGCGTCCACGTTCGCCGGCCTCACCGGCCTCGGCGACCTCGTTGCGACGTGCGTCAGCCAACACAGCCGCAACCGCTACGTCGGCGAGCAGCTGGGAACGGGACGCTCGCTCGACGACATCCTCGAGGAGATGAACATGGTCGCGGAAGGTGTCAAGACCGCAGGCAGCGTGATGACGCTCGCAGAACGTCACGGCGTCGACCTGCCCATCTGTCGCGAGGTGCATCGAGTAGTGCAGGGCGAGATCTCCGGCTCCGAGGCCTACCGGGGGCTGCACCTGCCCGCCGGCCACGAAGCCGAACCCGGCTGAGCGTCGCTCACCCGACCGGGGTGCCCAGGCCGGCCGGGGTCGACAGCAGCGCATATCAACAAGCCGGCACAGCTGTCGAACCCGCTCGCGATCGGCACTTTCGATCGGCCGCACGGCCGCCGGCGGGCGCTCGTCATCGCGGCCAAGAACGATCCGAACCGCGCCGCACCGCCGGCGAAGTGTGGGGCGCCAAGGCATCGATCGGCCGGCGGATGGTCACCGATCTCGGGGTGGGTCACAGCTCGAGGTCGAATTCGACCGATCGTCGGTCCTCGTCAACGTGCAGCTCGGGTTCGAACCCATGGTGGGATGCCCAGTCTGCGAGCGGCGTGGAGAGCGCTAGGACCTCGACGCGGTCGAGAAGGCCCGTGCGGCCGAAGATCTCGAGCACGTCAGCGCTCGCTTCGAGACTGACCGTGAAGCTGGTCGCCCATCGTCGCCAGATGTCCAGCGCCTCGGAGAGTTCGCGGAGTTGGTCGATGTCGACGTTGCCGAGTGTGAAGGCGCGTCGGACGGGGAGGTTGGCGATTGAACGCTCGGCGCGTCGGATCTCGTCGTGAGCGTTGGAGAGCGCAACGGTTGCCGGGCTGGCGGCTGCTTCGACGGCAGCGAGCCGGCCCCTCGCCTCTGCGAGTTCGTCTCTGGCTCGTGACATCGTTCGGCGCCCGGCGGCACGCTTGATCGCTCTGGCTCGATCGAGCGCCGAGTTGCTCGACCACAGTTGCTGCTGAGCGGCTTCGACGACGGCGCGTGCGCTGTCGAGCGCTGGTGAGTGAGGGTCGAGGAGGCGCTCGGCTTCAAGCAGCCGTCGGCGGGCGCCGTCGAGTTCGGCATCGAGCCGGTTCGTCATTGCGTCGATTCGCCCGCTGGCCTCTTGGGCGCGCTGCAGGCGGGCGGTGATGTTGTTTGCGAGGTTCGAACCAGTGCGGGACGGCGCAGCGAAGTTGCGGCTCAGGGCGACGCCGACCGAGCAGGTCCTCGGGCATTGCTGCCATCTCGGCTTGGCCATGCTTGATCGTCCCCCAGTCGATGCCGAATCGGTGGGCGAGTTCGTTGCGGAGCACGGACTGGTAGAGGACGCCCAGCATCCTCTGAAGTCGCTTGAGGTAGCGGGCGTCGAGCGCGAGCCACCGGCCGGCGTCGGTCTGCACCTTCGCCGAGACGACGCAGTGGGTGTGGATCTGCGGGTCGTCGGCGCGTGACGTCGTCTGGCCGAAGGCAGCGATCGTCAGTCCTTGTGAGTCGGGATGCAGCCGACCGCCGGCGGAACGGACGCGGGTCGTCGAACCGAACCGTTCGACATGGGTGAGTGCAGCTTCGACGGCGACGTCGAGCGCAGCGAGGAGTCGCTCGTCCCGGGTGAGCGCCCACAGGACACTGAGCGACTTCGGTGCGGAGAAGGTGGCATCGAAGCCCGCGACCGCCTTCACGACCCTGCCGTTCGCGGGTTCCCGATCTTGTAGCGCGCCCGAGCCGTGTCCCGAATCTGGGTCATGGCCGTCGAGGATCGACTGCAGATCGACGTCGCCGACGAGATCGAGACCGGGCGCCTGTCGGCCGAGCCACTTCCCGGGAACCTCACCGGGCGCCTCGGTGAGGTAGCGGGTGTAGTCGTCGACCGCGGCGGCCGCAGAGCCGGCGTAGATCGTGCGAACCCGGAGCATCACGACCCGCCCACGCGTCCGGGCACTTGTCTGTCGGCCAGGTGATCGGGGCGCCGATGTAGTGCTCGAGGCGGACGCGCGGAACGCGGAGGCTTCGGCCGACTTTCAGTCCCGGGATCTCGTCGGTGTCACCTGTGGCCCGGTAGCGGTGGATCGACTCGTAGGCGAACGTCAATCTGCAACGCAGCACGGCGGCGGTTTCGGCCACCGTCAGCAGGTCCGGCGGCGCGCTGTTCGACGTCGGAGCGTCGAGGGGTCGTCGTGTCGGCATGGCATCGGTCCTTCAAGGGGGTCACCCCACCCGTGAACCGGACACTCGCCGACGAGCCGAGTGGAACCCGGCACGACGGCGAAATCGTCCGGGTACCTACGAACACCCCACGAAGAGCGCCTTCGTTACACAACTTCTTGCCTCTCGTCCCGACCACATCGACGTGATCCGGAACGACTGCACGGTCTACGACGGACTGCGATCGGAGACCGTCGAACGAGCCGCCCAGTCGCGGTATGCTGGCATACATGCAACGTACGACGGTGAAACTGCCCGACGACCTCGACGCAAGGTTGCGTCACGAGGCAGAGCGCCGCGGTGTCACCGTGTCGGAGCTCACACGAGAAGCGATCGAGACGCTCCTCGCCGCGCCGCAAGGCAGGCGGCGGCTCCACGCCGCCGGTGCCGGGGCGAGCGGACGATCAGACATCTCCGAGCGGATCGAAGAAATCCTCGCCAGCGAAGTGCGGCCATCGCGCTGATCGTCGATGCCGGCCCGCTCTACGCCTACGTCGACAGCGACGATCGGCACCACGCCGCCAGTCTCGAGCTGCTCGAGACCCATCCGGGGCCGTTGATCGTGCCGACCTTGGTGATCACCGAGGTGGCCTACCTGCTCGGGACCCGACTCGGTGTCGACCCCGAGGTGAGGTTCCTCGGAGATCTGGCGGCTGGCAACCTCATCGCCGAACCTGTCGCGGCATCGGACTGGCTGCGCATCGCCGAACTTGTCGCGCAGTATGCCGATCTCCCGCTCGGCACGGTCGACGCATCAGTGATCGCATGTGCCGAGCGGCTCGGCACTCACGACGTCGCAACGCTCGATCGCCGTCACTTCGCCGTCGCTCAATCGAACATCGGCGTGTTGAACCTGCTGCCATGAAGCGGCGTCCCGTCAGAGCCCAGAAGGGGAAGTGAACCCCTGACGCACGCGTGACGAGGCCCGCGTGCTGGTTGGGTCCGGCTTGGATCGTCAAGGGAACGGCGTCCGAAGCCACGCAAGTCGGCGGTCGATCAGGTGTGAGCGAGGCGGTCGCTGACGAGTCGGTTGAGGCTGACGCCTTCCTCGGCGGCCGCGAGGGCGAGCTCGCGGTGCAGCGATTCGGGGACGCGGACGTTGAACTTGCCTGAGTAGCGCCGGTCGGCGATCGGCTCCGGGATCGGCTCACCGGTCGCCTCCATGTCAGCGACGACGTCGTCGACGAGTTCGACCAGGCCTCGGAGCGCCTTGCCCTGGTCGGCGTGAAGCCAGGACAGCGACGGGAACTCGACCACGGTCGCGACGTATTCGTCGTCGTCGACGGACCAGGAGACTCGGTAGGTGTAGTGCTTGGTGTCGGTCACTGCTGTTCCTCGTTCAGCTTGTCGATCGCCTTCAGTACCTGGCGAACTTGGTACGGCTTGGCCTTGCCGCCCTTGGACTTCTGGATGTTGACCCGCGGATCGCCGGGCCACGGTGTCTTGAACACCGCATGCGATGTACCACTCTGGCGCGGTTCGCCGAAGAAGTGGACGCAGAGCGAGCGAAGGTCGTTGTATGCGATGTTCTGTGGTGCGTTCCGCATCGCGGCCACGGTCTTGTCGATCTTGGCCACATGGCGATGGTACCAATATCGGTACCATTCTGCAATCCCTCGCGACCGAACTGGCCGACCGCTCAGCCCAGGAGGTCGGCGATGACGTCGGCGGCTTGGCGGTCGCTGGCTTCGAGGAAGTGGGCGTAGACGTTCAGCGTGGTCGCGGCGTTGGCGTGGCCGAGGCGGCCGCTGACAGTTCGCACGGGGACGCCGGCGGCGAGCAATTGGGTGGCGTGGAGGTGTCGCAAATCGTGGAGGCGGACGCCGTCGAGGCCGGCTCGCTTGTGCACGCGTGTGAACCTGCCGGTGATGGTGTCGGGGTGGAGTGGCTCGGAGCCGTCGGCCGATTCGGTGAAAACGTAGCCGTCCGGGTCGAGCTCGACCTCGCATGCGGCAGCTCGTTCCTCGAGACGTCCACGCTGGGCGTCGAGTACCGCGACGGTCGCGTCGTCGAGCGCGATCCGACGGGAGGCATGGGTCTTGGTGTCCTTCACGACCGTGCCGCCGGCGACCGAGGCGATCGAGCGCGTGATCGACGACGTCCGCGTGCTGCGGTCGAGGTCGGACCAGCGCAGTCCGCACACCTCGCCGCGGCGGGCGCCGGTTGCGGTCAAGACGGGCAGCAGGGAGCCGTACTCGGGGTCGTCATCGTCGGCAATGTCGAGCATCCGTCGCACGTCTGCGATCGACGGAGGGTTGATCTCGCGCTGACGGAGCTTCGGCGGCGACGCCGAAGCTGCCGGGTTCATCGGCACGATGCCCCACTTCACCGCTTGTCCGAACGCTCCCCGGAACACGGCGTGCACGTGCCGGATCGTGGCGGGGGAGAGGCCGCGCTCCTTGGAGGGCGTCGCGTCGTAGTCGTCGAGCCGCTTGGTCGTCACCCGCCCGAGGCGGAGCCGGCCGAGGTCGGGCTTGACCAACCGCTCCGTCAGGCGGCGGTCTCGCGCACGGTCGTCGGCGACAGCGAACCTTCGACGTGGTCGAGCCACGAGTCGAGGAGTTGCCCGAGCGTCTTCGCCGTCGAGGTGATCTTGCCCTCCGACACCTTCGCCACCAGCGCAGCGAGCGCCCGCTGCGCCTCGCGCTTGGTGCCGTAGTGCGTCCGGCTCAGCTGCTTGCGCAGACCGGTTTCCGGGTCGCGCGGGAGCTGAACGATCATCTCCCAATGTCCGGTCTGGCGCTCACGCAATGAGCCCTTCATGCCCGCGATCGAAGACCGAATTCTCGGTCAGCTGCTTGGTTGGCGTCCCTTGACGCCGCAAGCACTCATCGAAAACCCGCATCTACCTGGCGTTTCTCAGAGCCCAGAAGGGGAATTGAACCCCTGACCTACGCATTACGAGTGCGTTGCTCTACCGACTGAGCTATCTGGGCGGGACCGGCTGAAGAGGTGGGAGGGACCTCCCGGGCCTCCTCGGCCGGACTGCGGGACGAAAGCGTATCGCCCACCGGCGTTCGTACCGACCCTGTTCCCGGCACGGAATCGAGTTCGTCCAGGTCGACTGCAGGCGAGTTGGGCCGTCGTTCCGAGAACGGGTGGATGTTCGTGGATCATCCGCCGGTCGTTGCTCCGGGTTTGGCATCGTGGGACCGATGGACGTGGACCCGGTCGACGTGCCCGACGGTGACGGAGGCGAACCGGCGGCGCGGTCCGATCGGACCGGCGTCGTCGATCACCGGTCGATGGCGCCTGCGGAGGCCGGGACGCGCCCGGACGCTCGAACCACGGTGGTCCACGAGGTCACCGTCTCCACGCGCACGATGGCGCGCGCCATCGGTGTGGTCCTGGCAACGCTCGCGCTGCTGTGGGCGGCGAATGCGGCCCGGTCACTCGTGTCGATGCTCGTGGTCTCGGCGTTCTTCGCGCTTGCGCTGCTGCCGGGCGTGAACTACTTCCAGCACCGCCGTGGGTGGCGTCGCGGCGCGGCGGTCGGGGTGATCTACCTCGTCGGTGCCATCGCTCTGATCCTGCTGATCGCCGTGTTGATCCCGGCGATCGCCGAGTTCGGGCAGCGAATCGGTGAGTCCGGCGAGGATTGGCTCGACGAGCTCGACACCCGTCTCGAAGACAACCTGGGGATCGATCTCATCGACGACGCCGACGCCAGCGACGCCGCGTCCGATGCCGCCGCCGGGCTCGAGGAGTGGTCGGACGAGGTGATCGGTGGGATCGTGTCGATCGCGACCTCCGGGATCGGCTACGTGTTCCAGATGGCGACGATCGCGATGTTCACGTTCTACTTCGCTGCCGACTTTCCGCGCCTCCAGCGGTCGTTCCTCTCCTGGTTCGGCCCCGAGACGCAACGACGGCTCGGCTGGACCATCGACGAAGCCGTGAGGCAGACGGGCGGGTACTTCTATTCACGTCTCCTGCTGATGGTCATCAACGGCCTCGGGTTCTTCGTGACGATGGTGGCGGTGGGTATGTCCGTGTCGCTCGCCCTCCCGCTGTCGTTGTTCGGCGGCTTCGTCTCGGTGTTCATCCCCGCGATCGGGACCTACATCGGGGGCGCCGTGCCGATCTTCATCACGCTGGCCGACCGGGGCCTGGTTGCGGCCCTGATCGTGCTCGCCTACGTGCTCGTGTACCAGCAGATCGAGAACTACTGGCTGAGCCCCAAGTTGAGCGCGCACACGATGTCGTTGAACGGAGGCCTGGCGTTCGGCGCTGCGCTCGGCGGAGGTGCGCTGTTCGGGCCGATGGGAGCCTTCATGGCGTTGCCGGTCGTCGCGCTCGTGGTGGCATTCGTGGAGAACTACCGTCAGGGCAACGAGGTGGTGTACCGATCGGAGTACGCCGACGACGATCACACCGACTGACCACGCTGCGGAGGGCTGACCACGCTGCGGAGGGATCGGCCCGGGCATCGACCACGGCGCCGAGCCCCATGCGTCACCAGTCAGTCGTGCGGTGCGTTCGGCCCCGGGCGAATTCGGATCTTGGTGAGCTTGCGGCCCGAGCGCTCCTCGACCACGAGTTCGCGATCGCCCGCCGTCACAGCCGCACCGACCTCGGGGATCGTGCCCGAGAGGGCCATCACGACGCCGGCCAGGGTCGTCACGTCGGCGAGTTCGATCACGATGCCGAGGTCGTCGGCGAGCTCGACGAGTGTGACGTCTCCGTCGACGGTCAACGACCCGTCGTCGTGTTCGACGGCTTCGTGGTCCGATTGCTGGAACTCCTCGTCCATCACGTCGGCGATGATGTCGTCCATCGTGACCAGTCCGAGCGTGGCCCCGTGCTCGTTGACGACCATCGCCGCGTGCATGCGTCCCGATCGGAAGAGCTCGAGCACCTGGTCGGCGTGGGCCGACGCGGTGATGGTCGGTGCGGCACGGGCCAGCGTTCGCGGCGCCAGCGGGACGCGACGTTGGCGTGCTCGGATGACGTCTTTGACGTGGAGGATGCCGAGCACGCGGTCGAGCGAGCCGTCGATCACCGGGTAGCGGCTGCGCGGCGACGACGAGATGCGATCGAGGATCTCCTCCGGCGTCGCCGAGGCGTCGATCACCTCGAGGCGGTGCCGCGGCGTCATCAGTTCCTCGGCCGTTCGCTCCTCGAACTCGAACACGTTGCGGATCAGGTCGCGCTGCATCGCGCCGAGTGCCCCGCTGTCGGCGGCTTCGTCGGTGACGATCGCGAGCTCGGCGCTGGTGTAGAGCGACATCCGCTTGTCGGGCTCGGGAATCCGGAGGAGTCGCATCAGGGCGAACGCGATGGCGTTGAGCGCGACGACCATCGGCTTGAACACGGCGCTGAACAGGCGCATGACCGGGTTGAGTCGCAGGCTCACACGTTCGGGGGCCTGGAGCGCGAGCGCCTTGGGGATCATCTCGCCGAGCACGACGTGGAGGTACGTGATCCCGCTCAGTGCGACCACGAACGCGACCGCGTGGGCGGCATCGTGCGACAGGCCGAGGTCCTCGAAGGGCTCGTAGAGCCAGGACGCCACCGCCGGCTCGCCGTACATGCCGAGGCCGATGCTCGCCAGGGTGATCCCGAGCTGGGCGACCGCGATGTAGGAGTCCTTGCCCGCCGCACGATCGAACAGGTCGAGCAGCCACCGTGCCGCTGCGCTGCCGTCGTCGGCGTGGGACTGCAGTCGGCTCGGTCGCGCCCCGACGAGCGCGAACTCGGCGGCCACGAAGACGCCGTTGACCACGACCAGCACGGCCACGACCACGATCGGGAGGACCACGTTCGTGATCACGCGGACGGTTCCTCGGCTGACGCGAGTTCGAAGCTGACCTGGGCCACGGTTCGTTCGTGCATCGTGTCGACGACGACCTCCGGGTGGCGTTCGGCCGCCGGGACGACGTCGCCGGGCTGCGGCGTGCGACCCACGTGGTGCCAGACCAGACCGCCGATCGTGTCGATGTCGGGCAGACCGAAGTCGAGATCGAAGCGCTCCTCCAGCACGACGAGCAGCACGTCGCCGCGCACGGTCGCGCGCGCGTCCGCCACCACGATCGGATCGACTTCGTCGTCGAACTCGTCGCGAACCTCGCCGAAGACCTCTTCGATCGCGTCTTCGAGCGTGACCATGCCGGCGACGTCGCCGTACTCGTTGACGACGAGTGCGCAGTGGGCGGTTGCGTCACGCAGTGCGCGCCAGAGTGCAGGGACCGTCGCCACCTCGGGCACGTCGACCGTGCGTTCGGCGATGTCACCGACCGTCACCACCTCGCCCCGTTGCACTCGGTCGAAGAGGTCACGCAGTTCGACGATGCCGTCGATCATGCCGCCGTCGTGGACCACCGGGAATCGCGTGAACGGTCCCTCGGCGAGTTCGGCGAGCGCGTCGGCGACCGTCGCGTCGGCAGCCGCCGTGACGAGCCGGACCCTCGGGGTCATGATCTCGCGGGCGAGCCGGTCGTCGACGTTCAGGATGCCGGCGAGCATGTCGCGCTCGCTGGCGTCGATCAGACCGCCGGCCGCGCTGGCTCGGTAGAGCCCGGCGAGCTCCTCGGGTGAGTGGACGTGGGCGTGGCCGTGCCCGGTGTCGAGCCTCCACCACCGCATCAACCGGAACGCAGAGCCGTTGAACACCGCGACCAGCGGTCGGAACAACCACTGGCTGATGCGCATCGGCGGCATCGTCGCCATGGCGAGTCGCTCGGGGTAGCGCAGTGCCGCCGTCTTCGGCAGCAGCTCGCCGAGCACGACCTGCAAGCCGGTGATCGCGATCAGCACGATCAGGATCGCCGCCGTACGGCCGCCGATGGCGCCCAGGTGCGGTTCGAGCAGCGGCGTCAGCTGGGCCTGGCCGTACGCTCCGGCGACGAGGCTGCTGATGGTGATCCCGACCTGACAGGTGGCGACGTACGCGTCGAGTCGCTTCGGGTCGGACATGACGTACAGCAGGAGGGCGGCCGACCGGCTGCCGCTCTCGGCGGTCTGCTGGACCCTCGGCCGACGGGAACCGACCGTCGCGAACTCGGCGGCGACGAACAGCGCGTTGAACGCCACCATCACCAGCACGACCACCACGGTCAGGAAGGTGCTCATGGGCGGAATCCGCGTCTGGGTGGCAGCGGCACGACGAGACCGTACCCGTCTCGCGCCTCGGACGAGCAGATCGCCGCAGCCGGATCGTCACGCGGATCGGTGCGGTCCGGTTCGCCGCGGAGCATTCGTCGGGACGCCGTCGGTTCTGGCAGCGGGCCGTACGTCACGTCGGCAGGGTCAAGACGGGCAGCGACCACAGCAGCGACTGGAGCAGCAACGGTTCGTTCGGATTGCGTTCGAGCGTCTCCATCGCCTCGTGGATGTGGTGTACGGCGTCGGCGGCGGCATCGGGCCGGGCCACGGTGTCGGCGACCATCGCATCCCGGTAGGTGCCCGCGATCACGGTGAGGCCGGCCAACAGTTCGTCGGTCCGGTGTCGGCGCAGCTCGCGCTTGTGGCGGTCGTCGAGCGCCTTCTTGCCGCTCCCACGCTCGCCGTACTGCTTGATGCGCTCGTCCATCGCCTCGACTTCGCTGGCGATGGCGTTCTGCGAGCGGTGCGGCAGCGGCCTCGATCCGGCCGAGCAGGTCGTCGACCACGTCCATGACGCGCGTGCCGGTGCCGTCGAGACGGCTCGGTACCTCGGCGAAGGCTCGACGGCGGGCGGCGAGATCGGGGTCCGCGGCGAGCACCCGTGCGCGGTCGATGTTGCCGCCGGCGGCAGTCGGCGGCCTCGCTGGCCGTGTCGGGATCGACGCCCTCGCTCACCAATCGGTCGGCGATGTGCTGGTCGTCGATCGCACGAAAGTCGATCCGCGGCGCACCGCGAGGAGATCGTGATCAGGTCGTGCGGCACGAAGTCGGCGAGGATCAGAAACGTCGTCGACTCGGGCGGCTCCTCGATCGTCTTGAGCAGCAGCGCCGCTCCCTCCGGTCGGAGGAGATGGAACTCGTCGAGGATCATCACCTTCCGCTCGCCCTCGGAAGGCGCCAGCGATGCCGTGCGCACGATCTCGCGAGCCTGGTCGAACGAGATCGACGCCCCGACGCGGGCGACCTCGCTGCACGTCGGGGTGCTCACCGCGGAGGACCAAGTCGGCGTCGCGAGCCGCGGCGTCGTCGACGCCGCCGATCAGCAGCGCGGCGAACGCCCGAGCGGCCTCCTTCTTGGTCGAACCGGCGGGGCCGACGAACAGGTACGCGTGCACGGGATCCACGGCGGCCCGCGTGAGCTGGTGGACGGCGTCGACCTGGCCGACGACGCTCGACCAGACGGAGATGGCGGCCGTCATCAGATGCCCAACCGTTCGCGGACGGCATCGCGGATCGTGGCGGTGACGTCGTCGTGGGACCCCGACGCATCGACGACGACCCATCGGTCGGGGTCGTCGGCCGCCATCGATGCGAAGCCCTGGTCGACGCGGGCATGGAAGTCGTCGCCGGCCATCTCGAACCGGTCGAGGTCACGTTTGCCCATCCGGCGCTCGGTCACGTCCGCCGGCACGGTCAGCAGGATCACGAGGTCGGGCCAGGTGTCGCCGATCGCCCAGGCGTTGATCATGTCGGACCTCGTCGATCGGCAGGCCACGGCCGTGGCCCTGATACGCGAGCGTCGAGTAGACCGACCGGTCGCTGACGACGTGGCGGCCCGCCGCGAGCGCGGGCCGGACGACCTCGGCCAGGTGTTGCGCCCGGTCGGCGGCGACGATCAGGGTCTCGGCGTGGTCGTCGAGGTCGGTGACCGTCGTGTCGTGCAGGATGTCACGGAGCCGTCGCCCGATCTCGGTTCCGCCGGTCTCGCG
The DNA here is from genome assembly GCA_963827775.1 of uncultured Acidimicrobiaceae bacterium. GTDB lineage: Bacteria > Actinomycetota > Acidimicrobiia > Acidimicrobiales > Ilumatobacteraceae > Ilumatobacter. The sequence goes on along the minus strand of CAWHCI010000005.1, from coordinate 329,749 downwards.
TGTCACCACGGCATCGATCGACGCCGCAAGCCGTTTCGTGTGTGTGCTCTTGCCGCACGCCTCGGCACCTTCGAACGCGATGTAGACCGGCATCGGCCCGCCACCCTAGTGGTGGTGGTGCCGCTCGCCGATGTGTTCAGGCGTCGCCCGCCGAGACGTCCGGTGGTGGCGGTGGCATCTCGCTCGACGGTGCATCGGCGACCGCGGGGTCGGTGGTCTCGGGGGTGCCGGTTGTGTCGCCGGGCGGTGGTGAGGGCGCGGCCGGGGGCGGTCCCTTCGGACTCTTCGCCGGGCCCAGGATCGACCAGAGTGCGCCGATCACGACGCCACCGACGAAGACGCCCAGCACCCAGCCGGGCGTGAGCGGGATCACCTTGGTCACGAGGAGGACGATGGCCAGGCCGAGCCCGAACGGAATCCCCCAGAGGATGCCGCGGAGCAGATGCGTCTGCTTGACCGTCTCGGGAGCGGATGACGTCGAGCTCATGATGACCCCCTGTAGGTCTGGGCCGGTCGGGCGTTGAACAGCAGGCCGAACAAGCCGCCGCCGAGGAGCGCGAGGCCGGCGAGACCGACCGGGTCGCCCAGCCCGTTCCCGATGAACTCGACGTGTCCCTCGCCGATACACGAGCCGATGTTCTCGGAGTCGAGCCGACCGGAGACCTGCACGTTCGCCGAGAACTTCACCGGGAGGTCCTCGTCGAGATCGACGATGCCGGCGTTGCGGTTCTTCCCGTTCTCGTTCGGATCGCCGCCCGAGTCGAGGCTGATGCCGGACGTCTTGATCGACCACGTGTGGTTCTTCGGGCCCTCGTCGTCGCGCGGCATGAAGCCGTAGTACTGGACCAGGCCCCGGGTGTCGACCTTGAACCGATTGCCGGACGTGAACGCCTGTCCCCCGTCGAGCACATCGAGCGGCGGCGAACCGTCGCCGAACGCCATCGCCGCATCGATCAGTTCGCCGTTCTCGTCGAACGAATAGGCGTACCCGCCGCACACGCCCTCCAGCTTCGAACTCGAACCGATGTCGACGATCGTGTCCTCGCCGACGATCGCGACCAACCGGCCGAAGCGGTCGTCACCTTCCTGGATGTCGTCCTCGCCGGGCTCACCCTCCGGGCACCTCGGCCCGGAGTGCGTCGAGGGTCGCCTGATCGAGCCCGTCGTCCTGCGCCTGGCGTCGGCCCGCCCGATACCAACAACACCAGCCCGCCGATCGCGATGCCGCCTCGCAGCCATCTCCACCCCATCGAGATTCCCCTTCCCGTCGTGGTCGTCCACGAACTTAGTGTCGTTCGTGAACCCCGGGAGGCCGATATCTCGCCGACGTGGTGGCAGCGTCGGAGCAGCCCGCCGTGCGGCGTCAGTCGGGTTGTTCGACGGTGGCGTTCTTCTTCGCCGCCGTCTTCTTGGTCGCGGCCTTCTTCTTGGCCGGCTTCTTCTTCGCTGCTGCCTTCTTGCGCGTCGACTTCTTGGCCGTGCCGCCCTTCGCAGCCACGGCGTCACGCCGGATCGCCAGCAGCTCGTAGGCGCGCTCGGGAGTGATCTCCTCGACCCGGTCGCCCTTGCCGATCGACGCGTTGGTCTCGCCGTCGGTGACGTACACCCCGAACCGGCCGTCCTTCGCCACCACCGGTCGCTCGCTCACCGGGTCGGTGCCGAACTCCCGGAGCGGGCCCTTCGCCGCCATGTTGCGGCCGCCGCGCTTGAACACCTTCGGCAATGCGAAGATCTTCGATGCCTCCTCCAACGTGATCGTGAGGAGCTGTTCTTCGGAGTCGATCGACCGGAAGTCCTTCTCCTTCACCACGTACGGGCCGTACCGGCCGTTGTTGGCGACGATCTCCTTGCCGTCCGCCGGGTCCTGGCCGAGTGAGCGGGGCAGCTGGAGCAGCTTCTTCGCGTCGTCGAGCGTGATCTGGTCGAGCGTCATCGTGCGAGAACAGGCTCGACATGCGCGGCTTGTCGAGCCCGGGGGGAAGATCGTCGGGTGCACCCCACTGCACGTACGGCCCGAATCGGCCGTTCTTGGCGAACACCGGGTAGTCGTCCATCTCGCCGATCGGCTCGTCGCTCTTGGGCAGCGCGAGCAGTTCGAGCGCCTTGGCGACGTCGAGCTCGTCGGGCGGCATGTCGTCGGGGACGCTGGCGGTGTCGTCGCCCCGCTTGACGTACGGGCCGTACTTGCCGGGCTTGGCGACGACGAGCTCGCCGTTCTCGTCGTGACCGAGCGGGAACGTGTTGATCGCGGCGGCGTCGATCTTGTCGAGGTTCTCCTCGACGATCCTCTTGAGACCTGGGAGCGTCTCGTCGTCGCCGAAGTAGAACCGCTTGAGCCACTCGTCCTTCTGCATGTCTGCCGTTGGCGATGGCGTCGAGGTCGTCGTCCATCTTGGCGGTGAGCTCGTAGTCGACGAGATCGGTGAAGTGCTGTTCGAGCAGGCCGACCACGGCGAACGCGGTCCAGGTCGGCACGAGCGCCTGGCCCTTCTTCCACACGTAGCCGCGGTCCTGGATGGTCTGGATGATCGACGCCCAGGTCGACGGTCGACCGATCTCGAGCTCCTCGAGCCGCTTCACCAGCGACGCCTCGGTGTAGCGGGCCGGCGGGCTCGTGGTGTGACCGTTCGGGGTCAGCGACTCGACCGGGACGACCTCGCCCTGCGCGAGCGGCGGCAGCAGCGCCTCCTTGGTGCCGTCGCCGTCGTCGTCGGCCGCCACGTACACGGCCCGGTAGCCGGGGAACGTGATCGTCGTGCCCGATGCGGCGAACTCGCAGTCGGTCTGCTCGTGTTCGGACATCGGCACCGAGCCGGACGGTGACCGTCACGCCGGTCAGCGTCGGCCATCTGCGACGCGAGCGTGCGCTGCCAGATGAGCCGGTACAGCGCCAGCTCCTGACTGTTGAGCTCGCCCTCGACCTGCTTCGGTGAGCGGTACGGCGTGACCGGGCGCACCGCCTCGTGGGCCTCCTGGGCGTTCTTCGACTTCGACGTGTACTGCTTCGGCTGCGGCGACAGGTGGTTCTGCCCGTACTCGGAGGTGATCGCGGCACGCGTCGCGGTCATCGCCTCGGCCGACAGCGTCACACTGTCGGTTCGCATGTAGGTGATGAAGCCTCGTTCGTACAGGCCCTGCGCGACGCGCATCACCTGTGACGACGACAACCGCAGCTTGCGGCCGCCCTCCTGCTGCAGCGTCGACGTCATGAACGGTGGCTTGGGGCTCGAGCGGTACGGCTTCTCCTCGACGGACCGCACGGAGAACGTCGCGGACTCGAGGCCGGCCGCCAGGGCACGGGCGCGAGCCTCGTCGATGGCGACGGGTGTGCCACTCGCCGTCGACTTGATCTGACCGCGGTCGTCGAAGTCCTTGCCGCTCGCGACCTTGTCACCGTCGACGCCGACGAGTCTGGCGTCGAACGCCGGACTGGTGGCCGAGAGCAGATCGATGTCCCAGTAGTCGGCGGCGACGAACGCGATCCGCTCACGCTCGCGCTCGACGATCAGACCGGATCGACGGGCTCTGCACTCGGCCGGCCGACAGACCGCGGTTGACGCGGCGCCAGAGCACGGGCGACACCTCGTAGCCGTAGAGGCGGTCGAGGATCCGGCGTGTCTCGGCGGCATCGACGAGGCCGTAGTCGATGCCTCGCGGGTTGTCGATCGCATGCTGGATCGCCGATTCGGTGATCTCGTGGAACACCATTCGCTTCACCGGCACCTTGGGCTTGAGGTGTTCGACGAGGTGCCAGGAGATCGCCTCGCCCTCGCGGTCCTCATCGGTCGCGAGATAGAGCTCGGAGGCGTCCTTGAGTGCCTTGCGAAGATCCTTGACCACGTCTTGGCCCCGGTCGGTCAGCTCGTAGGTGGGCTTGAAACCGTTGTCGACGTCGATGTTCAGACCCTTGCTCGGCAGATCGGCGACGTGGCCGACCGAGGCGCGCACGTCGTAGTCGCTGCCGAGGAACTTCGAGATGGTCTTGGCCTTCGCGGGTGACTCCACGACGACGAGGGGCTTCGACATTGGTGCCTTTGGCTAGGGGATGAAGAGACGGGCTGTCAAGCGACGATCATGGCCGAGTCTGCCCGCGAATCGTCCGATGCCCACCTTGGAACGATGGATGAGCCGCTCATCGGCCCGCTCAACGGCGCCGTCGTGGCGAGCGCCGCAGCTCGCGAGCGAGTTCCTCGTTGTCGACCAACTCGACCATCACCGACAGCGGGGTCACCGGCGGCTCCTCGGTCGAACGGTCCGATCGCGGGGAGCCGGCGAGCCGGGGACCACCGACCAGATCTCGGACGCGATCGATCGCCGTGCGCCACCGGGGCACGGGCCGGAGCAGCGGCTCACCCCGCTCGAGCAGCGTTGCACGGATTCGTGTGGCCGCTGCGGTTCCGTCGATTCGCTCCACCAGTTGGAACGCCGCCTCGACGGCGCTGATCTGTCCCTCGCACGTGATCACGTTGCCCGTCGCGACCAACCGCCGTTCGTCGACGTCGGAGCCGTAGCGGCGAAGCAGATCGCCGGCCAGCCAGTGGGTCGCAGCGGCATGCCCGTGCAGGAGGCCGGCCGCTGCGAGCAGCACCGATCCTGTCGAGCTCGCCACCACGTATCTCGCCGATCGTTCCATGCGTCCGAGGAAGTCGCGCAGCTGCGGGTCGTCGGCCGCTCGTTCGCAACCGAGTCCCCCCGGCACGACCGCGATGTCGACCCGGTCGATCTCGTCGAAGCGTATGTCGACCCGTTGATGCCCGCCCGGGCCGGAGAACGCTCCATCCCGCGCACCGACCATGAGCACTTCGGCGTGCTCGGCGAGCCCGAGGACCGACGCGAACGCCTCGCACTCGGAGCTGAGCACGCCGTCGTAGACGACGATGGCAACGCGCACCCCTCCATCGTCGCGTGCGCACCGGTCTTGTCAAGCTCGTGCCGAATACGATGGACGGCCCGAGGGGGTGGGAGATGGTGGCCGGTGGCCGATCCGAGGACGTCGACGACGTCGACGACGTCGAGGGGAACGACGACAACGACGACGACGAGGTCGATCACGACGACGAGGCCGACGTCGCGGTGGTGAACGACGTCGACGCGCCGTGGCGGCCCCGACCCGATCGCGTCGAACCGGATGCGGCCGTTGCCGGGTGGTCACGGGATGCTCCGTCACACGTGCATCGCTCGATCGAACGGATCGTCCTGAACGACTCGGCGACGACGAGCGCGTGGGCGCGGCCGTCCGGCGGCGGTGCCCGGCGAATCGAGGGCGTCCGGGCGGGGGAGGGGCAGGACCCGCCGACGGCGTCGGGGGTGGCATCCGCGACAGTCGCCTCGTCGTCGATCGACCGGCGTCGCGTCTCGACGGACGACGGGTCGTCGTCCCTCGATCCCGTCGAGTCGAATGCGGCGACCGATGAATCGGGCGAGGTTCCCCGGCGCCACGGTGTGTGGCGCCGCTCGGCGGTCGTCGCGTTCGCCGGGCTCGTGGTGATCGCGGGCGTCGTCACCCTCGTTCTCGCCATCGCGGCGAGAGGTGACGAGACCGATCCCACCATCCCGTCGACGCCGGAGCTGGCAACCGCTGCCGAGGTCGCCTGGACGCGACGTGTCGAGGGTGAGGTTCGGGCCACGGCCGCCGGCGACGGCCTGGTCGTGGTGGCCGCCGGCGACAGCATCACGGCGCTGACCGAGGCCGACGGGGAAGTGGCGTGGCGTCGCGCGAACGCCGTTGGTGCCGGCGACGTCGAGCGCGTCGCCGTGATGGCCGGTCACGTCGTCGTGACGCAGCAGGGCGCCGCAGGTGCCACCGAGGTGCGCGCCTTCGACCGTGCGGACGGCACCGAACTGTGGCGGACGCGGGGCGCCGACGGCTCGTACTCGATCGTCGGTCCGTCTCACGACCCGATGATCGTCGGCCGCGCCCGGATCGACGGGGGCACGTTGCTGACGTTGCTCGACGCGGCCGACGGGAAGCCGCTCGGCGAACCGTTCAGGCTGAGCGGCGTCGAGGTCACCGACGGCGACTTCGGGGCCGCGCCCTCCGACCGCAGGGTGGCGGTGTGGTCCGCCGATTCCGTCGACGTCGTCGCCGGGCCGGTCGACGCGTTCAACCTGCGCACCGTCGCCGAGCTCGACGGCACGATCGTGGCGCTCGACCTCGAGGGTCGCATCGTCGCGTTCGACGAGGACGGTCGACGAGCCGACGAACTGCGACTGGTGGCCGACGACGGATCGCGTGACGGTGCGGACGCGATCGCCGAGGTCGATCTCGTCGGCGTCGCGGGGGCGGGCGTCGGTGTCGTGTCCGGCGAGTCGTCGCTCGGGTTCACCGTCGTCGACGGACGTATCGAAACGGCGTGGCAGCGCCCCGGCCACGCGGGCCCGCCGACGCCCACGTCGGCCGGCGACTTGACCGTGCTGATCTCGGCCGTCGACGGCGACCCCGGGATCGGGGAGACGATCATCGACGCAGCCAGCGGCACGTCGGTCACGACGATCGTGGCGCCCGGGCCACGCGAGCGGCTCTCGATGTTGGCCTGGAACGGGTTCGTCGTCGCGCCGGCCGTCGGCGCAACCGAGCGTGTCGTCTCCGGGGTCGGGTATGACGGCCGACAACTCTGGTCGCTCCCGTTGTCGCCCGAGGCCGACTACGAGGTGACGCGGCTCGGCATCGTGATCGTCGAGCCCGCTCCCGACGGTGTCGACGTGAGCGTCGCCCGTTGACGGGTACCGTCGGCTTCGTGAGCCCGGACGTCGACCTCGGCTGGAACGACGCGCTCGATGCGTCGTGGCGATCGATCGGCGCGCCGGGCGCCCCCGGCCGAGTCGCTCGTATCGATCGTGGCTGGAGCACCGTCATGCGCCACGCCACCGACCTCGAGCCGCTGCGGACCCGCAACCTCTACGTCGACGTGGCCATCGGCGACTGGGTCGTGCCGAGCGACGACGACGAACAGGTGGAACACATCATCGAGCGGACCTCGGCATTCGTGCGTCGGGCATCGTTCGAGGGCGATCGGTTCGAGGCCGACACGCTCGCGGCGAACATCGATGTGGTGTTTCTCGTGCACGCCCTGGGGTCGGCACCGAACCAGCGCCGGCTCGAGCGGGAGCTCGTGCTCGCCTTCGACTCGGGCGCCACCCCGGTGGTCGTCCTCACCAAGGCCGATCTGGTCGACGACGCCGAACCTGCCCGCCGCGAGCTCGCGGACGTGGCGCTCGGCGTGCCGGTGCTGGTGGCGAGCGGGCTGCGCGGGCTCGGGATCGAGCTGATCCGGGCGTACGCCGCCGGGAACCGGACGCTCGCGTTCCTCGGTGCATCCGGCGTCGGCAAGTCGACACTGGTGAACGCTCTCCTCGACGACGAGGTGATGGACACCGGTGAGGTTCGGGAGGCCGACCAGCGCGGCCGCCACACCACCGTTGCCGCACAGCTGCTCCGACTGCCCGGCGAGGGATGGCTGATCGACACACCAGGCGTCCGCGCGGTCAGCCTCTGGCTGTCGGGCGACGGCATCGAGCGGGCGTTCGACGACGTGTTCACACTGATGGACCACTGCCGGTTCCGCGACTGCAAGCACGACCGCGAGCCGGGCTGCGCGGTTCAAGCCGCGATCTCCGACGGCCGGCTCGACGCCGCACGCCTCGCCAGCCTCGACCGGCTCGTCGCCGAGGAGGCCGCGCTGGAAGAGGAGCAGGAGCGGTTCCTCAAGCGCAGCGACCGACGGGGATACCGGCCCCGGCGCTGACCCGTTTCCCGTGCGGGCCGGATACGTCGTGCCCGTCCACGGCTCACTAAGTTCGCCCTCGAGGGCCGGCGCGGTCGGCCAACGGACAAGGAGCGTCACATGGCAGGACTCGAGAGCACCGTCGACATGTTCGATCTGCGGATGTCGGACGCCGCGCGGCCGCTGTACGACAAGGTCAAGCAGTTCATCGCCGAGGAGATCGAGCCGAACACCGCCGAGTTCTTCCGGCTGGGTGAGGGCCGTGCCGAGCGCTGGGGATACGGCGAAGGCCAGCTCGACCTGCTGGAGTCGATGAAGAAGAAGGCGAAGGAGCAGGGGCTGTGGAACTTCTTCCTGCCCGATGCGGAGACGGGCGAAGGGCTCTCGAACCTCGACTACGCGTACATCGCGATGGAGCTCGGGAAGAACCCGATCGCGTCGGAGTGCCTGAACTGCGCGGCGCCCGACACCGGCAACATGGAGGTGCTGGAGCGGGTGGGCACTCCCGAGCAGAAGGAGCAGTGGCTGACACCATTGCTCAACGGCGAGATCCGCTCGGCGTACGTGATGACCGAACCCGACGTGGCGTCGTCCGACGCGAAGCAGATCCGCTGTCGTGCGGTGAAGGACGGCAACGAGTGGGTCATCTCGGGCGAGAAGTACTACGCGTCGGGCGCCGGTGATCCTCGCTGCAAGATCATGATCGTGATGCTGCAGACCAACCCCGACGGCCCGCCGCACAAGCGGCAGTCCCAGATCCTCGTGCCGATGGGCACACCGGGGGTCGAGATCGTCGGGCCGATGCACGTGTTCGGCGAGGACGATGCGCCGCACGGCCACATGCACATCCGATTCAACGACGTGCGCGTGCCGGCCGAGAACATGTTGCTCGGCGAGGGCCGCGGGTTCGAGATCTCACAGCTCCGGCTCGGACCCGGACGGATCCATCACTGCATGCGTTCGGTCGGTGCTGCCGAGCGTGCGCTCGGCCTGATGGTCAAGCGCGGCCTCACCCGCGAAGCGTTCGGCAAGCGGGTGTCGAACCTCGGCAAGAACGTCGAGGTCATCGCGAAGGCGCGCATCGAGATCGAGTCGATGCGGCGGATGGTGCTGACGGGCGCCAAGGCGATGGACGAGCTCGGCAACGCGGAAGCGCGTGTCTGGGTGAGCGCCGTCAAGGCGATGGTGCCGATCCGCACCTGCGCGATCATCGACGAGGCGATCCAGATGCACGGCGCCACCGGCGTGTCGCAGTGGACGCCCCTCGCTCGCATGTACGCCAGCCAGCGCACCCTGCGACTGGCCGACGGCCCCGACGAGGTCCACTGGTTCGTGGTCGGCCGTGCCGAGATCGCACTGTGGGAGCACGAGGCGGCGTCGTACGATCCGAAGACGGCGTACTACGAGAACCTCGAGTCGGACAACGCCGGGGTGTTCTCCGGTCCGGGCTGACGCGCCGGCCCGACGTTGCGGCCTGAGGGGCCGACCCGGCGGGCCGGGTCGAGCGAGGTCCGCGATCGACCGTTTGCAGGCTCGGCCGCCCTCACCGCCGGATCACATGGTGACCGGCTTGTGCCACATCCCGTCGTCGTCGCGGTCCCACCAGGTCGTCGCGACGACGGCAGCGGTGGGAATGGGGCCGTAGATGTGGGGGAAGCGCTCGTCGCCGCCGTCGGCGCCGGGCTCGACCCGGATCTCGGCCTCGATCAATTCGGGTTCGAGATGGAGGAGCACGAGTTCGGCCACGTCGGCGAAGAAACGGTTGGCGACGGCCTCGATCTGGCCGGGGTACGAACAGTGCACGAACCCCTCGTCGTCCAGTGTGCGATCGCGCGTGCTGACCCGGTACTCGCCCGCTGCGCGAGCGGCCGTCCAGTCGTCGGGGAGCGCGATGTGCAGCAGCTCGTCGGGCTCGTTCATGCGGTCTGCCCTTGCATCACGAACAGGATTCTATGAGACCTCGACGACGGCATCGGCGACCGCCTCGATCACCGGACGTCGCCGACCCGGCGATCGAGGCCCCGCCAGGCGTCAGGGCGGCTCGCGGGCCATGGTGACCGACGCACTGAGATCGACGTCGCGCAGCACCAGGCCGAGCATCGGCACGCGACTCCGGGTCGTGTACCGAACCGTGACGGTGACCGACGCGGCAGACGCGGCCGTCGTGGTGTGGAGCGGGCGGAGCGACGTGGACGCCTCGGCGGCGCGCGCAGCAGCGGGGGAGGGGGCCGCCGACACGGCGGCCGCCCTCGCGCCTTCGCGTGCTGCCAGTTCGACCGCGAGTTGATCGCGGATCACGACCGTGACCTGGATCACGCCGAAGACGAGCATCACGACGAGCGGGAGCGCGATCGCGAACTCGACGGCCGCCTGGCCGCGGTCTCGTTCGTCGGTCACACCCGGTCGATGACCGACTGGATCACCCGATCGAAGAGGCTGCTGATCGCGGCCGCGCCGCCGCCGGCGGTCGCCCAGCCGATGACGAGCAGACCGACGAGAGCAGCCGCCAGCAAGACGAGCGCGTACTCGGTGGTGGCCTGGCCTCGTTCGCTGCGCCAGTCGACTCGGAGGAGCAGGAAGATGAGTGTTTCGTACATGGGATACCTCGTGGTGGTGAGTCGGAGGGACGTCACGAACCCGTGATCGTCGAGACGGCCCCCAGCACGGCGGGGGCGATGGCGAGCAGAACGAACGACGGCAGCGTGCAGACGACCAGCGGGAACGACAGCTTGACCGGCAGGGTGCGCGCGTCGCGCTGCGCCTGGCGGCTGCGGTCGGCGCGGACCTCGGCACCCAATTGGTCGAGCATCGGCCCGAGCGGGAGGCCGTAGCGGTCGGCGGTGATCAACGCATCGGTGAAGAATCCGGCGTCGGCACCGAGGAACTGCGGCAGGACGGCGAGCGCGTCGGACAGGCGTCGACCGCGCTGCATCTCGTGGGCCACTGCGTCGAGGGCCGGCCCGAGTGAGGGCGCCGCGTGCTCGGCCGACATCGTGAACGCAGCGGACGGCGTCAGCCCGGCCCGGACCCCGATGATCACCAACTCGATCAGATCGGGCAGCGCGGCGCGAGCTGCCTGCCGGGCCTTCCGATCCGCGCGCCGGACGAACCTCATGACTCGGCCTGCGCCGACGATCCGGCGCATCCAACGCCAGCCGGCGATGTTGAGCGTCCCGCCGACCGCGATCGCCGCGAGCCCGGGCCCGCTCACCGCTGCGCCGCGAGTCGGTGCCGAGGTGGCCAGGAGCAACGTCAGCATCGCGATCGGCAGCACGGTCATCACCACGGCCGACAGCCGCGCCTGGGCACTCTGCGTGCGCCGTTCGGCGGCATCGGCGGCGCGGCTCCGTAGGGTCGCCGCCGCCCGGTCGAGCGGTTCGGCCGGAGGGCCCCCGTTGACGGCGCAGGCCCGGGCGACGGTGATCGCCAGGTTGAGGTGCGGCGACGTCGACGACACGGTCAGCGCATCGGTGAGGCGGCGCGCCACGATCGAGCGCGAGCACGATGCCGTCGACCACCGACCTGCAGCTCGCGGGCGGCTCGACCGAACGCAGCGCCGCGATCAACGTGGATCCTCCCCGAATCACGCGTGCGAGGCCCTCGCACCATGTCGCGACCTCGGCGGCGTCGACGTCGCGCCGGCGGCGACGTGGCCACGACCGGTGGCCTGGCTGCCGACCGGGTGGTGCGTCGCGAGATCGGGGGACGACCGACCGTGCGGCCGGGCGGGGACGGAGCGCAGCGGCGAGGGCCAGCACGGCGAGCCCGCCGCACCACGCGGCGATCATCGCCGGCTCCGAGTGAGTTGACCGACGCGTCGACGCCGGTCGGCGAGCATCCGAACCTGCGGTTCGCCGTCGCCTTCGACGACCTCGGTGACCTCCGCGAACGCGGCGGCTGCCGTCGGCTTCGCGTACGAGGTGGACGACCGCGTCGATCGAGCGGCTCACCTGCCGACGGATCGACGCCAGTGGCCAACTCGGCGCAGCCTGCATGACCAGCGTCTCGACCCGCCGGAGACCGTCGACGGCGGAATTCGCGTGGCACGTCGAGAGCGACCCGTCGTGGCCCGTGTTGAGTGCCTCGATCACCGCGAGCACCTCGGGCCCACGGAACTCGCCGATGATCAGGCGGTCGGGGCGCAACCGGAGGGCCGTGCGGACGAGTTGTGCGAGCGGAACGGGTGCCACGCCGTCGGCGTTCTCGGGCCGGGCTTCGAGCCGAACGACGTGGTGGCGCGGATCGAGCACGAGCTCGCTGGTGTCCTCGATCAGGACGAGCCGCTCGCCGTCGGCGACGGCGTCCGTGAGCGCTGCGAGCACGGTGGTCTTTCCCGACGACGTGGCACCCGTGACGAGCACATTGGTGCGAGCCGCCACCAGCTCGTGGAGCACCGACACGACGTCGGGTGGTGCCGCCGATGTGAGCGGGATGCGGCGTCGCCGATGACGCCGGATCGACATGGTGGTGCCGTCGACGGCCACCGGTTCGACGACGGCGCACAGGCGTGCGCCGTCGGGCAGGCGGGCGTCGACGATCGGGGTCGTTCGGTCGAGACGTCTCCCGAGCGGGGCGAGCACCCGTTCGAGCACGACGTCGACGGCGCCGGGTTGCAGATCGCCGAGACGCGTCAACGATCCGTTCCGGTCGACCCACACCTCGTGACCCCGGTTCACCATGACCTCGTCGACGTCGGTGTCGCGGACGACGTGATCGAGGATGTCGAGGCCGTCGAGGCGGGCGACCGCCGCGGCGATCACGGTCGAGCGGTCGACGGTGCTCACGAGCGGTGCCAGTCGATCGAGCTCGTCGCCCACCACGGTCACCACGTCGCCGGGGATGCCCGCCGCGCGCTCGCAGACCTCGTCGACGAGCCGGTCGAGCGTGTCGGCACTCATGCCGCCCTCCGGAGCTGGCGCCTCCATCCGCCGGGGAGGCGGCTCACGAGGAGTCCGGCATCGACCGCGCGGGCGATCGCCGGGTCGACGAGTGTGGTGCTCACCACCGGGGCCCCGAGCGACGCCTCGATGTCATCGGCGCGCAGCGACCGGCCCGGTTCGTCGACCAGGACCACACCGGTCGGCACGACACCGGCGGCGACCGCATGCCGGAGTGACAGGTAGCACGGGCGGGTGACGAGCAAGGCCTCGTCGGCGGCGGCGAGCAGCGCGTCGGGTGGCCGCCCCGTGCCCGCATCGACGATCACCCGACGCGGCTCGGCTCGCAGATGGGCGCCGAGCTCGAACCATCGCCCACCGTGCTCGTGCGAGCGTCGCCCGGCGGCGATCGCCGTGACCTGATCGGTGACCGCGTGTTCGAGCCGTGACAGCCGATCGGGCGGTGACTCGGATGCGAGCCAGTCGTGGATTCCCGGCCCGTCGGGCTCGGGGAGACCGAGCACGGCCGGAACGTCGCCGGCGAGGTCGATGAGCACGGTCGAGGTGGTGGCAGCCAGCGCTCTGGCGACCGCGAACACCGTGGTTCCGCTGCCGCCCTTGGCGGCCCAGCAGATCGTCAGCATGTTGCCTCCGCACGTTGCAGGTGTGGAGGGGAAGCCGGAAACGTCACGATATCGGTGTTCGACCGCCGATGTCGCGTCAATCCGGCGTCAAGATCTGCACAAGTCCCTGTCGCACTCTCAAGGAACTTGAGAAAGCTGCCGATGCCGACCTGCCGCCAATTCACGTGGGTCCCAACCATGGAGGTTCCCAAATGACCATGACCGTCAGCCCCGAACGGACCGTGACACCGGTCGAATCGCCTCCCGACGCCGGTCGGCGAGGGCGAGTCTGGAAGGCCCCGCGTCCCGACGCGAGTCGGCGAGGACGGGTCTGGAAGGCCCCGCGTCCCGACGCGGAGCAACCGCCTCGCGGCGCCACTGCGATCGCGCTGTTCACCGCGGGTGCCATGGCACTCGGCGGCGCCGTGATCGCGAACCTCGACGACGGCCCAGCCGCCCCCGAGCGTCCGGTCGCCTCGATGCACGACGTCGCGGCCGCGATCGGCGCCCACGACCTCTGGTCGCAGGGGGTCACCGGTGCCGGCGTGAACGTGGCAGTGATCGACACCGGCATCGCACCGGTACCCGAACTCGCGGATCAGATCGTGGCGGCGGTCGATCTGAGCGGCGAGGTCGCCGACCCGTCGGTGGCGGCCGGCGACGAGTTCGGACACGGCACCCACATGGCGGGCATCATCGCGGGCCGGGAGGCGGGATCCGAGCCGGCGCTCGCGTCGGGTCGACCCGATCAGCACTTCGGCATAGCCCCGGATGCGGGCCTGGTCTCGGTGAAGGTGGCGCGCCGCGACGGCACGGTCACCGGCGGCAGCTTGATCGCCGGCATCGACTGGGTCGTCCAGCACGCCGATCAACTCGACGTCTCGGTGCTGACGTTGGCGTTCGACGCCGGCGAGATCGACTCGTACCGCACCGACCCGGTCGCTGCGGCGCTCGAGCGTGCCTGGGACGCAGGGATCGTGGTGGTGACCGCGGCCGGCAACCAGGGCCCGACCAGCGACGGCCTCGCGAGTGCCGCCCGCGATCCGTTCGTGATCGCGGTGGCCGGTGTCGACTCCACCTCGAGCACGGTCGTGCCCGACTGGGCCAGTGCCGGCGACGGCACGCGCAACCCCGATCTGGCAGCGCCCGGTGCGCACATCGCGAGCCTCCGTGCTCCGGGCAGCGAGGCCGACGTCACGCACCCAGAGGGTCGTGTCGGCGAACGCGGCTTCCTCGCCAGCGGCTCGTCACCTGCGGCCGCTGTGGTGAGCGGTGTCGTCGCGCTGCTGCTCGAGGCTCGCCCCGACCTCGATCCGGATCAGATCAAGCATCTGCTCGCCGAATCCGCTGACCCGCTCGACGCGTCCGAGACGTTCGTCGGGAACGGCCTGGTTGATGCGTCGGCCGCGGCCGCCGCCGACGCCCAGACCGTCGACCAGACCTGGGCCCCCTCGATCGGCCTCCCCGGCCCCACCGACATGATGGTGCAGTTCGATCCGGCGTCGAGCTCGTGGGCTTCGAGCTCGTGGGCGTCGTCGTCGTGGGCGTCGAGCTCGTGGGCGTCGAGTTCGTGGGCTTCCAGCTCGTGGGCGTCGTCGTCGTGGGCGTCGAGTTCGTGGGCTTCCAGCTCGTGGGCGTCGTCGTCGTGGGCGTCGAGCTCGTGGGCGTCGTCGTCGTGGGCGTCGAGCTCGTGGGCTTCCAGCTCGTGGGCGTCGAGCTCGTGGGCGTCGAGCTCGTGGGCGTCGTCGTCGTGGGCGTCGTCGTCGTGGGCGTCCAGCTCGTGGGCATCCAGTTCCTGGGCCTGAGCCTGGCGGGCGAAGGCTCCGAACGCTAGGTTGACACCACGCTGATACCAGGGAGTCGCCAGTGACACACGATGCCGCTGAGGCCGCAGAACGTGAGGCTTCCCGCGGCTCACCGACTGCGAGCGGTCTTCGACGACCCTCCGTAGGGGTCTACCTGCTCGCAGCCGCATGCCTGGCCACGACCGTCGTCTTCGTGGCCATCACACCCGACGACGTCGATCTCGGGCGACCGTTCGGCGACTGGACATTCGTCATCATCATGGTGATGTTCGGCCTCGCCGAGCTGTCGGTGTTCAACTTCCACTTCCGACGCGACTCGATCGCGTTCGCGCTCAACGAGATCCCGATCGCGTTCGCGTTCACGTTCCTGTCCCCGGTGGTGGCGCCGCTCGCTCGCGTGCCGCTCTCCCTCCTGGTGATGGTCTTCGTGCGCCGGAACCGCCCCGACAAGCTGGCGTTCAACATGAGCCTGCACGTGTTCGAGGTCGCGTTCGCGGGGCTCGTGTTCCACTCCCTCGTGGGGTGGTGGGGAGCCGGCTCGACCGGCGTCGTCGTCGCGGTCGCAGCGGCGCTCATGATCGTCACGCCGTGCACGTCGATCCTGATCGTGATCGCGATCTCGATGTTCGACGGCAACACGCGGGAACGTGTCGTCGGCGAGTTGCAGGCGACGTGGTGGCTGTACATGGTGACCTCGGTCCTGGCGGCGATGACGGTGGCGTTGGCACTGTTCGAACCCGCACTCACCGTGCTGGCGGCGCTGCCGATCCTGGGCATGTGGTACGTGCTGCACGCGTTCGGCGGGGTGAGCCAGGAGCTCCGTGACCTCGGCACCATCCATGGTTTCGCCGGTCGGGTCGGTGACACCCTCGACGTCGATGCGATCGGCCACGTCGCCGTCGACTCGGCGATGCAGATGTTCCGGGCGTCGGGTGCCGTGCTCGTGCGGTTCACCGACGACGGTCCGGTCATCCACTCGGCCGGCAGCCTCTCGGCGTCACCGGGTGGTCAGCTCGACGTGGATGCGTGGCGGGCGCTCACGAGCGACGGCGGTGCGGTCGACCTCGACCGCCATCAGATCGTCGATCTCGGCATGCGTGCGGAGTCGTCGAGGCCCATCGTGCTGATGACGTCGGTGGACGACGGCGGCGAGTCGCTCGGCGTGCTCGCGGTGGCGCGAGACGACCTCCAGCACGAGCAGTTCGACGATGGCGACCGGGCACGATTGCACAACGTCGGGCGGCAGCTGTCGGTGGCGCTCCGCCGCGGCATCCTCCACGAGCGACTCGAGTGGGAGGCGCGCCACGACGCACTCACGGAGCTTCCCGGGCGCACGCTGTTCGAGCTGTACGTCACCGACGTGACGCAGTCGTCCGGCACCGGGGTGTGGGCCGTCATGATGCTCGACCTCGACCGGTTCAAGGAGGTCAACGACACGCTCGGCCACCACGCGGGCGACGAGCTCCTGGTCGAGTTCAGCCGTCGGATGAGCGCGATCCTCGGCCCGTACGACTCCCTCGCTCGCCTGGCGGGCGACGAGTTCGCGATCCTCTGCTGCCGTCGCTCGACACGACGAGATTCTCGAACTGGCGCACGCCTGTGTCCGCGAAGGGGGCAAGCCGGTCACGCTCGACGGCCTCGAGATCGTGGTGACGGTCAGCGTGGGCGTCGCCGACATCCGTTCTCACGACCGGAAGGCCATCGAACCGATGCGCCGCGCCGACATCGCCATGTACAACGCGAAGTGGCAACGCACCGGCGTCGAGTTCTACCGGGACGAGATCGACCGCCGGACCCCGGCGCGACTGTCGATGCTCGGTGATCTCCGAACGGCGATCGAGACCGATCAGCTCACGGTCGTGTACCAGCCGAAACTGCACCTCGCGACCGGGTCCGTGGTGGGCGCCGAGGCGCTGGTGCGGTGGGTGCATCCGACGCGGGGCACGGTGCAACCGGCGGAGTTCGTGCGCGTGGCCGAGGACACCGGTCTCATCAAGCAGCTCACCGACCTCGTGCTCGCGACACGGGATCGGCAAGCTCGCCGAGTTCCAGCGCGCGGGCCTCGACGTCGGCTTGGCCGTCAACCTGTCGACGCACGACCTGTTCGACTCGCGCCTGCCCGACCGGGTGCAGGCCTACCTCGACTCGCACGGCGTCGATCCGTCGCGGTTGACGCTCGAGATCACCGAGTCGTCGCTGTTCGTCGATGCACCGCGCACCCGGGCGACGATCAACGGCCTCCACGAAGTCGGCCTGCGGATGGCCGTCGACGACTTCGGTACCGGCTACTCGTCACTGAGCTACCTGCGACACCTGCCCGTGCACGAACTGAAGATCGACCAGAGCTTCGTCGAGCGCATGCTGCTCGACCCGCAGGACGAGGTGATCGTGCGCTCGACCGTCGACCTCGGTCACAACCTCGGGCTCGTCGTGGTGGCGGAAGGGGTCGAGTCGTTCGAGGTGCTCGACAAGCTCCGAGGAATGGGTTGCGACATCGCCCAGGGCTACGCGATCTCCGAACCGGTGCTGTCGTCGGAGATCGTCGATTGGCTGCACCGCTCCGATCGTCGGGCGTGGCAGAGCACGCTCGACTGAATCGCTCAGTCGTCGGCCGAGGTGACGTTCCGTAGCGTTTCGCCGCAGCTCCATCGACGGAAGTTCTCGACGAACTGATCGACGGACCGGTGCCGCGACCGATCGGTCGTGCCCGACGTGTGAGGCGTGATGACCACGTTCGGCAACGCCCACAGCGGGCTGTCGGCAGGCAGCGGTTCGGTCGCGAACACGTCGAGCCCCGCACCCCCGAGGTGGCCGGACGACAGCGCCGATGCAAGTGCGGTCTCGTCGACGATCTCGCCGCGCCCGACGTTGACGAACCAGGCGCCGGGTCGCATGCGAGCGAACATCGAGTCGTCGAACAGCCCGCGGGTGTCGTCGGTGAGGGGTGCCGCCACCACGACGGCGTCCGAGCCATTCGAGCAGTTCATCGAGTCGCTCGTTCGGCCAGGTCTCGCAGATCTCGTCGCCACGGACCGTGCGACGAACACCGACGACGTCCATCCCGAACGGGATCGCGAGTCGCGGCGACCTCGCGTGCCGATCTCGCCCATCCCCACGATCCCGAGCCGGAGCCCGTCGAGGTCCTGAGCCGAGCCCGGATCCCAGCGCCGCTCGGTCTGTGCGCGGGCGAGGCGCGGCAGATCCCGGCTCAGCGCGAGCAAGTACATGATGACGGTCTGGGCGATCGACGGGGCGGACGAGCCCGCACTGTTCGTGACGACGGCGCCGGCGTCGCGAATCCTCGTGAAGATCGGCTCGTCGGTGCCGGCGGAGAACGTCTGCAGCCATTCGAGGTTCGGGGCCCTCGTGCAGGCCCCGAGGAACCTGCCGGCCCGGTCGGGCCAGGTGTCGCCGGAGAAGTACGCGATCGTGATCCGTTCGAGGTCGTCCTCGGTCACCAGGTCGTCGCCGACGAGTTGCACGACCTCGATCTTCGGGTCGATCGCCTCGATCTCACGGCCTCGCTCATGCCAGAACATGTCGGAGCAGAACAGCACGGGCATCCGACGAAGCTAACCACCATCGATCGTCGGCCGTCACCCGCTACGGGCGTGCCGTGGCGAATCCGTCCTCGACCGCCGGTAGCGTCTCGGTGCACTACCGGGAGGTGTCTGGGTACCTGGTGGGCTCCGCCGCCTTCAAAGCGGTTGGGATGGGCGATCCCCATCCGGCGGGTTCGATTCCCGTCCACCTCCGCTGCAATCGAACCCTGGGCCACATGCCTCACGGGCTGGGGTGATGCCGTTGAGGGTTCGATGTGCGCCGTGGTGGATTCATGACGGTCGCCGAGCCGCCGGATGAAGCTCCTGGTGGGTGCCGGTACTGGCCGGACGGTGCAAGCGGAGTGAGGGGCTGAGGTTCTGCGTGCAACTCTCAACGAAACTCTCAGCATCGGCATGGCACAGGCATGCCGTGCGCCCCACGGGGCACTGTCCGCCTGAGCCGCACGAGTTCGACCAGCTTCGGCCGACATATGGGACTGCCCGGCGGTCAACTCGAACTCCGTGTCCGACGAGATGACCTGAGAGCAGCTCGGCCGTCTGCGCCTTGGCGAGTGAGTTGGGGAAGATCAGGGAGGATCAGGGTGGCGAGGTTGTCGAGTTCCTCGAACAGGCGGTCAGGAGCTTCACGATCAGGAGACCTCCTCGACGGCCTCGACGAACAGGTCCAGGCCGACCTTCGGTCGCTCGTGCCAACTCACGGCGTTCCACGGCTCCCACGCGTAGCCGGTGGTCTCCTCGCCGGTCGGACCCACCGCGACCGTGATTCCCATGCGCTCGACCTCCACGGTCGACAGCTCTCCGTCGCTCGACACCTCCAACGCGGCCCGCGACGAAGGATCCGAGAGTCCGATCATCGACCACGGCACCCTCAGCTCGATGATGTCGTCCTCTGCCGCCCACACCGTACGCGAATCGAAGCGGTCGTCGTCGGGCGAGGACGACCCGGTCGGGAGCGGGTTCAGGTCGTGCCACTCGACGGGCTGCTCGAGCTCGAGGACGGGGATCTCCAGCGGACGGTTCACGTTGAGCCGTTGCGGGTTCCAGACGCCGCTGCCTTCCGCCAGATCGGCGTCGTCGACGGCGAAGTGGCCGAGGCGCCGTCCGAGGACCAGCGCGTTGTAGTCGTTCGACGCCCTCACGTAGGCGTTGGCCTCGCGGCCCGGGCCGACGACGATCGTCGTGTCGGCGCCCGAACCGACGCCGGGCGCCGAGGGCAGGCCGCCATTGCCTCCGGGGACGACGTCGAACCCCACAGCGACAGGCGCGTCGTCCCAGACACGCTCCTCGTCGAGGACCAGGCGCAGGTAGAGGTAGGACTCGTCGTGCGTCGCCCTGACCTCACGGACCGCGTCCCGAGACTCGAGGATCGCCTGCGAGTTGTCGCGCCGCCAGTCGGTGCCGTCGCCGTCGACCACGACCGGTGGACCGTGCTCGCCCGGCTCGATGGCGAGCAGGCCGAAGTTCGCCTCGTTGGTGAGCGGGTTCTGCCAGAGCTGACGGCGATCCGCCGGCACCTCGAGATCCATCGTGTTCCACGTCCGCTTGAACCACTCGTCCTGCCATGCGAACACGAACCCGCCTGCGAGACCCAGATCGTGCTGCGTACGCAGCAGGTCGGCGTTCATGGCCATCGCGGTGGCCTCGTCGTGCCCTCCCTGGTCGCGTCCCAACGAGCCGAAGTGCGCCGAGCCCAGGGACGATGGCACGCCGAACTCCAGGACCATCGTGGGGAGGCCGGCTGCAGCGTGGTGGTCACGCAGCTTCGTCAGGTAGCCCGCGTACGCGTCGACCCTGCCCTCGTACTCGTAGTCGGCGATGCCGGGTTCGTAGCGCTGGAAGTCCGGATAGTACGGGTAGGCGTGGTAGCTCGCGTAGAGACCTGCCGGCCACGCATCGGAGGCGACGACGTGGTTTGCGTCGATGCCGACCAGGTCCTCGCTCACGAGCGGCTCGGTCGGGTGGTCGAGCGGGTCGGTCGTCGGCCAGTTGGAGAAGGTGAGCGGAACGGATCGACCGTACGAGGCCTCGTGGCCCTGCGATGCGGTCGAGCATCTCGGCCAACCAGACCTCCGTCGGCGAGGCGTCGGCCGTGGCGCTCACGAAGGTGCCCTCATAGGTTCGTCCGACGTTCGCCGCGTCGGACTCGGACACGAGTCCGGGATCCATCTCGATTCCGAACGCCCACGACACCAGCCACGGAGAAACGTCGGCGGTGAAGGAGCCGGAGGCGTAGCCCGCACGCTCTGGGAGCTCGCCGTCCCCATGGACGCGCAGCGACGGCACCGTCGATGTCGCCGCGGATCGAGCTCCATGACCTCGGGATCGAAGAGATCCCGACGTTCGGCGAGCAACTCCTCCGGCAACCAGACCCCGTGCACGAGATAGAGCGGACGGTCCGGATTCGCCTCGTTGTAGGCGCGGAACTCCTCGTAGAAGTGCGGGGGCTGCACCGTGTAGATGCGCACGGCATGGACGCCCAGATCGGCGATCATCGGCAGCCAGCGTCGCCAGGTCGCCGCATCGATCTGTAGCTCGGAGGGCAGCCGACCGGGAATGGCTGCGCCCACGTTGACGCCCGTGAGGAAGTCGATCTCGCCGTCGTCGGTGAACACGACGAATCCGGCGGCATCGGCCCGGGCAACGACCGACAGCCCAGCTTCGGTGTTCGACCGCAGAGCTGCAGTGCTCGACCGCTCCGCTTCAGTGTTCGACGGCTCCGCTTCAGTATTCGACCGCTCCGCTTCAGTGTTCGCCGAAGACGGTTGCGCACGCAGTCGCCACGAGCGCGAGCACGGACACGAGCGCGCGGATCGAGGTCCGGGTTCCTCGCCTCATCGTGCTCCATCGGCCACGAGGCGGGATGTCGCGCTCGGCGTCAACCGGTACGGAAGCCACGGCGAACCTGCGCACCCCACTCCGTCCGACCCTGCAGGTACAGCTTCAAGTCCCCAGAGCCGCCAGACCGTGGTCAGGGGACGGTAGACGACCTGCTCGACCACCGCGAGGATCGCCAGGCGGAGCCGCGACATCGCACCCGTGTAGCTGCGGAACGACATCTCGTCGCAGATGAGCACCAGGATGCTCACACCGGCCCCGGCGAGGCTCGCTGCCGCCACCAAGGCAACCTCGCTCAGCCCGTACCACCCGAGTGCGAGACCAACGAACACGAAGATGATCACCGAGAGCCTCCACGATGGGCGCCAGGGCCTCGACGAACAGGAAGTAGGGCATCGCCAACATGCCGGCGGTTCCGTACCGAGGGTTGAAGATCATGCGGCGATGGCGGCTGAGCACGTCCAGGAGCCCCCTGTACCAACGGTTTCGCTGCCGTGCGAGCGTGCGAAGCGACTCGGGGCACTCGGTCCACGCCACCGGGTCGGGACTGAAGACCACCTTCGCCGGTTGCCCGATCTCGTAGTGGTGGCGCCGAACCCGCACGACGAGCTCCATGTCCTCGCCCACCGACTCGTGCTCGTAGCCGCCGATGTCGAGCAGCACGGAACGGCGGAACAACCCGAACGCACCACTGATGATGAGGTTCCCCCCGAGTGGGTTCCATCCCAGCCGTCCGACGAGGAACGCCCGCGTGTACTCCACGACCTGGACGCCGGCGATCCAGCTGCGCGGCACGACCAACTCGCTCGATGCGGCCCCCACGGACCACCGAATCGTTCGTCAGGCGGATGGTCCCACCGGCCGCAACGGTGTCGGGGTCGCTGACGAACGGGGCGACGAGCTGTTGCAGGGCGTCGGGCGCGACGAGCGTGTCGGCGTCGATGGCGCACACCAGCTCGCCCGAGGCCACGTTCAGCCCCACGTTCAGAGCATCGGCCTTGCCGCCGTTGACCTTGTCCACCACGACCAGGCGAGGCTCGCGCTCGCGACCGGTAGATCCCCTGGACGTCGGCCGTCTCGACGACGTGGCGGTACACCGGGTGCACGGGTGACCAGCCGGAAGTGATCGATGAGGCGCTCGAGGGTGGCGTCGGTCGGAGCCGTCGTTGATGACGACGACCTCGAGGTTCGGGTAGGTGAGGGCGAGGATGCTGGCGGTGCTGCTCGTGATCGTGAGCTCCTCGCCGTAGGCGGGCATGAGCACCGAGATCCGCGGCGAGAGCGGCGAGCTCAACGTCCTGCGCCACAGCTGGTGGCGGTCGCGTTGGCGGATCCTCCGGAGCTCGATGACCGCGCTCACGTAGACCAGCGACTGCAGGACGAGGACGACCACGATGAAGACGGTCAGTGCGACCGGGAACACGTCGATGAACCGCCCGATCATGACGCCCAGAGCTCCTCGGTGGGCATCTCGTCCACCGATCGAGAGGATGATCCCGTCGGCCAGCGTTCCCGAACCGTCTCGCGTTGCGACGATGTCGAGGATCTGTCGAGCCATGTCCCGTGCGAAACGGTCCTCGTCCGTGAGGTGGACTCGCAGCAGCATCGTCCCCACCGGCGCCATGCGTGCCAGAGACATGCCGGCCTCACGGCGCACGACCCAGGCGGGATCGGAGAGCTTCGCGGCCAGGTGCGGCGCGAGCTCCAACGCGGCGAGGCGACCGATCGCGCCCGCCGCGCTGGCTCGGACGGTGCTGTCGGGGTCGTCCAGCAGCTCCGACAAGGACGGCGAGGGCCTGATCGGTCTTCGACAGCGTCGACCCCAGCGCGGTCGCCGCGAGCATCCGTCGATTCGGGTCTGGGTCGTCGGCGTGACGGAGCAGGACCACCTCGAGCCGCGGATCGGGGAGGTTGGCGGCGACCTCGAGTGCCGAGCACTGTGCCGGGCGCGTCCTCGTCCTCCATGTGGGCGATGAGGTGCGGGACGAGCCGGGCGTCGCAGCGAAGCAGCGCCTGCTGGGCCGACAGTCGCACGCCGGGGTTGTCGTCGCCGAGAAGACCGAACAGGTGAGGGGAGGCATCGAGGGCTTCCTCCGGTCCGAGCGTCTCCACCGCTCGAGCCCGTACGACGGGATGAGGATCGAGCAACAACGCGGTGCGCAGCGGGTCGTCATCCGGGAGCAGCATCTGGAGCTGCGCGGCGCCAGCTCGCCGTCGCCACCGCCCCCGGGCCAGCCGCCGGATGTGGCGAGTGACGCCGGTGGCCTCCGAGACCCTCCGCAGACGGGGACGAGCCTCGCCACCGAGGTCGGTGACCAGTTCGACGAGGGCCTGGGCGAGGGCACGGCGCGGGAGGTACCGGAGAGTAGGGATCGCTCGGGCTGCGGCGTCCTCCGATCCGAGCACCGTGTCTGCGAAGGCGACGCGGGCCCGTTCGAAGCACCGATCGTGGTGGCTGATGGCCTTGTCGTGCAGAACGCCGACCACGACGTAGAAGGCGGCCACGCTGATGGCGGCCGTGACTGCGAGGGCCAAGGGCGTGGTCACTGCTCGAGCGTCCTGCGCAGGCGCTGCATCATCAGCGCGGCCGGGAATGGCTTCTTCACCACGTCGACCGCTCCGAGCTCGAAGGCGCGACGAAGGTCGGACTCCTGGGTCCTTGCGGTCAGCATGAGGACGCGCAGCCGGCTGAGCGCGCCGTCCTCACCGAGTCGCCGGAGCAACTGCAGCCCCTCGACGCCCGGCGTGTCGAACTCGAGCAGCACGACCCGGGGCAGCGGACGTCGGTTCGGACCGACGAGCTGGTCGAGGGCCTCGCCGCCGTCCTGGAAATGGATCGCTCGGAGACCCTGGCGCTCGAGGGCGACCGCGAGCACGCTGGCGAGCGTGGCATCAGGATCGATGATGGCCACGTCTGGTGCCTGCTCCTGCTCGGGCCGCCAGTCCGTGGCGACGGCCATCGGGCCGCCGGCATCGCGCGAGCGCACGACCGCATCCTCCGCGGCCAGCACGAGGTCCTCGACGTTCTTACCGTCGTACGGAAACTCGGACACACCGACTCGATGCGACTCCAGGAGCCCGAGCTTGGCCAGCATGTCAGTCACGCGCGCCACGGCGATGCGCCGGGGAGCTCCGTTGAGAGCGATCACGATCTGATCCCCGGAGCGCCGCCCGACCACGTCATCATCACGGAATGAGCGCTGGAGCAGCTCGTACCTCTCGCCGATCGGCATCTGACCGGGGGCATCGATCTCGGTCGTGACGAGTGCGAGCGAGCTGACGTGACCCTGGCGCTGGGAGCTGGTGAGGAGGCGGTCGATGAGGATCCGGGAGCTCGACCAGGGCAACAGCCGTCGACGGGAGGAGTCGAGATCGGACGGGAGCAGCTGTGCTCGTCGGGCCAGCACCGCCTTGACCCGCCCGGCGAGCTCGTCGCCGTCGACGGAGCCGATGACATCGTCGGCGCCGGCTCGGTAGAGACGGACGCGTACCCCAGCGTCATCGGTCCCGACCATGGCGACGACCGACACCGTGCGGAGCCCGGGATGGGTGCGCACCAAACGGATCAAGGACACGCTCTCTTCGGCGGTGAGAGCTGCGGGTAGGACGACCCCACTTGCTCCGCCACCGCCGAGCAGCGCCACCAGCTGGTCCGCATCCGTGGCGTCCACTGTCGTCACGCCGCGGTCGGTGAGGAGCTCACAGATCGTGGTGTCCATCGAGGAGACGACCGCGACGACCTGTGCGTTCGTCGAAGCGGTGCAGAGACGCCCGAGCTCGTCGACGACGTGGCGGGGCGGCGTGTCGCTGTCGAGGACGACGTCGGCGAAGCGACCGAGTGCTCTTCGGTCGCGGACCGATGGCGCGTCGGCGATCGCGAGGATGGGCGTCCCGGCGAGACGCTCCGCCAGACCCCGAACCACGACCGTGTCGACACCCACAGCGGACGACTGGCAGAAGACCGCGATCGCGTCGCGGTCCGATGCGATGTCCAAGCCGGTGTCGCTCGAGTTCGACCCTCAGCCCAGCGCTCGCCGCGACCCAGACGACCGAGTCGACGGTCGCGGTGGTCGGCCCGACGACGGTCACGCCAGGTGAGTCGACGGACGGCGCCGCCAGATCGGACGCCGCGTGGCTGAGCTGGGAACGGAGCTCCTCGACGAGCCCGGCGACTTCCACCGCGCTGCCTGCGTGCAGCTCGTCGCGACCCCACAGAGCGGCGAGGTGGCGGCTCAGCACGGCAGCCGCCGGAAGCCCCAGGTGACCCAGCCAGGAGGCGATGCGACGCGCAGCGACTTCGGCCCGCACCACCTCAGGCGGCGCTCAGCTCCCGGTCGAGGAGGTTGGCCGCCACCCGCTCGATATCACGGAAGACGACCTCCAGGCGCGCACCGATTCGCTCCCACGCAGCATCCACCGCAGTGCTCGCTGGAGCGGAGTCCCCGACGGGCGGGAGCTCGCGGAGCCCCGCGGTCGCAGTCGACATGTAGTCTTGATCGGCGTGGTGCGACGTATCTTGAGCCAGCCGGCGATCGGAACCGCAGGTCACGGGACCCGCACCCGGGGATCGGTCGTGGTCCCGTCGCCTCGGCGACCACCAGTCGCGCCGGTCGTCGAGTGAGTCGCCACGACCGAGTTCACGACCTCGGTGCCGACCGCTTCGACGAGGATCTCCCCGGCGACGTCGAGGTTCACCTCGGTCGATGGAGACAACCTTCCGTCGCCCGCTGGCGCGACCAGATCGTCGCCTGGCATCGCTCGCACGTCTCGAACGGGCCGACCGAAGACGCAAGCAACCTCGTGAAGCGAGTCAAGCGGGCATCCGTTAACCGGCCCTCGATGGCTCGCCCGCCGGTGATCCGCGTTCTGCGGCTCGGGGCGGGTCGGACTTCGGGAGCGGTCCGGATTGCGGGCCGTGATGCATGTCGAGCGGGTCGATCGGAGCCACGGGATCGCCGGCTGAGGCTGATCGTCGGCTCGGTTGAGTGGTCGTTCCGGCCGACCGCCCTGACGACGTGCGGTTCGGCGAGCCCGCGCGGTGTGACGTCGGTAAGTCTCAGTGAAACTCTCAGTGCGACCCGAGATGCTTTCGGCTCGGGCCTAGCCAGGGACTTCAACGTCGCGGTACGGATTCCCGTCCACCTCCGCAAAAGCGTCCCTGGTCAAGTGGCCGTGCTTCGATCAAGAATGACCCGTTGTCACGGATTGGTCACGGAGCCTGTTCAGGTGGGCGTATGAGAGGACACCCCGCTGAAGGTGTGCCCAGGAACCGGCGATCGGTGACAGTCGGATCGGGGGTGTTGACCTCTTCCGTATGCTGGGGTTTGAGGGCGATGGCCGGGGGGTCGGGTCATGGATGTCGATGCGTTTCGCGAGCAGAGTCTCCAGACCTGGGATTCGATGGCGGCTGGTTGGGAAACTCGGCACGCGTTCCTCCGGCGGAACATGGGTCACCTCGACGATTGGATCATCGAACGGACGAGTCCAGCAGCGGGACAGGTGGTACTCGAGGTGGGGGCCGGACCGGGAGATCTGGGTCATCGGATCGCAGCGCTGGTCGAACCTCAAGGTCGGGTGATCTCGACCGACTTCTCGTCCGAGATGGTGGAGGTCGCGCAACGACTCGGGACGACACGGGGTCTGGGGAACGTGGAGTACCGACAACTCGATGCCGAAGCGATGGATCTCGACGACGGAAGTGTCGATGCCGTGGTGGGCCGTTCGGTCTACATGCTGCTTGCAGACCCTGCAGCGGCGTTGCGGGAGGCACGGCGAGTGCTTCGTGCGGGAGGGTCGGTGGCGTTCACGGCGTTCACGACGCCGGACCAGAACCCCTGGTGGTCAGTTCCGGCGGCGGTGTTGGTGCAACGCGGGCATCTCGCTCCACCGCAGCCAGGCGCTCCAGGGGTCTTCTCGCTGGGGGACCCGGAGCGGGTGCGTGCACTTGCGACGGCCGCCGGGTTCTCCACGCTGCTGATCGAGCATGTCGACTTCGTGTTCCACTACGCCGACGACGAAGACGCCTGGAACGCGATCGTCGATCTCAACGGCCCGCTGGCCGTGATCATCGACCGGTTGCCCACAGACGAACGTGACGCAACTCGTCGTGCCGTTCTCGATGGCTTCGAGTCCTTCCGGGATCCGGACGGGTCGTACCCAGTCCCCGCGCAGGCTCTCGCGGTACACGCCCAATAGCGAACGGGGGCTCGAAGGAGGATCGTCATGTCTCGAAATACGCCGTCGGCTGATTCGATCCTGGAGATGCAGCGCGATGGCATCGGCGCGATCGCGGACATCACGAGCCGCTTCGACGACGCTGACTGGCAGAGCCCGAGTCCCTGTGAGGGATGGACAGCACTCGACCTCGCTGGGCATGTTCTGGCGGTGACCGGCAACTGGCACGACGCGCTCGACGATGCGGAAGCAGACGCCTCGACTCCGCGCTTCGGCTGGGACTTCATGTCGACGAGGAATGCGGAGACCCTGGCGGCGCTCCCGGCAGATTCCGGTTCCAACCGCATCAGCAGCTTCGTCCAACGAGCCGAGGAGTGGCTCGTTCGCCTCGAACGGCTCGATCCGGATCTTCCGCTCCCGGTTGCCGTGCAGGACATCGCTGCCGTACCGATCACCGTCGGCCTGTTCGGCTGGGTGGCGGCTGGCGAATGGTACGTCCATGCATGGGACTTCGGGCAGGTGACCGGCGAGGAGTACCGGGCGCCACACGCCGAGTCGTTGTACAACGCCATGCAGGTGGTGTACGGCCTGACTCCGCGGGAAGGCGACCCCTGGGAGCATGCGCTCAGAACGTCAGGCCGGCGACCGACCGTCTGACGCTTGCGCTGGCGCTGGCGCTGCGGTTCCCGTGTGTCCGCGTGATCATCGTGTCGGTCGCCGGGGAGTCACCGGACGTGGACTCGTCGGCCGTGGTTCGGTTCCCGTGGGTCCGCGTGATCATCGTGTCGGTCGCCGGGGAGTTACCGGACGTGAAGCCGGGGGCCGTGGTTCGGTTCCCGTGGGTCCGCGTGATCATCGTGTCGGTCGCCGGGGAGTTACCGGACGTGGAGTCGCCGGCCGTGGTTCGGTTCCCGTGTGTCCGCGTGATCATCGTGTCGGTCGCCGGGGAGTTACCGGACGTGGAGCCGCCGGCCGTGGTTCGGTTCCCGTGGGTCCGCGTGATCATCGTGTCGGTCGCAGCCTGCTGGCTGATCACATCGGGAGGGCGATCGAGGCGAGCGGCCGGCTGTGTCGGGTCGCTGTCCCCGGCCGACAGCGCCGCCGTCAAGGTGACGGCGCCTGCGACAGCGAGGGCGATGCCGGCGACGACTGCGCCGTATCGAGTTGCCCGGCGTCCGACGATCGGATCGTTGACCGGGTGGTATGCGGTGGAATTCATGGTGTGCTCCTGTTGGTGTGAGCCGATCTGCCCTCGGGTCGGACCCCGTCGTCAGCTCGGCGGCTGTTGCGAACCAGCTTCCGATCGAGCGGTTCCAGGACGACCGCGACTCGGTTGGAGAGTGGTTGAAACCGCTGGAGACAGGGGCTTCCTGCCGGAGCCCGGCCCTGCGCACCAGTGCGGCGACAGACCGGTCGCCGCCGGCTCCCGACGTCGCTCCAACCGCTCTCCAACCGGAATCGTCGAGGATGGCCACGATGGCCCATCACTACAGTTGGAGCGTGGACTTCCAGGTCCTTGGCCCCGTGCGGGCCGTCGACGGGGACGACGAGGTCGAACTCGGAGGCCCGAAGCAGCGGCTCGTTCTCGCGATGTTGCTCGCAGCTCACGGAGCGACGGTGTCGACCGACGCGCTGGTCGAGGGCCTGTGGATGGAGTCCGCACCAGCGACCGCACGAAAGACGCTGCAGGGATACATCCATCATCTCCGCCAACGGATCGGTGAGGGGCTCGAGACCGACCGTTCGGGCGGCTACGCACTCCGCATCGGCGAGAGCCACGTCGACGAGCGGGTGTTCAGCAGGACGGTGCGGGAGATGCGCCCACTGGTTGCAGCCGGACCGGGAGAGGCTGCCGAGCAGCTGGGTGAGGCGCTCGCGATGTGGCACGGCAGCCCGTACGCCGGCCTCGATGACTCGCCGGCCCTCCTCGCCGAGATCACACGTCTCACCGAGATGCGTCTGGTGGCGCTCGGCGATCGCATCGAGGCGGATCTGGCGCTCGGTCGACACGAGTTGCTGATCGGCGAGCTCGAGAGTCTCACCGTCGACTACCCGCTCCACGAGCGCTTCCGCGGACTGCTGATGCTGGCACTCCATCGCTCTGGTCGCCACGGCGAAGCCCTCCGCGGATTCAGTCGCACCCGCGACTACTTCGTCCACGAACTGGGCCTGGAGCCGTCCGCCCAGTTGGTCGACCTGGAGCGACGGTTGCTGGATCGCGACCCGTCGCTCGACGCCCCCGCCGAGGAGGTCCGAGGCGTCGCGCGCGCCGTTCGCGGCTACGAGCTGCGCGAACGTATCGTCGCCGGCCCCGACGGTGATCTGTATCGCGGCTACCAGCGTTCGGTCGGTCGTGAGGTGGCGATACGCGTGATCGGCCCCCCGCTCGCCGA
Source organism: uncultured Acidimicrobiaceae bacterium (assembly GCA_963827775.1). Lineage (GTDB taxonomy): Bacteria > Actinomycetota > Acidimicrobiia > Acidimicrobiales > Ilumatobacteraceae > Ilumatobacter. The sequence goes on along the minus strand of CAWHCI010000005.1, from coordinate 299,755 downwards.
CGACCCCGGCTTCATCGCGCGGTATCGGGCCGACATCGCCAGGGTCGCCCAGCTCGACCATCCCCAGATCGTCGACGTGCAGGACACCTGGCGCGAGCCAGGTCGTGCCTACCAGGTGATGCGTTGGATCGACGGCGAACGACTCGACGTCCGCCTGGGCCGGGAGCGCCTCTCCGACTGGGACGCGCTGGAGATCCTCGCACAGGTCGGCGCCGCACTCGACGCCGCCCATCGCCGCGGTGTCGTGCACGGAGACGTGCGCGCGTCGACCGTCCTCTGCGCGACCACCGACCATACGTATCTGACCGACTTCGTCGTCGGCCGGGAGACGGGCACGGTGACCGACGACCTCGCCGCATTCCGACGACTCGCGATCCACACGCTCTTCGGAGTCGGGGTCCGATGCGACGCCGAGGTCGACGATCTGCTCACCGAGGCGATCGCGAAACCAGAATTGCTGGGAGTGTTCCGCCGAGACGCCGACGTCGCCGGAGGCCGAGCGTCCGATCTCGTCGACGACCTTCGGCGCGCGCTCGGCGGGTCGGTCGTCGGACTCGCCGACGAATCGACTGCGGCCGAACGCACCGCGCGCCGGTGCCCCTACAAGGGTCTCCAGGCGTTCGGCTCCGCGGATGCGGCCGACTACTTCGGTCGCGACGCGCTGCGTCCATCGACTGCGCGACCGGGTCACGAAGCACCGACTCGTCGCAGTCGTCGGACCGTCCGGCTCCGGCAAGTCCAGTGTGGTCCGAGCCGGTCTCATCCCTGGCCTGGCGGATGGTCCGCGCCCGACGGTGATCTGTGAGATGTACCCCGGTCCGTATCCGTTCGACTCGCTGGAGCGCTCGCTTCGATCGATCGCCGTCGACGACGTCGCGATCGGCGATCAGCTCCGGGACGATCGTCGCGGACTCGCACGCACGATCGAAGCTGCCCTCCCCAGCGACGACATCGAACTCGTTCTCGTGATCGACCAGTTCGAGGAGTTGTTCGCCGCCGGTGTTCCCGAAACGGTTCGCGCGGGGTTCCTCGACGCCCTCGTGGCGGCAGTGTCAGCGGGCGACTCGAGGTTGCGGGTCGTCTTGACGCTCCGGGCGGACTTCTTCGATCGGCCGCTTCGATACGCGGAGTTCGGATCGCTGGTGGAGGCCGCGCTCGTGCCCGTCGGGATGCCGGACGCGTCGGAGCTGGCGGCGGCGATCGAACGGCCGGCCGCGGCGGTCGGACTCCGATTGGAGCCCGGCCTCGTGAACGAGATCGTCAGCGACGTCGCGGACGAGCCGGGCGGGCTCCCACTGCTGCAATACGCGATGACCGAGCTGTTCGAGCGACGGCGATCCGATGTGCTCTCGCTCGAGGAGTATCACGCCTCGGGACGGGCCCTCGGCGCGCTCGCCCAGCGCGCCGAGTCGCTCTTCGCCGAGCTCGGCGAGCGGGGCCGCACGGCCATGCATCAGGCGCTGCTCCGGATGGTGTCGATCGAGGAAGGCGGTGCACGCGTTCGACGTCGCGTGGCACGGAGCGAGCTGCGGGCTCTGGAAGTCGATCAGGCGGCGCTCGACGACGGACTGCGGCGATTCGGCGCCCATCGGCTGTTGACCTTCGACTCCGATCCCGTGTCCAGGGCACCGACGGTCGAGGTCGCCCACGAGTCGTTGATCGGCCAGTGGGAACGGTTGCGTCGGTGGGTGGATGAGGAATCCGAGCAGCTCGTCGTGCGGCGCCGCCTCGCGGCCGCCCGGCAGGAGTGGGCGGAGGCGGGCGAGGACGGCGCCTATCTCCTGACCGGTCGTCGCCTCGCGCAGTTCGACGATTGGGCGAGCCGCACCGACCTGGCGCTCAGCAGCGACGAGCGAGCGTTCCTCGAACGAAGCCGAGCGCACGACGAGGCCCGGTCGCGAACGCAGTCGAGGCGCCGCCGGCGAGCCGGGATCACCCTCCTCGCGGTCACCGTCGCCGCCGTGTTGTTCGGCCTCTACGCACTGGCCCTACGTGAACGCGCTGCCGACGAGGCGTTCGCCGCCGAGACCGCCCGACTCGGGAGCGAGGCCGGATTCGTCGTCGAGCGCGACCGCCAGCTGGCGTTGCTGATGGCCGCTGAGACGTATCGGCGAGACCCCGGCGTCGAGGGAATGAGCGCACTCCAGCGCGTCCTGGTCGATGCCGGGCCGTACCTGGCGAACCTCGGCGCAGGTCACGCCTACGAGGATGCGGTCTGGCTGACCGACGAGCAGGTCCTGGCCGTCAACGGTGCCGAGGTCCACCTCATCGACGCCACCACCGGTGACGTGGACGTGCTGCGGATCGACGTCGATGATCAGCGCGGCCGCTCGCCCCTGCTCGGCCTGAGCTCGGGTGGGTTCGCAGCGGTCGCCGGGACCGGCGGCCGGGTGCTGCTCGTCGAAGGTGGGAGCGGCGACGTCGAGCCGTTCGCCTCAGCGGCGCAGAGCTCGGCGATCGCGATCAGCGCCGACGGGTCGACCGTCGCTGCCGGCTTCGCGGACGGGAGAATCGACCTGATCGATCGAGCGTCGGGAGAGGTGATCGTCAGCACGCCGGCCAATCCACCCCGGACGCCGGACGAGGTCGAGTTGCCGACCGGTGCCACGCTGGATCCTGCGCTCGACGGTGACATCCGCGGCGTCGACCTGCTCCGGTTCGACCCCGAGGCGAGCGTGCTCGTCAGTTCCGGCGGGATCTTCGTCCGTGCGTGGGACGCAACCGATCTGTCACCACTCGGCCCGGAGATCCTCCACGCCTGGGGCGCGGACGACTTCAACCTCGTCGCCGCCGCACCGACCTCGATGTGGATCGATCCGCTCGACCCGGGGATCATCGTCACCGCCGGTTCGACCTTCGTCGCCAGGTGGGACAGCAGCGACGGCACCCGTCTCTCGCTCCACCAGGTCGCAGCCGAACTCGTCGGTGCAGCCGGGGTCGGCGCCTCCGCCCTGCTGCTCGCCGACGACGGCATCGTCGCCCGCCGGTCGCTCGCATCGGTCGCAACGCCCGACTCGTCGTTCGCCGCCGGTGCCGACTTCGTCTTCGATACGCAGGAGCGGTTCGTGTCGTCGCTGGCGATCAACGACGCCGGCACCCGGCTCGGCGTGTCGACCGACGACGGCGTCGTCGTCGCAGCCCTCGACGGGACCCGGCTCCTGGCACAGGCGGTGCCGATCGGCTCGTCCGAGCACCCGACGATCTCGAGCGACGGGCGCGTGCTCGCTCCGGGCCGCGGCGGACGACGGCCTCCTCGACCTCGCCAGCGACCCACCGGCTCGCACCATCTTCGACGTGGATGTCGAGATCGCACAGCACGCCGGCTCGCCCGCGACCCTGGAGTTGGTCGACGCCGGGCCCGACCCGGCCGTGCTGTGGACGTCGCCGTTCATGGAGATGCGCAACGCCTACGGCCTCGCCGAGGGCACGTACCTCGGTGACTTCTGGGGCGACTACCGGCCGGCGTGGAGTGACGACGGCCGGTGGGTGGCGCGCCGCCCCCGAAGCGGTGGCACGATGGTCGAGCGGTCGGAGAGCGACATCGAGTTCCACAGCGACCGAACGATGCTCGTGGCCGACTTCGACGACGCCGGCGAACAGGTCGTCATCGTGTTCGCCGACCAGGACCCGCCGGTGATCGTCGACCTCGCGTCGCTCGAGGCACGGCCACTCGACGGTCCGGATGGCATCGTCGCCGCAGCGTTCACACACGACGGCGGGGAGATCGTCGCCATCATCGGCAGCGGCTCCATCTGGGTCTTCGACGCCGAGACCCTCGCTCCGGTGCGTGAGCTCGAGGGCCTCGACGGAACGATCGGGGACATCGTCGTTCCCCCGATCTTCGACCCGACCGGTGAGTTGATGTACGCCGATGCCGACGGTTCGGCTCGGCTGTGGCATCTGGCGTCGGGGCAGCTGATCGGCAAACCGTTCCCGTCGGAGCCCGGTGGGGCGCCCTCGGGTCGGGCCGGCGCGGCCGAGCTGCGAATCGTGACGCCGCACGACGACCTCGCACTCCTCTGGGATCTCCGGGTCGACGAGTGGGCTCACATCGCGTGTCGTGCCGCCGGTCGGAACATGACGGAGGCGGAAAGCTCCTCGGTCGGCCCGAAGCCGGCTGAGTACCGTGAGACCTGTCCCGGTCTCGAAAGGGGTGTCTGAGATGGGCCATCGTCAGCTGGTCACCGTCCTGGCGGTCGTGCTGATCGCCGTGAGCTCGTGCAGCGAGGACGGCCCCGACGCCGCCGTCGTCGCGACGGACCAGGAGTCGGAGACGCCGGTCGTTCGGCCCGGGCGCGCCAACTGGTCGACGGGGTACTTCCAGGCCGCCGTGTACGCGGCCCTGCTGGAGGAGCTCGGCTACGACGTGACCGACCCGGCGGTGCACGAGTATCCCCCGGCCGAGGCGTACATCGCGATGGCGGAGGGCAACTTCGACTTCTGGCCGAACGGGTGGTACAGCCAGCACTACACCCACTACGACCAGCCGCTCGACGACGGGACCACCGTGGGCGACCATCTGCTGGTGGTCGGCAGGCAGGTGCCCGCGGCCGCCCTCGAGGGCCTGGTGATCACCAAGTCGGTCGCCGAGGAACACGCGATCGAATCGCTCGACCAGATCAACGACGACCCTGACCTGGTGGCACTCTTCGACACCGACGGCGACGGCCTCGCCGAGATGCAGGGCTGCCAAGAGGACTGGACCTGCGACGACATCATCGACGAGACGATCGAGCGGAACGGTTGGTCGAACCTCGAGCAGATCAAGGCGGGCTATCCCGGCATGGCCGCCGTCGCGCACGAGCGAGTCGAGAATGGCGAACCCGTCATCCAATACGTCTGGAGTCCGTCCGGCTACCTCACGAGGTTGGTACCGGGGGAGAACGTGCTGTGGTTGAGCCTGGGTGACCACGATCACGTGATCGACGGCTCGACCGAGGGCGGCTTCGACTTCTCCTATGCCGACGCTGCGCCGTTCGGCGACCGTTGCTCGGGCGAGCCCTGCTGGATCGGATGGGAGGTGGCCGACATCCAGGTCACCGCGAACGCGGACTTCGCCGAGTCGAATCCGGTGGCGACGGCGTTGTTCGAGGTGGTCGAGCTCACCATCGACGACATCGCGGCCGAGAACGTCCGCTACGACGCCGGCGAGAACACCGAAGAGGACGTCCGGCGGCACGCCACGGAATGGATCGCCGATCACCGCCCGCTCGTCGACGACTGGCTCGCCGCGGCCAGATCGGCAGGCTGACCGACACCTGCAGTGTCGTACTCCTCACGACGTCTTCGAACCTCCACCGAGCAGCGGGTGGAAGCCCTGGCGGGCGACCGAACAGCGGGACGAGCATGTCGTCGGAACTGCGACGATCCGGGACGCGACCGCCTGAACCCGATCGGGCTGCTGAGGTCGTGCGTCCGGCCGGTCGAGCCGGCTGTTCAGATCGGGAACGTCACGCCGGTCAGGTCCTCCGACGCGGCCCAGAGTCGCCGTTGGGTGTCGACGTCGTGGGAGCGTTCGTTGGAGGTGACCACCACCGGGTCGCCGCGGGTCTCCATGAAGCCGTCGGGTCCGTAGTACTGGCCTCCCTCGGCGTCGGGGTCGGTCGCAGCGCGCAGCGTCGGCAGCGCGCCCATGGCGGCGCTCTGGGTCATCGGCCGGAACAGCGGGGTGAGCCAGCGTGCACCGGGGATGTGCCGACCCAACTCGGTGTCGGAGCCACCGGGGTGAGCGGCGAGCGCGACGGTCGAGGTGTCGGCTGCGGCCAGGCGGCGCTGCAGTTCGTAGGTGAACAGCAGGTTGGACAGCTTGGACCGACCGTAGGCGGAAACCCGGTTGTACCCCTCCTCGGCCTGGAGGTCGTCGAAGTCGATACGTGACCGGATCCGGTGGCCGACGCTGCTCACCGTGACGACGCGGGAACCCTCCACGGTCAGCATCCGGTCGATCACGAGCCCCGTCCAGGCGAAGTGCCCGAGGTGGTTGGTGCCGAATTGCATCTCGAACCCGTCGGCCGTCTGCTGCTTCGGGGTGTACATGACCCCGGCATTGTTGATGAGCAGATCGATGCGGTCGTGCCGGTCGTGGAGCTCCGTCGACGCAGTGCGGATCGAGTCGAGCGACGCGAGGTCGAGTCGAAGGAGCTCGATGTCGGCATCGGGTGTGTCGGCTCGAATCTCGTCGACGGCCGCTTGACCGCGGTCGGGACTGCGAACCGCCATCACGACCGACGCTCCGCTCGCGGCGAGGGCCTTCGTGGTCTCCAGCCCGAGCCCGGAGTTGGCGCCGGTGACGACGGCGAGTCGCCCGCTCTGATCGGGAATGTCGGACACGGTCCAGGCGGTGCTGCTCATGGTCACACCGTACGGTGCGGTCTGCCGCAGGACCAGCGGCGGACGCGCGAGATCAGGCTGCGCTGATGTCTCGTCGTTCGAACAGCAGCACGCCGCCGATCGCCGTTCCCGCCGCGATCGTGCAGAGCACGACGATCGAGACCCATCCTTGATCGCCGCCCGGCAGGTGGGTGACGTGGCGGATGGGCGAGAGGTTCAGCACCTGATCGGGGAGCCGCAGGAGCTCGCCGAACAGGAAGATGACGGCGACGCCGGCGAAGATCGCCCAGACGCCGAACGTGAAGCGTCGTGCCCAGCCGTACAGCAGCACGCCGATGCCGCCCACCGCCCACAGTGCCGGAACGCGGTGTCAGGGATGCCGCGATCGTGTCGCCGAAGTCGGTGAACTGTCCGACGACCAGCGCGTCGGTGATCGAGAGCCCCAGCCCGGCAGCCACCATGAACACCGGCGCGGACAAGGCGGTCAGCACCAGATGGGACGACAGCCACGAACGACGGGAGACGGCCGAGGCCAGCACGGGTTCGGCCCGGTCTGCGACCTCCTCGCTGCGCGGGCGCAGCAGCGACTGGATGACACCGGCCATCGCGATCAGAGCGATCATCGAGAGGATCACCGTGATGAAGCCGTCGCGGAGCGCGTCGCCGGTCATCCCGAGCCCCTCGAGCACGTCGCGCATCGCTTCGTTCTCCTCGACGAAGTCGTCGATCGCGCTGATCACCGAGCCGTAGATCGCGCCCATGAACATGGCACCGATCGTCCACCACAGCAGCGTGGTTCGTTGGAGGCGCCAGGCGAACCCGATCGGTGTGCCGAGTGTGGGCCCGGCCGTTGCGGGACCCGGTCGCTGCTCGATGAGCCCGGCGCCGACGTCGCGTCGGGCCGCGAGGAAGATCGCGATCGCAAAGGCGCCGGCGATGGCGACCACGGCCACCGCGAGCGGCCACAGCATGATGTCGCCGAACGGGTCGGTTGCCTGCACCCAGCCGAGCGGCGAGACGAGAGACAGCCAATTGCCACGCACGTCACCGATGGCCCGGATGGCGAACGCGACCGCGAGGCCGGCCAGCGACATGCCCGTTGCGGCCCGGCCGTACTCGAAGACCTGCACCCAGATGAGCGCGAACGCTGGCGAACAGCAACCCGCACAGGGTCATCGTCGATCCGTAGAGCAGGGACCGGGCGGCGTCCTGACCGTCGGCGATGAACACCGCACTCGTGCCGAGGCCCAGGATCAGGTTGGTGACGACGGCCACGATGCTGACCGCGGTGATGGAACTCCACGGCCCGACCGATGCGGCCCGAACGAGCTCGGCGCGCCCCGATTCCTCTTCGGCGCGGGTGTGCCTGGCGATCAGCAGGATGTTCATCAACGCCACGATCGCGAGCGTGAACGCCCCGATCTCGAAGATGTAGCGACCCCCGTACGTGTCGAGCGAGTCGGGTGGCCCCTGGAGCGCGATCGACGCACCGTTGGTCTCCAGCAGGGCCGCCTGCTCGGCCAGTACCTGCTCCGCCGGCACCCCTTCGGCCTCGGCCTCGGCGTCGATGATCGCGCGGAGCGAGAACGGCGTGATGGCGACGATCGTGACCAGACCGATCAGCCACAGCGTCAGTTTGATCCGGTCGAGACGCAGGATCAGCCGAAGCAGTTTCGACGTGCCGGCGAACCCGTGCTTCGTCATTCGGTCTCCACGGTCGGGACACGCCCGTTGTGCTCGACGGCGTAGTGCCGCATGAACAGTTCCTCGAGGGTCGGCGGCTGACTCTCGATCCCCTCGATGCCCAGCCTCGACAACTGGCTCATCACGTCGGACAGCTTCGGATTCTCGACGCTGAACGACGCGTGGTGGTCGGAGTGTGCGAAGAATCCGGTCACCCCGTCGGCATCGCCGATCGGCGTGACCGGCGCCGTCGTGGTGACCTCCACCGACGTCCGGGTCATGTAGCGGAGTTCGGCGAGCGTGCCGGTCTCGACGGTTCGGCCCTCGCGGATGATCGTCACCTGGTCGCAGAGTGACTCGACCTCGGCCAGGATGTGGCTGGACAGGAGCACGGTCTTGCCGTCGGTCAGGATCTCACCGATCGTGTTCTGGAACTCGGTCTCCATCAGCGGGTCGAGGCCCGAGGTCGGCTCGTCGAAGACGAACAGGTCGGCGTTGCCGGCGAGTGCCGCGATCAGCGCGACCTTCTGGCGGTTGCCCTTCGAGTAGGTGCGCCCCTTCTTGGTGGGGTCGAGATCGAACCGCTCGATCATCTCGGCCCGGCGTGTTGGGTCGATGCCCGACCCGAGCCGTCCGAAGAGATCGATCGTCTCGCCACCGGTGAGCCCCGGCCACAGGTTGACGTCGCCGGGCACGTACGCGGTCCGGCGGTGCAGGTCGACCGCATCGTGCCAGGGGTCCTGCCCGAGCACGCGGACGTTGCCGGAGTCGTGCCGCAGCAGGCCCATCAGCACCCGGATCGTGGTGGACTTGCCCGAACCGTTCGGCCCGAGGAAGCCCATCACCTGGCCGGTCTCGACGTGCAGGTCGAGCCCGTCGAGCGCCTGAGTGGTACCGAACGCCTTCGAGAGCTGCTCCACGTGGATTGCCGCGTTCATGCTGTCTCCGTTCCGGTGTCTCGAGGTGCTCCGATGCTCCGCCACGCCGTGAGTGTCACGTCGTGGACCCTATGCGGCGGCCCGTCGCCGCAGCATCTCGAATGGATCGGCCCGCTCACACGAGGAGCTGATCGGGCGGGCGAGCCCGAGCTCTGACGTCGTCGACCGCTGTCGTTCGGTCGTTGGTGGCTCCCCGCAGCCAGATCGTGCCGTCGGGTCGGATCCAGGTGGTGACTCGATCGGGAGTCATCCGCAGGTTCCACCCGCCTTCGTGCACGAGGTGGTGGTGGGTCTCGCAGAGCGGGATGAGGTTCGTGAGCACCGTGTTCCCACCTCGTGACCACCATTCGATGTGGTGGATCCGGCAGTGGTCGAAGCCGACCTCGCAGTGCGGGTGGGCGCAGGTTCGGTACATGGCGGCAAGTGCCCGCCGCTGCGCACGGTTGGCGGTGCGCTGCTCGGTGCACAGCTCGCGGACCGTGCCGTCCCGATCGATCACGACGGCGCCGATGATCGCCTCGCAGCACAGCCGCTGCGCCGTGGCGACGGGAACGGGTGTGCCGTCGGACAGCTCGCACAGTGTGTCGGCGTGGCGGCCATGGCACAGCGACGCGTGATCGACGTGGACGACCAGTTCGGGAATCCGCCTGCCGGGCGCTTCGGACGACACCGCGGCGAGGAGGGCATCGACCTGCAACTGGGCGAAGGGCGCCTTTGCGTTGGCCGGGTCCTGTCGCAGGCGTGCCAGCTGCGCGTCGACGGCCGAGTGGAGGGCGGCGTCGCGCAGGGGGTCGAGCGCGAGCAGGGTCATCTTCATGCCGGAGGCCTGATCGGTCCAGCGCTTCATGTTCGACTCGGCGCGTTGCCGATCGAGCTCGGCTGACTCGTGCTCGGGTGCGTGCTGGGATCGGATGTGGGCGATGCGCTCCTTGGTCGACCGTTCGAATTGCGACACGTATTCGTTGCTCGCCGACGTCAGCAGCTCGTTGGCTTCGGCGCGGAGATCTGCAGCGACCTCGTCGGTGATGTGCCTGGTCAACCTGGCCAACACATCGAGATGGTCGCCGGACACGTCGCCCGCCGCCAGGGCGTCTTCGAACCCGACGAAGTCTCCGCACACCCGGTCGCGCTCCTGCGCAGCCTTGGCCTCCTTGCCCGATCGCCGACCCTCGTCCGTCAAGACCGCGAGCGGTGACTCGGATTCACCCGCTTCGGCCAGCTCCTGGCCACGCCGTGCGTTACGCAGGTCGCACACATCGACGAACCCACGAACCACGCGTGCGTGGGCGACCAACTCACCGAGTTCCCGGCGATCGACCACGTCGGGATCGGCAGCCAGCAATGCCTGGAGTGCTTCGAGTACCCCGGTGTCGCGCACGCTGCCTCCCTTCGATCATCGATGTGGTGGTGATGTCGGAAATGGGAGCCAACGGCTCGAAGTGGTTCACATCGTACCAGCTCAATCGCAGTGTGTCGAACACCAGTTCGGTCAAGTCGAGTCAAGATTCCGCGCAGCTCCTGCGCCCGCTGGAACGCGAGGTCGCGTTGATCCTCTGCGAACAGCTCCAACCTCGCGATCTTGCCGTTGCGAGCGACGAACAGCTGGAAGTAGAACTCCTCCCAGGAGGCTCCGTCGCCCGCCTCGATGGTGTTGACGTTGCTGAAGAGGAGCACATTCGGGCTGACGGGAACGACCTCGGGAGCGAAGCCGGTGACCGGCCCGTCATCCACGCGTTGGCCGTGCAATCGCAGATATCCGGCGAGGTCCGACTCGCCGAGTCCGACGGATCGGTGGTCGACGATGACGACGTCGTCTGCGAAGAAGCTGCCGCCATCGAGGCCGGCGGTGTAGCCGACTCGCTCGTACTCGGCGGCGAGTCGGAGCAGCGGCAGAACGTCGTCGGGCAGCGTCGCCGCCCACGAACGGCTCAGGTGCTCCATCGCCGCCGAGACGTCGTCACCGTCGAAGTGCGACATCCGAAGCGCTCGGCCCGTGTCGTCCACCTCGAGCCCGGTCAGGAACTCCACGAGACTGTCGCCGTAGCGAGCCGTCAGACGGAACAGACCGAACCGGTCTCCACGGATCGCTACGACCTGGTTCGACCAGACCACCCCCAGCTCACGTTGCGCGCGAAGGATCTCGACGAACTGCTCCCGGTCGGCCGGCTCGTCTGCCACCGTCGAGCGACGGTCCTCCCGGACGAAGTTCTCGGCGAGGTCATCGGCGTCGGCGAGTCCGTCGTGAGCGACGACACGGTCGGCCCACCGTGTCGCGACGTTCTCGAGCAGGCGCCTGCTCTCAAGAGCATCCTCGTCGGCGAGGAGCTCGGCTCGCGTCAGGGCTGCCGAGAGGTCGGCATCGTCGTAGATCTCGCCCAGGTCCACCGCCCCTTCCGTCACCCGGACCACGTGGACGCCCGTATTGGTCGTTTCTGCGCCGTATCGGGCGCTTCGTGTGTGTTCCTCTTTCGAGAAGACGGCGACACCTCGGTCGACGAAGTGCACCGCCGTGAGCTGGGCGGCACCTGGCCCAAGCGTGCCTCGACGCGCCGCGAACAGCTCGACGAACCCAGCTCGGTCGAGTTGCCCGAAGTTGCCGAGCCGACGGTGGTCGGTGAAGACCAACCCGGGCGCCGTGAGTTCCTCGAACCGGTCGCGGTCCAGGCCGACGTAGGCGAAGTACTGGTCCCTCGCGGCCCGGTACGTCCGGGCATCGACGGGTCCGAGCGTGGCGAGCCAGGCGTCGTCGAGCTCCTCGAACGCCGACTGCATGTCGTCGGCGTCGTACAGGACCAGCCGGCCGATCCGCCCGGTGGCGCCCTCGACGAGGAGCGCGCCGAACGGGCTCTCCGAGCCCCCATCGAAGTCGGTCGTGAACAGTGCGACGAAGCCGTTCGGACGGACCGCCTGCAGGGCGACGGTTCGGTAGTCGCGCCACCCGAGCTTCCATTGGCGCTGCAGGTCCGCCACGTACTCGTCACGGTCCATGTCGGGCAATCCGATCACCCGGCGGCGATCGATTCGGACGAAATCCTCCTCGAAGCACGTTCGTGCTGCGTCGAAGTCGCCGGACCCCGTCGCGTCGACGACTCGCTGACCGAGCCGCTGCACCCGCGGGACCGGTCGGCGGGGGCGTCGAGCGGGCACCGACCAACTCGTCGAGCGCGGGCCATTGCTCCGTCGAGGTCGTCTGGATCGAAGTTCTCCAGGCCGTGCAGCTCGCCGTCGCGCACGATGAAGATGTTGACGAACTCGTGGAGCCACTCGACGCGGCTGTCGGGCGTGAGTCCGGCCATCCGGTTCGACGCCACGATCACGTCCCCTTCGATGAGGTGGATCTCGGTCGTGAACACCAGCGCCTCGCCGAACAACTCGTCGCGCCGCTGGTTGATCTCCAGGAAGCCGTCACGGTCGAGGTTCGGGAACGCGATCGCCCGGTGGTCGACGGCGACGAAACCCTGCGCGAGCACCTCGGACATCTCGGCGGTCCCGGTCGACGACATGGCGGACCGGAACCGCAGCCCGGGCTCAAGGGTCGCGGCCTCTTCGTCGGTCAGCATCGTCGAGTAACGCCGGTCGAGCTCGTCCTGCGCCACAGCGAGATCGTCCGAGTCGAACTGCACGACACCTCGGAGACGACCCTCGACGTCGAGCTCGCCGACGACGAGCATCTCGACCGGCTGGTCGCCCGCATCGACGGTGATCTCGAACAGGGCGAGGCGATCGTCCCGGATCGCCAATGGTCGTGCGTCGTACCGGCTCCCCATCTCGGCTCGGGTGCGGATACTCGAGGAACCCGGTCCGATCGGCAGGCTCGGCCGAGACGGCCGAGCGCCGATCGATCCGAACGAAGTCGGCGAGAAGTCCGCAGCCCAGGCCGAGGAATCGTCCGTCCCCGGTCAGCGTTCGCTCGATCCACGCGACCATGCCGTTGGTCTCGGTCATCGCAGCTCCGTCGCCGGTCGACTCCCGGGCCCGGGTGATCGCGTCGTCCCAGTGGTCCTCGTCGAACATCTCCAGACGTGCGATCCGGTCGCCATCGACCACGAGCACGTTGCAGGCGACTTCCTCCCAGTCGACACCCGAGTCGGGCGCACGCCCGAGGTTGCTCGCCCGGAACACCATCACGTCGTCGGACACGAACGTCACCCGGCTCGGCACGGGTGGCCCGGTCGTCCCGTCGGCTTCGCGGCCGCGCAGCGCCTCCTCGAAGGCGGCCCGGTCCGAGGAACCCATCCCGAGTGTCCGACCGTCGACGAGCTGGAAGTCCGCGGTCGAGGAGATCGTCGAACGCATGGGTGCTCGGCGCCACCAGTCCTCGCCGAGCGCAACCGCCAGCTGACCCACGCGCTGCCGCGCTTCGCCGAGGCCGCCGAACCAACGGAGCGGTCACGTCGCGGCGGGCCGCGGCTTCCTCCTCCGCCGGATACCTCACCGTCTCGATGACCCTGCCCGGCATCGTCGACGACCGTCAGTTCGAAGTCGCCGCCCTCCACGCGCTCGAGGCGGTGCCTCTCGTCCAGGACGGCGACGTCGGACCGGGCCCGATGGCCGAGCGCCTCGAGGTGCGCACGGGCGATCTCGACGTCTTCGAAGAACTCGTTCGTGCGGATGCTGCCGTCGACGATGTGCGCGACCGTGAACGCGACGAAGCCCTGCGTCGACGCGCGATCCGGGTCGGTCTCCCACGACGCAACGCGGGCGAGGCATGCGTCACCGTCGGCGTCGAGCCGCTCCGCGACGACGAGCACGCCCTCGTCCTCGCCGCGGGCGACCATTGCGAGCACGTCGTCCCGTTCGAGCCTCGGCCATCCGAAGGCGCGGTGGTCGACGAGCTCGTGGTCCTCGTGCAGCAGCGTCGAAAGACGGTCGAGATCGCCCTCGATGGAACACATCGTGTACTCGGTGACGACCCGGACGACCAGAGGGATGTCGTCGCCACCGATCTCGAGCCAACGGCGGTCGAGCGCCACCATCGCATCCCTCAATCGATCCGAACCGAATCGTCGGATCGACGACAACTTGCCGTCCTCGTCGACCTCCTCGACGACGAAGGCGTGGCCCGGACCGCTCGCCTGCACCAGCGCCAAACGGTCGCCACGCACCGCGATGACCTCACGCCGTTCGACCGCCGACAACCCGGACGAATGCCCCTCGTCGTCGACCACGTTCAGGTCATCCACGATCGCCTCGGCAACCACGTCGTGGTCACCGCGCCGTAGCCAGGCGTTGACGAACGAGGCCCGGACGCTCGCTTCGTTGTGGAGCACCGGTCCGCGCTCGACCATCAACTCGTCGAAACGTGCGACGGCCTCGTCGACCTGGTCCACGTCGAACTGCTCGATCAGCGTGATCAGGTGGGTGTGTGGATCGATGATCATCACCATGACGCTGCGCGCGAGCTGCTGTGACCCGTCGGGCGTCGTCACCACGAGCCGATGAGCGGCGCACATCGATGACGTGTGGTCGATCCGCAGCAGCCGCTCCCGGAACACCGGGGCATGGCCGGCGGCGTCGGCGATCGCGGCCATCCGAGGTCGGTACTCCTCGAGTGTCTGTTCGACCCGACCGAGTTGCCGGTGATCACGCATCACGAACGACGGGTCGTGCAATCCGACGTACGCGTCGAGGTCGCCCTCCGAGAGCAGCCGCATTCCACGCTCGAACTCCCGAACCTGGAGAGCCTCGGTCGAGTCACCGAGCTCGGCCTGGTACAACCGCTCCAACTCTTCGACCGCCTCGCCGAGCTGATCGACGTCGAACCGGATGTTGAGATCGACCAGACCTCGCTCGTTCCAGCGGGTGACGTTGAGGGCATCGGTTGCCCAGCGGCCCGACCCCATGGCGACGGCCCACAGATGCAGCGCAAGACGCTCTCCACGTGTCGCAATCGTCTCGGCAACCGACGTGGCATCGTCGTCCATGTTCTCGCGCGTCCAGATCTCAATGGTCGCGTCGCGACCCTCCAGCCGGTGTGCCACGATCGGCTGTCGGTCGATGGACACGTGCGCGGGGTCCAGCATCTCCGACCAGGCTTCGGAGGACCGGTCGAAGAACAGCTCGATCAGGCGCCGGGCGAGGCGGTCCGCCTCGTTCCACGGTTCGTGCTCGATCGGCCGGGTGCGGCCCGGCAGCTCGTGGACCGGCTCGTCGGCGGTCGGTTCCCGATCCTCGCCGAGGTACAGCCGATCGAGCTCTGTCAACGCTTCGTCCAGCTGGTCGGCCGGGAAGATGACGTTGAGGTCGTTCAGCCCGTCGGCGGTCCATCGTGTGAGATGGAAGCCGTCCCACTCGCGTCCGTGGGCCGACGCCGCCTTCCAGCGCACGAGCGCGAACGACTCGCCCCTGACGGCAATGGTCTCGACCTCGGACGCCATCGCTCTGGTTTGACGATCGCGGGGATACGCCGCGGCGACCCCGTCGGCACCCGTCGTGTCGACGCCGACGAGTGGTCTCCGGTCGATGGTCTCCTGGTCGGGAGACAGCAAGGGGAGCCACTCCTCTCTGGCGCCCGCCGTGAACGACTCGACGAAGCGGCGGGCCAACCGGTCGGCCTCGTTCCAGGGCTCGTGGTCGTTGCCACCCGTCGTTCGATGGAGCCGGTCGAGTTCGGCGACCGCGTCATCGAGGTCTTCGACCCGGTAGCTGGCAGCGAAGTCGGAACGTCCGCGCTCGTTCCAGCGCGAGACGTGCAGCGCCTCCAGGCTCGCCCCGTCCGTCTCGCCCGCAACGTGGATGACCACCCGATGCAGCACGAGGTCGTCACCCCTGACGGCGATCGTCTCGACATCGGCGCGGACCGTCGCCCCTTCCGGGAAGAGGCCCGGCGACAGAGCTGCCAACACCTCGTCGCGGCCGACGTGCACGGCCCGGAGTCCCGGTTCGCGTTCGTGAACCTCGCAGTCCTCCTCGAGCATCGACCGCACGTCGTCGATGCGGCGGGCCGCCACCGCCTCGAAGACCTGTCGCCCCCACCGGTCGGCGCGGTTCAACGGCACGTCGTCACGAGGGGCCGCCGCCGCACCGAGAGGGATGTCACCGATCGCCGCCGGCCCCGGCACCTCGGTCGCGACCGTTGCCGCCTTCTGGTCGTAGAGATCCGCAGCGGCACGCGCCGCTCGCTCGGCCGTCGCAACGTCACCGGCGAGCTCGGCCACGTGCGCCAACACGGCGCTCGCGGCGGCATGGTCGACGATGATGTCAGTGCCCTCCGCTCTGGCGACCGCCTCCCGGGCCACGGCCACGCCCTCGCCGTAGCGACCCTGCGCCGCAAGGATCTCGGCCTGCGCGGCTCGCGCAGCGATCGCTGTCTGCGGGTTCTCGCCGGCCAACTCGGCGCTCTCGGCCGCCAGTCTCTCGGCCTCGTCGATCCGACCCTGCTGTAGCAACGCCCGCGCCAGGTACGCAGCGGCCTGCCCGGCGTCGGCGCCGATCCCGAGCCGGCCGAGCCCCTCGTACGCCGATCGCAACGGGCCCTCGGCTGCGGCCGGGTCGCCCGCCAACAACTCGACGATGCCCCGTGTAGAGATCGGTTTCGTTCAGCGCATGTCGAAGGCCGAGTTCCTCGACCGTTGCGCGTGCCTCGGCGAGCATCGTGCGCGCCGTGTCGAACCGACCGCGCAGCGCCTCCAAGACGGCCTGGCACCGCACCGACGTCGCCTCGACCGACGGCGAGCCCGTCGTGATCCGCAGCAGCCGGATCACGTCGAGGCACCGGCCGCCGGCTCGTGGGATCGGGCTCGGCCCCCACAGTGCCGCCAACGGCGCTGCGCCCAGCACCGCGGCCACCCGTCGTCGATCGCCCGCCGACCGGGCGGCCGTCAGCGCCTCGTCGAGCTCGGACTCGCACCGCCCCACCTGCCCGAGTCGGGCCAGCGCGCCCGCCCGGACCAGCCGTGCCTTCGCCACGCCGGCTTCGTCGCCCAGCTCCGGCGAGGCGGGACGCCGCCCGGTCGGCCTGCTCCTCCGCGGCGTGGAGGTGGTCCGGCTCGGTGAGCATCGTCAGCTGGGCGACGAACGACTCGGCCCACGGGCCCAAGTCGCTCGTCGCCGCCGGCCAGGCCGGCGAGTCGCTCGACGACCGTGCGCCCCCGCGCCACGTCGCCCAGACGCCAGGAGCGCCTCCGCCGCCGACCACGAGCAACGGCGGAATCATCGGGTCACCCTCGTCGAGCCGCGCCAGCGCCCGCTCGGCGAGGGCGCTGGCGGCCGGCAGGTCGTCGCGCTCCAGCGAGCGTTCGGCCGCGACGCCCAGCAGCTCGGCAGCCCGTCTGCCCGATCGCCGCCGATCGACTCGTCGACGTCGTCGAGCTGGCGGTGGTACTCGTGGGCCTGCTCGAAGTGGTGGGCGATCGCCACCTCGTGTTCGCCGGGCAGATCGGCCGCAATCCGCTCGGTCCACTCGCCGACCGAAGATGCAGGTCGGCCCGGGCCCGCTTGAGCAACCGCCGGTACGCGGCATCGCGGATCAGCACGTGATGGAACCGGTAGACCGGATCGTCGCCCCAATACGTCCCCGTCGACTCGACCAGTTCGCGCCGGCGCAGGCGGTCGACGGTCAGGCGGAGGTCGGCGGCGCCCGACTCGGAGATCGCCCCCACCGCGCCCAGCGCGAACTCCGGCCCCACCACCGACGCCAGCTCGACCAGCCGCCGCTCGTCGGCCGGCATCCGGTCGAGCCGGGCGGCCAGGAGCGACTGGATCGTCGGGGGCACCTCGACGGCCTCGACGTCGATCGTCAGCTGCCACCCATCCGCTGTCTCGACGATCACCCCGTCGTCGACGAGCATCCGCATCAACTCGCGCACGAACAGTGGATTGCCCTCGGTCGACTCGGGCAGGCGGGCCACCAGTTCGGGCGGGAGCGTCTCGGCGCCGACCAGTCGAGCGGCCAACTCCGAGGTCGCCCGTGCGTCGAGCCCCTCCAGCCCGATCGTCGTCGTCAGCGTGCGGTTCTCCTCGGCCAGCGACGGTCGCACCTCGCGCAGCTCGGGTCGCGCGAGGCCGACCAGCATCGCCGGCGCGTCGTGCACCCAGTCGGCGAGGTGCTCGAGCAGGTCGAGGAAGAGCGGCTCGGCCCACTGGATGTCGTCGACGACGACCACCAGCGGCTGCTGCCGTCCCGTGGCTTCCACGAGCCGCCGCACCGCGAGGAACGCTTCCTCGGTCGATCGCGCCGGGGCGGCACCGAGGATGCCCGCCAGCAATTGGGCCACCCGGTCCGCGTCCTCCAGTTCTGCGACGAGGTCGCGGAACGCCGAGCGAACCTGGTCCGGGTCGGACTCGTCGTCGATCGTCGTGATCGACCGGAGCAGATCGGCGATCGGAGCGAAGGTCGCCGTGCCGGCCGGCTCGCAGCGCAACTCGACGACGACCGCTGCCCCGCCGAGCGACTGGGCGAACTCGCGGGCGACCCTGGTCTTGCCGACGCCCGGTGCCCCGATCACCGTGGCGAGCCGGGCCGACCGGAGTCCGACGGCGGTCGTCGAACGCCTCGCGCAGCCGTGCGAGTTCCTCCGTGCGGCCGACGAACGGCGTCGCCGCATCGTCGTCGTGGATCTCGCCGTCGTGGACCTCGTCGTCGGCGACCCGGAACGTGGGCACCGGTTCGTTCTTGCCCTTGACCGCGACCTCGCCGAGCACCTCGTACCGGACGTGCGACCGGGTCAGCCGCCAGGTGTCCTCGCCCACGAGCACCTGTCCCGGGGTGCACGCCGCTTCGAGCCGAGCGGCGGTGTTGATCGCGTCACCGACCAGATCGGCGTCGCCGTCGGCGAGCACGATCTCACCGGTGTTGATCCCGACCCGTAGCCCCAGATCGACGGCGTGCCGGCGCCTCACACGCTCGCGGATCGGGACGAACGCCTGCTGGAGCGACAGCCCTGCGCCGACCGCCCGGTCGGCATCGTCCTCGGCCATCTCCGGCACACCGAACAGTGCCATCACGCCGTCACCGATGAACTTGGCGACGGTTCCGCCCGCGCCGTCGATCGTGTCCTGCACCATCGAGTGGAACTCCGCCATCGCATCGCGCGTCGATTCGGCGTCGACGCGCTCGCCGAACGAGGTGGAGCCGACGAGATCCGCGAAGAGCACCGTGACGACCTTGCGCGTCGGCGACGACGCGTCCACGGCCGTGGCGATGTCGACCGGGGTCCCGCACTGGTCACAGAAGCGTGCGGCGGCACTCACCCCGGCGCCACAGGACGTGCACGTCGTCGCGGTGGGTGTCGCGCACTCCGCGCAGAACTTGGCTCCCTGCCGATTCGTGTGACCGCACGCCAGACAGTCCACCGGGCCCCCTCCCGGGAGCATTCTCGCTCAGGTCGAGGCGCACGGCCAATGCGGCCACATCGCCGCAGGAGGGCCACGTCACCGAGCTGCAGCCACGCACCTACGCTCCGTTCGTGGAGTTCCTGCTCGACCCCGACGTCGTCTACCTCAACCACGGATCGTTCGGGGCGTGCCCGGTCGATGTGTTCGACGAGTACCAACGTCTGCAGCGCCGCCTGGAGGAGCAGCCGGTCCGATTCCTCCAGCGCGAACGAGCCGCCTTGCTCGCCGCTGCCCGTGACGCGCTCGCCGGTTTCGTCGGTGCCGACCCCGACGACGTCGCGTTCGTGCAGAACCCGACGTTCGCCGTCAACGAGATCGCACGTTCACTCGCGCTCGGACCCGGCGACGAGGTGCTCACGACGAACCACGAATACGGGGCGTGCCGCAACGTGTGGCAGTTCGTGGCCGGGCGAATCGGGTGCACCGTCGTCGAGGCACCGCTCCCGATCACCTTCGACTCCGAAGCGGAGCTCGTCGATGCGGTGTTCGGACCCGCCACCCCGCGGACCAGGGTGTTGTTCGTCAGCCACATCACGTCGCCGACGGCGCTGACCTTGCCCGTCGCGGCGCTGTGTGCCCGGGCGCGGGAGCACGGCCTCGTCACGATCGTCGACGGCGCCCACGCTCCCGGCCAGCTCGACCTCGACCTCGAAGGCATCGGCGCCGACTTCTACGTCGGCGCCTGCCACAAGTGGCTGTGCTCGCCGAAGGGCGCTTCGTTCCTGATCGCCAGACCCGAAGCGCAGGCGTTGCTCGAGCCGCTGGTCGTCGGATGGGGATGGGGCGAGCACCGTGAGTTCGACCTCGGGTCGCCGTTCCTCGACCAGCACGAGTGGCTCGGCACCCACGACCCCGCTGCGATCTTGTCGGTTCCGGCCGCGATCGAGTTCCAGCGACGCAACGACTGGTCGTCGGTGCGGACCGAGTGTCACCGTCGGGCGATCCGGGCGCTCGACGTCTGCACGGAGATGCCCGGCGTCGAGCGTGTCCACAGCGACGAACGATTCGTCCAGATGGCGATCCTCGAACTCGCCGACTCGTTCCTGCGCGGCGCCGATGTCGACGACCTGCAGAGGCGACTGCGCGACGACTGGCGGATCGAGGTGCCGGTGACGGCCTGGGTCGACCGGAGCGATCGGACGCGTCGGTTGGTCCGCGTGTCGATCCAGGCGTACAACACCGACCGCGATGTCGAACACCTCGCGCAGGCGCTCCGGGCGATGTCCCGAACCTGAGCCGGCCCGACGGCGCTCAGTCGGGTCGGATCAGTTCGAACAGGTCGGTGCTGTGGCTGTACCCGTTGCCGACGTGGCGGCCGATCGCCTTCAGCTCGGCCTGGTCGACCCGCGTGCCGTCGAGCAGCGCCGGGTCGACGTGGAACTCCGTCGCCTCGCCGATCACCAGCGCGCTGCCGTGATCGGGGTGGCCGACGTCGACGATCTGCGTGACCACGCACTCGATGTTCGCCCGGCACTCGCCGACCATCGGTGGCCGGACCGACAGCGACGGAATCGCCGTGAGCCCGGCCGCTTCGAACTCGTCGACCTCGGCCGCGTGACTCGCCGAGGTGGCGTTCATCGCTTCGACAACCTCGACGGTCACGATGTTGATCGTGAACTCGCCGACGTCACGTACGTTGGCGAGGGTGTCCTTGCGTCCGCCACGGCCCGGCGAGAACACGAACGTCGGCGGCGCACCGCTGACGCAGTTGAAGAACGAGTAGGGCGCCAGGTTCGGGATGCCGTCGGCCGAGATCGAACCGATCCAGCCGATCGGCCTCGGAACGATCAGTCCGGTCGACAGCTTGTACGGGTCGGCACCGTTGAGTTCGGCGACGGTGAATCGGGTCTTGTCCACGACACTGCTTTCTTTCCGAGGTGGGAGCGCCCAGTGTGCCGTGCCCGTGTCGCGGAGCCCGAACCGGTGTGCGGCACCCCTGACGGCTCGGTCGGAGTGTCGGTTGCGACGGCCGCCGCCGTATGACGTCTCGAACAACCGCGAGCGAGGAGAACACGATGTCGGACAACTACATGGACACGGTGGGTGACGTCGCCGTCGTCGTGGGCGACGCGGTCTCGGGCGGCCTCGACATGGGCGCCGACCTCCTCGATGAGATCGGACCCGACCTCGTCGACCTCGCCGACGCAGCCGCGGTCACGGCCGTGGCGTCGGGGCGGATCGGCTTCCGTCTCCTGTCGCGAACGCTCCGGTTCGTGGGGCGACACCCGAAGCAGGCGCTGATCGCCGTCGTGGTGATCGCCGTGGCCGGCGCCGTGGCCTCGTACGTCTGCTCGAACTCGGACCGCACCTCGAACTCGTAGCGGCCGGACGCAGCCCGGTCGTGTGGGCACGGGTCTCCCTGCGATGTCGACGCCGACGTCGCGCGGAACCGTTGGTTTGACCCGTCGACGTCGGGGCATACCCGAAGCGTGTCCGACCTCGCCGCCCCGACCGACGACGAACTCCTCGAGGTGGCGCGTTCCCAGCTCGCCCATGCATACGCGCCGTACTCGAAATTCCACATGGGGGCCGCCGTCGACACGGCCGACGGTTCGGTCGTCGTCGGAGCTCTCGTGGAGAACGTCTCGCTCGGTTTGGCGATGTGCGCCGAACGGGTGGCCTTGTTCACCTGCAGCGCCACCGGGATGCGACCCGAACGCCTCGCGCTCGTCGCGCCCGAGACCGCCGGCACGCTCACGTGGCCGTGCGGGGCATGTCTCCAGGTCGCACTCGAGCTCGGCGGCCGAGATCTCACCGTGATCGTCGGCGACGAGGCCCGTCGTGCGACAGCCTCGGCCACGGTGGCCGAACTGCTGCCACGCGGTCCGAAGGTCCGTTGATCGCCGGCGAGTCAGAAGAACGTGCCGCAGAAGGGTGCACGGTCGACGCTGAACAGTGCGTCGGCCGCGGCGAGTGCCGCGGTGTCGTCCACGGCGACGTCGCCCGTCGCAGCGAGTGTGCTCCACGAGACGCCACCGAGATAGAGCGCGGAGAGGGTCGCCCCTGCGACGGCCACGTCGGGCGGGTCGTCGGTCACCTCGACTCCGTCGGAGGAGACGCGCCAGGTCCGATTGTTGCGCTCGACCAGTGAGTCGGAGACGCCGATCGCGACCGAGCCGCGAACGTCACGGTACGAGCGGGCGGTCAGCGCTGCCTCGACGTCGACCAGCCGGAGCCACATCGCATCGTCGACGGCGCGGACGCGTACGGCCCGGCCGTCGCCGGCGGCGCGGCGAACCGGATCGTCGGTCGGTCGACCGTTGGCGCGCCACCGCGTGACGAGGTCGACATCGAACAGGTACTGCCACAGGGCGAGCTCGACTCGGTCGTCGGCGCCGAACAGATCGAGGACGGAGCCGGAGCCGGTCGGTGCTTCGTCGGGTTCGTCGTCGTTCCAGGTCGCTCCGTAGTGGACGTACCCGTCTGCCCGGCCGTCACGGTCGAGGTGCACCACGACGTACTCGGCCTTGCTGCGATCGAGCACCGAGTCGAACTGACGACGCCACCACGTCTCGTTCGGTCGGGTGATCACGCCGGCACGGCGAAGCGCGGCCGTGTCGTACACGGCAGGAATGGCGTCGAGCACCTCGTCGGGCGAGAGCAGCACGAACGAGCCGCCCACGTCGTCACGTCGCAGCGGCGCGGCGCCCGACACGGCGATCTGCAGGTTGGCGTGGTCGGCGGCGTGCCCGAATCCGAATCGCCGGTAGATCCCGGTCTCGCTCGCCCAGAGCATCATCAACGCCAGATCCTGGTCGACGCTGTCGGCGATCAGCTGCTCCATCAACCTGCTCGCGACACCCCGCCGCCGGTGGGTCGGCAGCACGGCCACGCGGGTCACCGCTCCCGCCGCGAGTCGCCGCCCGCCCGGTACGACGGTGTCGACGTGAAACTGGCCCGCGTGCCCCACGCACTGTTCGCCGTCCCAGGCCGAGATCGACTCCATTGCCTCCCAGCCCACGCGGCGTCGTTCCCAGACCTCATCGGTCGGCAGCGGCCCCATGAGCGCAACGGTGATCACCTCGGCGGCGCTTCGGAGCCGGTTGCGCGGCGTCGATCGGACCTCGATGCTCATGTCAGCTCCTTGCGGTATTCGACCTCGGGCACCCGGAGGTCGCCGTCCCCGCGAAAGTGGGCGGTCATCCCCGATGTCGCCCAGCCGAGCTTCTCGTAGAAGGCCCGTGCACGCGGGTTGTCGTCGAGCACCCACAGCACCGCCGACTCGAACCCCTCGGCGTGGAGCCGCAGTTCGGTGTACGACATCAGTTCGGTCGCCGCTCCGCCGCCCCTGGCGTCGGGGTGGAGGTAGAACGCCCAGATCTCGCCACGACCCGTGAACCCGCGGGCCCGCTCGCGCTCGGGCCCGTACGACGAGAAGCCCACGACGTGTCCGTCGTCGGTGTCGTCGTCGTCCGTTCGTTCGACCGCGACGGCGACGCGATGTCCCGGCGCGAACCGCCAACTCGTCCAGAACGTTCGGCGGACGGTGTCGAAGTCGTCTGCGAACAGGAGCGACTCGGGCAGAACATGGGCGTATCCGCGCCGCCACGCCGCCACCTGCACATCGGTGATCGCGTCCGCGTCCTCACGGGTCGCGGCGCGGATCTCGAGCGTCATCTCGTCAGTGTGTCAGCTCCGCTCGCCGGATCGAGGCCGTGTTCGAACTGCCGTGCGACCTCGTCCCGGTGGCGGCCGGCGGCGCGAAAGCCCTGGACGAACCACTGCCGACGCTCACCACCGGCCACGGCCTCCACCCGCCACGGTCGCCGCAGCACGAGCCGGGCGATCGCTCCGACACCCGCGACGACGATCAGCCAGGCGAGGTCGAGACCGAGCAGGATCAATGGCCATCCGAATATCAGGACGATGCCCAGAGCGACGAACACCACGATGCCGATGACGAGGCCGGCGATGCCGAGATCGAGGTCGATCGGAAGTTCGAGCGCCTCGAGCCCGCCTTCGGTTCGGTCGTTGCGGAGTCGCTGCTTGACGCCGCGGCCCTCGCGATGGGGTAGCCACCTCCGGCGAACCGTCCAGACGGTGCCGGCTGGGTGCGGGCGTCGACGCCCGCACGAGGTGGTCAGACGGCGAGGAGGTCGCGGGCGCCGGTGTCGCTGGAGGGGTGACGCAGCTTGCTCATCGCCCGCGCCTCGATCTGACGGATGCGCTCGCGGGTGAGGTTGAAGTGCTCGCCGACCTCTTCGAGGGTGCGGGGCTCGCCGCGGTCGAGACCGAAGCGGAGCTTGAGGATCTCGCGTTCGCGCTCGTCGAGCGGTGCGAGCAGCCGGCTGATCTCCTCGGGCAGCAGCGCGGTGGCCGCGACCTCGAACGGCGACTCGGCCGAACGGTCCTCGACGACGTCGCCGAGTTCGGCGTCGCCGTCTTCGCGCAGCGGCTCGGAGAGCGAGAGGGGCTCGGCCGCGAAGCGCAGCGCCTCGGTGACCTTGTCCTCGGGCATCTCGACCTCCTTCGCCAGCTCGGCGAGGGTGGCCGGACGGCCGTACTTGAGCTCGAGGCGCGAGCGGGCCTTCTGGAGCCGGGCGAGCGTGTCGCCGGCGTGCACCGGGAGGCGGATCGTGCGGCCGGTGTTGGCGATGCCGCGGGTGATCGCCTGGCGGATCCACCAGGTGGCGTAGGTCGAGAACTTGAAGCCCTTGCGCCAGTCGAACTTCTCGACGGCGTGCATGAGGCCGAGGTTGCCCTCCTGGATCAGGTCGAGCAGCGGCAGGCCGGACGCCTGGTACTTCTTGGCGATCGACACGACGAGACGCAGGTTCGACTGCACGAACGTGCGCTCGGCCTCTTCGCCCTTGCGGGCCAGCCGGCGGAGCTCGCGCTTCTTGGCAGGTGTGACGCCCTTGCCGCCGGCGTCGAGTGCCTCGATCGCTTCCTTGCCGGCCTCGATCGCTTGCGCGAGACGGACCTCGTCGTCCTTGGTGAGCAGCGGGTACTGACCGATGTCGGTGAGGTACAGGCGGACGAGGTCTTCGTCGTCACGGTCGACGCGATCTTTGGCCACGTTGGCTCCCTTGAGGTCCGTAGTTTGGTCGTGTCGCCAAATTCCGGCGATGTTGGCTGCGCCTCAGTGGCCTGATGGTGCTGACGACGGGAGTCGGATCCGATCGCCCTGCGGGCTGCACGAAAATCACCAGTTCGCTGAAGGGTGATGCTCACGATACCGATACGCCCGGATTGGTCAACCGGGCGAGCCGCTTTCGTGGCCGCATAACTGTGTTCCGTATGGTGGTGGGCCCTGTATCGGAAAAACAGATATCGACCCATCGCTCGGACGAAGGGTGACGAGGCGGAGTGATCTCCGCACCGGAACCTGCCGATTCGTGTGCCCGATCGGCCCGGTCGCGGCACCGGTAGGATGGTCGTCCGGCGCTCGTCGAGCGCCGGTTCCGAAGGAGGATCCATGGCCAACCCGGTACTCAACGAGCGGACACTGCAGCAGGCATCCACCACGTGGGCGCCGCCCGAGCCCGACACCGAGTACTTCCCGCCCGTCGACGACGGACCCACCGGCCCGTACGTGCGGCAGGTGATGACCGTCAACGGGGTCATCAGTGCGACGGCGGTGCTGTTCGTGCTGCTCCTGGCCAGCGCCGCGTTCGGGTGGAACTCCACGGGGAGCCCTGACGAAGTCGTGTTGTCCGACGGTTCGGTCGGCTACAACTACTCGATCCCCACCCTGGCGTGGGTCGGGATGATCGTCGGCCTGGGCCTGGCCTTCCTGCTGATGTTCCGGCCGCAGTTCGCCAAGTTCATCGCCCCGCTCTACGCGATCGCCCAGGGGTTCTTCGTGGGCGCGATCTCGCGCATGTACGAGACGTTCTACGACGGCATCGTCGTGCAGGCCGCCGGTGCCACGATCGCCGTGTTCGGCGTGATGCTGGTGCTCTACCGAACCCGCATCATCAAGGTCACCAACCGGTTCCGCAAGATCGTGGTCGGCGCCACGATCGGCGTCATGATCTTCTACGGCGCGAGCCTGCTCATCCGACTGTTCGCCGGTGCCGGCGCCGTCAGTTTCCTGTCGAGCCCCAGCCTGCTCGGCATCGCCTTCAGCATCTTCGTCGCCGGACTGGCCGCGTTCAACCTCGCGCTCGACTTCGACTTCATCGAACGGGGCGCGAAGCAGCAGCTCGACAAGAACTTCGAGTGGGTCGCGGCCTTCGGCCTGCTCGTCACCATCGTGTGGCTGTACCTCGAGATGTTGCGGCTGCTCTCCAAGCTCCGCCAGCAGTGAGCACACGCAGCGCCGGTGAGGCGGTGGCGGCCGGAGTCGCCGGCGCCACGCTCGGCGGCGCGGCCGGCTCGCTCGTCGGCCGTCGCCGTTCCGGCCGCGTTGGTCGGAGGCCTCAACGGTGTGGTGTCGGGATGGCGCGGCATCTACGACTGGTCGTCGGTCACGGGTGCGGCGGCGTTCGCGCTCGATTCCACCTGGGCGCTGCCCACGACCTTGTCGGCGTTGGTCGCTCACGCCGTCGGCACGGTCCGCGGCGAGCCCGGCTACTCCGATGAGCTCAGCCGCCGGCAGAACCGCCACGTCTACGGACGTGGCTTCCAGGTGCGACAGCGGTTCGCGACCACGTTCGGCAACGTCGTCAACGGAGCCGGCGACCTGCGCTCGCCGCGTCGTGCCCGCCTCGTCACCGATCACGAGGACGTCCACGTGTGGCAGGCCCGCGGATTCGGGCCGCTGTACCCGGTGCTCTACGCGGGGTGGGCCGTCGGCGGCGCCGTCGGTGGCGCCGGGCTGTGGGCGCTACGGCGCCGAGACGAGCCGTTCACCAAGGTCGTCGAGTCGTGCGCGTACTACCTGAACCCGTTCGAGTACTGGGCCTACAGCCGTGACGATCACTGGCCGCCGGCCGGCCTGGTGTCGTCGATCGGCCCGACGCGCCCGATGGTGCGCAGCTTCGCCAGTCTCCGCTGAATCAGCGGGAGCGCAGGTCGACCAGGTCGGCGCGCGTGAGTGTGATCGCCCGCATCGTCGCCGGGTCGAGTTCCGCCACGATGCGGCGCTCCACCTCGTCGAGATGCTCCAGGAGCTCATCGAGCCGCCCGCGGTAGCCGTCGGCACGGTGTTCGATGTCGACGGCGTCGGGTTGCCGGCGATGCCGGTCGACGAGCGCATCTGGGTCGATCACCGGGATCACGGGTGACCGCCCGGCCCAGAGTTCGGCATGCCACGCGTGACGATGCGACGCCTCGGCGAACCAGCGCTGCTGCGCCGCATCGGTCGTGTCGAACACCCAGGCGCCGGTCACCTCGAACAGGTCGAGGCTGCGGGCACGCAACGCCGCACACACGTCGCCGAGTTCGACGATGCCGACACCCGCGGCACTCACGACGTGGCACCCTGGCGCCACACGGCCTCCGCGGCACCCAGGTCGGTGGCGGGCTCGCCGCCGTCGACGTATTCGAGCAGCATCGCCCGGAACGGGCCGCCGACCTCGAGCTTGCCGAGGATCGCGTTCACGCCCCACACCACCCGGTCGAGGATCACGAAACTGGGTGGCACGTTCAGGTGCTCGATCACGTCGGCGTGCGGCCCCTGCACGTCGAAGATCTTGGCGATCGTGTCGATCATCCACTGCCGGGTGAACGTGAACTCGTCGGTGAGGTACGGCACGTACGGGCTCGAGACGTAGTCGAACACGTGACCGGCTTCGAGCCCGTGGTTGGGCCGGAGGAACCCGCTGTGTTCCATCGCACGCACGAGCAACTCCGGATCGCGGTGCACGATCACTGCGTCGAGCGTGGGGGAGAGGGTCTCCCACTCGCCCGGCGACCAGCGCTTGACCAGCCCGTAGTCGAGGAACGTGACGCTGCCGTCGTGGTGGAAGATGTAGTTGCCCGGGTGCGGGTCGCCGTTGAACACACCCTGCTGCACCACCGCGTACTGCGCGAAGCGCCAGATGACCTCGCCGGCGCGCTGCTTCGTGTCCCGGCTCGCATGGTTGCGGAACTCCTCGAACGACATGCCCTCGACCCACTCGGTGGTCAGCACCTTCTCGCCCGACAGATCGGGGAGCACACGTGGGACCCGAACCCATGGATGCCCGGCGAAGAGTTCACCGAACTGGATCGCGTTGCGGGCTTCGAGCCGGTAGTCGAGCTCCTCTCGCATCCGATCCCGCAGCTCGTCGACGAGACCCTTGGCGTCGAGGCCCTTGAGCATCATCGAGGAGAACATGCCGTACATGACCTCCGCGGCATCGAGGTCGGACTCGATCGCCTCGTGCACGCCGGGGTACTGCACCTTCACCGCCACATCCCGGCCGTCGGTGGTGACGGCCCGGTGCACCTGCCCGATGCTCGCTGCGGCCGCCGGCAGGTCCTGCCAGTCGAGAAACGCCCGCTCGGGAGGCACACCGAGCTCGTCGGTCACGACGCCCGCCGCGAGACTGGGCGCCATCGGGGCTGCGTCGGCCTGCAGCGTGGCGAGCGCCGCCTGGGCTTCCTCGGGCAACGATTCGAAGATGAAGCTGATCATCTGGCCGGCCTTCATCAGCACGCCCTTCATCTCGCCGAGCTCACGGGCGACGTCGGCGGCGGTCTGCACGGCGAACTTGGTGTCGAGCTCGGCCCGGCGTTCGGCGGGCGACCCGACGCCGCGCACCTTCGACACGGCGAACCGCGCCGAGTTGCGGGCGGACAGCCGCCACACGCGCGCCGACCGGCCGATGCGGCTCACGGGTACGGCCCGCTTCACGCGAGTCGTCGCTGCCGCCGCGGCGGCGACCATGACCGCGACCACGGCGAACGATGCTGCTCGCCTCGCCACGACAGACCCCTCAGGCTCGCCGTGCGACGGGATCGGCCGCGAGCACGCCGTCGGGAATCTCGTCGCCGGTCACCTCGTCGATCCAGTAGCTGCCGTCGTCGAGGCGGGGCAGCGCTGCCTCTACGGCGGCGAGGTCGCGCTCGATCGCGTCGAGGTCGGGTGGCTCCGGGGTCGGATCGGTGCTCGAGTGCTCCGGCGGGGAGTCCTGCGGGGAGTCGGTCACGTCGTCGACGTTATCGGGTCGGGGTCATCTGGGTGAGTTGGCCGACACCCGGTCGATTCCTCGCGACGTGCGAGGGCGATCTCGACCGATGATGGCGGAATCACCGGGAGCTCGCCCTCGCAACTCCAGTATGGTGCCGCCCGCAAGCACGGGGGCAGCGCGTGATGGCTGCGTCGGTCACAGTGGTGAGTGCACCCGTGCCGACGGGCGAAAGGCCCCTGGTCAGCGTGTCGCGCGAGTCATCCGAGGTGGCGGAGTGCTCGTTCGCGGCGCCGGCGCTTGTTGCCGCGTGCGATGGCCACGAACGCGATGAAGGCGCCGGCCAGGAGCACCCAGACGACGAGTGCGACGAACGCTGCCGTCGACAGCGGGGCCGCCCAGGCGCCACCCTCGCTCGCCGGTCGCTGGACGGTCGCCGTGAACACGTTGAGCGACGACCCGTCGAGCGGGGCGACGAACTCGATCACACCGTCGTCGACCTCGGTGCCGTTCTCGGCCGAGACGAGCTCACCGGGGAGCGAGACCCGGAACGTGAACGACATCGAGTCCTCGGGGGCGGCTCCGGTCGCCGCGAACTCCTCGGCGAACGGTTGTCCGCCGACGGCGGCGACGAGGTCGGCGTCGGCGAACGCCGCATATCCGTTCACGAGCTGCAGCTCGCCGTTGACCGCGTTCGTGGTCTGGTCGTCCTCGGTCGTGCGGGCGGCCGCCATCTGCGTGAACGGAGGGCCGATGCTGTTGAGCACGTTCGCGAGCTCGACGTGGGAGGTGAAGTCGTGCGTCAGGGTGATCGACACGCTGCCGTCGGCGGCCTCCGACGGTCCGCCGACGACCCAACCGTTCGCGATCGCGTCCTCGAGCCTGAGGTCGTCGACGAGATCGGGCACCTGAGCCACCAGCTCGGCGTCGGCCACGGCCACCACGATCACGTCACCCGTGCCGTCGGGCTCCATCACGACGTCGACGGTCACGTCGAGCCGACACGCGCTGAGCACGAGCAGGCTCACGAGGACGAGTGCGAGTCGGCGGGTCACGGCGCACCATCATCGCAGCCGACCGGCGGCGTACACGGTCAATCCGACCGCGAATTCACGAGGTCGACCGACATGCGATCGACGACGCCGGACCGGTCGGGCGCTCGTCGTCGGGCGCTCGGGATGACGAACGCGGCATCCTCGATGCTCGTTCCTTCCTCGGTTGTCGCCATCTCACCCGATCCGAACGCGGGGAGGGGGTCGACGGCCGACCGGGATCGGGCGACCTGCGATCGGTTCCCGATCGAGAGTTGACCGACCTCGGCCGGCCCGGACTCAGGTCTCGTCGGGCTTGGCGGTGTTGGCGATGTCGTCGTTGGTCGCCGTGGTGGCGAGTTCGACCGCGGCCGGCGGCACGAAGCCCTCGACTGCGTTGAACGTGAACACCTTGCGGGTGTCGTCCTCCGGGTCGGGCTCGACGTCGACGACGATGATCTCGCCGGCCGAGAACGTCTTGTAGAGGATCCGCTCCGACAGCACGTCTTCGATCTGGCGTTGGATCGCCCGACGGAGCGGGCGGGCACCCAGCTGCGGGTCGTATCCGATGGTGGCGAGATGCTCCTTCGCCGCCTGGGTGACCTCGATGCCGAGACCCTGGCCCTCGAGCTGACCGACGAGACGCTTGAGCATCAGGTCGACCATCTCGACGACGGCCTCGAGCGGGTGCTCGTGGAACACGATCGTCTCGTCGATGCGGTTCAGGAACTCGGGTCGGAAGTGCACCTTGAGGGCGTCGTTGACCTTCTCCTTCATCCGCTCGTAGCTCATCGCCGAGTCACCGGTGGTGAAGCCGACGTTGGCCTTGCGGAGATCGGCGGTGCCGAGGTTCGACGTCATGATCAACACCGTGTTGCGGAAGTCGACCGAACGACCCTGCGCGTCGGTCAGGCGACCCTCTTCGAGGATCTGCAGCAGCGTGTTGAACACGTCGGCGTGGGCCTTCTCGATCTCGTCGAACAGCACGACGGAGAACGGCTTGCGGCGCACGGCCTCGGTGAGCTGGCCACCCTCTTCGTACCCGACGTAGCCGGGGGGCGAGCCGACGAGCCGGCTGACCGTGTGCTTCTCCATGTACTCGGACATGTCGAGCGTGATCAGCGAGCTGTCGTCGCCGAACAGGAACTCGGCGAGCGTCTTGGCGAGCTCGGTCTTGCCGACACCGGTGGGGCCGAGGAAGATGAACGAACCGCTCGGGCGCTTCGGGTCCTTCAGACCGGCCCGGGTGCGGCGGATCGACTGCGACACGGCGGCGACCGCGTTCTCCTGGCCGATGATCCGCTTGTGCAGCTCGTCTTCCATGTGGAGCAGACGCTCGGTCTCCTCCTCGGTGAGCTTGTACACCGGGATGCCGGTCCACAGCGACAGCACCTCGGCGACGGCCTCTTCGTCGACCTCGTCGAACAGGTCGACGCCGGTCGCCTTGACCTCGACCTCTTTCGCGGCCTTCTCCTCGAGCAGCGCCTTCTCCTGGTCGCGAAGCGAACCGGCCTCTTCGAACTGCTGCTCTTCGACCGCGCGCTTCTTGGCCTCCTGCACCTCGTCGAGCTTGCGCTCGAGCTCGCGCAGGTCGGGTGGGGTCTGCATGCGCTTGATGCGCAGACGGGAGCCGGCCTCGTCGATCAGGTCGATCGCCTTGTCGGGCAGGAAGCCGGTCGCGAGATGTAGCGGTCGGCGAGGTTGGCCGCTGCCACGAGCGCCTGGTCGGTGATCGTGACCCGGTGGTGCGTCTCGTACTGGTCGCGGATGCCCTTCAGGATCTCGATCGTGTGGGCGAGCGTCGGCTCCTCGACCTTGACCGGCTGGAAGCGACGCTCGAGCGCGGCGTCCTTCTCGACGTGCTTGCGGTACTCGTCGAGCGTGGTGGCGCCGACGGTCTGCAGCTCGCCGCGGGCGAGCATCGGCTTGAGGATCGAGGCCGCGTCGATCGCACCCTCGGCCGCACCGGCACCGACGAGCGTGTGGATCTCGTCGATGAACAAGATGATGTCGCCGCGGGTCTTGATCTCCTTGAGCACCTTCTTGAGGCGTTCCTCGAAATCGCCGCGGTAGCGCGAGCCGGCGACGAGTGCGCCGAGGTCGAGCGTGTAGAGCTGCTTGTCGTGCAGCGTGTCGGGCACGTCGTTGTTGACGATCATCTGGGCGAGACCCTCGACGATCGCGGTCTTGCCGACGCCCGGCTCGCCGACGAGCACCGGGTTGTTCTTGGTGCGACGCGAGAGGATCTGCATGACCCGTTCGAGCTCGCGGGTTGCGCCCGATCACGGGGTCGAGCTTGTGCTCGCGCGCCATCTGGGTGAGGTTGCGGCCGAATTGATCGAGGATCTGGCTGTTCTTCTCGTCGTCACCACCCTTGGAGCCGCCGACGCTCGCGCCGGCCGAACCCGACTCGCCACTGCCGCGGCTGCCGGAACCCGACTCGCCGCTGCCACCGGCAGGACCCTGGTAGCCGGACAGCAGTTGGATGACCTGCTGGCGCACCCGGCTCAGGTCGGCGCCGAGCTTCACGAGCACCTGGGCTGCGACGCCCTCGCCCTCGCGGATCAGCCCGAGCAGGATGTGCTCGGTGCCGATGTAGTTGTGACCGAGCTGCAGCGCCTCACGGAGCGACAGTTCGAGCACCTTCTTGGCACGCGGCGTGAAGGGGATGTGACCCGACGGTGACGAACCCCCCTGGCCGATGATCTCCTCGACCTGGTTGCGCACGGCCTCGAGCGAGATCGAGAGGGACTCGAGTGCCTTGGCGGCAACGCCCTCACCTTCGTGGATCAGCCCGAGCAGGATGTGCTCGGTGCCGATGTAGCTGTGGTTCAGTAGGCGCGCTTCCTCTTGAGCGAGGACGACGACCCGGCGAGCCCGGTCGGTGAAGCGTTCGAACATGTGTCGCCTTTCGATGTGGTGGCGAATACGTGTAGTCACTCTATCGGGCCGTCATCGACCTCCCCTGAGGTCGTCGTCGACCTGCAACATCGCGTCGTCCCGATCAGCGGCGACGGCGGCGTCGCGTGTCCGATAACCGATCACCTCGTAGCACTCGGATCGTCGTGACCGTTTCCGGGACCAGACTTCTTCGAACAGGCCGGTCTCTTCGAATGCCGCTGCGTAGACGGGGTTGTGGTACACGACGTACATCGGTCTCGGGTTGCGCTCGTGGCTGGCCCGGATGTTGTCGACCACCTGATCGAGCACGTACCGCTCGAACGGATTGAACAGGAAGAACACGCACGGCTCGTCCGGAATGTCGAAGGCCACGGCGTCGCGGTGCACCACCTCGATGTCGGCGCACCGCCGGCGTGGGTGCCGGCCCGTGTCGACGTTCGCAGCCGCGATCTCGTGCAACTCGCCTGCGAACTCGACCCCGACGATTCGGCGGAACGGTCGTGCGGACGCGTACACGAGCACCCGTCCCTTCCCGGAACCGAGGTCGACGAACACGAAGTCGCGCAGTTCGCGCGGGAGCACCCGATCCATCGCACCGAGCGCGAGTACGGGCACGGCGACGTAGATCTCCTCGTCGTCGCCGAACTCGGTGTTCCCGCTCTCGATCGTCAGCTCGCCGAGGTGCGCGCGGCGAACGGTCTCGATGCGGGCCCGCTCGTCGAACCGAACGTCGACCCGGTGTTCGATCCGGAAGTACGCCGGCCGCACGACGCGGTGGAGCACGACATCCGACGAGCGATGCAACGCTGACACTGCCCACGACGCGACCGTTCGCATCGTCGAGGCCGTCGTCGCGATCGGTGTCACCGTCATGTGTCCTCGCCCCACCCCTGTCGTCCGCCCCGCCGCCGATCCGTCGCTGCCGGCCGGCGGCCACCCGCGGCACGTGCCGCGAGCGAGGTCCACGACGTTACGACAGCCACGCCGGCGGGTCGACCGATTTCTGGCTCCGACCGGGCGGAGGCCGTGGCGGCGGATCGTCGGAAATTTCGACACGACGGTTGTCGCATCGACGACACTGGAGACGTGGCCCGACGACGGGGGCCGCGACGAAGGGAGGGTCACGAGTGGGGGAACGACGAACCACCTATCTGATCCAGGATCCGTACGACCTCGATGCGGTCCAGTTCATCCGGACGATCGACCTCGACTACGGCATCAGGCCGATCTGCCTCTACACCAGCGCGAAGGACCGGTTCTACGGCGAACTCGACTTCCCGATCCTCACGAGCGATCTGATCGAGGCGTCGATCGACGTGGAGCCGGACGATCTCTCGTCGGTCGTCGAGCAGCTCAGGGAGTACGACGTGTGCGGAGTGGTGCCCTATCGCGAGGACACCGTCGAGGTCGCCGCCGAATTGTGCGAACTGCTCGGGCTCGGCTGGAACTCGCCGGAGACGCTGCGGCGCTTCCGCGACAAGTTCGAGCAGAAGACCTATCTCCGCGAGATCGACCCGACGATCCGGGTGCCCGAATGCCGCCTGATCGCCACGGCCGACGACCTGAACGCAGGCGCGCTCCCGGAGCGCTACGTGCTCAAGCCCAACGACGGCCTCGGCAACCGCTCGATCGGGATGTTCGGCGCCGATGATCTCGCCGCTGCTCGGGCGCACCTCGATCGAGAATCCGGTCCGTTCATCCTCGAGGGGTTCATCGGCGGGATCGAGTACCACATCGACGGACAGGTGCGCGGCGAGGGTGACGTCGAGTCCCTCGCGGTGTACGAGTACGTCCGCACCGAGGTCAACGGGTATCCGACCGTGTACCTCGGTGAGCTGCTCTGCCCCACGACCGACCCGAGGTTCGACCGACTCGTCGATTACGCCGACCGGTTGCTGACCGCGACAGGCCTCCGGCGATGCCCGTTCCATCTGGAGGTCAAGGTCGACGACGAGGGCCCGTGTCTGGTCGACCTCGGCGCCCGGTTGCCGTCCGAGGGAGGCGGTCGCACGATCAGTCGCCTGCATCCGGGCCGGCCCGACGCGTACGCGATCGCAGCGCACGACTACTTGGGCATCAACGCGGTCGCCACCGGACCGATCGACTGGACGGCCTACGACCGGGCGCGCACGGTCCTCGTGTACGGCGTGTCCGAGGAGGTCGGCCTGATCGCGTCCGTCGGCGGAGTCGAGGCCGTCGAAGCGATGCCCGAGTTCGTCCGGTGGGCCGTCAGGCCCGGCGTCGGCGACCCGCTCGTGGCCACCACCGACCTGCGCGGCGCCCCGTTCATCGTCGAGCTCTCGTGCGTCGGCGATCGCTCGGATGCACTCGCGTTGATGGAGGAGGTGCGCTCACTCGTGACGTGGAACGTGGACGCCGGGCGGCGAGCCGCCGAGATCGCGCGTGCGGGGAGCACGGCACGTCGGGCCCGGCGCAAGCTGCACTGGCTGTTGCACCAACGGATGCAGCGCGCCCGCTGACCAGGTCACATCTCCCGCCGAGCAGCCCGGGAATTCCCCATCCGGGCGATTTGCACGTAGCCTTCCAGCGTGCCCGACGGTCTTGCGACGTCTCCGTTGCTGTCCCTTCCCGGAATGGACGGCGATCGTGAGCGGATCGAAGGTGCCATGCGCGCCTCGGTGATCACGTCGGATCCGTATCTCACCGAGATCGCATCGCACCTGATCGTGGCGGGCGGCAAACGCCTCCGTCCCGTGCTCTCCGTCGTGGCGGGTCGGCTCGCCGGCGAACCCGTCGTCGACGATGTCGTGCAGGGCGGTGTGGCATGCGAACTCGTCCACCTGGGCTCGCTCTACCACGACGACGTGATGGACGAGGCCGAGACCCGGCGCGGCGTCGAGACCGTGAACGCACGATGGGGGAACCTGCAGGCGATCCTCGCCGGCGACTTCCTGCTGTCGCGCGCCTCCGAGATCGCGGCGTCGCTCGGCACCGAGGTCGCCGGGCTGCTGGCCCGCACGATCGGCTGGCTGTGCGAGGGGCAGATCGAGGAGCTGCGCCACACATACGACGTCGGCCGCACCGAGGAGAGCTATCTCGCGTCGATCCACGGCAAGACGGCATCGCTCTACGGCACGGCCGCCCGGATCGGTGGCATCGTCAGTGGCCACGACCGCGAGACCATCGACGCGCTCACCGACTACGGCAACGCGTACGGCATGGTGTTCCAGATCGTCGACGACGTGCTCGACCTCACCGCGACCGAGGAACAGCTCGGCAAGCCGACGGGCCACGACCTCGAGGAGGGTGTGTACACGTTGCCCGTGCTGCGCACGCTGGCGAACGGTCGCTCGACCGCCGACGAGCTCCGGGCGCTGCTCGGCCAGCCGCTCGACGCCGACCAACGAGACCAGGCCCTCGCGCTCGTCCGCTCCGAGGAGGGCATCGAGAGCGCGATCGTCGCCGCACGTGACTTCGTCGGGCGCGCCGTCAACGCCTGCGACGGCCTCGGCGACAGCCCGTCCGCCGACGCGTTGCGAGAGGCGCCTGCGGCGTTGCTGGCCACCGTGCTCAGCACCACCACCGGCTGAACTTCCGATCCTCCGCGAGCGCCGGTCGCGACGCGCGCGCGAGACAGGTTGGTTGAGCGCCCCGAGCAACTAGCGTCCCCGTCCTGTGCATGTCGTGATCGTCGGAGCCGGAGAAGTCGGGTGGTATCTCGCCGAGCGCCTGGGCGCGGAACACCACGATGTGGTCGTGATCGAGCAGAACGAGGTGATCGCCCGCGCACTCGGTGAGGAACTCGACGTGCAGACGGTCATCGGGAGCGGCACGCACCCGTCGGTGCTTCGCACCGCCGGGGTCGAGCGGGCCGAGATGATGGCCGGGGTCACACAGGACGACGAGGTCAACCTGATCGCATCGGCGCTCTCGAAGCAGCTCGGAGCGAAGCAGACCGTCGTGCGCCTCCAGACCGACGAGCTCCGCGGACCCGACGGCGCCGAACTGCGCGAGCTGATGGCGGCCGATCTCGTGATCGACCCCGACTTCGACACCGCCGAGGAGATCCTCCGGCTGGTGAGCGTGTCGGGTGCCGACGAGGTCTACCCGATGGCCGACGGTCAACTCGTGGTGCTCGGCGTGGTGGTCGGTCCCGACTCCGAGATGGTCGGGCGCAGCCTGGCCGACATCGGACAGGTCGACACGTGGCGCTTCCTGTTCGGTGCGGTGACCCGGAACGGCGAGACGATCATCCCGCGCGGTGACCTCCAGGTCGAGGCGGGTGATCACGTGCGCGTGCTGTGCAACGCGAGCAAGCAGCAAGAGGTGCTGCAGGCGCTCGACGCCGTCGGCAAGCGGGTGCGGCGGGTGATGGTGCTCGGAGGCGGAGCCGTCGGGCGCACGGGTCGCCGAACGATTGGTGCGCAGCACCGACGTCGTGCTGGTCGAACGCGACGCCGGGCGGGCCGAAGCGCTCGCCGAGCGGCTCCAGCGGGTCACCGTCGTGCACGGCGACATCACCGACACCAACCTGCTGACCGAGGAGTCGGTCTCCACGACCGA
This sequence comes from uncultured Acidimicrobiaceae bacterium, assembly GCA_963827775.1. Lineage (GTDB taxonomy): Bacteria > Actinomycetota > Acidimicrobiia > Acidimicrobiales > Ilumatobacteraceae > Ilumatobacter. The sequence goes on along the minus strand of CAWHCI010000005.1, from coordinate 262,015 downwards.
CGTCGTCATCGCCGCGACCGGTGAGGACACGGCCAACGTGCTCGCGTGCGCGTTCGCGGCCGCCGAGAACCACGAGGCGTTCACGGTCGCAGTGCTCCACCGGCTCGCGCTGCTGCCACTGGTGCGCCAGTTCGGCATCGATGCCGCGCTCAGCCCGCGCACCGCGTCGGCGAACGCCGTGCTGCAGCAGCTCCGAGGCGGGACGTCGTCGGTCGCGACGTTCCTCGACAGCGACGTCGAGGTCGACGAGTTCGTGATCGAGGCCGGCAGTCCTGGCGACGGTGCGCTCGTCCGCGACCTCCACTGTCCGGAGGTCGGTCCTGCTCGGCGCCGTGGTGCGCGAGGACGGCTCGACCGAGATCGTGCGCGGCAACACCCAGCTGCACGCCGGCGAGAGCGTCGTCCTGTTCGCCCGACCGACGGCCCTCGCCGAGATTCGTCGGGTGTTCGGCGCGTGACGGGAGCCGTCTGATGTCCGAACGCATGATGGGGTCGCTCCGCGGCGACCTGCAGGAGCGTTGGGCCGATTCACGCGAGACGCTGATCGGACACATCATCGGTCTGACGCTGGCGGTCGCCGGTGCCGGGATCGCCGGTTCGGGCGTCGTCGACGTACTCACGGTGGTGACGACGTGGTGGTGATGGCGGCGATCGGGGTCGTCGTCGGGGTCGTCGGGTACGTGCTCTGGCAGCGCACCACGCTCCCACGGCAGATCCGCATCCTCGACGTGTTCGTGACCGTCACGTTGGCGTGGGTCGTGCTCGCGATCGTCGGCGCACTGCCCTACGTGCTGACCGGTTCGATCACCGCGGTCGACGACGCGCTGTTCGAGTCGATCTCGGGATTCACCACGACGGGCGCCACCGTGTTGCGCCCGATCGAGGGCCTCGGCCCCGGCATCCTCTTCTGGCGCTCGATCACCCAGTGGATGGGCGGCATGGGAGTCATCGTGCTTGGTCGTCGCCGTGTTGCCGACCGTCGGCTCGGGCGGGATGAGCCTGCTCGAGGCCGAGGCGCCGGGTCCGACCGGCGAGCGTCTGACGCCGCGCGTCCGACAGACGGCGCGACGTCTGTGGGCGGTCTACATCGGCTTCACGATCGTGCTCGCGATCGCCTACATCGTCGCCGGCATGAACCTGTACGACGGTGTGGCGCACAGCTTCACCACGGTGTCGACGGGTGGATTCTCGCCGTACAACAGTTCACTCGGCCACTTCGACTCGGCGGCGATCGAGTGGATCTGCATCGTCGCGATGTTCATCGGCAGGCATCGAGCTTCACCCTGATCTACCGTCTGCTTCGCGGCAGCCCGGCCCGCTCCTGCGATCGAAGGAGTTCCACCTCTACGTGGCGGTCGTCGTCGCGGTGTCGACCGTGCTGTTCGCGGTGTCGGACGATGTCCGGTTCGATCCACGACCGGATCCGCGGCAGCATCTTCACCACGCTCACGGTCGTGTCGACGACCGGGTACGCGACCGAGGACTTCGGTTCGTGGTCCGATGCCGCCAGGCCGTGATCCTGTTGCTGCTCCCGATCGGTGCGATGGCGGGTTCGACCGCCGGCGGCATCAAGCTGATCCGTGTGCTCGCCGTCGCGAGCTACGCCCACCGTGAAGCGCTGCGGCACCTCCACCCGCGGCTCGTGCGTCCGGTCCGTGTCGGTGGCGGCATCATGCCCGACCGAACGGCGAACAAGATCGTCGGGTTCCTCATCCTGGCGCTCGCGATCTTCGGTGGCGGAGCGTTGGCGATCGCGATGACCGGGCCCGACCTCATCACGTCGTTCTCCGCCGCCGCAACGGCCATCGGCAACGTCGGCCCGGGTCTCGGCGACGTCGGCCCGACGAACGACTTCCTCGAACTCCCGCGGTTCGCCCGCTGGGTGACCATGGTGCAGATGCTGCTCGGACGGCTCGAGATCTACCCGGTGATCCTCGCGTTGTCGGTGGTCACGCTCCGACGGCGTCACCGCGACCTGACCGGGTCTGATCGCGGCTCAGGCGTCGGGTGCGAACGTGCTGATGGCCCGACCGATGCGGTAGGCGGCCTCGGGCGGCCCGACGCGGGGACCGGAGCGCAGAGCATCGGTCGTGACGCGGAGGTAGGCCTCGGCGAACGACCGGCGTCGCGTCACGATCCGCTCGATCCGGCGGGCGACGGCCGGGCGGCCGAGCAAGCGCGTCGAGAGCCGGCCGAGCTTGTAGTACGTGCCGAACCGATCGACGAGCAACTTCGGATACCGCTGGAGATGTGCCGGCGTCGCCGGTACGGATCGCCTCGTCGAGGACCTCGGCGGCGACCGCGGCCGGTCTCGAGCGCGGCCTCGATGCCCGTCCGAGACAGTGGATTGGCGGCGCCGACGGCATCGCCGACGAGAAGATAGGTCGGGCCGGCCGACGGGCCGACCGACAGGCCGACGGGGAGCCGGCTCCGGTCGGTCGTTCGAGTCGGCCCGCCGGTGATCGCCCACGCGTCGCGATGGTCGGTCGACGAACCGCTGGAAGAGGTTGGCCGGATTGACCACCTGGAACGACGGCGACGGTCGACATCATCACGACGCCGACGGTGATCGTGCCGTCACCGGCGGGGTACATCCAACCGTGACCGCGATCGGCGTGCCGGACCGGTCGCGGAGGTCGAGCACGAGCTCGACGGTCGCCGACGCGTGGACGTCGGACGGGAACGATCCGCTGTGGGCCAGCCCGTACGGCCACGTCGGCTCGCGAAACGTACCGAGCGCCCGGCCGAACTGGCTGTTGGCGCCGTCGGCGATGACCGTGTACTCGGCGCGGGCCTCGAACTCGGTGCCGTCGGGTGCGGTCACGTCGGCGCCACGGACGAACCCGCGGTCGATGATCGGTGCGGTCGCACGGTGCCCGGCGAGCATCGTCACGCCGGCATCGGTCGCGGCGGTCGTCAGCGCGCCCGGCAGCCCGGAGGTGACGAGGCCGTGTCTCGGCAGGTCGGGGTGGTCGGGCCAGTCGACGGTGCTCGAGTGTCTCCGCGGTCGCCAGGCGCACGGACGGCACCCGGTTGCCCTCGGGCGGATCGACGTCGAGTTGGTCGAGCGCACGGAGCGCACGGGGCGTGAGCAGCGTGGCGGTGTGGCCGCGCGTCGGTGCCGGCTCACGCTCGATCACCACGACCCGATGGCCGAGTCGGGCGAGGACGAGCGCCGTCGAGATCCCTGCCGGCCCCCCGCCGACGACGAGTGCGTCGGATCGGGCGGACGGGTGGGCCGTCACTCCTGCCCGGGTGAACCTGGGGCGGGTTGACCGATCGGGATGATCGAATCGTCGACCGCTTCGAGCGTCAGCAGCGACTCGCCGGACTCGAGCGCTTCGTACAGTGGTGACTCCTCGGAGCACCACTTCTCGAACTCTTCCTCGAACCCGTCGATCTCCTCGGCTCCGCCGAGCGTGTACCGCTCGTGGCAGACGACGCCCAGGATCTCGTAGTCGGTGAGTGCACCGCCGGCGTCGGCACCCTGGGCGGGCATGACGCCTTGCGCGCCGGTGATGTGCGGCCCGCCCTCGCGGCTCGGGATCCCCTGCGATGTCGATCCCTGCGAGCGCGTACTCGGCGGAGCCCCAGTAGACGAACCGGAGGTGGTCCTCGATGTTGGGGTAGGTGCGGACCACTTCGCCCTCGGAGAACTGGTAGCCGAGGCCGGCCACGCCCTGACCGGCGCCACCGTGGCACGACGCGCAGTTGCCGTAGATGAGCTCGCCCTCGGCCAGTGGACCGGCGGCCTCCTCGGCCTGTGTCGTGACCGCTCGCGCGTACATGAATGCCCACACCGGCAGCAACGCCAGCGCAGCCATCGCCCAGTACGGCACCTTGCGACGCGACTTGTAGGCAGCGACGACGGGAAGGTCGGGTGCCGGCGCTTCGGGCTCCGAGGCCGCCGGTGCTGCAGCCCGCTCGGGTGGTCCGCTCGGCGCCGCGGCGGCGGGCGCCGACGTCGCCGGTGGTCGCGGGGGCCGACGCGGCGGGCGTGGACTCGGCGGCACCGTCGTCGCCACCGCCACCGATCGTGGAGCGACGTTCCCGGCTGCGCTTCAGAAGGTGTTCGGGGATTTCGGTCATCGAGTGGTGTCTCCGGTACGGGTGAAGAAGCGCCGGCGTTCTGCGGGTCCGACCGTCGCGAGGGTGGCAGATGAGGGGCCGGGGAACGCAGTGGGGTTTCGAGTCATCGAGTTGTGTCTCCGGTGCGAGTGAACGAGCGCCAGCGAGTGAGCGGCCACCGCGGTCTGCGTGGCCGGGGAACGCTATGAACGATAGACGCCCGGAGCGGCCCAATCCCGAATTTCTCCGAGAGATCGTGTGCACTTATGCACAACCTGCCGCAGTGACCAAACTGGACTGCCAGACTGGATGTCGCCCAGCACAGCCGGGCGACTACAGTGCACAGCGACGACTTCGTGCAGGCAGTCACGAGTGGCTCGTCGGCTTCCCGAGCGGGAGACCGACGACACCGCTCGGTCAGCTGCGGAGCCGATGAGAACGACACACCGAGTCACACGAAAGGGCACGACGAACCAGATGATCGCCTTCAACTGGTGGAACCCGCTGGAGGGGTATGCGGTACCCGGTGTCAGCACGGCGTTCATCGTGTCGCTGATCGCCGCCACCGTCCTGACCCTGGTCGCGATCCCCTACGGAAAGCGACGCCCCAAGGGAACGCCGTTCTCGTGGGGCGAGGCCATGCTCGGATCGGTGTACGTCTTCGGTGTCATGTTCCTGGCGTTCGGTGTGGTGCCCCACCAGTGGATCGACCACGCCGATAAGGACCTCGGCTGGGACCGCACCAACATCATCTACGGCCCCTTCGACATCTTGAAGCCCGACTCCCTCGGCGGCTGGAACCCGATCACGCTCCAGTACGAGGCGGTCCGAGACATCGTCGTGGTCATCATCCACGTCTACTTCTTCGGGCTGATGCTGTACATGTGGAGCTGGTGGCAGAAGCGTGGCGACGACGCCGGCGTGAAGGAACTCGAGACCAGCACCTACGGCCGCCCCCTGGTGAGGAAGACATGACGGCGACGACGGCCGCCGTGGGCATCGTCTCGTCTGCTCTCCAGAGCAACGTCGTCGAGGTGCGGGAGCAGATGCGAACGAGCGAGCGCCAGCGAGCGAGCGGCCGGCAGCGGCCTGCGTGGCCGCTGACGGCGACGACGGCCGCCGTGGGCATCGTCTCTCCCGCTGTCCAGAGCAACGTCGTCGAGGTGCGCGAGCAGATGCGAACGAGCGAGCGCCAGCGAGCGAGCGGCCGGCAGCGGCCTGCGTGGCCGGGGAACGCATAGAGATGGCCAAGACCGACGCGAATCCCCCGATGATGCCGTACACCGACGAGTACTCGTTGGTGGAGGTCGACGCGGACTACCTGACGCGGGCCGTCAAGCCCAAGCAGTTCATCCACATCGACCAGTCGGAGTGCATCGCGTGCGAGGGTTGTGTCGACATCTGCCCGTGGAAGTGCATCCACATGGTCAGCACCAGTGCCGTCGTCGAGGCGGAGGGCACCGAGCAGCCCGGCCTCGATCCGTCCGATGCCTTCATGTTCACGATCGACGACGACATCTGCACCCGCTGCGCGCTGTGCGTGGATCGGTGCCCCACCGGTGTGATCATCCTCGGCAAAGTCGGCCAGCCGACGGCCGCCGGCGACCTCCACACCCGGACCAACAGCCACGGCTACGGCTACGGCATGAGGCTCTGAGCATGAAGTACCTCACACCATCCACCCACGTGACCAGCGAGCGTCACGGACGAGTCAGCGGAGTGCGCGACGAGATGCGAGCAAACGAGCGCCAGCGAGAGCAGCGACCGACGCGGGCTGCGTGCCCGGGGAACGCGTAGTCATGGCGAAGATCATCGACGACACCCCGAAGCCGACCGCGAAGGAGCGAGCCCAGCAGGCGGTCGACTCCGTCCAGGGCGGTCAGGTCTGGTCGAGCATCTTCCGGCCGGGCTCGATCTTCCGCAAGGGCTACAGCGACAGCCCGCGCAACCGCTCCTACGTGGTCATGAACTCGGTGCTGTACCACCTGCACCCGGTGAAGGTGAAGCGTCACGCGGTCAAGGTCAGCTACACGCTGTGCCTCGGCGGGCTGAGCTTCTTCCTGTTCATCCTGTTGACGGTGACCGGCATCTTCCTGATGTTCTTCTACCGTCCCGAGGCGACGGCGGCGTGGGACGACATCTCGAACCTGCAGACGTCGGTCACGTTCGGTCTGCTCGTCAGAAACATGCACAGATGGGGTGCCCACCTGATGGTGCTCACCGTCTTCTTACACATGGCTCGCGTCTTCTACCACGGCGCCTACAAGCCCCCGCGTGAGTTCAATTGGGTGATCGGCGTGATCCTGCTCAAGATGACGCTGCTGCTGTCCTTCACCGGCTACCTGCTGCCGTGGGACCAGCTCGCTCTCTGGGCCGTGGCTGTGGGGACCAACATGATGGGGTACACGCCCGTCTTCGGCCAGGACGTCAGATTCGTCCTCCTGGGCGGTGCCGAGATCGGCTCCGAGACCCTGCTTCGATGGTACGTGCTGCACGTGCTGTTCTTCCCGTTCATCACCGTCATCTTCATGGCCGTCCACTTCTGGAGGGTCAGGAAGGACGGCGGCATCAGTGGGCCGTTGTGATGATGAGCGCACCCCCGCGATCCACGCATCGGATGGAGCACCATGACTGAGATCCCAGAGCATCTCCTGAAGCGGGCCAAGGAAGCGCGCGAGAAGTCCGCCGCGGCCGAACCCGCGGCCGACGCGGGCTCCGCCAGCGAGCCGGCCGCCGAACCGGCCGGTGACTCACGGATCCCCGAACACCTGCTGCAGCGGAGCAAGGCCGCCAAGGCCAAGTCCGAGGGCGGCGACGCCGAAGCCTCCGGTGGTGGCGGGGTGGCGGTCGCTGACAAGGTCGCGTCCGTCGTGCAGGCCACGCCGACCGGTGGCGGCGTCCCGATCGGCGCCGGCCCCGGTGGCCACACCCAGCGTCTGCTCACGGTCGTCAAGTCCGGGTCGATCCAAGACGTCAAGGCCCAACCCGTCGACAAGGTCCACACATGGCCGCACCTGCTCGCGGCGGAGTTCGTCGCCGCGCTGGCGTGCACTGTGTTCACGTTCCTGTTCTCGATCTGGGTCAACGCACCGCTGCTCCAGCTCGCGAACAACAACCAGACACCCAACCCGTCGAAGGCGCCCTGGTACTTCCTGGGTCTGCAGGAACTGCTCACCATGTTCCACCCGATGGTCGCCGGCGTGACCATTCCGGGTGTCGGCCTGATCGTGTTGATCTTCGCGCCGTACATCGACAAGAACCCGTCGAACAAGCCCGAGGACCGCAAGTTCGCGATCTCGCTCATGACCGTGCACCTGATGTTCTGGGCGGTGCTGGTGATGATCGGCTCGTTCTTCCGGGGTCCCGGTTTCAACTTCACCCTGCCATGGGAAGACGGCCTGTTCTTCGAGCTGTGATGCGTGAACAGATCAGAAATCTTCGTGGGAAGTGGATCCGAACGGCAGCTTCGGATCGTTACGTGAGATAAAGGAGGCAATTTCATGAGTGCAACTGCCGTCATCATCATCGCCATCGCCGCCGCGGTCGTCCTCGGCGCGCTCGCGTTCCTCACCCTGGCCCGCCGCTCCGACGTCCGAGGTGCCGGTGCACTGAGTGCCGAGACCGTCCGACGCGACGCGGCCGCCCGCCAAGAAGCCACCGTCGACGTCGGTGCCACCAGTGGCGCCGAGATCGAGGCCGAAGCTGCCGAGGCTCGCCGGTCGGTCGGTGTCGGGCTCGCTCCCGTCAGCGACGACACGGGTCTGGCCCCGTGGACCCCGCCCGACGAGGAGGCGCTCGGCGTCAGCCGCCGCCAGTTCTTCAATCGTGCCACGATCGGCCTCATGGCGGCCGGGATCGGCACGTTCTCGGCTGCGAGCTTCGTCGCCTTCCTCTGGCCGACCAAGACGGGCGGCTTCGGCGGCAAGGTCCCCGTCGGCCGGCTCGACGACATCCGTGCCGGCATCCGCACCGGCAACGGTTTCTTCTACGCCCCCGAGGCGCGTGCCTGGATCACGGAGTACCCCGCCGACGCCATCCCCAAGGCGGAGGAGGCGTACGCCTCGAGCCTGCTGCCGGGCATCAACCAGGGCTTCATCGCGAGCTGGCAGAAGTGCCCGCACCTGGGGTGCCGTGTTCCCCAGTGCGTGTCGAGCCAGTGGTTCGAGTGCGGTTGCCACGGGTCGCAGTACAACCGGGTCGGCGAGAAGAAGGGTGGCCCTGCGCCGCGTGGCATGGACCACTTCCCGCTCGAGTTCTCCGCCGCCGGCGAGGTCACCGTCGACACGGGCACGATCGTGCAGGGCGCGCCGATCGGTACGAACACCACCGGCCAAGAGGCCGAGGGGCCGAACTGCGTCGGAGCGTCCGATCACTGATGTCCGTTTCCCCCGAGACTTCCTGACGGAGTAGAACACACCTGATGCTCGCACTCACCTCCACATCGATCGCGTGGCTGCTCTTCGCGATCATTCTCGGCGGCTGGGTCGTCTACGCCGTCTTGAACCTGCGTCAGTCGCGTGACGAACTGGGTTCCGAAGTCGAGATGGCGGCCAACCGCAAGCCGTACTACGACGACGAAGAACTCGAAGGCCCTCGCCTGACCCGCGTCCTGGGGATCGGTGTGATCCTGCTCGTGATCATCGTGATCGGGCTCCCCCTGTACTGGATCCTCGAGCCCTCGCGCCTGGCCGGCGCGACCGACGCAAAGGAGGAGCAGTTCATCGAGTGGGGCTCGAACCTGTTCGCCCCCACCGCGGACGGCGGCTTCAACTGCGCCGGCTGCCACGGTGGCATGAACGGTGGCGGCGGCGCCGCGCCGTACAACCTGACCGACCCGGCCACCGGCGAGGTCACGGCCGTGAGTTGGGCCGCTCCGGCGGTCAACACGATCTTCTACCGGTTCAGCGAGGACGAGGTCCGGTTCATCCTCGTGTACGGCCGACCGTTCTCGCCGATGTCTCCGTGGGGGCTCGAGGGCGGCGGTCCGATGAACGATCAGCAGATCGACACGCTCATCTCGTACATGCGGTCGATCCAGATCCCTCGCGAGGACTGCGGCGAGGGTGAGGACGATCCGTTGAGCTGCCCGTCGGGTCACCTGCCGGCGTCGATCCAAGACGACATCGATGCGTTGGCGCTCGCGTCGGTCGAGGACGGTACGTACGGCTCGTACGGCGAGGCGTTGTACAACCTCGATCTCGCGAGCGGCGCGTACAGCTGCGCACGCTGTCACACGCCGGGTTGGAGCTGGGGTGACCCCGGCGTCACCGGTCAGGGTGCGTTCGGTTGGAACCTGCGCGGCGGCAAGGCCGCCAGCGCGTTCCCGAACCAGGACGACATGATCGACTTCATCGCCAACGGCTCCGTCCTCGGTCAGCAGTACGGCATCCAGGGTCAGGGCAGCGGTCGCATGCCGGGCTTCGGTTCGATGCTCACCGACGCGCAGATCGAAGCCATCGTCGAATACGTGCGGAGCTTGTGATGACTGCCACGCTGCTCGCCATCAACTGGGAACCCGAACTGCGGGGCATCCTCACCGTCCTCTTGGGTGCCGCCGTGTGGATGGGGTCGGTTTACCTGATCCTCGGCACGAACCTCGGGGCCCGACTCGGGTTCCTCGTTGCGTTCGCCGGCCTCGTGGGCTGGATGGCGCTCATGGGCATGGTCTGGTGGATGTACGGCATCGGCCTCAGGGGCGAGCTGCCCGAGTGGCAGCAGGTGCCGGGCCGTACCGTGATCCAGGAGGTCGATCTGCTGTTCCAGGCGGGCGTGCTCGAGGAGCCGGTGACCGTGACCTCCGAGACCGAGCCGGCAGCCGCCGCCGACGCCGTGCGGTCGCAACTCGATGCCCAGGGCTGGGAACAGGTCGCCGAATCGGCGCCCGAATTCGGTCAGGCGGTCGCGTCCGCCGGGGTGTTCCTCGAGGAAGAAGGCGCCTTCGAGCCGGGAGAGTTCGGTGTGACCGCGGTGTACGAGGTCGACCCGCCCGCCGAGTCGGCCTATCCGAAGCTCGGCCCGAACGGCGAGTTCGATCAGATCGCGTTCTTCCACAAGCCGTACTACACGCTCGTCGAGGTCGCTCCGTACGAAGACCAACGAGTCGAGGAGGGCCGTGCCCCGATCGCACCCGTGGTCGACGAGGCGCAACCCCGCCAGTATGTCTACATGATCCGCGACCTCGGCTCGCTCCGCGAACCTGCCGCGTACATCACGATCGGTTCGACGCTGATGTTCCTGGTGCTGTGTTGGCTCCTGCATCGCCGCGACCGGTTCGTGGCGGAGAACCGCGCCCGGAAGGCGCTGGAGCAGGGCTGACGATGGGCCAGTACCTGCCGCTCGTCGTGCTGATGCTCCTGGCGATCGTGTTCGGCGGGCTCAGCTTCGTCGCGTCACGCCTGCTCGCACCGAGACGGCCGTCCGCGGCCAAGGAGGCCCCGTACGAGTGCGGCATCGTGCCGAGTCGCGAGCCACCCGACCGGTTTCCCGTCAGCTTCTACATCGTGGCGATGCTGTTCATCATGTTCGACATCGAGATCATCTTCCTGTATCCCTACGCCGTCGACGCCGGAACGCTCGGCGCCTTCGGGTTCTGGTCGATCGTGCTGTTCTCGGCGATCTTCTTCCTCACGTTCGTGTACGAGGTCGCACGCGGCGGACTCGAGTGGGGCCCGATGCACGGCTACCGCAGTCTCGAGCACGACGCTGCGATGGTGTCGCCCGAGCGGGACTCGTCGGCCACGATTCGTCGTGTCGGGCTCGAGGGCCGATTCGACCTCGATCCGTCCACCGAGATCGAAGCTGCATAGGAGGCCGCCGTGGGAGTCATCGATGATGTGCTCGCCGATGGGATCGGCGGGCTCAGCCACAACGCCATCACCGGCCGCCTCGAAGACCTGATCAAGTGGTCGCGGTCGCGGTCGTCGTGGCCGGCATCGTTCGGCCTGGCGTGCTGCGCGATCGAGATGATGGCCACGGGCGCCGCCCACTACGACATGTCGCGTTTCGGCATGGAGGTGTTCCGGGCGTCGCCGCGGCAGGCCGACATCATGATCGTCGCCGGTCGCGTCAGCCAGAAGATGGCCCCCGTCCTGCGTCAGGTCTACGACCAGATGATGGAGCCGAAGTGGGTCATCTCGATGGGTGTGTGCGCCAGCTCGGGTGGGATGTTCAACAACTACGCGATCGTGCAGGGCGTCGACCAGGTCGTTCCGGTCGACGTGTACGCACCGGGCTGCCCGCCGACGCCCGAGACGCTGATCCACGCGATCGAGACCCTGCACCAGAAGATCGAGGACGGCGAGATCATGCGCCGCCGAGACGAAACCGGGTCGGGCGCCAACATCCACATCGAGGAGATCGCCGCAACGTCGACCCCCGTCCTGCTCGGCACCAAGTGACATGAGCGACGTGACCGACGACACCACCCTCGCGGCCGACGACGGATCGGCCGACGGCGCCGACGTGTCGAACACGTTCGGGTGCCCCGTCGCCGACAGCCATGGCCAGACCGTCCTCCACCCCGACGCGCGAGCAGTACGTCGACGTGGTCAAGCAACTCGCCGACGACGGATACACGATGGTCATCGACCTGTGCGGGGTCGACTACCTCGAGTACCTGCACCGACCTCTGCCGGCCGGGGTCGAGCCCGAGCGGTTCGAGGTGGTCGTGAACCTGCTCGACATCGCCCACCGCCGTCGGCTCCGGATTCGGGTCCAGGTGCCCGAATCCGATGCGACGTTGCCGTCGCTCTTCGACGTACACCCGGGCAGCGAGGCGTACGAGCGCGAGACCTACGACATGTTCGGCGTCACGTTCGCCGACCATCCCGACATGACGCGCATCCTCATGCCCGAGGATTGGGTCGGCCATCCGCTCCGGAAGGACTTCGAGGTCGGCCAGATCCCCGTGCAGTTCAAGGGAAGTCATTCATGATGGCCTCGCGATCGCGAACGTCGCCGGTTCCCGTGCAGACGTCCGAGGGCGCGCAGGAGATGAAGCCGCGTTCGGCCCTCGGGCCGCGCGAGCTGCTGCGAGAGGTCGGGTCGGTGCTGCGCATGAGCGAGGCCGAAGCGGCGCAGCTCGGCGATCTGCCCGAGGACCCCGACGACGAGCAGACGATGATCATCAACATGGGTCCGCAGCACCCGTCGACGCACGGCGTGCTCCGGCTGATGCTCGAGCTCCAGGGCGAGACCGTCCTGCGCTGCAAGCCGATCATCGGTTACCTGCACACGGGCATGGAGAAGACGGGCGAGCAGCTCACGTTCATGCAGGGCGGCACCAACGTCACGCGCATGGACTACCTCAGCCCGATCGCGAACGAGCTCGCGTTCTCGATGGCCACCGAGAAGCTGCTCGGGATCGACGGCGACATCCCCGAGCGAGCGGTGTGGATGCGCATGCTGCTCGCCGAGCTCAACCGCATGTCGTCGCACCTGCTGTTCATGGCCACGAACGGCATGGACCTCGGGGCCGTGTCGATGATGATCTACGGCTGGCGCGAACACGAAGAGGTGCTGCGGTTCTTCCAGAAGGTCACCGGCCTGCGCATGAACCACAACTTCATCCGGCCCGGCGGTGTCGCCGCCGACCTGCCCGCGGGCTGGCGCGACGACGTGCTGCGCCTGCTCGACCTGATCCCCGAGCGGCTCGAGGAGTACGACATCCTCATGACCGGGCAGCCGATCTGGCGCGAGCGGTTGCAGGGCGTCGGCGTCATCACCCCCGACGAGGCGATCGCCCTCGGTGCGTGCGGCCCGATCCTGCGATCCACCGGTGTCGCCTGGGACCTCCGCCGCGACATGCCGTACCTGCGCTACGACGAGATGGACTTCGACGTGATCGTCGGGTCGTACGGCGACTCGTTCGACCGGTACGCGATCCGCCTCAACGAGATACGCGAGTCGATGAAGATCGTCCGTCAGATCCTCGACCGGATGCCCGAGGGCGACTACCGCATCCAGGACAAGAAGGTCACGCCGCCGCCTCGGGCCCGCATCGACGAGTCGATGGAAGCCCTGATCCACCACTTCAAGATCTTCACCGAGGGCTTCAAGGTGCCCGAGGGCGAGGTCTACGTCGGCATCGAGTCACCGCGCGGCGAGATCGGCTGCTACATCGCATCCGATGGTTCGCCGACCCCGTACCGGATGCACGTGCGGGCGCCGAGCTTCGCGAACATCCAGTGCCTCCCGCACATGATGCGCGGCGGCCTCGTCGCCGACGCCGTCGCCGTGATCTCCAGCGTCGACCCTGTCCTCGGAGACGTCGACCGATGACGGCTTTCGTTCGTTCGAGAAAGCGCAGTGGGTTGCCGTTCCAAGGGGACCGGGCCGGCTTCGCCGCCCCTGGAGCGGACACGTCTGGCGCATCTGGGCCGAAGGCGCGTGCCACATGCGGGGCGGGCACGCCGACCGGGGTGACGTCGTGAGCAGACTGACCGATCAGAACGCCGCGCTCGCCCGCGAGATCATCGCTCGGTACCCGAAGAAGAAGTCGGCGTTGATCCCGCTCGTGCACCTGTCGCAAGAGCAGAACGGATACGTGACCGACGAGGCGATGCGCCACGTCGCTGAGTTGATCGACGTCACGCCCGCCGAGGTCTACGGCACGGCGAGCTTCTACGAGATGTTCCGCTTCGAGCCGACCGGGAAGTACCTCATCAACATGTGCGGCACGATGTCGTGTGCGCTCGTGGGAGCGAACGACCTGATGCACCACGCCGAGCACAGGCTCGGGATCAAGGCCGGCAGCACCACGCCCGACGGGATGTTCACGCTGCAACACGCCGAGTGTCAGGCCGCGTGCACCGAGGCACCGACCCTGCAGGTCAACTACCGCCACCGGTTCCGGGTGACGCCCGACGACTTCGATCAGCTGATCGACGACCTCGCGAACGGCCGACTCGACGGCGACGTCCCCCCGCACGGAACACTCGGCCGCAACCGCCAGACGATCCCCGCCGACAAGGCGGTCGGTGCCGTTCACCCCGACGACGTCGACGGCGCGCCCGCCTGGATCACGATCAGTGAGGAGTCGTCGTGACCACGCCGTACCCCTACGCGTGGGCGGCGGGGTACTACGACGACGGCGATCGTCCGCAGATCGTCACCTCGCGATTCCGGTACGAGGACTCGTACACGCTCGATCGCTACCTGTCGACCGGCGGGTACGAGGGCCTGCGCAAGGCGCTCGACTCGGCGCCCGGCGACGTCCACACCGAGGTCCGCAACTCGACGTTGCTCGGCCGCGGCGGCGCCGGCTTCCCGGCCGGCGTGAAGTGGGGCTTCACACCCCAGGGGGTCTGGCCGCGCTATCTCGTGGTGAACGGTGACGAGTCGGAGCCCGGCACGTACAAGGACCGCTTGCTCATGGAGCTCGATCCGCACCAGTTGATCGAGGGCTGCCTGATCGCCTGCTACGCGACCGGGCTCAGTCAATGTTTCCTCTACGTCCGCGGCGAGATGGCGCTCGCCCAGGAACGCATCGCGACCGCACTCGACGAGGCCTACGACAACGGCTACGTCGGCAAGAACGTCCTCGGCACCGACTTCAGCGTCGACATCGTGCTCCATTGGGGCGCCGGCGCCTACGTCGTCGGCGAGGAGACCGCACTGATCGAGTCGCTCGAGGGAGAGCGCGGCATGCCGCGCCTCAAGCCGCCGTTCTTCCCGGCTGCGGTCGGCCTGTACGGCAAGCCCACGATCGTCAACAACGTCGAGACCCTGGCGAACCTGCCGTTCATCGCCAACAACGGTTCGGCGGCCTACACGGCGATCGGTACCGAGACCTCTCCCGGCACCCGCATGATCGCGGTCTCGGGGCACGTCAAGCGGCCGGGCGTGTACGAGATCGTCAACGGTTCGACGACGTTCCGCGACCTGCTCTACGGGGACGAGTTCGCCCAGGGCATCCGGGACGACAACGACCTGAAGGCCTTCGTGCCCGGCGGCGGCTCGGCCCCGTGGTTCCTGCCCGACCAGCTCGACATCCCCTTCGAGGGCAGGGAGGCCGGGCAGGCCGGCTCGATGCTCGGTTCGGGCGCGGTGATGGTGATGGACTCCACCACCGACATCCCGGCTGCGGCGTTGACGCTGGTGAAGTTCTACGCCCACGAGTCGTGCGGCAAGTGTGTGCCGTGCCGCGAGGGCGGCACCTGGCTCTACCGGATCCTCGAACGCATCGTCGCCGGAGACGGCACCGACGCCGATCTCGACACCATCCGTGAAGTCGGAGCGACGATCTGCCCGGGTGAGATGCCCCACGCGGCGAGCGCACGACTCGACCTCGAAGCGCGCCCGTTCCCGTACCAGATGACGACGATCTGCTTCGTCGGCCCGTCGGCGTACGTTCCGGTCCACTCGGCGCTGACCTTGTTCCCCGAGGAGTTCGAGGCACGCGTGACCACCCGCGAGGTCCGGACGATGATCCCGGTCACCGCAGCGCCGGCCGGAGGTGAGACGTGAGCGACGACACCCCGAACGACGCCGCGAACGACGACCTGCCCGAGCCCGACACGACGGACGCGCCCGACGACGTCGTGGTGACCGACGCCGAGGTCGAGCCGACCGACCCGGTCGCCGACGTGGAGGCCGACCCCGACCCCGAACCCGACCCGAACGCCGTGCCGATCACGCTCAACGGGCGCCAGGTCGTCGCCCGACGTGGTGAGTTGCTGATCGCCGCGGCCGAGCGACACGGTGAGTACATCCCCCGGTTCTGCTACCACCCGCGCATGAGCTCGGTCGGCATGTGCCGCCAGTGCATGGTCGAGGTCGACACCGGCCGCGGCCCGATGCTGCAGCCGTCGTGCATGATCACGGTGTCCCCCGAGATGCAGGTCGAGACCGAGTCGCCGAAGGCGAAGCGGGCGCAAGAGGGCATGATCGAGCTGCTCCTCGCCAACCACCCGCTCGACTGTCCGGTCTGCGACAAGGGTGGCGAATGCCCGCTCCAGGACCAGGCATTCAGCCACGGCCCGGGCGAGAGCCGATACGTCGAGCAGAAGCGGCACTACGCGAAACCGATCCCGATCAGCGACAACGTGCTGCTCGACCGGGAGCGTTGCATCCTCTGCGACCGGTGCACGCGGTTCGCGGACGAGGTCGCCGGCGACAAGCTGATCCACTTCATCGACCGTGGCAACGCCACGCAGGTCAACACGTTCCCCGACGAGCCGTTCTCGTCGTACTTCTCGGGCAACACCGTCCAGATCTGCCCGGTGGGCGCACTCACGGCGAAGCCCTATCGGTTCAAGGCGAGGCCGTGGGATCTCGAGCAGGTCGAGTCGACCTGCACCACCTGTTCGGTCGGATGTCGCATCTCGGTGCACTCGAGCCGCGACGAGCTGTTGCGCTTCCAGGGCGTCGACGTCGAGTCGGTGAACTGGGGCTGGCTCTGCGACCGGGGCCGGTTCAACTTCGAGGCGCTCGAATCCGACCATCGCATCGCGAACCCGATGGTGCGCGGCGAGGCCGGTCTGACCGAGACCTCGTGGAACAGCGCGATGTCGATCGCGGCCCAGTTGCTCGCGGACGCGGCCCCCGTCGACGGTGAGCCCTCGATCGGGCTGATCGGCGGGGCCCGCGGCACCAACGAGGATGCGTTCGCGTGGGCCGCGCTGGCAGACGCCGTGGGCATCGGCCGCCGTGATGCCCAGGTCGGTGACGGCCTCCCGGCCGATGTGCTCAGCGTGCCGCGGGCGACCATCGAGTCGGCGGCGAACGCCGCCACCGTCGTCCTGGTCGGCCCCGACCTCAAAGAAGAGCTGCCGGTGCTGTACCTCCGACTGCGCGACGCGGTCGAACAGGGACGGACCAAGCTGATCGAGTTCTCGTCGCAGACCACCGGGTTGACCCGCTACGCGTGGCGTTCGGTTCGCCATGCGCCGGGCGGTGCGCCGGGCGAGATCGCGAAGACACTCGCTGCCGACGCCGTCGCCGAACAGCTCGCATCGGGCGACGTCGTCGTGGTCGCCGGGCGCAGCAATCTCGCGGTCTCCGAATCGACCGCACTCGCCGCCGTGCAGGCCGTGCTCGATGCCGTCCCCGACGCCCGAGTGCTCCCCGCACTTCGGCGGGGCAACGTCGTCGGCGCCCTGCAGTTGGGCCTTGCGCCCGACGGCTCCGACAACGGAGCGATCTCCACGCTGCGAGCCGCGGCGGACGGCAGGCTCGACGTGCTGGTGCTGTTGGGAGCCGACCCGATCAACGACTGCCCCGACGCCGATCTCGCCCGCCGGGCGCTCACCGGCGCTCGCCGCATCATCTCGGTCGACACGTTCATGTCCGAGTCGACACAGCAGGCCGACGTGGTGCTCGCGGCGGCCGCGTTCGGTGAGCAGACAGGAACGACGACGAACCTCGAAGGCCGGGTCTCGCGGGTCAACCAGAAGGTCACCGCCCACGGCACCGCTCGCCCCGACTGGATGATCGCGGCCGACCTGGCCGTGCACCTGGGCCACGACCTGGGGTTCGCGTCACACGACGACGTGACCGCGGCGATCGCTGCCCACGTGCCGGCCTACGCCGACGCGACCGCCGAGGCGGTCGACGCGAGCAGCGAAGGTGTGCTCGCCGTCGGCTTCGACGGCGAACTGTCGAGGCCCACGGCCTCGGAGGCCCATCCGAGTGGCTACGACTACCGCCTGGTGGTGAGCCGCAAGCTCTACGATCGCGCCGTGCAGACGTCGATGTCGCCGTCGCTCGCCCGGTTGCCGATCGGAGCCGGTGCCCACATCCACTCGGCCGACCTCGTTCGGGTCGGCGAGGCCGAGGGCGCCGAGGTGAGGTTGATCAGCGCCAAGGGGTCGGTCGTGATGCCCCTCGTCGCCGACGACACCGTGCAGCGCGGCACCATCTGGGCGCCGTTCAACCAGGCCGGTGCCGACATCACCGAGATCGTCGACGCCGACGCCGCCGTCACCGATGTGCGGGTCGAGCGATTGTGATGGCTGTCGTGGTCTCTCGGTCGCTGCGCTCCCTCCGTTCCCACGAGTTCATTCGTGCGGCTTCGCCGCGCCCAGCTGTGATCGCCTCACGGCAAGCCGAATCGGCGATGGTGGAGGGGGATCGCGGAGCGCCCCCTCCACACCACCCCCACCGGGACATTGCGTCGTCTCGAGACGCAGTGGTTGTTCGATGACGGTTGTTGCGTCGTTGTTGGCGGCGGATCCGTTGCTGGACACCGACGACTGGTGGTGGCAGGCGCTGACGATCGTCGCCGGCAAGGTGCTCGCGATCTTCATCATCGGTCTCGTCGGCACGATGCTGATGGTCTGGTTCGAACGCAAGATCGTATCGGGCATGCAGAACCGCGTCGGGCCGAACAAGGCCGGACCGTTCGGTCTGCTCCAGACCCTCGCCGACGGCACCAAGCTGTTCTTCAAAGAGGACCTCCTGCCGGACAAGGCCGACAAGTGGGTGTTCCGGCTCGCCCCGTTCCTGGCGTTCGTCCCCGCCTTCCTCGTGTGGTCGGTGATCCCGTTGGGCGGCGACTTCACCAACGGCAACGACGGCACCGTCGAGTGGGGCGGCTACACGACCCGCATCCAGCTGATCGACGCCGCCGATGGGCATCCTGATCGTCCTGGCCCTGAGCTCGATCGGCGTGTACGGCATCATGCTCGCCGGCTGGGCATCGGGGTCGAAGTACCCGTCTGCTCGGCTCGGTGCGCGCGTCGGCCCAGATGATCTCGTACGAAGCAGCACTCGGCCTCAGCCTCGCCACCGTGCTGCTGATGGCGGGCACGCTCACGACATCGGGCATCGTCGCCAGCCAGGACGGCGTCGTCAACTGGCACATCGTGTCGACCGGCTTCATCCCGTTCGTCATCTTCCTCATCTCGATGACCGCCGAGCTCAACCGTCCGCCCTTCGACCTGGTCGAAGCGGAACAGGAGCTCGTCGGCGGCTTCAACACCGAGTACAGCTCGATCCGCTTCGCGCTGTTCTTCCTGGCCGAGTTCATGAACGTGATCACCATGAGCGCCGTGATGGTCACGCTGTTCCTCGGTGGTCCGCAGCCGCTCAACCTCGGCAGCGTCGAACTCGGTCCGATCGTCGAGGACGGCAACATCTTCGCGTGGGCCGGACCGTTCAGCGGCACGATCTGGGTCGTCGTCAAGGTGCTCGCATTCCTCTACGCCTACGTGTGGTTCCGCGCGACCCTGCCACGGCTGCGCTACGACCAGCTGATGGACCTCGGCTGGAAGCTGCTCGATCCCGGTCGCACTCGGCTGGTTCCTCGTGCTGGCCGCGCTGCAACTCGCACGCGACGAGTGCGACGGCCTCGGGCCCGGTGCTGCTCACCGGCGCGCATCGCGATCGTCGTGCTGTTCGTCGCCTACGGGTTGTTCAACGCGGCACTCGCGGTGAGCAAGCGCAACCGAGAACGTGAAGGGGCTGCGTACTGATGGGCTATCTCGACGGTTTCGCGGTCACCATCCGCCAGCATCGCCTGTTCGGCGGCAAGCAGGTCACCACCGAGTACTCGGGCGGGCGGTACGCCAAGAAGCGTGGTCGCGGGAACGACCCCGACGTCGGCGACGACGAGAAGATCCCCAAGCCCGAACGGCTGCATGGTCGCCACGTGCTGAACCGGTACGAGGACGGCATGGAGAAGTGCATCGGCTGCGAGCTGTGCGCCGGCGTGTGTCCGGCGAAGTGCATCTACGTACGTGGCGCCGACAACGACCCGGAGAACCCGACGTCGCCCGGCGAACGGTTCGGATTCGTGTACGAGATCAACTACCTGCGGTGCATCCACTGCGATCTCTGCGTCGAGGCGTGCCCGACGGAGGCGATCACGGAGACGAAGCTGTTCGAGTTCAGCTTCACCAACCGCCAGGACGCGATCTACACCAAGAAGGAACTGCTCGTC
The DNA here is from genome assembly GCA_963827775.1 of uncultured Acidimicrobiaceae bacterium. Taxonomy (GTDB): domain Bacteria; phylum Actinomycetota; class Acidimicrobiia; order Acidimicrobiales; family Ilumatobacteraceae; genus Ilumatobacter. Next base: position 242,067 of record CAWHCI010000005.1, on the reverse strand, counting down.
GACGACGACGGCCGCCCGAAGCAGATGCCGTGGGAGGACTGGCGCGACGGCGAGGACGAGCACACCTCCGGGTGGATGCGCGCGACGTCGCCGTCGGGTGACGCCACGTTCCGGGGTGTGGTCGGGTGGAGCAACGAGCTCGGCCACGGCGAGCGCGCCCCCGAGGCGCCCCAGCCGGAGGCGGACCAGTGATCCGACGCCTGACGCGATCGGTGTTCGTGGATCGGCGGCTGCCGAACGCGTCGGGATGTGCGACGCGGAGAGCGCCGGCGAGCGAGCGACCAGCGGCGGCCTGCGTGGCCGGGGAACGCAGTAATGGAGCTTCTGGTCTTCGTCCTCGCGTCGATCATGGTGCTCGCCGGCGCGCTCGGTGTGATCCTCCGGTCGAACCCGGTGCACGCCGCGCTCTCGCTCGTGCTCACGCTGTTCGGAGTCGCCGTGCACTTCGTGGCGCTCGAGGCGCACTTCCTCGCCGCCGTACAGGTCATCGTCTATGCCGGCGCGATCGTCGTGCTGTTCCTGTTCGTGATCATGCTGCTCGGCGTCGACAAGGCCGAGGACCTCTCGATCGAACCGTTCCCGGTCCAGCGGCCTCTCGCGATCGTGATCGGCATCGCGGTCGCCGGCTTGGTGATCGCCGCCGTGGTTCGAGCCCGGGACACGCTGGCGGAGGGAACCGCGCTGCCCGCCGACGACGATCAGAACATCCAGGCGCTCGCCCGCAACCTCTTCCAGGATCACGTGTTCGCGTTCGAGTTCACCTCGATCCTGCTCATCGTCGCCGTCGCCGGCACCGTGATCCTCACCCGCAAGGAGAAGCAGGGTGGTGCCGAGTGAACGCCGTACTGCTCGGCGCCGTCGTGCCGACGACCACGTACTACCTGATCCTGTCGGCGCTGCTGTTCGGGATCGGCGCTGCCGGGCTGATGATCCGGCGCAACCCGCTGATCATGTTCATGTGCGTCGAGCTGATGCTCAACGCCGTGAACCTGTCGTTCGTCGCGCTCGCCGTGCGATTCGGCAACATCGACGGTCAGACCGCGGTCTTCTTCGTCCTGGTGGTCGCGGCGGCCGAGGTCGTCGTCGGTCTCGGCATCATCATCTCGATCCTCAAGCGTCGCCCGGGCGCGACCGCGGACGATCTGGCGGAGCTCAAGGGATGAACGCCCGCAGCGAGCGACTCCCGGCAGCCGCGCCGGCCCCGGCGAGCCGGGTGCCCGCGGGGGCTCGGGGGCGCCGCCCCCGGAAGGAACTGGGATAGCGCATGCTCGACGTCATCTGGTTGATCCCCGCCTTCCCCCTGCTCGGGTTTCTGCTGATCCTGCTGTTCGGTCGTCGCATGGGCGATCCGCTCGCCGGCTATCTCGCCTCGGCCATGGTGCTCGGCTCGTTCGTCGTCTCGGCCGGCGCGTACGCCGACCTGCTCTCCATGCCCGAGGAGGAACGGGCCCACGTCGAGACGCTGTTCTCGTGGGTTCCGGTCGATTCGCTGCAGATCGACATGGCGTTCCTGGCGGATCCGCTGTCGATCGCGATGGCGCTGTTCGTCACGGGCATCGCGTTCCTGATCCACCTGTTCGCGATCGGGTACATGCACGGCGACCCGAAGTTCTCGAAGTTCTTCCTCTACATGAACCTGTTCGTGCTGGCGATGACGCTGCTCGTCCTCGGCGAGAACCTGTTGGTCACGTTCCTCGGTTGGGAGGGCGTCGGCACGTGTTCGTACCTGCTGATCTCGTTCTGGCACCAGCGTGAGTCGGCGGCCACCGCCGGCAAGAAGGCATTCGTCACCAACCGCATCGGCGACTGGGGGTTCATGCTCGCGATGTTCCTCGGGTTCCAGGCGATCGGGTCGGTCAGCTACCTGAACTTGAACCTCGCGGCCGAGACCGGCGTGATCGGCGAGTCGACGGCGACCGGCATCGCGCTGCTGCTGTTCGTCGGCGCGATCGGCAAGTCGGCGCAGTTCCCGCTGCACGTCTGGCTGCCCGACGCCATGGAGGGCCCGACGCCGGTCTCGGCCCTGATCCACGCGGCCACGATGGTGCCGGCCGGCGTCTACCTGGTGACCCGCATGCAGCCTCGCTGCTTCGCCAGACGCGCGCCGGAGGCGCCGACGGTCATCGCCTGGATCGGCGGCATCACGGCCCTGTTCGCCGCGACGATCGCGCGTCGCGCAGAACGACATCAAGAAGGTGCTGGCCTACTCGACGCTGTCGCAGCTCGGCTACATGATCGCTGGCGCTCGGCGCCGGGGCGCTACGTCGCCGGCGATGTTCCACCTGATCACGCACGCCTTCTTCAAGGCCCTGCTCTTCCTCGGCGCGGGCAGCGTCATCCACGGCTGCCACCACGAGCAGGACATGCGCAAGATGGGCGGCGCTGCGCAAGTTCATGCCGGTCACCGCCGCCACGTTCATCGTCGGCTGGCTGGCGATCTCCGGTGTTCCACCGTTCGCCGGGTTCTGGTCGAAGGACGAGATCCTGCTGTTCACGCTGGTCGACAGCCCGGCGCTGTACGTCATCGGTCTGGTCACGGCGGTGCTCACGGCGTTCTACATGACGCGCCAGGTGATCATGGTCTTCTTCGGTGAGGCCAAGTGGGAGAGCTACGCGAACGCCGACGAGGCGCCCGAGGGCGAGGAGGAGCTCGCGAGCACGGCGCACGGCGAGTTCAAGCCCCACGAGTCTCCTCCGATCATGTTGTTCCCGCTGGTGGTGCTGGCGGGTCTGGCGCTCTTCGGTGGCGTCCTCCAGCTGCCATCGTTCGGCCTGATCCCCTCGGCCGCTCGACACCGCCTCGAAGACTTCCTGCACCCGGTGGTCGAGTTCGCCGAGGCCGAGATCACCGACACGTCGATCTACGACGCGAAGGCGCTGCTCGCCCTGCTGGCGATCGTGTGCGCGTTGGCCGGCATCGCAGCCGCGATCGCGATCTACGGCAAGCACAAGGCCGAGCCGGTCGAACCGGAGATCCTCGCGGACGGGTGGGGGTACGACCGCGCCATCACCAACTTCATGGGTGGTCCCGGACGCAGGGCGTTCGAGGCGATCGCCTGGTTCGACCAGCACATCATCGACGGCGCGGTCAACGGTGTTGCGACCGGCATCGCCAAGAGCGCGGGCGTACTGCGCCGCGGCCAGACCGGCAATGTGCGCAACTACGCGGGCATCGTCGGCATCGGTGTCGTGTTGCTGCTCGTCTGGTTCGTGATCGCGCGAGGGGTCCTGTGATGATCCTCGGCCGACCATTGCGTTCCCCGGCCACGCAGGCCGCTGCCGGCCGGTCGCTCGCTGGCGCTCCCTCCCTCGCATCGGGCCGACGGGTTGGCTCTTCGTTGCGTTCCCCGGCCAGCAGGCCGCTGCCGGCCGGTCGCTCGCTGGCGCTCCCTCCCTCGCATCGGGCCGACGGGTTGGCTCTTCGTTGCGTTCCCCGGCCACGCAGGCCGCTGCCGGCCGGTCGCTCGCTCGGGCGGTGGCGTCGTGAGCGCCTTGTTTGCGGCCGAGGCGACCGGGGGGACGCTGGAGTTCCCGATCCTGTCGATGCTGATCTTCGTGCCGGTCGCCGGTGCGCTCGTCATCTTGTTGCTGTCGAAGCGCCGGCCCGAGTACATCCGGCTCGTCGCCGCACTGACGTCGGTCGCCACCGCGGCGATGAGCGTGTGGCTGCTCGCCGAGTTCGATGCCGACGACAGCGGCTTCCAGTTCGTGTCACAGCACCCCTGGATCGAGCAGTGGGGAATCTCCTGGCATCTCGGCGTCGACGGGATCTCCCTGTTCCTCGTGGTGCTGACGGGTGTGCTGTTCCCGCTCGCGATCATCGGGATCGACCCGCACAACGACGACGACCGGGCCCGCGACAAGCCGTACTTCGCCTGGTTGTTGCTGCTCGAAGCGGGCGTGATCGGTTCGTTCCTCAGCCTCGACCTGTTCCTGTTCTTCGTGTTCTTCGAGATCGTGCTCGTGCCGATGTACTTCCTGATCGGTGGGTGGGGCTACGAGGGCCGTGTCTACGCGGCGACGAAGTTCTTCCTCTACACGATGACCGGCTCGGCGTTCATGCTCGTGGCGATCCTGGCCACGGCGTTCATCGCTGCCCGCAACGGCGGTGGAAGTGTCACGTTCGATCTCATCGAGATCGCCGAGAACGCCGACTTCGCGGCCACGACCGGACGCTGGCTGTTCTTCGGGTTCGCGGTGGCGTTCGCGGTGAAGGTCCCGATCTTCCCGCTGCACACCTGGCTGCCCGACGCGCACACGCAGGCGCCGACCGCCGGCTCGGTGGTGCTGGCGGGTGTGATGCTGAAGCTCGGCACGTACGGCTTCCTGCGGTTCGGTCTCTACCTGTTCCCCGAGGCGTCGTACTGGAGCCGTCACCTGTGGTTGACACTGGCGGTGATCGGTGTGATCTACGGCGCGATCGTGGCGACCATGCAGACCGACCTCAAGCGACTCGTCGCCTACTCGTCGGTGGCCCACCTCGGCTTCATCGTGCTCGGCACGTTCGCGTTCACCACGCAGGCCATCACCGGCTCGGTGATGCAGATGGTCAACCACGGCATCTCGACCGGCGCACTGTTCCTGATGGTCGGTTGGATCTACGAGCGGCGCCACACCCGGCAGATCTCCGAGCTCAAGGGCATCCAGTCGGTGGCGCCGATCTTCGCGGCCGGGTTCACCGTGGTGATGCTCAGCTCGATCGGTGTGCCGGGCCTGAACGGCTTCGTCGGTGAGTATCTGATCCTGATCGGTTCGTTCATGACCGCCCGCTGGTACGTCGTGATCGCTGCGACCGGGGTGATCCTCGCCGCCCTCTACCTGTTGTGGGCCTACCAGCGTGTGTTCCACGGCGAGCCCGACGAGGACAACCGCAGCTTCGCCGAACTGAGGGTCAAGGAGGGCATGGTGCTGCTGCCCTTCCTGGCGATCATCGTGTTCACCGGCGTGTACCCCAAGCCGATGCTCGACCGGATCGAACCGGCCGTCGATGCCCTGCTCGAGAACGTGTCGTCGCGGGGCGGGTTCACGGTCGACGAACCCGGCGAGTTCGACCCGTCGACCGTCGTCGTCGACCATGACGACGACGAGGGCCACGACGACGGCGGCGACGAGGAGGGCGAGTGATGTCGGCACGAGTCCCGGGCCTCCTGGCGCAGGAGTTCTTCGCCCCCGAGGTCGAATGGTGGCATCTCAGCCCGATCTTCGCGCTCGTCGGCGGCGCCCTGTTCCTGTTGGTCGTCGGTGCGCTGACGCCCACCTGGCCGCGCAACCTCTACGCCGCCGTCACCGTCGTGTCCGCCTCGCTGGCGGGTGCCTTCGCGATGTTCAACTGGGATCAGGTCACCGACGACGGCCCGTCGACGCTGGTCAGCCGGGCGCTCGCGTTCGACACGTTCGCGCAGTACCTCACGATCACCGTGTGTGCGGCGACCGTGCTGGTCGCTCTCGTGACCGCCGACGAGTTGCGCCGCGCCGACCGGGACGGTCCCGAGATCTACGCGATGTTCCTCATCGCCGCGACCGGTGCCGTGGTGATGGGCGCCGCCAACGACCTGATCGTGCTCTTCCTGGGGCTCGAGACGCTCAGCCTGGCGCTGTACGTGCTGGCCGCCTCCGACCGCAGGCGCGAGGCCAGCCAGGAGGCCGGCATCAAGTACTTCGTGCTCGGCGGGTTCGCGTCGGCGTTCTTCCTCTACGGCATCGCGCTCGTGTACGGCGGCACGCAGTCGACGAACATCGGCGAGATCGTCGAGTTCTTCCAGGGCAACATCGCACTCGAGGGGCAGGACTCGATCGTGCTGGCCGGTCTGGCCCTGCTGATCGTCGGCCTCGGCTTCAAGGTGGCCGCCGTGCCGTTCCACGTGTGGACCCCCGACGTCTACCAGGGCTCACCGACCAACGTGACGGCCTTCATGGCGTCGGTCGGCAAGGCCGGCGCCTTCGCCGCGATGCTGCGTGTCCTGGTGGTCGCGCTGCCGTTCTACCGCGACGATTGGCGGCCGGCGATCTGGGTGCTCGCCGTCCTCTCCCTCGTCGTCGGGTCGGTCCTCGCGGTCGTGCAGACCGACGTCAAGCGCATGCTGGCGTACTCGTCGATCAGCCACGCCGGCTTCATCCTGGTCGGCGTCGAGGCTGCCGGTCACGATGCCGGCGAGCCGATCGCGGGCGACGGGATGCCGAGCGTGCTCACGTACCTGCTGCTCTACTCGGTGCTCACTGTCGGCTCGTTCGCCGTCGTGGCACTCGTCGGGCGGAGCAGCGGTGGCGACACCTCGCTGGAGGCGTTCAAGGGTCTTGGCCGGCGTCGGCCAGTGCTCGCACTCGGCCTCACCGTGTTCCTGTTGGCCCAGGCGGGTGTGCCGTTGACGTCGGGCTTCGTGGCCAAGTGGGGCGTGATCCAGGCTGCGGTCGAGGCCGAGAGTTACGCGATCGCGATCATCGCCATGCTCGCGGCGGCGATCGCGGCCTACCTCTATCTCCGCATCATGGTGAACTCGTGGCTCGAGGCGGGTGACGACTCGGTCGAACACGAAGCCGTGCCGTTGGCCTCGGGGCTCGCGGTGCTGCTGGCTGCCGCGTTCACGATCGTGATCGGCGTGTGGCCGAACTGGCTGCTCGATGCGGCCGACACGGTCACCCAATACGCCCGCTGACGCACGCGACCGGGCCTCGTGATCAGGCGTCGACGACGGTGGGGTCGGGGACCCGCGACCGGATCGTCCAGTTGAACGTCTTCCACCCCTGCGCCGGGTCGGCGATCGACGCCCGGCAGCGTTCGGCGTCCTCGTCGCCGATCGGTTCCGCGTCGGGCGCCTTGACGTGCACCTCCGACACCCGCTCGGCCATCAGGTACCACCCCATCGCCTCGTCGACGCTCTGGCCCACCGTGAGCAGCCCGTGGTTGCGGAGGATCACGAGCTTCGTCTCACCGAGCGCGGCGGCGATGCGCTTGCCGCCGTCGGTCGACTGGACGTCGACCTCACCGTCGTGGAACACGGCGTGGTCGTCGTGGAAGGCAACGGCCTCCTGGCAGATCGTGCGGAACGGCGCGGCGTTCGCGGACCACGGCGTGCCGTAGCCGGTGTGGGTGTGCGCGGCGCACACGATCTCGGGTCGGGCATCGTGGATCGGCATGTGGATGTAGTACGCCGTCGGGTTGATCTCGCCCTCGCCGTCGACCACCGCTCCGTTGGGGCCCACCAGCACGAGGTCGTCGACGGTGGCCTCGCCGAACGGCACCCCGTAACGGAGCAACCAGAAGCAATCGGTCAGCTCGGGGTCGCGGGCCGAGATGTGGCCGTCTCCCTGCTCGCCCCAGTGCATCGCACCGAACAGGCGGTAGGCCAGGGCGAGCCGGCGCTGCCGGTGCCGGCGCGCCTCGTCGGCGGTCGCGAACGTCGGTTCGGTGTCGTCGGGGCGCAGCGGAGGGTGTGCGTTCACGGTGACATCGTACGCCTCGGTTTGCTCGGTACGCTCGGCGCCATGCGTGATGCCCCAGCTCGTCCGCGCCTGCTGGCGGCGATGGTGGCGTTCGTGATCGCCCTCGTCGTGCAGCCCGGAGCCGCCTCGGCCCACACCGACCTCGACTTCACGACGCCCGCCGACGGCGACACGGTCACCGAGCCGGTCGCCGAGGTGACGGTGGCATTCACGGCTGCGGTCGAGTTGGTCGGGAACGGATTCGAGGCAATCGACCCGCAGGGCAACCTGATCCAGCCGCCGGCCCTCACCGACGACGACCAGGTGTTCCGGCTGCAGTTCGATCCGCCGCTCGCGGGTGGCGCCGTCGGCGTGCGCTACGAGATCCGGGCCGATGACGGTCACGTGCTCCCGGGCTCGTTCTCGTTCGTGGTCGACGCGGTCGTGCCACCGACCTCGACACCGACGACCGAGCCTGCGGCCGCCGCTCCACCCCCGGCCACGACGGCGCCGTCGCCTGCCGCGACGGAACCAGCAGCGCCGTCGTCCACGACCAGCCTCGCGCCCGCACCCACCGACGTGCCGACGACCTCAGGTGTCACGACGACGAACGTCGCGACCGAGGAGTCCTCCGACGATGGGTCGAGCATTGGCTTGGTCCTCGCGATCGTTGCGGCGATCGCGGTCGGTCTCGGTGGCTTCCTCGTGGTCCGGTCCCGTACCTCGGGCGCTCCGTGAACGCAGGAGTGCTGCTCCGGTCGACGCCGCTCGACGACTTCCTGAACGAGTCCCCGTCGTCGACCGACACGGGCGAACTCCTCCAGCGGATCGGGCTGTTCGGTTCGATGTTCGGGGTGACCGTCGCCACCGGACTGATCATCTTTCTCGCGGCGGTCCATCGAGGCCCGCAACGCGAGGTCACCGTCCTGCTGCGGGTGATCGGCGGAGCAGGGTCGTTGATGTTGCTCGGAGCGATCGTCGAGGTGGCCGGCGTCGCGGCGATCGGGGAGCTCGGATGGGCGGATGCGTTGACCGACTCGACCGGTTCGGCACCGATGATGAGACTCCTCGGCGGACTGCTGATCGTCCTCGGCCTGTTCGACCACACCGTTCCGATCGGTACGGAGACCGTGGAGCCGAGCGATCCACAGGCGGAGGTGCGATGGATTCCGGCGGCGGCGTCTGCGTTCGGCTTCGTCGGGGCTGCGATCGGGGTGCTGTCGTTCTGGTTCGACGGCCATACGGTCAGTCGCGGCCCCCGGGCGGTCCACTCGATCGTGAATCTCGCCCACGTGTCGGCGGGCAGCGTGTGGTTCGGGGGCATCGTCGGTCTCGTCGTCGTGGGGCTGTTGCGCCGATCCCGACGACACTCGACCGCGCCCGACATCATCAGGTTCTCGTCGCTCGCGACGATCGCGTTGATCGTCGTGACGCTCGCCGGGGCGTTGATGACGGTGTTCGTCATCGACGGATTCGACGACCTGACCGGCACCGACTGGGGTCGGATTCTGCTCGTCAAGGTCGGGGCGGTGGGGGTCACGGTCGCGATCGGCGCCTACAACCACTTCGTGGTCGTGCCCGCGCTCGAGACGATCCGACGAGTCGGACATGACGAAGCGCGCCCGTTCCACGATCACCGTGGAAGCAGCCGTGCTGGCCCTCGTCGTCGCCCTCACCGTGTTCCTGACCACGGCATCGACCAACTGACGCCGCCGCGTGTGCAGGCCGGGGGTTAACCCCACCCCGCATTCGCCGGGTCGCTCCATGTCGCCGACACCGCCGTGAGTTCGCCATGGAGCCATGAACACGACTGCGCTCCTCCCCGCCGATCCGACCGCACCCCCCGCGGCCGGAACGGCTCTCATCGAAGCCCACGACCTGACCCGGATCTGGGGCAAGGGCGACGCCGCCCAGATCGGGGTGTCCGGCGTCGATCTCCGGATCGATCGCGGCGAGCTCGTGGCCGTGATCGGCCCGTCGGGCTCGGGGAAGAGCACGCTGGGCGCGCTCATCGCCGGGATCGACCGGCCGACCTCGGGATCGCTCGTCGTCGACGGCACCCGCATCGACCGGATGAAGGTCGACCAACTCGCCGGCTGGCGCGGGCAGCACGTGGGCATCGTGTTCCAGGACTTCCACCTGCTGCCCACGCTGACCGCCGCCGAGAACGTCGAGCTGGCGATCGAGTTGAGCGGCTCGGGGGCCGGTCGGAGGCTCCGGCGTACGGCCGCCCGAGCGGCGCTCGATCGGGTCGGCCTGGGTGGCTACGCCCGGAAGCTCCCGGCGCAGATGAGCGGCGGCGAGCAGCAGCGCGTCGGCATCGCGAGGGCGATGGTGACCCAACCATCGCTCGTGGTCGCCGACGAGCCGACCGGGGCGCTCGATCAGGCCAACGGTCATGCCGTGTTCGAGATCCTCACCGGGCTGGCGCAGACCGGGAGCACCGTCGTGTTCATCACGCATGACCTGGCACTCGCCGACGCGGCCGACCGAACCGTGTCGATGATCGACGGCGGCGTGGCGTCGGTGACCGTACGGGGAGGCCGGTGATGCGTGCGATGCTCCGCCAGTTCCGCCGGGCACCCGGTCGCATCGTCGCCAGCGTGTTCGCGCTGGCGCTGGCGGTCGGTGCGATCGGCGTGCTCGCGATCCCCACGGTGTCCGAGGGGACGCTGCACGATGCCGTCGAGCGCGACGGGCTCGCCGACGTCATCGTCAACACCACGCCGATCTCCGCCGAGCAACTCGCGGCCGTCAACGAGCTCGACGGCATCGTCGCCGCCGAAGCCCAATCGACCGAGGCCGTGCGCATGGGCGACGGATTCCTCACCCGGATGATCGGACTCGACTTCGAGGACCAGACGATGGATCTGGTGCAGCTGAGCGCCGGTCGGTCTGCCACGGGACCCCGACGAGGTGATCACGTGGCCGTCCGCCGGCTCGCTCGGCGACACCGTGGTCGCCAATGGGCAGCAGTACGAGGTCGTCGGCCACGGCGGCACGCTCTGGTGGAGCGACAGCGACGTGCTCTACGCGCCGATCGAATCGGTCGCCGGTGCCGACGGCACCAACCGGTTGGTCGTCACGGCGGCCGACGACAGCGAGGCCTCGCTCCGGTCGATCGCCGACGACATCCGGGCGACCCTCGAGTTCGGTGGCGACACGTACACGACGTTTCCCGACCTACCTCCCGGACGGCTCGACCCCGATCGACGAGGACATCGCCCAGATCAGCACGCTGATCGGCCTCCTCGGCGTGTTCGCCGGTCTCGTCGCGCTCGTGCTCCTGGCGTCGACGACCAACACGTTGATCGTCGAACGGACCCGCGAGGTCGCGGTCATGCGGGCGCTCGGTGGCCGGTCGCGGCAGCTGCGTCGTCGCCTGCGCCGGATCGCGGTGGGCATCACCGCGGCCGCGCTGCTGATCGGTCTGCCACTCGGGATCCTGATCAGCAACGTCATCGCCCGCATGGTGCTGGAGGAGTTCGTCGGGGTCACGCCCGACGTCGCCGTCAACTGGACCGTCGTCGCCCTCAGCGCGGCCGGTGCTCTGCTGGGTGCCCGGATCGTCGCGGCCCGAGCGGCGCGCAAGGTCGTGAAGCTGCCGCTTGCCGAGGCGCTCCGCGACCGCGACGGCTCACCGTTCGGGCGCAGCTGGACCCACCGGTTGGCGACCCGGCTTCCGTCCGGCGGTCTCTTCAGCCGGCTCGCCGCCCGTTCGTCGCTGCACCGACCCGGTCACACGGTGGCCGTGACGGTCCAGATCGCCGCTGCCGTCGGTGCCGCGTTCCTGATCCCGAGCCTCGCCTCGTCGGTCAATGCGTTCAACTCGGCGGCGTACGAACCGTGGTCGTGGGAGTCGGTCACGCAGGCACGCGAGCCCGGTCTTCCTTTCGAGGCCACCATCGCCGACGACGTGTCCGGTGCGGAAACGGGCATCTGGGTCGACGGCGAGATCGCCGACTGGGAGGTCGACGTGTACGGCCTCGCGACCGACACGAACGTGTTCGATCCGATGCTCACGTCCGGCTCGTGGCCGCAGGCGGGCGCACGTGAGGTGGTGCTCAGCGACGGGTTCGCCGGCCGCAACGACATCGCCGTCGGCGACGCGATCACGCTCGAACTCGCAGCTGGACCCGAGACGTACACCGTCGCCGGGCGGTCGGACGACTTCGCCCGGGCGGTCTACGTCGATCGCGACGTGCTGGCCGCCGACCTCGGCACGCCGGGACACACGAACGTGGTCTGGTCGGATCAGGCGGCGCCGAACGTCGAGTTCGACACTGCGGTCCGCACCACGACGGCTGTCGGTCTGGCGGCCGACGACGAGGCCGGGCGAGACGCGATCGTGCTCATCTTCGGTGCGATCGGGGTGATCGTCGCCGGGGTCGCGTCGCTTGCGGTGATGTCGTCGATGATGGTCAGTCTGTTCGAACGGCGCCACGAGCTCGCCGCCCTGCAAGCGATCGGAGCCCGTCGACGCCGCCTCCGTGGACTGGTCATGCGGGAGCTGTTGCCGATCGCCACGGTCGGCGTGCTCGGGGGCCTCGCGCTCGGGGCGCTCGGCACCCGCGGGATCATCGCCTCCTTCGAGTCCAGCAATGCGATCGACATCGGCGTGGTCGATGCGATCGGATCGATCCCGGCGATCGTCGGGGGTTCGGTGGTGGTGCTGGTGGGACTGGCACTCGTCATCGTCCGGAGCGCCACGCGGCGCCCGGTCACCGTCACGCTTCGAGGAGCAGCCTGATGACCACATCATCTCGGACCGCCCACGGGCGCGAGACTGCGCAGGTGAGCAACCTGCCGCCTCCGCTCCCGCCACGCCCTGCCGGGCCGGCAGAGCCCGCCCGTCCCGCCACGGCGACTCCCGGTGGCGACTGGGACTGGGATCGGGCGAAGGACCTCGCCGAGCGGTGGTTCCGACCACTCGCCGACCGGGAGGGCTGGCTGGCGTTGCTGTACCTGTTCGCGGGCGGGTTCATCGCCCCGTTCCTGTTCGTCGCCTTCGTGGCGGCGGCCGGCCTGACGTTCGGCCTCCTGTTCGTCATCGTCGGCGTGTTCCTCATCGTGCCGGTGTTCGCGTTGGCCGAGTTGTTCGGCAAGGTCGAACGCCACATCGCCGCCTTCGCCGGTCACCGGATCGAGCTGCGCGAGGTCCGCTCGCTCGCAGGTTCCGGCTGGCGGGCGCCGTTCTGGGCGCTGGTCGATCCGGTGCGATGGCGGTACGTCGGATTCGTGGTGGTGAACGTCGTGCTCGCCCCGGTGCTGTTCGGGTTCGGGAGCTTCCCGCTGTCGTTCGTCTTCCAGGTGGTGTTCGGCGCCGGAGCGGTCAGCGGGCCCGGGTTCAGCATCGGCGTGGGGGTCGGCACCGGCATCCTGGCGCTGCCGCTCGCGGCGTTCTTCGCCGGAGCGATCCCGCGGGTGGCGATCTGGATGGCCGCCCTGAAGGCACAGATCAGCAACTGGTTCATCGGCACCGACCGGCTCGCACTCGCCGAGCAGCGGGTGACCCTCCTGTCGTCGCAGCGCACCGAGATCCTCGACGCCGTCGCCAGCGAGCGCCGCCGCATCGAACGCAACCTGCACGATGGGGTGCAGCAGCAACTGGTCGCGATCGGGCTCGATCTCGGCATGGCCGAACAGCAGATCGAACGCGATCCCGAGCGAGCCAAGGAGTTGATCGGCAACGCCCGGTCGAAGGTGCAGGGTTCCATCGGCGAGCTCCGACAGCTCGGACGCGGGTTGCACCCGTCGATCCTGGAGGATCGTGGCATCGACGCCGCGTTGTCGGCGGTCGTGAGCGGCTCGTCGATCCCGATCTCGGTGCTGGTCGACCCCGACCTCGAGCTGTCGACCGATGTCGGCGAAACGGTGTACTTCGTGGCCAACGAGGCGATCGCCAACGTGTTGAAGCACGCAAACGCCCGCGTGGCCTCGGTGCACGTCGCGAAGGTCGCCGCCAACGTCCGGGTCACGATCCACGACGACGGCGTCGGAGGTGTCGACGGCTCCAAGGGCACCGGCATCGCCGGCATCCGTGCTCGCGTCCACGCCGTCGACGGCAGTCTGTCCGTGTCGTCCCCACCGGGCGGCCCCACCACACTGATCGCGGAGATCCCACGCCAATGACCGATCACACGTCCACCCCCGAACCCACGATCCGGGCGGTCGTCGCCGACGACTCGGTGCTGCTCCGCGACGGTGTCGTCCGTCTGCTCACCGACTCGGACATCGACGTCGTCGCGGCCGTCGGCGATGCCGACGCACTCCTCGACGCGGTGACCGAGCACCAGCCCGACCTCTGCCTCGTCGACGTCCGGATGCCGCCCACCCACACCGACGAGGGCCTCCGCGCTGCGGTGGAGATTCGTCGGCGGTACCCCTCGATCGCCGTACTGGTGCTGTCGCAGTACGTCGAGGAGCACTACGCCGGCGAGTTGCTCGAAGGCGACGTGTCGGGCGTCGGCTACCTGCTGAAGGACCGGGTCATCGACGTGGAGGACTTCATCGCCTCGCTGCGCCGGGTCGCGGCCGGGGGCAGCGCGGTCGACGCCGAGGTCGTCAGTCAGATCCTCGGCCGGTCACGGCGCACGAGCGAACTCGACCGGCTGACCCCGCGAGAACGTGAGGTGCTCAACCTGATGGCCGAGGGTCTGTCGAACGGCGGCATCGCCGAGCGCCTGGTCGTGTCGCAGGGTGCGGTCGAGAAGCACATCTCGAACGTGTTCATGAAGCTCGGACTCGATCCCGAGGACGGATCCCACCGGCGTGTGCTCGCCGTGCTGACGTACCTCCGAGCCTGAGCTCGGTCCGACGTCGTCGTTTCCACCGGGCGTTGCCACGCCGACGTCGACCGTCGCTGTGCGCCCGAGACCGGCGCGAGCACGGTTCGTCGGATTCGGTGCCGTGGATCAGACGGCTCGGACCTCGGCGAGCCGCTCTGACTGCGTAGTCGTCGTCCCAGCAGACGGCGGCCTCCCATGCGGCCGACGCTTGCGCGGCGATGTCGTGCGCGCCGTCGTCGAGACCGGCGGCGTTGTGGGGCAGCACCAGGTCGAGGTCGGGGACGTCGACGTGCGACTCGTCCCAGTCGATCAGCGCGACCCGATCCGCGGTCATGCGGACGTTGCCGAGGGTTGCGGGTCGCCGTGGACGACGCACGTCTGACGTCCCGTGAGTCGCGCCCACGCTGCTCGGCATCGAGCAACGCCCTCAGGCGGCATCGCGCCGAGGTCGATCTTCGTCCCGGTCTCGGCGCGCAGGAGGTCGGTCGACGATCGCCAGCCCGGGCGCTGCGGCCAGCCCTGCGTCGACCGATGCAGCTGGCGGAGCGTGTCGGCCACGCGACGCCAGTCGGCCTCCGTCTCGGGCGGTCCGCCCTCCACGTAGGTCATCACCACCAGACCGTCGGCGAACAGCCGGCCGTCCGTCGTCGGGATCGGCACCGGCACGGTCAGACCTTCACGGTCGAGGTGTTGGAGGAGCTCGGTCTCCCACGCGAGATCAGCGTCGCTCCTGGCACCGAGACGACCGACCGCGAGGTGTCCGTCGACGCGCACGCTCCACACGTCGTTGGCGACTCCGCCAGCGAGCGGTTCGATGCGAGCGACGTCGTCACCCCACTGCTCGAGTGCCTCCCATCCCACCGGCCACATCCTCTCAGAAGCCCGGCCGCCGCCCGACTCGAACGATCGGCGAACTCGAAGCTTCGGCCGGGTGATGTCCGGTCAGCCGCCGCCTCGCAGTTCGACCAGGCGCTCCTGCAGGAAGCTGGAGGCGGTACGACCCCGTGCGAGCCCGACGTCGTCGGCCGGGGCCAGGAACAGCGGGAGCGACATCCTGGGCACGCGCCCCGCGTCACCGGTCGGGTTGACGACACGGTGGGTGGTGGCGGGGTAGTGCCCGTCCGTGGCCAGATCGAGCATCTCGCCCCCGTTGATCGCCAACGAGCCGGGATCGCAGGGCACGGGGAACCAGGTACCGTCGGCGCCGAGCAGCTCGAGCCCGGGCTGGTCGCTGGCCGGCAGGACCGTCAGCAGGTTGATGTCCTCGTGCGCCGCCGCCCGCACTGCTCCGTCGGGGATGTGATCGGGCAGTGGCGGGTAGCGCAGCACGCGGAGCAGCGATTGTGTGCTGCCCTCGATCATCTTCGACAACGGCATCGACAGGCGGGCGGCGATGTCCGCCGGCGTGTTCGCCTCGACCCAGTCGAGCAGCGTCTGTGCGAGGTCGAGGGCGATGCGCCGGTACTGCATGGCCGCGTCGCTGACCTCGGTGGGGTAGATCGACCAGTCGAAGACGTGGAAGAACTCCTTGAGGTCGCGCACCGAATTGCCCTTGGCGGTCTCGCTCCGGTCGGCAGGGAACCACCCGGCCTGATCGCTCCGATCGAGGTCGTACGCGTCGATCGCAGGCGAGTCGAACAGGGCCGACCACTCGCGGTAGATCTGCTCGACGAGTGACCAGGGGACGGGGTGGTTGACCAGCACCGCGAATCCGGTGTCCCTGAGGCTGTCGGTGAACCGCTCGGGAGCATCCGGAGCGGTGAAGTCGACGACGGCGACGTCCATGTGGCCAGCGTACGGGGACGACGTGCCCGGACTCTCGCTGCGAACACCGCGATACTGGCCCCGTGCGTATCCGGAGGCCTCTGCTCGTGATGATCGCCGCAGCGCTCGCCATGGCGGGGATCGTGGCGGCGGCAGTGACGAGCATCGACGGACCGGCGACGGTCGACGAGCGAGCCGACCGTGTGCCCGGCAGGATCGCCGGCCCGCTGCCACCCGAGGCGCGTCCCGTCGACACGTCACGTCCCGACCGTGTGGTCGGAACCGGCTCACCTGCGAGCTGCACCTCGGCGGCGGTCGTGGCGGCCGTGGCCGCGGGCGGGGTGATCACGTTCGACTGCGGTCCCGACCCCGTCACGATCCCCATGAACGCCACCGCCAAGGTCGTCAACACGTCCCCCGAGGTCGTGATCGACGGCGGCGGGCTCGTCACGCTGAGCGGGAGGGGTCAGCGCCGGATCCTCTACATGAACACCTGTGATCGCGCACAGATCTGGACCACGCCCCACTGTCAGAACCAGGACCACCCGCGCCTCACGATCCAGCGCATCGGCTTCACCGCCGGGAACAGCACCGGGAGCACGATCGACGGCGGAGGTGGCGGTGCCGTGTTCGTGCGCGGTGGTCAGGTGAAGGTGATCGAATCGACGTTCACGGGCAACCGCTGCGACCCGGTCGGTCCCGACGTTGGCGGTGGCGCATTGCGGGTCCTCAGCCAGTTCGACGGGCGGCCGGTCGTGGTCGCGTCGAGTCGATTCGGCGGTGGTGGAGCCGACGGCAACCAGTGTTCGAACGGCGGCGCGCTGTCGAGCATCGGTGTGTCGTGGCAGATCCACCAGTCGGACTTCGTCGCCAACCGGGCGATCGGCAACGGTGCGAACCCGGCCAAGCCCGGCACGCCGGGCGGCGGCAACGGCGGGTCGATCGCACTCGACGGCAATCGCTACACGCTGGAGCTGTTCGACACGGTGATCCGTGACAGCGTGGCCAACGAGGGTGGCGGATCGATCTTCTTCGTGTCGAACGACCGGACGGGCCATCTCACCGTCACCGGCTCGACGCTGTCGGACAACGTGAGCCTCGGCTTCGAGACCGCCGGCCTGCCGGGGATCTTCTATCTCGGCAACGGCCCCGCGACGATCGTCGACTCGACGCTGGGCTGACGTCGCGACCGACGACGCAGCCGACCGGTGTGCGATCGGCTCAGGCGGGCGTGAGGTTGGCTTCGCGGCGCTCGTTGAGCCGCCTGGCGACCTTCTCGCTCTTGGCCATCCGCTTCATCAGGCGCTCACGCGCCTCCTCACCGGTCTGGCCCAAGCCTTCGATGTTCTCGAGGTCCCAGGTCCGGAGCACGACCGGCACGAGGATCTGCTCGTGGTGCACCGACAGGTCGTAGATGCCCGCGGCGGCGATCTTCTTGGCGTGCTCGGTGAAGCCGGGGATGCCGGTGCCGGGCATGGTGAACGTGCGGACCTGTTCCTCCATCGCGACGACCATGCCGTCGGGGTCGACCTCGATCGCCGCGGCGGCGAGGTCACGGTAGAAGAGCTGGTGCAGGTTCTCGTCGCCGGCCACGCGCATCATCACGTCGTATCCGGCGGGGTCGCCCATCATGCGACCGGTCGAACGGTGCGCGATCCGGGTGGCCAGTTCCTGGAGCGCCAGGTACACGAACCCCTGTTGCAGGGTTTCGGGGTTCGGCGTCTCACCGAGTGACACCTGAGCCATGCGGCAGCGCTCGAGGTGGTGCGGGTCGATCGCACGGGTCGCCATGAGGTAGCCGTAGATCGCCATCGAGTGACGACCCTCCTCGGCGGTCCAGCGTCGGACCCAGGTTCCCCATGCGCCGTCGTCGCCGAACATGCTCTCGACGGTGCGGAAGTAGTAGGGGAGGTTGTCCTCGGTCAGCAGGTTGACCAGCAGCGACGAGCGAACGGCGTCGTCGATGGTGGCGCCGGCGAGATCGGCGTCGTCCTCGCTCCAGACCTCGCCCTCGACGGGGTCGCGACCGCGACCGTAGGGAACGTGCTCGTGCGGGAACCATTCCTTCGACGTGGCGAGGTGGCGCTCGAGCAGCCGCTCGGCTGTGGATTCGAGTTCGGAGAGGAGAGCAGGCGCGTCCAACACGGCGTCCACTCTAGCTGCCTACCGACCAGTAGGTAGCCTGCCCGGAGGGAAATCTCCCGGGTTCCGAGCGGGACCTGTGGACCGGCGACCGGCGCTACGTTCGGGTCGTGACCACTCCAGCGTTCGAGGTGCCGATCGTCGACCTCGAACCGTGGTGGGAGGGCGACTCGGCCGACCGTGATCACGTGGCCCGCTCGTTCGACGCGACCGCGACGGAGGTGGGGTTCGCCCAGATCGTCGGTCACCGCGTACCCGAGCACGTGATCGCGTCGATGGTCGAGGCCGGGGACCGGTTCTTCGATCTGCCGCTCGCGGACAAGCTCGCGATGCGACCCGGCGATCTGACGGTCAATCGCGGGTACGCGGCGTCGGAGACCGAGTCCCTGTCGTACAGCATCGGCGAGACGGCGCCGCCCGACCTCTTCGAAGCGTTCAACATGGGAGAGGACGACGTCGACACGGGCGATCCCTTCTTCGCGGCCGAACGGCACCGGATGTTCGCGCCGAACCTCTGGCCCGACGGTGTGCCCGAGCTCCGTCCGGCGCTCGTGGCCTACTTCTCCGCGGCCCGGCGGGTGGCGCTCGCGCTGACCGACGTGTTCGCCCTCGCCCTCGGTCTCGACGACGGCTGGTTCCGCCCGTTCGTCGACCGATCGACGACCACGATGCGAACGATCAACTACGAACGACGGTCGGGCGACCGCCGACCCCGCGCCGGGCCAGCTCCGCATGGGCGTGCACACCGACTACGGCATCGTCACCGTGCTCTGGAGCGACGGCGCGCCGGGACTCGAGGTGTTCCTCGACGGCGCATGGAGGCCGGTGGCGCCGGTGCCCGGGGCGTTGCTCGTGAACCTCGGCGATCTCACGGCCGAGTGGACCAACGACCGCTGGCGGTCGACGCTGCATCGTGTCGTGGCGCCGCCCGGCCACGGGCCGGCCCGACGGCGGAGCACGGCGTTCTTCTTCGACGGCAACTGGGACGCGCGGCATCGAGTGCCTGCCGTCGTGCACCGACGCCGACCATCCGCCGAAGTACCCGCCGGTGACCGCCGGTGAACACCTCATGGCCAAGCTGATGGGGCCGCGACGGCTCGAGGTCAGCGACGCCACCGACACGTCAGCCGATCGGCGCTGACCGGCTCCCGGCTCGCTCCGGCACGCGTCGAGACCGGCGGACCGACGTCGCCGGTTGGCCGGGTCCGCCATGCCCCACGGCGTCGATCGGTGGACCGGAAACGAGCCGGCGCGGAGCGGATCGCGCTCGTGCGATCGTGATCTCGATCGGGCCGAATATCGGGGGAGGAGGGTTTGGGAACCCCTTCACGACCCCTGGTAGCCTCGCTGCCCGATGTCGCTGTTTCTCCGCGATTACCTCACCGTCGTCTGGTTCGGCCTTGCCGCGATCCTGCTGGCCGGTCTGCTGCTCGGCGTCGCCGCCGCGGTTCGTCCGTCGCGCCCCAGCGCGCAGAAGCTGATCGCCTACGAATCCGGCGTCGATCCCGTCGGGATCGGTTGGTCGCAGAGCCAGATCCGCTACTACGTGTTCGCGCTGCTGTTCGTCATCTTCGACGTCGAGGCCGTGTTCATCTTCCCGTGGGCGACCGCGATGGAGCGCTACGGCTGGTTCGGTCTGGTCACGATGATCGATCTTCATCGTGCTGCTGCTCGACGGTCTCGTCTACGCCTGGAAACGAGGACTCCTCCGATGGGTCTAGTCGACCGCGGCCGCATGCCGGCGCCGCTCACCAAGCTGTTCAACATGGGTCGCTCGTACTCGATGTGGGTGTACCAGTGGGGTCTGGCGTGCTGTGCGATCGAGATGGGCGCCGCGTTCGGGTCGCCGCGCTACGACGTCATGCGGCTCGGTGTCATCCCGCTTGCCGGCGAGCCCGCGCCAGGCCGACCTCGTCGTCGTGTCGCGGCACCGTCA
Organism: uncultured Acidimicrobiaceae bacterium; assembly: GCA_963827775.1. Classification (GTDB taxonomy): domain Bacteria; phylum Actinomycetota; class Acidimicrobiia; order Acidimicrobiales; family Ilumatobacteraceae; genus Ilumatobacter. The sequence goes on along the minus strand of CAWHCI010000005.1, from coordinate 222,018 downwards.
CCGACAAGATGGCCCCGGCGGTCAAGCGGCTGTACGAGCAGATGCCCGAGCCGAAGTACGTGATCTCGATGGGGTCGTGCGCGAACTGCGGTGGCCCGTACTGGGACTCGTACTCGGTCACCAAGGGCGTCGACCAGATCATCCCGGTCGACATCTACGTGCCCGGCTGCCCGCCGCGGCCCGAGGCGCTGCTCGAGGGCATCGTGCTGCTGCAGCAGCGCATCAAGCACGAGGACATGGCGGCCAAGTGGCGCAACGAGGAGTACACCTCGCTGCAGAAGACGGCGGCGCTCGAGGCCGGCGAGCCGATCGTGGTCGGGGGTGGCCCGATTGAGTGACGGACCGACACCGAACCCGAAACCCGGCGCTTGCCCGGCGACGGCCTCCGCGAGGGCATCGTCGACGACCTGCGCGCCGACCTCGGCGACCAACTGCTCGACACCCACCTCGTCCCGCAGGACGACCTGTGGGTGCGGGTCGCGATCCGAGGCCTGGGCGTTCACCGGACAGTCGCTGCAAGGCGCAGGGCTTCCACTACTTCTGCTTCCTGTCGGCGATCGACTGGATGCCGTCGCCGTTCGGCAAGGGCGAGGACGATCCCGAGGCCGAGCCGACCGAGCCCGACACCGAGATCGCGCCAGGGCGTACGCCGGTGGGGAGACCCGCTTCCAGTTGCTCGCCCGCGTCACCGACATCGACCGCCACGTCGAGCGTCACGCATCAAGGCCGACGTTCCCGACGTCGATGTCGATGCCGACCTGGATCCCGCTCTACGCCGGCGCCAACTGGCACGAGCGCGAGACGCACGAGATGTTCGGCATCGACGTTCGACGGTCACCCCGACCTGCGCAACCTGTACCTGCCGGGCGAGTTCGAGGGCTTCCCGCTCCGCAAGGACTTCCCGCTGCTGTCGCGGATGGTGAAGCCGTGGCCCGGGCATCGTCGACGTCGAACCGATGCCCGAGTTCGACGAACCCGACGCAACCTGCCGCAACGCCCGAGACAGATGGAGGCGCATCGTGAATCGTGTCGCCACCCCGCCGAGGGAGGGCGAGTCATCATGACGATGCTCAACGAGCGGCAGCAGCTGTCGTACATCGCGGCGCAGGCCGCCGACGCCGCGTCTCAACGTCGAGCTCGAGACCGAGGGCATGACCCTCAACATCGGTCCCCAGCACCCTGCCACCCACGGCACGTTGCGCATCATCGCCCGCCTCGACGGCGAGCAGGTCGTGTGGGCCGAGCCGGTCGCCGGCTACATGCACCGTGGCTACGAGAAGCTCACCGAGGTCCGCACCTTCCCGCAGGTCACCACGCTCATCAACCGCATCGACTGGCTCGGCAGCTTCGCCAACGAGGTGCCGTTCATCCTCGCCGCCGAGAAGCTGATGGAGATCGAGGCGCCGCCGCGCGCCCAGTACATCCGCACGATCCTGTTCGAGCTCAGCCGGATCGCGAACGTCGGGCTGTTCCTCGGCGACCTCGGCGTGCAGATGGGCGCGATCACGCCGGTCTTCCTCGCCTTCCGCGACCGCGAGTACGTGCTCAACCTGATCGAGGGCGCCACCGGTGGCCGCTTCCACCCGAACTTCGACCGCATCGGCGGCCTCAAGGACGACCTGCCCAAGGGCTGGATCGACGAGACCAAGCAGGTCATGCGCAAGCTGCGCGAGTTCTGCGACCAGATCGAGGACCTGCTCTTCGGCAACGAGATCTTCCAGAGCCGCACCCGCGGCATCGGCGTGATCCCCGCCGAGGTCGCCAAGTCGTACGGTCTGTCGGGCGCCAACCTGCGGGCGTCGGGTGTCGACTGGGACCTGCGCCGCGACCAGAGCCTGCCGATGGCCTGGGACAAGGCCGACTTCAAGGTGTGGACCCACCCCGACGGCGACTCGTGGGCGCGCTGCTGGGTGCGGCTGCAGGAGACCCGCGAGGCGACCAAGATCGTCGACCAGCTGCTCGACGACATCCCGGCCGGCCCCGTGATGACGAAGGTGCCCCGCATCATCAAGGTGCCCGAGGGCGAAGCCTGGGTGTCGACCGAGAACCCGCTCGGCGAGATGGGCTACTACGTGGTCAGCAAGGGCGACCTCGGCCCGTTCCGGGTGAAGATCCGCTCGGCGAGCTTCAACAACATCTCGATCACGCCGTGGGTGCTCAAGGGCGTCTACGTGCCCGACATCATCACGATCCTCGCCAGCCTCTACTTCATCCTCGGAGACATCGACCGGTGATCTGCCTCACTCGCTGTCGAGATCCCCTACTGGGGGCAGTCGCTGTTGCGCGTGCTCGGCGGGCATCGTCGCGGTGCTGCTGCCGGCCGGCGGCATCGTCTACCTGTTCCTGTTCAAGATGATGTCGTTCATGCAGAGCCGGCTCGGCCCGATGGAAGCCGGCCCGTTCGGCTCGATGCAGCTCGTCGCCGAGGTCGGCAAGTGGCTGCAGAAGGAAGACATCATCCCCGAGAACGCCGACGCGAAGATCTTCAAGATCGCGCCGATCATCGTGCTGCTCTCGACGTTCCTGTTGATCGTGGTCGTGCCGTTCGGGCCCGACGCCTGGTTCACCGACTTCCAGGCCGGCGTGTTCTACGCCCTGGCGATCGGCTCGGTGTCGGTGATCGGCATCCTGGTGGCCGGCTGGTCGAGCGCCAACAAGTACTCGCTGCTCGGTGGCCTGCGCGCCGGTGGCCAGCTGATCGCCTACGAGCTGCCGATGGTGCTCGCCGTGGTCGGTGTGGTGATCCAGGCCGGTTCGATGAACCTCCAGGACATCGTGGTCGCGCAGAACACGCAGGCGATCTTCGGGTTCGACGGCCTCGGCAACCCGTACGTGATCACGCAGTTCGTCGGCTTCCTCGTGTTCATGATCGCCGTGCAGGCCGAACTGACCCAGCCGCCGTTCGACATGCCGATCGCCGAGTCCGAGCTGGTGTCGGGCTACATGACCGAGTACTCGGGCTTCCGCTTCCTGATGTTCTTCATCGGCGAGTTCGCCACGGCCGGCGTGTTCGCGTTCATCGCCTCGGTGCTGTTCCTCGGCGGTTGGGGCGTGCCGTTCAGCTGGTTCGGCTGGTCGGGCATCGACGACGTCGCGAACTGGATGAACGTCGTCGGCCCGATCATCATGTTCACGAAGATGATGTTGCTCGTCGGCATCATCATGTGGGTCCGCTTCACCTATCCCCGTTTCCGTGAAGACCAGCTCCAGCGTTCGCCTGGAAGGTGCTGATCCCGGTGTCGCTGGCGAACATCGTGATCACCTCGATCCTGAAAGTGGCGGTGTAATCGCGATGCCCAAGCTTCCCGGTCTCATCAAGGGTCTCGGTGTCACGATGGGCACCATGGGTCGCACCATCAAAGACGGTGCGAACACGGTGCAGTACCCGCACGCCAAGGAGACGCCGCCGATTCGTGCCCGCGGCGTGATCGCACTCCACAACGACAACTGCACGGCCTGCATGCTGTGCTCGCGGTCGTGCCCCGACTGGTGCATCTACATCGAGGCGCACAAGCAGCTGGCCCCGCCGCGCCGCGCGGGTGGCAAGCCGCGCCAGGTCAACCACCTCGACCGGTTCGACATCGACTACGCGCTGTGCATGTACTGCGGCATCTGCGTCGAGGTCTGCCCGTTCGACGCGCTGTTCTGGAGCCCCGAGTACGAGTACTCCGAGCCCCGCATCGCCGACCTGCTCCACGACAAGACGAAGCTCGGCGAGTGGATGGAGACCGTGCCGGAAGCGCCGGAGCTCGAAGCGGGAGCGCAGAAGAAGTGAGTGACGTGCGAGTGATCTCCCGCGCTCGTGCGAGCGCCAGCGAGCCGAGTGCTGATGGGGTGTGGGGGCGCAGCCCCCACGTGATGATGGAGACGGTGCCGGAAGCGCCCGAGCTCGAAGCAGGAGCGCAGAAGAAGTGACGGCTCCGATGCTCGCCTCCGACGTCAACGTCGCGCAGAACGTCGGGTTCTACATCATCGCGGCGATGATGCTGTTCGGCGCGTTCCGGGTCGTGACGACGAAGAACGTCGTGCACGCCGCGCTGTGGCTCGTCGTCGTGCTCGGTGGCGTCGCCGCCCAGTACATCCTCGCCGCCGCCGAGTTCGTCGCCGTGTCGCAGATCATGGTGTACATCGGTGCCGTCATGGTGCTGTTCCTGTTCGGCATCATGCTCACCCGCGCCACGCTCGGGCACGACACCGACCTCAACAACAAGGGATGGGGCGTCGGCATCCCGGTCGCCCTGCTGATGTTCGGGATGCTCGCGTGGGTCGTCATCGACCAGTACGAAGACGACGTGCATCGTCGAGCTGCCCGCGGAACGGATCGCGTCGAGTACGCAGCGCATCTCCGACGGCTACCTCGGCGACTTCCTGGTGCCGCTGATCGCCCTCTCGTTCGTCCTGCTCGCCGCCGCCATCGGCTCGATCGTGCTGGCCAGGAAGGACTGATGCTCGCCGTCAACTTCCTCCTCCTCGAGCGCGGCCCTGTTCTGCTTCGGCGTCTTCGGCGTGATCGCCCGCAAGAACGCGGTGATGGTGCTGATGTCGATCGAGCTGATCCTCAACTCGGTCAACCTCAACCTGATCGCGTTCGCGCTGATGAACGACAACATCGACGGGCACGTGTTCGCCCTGTTCGTGATCGCCGTCGCCGCCGCCGAGGTCGGTGTCGGTCTCGGCATGGTGCTGATGATCTACCGCAACCGGCGCTCGATCGCGCTCGACGAGCTGTCGGAGATGAAGGGCTGATGTTGTTCGCAGCAGAGACCGCGGAGGCCCTGTCCTCGGGCTGGTTCCTCGAGCACGCGTGGCTGATCCCGCTGATCCCGGCGATCGCGTTCGCTGTGATCATCCTGTTCGGCAAACGTCTCCCGCAGGGTGGCTCGGAAGTCGGCATCGCCTCGATGACGGCGTCGTTCGTGCTCGCCTGCTGGTGCCACCTATCAGTGGATCCAACGGGTGCACTCGGCCGACGAACACGGCGAGGAAGGTGCGCTCGGCCTCGCCCGTGGCTTCGCCCAGACCGTCCTGCCCCGAGCGAGCGAGGAGGGCGGCCACTCGCTGCCGTACGTCGAACCGGTGATCAAGAACTGGACCTGGTGGCAGAACGGGGGCTCGAGCTCACGATCGGCCAGCACATCGACGGTCTCGCCATCATGGCGCTGCTGCTCGTCAGCTTCATCTCACTGCTCGTGCAGATCTACTCGACCGAGTACGTCAAGGGTGATCGCCGGTACACCCACTTCTTCGCCTCCCTGACGCTCTTCTCGGCCGGCATGCTCGTGATGGTGGTCGCCGAGTCGATGGTGCAGTTCATCCTCGGCTGGGAGATCATGGGCCTCTGCTCGTTCCTGCTGATCGGCCACTGGTGGGAGGACCGGGCCAACAGCGAGGCCGCCCTCAAGGCGTTCTGGACCGTTCGCGTCGGCGACGTCGGCCTGCTGGTCGGCACGGCGATCATCTACTTCGGCGCGAGTGAGTGGGCCCAGGAGCGTGGTTCCAACGGCTTCAGCATCCAGGCGATCTCCGGGTGGGCGATGTCGAGCGATGCCAGCCAGACGGTGCTGCTCTGGGGATCGGTCGCGCTGTTCATCGCCTGCATCGGCAAGTCGGGCCAGTTCCCGCTGCACACGTGGTTGCCCGATGCCATGGCCGGACCGACGCCCGTGTCGTCGCTGCTGCACTCGTCGACGATGGTCGTCGCCGGCGTCTACCTGGTCGCGCGCCTCTACCCGGTCTTCTTCACCGGCCTCGAGATCCTCGACACCGGCGTACAACCTCATCGCCGTCATCGGCGGCATCACGATCATCGTCGCGGCCGCGCTGCGCGTTCGTACAGAACGACATCAAGAAGGTGCTCGCGTACTCGACGGTCTCGCAGCTCGGCTACATGATGATGGGCCTCGGCGTCGGCGCCTGGACGCCGGCCGTGTTCCACATCTGGACGCACGCCTTCTTCAAGTGCTGCCTGTTCCTCGCCGCCGGCTCGATCAGCCACTCGGCGTCGCACCACAGCTTCGACATGAAGAAGGACATGGGCGGGCTGCGCAAGTTCATGCCGATCACGTTCTGGACGTGGATGGTGTCCACTGCGGCGCTCTGCGGCATCCCGCTGTTCTCGGGCTTCTGGTCGAAGGACGAGATCATCGACAATGCGGCCAACAACGACTACACGGTGTTCTTCGTCGTCGGCCTCGTCGGTGCGGTCATGACCGCCGCCTACATGACCCGTGCGACCTACCTGACGTTCTTCGGTGAACCCCGGGGCGCGGCGGCCGGTGAGCACCACGACGACGACGAGCACGCGGAGGAGCACGAGCTCGAGCTGGCGACGGTGGGTGGCGACCTGGCCGGCCACGGCGCGACCCTCACCGACGCCGACCTGTTCGACAGCACACCTGCCGCGCCCGGCGGCGACGACCACGGCGACCGGATCACGGCGACGACGACCATGTCGACGGCGGTCACGACGATCATGCCGGTCCGCACGAGTCGCCGCCACGCATCACGGTGCCGCTGATCATCCTCGGGTTCCTCGCGGTCTTCTCCGGCTACCTGCTGGCGCCCGGTGCCCCCTTCAAGACCGAGTACTTCCTCGAGTGGGTCGAACCCGCGGGTGTCGAGGTCGAGGACGTGGTCTTCACCCCGAGCGGCGAGGCGAGCGGCCACGATGACACCGAGGAAGCAGTCGGTGTCATCGCTCCCGCGCGACGCGAGCGCGTTCGGGCGCGCCGCGCCGCTCCCGACCGCCGAATCGGGTGAGGGCGAGAAGGGCGAACTGACGGGCTGCGGCTTCGACGACCCACCGACGGGGTCTGCTTCGCGCCGAAGGTGCCGCACGCCGAGTTCAAGTGGTCGAAGGCGGCGATCTCGATCCGGCTCGTGTTCGTTCGGCATCGCCCTGTCGGCCTGGCTCTGCCTCGGCGTGTACGGAGGTCGCAAGAACCCGTTCGCCGGACTCACGCAACGCAGTCCGTGTCGTCAACGCCGGCCACCAGTTCCTCGTCAACAAGTTCTACCTCGACGACCTGTACGGAACGATCGTCCACGCAGTGGGGTATCCGATCGCGAAGGCCAGCCTACTGGGTCAACCAGAACGTCATCGATGGTGTCGTCGACGGTGCCGGCCGACAGACACGCAAGACGGGTGTCTGGGTCTACCGCAACGTCGACCAGCGAGTGGTCGACGGAGCAGTCGACGCAACCGGCACCGTCGCGAACGAGAGCGGCGACGCCCTCCAACCCGTCCAGTCCGGCAAGGTCAACCAATACGGCGCGCTGTTGTTCGCAGCTGCGACGGTCGGCGCCATCGTCCTGATCCTCACCAACGTCTGAGCCATGTCCGGATTCGTCGCTCCGTCCTTTTCCTTCCGGCCATGTCTCAGACCTCCTACCGTCCGTCGCTCGGCGCCTTCGGCGCAGCTCCTCAAAGGCCAACGAAACCATGATCACCAACGACAACTGGCTCCTCACGGTCGGCACGTTCCTCCCGCTCGTGGGCGTGCTGATCATGATGTTCATCCCCGGCACCGAGGAGCGCCTGCACAAGCAGATCGCGATCGTCACCTCGGGCGCGACCCTGGCCGTCGGCATCTTCACGCTCGTGCGGTTCGACTACGACAGGGCCGCCGACCTCCAGTTCTTCGTCGACGAGACGTGGATCAGCGTGATCAACTCGAACTACACGATCGGCCTCGACGGCATCAGCCTGCCGCTCTACATCCTGTCGATGGCGGTCACGTTCCTGGTGGCGATCTACACCTGGAACAACGTGCCCGATGCCGGCAACCCGAAGGCGTTCCTGATGCTGATGCTGGTGTTGCAGGTCGGCATGGCCGGCTCGTTCATCGCCCAGGACCTGATCCTGTTCTTCGTGTTCTTCGAGTTGGTGCTGCTGCCGATGTACTTCATGATCGGTGTGTGGGGTGGCGAGGACCGCCAATACGCATCGCTCAAGTTCTTCCTCTACACGATGTTCGGCTCGGCGTTGATGCTGGTCGCGTTCCTCGCGCTGTTCTTCCAGGCCGGCGGGGAGAGCTTCGGGTTCGACTACCTGATGACCCAGGGAGCGCTGATCGACCGGGACGTCCAGATCTGGATCTTCGCCGGCATGTTCATCGGCTTCGCCGTCAAGGTGCCGATGTTCCCGTTCCACACCTGGTTGCCGGACGCGCACACGCAGGCCCCGACCCAGGGTTCGGTGATCCTGGCCGCGATCCTGCTGAAGCTCGGTACCTACGGCTTCGTCCGGATCGCGCTGCCGATGCTGCCCGAAGGTGCCAAGGCATGGGCGCCCGTGATCGGCATCCTCGCGGTCGTCGGCATCATCTACGGCGCCCTCGGGTGCCTCGCCCAGACCGACATGAAACGCCTGATCGCGTTCTCGTCGGTCGCCCACATGGGCTTCGTGATGCTCGGCATCTCGACACTCACCACGTTCGGCATCAACGCCGCCCTGTTCGGCATGGTCGCGCACGGCCTCATCACCGGCATGTTGTTCTTCGTCGCCGGATCGGTGAAGCACCGCTATCACACGCTCGAGATCAAGCGCCTGTCCGGGATGTTGATCCAGATGCCCCGCATGGGCTGGATCCTCGGGTTCTGCGCGATGGCCTCGCTCGGTCTACCGGGGCTGGCCGGGTTCTGGGGCGAGTTCCCGGCGATCCTGTCCGCCTACAGTCCCGGCTTCGGGCTCAGCGAGCCACTGTTCCGCACCCTGATGGTCATCGCCGCGCTCGGCACCGTGCTCGCAGCCGGCTACCTCCTGTGGCTGTACCAGCGGACCGCGTTCGGTGACCCGAACCCCGAGTTCGTCTCGCAGGGTGAGCCGGCGCACTCGTTGAGCGCGGCCGCCAACGAGCACCACGACGACGGCCACCACGACGAGATCAACGACGTCACCACGATCGAGTGGATCTCGTGGACGCCCTTCCTCGTGGCGATCGTCGTGTTCGGTGTCTTCCCGAACCTCATGTTCAAGGTCTTCGACCCGGCTGTCACGCAGCTCGTCGAGCGGATGGGGGCCGGCATCAAGTGATCGCTTCGATCCTCGCCCAGGGGTCCGACTGGATCAGGCCCGATGTCGACTGGCACGCGCTCGCGCCCGAGCTCGTGTTGATCGTCGGCATCAACCTGGTGCTGCTCATCGACCTCTGGCTCGACGAGGCCAAGCAGTGGATGATGGGTGCGCTCACCGGCTTCGTGCTGCTGGGTGCGTTCATTCCGGTCGTGACGCTCTCGGTCATCGGCGACGATCCGGCACGGTCGATGTTCTTCGACCGGTACGTGGTCGACCACTACGCGCTCGATCCTCAAGGCGTTGTTCCTGCTCGTCGGCTACGTGATCGTGCTGATGAGTCAGACCGAGCTCGAAGAACACGGCTACTACCAGGGCGAGTTCTACGTGATGTTGCTCGCCAGCGTGATGGGCATGGTCATGATGGCGTCGAGCCGCGACCTCGTGTCGGTCTTCGTGGCACTCGAGTTGCTGTCGATCCCGGCGTACATGATGGCCGCCTGGAAGAAGCGGGACCCGAGGTCGAACGAAGCCGGCGTCAAGTACTACCTGCTCGGCGTGTTCGCGTCGGGCATCCTGCTCTACGGCATGTCGTACCTGTACGGCACGACCGGGTCGACGAAGCTGACCGAGATCGGCTCGGCGCTGACGACGAACCCGATCAGCGCGATGCAGGTGATCGCGGTGGTGTTCGTGATCGTCGGGTTCGGCTTCAAGGTGTCGGCGGTGCCGTTCCACACCTGGGCTCCCGACACCTATGAGGGTGCACCCCTTCCGGTGACCGTGTTCTTGTCGGTCGCCTCGAAGGCGGCGGGCTTCGTCGGCCTGGTCACGATGCTGTACCTCGCGATGTACGGAGCCGACGGCGTGTACGAGCCGTTCATCTGGGTGCTCGCGGCGTTGACGATGACGGTCGGCAACGTGCTCGCGTTGCGCCAGACGAACATCGTCCGCCTGCTCGCGTATTCGTCGGTGAGCCAGGGTGGTTTCATCCTGATGCCGCTCGCCGTGATCGCCACGGGCAACGCCGGCGAGTCGGCGCTCAAGTCGGTGGTGATCTACCTGCTGATCTACGCGCTGTCGAACCTCGGTGCGTTCGCCGTGGTGCTCGCGGTGACCCGCAAGACCGGAACCGTGGAGATCTCGTCGTTCGGTGGGCTGATGAGCTACTCGCCGGGGCTCGGCTTGCTGTTCACGCTGTTCCTCGCGTCGCTGACGGGCATCCCCCCGTTCGGTCTGTGGATCGCGAAACTGCAGGCGTTCAAGACGGTGCTCGACGCGGGTGGCACCGCGGCGTACGCGCTGGCGATCGTTGCTGCGGTCAACACGGTGATCTCGGCGGCGTACTACATGAAGGTGCTCCGAGAGATGTGGATGAAGCCGGTGCCCGACGGCGACGTCACGCCGATCGAGACGCCCCAGCCGATCTGGGCGGCGCTCGGCATCTGCGCGGTCGGCACGGTGGTGCTCGGCATCCTGCCCGGTCTCGTGCTGCAGTTCGCCGACCTCGAGGACCTCACCGGCGCCTTCGGCCGCTGATGCGGGCTCGGTGAGGGTCCCGTCCCTCACCGGTGCAAGCGTTTCGCGAGAGAGTGGTCGAAGGTTCGCTCGGTGTGCCTTCGCTCGTTGGGTCAAGCGCCCGGCCTGACCTGAGGACGCTCGACCCTGCAACGTATCTCGACCGCCCACACCGTCGGACCACGGTCCCTTCGAACGCAGCGTCCCTTGGGTCGTGCGTGCGTCCGATCCTGCTCACGACCGCGAGGGGCTCCCCACCGCGAACGAGCGGAAGCGTGTCGCGCCCGGTTGCCCGCGGCAATCCTCGCCTGCGCGCTCACCCCGCCGTCCGCGTCCGACCGGTGGTGGTTCTGCGTCGGCCGACGTCAGGATGTCGACTTCGGAGTCGTCGACGTCGATGATCCAGCCTGCGGACGTGTCGCCGGGCGAGTGTTGTACCGACTCCGGACCGGCGTGTCCACGGAGTTCGAGTCGTCAGGCATTGACGAGATTCCTGTGTCGAGGGCCAGTGGGAGCTGCCCGGTGACGGACAGTAGAAGTGCCCGGGCGTGGCCAACGGAACTGCCCGGTGGTGGCCAAGAGTTCTACCCAGCATTCAGGGGTCAGTGGTGTCACCCCTTGCCGCCGGTGGTTTGGGTGAGTCGGATGCCGTCGCCCGTCGTCGTCACGGTGGGGGCCTGGTGCACGAGCCGGTCGACGGGGCGTTGGCGTTGGCGTTGATTTGGCATCAGGTCGTCGCACCCGGCGGGGTGAAGGTCTGGACTCGACGCCGCAGAGCGTTTCTCACACGCGGCGTCGACGCTGTAGAGCGCCTCTGCGGTCTCGGTGGCGACGGGGCGTAGGCCGATGTCGTCGATGACGAATCACGTCGGAGCGCATGATGCGCTCGATCGCTCGTCCGGTGGTGTCATCGGCGCGATATCGACGGATGAGTGCGCCGAGGGCTTCGAGGCTGAACCATGACACGTGCGCGCCGTGGTCGACAGCGGCGTGTCCGAGCGCTTCGCAGAAGCAGCTCTTGCCACTGCCCGATCGGCCAGACACGACGACGTTCTCGTGACGGTCGATCGACTCGAGGCGCGCAGGATCGACGCAAGGTCGGCGTTCGCGAACCGGCCGACGCGGTGTCGACCTGAGCGGCGCCGTGTCCCCGCTGACACGGCCTCGAGCAACCAGGAAACCCTCAACCTCGACTGAGGGTCGTAGCCGCAGAAGACATCTTTTGGGGTGAGTCCAGAGCGGCGGTCAACCGGACTGTCGCACGAGTAGTCACTTGACCACATATGGCGCGACTTGTCGGCAGCTTCACTTGGGCTGCTCAAGGCTTCACACGACCTTGCCGAAGAAAACAGGCCCGTCACATCACGCACGACCAGCTCGGCCGCTGTACCCAAGGAACCGATGAGCCAGCACATCACGACCCGTCGAAGGAAGAGCCGCTCGAACGCGTGTCGCAGCTCGTTCGAGGGTCGGCAGTTGATGCGCCTCGCAGTGGTCTTCGCGATCGTGTTCGCCCAGGTCGTCGTCCTGCCGTTCGTCGGGCAGCAGTTCTCCGAGATCGCCGAGGCGGCCGCGGTCGACCAATGTCGTGAAGAGCGCAAGCCCCGCGAGCGGCTCGACGGTGCAGATGGCAGACACGATCACGTACTCGGTGCAGGTCACCAACAACGGCACCGAGTTGCTGACCGGCCTCGCCGTGAGCGACGTGCTGCCCGCCGGAGTGACGTACGTGCCAGGCAGTGCCACCATTTCCGATGACGCGATATCCGATGCAGTATCGCGACGAGTTCAACGCCCAGCTGTACACCAACAGCGACGGAGCGACCGACTGGTCTGCAACTCCCTGGGTCGAGGTGGTCGACGGTGGCGATCCGACCAGCGACGAGATCCTCGTCGATTCCGATACCGACCAGAACCCCGATGAGGACTACGTCCTGATCGTGTCCGGCAAGGACGGCGAGATGATCAGCCGTCCGGTCGATCTTGCCCTCTGTGCGACGGGCACCCCGACGCTCTCGTTCGATTGGCGGCCGAAGGACGACCTGACCGGCGGCAAGGAGGTCTACCTCGACCTGTACAACCCGACCGACGGGTGGGTGCAGCAGACCGTGCTGTCGGGCGTGGAGACCACGACGTACACCACGTACAGCCAGGTGGTCCCCGCCGCGTTCCGCGTGGCCGGCGTGGAGATGCGCTTCCGGAACTCCTCGACGAACGACAAGAAGCTGTACGTCGACAACGTCCAGATCGCGCAGCAGTGCGACGTGATCACCCCCGGCACCGCAGCCGGTGATCCGCCGACGCTCGTTCAAGCGACCGACGGCTACGGGATCGGGAGTTGGTGAGACGGCGACCTTGACGTTCCAGGTCACCGTCGACGGAACCGAGCAGGTGCTCGACAACACGGCGACCGTCACCACGGCGGAGGCCGGAACGACGACGACCAACACGGTCAGTCACGCCGTCGACGTGATGACCGTGACGAAGAGCGCCAGCCCGGGCGACGGGTCGAATGTGCTGCAGGGCGAGACGATCACGTACTCGGTTGACGTCGAGAACATCGGCGGCGCGCCGTTGACGTATCTCGCGGTCAGCGACACATTGCCGTCCGGTGTGACGTACGTCGGAGGCAGTGCGGCGATCACCGGTGCTCGTCAGCTGGTGCAGTACCGCGACGAGTTCGAGACCGTCACCTACGCGGAACAGCGATGGCATCACGAACTGGAGCTCGGCGCCGTGGGACGAGACGGGTGACGACGACGACGCAAGCGGCGGTGACGTCAAGATCGTCGATGACGGTGGTGCCGGCGTGCTGCAGGTGAAGGGCAAGGACGGCGTCGACATCAGCCGACCGATCGATCTCGGCTCGTGTGCTTCGGGTTCCGCGACGTTGAGCTTCGAGTATCGCTACAAGGACGACCTCGTTCCCGGCGACAAAGAGGTGTACCTGGAGTTGTACAACCCGACGACGACCAACTGGGAGCTGCAGGCCACCTTCGACGGGTCACAGTCGGCCAGCTATGCCACCTACAGCCAGGCGGTGCCCGGACAGTTCCTCGCGGCCGGCAGTCAGCTCCGGTTCCGGAACTCCACGAACAACGACAAGATCTTGCATGTCGACAACCTCGAGATCTTCGCGGTGTGCGACGTGGTGACGCCGGGGACCACAGTGAACGCTCCCTGTCGATCTGGTGCTCGCCGCCGACGACTACGCGGTCGCGGCGGGCGAGACCGCGACGGTCACGTTCGACGTCACCGTCGACACGCTCGGCGTCGGCGTCACCGAGCTCCTCCTCCAGAACACCGCCACGGCCGTGACCGCCGAGGTGCCGACGGTCACCAGCAACACCGTGAACCACACGGTGGTGACCTTCCCCTCGTTCGAGGGAACCGTGTACTTCGATCGCGACCTCAGCGACGACCTCAGCGCCGGTGACCCCTCGACGGGCGAGACGATGTGGGTGAAGTTGGTGACCTCGGGCGGTACGGTCGTCGACGTCGTGGCGGTCGACGTCGCGGCCGGCACGTACGAGTTCGGAGCCGTGTCGACGGGCACGTACAGCATCGTGCTCGACGACAACAACAGCACGGCCGACACCACGCCCGCCCCGCCGGGTACCTGGAGCTTCGCCGGCCCGGCAACTGGCACGCTCACCGGTGTCGTGTCGGCTGGGGAGGGCGCCCCGGACGTGACCGGCCTCGACTTCGGTCTCCGTCGCGATCCGCCGACCTCGAGCTGACCAAGACGGTGAACGACCCGACGCCGTACGCCGGCGGCGCCGTCATGTACACGCTCACGCTCAGCAACCAGGGGCCCGAGGACACCACCGAGGTCGTCGTCAGCGACCTCCTCCCGGCAGAGGTCACGTTCGTCAGCAGCTCGGGAGCCGGGGCGTACGACTCCGTCACGGGCAACTGGACGCTCTCGTCGCTCGACGACGGTGACTCGGCCGTGCTCACCATCCTCGCAACCGTCGACGCCGCACCGGTGGGCACGGTGGTGTCAAACCGGGCCGAACTCATGGAGATGCTCGCCAACGACCCCGATTCGACGCCCGGTAACGGGGTGCCGGCGGAGGACGACGAGGACTCCGTCGACTTCACCGTGTCGCCGGCGCCACAGGTCGACGTCGAACTGGTCAAGTCGGTCAACCTCCCCGAGGTCGGGTTGGGTGACGACATCGCCTACACGATCCAACTGACGAACAACGGTCCGGAACCCGTCGCCGGCGGCACGGTGACCGACGTCCTGCCGACCGAGCTGGACTTCCAGACGTTCAGCACCGACCCGATCGGCAATGGCACCTACGACCCGGTGAGCGGCGAGTGGCTCTTCGGCCCACTCGGCGTGGGCGAGACCACCACGCTCCAGATCAACGCGACGCTGCTCGACCTCGGAGCCGCCGACGCCGACCAGCGTGACGAATACGGCGACGGTCGACGTCGTCGCCCGCCGACGATGTTGATGCGACCAACGACAGCGACGATGCCACGTTCACCATCCCGCGAAGGCCGACCTCTCGCTGACCAAGACCGTCAACGGTGCCGAGACGGCGACGATCGAGATCCTCGACGACGTCGACGTTCACGCTCACCCTGACCAACGCCGGACCTGACCCAGTCGAGAACGTCGTCGTCGACGACCTGCTGACGAGCGGCTTTATCTTCCAGGGCGCGACCGCCAGCATCGGCTCCTACGGGCAGGGCCTCTGGACGATCCCGAGCCTGCCGGTCGGGACCGCGACGCTCGACATCGATGCGACCGTGGCCCAGGGCGGCTCTCAGACCAACCTGGCGGAGCTGATCAGCGTCGTCGGCCTACGACCTCGACTCATCTCCGGGCAACGGTGATTTCGCCGAGGACGACATCGACAACGTGTTCATCACCGTGACCAACAACGGCAACGTCACACCGGGTCTCCCCGGTTCGATCTGTTTCCCGATCGCCGACGGGGTCGGTACGTTCGGCGTCTCCGATCTCCTGACCCGGGTCGACAAGGACACGGGTGTCGAGGAAGCGATCAGCCCCGGTGGCAGCGGTACGGGAACCTCAAACATCGAAGCGTCGGCGATCGAGCCGTGGCACCGGCATTCTGTACGCCGCCAACCAGGTCACCAGTGTGACCGGAACGTTCGGGTCGATCGATCTCGAGACCGGCGTGTACTCCGCCATCAACACGATCGGGACCGGCAGTGGCTTCGACGCCGGCGGGACCTACGTCAGTGTCCCGTTCGCCGACATCGACGGAATGCACTTCGATCCGCTGACTGGTGTCCTGTACGCAGCGTGCGGTTGTCCAGCGGACCCGACCTCCTGATCCAGATCGACCCGGCCACCGGCCAGTTCGTGCCGAATGCGTTCGACTCCGACAGCAACCCGGCGACGATCGAGGACTTCGTCATCATTCAGCCCGTGACCAGTGGCAGCAGCCTGGGCGACATCGACGCACTCGCAGTCGACCTCGACGGCACGTTGTACGGACTGGCGAACCAAGGCGGTTCCAGCGATCAGGTGCTCGTCCGAATCAACAAGCTCACCGGTGCGTCAACGACCGTCGGAGTGGTCTACCACAACGGCTCGGAGATCCGCGACATCGAGGGCATGAGCTTCGACAATCAGGGGTTGATCTACATCACGACCGGCTCGAACGGCACTCAGCAGACCGGCTTCTACGACCTCGACAAGACGCCCGACGTGAATGGCCGGCTGAATACGATTTCGTACACGCCGCTCGGACTCGGCGCCGACTACGAAGCACTGACGTGCGGACTTCCGCCCACTGATGTGCGTCTCGTCAAGACGATCGACAACGCGACGCCCACCACGGGGCAGACGATCAGCTACACGATCGACATTGCCAACCTCGGCCCGACGATCGCCACCGGCATCAAGGTGGAAGACATCTTCCCAGCGGGTGTTTCGGTCGTCAACGCCGTCGTGAGCAAGGGCGTCTACGACCAGGGTGCGGGCGTCTGGACCGTGGGAGGGTTGACGGTCGGTGCAGCGGCCACCCTGCAGGTCGAAGCAGTGGTCACTGCAAGTCTCGGCGCCACCGTCACGAACACGGCCGAGGTCACCGACCTCGACCAGCCCGACCTCGATCCGACGAACAACGCGGATTCGGTGACGTTCGACGTCGGCATCATGCCCGCCGACATCCGTGGCGCTGTGTTCGACGACGCCAACGACGACGGGGGTGTTTCGGCCGGCGATCTCCCGCTCCCAGGGGTCATGATCGAGTTGTTCAGGGATGACGACGCCAACGGTGTGCCCGACGGACCGGCGATCGACGCGACGACCTCGCTCTCGGACGGTACGTACGTGTTCGCTGATGTTCCTGACGGTCGCTTCCTCATCATCGAGACCGACCCGACCGGCTACACCAGCGTGACCGACATCGACGGCGTCAACGACAACACGATCACCGTGTTGCTCGGCGGCTTCGGCGCCGACAGCAACGGCAACGACTTCCTCGACCGTGAGTTCACACCGCAGCTCGGTGTGGTGAAGACGTCCAGCTTCGACGGTGGTGCGGGCACGATCACCTACACCTACGTCGTGACCAACACCGGAACGACGACGCTGTTCGATGTTTCGGTGACCGAGCAGGCCGGCACTTTCACGGGCACGGGAACGCTTCCGACGCCGACATACGTGAATGGCGGCGCCGACCTCGACGGCGAGGGCGACCTGGCTGACCTGTTCGTGGGGGCATCGATGACCTTCAGCGCCGTCTACACCGTGACGCAAGCCGACCTCGACGCAGGTGGGGTGACCAACCAGGCCTTGGTCGACGCCGACGACCCCGTCGGGAACCCGGTCACCGATGACTCGGACGACGACTCGCCGCTCGTCGGTGAGGACGATCCGACGGTCACTTCTCTGGCTCAGCCCCCGGTCGCCGTTGACGACGAATCACTGGCGAACCCTGCCGGCGCAGTGACGGTGGGCGACGTGACCGGCAACGACATGGATCCGAACAACGACATCGATGTGACGTCGGTCGATCTCGATCCGAGCACTGCCGGTGTGCAGTCGACGCTCGCCGTCGCGGGTGAGGGCGTCTGGTCGGTCGATGCTGCGGGTGTGGTGACGTTCACACCTGAGGCCGGGTTCACCGACGATCCGACGCCGATTCCGTATGTGGTGTCGGACAATGACGGCAATCCGTCGAATGAGGCGTCGGTCTCGGTCGACTACGTGCCGGTCGCGTCCGATGATTCGTCGACTGGCAATGTGACGAACACGGCGGTCACGGTTGATGTGTTGGGCAATGACTCGACCGGTGACAGTGTGGATGCGGGTTCGGTGCAGATCGTCGGGACGGCCAACCCCGGTGATGATCTCGATGTTGCGGGTGAGGGCACCTGGTCGGTCGATGGTGTGACGGGTGAGATCACGTTCACGCCTCAGGCGGGGTTCACCGGCGATCCGTCTGACATCACCTACACCGTCGATGACGACGAGGGGAACACGTCGAACGCGGCGACGGTCTCGATCGGTTACACCGCGCAACCACCGACCGCAGTGGATGATGAGGATCTGGCGAACCCTGCCGGCCCCGTGACTGTCAACGTCGTTGATGGTTCGGCGAGCGCGGGTGGCGTCGCGGACAGCGACCCCGACGGCAGTCTCGATGTGGCGACGGTCGATCTCGACCCCACGACTGCAGGGGTCCAGAGCAGTCTCACGGTTGCCGGTGAAGGGACCTGGTCGGTCGACGGGTCCGGGAGCGTGACGTTCACCCCGGAGGCCGGGTTCACGGCTGATCCGACGCCGATTCCGTATGTGGTGTCGGACAATGACGGCAACGTGTCGAACGAGGCGTCGGTCACGGTCGACTACGTCCCGGTCGCCAGCGACAACTCGTCGACGGGGAACACGACCACCACTGCAGTGACGGTCGACGTGTTGGGCAATGACATCACCGGCGATGTGGTGGATGCGGGTTCGGTGCAGATCGTGGGGACGTTGAATCCGGGTGATGATTTCGTGGTGCCCGGTGAGGGTGTGTGGTCGTTGAACGGTGTGACGGGTGAGATCACGTTCACGCCCGAAGCCGGGTTCACGGCGGATCCCTCGGACATCACGTATCGGGTCGACGACGGTGAGGGCAACACGTCGAACCCGGCAACGGTCTCGATCGACTACGACGTTCAGCCGCCGGTCGCGGTCGACGACGAGGATCTGGCGAACCCGGCCGGTCCGGTGACGCTCGATGTGATCGATGGTTCGGCGTCGGCCGGGAATGTGGCGGACAGTGATCCTGACGGCTCTCTCGATGTGGCGACGGTCGATCTCGATCCGTCGACGGCTGGTGTGCAGTCGACGCTCAACGTTGTGGGTGAGGGCGACTGGTCGGTCGACGCAGCCGGTGTGGTGACGTTCACACCTGAGGCCGGGTTCACCGATGATCCGACGCCGATCGACTACACGGTGGCGGACAATGACGGCAACGTCTCCAATCAGGCGACGATCACCGTCGACTACGTCCCCGTCGCCGGCGACGACAGCTCGACGGGGAACACCACGAACACTGCGGTCAAGGTGGATGTCACCTCCAACGACACGTCCGGTGACACGGTCGATCCGGCGACGGTGCAGATCGTCGGCACCACCAACCCCGGTGACGATCTCGTCGTTGCCGGCGAAGGGATCTGGTCGGTCGACGGCACGACCGGGGAGATCACGTTCACCCCGCAGGCCGGGTTCACCGGCGATCCGACCGACATCACCTACACGGTCGATGACGGTGAGGGGAACACGTCGAACGCGGCGACGGTGTCGATCGACTACACCGCGCAACCACCGACCGCAGTGGATGACGCCCGTCTCGGCAACCCGGCCGGTCCGGTCACGCTCGACGTGATCGATGGTTCGGCGTCGGCCGGGAATGTGGCGGACAGTGATCCTGACGGCTCCCTCGATGTGGCGACGGTCGATCTCGATCCGTCGACGGCTGGTGTGCAGTCGACGCTCAACGTTGTGGGTGAAGGGACCTGGTCGGTTGATGGGTCCGGGAGCGTGACGTTCACGCCCGACGTCGGCTTCACCGATGATCCGACTTCGATCGGTTACGTGGTGTCGGACAATGACGGCAACGTGTCGAATCAGGCGACGATCACCGTCGACTACCTGCCGGTGGCGTCGGATGATTCTTCGACGGGGAACATGACCACCACTGCAGTGACGGTTGACGTCCTCGCCAATGACTCGACCGGTGACACCGTGGATGCGGGTTCGGTGCAGATCGTGGGGACGTTGAATCCGGGTGACGATCTCGTCGGTCACGGGTGAGGGCACCTGGTCGGTGAACGGTGTGACGGGTGAGATCACCTTCACCCCCGAGGCCGGGTTCACGGCGGATCCGTCGGACATCACGTATCGGTCGACGATGATGAGGGGAATACGTCGAACCCGGCAACGGTGTCGATCGACTATGTGGTTCAGCCACCGGTCGCGGTCGACGACGCCAGTCTCGCCAACCCGGCTGGTCCGGTCACGCTCGATGTGATCGATGGTTCGGCGTCGGCCGGGAATGTGGCGGACAGTGATCCTGACGGCTCTCTCGATGTGGCGACGGTCGATCTCGACCTGACCGCGGGCGGTGTTCAGACGACGTTGACGGTGGCTGGTGAGGGTGTGTGGTCTGTCGATGGGGTCGGTGTGGTGACGTTCACGCCGGAGGCCGGGTTCACGGCTGATCCGACTTCGATCGGCTATGTGGTGTCGGACAATGACGGCAACGTGTCGAACGAGGCGACGATCTCGGTCGATTACGTGCCGGTCGCGTCCGATGATTCGTCGACGGGCAACACGACTATCACCGCGGTCACCGTTGATGTCACCTTGAACGACTCGACCGGTGACACGGTCGATCCGGCGACGGTGCAGATCGTTGGGACGTTGAATCCGGGTGATGATTTCGTGGTGCCCGGTGAGGGTGTGTGGTCGGTGGACGGTGTGACGGGGGAGATCACGTTCACGCCGGAGGCCGGGTTCACCGATGATCCGTCCGACATCACGTATCGGGTCGACGATGATGAGGGGAATACGTCGAACCCGGCAACGGTGTCGATCGATTATGTGGTTCAGCCGCCGGTCGCGGTGGACGATTCGAGTGTCGCCAACCCGGCTGGTCCGGTGACGCTCGATGTGATCGACGGCACCGCGTCGGCCGGGAATGTGGCGGACACCGATCCCGACGGCTCTCTCGATGTGGCGACGGTCGATCTCGACCTGACCGTGGGCGGTGTTCAGACGACGTTGACGGTGGCTGGTGAGGGTGTGTGGTCCGTGGATGGGGTCGGTGTGGTGACGTTCACGCCGGAGGCCGGTTTCACGGCTGATCCGACTTCGATCGGCTATGTGGTGTCGGACAATGACGGCAACGTGTCGAACCAGGCGACGGTCACGGTCGATTACGTGCCGGTGGCGTCGGATGATTCGTCGATCGCGTACACCACCAACGCGCCGTTCACGGTCGATGTGTTGGTGAATGACACGACCGGTGACACGGTGGATGCGGGCAGCGTGCAGATCGTCGGGACCACCAACCCGGGCGATTCGCTGACCGTGCCTGGTGAGGGTGTCTGGTCGGTGGACGGCACGACGGGTGAGATCACGTTCACCCCGCAGGCCGGGTTCACCGATGATCCGACCGACATCACGTATCGGGTCGACGATGGGGAGGGGAACACGTCGAACCCGGCCACGGTGTCGATCGACTATCCCCCCCATTCGCCGGTCGCGGTCGACGACGCCAGTCTCGGCAACCCGGCCGGCCCCGTCACACTCAACGTGATCGACGGCACCGCGTCGGCCGGGAATGTGGCCGACAGCGATCCCGACGGCACGTTGGATCTGGCCACGGTCGATCTCGACCCCACGGCTGCAGGGGTCCAGAGCAGTCTCACGGTTGCCGGTGAAGGGACCTGGTCGGTCGCTGGGTCCGGGAGCGTGACGTTCACACCGGAGGCCGGCTTCACCGACGATCCGACCCCGATCGTGTATGTGGTGGCCGACAACGACGGCAACGTCTCGAACCAGGCGACGATCACGATCGACTACCTGCCGGTCGCGTCGGATGATTCTTCGACGGGGAACACCACCAACACCGCGGTGACCGTGGATGTGCTCGGCAACGACACGACCGGTGACACGGCCGATCCGACGACGGTGCAGATCGTCGGCACCACCAACCCCGGCGATTCGCTGACCGTGCCTGGTGAAGGCGTGTGGTCGGTCGACGGCACGACGGGTGAGATCA
Source organism: uncultured Acidimicrobiaceae bacterium (assembly GCA_963827775.1). Classification (GTDB taxonomy): domain Bacteria; phylum Actinomycetota; class Acidimicrobiia; order Acidimicrobiales; family Ilumatobacteraceae; genus Ilumatobacter. The sequence continues at coordinate 200,217 of CAWHCI010000005.1, read as the reverse complement.
CGTTCACCCCCGAACCGGGCTTCACGAACGATCCGACCGACATCGCCTACACGATCGACGACGACGAGGGCAATACGTCGAACGCGGCGACGGTGTCGATCGACTACGACGTTCAGCCGCCGGTTGCGGTCGACGACGAGAGCGTCGCCAACCCGGCCGGCCCCGTCAGCCTGAATGTCGTCGACGGGTCGGCGTCGGTCGGCGGCGTGGGCGACAGCGACCTGGACGGCACGTTGGATCTGGCCACGGTTGATCTCGACCCGTCGACGGCTGGTGTGCAGTCGACGCTCGCCGTCGTGGGTGAGGGCGTGTGGACGGTCGACCTCGCTGGTGTGGTGACGTTCACACCGGAGGCCGGGTTCACGGCTGATCCGACGCCGATCCCGTACACGGTGTCGGACAATGACGGCAACGTGTCGAATCAGGCGTCGGTCACGGTCGACTATGTCCCGGTCGCCAGCGACGATTCCTCGACCGGGAACACGACCACCACGGCGGTCACCGTGGATGTGCTCGCCAATGACACGACCGGCGACACGGTCGATGCCAGCGACGGTGCAGATCGTCGGCACCACCAACCCCGGTGACGATCTCGTGGTCGCGGGTGAGGGCGTGTGGTCGGTGAACGGTGTGACGGGTGAGATCACGTTCACCCCCGAAGCCGGCTTCACCGATGATCCGACCGACATCACCTACACCGTCGATGATGCTGAGGGGAACACGTCGAACGCGGCAACGGTGTCGATCGACTACACCGTTCAGCCACCGACCGCGGTCGACGATTCGAGTGTCGCCAACCCGGCCGGCCCGGTGTCGTTGAACGTCGTCGATGGTTCGGCGTCGGCCGGCAATATCGCGGACAGCGACCCCGACGGCACGTTGGATCTGGCCACGATCGATCTCGATCCGTCGACGGCGGGTGTGCAGTCGGAACTCACGGTCGTGGGTGAGGGTGACTGGTCCGTCGATGCTGCGGGTGTGGTGACGTTCACGCCCGACGTCGGCTTCACCGACGACCCGACCCCGATCGTGTATGTGGTGTCGGACAATGACGGGAACGTGTCGAACCAGGCGATGATCACCATCGACTACGTCCCCGTGACGTCGGATGATTCTTCGACGGGGAACACCACGAACACCGCGGTCACCGTTGATGTGCTCGGCAACGACACGACCGGCGACACGGTCGATCCAGCGACGGTGCAGATCGTCGGCACCACCAACCCCGGTGACGATCTCGATGTTGCCGGCGAAGGCACCTGGTCCGTGGACGGCACGACCGGTGAGATCACGTTCACCCCGCAGGCCGGGTTCACCGGCGATCCGACCGACATCACCTACACGGTCGATGACGACGAGGGGAACACGTCGAACGCGGCGACGGTGTCGGTCAGCTACACCGCGCAACCACCGACCGCAGTGGATGACGCCCGTCTCGGCAACCCGGCCGGTCCGGTCACGCTCGACGTGGTCGATGGTTCGGCGTCGGCCGGCAATATCGCGGACAGCGATCCTGACGGCTCCCTCGATTTGGCGACGGTCGATCTCGATCCGTCGACGGCTGGTGTGCAGTCGACGCTCAACGTTGTGGGTGAAGGGACCTGGTCGGTTGATGGGTCCGGGAGCGTGACGTTCACGCCCGACGTCGGCTTCACCGACGATCCGGCACCAATCGGTTACACGGTGGCCGACAATGACGGCAACGTCTCCAATCAGGCGACGATCACCGTCGACTACGTGCCGGTCGCCAGCGACGACAGCTCGACGGGGAACATGACCACCACCGCAGTGACGGTTGACGTCCTCGCCAACGACACGACCGGCGACACGGTCGATCCAGCGACGGTGCAGATCGTCGGCACCACCAACCCCGGTGACGATCTCGATGTTGCCGGCGAAGGGATCTGGTCGGTGGACGGCACGACGGGGGAGATCACCTTCACCCCCGAGGCCGGGTTCACCGATGATCCGACCGACATCACGTACACCGTCAATGATGACGAGGGCAACACGTCGAACCCGGCTGTGGTCTCGATCGACTACGACGTTCAGCCACCGGTTGCGGTCGACGACGCCAGTCTCGCCAACCCGGCCGGTCCGGTGACGCTCAACGTCGTCGATGGTTCGGCGAGTGCCGGCAATATCGCGGACAGCGACCCCGACGGCTCCCTCGATCTGGCCGCCATCGATCTCGATCCGAGCACTGCCGGTGTGCAGTCGACGCTCGCCGTCGTGGGTGAGGGCGTCTGGTCGGTCGATGCTGCGGGTGTGGTGACGTTCACGCCTGAGGCCGGGTTCACGGATGATCCGACGCCGATTCCGTACGTGGTGTCGGACAATGACGGCAATCCGTCGAACGAGGCGTCGGTCACGGTCGACTATGTGCCAGTCGCCAGCGACGACAGTCGACTGGGCAACGTGACCACCACCGCAGTGACGGTTGACGTGTTGGGCAACGACATCACCGGTGACAGTGTGGATGCGGGCACGGTGCAGATCGTGGGGACGTTGAACCCGGGTGACGATCTCGTCGTTGCGGGTGAGGGTGTGTGGTCGGTTGATGGTGTGACGGGTGAGATCACCTTCACCCCAGAGGCCGGGTTCACCGATGATCCTTCCGACATCACGTATCGGGTCGACGATGATGAGGGCAACACGTCGAACCCGGCGGCGGTGTCGATCGACTACGACGCGCGACCGCCGGTCGCGGTCGACGACTCGAATCTCGCCAACCCAGCCGGCCCCGTCACCCTGAATGTCGTCGACGGGTCGGCGTCGGTCGGCGGCGTGGCCGACAGCGACCCGGATGGCACGTTGGATCTGGCCACCATCGATCTCGACCCCACGACTGCAGGGGTCCAGAGCAGTCTCACGGTTGCCGGTGAAGGGACCTGGTCGGTGGATGGGTCCGGGAGTGTGACGTTCACATCGGAGGCCGGCTTCACAGCAGATCCGACTCCGATCGGCTATGTGGTGTCGGACAATGACGGCAACGTGTCGAACGAGGCGATGATCACCATCGACTACGTGCCGGTGGCGGCCGATGATTCGTCGTTGGGTAACACGACCGGCACCCCCGCGGTGGTCGATGTGTTGGCCAATGACACGACCGGTGATGTGGTGGATCCGGCGACGGTGCAGATCGTCGGCACCACCAACCCTGGCGACGATCTCGTCGTCGCCGGCGAAGGAACTTGGTCGGTCGACGGCACGACGGGGGAGACCACCTTCACCCCCGAGGCCGGGTTCACCGATGATCCGACCGACATCACGTACACCGTCAATGATGACGAGGGGAACATCTCGAACCCGGCAACGGTCTCGATCGACTACGACGTTCAGCCACCGGTTGCGGTCGACGACGAGGATCTGGCGAACCCGGCCGGTCCGGTCACGCTCAATGTCGTCGATGGTTCGGCGAGGCCGGCAATATCGCGGACAGCGACCCCGACGGCTCCCTCGACCTGGCCACGATCGATCTCGATCCGTCGACGGCGGGTGTGCAGTCGGAACTCACGGTCGTGGGTGAGGGCGTGTGGTCGGTCGATGCTGCGGGTGTGGTGACGTTCACGCCTGAGGCCGGGTTCACCGATGATCCGACTTCGATCGGCTACACGGTGTCGGACAACGACGGCAACGTGTCGAATGAGGCGACGATCACGATCGACTACCTGCCGGTGGCGTCGGATGATTCTTCGACGGGGAACACTACGACCACTGCGGTCACCGTGGATGTCCTCGGCAACGACACGTCCGGTGACACGGTCGATCCGGCGACGGTGCAGATCGTCGGCACCACCAACCCCGGTGACGATCTCGATGGTGCCGGTGAAGGCGATCTGGTCCGTCGACGGCACGACGGGGGAGATCACGTTCACCCCGCAGGCCGGGTTCACCGATGATCCGACCGACATCACGTACGCCGTCGACGATGCCGAGGGGAACACGTCGAACCCGGCAACGGTGTCGATCGACTACGTGGTTCAGCCACCGGTCGCGGTCGACGATTCGAGTGATCGCCGAACCCGGCCGGTCCGGTGACGCTCGAACGTCGATCGATGGTTCGGCGTCGGCCGGGCAATGTGGCGGACAGCGACCCTGACGGCTCTCTCGATGTGGCGACGGTCGATCTCGACCTCGACGCTGCGCGGTGTTCAGGCGAAGCTCTGACGGTGTCAGGCGAAGGACCTGGTCGGTGGATGGGTCCGGTGTGGTGACCTTCACGCCTGACGCCGGGCTTCACCGGTGATCCGACGCCGATCCGTACGTGGTGTCGGACAATGACGGCAACGTGTCGAACCAGGCCACGGTCACGGTCGACTACGTGCCGGTCGCGTCCGATGATTCGTCGACGGGCAACACGACCACCACGCGCGGTCACCGTTGATGTCACCTTAACGACTCGACCGGTGACACGGTCGATCCGGCGACGGTGCAGATCGTTGGGACGTTGAATCCGGGTGATGATTTCGTGGTGCCCGGTGAGGGTGTGTGGTCGGTGGACGGTGTGACGGGTGAGATCACGTTCACGCCGGAGGCCGGGTTCACCGATGATCCGTCCGACATCACGTATCGGGTCGACGATGATGAGGGGAATACGTCGAACCCGGCAACGGTGTCGATCGATTATGTGGTTCAGCCGCCGGTCGCGGTGGACGATTCGAGTGTCGCCAACCCGGCTGGTCCGGTGACGCTCGATGTGATCGACGGCACCGCGTCGGCCGGGAATGTGGCGGACACTGATCCCGACGGCTCTCTCGATGTGGCGACGGTCGATCTCGACCTGACCGTGGGCGGTGTTCAGACGACGTTGACGGTGGCTGGTGAGGGTGTGTGGTCCGTGGATGGGGTCGGTGTGGTGACGTTCACGCCGGAGGCCGGGTTCACGGCTGATCCGACTTCGATCGGCTATGTGGTGTCGGACAATGACGGCAACGTGTCGAACCAGGCGACGGTCACGGTCGATTACGTGCCGGTGGCGTCGGATGATTCGTCGATCGCGTACACCACCAACGCGCCGTTCACGGTCGATGTGTTGGTGAATGACACGACCGGTGACACGGTGGATGCGGGCAGCGTGCAGATCGTCGGGACCACCAACCCGGGCGATTCGCTGACCGTGCCTGGTGAGGGTGTCTGGTCGGTGGACGGCACGACGGGTGAGATCACGTTCACCCCGGAGGCCGGGTTCACCGATGATCCGACCGACATCACCTACACGGTCGACGATGGGGAGGGGAACACGTCGAACCCGGCCACGGTGTCGATCGACTATCCCCCCCATTCGCCGGTCGCGGTCGACGACGCCAGTCTCGGCAACCCGGCCGGCCCCGTCACACTCAACGTGATCGACGGCACCGCGTCGGCCGGGAATGTGGCCGACAGCGATCCCGACGGCACGTTGGATCTGGCCACGGTCGATCTCGACCCCACGGCTGCAGGGGTCCAGAGCAGTCTCACGGTTGCCGGTGAAGGGACCTGGTCGGTCGCTGGGTCCGGGAGCGTGACGTTCACACCGGAGGCCGGCTTCACCGACGATCCGACCCCGATCGTGTATGTGGTGTCGGACAACGACGGCAACGTCTCGAACCAGGCGACGATCACGATCGACTACCTGCCGGTCGCGTCGGATGATTCTTCGACGGGGAACACCACCAACACCGCGGTGACCGTGGATGTGCTCGGCAATGACACGACCGGCGACACGGTCGAGCCCGGCGACGGTGCAGATCGTCGGCACCACCAACCCCGGCGATTCGCTGACCGTGCCTGGTGAAGGCGTGTGGTCGGTCGACGGCACGACGGGTGAGATCACGTTCACCCCCGAACCGGGCTTCACGAACGATCCGACCGACATCGCCTACACGATCGACGACGACGAGGGCAACACGTCGAACCCCGCCGCCCCGTTGCGATCGACTACACCGCACAGCCGCCGGTCGCGGTTGACGACGAGAGCGTCGCCAACCCGGCCGGCCCCGTCACCCTGAATGTCGTCGACGGGTCGGCGTCGGTCGGCGGCGTGGGCGACAGCGACCCGGACGGCACGCTCGACCTGGCCACGGTCGATCTCGACCCGGCACTGCCGGTGTGCAGTCGACGCTCGCCGTCGTGGGCGAGGGCGTGTGGACGGTCGACCCGCTGGTGTGGTGACGTTCACACCGGAGGCCGGCTCCACCGGTGATCCGACGCCGATCCCGTACACGGTGTCGGACAATGACGGCAACGTGTCGAACCTGCCGTCGTCACGATCGACTACGTCCCGGTCGCCAGCGACGACTCCTCGACCGGGAACACGACCACTACGGCCGTCACCGTGGATGTGCTCGCCAATGACACGACCGGCGACACGGTCGATGCCAGCACGGTGCAGATCGTCGGCACGACCAACCCCGGTGACGATCTCGTGGTCGCGGGTGAGGGCGTGTGGTCGGTCGACCCGGTGTGACGGGTGAGATCACGTTCACCCCCGAAGCCGGCTTCACTGATGATCCGACCGACATCACCTACACCGTCGATGATGATGAGGGGAACACGTCGACGAACGCGGCAACGGTGTCGATCGACTACACCGTTCAGCCACCGATTGTGGTCGACGATTCGAGGTCTGGCCAACCCGGCCGGCCCGGTCGCCGTCGAAGTCGTCGATGGTTCGGCGTCGGCCGGCAATATTCGCGACAGCGACCCCTGATGGCAGGTTGGATCTGGCCGACGATCGATCTCGATCCGTCGACGGCGGGTGTGCAGTCGGAACTCACGGTCGTGGGTGAGGGTGACTGGTCCGTCGATGCTGCGGTGGTGGCGACGTTCACGCCCGACGTCGGCTTCACCGACGACCCGACCCCGATCGTGTATGTGGTGTCGGACAATGACGGGAACGTGTCGAACCAGGCGATGATCACCATCGACTACGTCCCCGTGACGTCGGATGATTCTTCGACGGGGAACACCACGAACACCGTGGTCACCGTTGATGTGCTGGACGACACGACCGGCGACACGGTGATCGAGCGACGGTGCAGATCGTCGGCACCACCAACCCCGGTGACGATCTCGATGTTGCCGGCGAAGGCACCTGGTCGGTGGACGGCACGACGGGGGAGATCACCTTCACCCCGCAGGCCGGGTTCACCGATGATCCCGACCGACATCACCTACACGGTCGATGATGACGAGGGCAACAACGTCCAACCCGGCAACGGTCTCGATCGACTACGACGTTCAGCCACCGGTCGCGGTCGACGACGAGGATCTGGCGAACCCGGCCGGCCCGGTGTCGTTGAACGTCGTCGATGGTTCGGCGAGCGCCGGCAATATCGCGGACAGCGACCCCGACGGCAGTCTCGACCTGGCCACCATCGATCTCGACCCGTCGACGGTTGGTGTGCAGTCGACACTCACGGTCGTGGGTGAGGGTGTGTGGACGGTCGACGCAGCCGGTGTGGTGACGTTCACGCCGGAGGCCGGGTTCACGGATGATCCGACTTCGATCGACTACACGGTGTCGGACAATGACGGCAACGTCTCCAATCAGGCGACGATCACCGTCGACTACGTGCCGGTCGCCAGCGACGACAGCTCGACGGGGAACATGACCACCACCGCAGTGACGGTTGACGTGTTGGGGAACGACACGACTGGTGATGTGGTGGATGCGGGCACGGTGCAGATCGTGGGGACGTTGAACCCGGGTGACGATTTCGTGGTGCCCGGTGAGGGTGTGTGGTCGGTCGATGGTGTGACGGGTGAGATCACGTTCAACCCGCAAGCCGGGTTCACGGATGATCCGACCGACATCACGTACACCGTCAATGATGCTGAGGGCAACACGTCGAACGCGGCGACGGTGTCGATCGACTACGACGTTCAGCCACCGGTTGCCGTTGACGACTCGAGTCTCGCCAACCCTGTGGGCCCCGTCACCCTGAATGTCGTCGACGGGTCGGCGTCGGTCGGCGGCGTGGCCGACAGCGACCCGGATGGCACGTTGGATCTGGCCACCATCGATCTCGACCCCACGACTGCAGGGGTCCAGAGCGGTACTCGACGGTTGCCGGTGAAGGGACCTGGTCGGTGGATGGGTCCGGGAGTGTGACGTTCACATCGGAGGCCGGCTTCACAGCAGATCCGACTCCGATCGGCTATGTGGTGTCGGACAATGACGGCAACGTGTCGAACGAGGCGATGATCACCATCGACTACGTGCCGGTGGCGGCCGATGATTCGTCGTTGGGTAACACGACCGGCACCCCCGCGGTGGTCGATGTGTTGGCCAATGACACGACCGGTGATGTGGTGGATCCGGCGACGGTGCAGATCGTCGGCACCACCAACCCTGGCGACGATCTCGTCGTCGCCGGCGAAGGAACTTGGTCGGTCGACGGCACGACGGGGGAGACCACGTTCACGCCCGAAGCCGGGTTCACCGACGACCCGACCGACATCACGTACACCGTCAATGATGCGAGGGCAACATCTCGAACCCGGCAACGGTCTCGATCGACTACGACGTTCAGCCACCGGTTGCGGTCGACGACGAGGATCTGGCGAACCCGGCCGGCCCGGTGTCGTTGAACGTCGTCGATGGTTCGGCGAGTGCCGGCAATGTCGCGGACAGCGACCCGGACGGCTCTCTCGATGTGGCGACGGTCGATCTCGATCCGTCGACGGCTGGTGTGCAGTCGACACTCACGGTCGTGGGTGAGGGGACCTGGGCGGTTGACGCCTTGGGTGTGGTGACGTTCGCCCCGGAGGCCGGGTTCACGGCTGATCCGACTTCGATCGGCTACACGGTGTCCGACAACGACGGCAACGTGTCGAACACCGCGACGATCACCATCGATTACGTCCCGGTCGCCAGCGACGACTCGTCGACGGGCAACGCCACGAACACTGCGGTCACCGTTGATGTCACCTCGAACGACACCACCGGCGACACGGTCGATCCGACCACGGTGCAGATCGTCGGCACCACCAACCCCGGTGACGATCTCGATGTTGCCGGCGAAGGGATCTGGTCGGTCGACGGCACGACGGGGGAGATCACCTTCACCCCCGAGGCCGGGTTCACCGATGATCCGACCGACATCACGTACACCGTCAATGATGCTGAGGGCAACACGTCGAACCCGGCAACGGTCTCGATCGACTACGACGTTCAGCCACCGGTTGCGGTCGACGACGAGGATCTGGCGAACCCGGCCGGCCCGGTCAGCCTCGATGTGATCGATGGTTCGGCGAGCGTGGGCAACGTGGCCGACAGCGACCCCGACGGCAGTCTCGACCTGACCACTATCCATCTCGACCCCGAGCACTCCAGGTGTCCAGGGAACTCTGACGGTGTCAGGCGAAGGGACCTGGTCGGTGGATGGGTCGGGTGTGGTGACCTTCACACCTGACGCGGGCTTCACCGATGATCCGACGCCGATTCCGTATGTGGTGTCGGACAATGACGGCAACGTCTCCAATGAGGCGTCGGTCACGGTCGATTACGTGCCGGTCGCCATCGATGATTCGTCGACGGGGAACACCACGAACACTGCGGTCACCGTTGATGTCACCTTGAACGACTCGACCGGTGACGTGGTGGATGCGGCGACGGTGCAGATCGTCGGCACGACCAATCCGGGTGATGATCTGGTGGTTGCGGGTGAGGGCACCTGGTCGGTGGATGGTGCGACGGGTGCGATCACGTTCACCCCGCAAGCCGGGTTCACTGCTGATCCCACCGACATCTCGTACACGGTCGATGATGGTGAGGGCAACACCTCGAACCCGGCGGTCGTGTCGGTCGACTATGACGTTCGGCCGCCGGTTGCGGTGGATGACTCGAGTTCGAATCACACGATTGGGACGGCGGTGTCGTTGAACGTGGTTGATGGCTCGGCGTCGGTTGGTGGTGTTGCTGATAGTGATCCTGATGGCACGGTTGACGTCGCGACGGTGGATCTGGATCCGGCGACACCGGGTCAGCAGTCGACGTTGACGGTTGCGGGTGAGGGTGTGTGGTCGGTCGACGCCGTCGGGAGTGTGACGTTCACACCCGAAGCCGGCTTCACGGATGATCCGACGCCGATCCCGTACACGGTGTCGGACAACGACGGCAACGTGTCGAACGAGGCGACGATCACGGTGGACTATGTGACCGTTGATGCCGAGTTGACGGTGACGAAGACGGCGGCGACACCGGCGGGGATCGATGTCGGTGATCCGGTCGAGTACATGGTGGTGGTGTCGAACACCGGCAACGTGTTGGTGTCGGCGATCACGTTGTCGGATGCGTTGTTGGATGCGCCCGGTGATACGCAGCTGGTGTGTTCGCTGGTGGAGCCGTTGGTGTTGTTGCCGGGTGGTTCGGTGACGTGTGTGGGCACGCATGTGTTGACGCAAGCGGATCTTGATGTGACGTTCGTGGAGAACTCTGCGATCGCCACGGGGTCCGATCCGGCGGGTGAGCCGGTGACGGATGTGTCCGATGCGGGCGATGAGACGGTCGAGACACCGGACGGGTCGGGTGGCGTCGATGGTGACCCGACGAACGATCCGACGGTGACGGTGTTGGCGCAGCCGCCGGTCGCGGTCGACGACGCCTCGTTGGCGAACCCGGCCGGCCCGGTGACATTGAACGCCCTCGACGGTTCAGCCTCGAGCGGCGTGGCCGACAGTGATCCGAACAACGACCTGGATGCCGCCACCGTCGATCTCGACCCGTCGACGCCAGGCGTGCAGGACACCCTCGCCGTCTCCGGTGAGGGTGACTGGGGTGTCGATGCGGTCGGCGATGTGACGTTCACACCCGAGGCCGGTTTCACGGCTGATCCGACGTCGATCACCTATGTCGTGTCTGACGACACGGGACTTGTCTCGAACACCGCGACCGTCACCGTCGACTACGTGCCGGTCGCCAGCGACGACAGCTCGACCGGCAACGTGACGAACACACCGGTCACGATCGACGTCACTTCCGACGACACGACCGGCGACACGGTCGATCCGGCGACGGTGCAGATCGTGGGGACGTTGAATCCGGGTGATGATCTCGTGGTGCCCGGTGAGGGTGTCTGGTCGGTTGATGGCACGACGGGTGAGATCACGTTCACCCCCGAGGCGGGGTTCACGGATGATCCGACCGACATCACGTATCGGGTCGACGATGGTGAGGGCAACACGTCGAACCCGGCAACGGTGTCGATCGACTACACCGCGCAACCACCGGTCGCGGTCGACGATTCGAGTGTCGCCAACCCGGCCGGTCCGGTGACGCTCGACGTCGTCGATGGTTCGGCGTCGGCCGGCGGCGTCGCGGACAGCGACCCCGACGGCACCCTCGACCTGGCGACGATCGATCTCGATCAGAGCGCTCCAGGTGTTCAGAACAGCCTGACGGTCACCGGTGAAGGCACCTGGTCGGTTGATGCCGCCGGTCTGGTGACGTTCACACCCGAAGCCGGCTTCACCGATGATCCGACGCCGATCGACTACACGGTGGCGGACAACGACGGCAACGTCTCCAACGAGGCGACGATCTCGGTCGACTACGTGCCCGTGGCGTCGGATGACTCGTCGACCGGGAACACCACGAACACCGCGGTCACCGTCGATGTGCTCGGCAACGACACGACCGGCGACACGATCGATCCGGCGAGGGTGCAGATCGTCGGCACCACCAACCCCGCCGATTCACTGATCGTGCCCGGTGAAGGCACCTGGTCGGTCGACGGCACGACCGGTGAGATCACCTTCACCCCCGAAGCCGGCTTCACCGACGACCCGACCGACATCACGTACACCGTCGATGATGCTGAGGGCAACACCTCCAACCAGGCGATCGTCTCGATCGACTACACCGCGCAGCCGCCGAATGCGGTCGACGATGAGGATCTGGAGAACCCGGCCGGTCCGGTCAGCCTCAACGTGATCGATGGTTCAGCATCCGCCGGCAATGTCGCGGACAGCGACCCGGACGGCACGTTGGATCTGGCCACCGTCGATCTCGACCGGTCGACGGTTGGTGTGCAGTCGACACTCACGGTTGCGGGTGAGGGTGTGTGGACGGTCGACGCCGCGGGTGTGGTGACGTTCACGCCCGAGCCGACGTTCACCAACGATCCGACGCCCATCCCGTATGTGGTGTCCGACAACGACGGCAACGTCTCCAATCAGGCGACGATCACGATCGACTACGTCCCGGTGGCGTCGGATGATTCTTCGACCGGGAACACCACCAACACCGCAGTCACCGTTGACGTGGTCGGCAACGACACCACCGGCGACACCGTGGACCCGACCACCGTGCAGATCGTCGGTACGTCGAACCCCGGTGACGATCTCGTCGCTTCGGGCGAAGGAACGTGGTCGGTCGACCCGGTCACGGGAGCGATCACGTTCACCCCCGAAGCTGGTTTCACCGACGACCCGACCGACATCACCTACACGGTCGACGACGATGAGGGGAACACCTCGAACCCGGCGATGGTCTCGATCGACTACGCGGCGCAGCCGCCGACGGCCGTGGATGATGAGGATCTGGCGAACCCGGCCGGTCCGGTCAGCCTCGACGTGATCGACGGCACGGCGTCAGCCGGCGGCGTCGCGGACAGTGATCCCGATGGCACGATTGACGTGACGACGGTGGATCTGGATCCGGCGACGCCAGGTCAGCAGACCACGTTGACGGTGGCGGGTGAGGGCGAGTGGACGGTCGACGCGGTCGGGAACGTGACGTTCACGCCCGAGGCGACGTTCACGGAAGATCCGACGCCGATCCCGTACACGGTCTCCGACAACGACGGCAACGTCTCGAACCAAGCCACGATCACGATCGACTACGTCCCGGTCGCCACCGATGACAGCTCGACGGGCAACACGACGAACACACCGATCAGGGTTGATGTCCTCGCCAATGACACGACTGGCGACACGGTCGATCCGACCACGGTGCAGATCGTCGGGACGTTGAACCCGGGTGATGATTTCGTGGTGCCCGGTGAGGGTGTGTGGTCGGTTGATGGTGTGACGGGTGCGATCACCTTCACCCCCGAGGCGGGGTTCACGGATGATCCGACCGACATCACGTATCGGGTCGACGATGACGAGGGCAACACGTCGAACCCGGCCACGGTGATGATCGACTACGACGTCCAGCCGCCGGTCGCGGCCGACGACGCCAGTCTCGCCAACCCGGCCGGTCCGGTCAGCCTCGACGTGATCGACGGTTCAGCGTCGGTGGGCAACGTCGCCGACAGCGACCCCGACGGCAGTCTCGATCTGGCCACCGTCGACCTCGACCCGGCGACGGCTGGTGTGCAGCCGACACTCACAGTTGCGGGTGAGGGCGTGTGGGCTGTTGACGCGGCGGGTGCGGTCACGTTCACACCCGAGGCCGGCTTCACGAATGATCCGACGCCGATCGACTACACGGTGGCCGACAACGACGGCAACGTCTCCAACCAGGCGACGATCACCGTCGACTACATGCCCGTGGCGTCGGATGACTCGTCGACGGGCAACACCACGAACACCGCGGTGACCGTGGATGTGCTCGGTAACGACACGTCCGGTGACGGCGTGGATGCCGCGTCGGTGCAGATCGTCGGGACGTCGAACCCGGGTGATGACCTCGTCGTTCCCGGTGAGGGTGTCTGGTCGGTCGACGCGGTCACGGGTGCGATCACGTTCACACCCGGGGCGGGGTTCACGAACGATCCTTCCGACATCACGTACACCGTCGATGACGACGAGGGCAACACCTCCAGTCCGGCGACCGTGTCGGTCGGCTACACCGCACAACCCCCCGTCGCAGTTGACGACGAGAGTGTCGCCAACCCGGCCGGTCCGGTCAGCCTCGACGTGATCGACGGTTCGGCGAGCACGGGCAACGTCGCGGACAGCGATCCCGACGGCTCCCTCGATCTGGCCACCGTTGATCTCGATCCCACGACGGCCGGTGTGCAGTCGACACTCACGGTCGTGGGTGAGGGGACCTGGGCGGTTGACGCCTTGGGTGTGGTGACGTTCGCCCCGGAGGCCGGGTTCACGGATGATCCGACTTCGATCGGCTACACGGTGGCGGACAATGACGGCAACGTGTCTGGAGCACCGCGACGATCACCATCGAAACTACGTCCCGGTCGCGAGCGACGACTCGTCGACGGGCAACGCCACGAACACTGCGGTCACCGTTGATGTCACCTCGAACGACTCGACCGGTGACACGGTCGATGCGGCGACGGTGCAGATCGTCGGCACCACCAACCCCGGTGACGATCTCATGGTGCTCGGTGAGGGTGTCTGGTCGGTTGACGGCGTGACGGGTGAGATCACGTTCACCCCGCAGGTCGGGTTCACCGGCGATCCGTCCGACATCACGTATCGGGTCGACGACCACGAGGGCCATACGTCGAACCCGGCTGTGGTCTCGGTCGACTACGTGCAGCTGCCCCCGGTCGCGGCCGATGACTCGTCGTTGGCGAATCCGGCCGGTCCGGTCACGCTGAACGTGGTCGACGGGTCGGCGTCCGCTGGTGGCATCGCTGACTCAGATCCGAACGGAGACCTCGATTCCTCGACCGTGGACCTCGATCCGGCGACGCCGGGCGTCCAGTCGACGTTGACGGTTGCCGGTGAGGGCGAGTTCACGGCCGACGCCACGGGAACGTGACGTTCACGCCGGAGCCGATGTTCACGGCTGATCCGACGCCGATCACGTACACCGTCTCCGATACCACCGGTCTGGTGTCGAATGAGGCGTCGGTCACGGTCGATTACGTGCCGGTCGCCATCGATGATTCGTCGACGGGGAACACCACGAACACTGCGGTCACCGTTGATGTCACCTTGAACGACTCGACCGGTGATGTGGTGGATGCGGCGACGGTGCAGATCGTCGGCACGACCAATCCGGGTGATGATCTGGTGGTTGCGGGTGAGGGCACCTGGTCGGTGGATGGTGCGACGGGTGCGATCACGTTCACCCCGCAAGCCGGGTTCACTGCTGATCCCACCGACATCTCGTACACGGTCGATGATGGTGAGGGCAACACCTCGAACCCGGCGGTCGTGTCGGTCGACTATGACGTTCGGCCGCCGGTTGCGGTGGATGACTCGAGTTCGAATCACACGATTGGGACGGCGGTGTCGTTGAACGTGGTTGATGGCTCGGCGTCGGTTGGTGGTGTTGCTGATAGTGATCCTGATGGCACGGTTGACGTTCGCGACGGTGGATCCTGGATCCGGCGACACCGGGTCAGCCGTCGACGTGACGGTTGCGGGTGAGGGTGTGTGGTCGGTCGACGCCGTCGGAGTCGTGACGTTCACACCCGAAGCCGGCTTCACGGATGATCCGACGCCGATCCCGTACACGGTGTCGGACAACGACGGCAACGTGTCGAACGAGGCGACGATCACGGTGGACTGATGTGACCGTTGATGCCGAGTTGACGGTGACGAAGACGGCGGCGACACCGGGCGGGATCGATGTCGGTGATCCGGTCGAGTACATGGTGGTGGTGTCGAACACCGGCAACGTGTTGGTGTCGGCGATCACGTTGTCGGATGCGTTGTTGGATGCGCCCGGTGATACGCAGCTGGTGTGTTCGCTGGTGGAGCCGTTGGTGTTGTTGCCGGGTGGTTCGGTGACGTGTGTGGGCACGCATGTGTTGACGCAAGCGGATCTTGATGTGACGTTCGTGGAGAACTCTGCGATCGCCACGGGGTCCGATCCGGCGGGTGAGCCGGTGACGGATGTGTCCGATGCGGGCGATGAGACGGTCGAGACACCGGACGGGTCGGGTGGCGTCGATGGTGACCCGACGAACGATCCGACGGTGACGGTGTTGGCGCAGCCGCCGGTCGCGGTCGACGACGCCTCGTTGGCGAACCCGGCCGGCCCGGTGACATTGAACGCCCTCGACGGTTCAGCCTCGAGCGGCGTGGCCGACAGTGATCCGAACAACGACCTGGATGCCGCCACCGTCGATCTCGACCCGTCGACGCCAGGCGTGCAGGACACCCTCGCCGTCTCCGGTGAGGGTGACTGGGGTGTCGATGGATCCGGTGTGGTGACGTTCACACCCGAGGCCGGCTTCACGGAGGATCCGACCCCGATCACGTATCGGGTTGCTGACGCGACGGGTCTGGTGTCGAACGCCGCCACCATCACCGTGGACTTTGTGCCGGTCGCGACGGCTGACAGCTCGACGGGGAACGTGACGAACACCGCCGTGGCGGTTGATGTTCTCGGCAATGACACGACGGGTGACACCGTCGATCCGACGACGGTGCAGATCGTCGGCACGACGAACCCCGGCGATTCATTGACGGTTGCGGGTGAGGGCACGTGGTCGGTGAACACGGTGACGGGTGAGATCACGTTCACTCCTGAGGCTGGTTTCACTGCTGATCCGGCCGACATCACGTACACGGTCGACGACGATGAGGGCAACACCGCGAACCCGGCCACCGTGTCGATCGACTACACCGCTCAACCACCGGTCGCGGTCGACGACGAGGACCTCGGCAACCCGCCCGGTCCGGTCACCCTGAACGTCGTCGACGGCTCGGCGTCGGCCGGGGGTGTCGCCGACGGCGACCCCGACGGCACGTTGAATCTGGCCACGATCGATCTCGACCCGTCGACCGTTCTTGTGCAGTCGACGTTCGCCGTTGCTGGTGAGGGCGACTGGTCGGTCGACCGCGGCGGGTGTGGTGACGTTCACGCCGGAGGCGACGTTCACGGATGATCCGACACCGATTCCATACGCGGTGTCGGACAACGACGGCAACCTGTCGAACACCGCGACGATCACGATCGATTACGTGCCGGTCGCCACCGACGACTCCTCGACGGGGAACACCACGACGGCGCCGGTGACGGTGGACGTGTTGGGTAACGACATGACCGGCGACACCGTGGATAAGAGCACCGTCCAGATCGTCGGGACGACGAACCCGGGCGATTCGCTGACGGTTGCCGGTGAGGGCACCTGGTCGGTCGATCTGGTGACGGGTGCGATCACGTTCACCCCGGAGGCCGGTTTCACTGCTGATCCGACCGACATCACGTACACCGTCGACGACGACGAGGGCAACACCTCCAATGCCGCGATCGTGTCGATCGACTACACCGCGCAGCCGCCGGTCGCCGTGGATGATGCGAGCCTCGGCAACCCGTCGGGCCCGGTCATTCTGAATATCGTCGACGGCTCGGCGAGCGTCGGCAACGTCGCCGACAGCGACCCCGACGGCACGTTGGATCTGGCCACCATTGATCTCGGCCCCACGACGGCCGGTGTGCAGTCGACGGTCACGGTCGCTGGTGAGGGCGTGTGGTCCGTCGATGCGGCTGGCGAGATCACGTTCACACCCGACGCGGGCTTCACGAACGATCCGACGCCGATCCCGTACACGGTCTCCGACAACGACGGCAACGACTCCAATCAGGCGACGGTCACGGTCGACTACGTGCCCCTCGCCACCGATGATTCGTCGACGGGCAACACCACGGGCACTCCGGCGGTTGTCGACGTAGTGGTCAATGACACGACTGGTGATGTGGTCGATGCGACCACGGTGCAGATCGTCGGCACGACGAATCCGGGCGATGATCTGACGGTTGCGGGTGAGGGTGTGTGGTCGGTGGATGGCGTGTCGGGTGAGATCACGTTCACGCCCGACGCCGGCTTCACGTCGGATCCGGCCGATATCTCGTACACGGTCGACGACGATGAGGGGAACACGTCGAATCCGGCGATTGTGTCGGTCGACTATGACGTTCAGTCGCCGGTTGCGGTCGATGACGCCAGTCTCGCCAACCCGGCCGGCCCCGTCACCCTCAATGTGATCGATGGTTCGGCCTCCGTTGGTGGCGTGGCGGACAGTGATCCCGACGGCACCCTGAACCTGGCGACGGGCGATCTCGACCCGAGCACTGCCGGTGTGCAGTCGACGTTGACGGTCGCGGGTGAAGGCAGCTGGTCGGTCGATGCCGCTGGTGTGGTGACGTTCACTCCGGCACTCGGGTTCACCGACGACCCGACCCCGATCGACTACACGGTGGCCGACAACGACGGCAACATCTCCAACCAGGCGACGGTCACGGTCGACTACGTGCCCGTCGCCACCGACGACAGCTCGACGGGGAACACCACGACGACGCCGGTGACGGTGGACGTGTTGGGCAACGACACGACTGGTGACACGGTCGATGCCGGGACGGTGCAGATCGTGGGGACGTTGAATCCGGGTGATGACTTCGTGGTGCCCGGTGAGGGTGTGTGGTCGGTGGATGGTGTGACGGGTGAGATGACGTTCACGCCGGAGGCCGGGTTCACCGATGATCCGACCGACATCACGTATCGGGTCGACGATGACGAGGGCAATGCCTCGAACCCGGCCACCGTGTCGATCGACTACACCGCGCAGCCGCCGGTCGCAGTGGACGATGCCAGCGTGGCCAACCCGGCCGGTCCGGTGACGCTCAACGTCGTCGACGGTTCGGCGTCGGTCGGCAATGTCGCCGACAGCGACCCCGACGGCACCGTGAACCAGGCCACCGTCGACCTCGACCCGGCGACGGCTGGTGTGCAGTCGACGTTCGCTGTCGCGGGTGAGGGCATCTGGTCGGTCGACGCCGTCGGGCGTGGTGACCTTCGAACCGGAGCTCGGGTTCACCGATGATCCAACTCCGATCGACTACACGGTGTCGGACAACGACGGCAACCTGTCGAACACCGCGACGATCACGATCGACTACGTGCCCGTCGCCGCCGACGACAGCTCGACCGGCAACACGACCGGCACCCCAGTAGCGGTTGATGTGTTGGCGAACGACACCACCGGTGATGTCGTTGATCCGTTGACGGTGCAGATCGTCGGGACGACGAACCCGGGCGATGATCTGGTGGTTGCGGGTGAGGGCACCTGGTCGGTCGATGGCTCGACGGGTGAGATCACGTTCACGCCCGAGGCCGGGTTCACGGATGATCCGGCCGACATCGCGTACACAGTTGATGACGATGACGGCAACACGTCGAACCCGGCTGTGGTGTCGGTTGACTACGTCCAGTTCAGCCGCCGGTTGCAGTCGACGACTCGAGCCTCGGCAACCCGGCCGGGTCGGTGTCGTTGGACGTCGTCGACGGTTCGGCGAGCGCCGGCAACGTCGCCGACAACGACCCCGACGGCTCCCTCGATCTGGCCACCGTTGATCTCGATCCCACGACGGCCGGTGTGCAGTCGACGCTCGACGTGATCGGTGAGGGCGACTGGGCGGTCGACGCTGCCGGCGTCGTGACGTTCACGCCGGACGCCGGGTTCAGCGATGATCCGACCCCGATTCCGTACACGGTGTCGGACAACGACGGCAACGTCTCCAACCAGGCGACGATCACGATCGACTACGTGCCCGTGGCGACGGACGACAGCTCGACCGGGAACACCACGAACACTGCCGTGACGGTCGATGTCACCTCGAACGACACCACCGGGGACACGGTGGATGCGACCACCCTGCAGATCGTCGGCACCATCAACCCCGGTGACGATCTCGTCGTGGCCGGCGAAGGCACCTGGTCGGTCGATGGCACCTCGGGTGAGATCACCTTCACGCCCGAGGCCGGCTTCACCGATGATCCGGCCGACATCACCTACACCGCCGACGATGCTGAGGGCAACACCTCGAACGCCGCAACGGTGTCGATCGACTACGACCGGCAACCACCGGTCGCCGTCGACGACTACGAGCCTCGCCAACACGGCCGGCCCGGTCACGCTCAACATCGTCGACGGCTCGGCCTCGGCCGGGAACCTCGCGGACATCGACCCGGATGGCAGTCTCGATCTCGCCTCCATCGACCTCGACCTCGGTACGCCGGGTGTCCAGGGCAGCCTGACGGTCGCCGGTGAGGGCGACTGGTCGGTCGATGCCGCTGGTGTGGTGACGTTCACTCCCGCAGCGGCGTTCACGGATGATCCGACACCGATCGACTACACCGTGGCCGACAACGACGGCAACGTCTCGAACACCGGCACCATCACGGTCGACTACGTGCCGGTGGCCTCCGACGACTCCTCGACCGGCAACGTGACGAACACCGCTGTCACCGTCGACGTGTTGGCGAACGACATCACCGGTGATGTGGTGGACCCGACGACGGTGCAGATCGTCGGCACCACCGATCCTGGCGATGATCTGGTGGTTGCCGGCGAGGGCGTGTGGTCGGTCGATCCGACGACGGGTGCGATCACGTTCACCCCCGAAGCCGGCTTCACTGCTGATCCGGCCGACATCACGTACACCGTCGACGACGATGAGGGCAACACCTCCAACCCGGCGACCGTGTCGGTCGGCTACGATCGCACAGCTGCCCGTGGCGGTCGACGACGAGAGCCTGAACAACGTCATCGGTGCGTCCGTCTCGCTGAACATCATCGACGGGTCGGCCAGCGCCGGCAACGTCGCCGACAGCGACCCCGACGGCAGCCTCGATCTCGGCTCGATCGATCTCGACCCGAGCACGAGTGGTGTTCAGTCGACGCTCGCCGTCGCCGGTGAGGGCGACTGGTCGGTCGACGCAGCGGGCGTGGCCACGTTCACGCCCGAAGCCACCTTCACGAGCGATCCGACGCCGATCCCGTACACGGTGTCGGACAACGACGGCAACACGTCCAACACCGCCACGATCACCGTCGACTACGTCGGTCTCGCCCCCGGGCTCACGGTCACCAAGAGCGGCACCTACAACGGTGTGGGCGCCCTCGGCGACACCATCAGCTACGTCATCACCGTGACGAACTCGGGCAACGTGACCGTGTTCGACACGGTTGTGACCGACACGCAGGCCGACGCCGGTTCGATCACGTACGACCCGGCCGACGATGCGGAGCCCGACGGCGACATCGACGCCCTCGCGTCCGGCGCTTCGGCCCAGGTCACGGCGACACGCACGATCACGCAGACCGACCTCGATGCCGGCTCGGTGACGAACACCGCCACGGCGACCGGTCAGCGATCCACCGGTGACCGACGTCACCGACGACTCCGACTCGACGAACCCGGCCGACGACACCGGCGGCACCGACGACCCGACGGTCACGCCGGTTCCGCAGACGCCGGCACTGACACTGCTCAAGACCGACACGATCGATCGACGATGTGAACATCCCCGGCGGCGACGGTGTGGTCGGCAACGTCGGCGACGTCGTCCAACTACGTCTTCACCGTCGAGAACACCGGCAACGTCACGCTGACCGACGTTGCGGTCTCGGACCCGAACGCGGCCGTGTCGGGCGGGCCGATCACCCTGACGCCGACGGCGCCGGGGAACATCGACAGCGCAACGTTCACCGCGACCCACACGATCACGCAGGACGACGTCGACGCCGGCCAGGTCGCGAACCAGGCCACCGCCGAGGGGACGCCGCCCATCGGTGGCCCGGTGATCGATCTCTCCGACGATCCCGACACGCCCGCGCCCGACGATCCCACCATCGTTCCGTTGAACCTTGGCTGATGTCGGCGTCGTCAAGACCGTGACCGACGGCAGCACGACGCACGTTCCGGGCGGCCAGATCTCGTACACGCTGACCGTCACCAACGACGGGCCGTCGGTCGCCGTCGACACGGTCGTGACCGACACGCTCCCCACCGACGCGACTGTCGTCGCCACGACTCCCGGCGGCCCGACGTGCAGCGAGTTGCCGCCGCGGTGCTCACCTGTGATCTGGGTGACCTGGCGGTCGGTGCCGTCGAGGTCGGTGACGGTCGTCGTGGCGATCGACGCCGACAGCACGGCCTCGCAGACCAACGTCGCCACCGTGACGTCCGACACGCCCGACCCGGACTCGAGCAACAACGTGTCGACGGTGTCGACCACGGCGGCGCCGGAGGCCGACCTGTCGCTGGTGAAGACCGGTCCGGCCACGTACGTGCCGGGCGAGACCGTCACCTACACCCTGACGGCGACCAACAACGGCCCGTCGCAACCCGTCACCGGCATCGTCGACCGACACGCTGCCGACCGGAGTTGACGTTCGTGCCCGATCCCGCTTCCTCGGCGGCCTGTTCCGAAGTTGCGGGCACCGTGACCTGCGACCAGGTGGGTACCTGGGCGCCCGGCAGCGGACCAGGTGTTCACGATCGTGATCGACACCACCTCCGATTCGTTGGCCGACCTCGTGAACTCCGGCGTCGTGTCGTCGGAGCTCCCCGACGGCGACACTGCCAACAACGACTCGATGACGACCTCCACGGCCACGCCGCAGGCGAACCTGATCGTCACGAAGTCGGGGCCCTCGACCCCGATCGCCGCAGGCTCACAGTTCGACTTCACCATCGCGGTGGCCAACGAGGGTCCGTCAGACGCTCTGGTCGTTGTGGTCGACGACGTCCTGCCGGCCGGTCTCACCTTCGTGAACGCGACCGTTGCCGGTGGTGCCGGCACGGAGATCGTGCGACAACTCGGTCACCTGCGACCTCGGCACGGTCGTCGCCGGCTCCACCGAGACCATCACGCTCACCGTCCAGGCCGGCGCCGACGTCAGCGGCGACGTCGTGAACTCGGCGACAGCCACGACCTCGACCCCGGGCGATGACCCCGCCGACAGCACCGACACGCACACCGTGACGGTCATCGAGGTCTCCGACCTGTCGATCTCGAAGACCGACGACGTCGATCCGATCGTGGCCGGAGACCTCCTGACGTACACGCTCTCCCTCGGCAACGCCGGCCCGTCCCAGGCCACCGACGTGACCATCTCCGATCCGCTCCCGGCCGCACGTCGTTCGTCGCCGCGGATCCTTCGTGCTCCGAGAACGCCGGTGTCGTCACCTGTACTGCGGGCACGGTCGGGGTGGGTGCGACCCCGTCGTTCCAGATCACGGTGCGTGTCGACTCCGACGTCGTCGACGGCAGTCAGCTCACGAACGACGCGACCGTCGTTGCGGCCTCCGACATCGACCCGTCGAACGACACCGCCACGGAGACCACCGACGTGATCGCCGTCGCCGACCTCCAGGTGGCGAAGTCGTCGACGCCCAACCCGTTCGTGCCCGGCGCCCCGCTCACCTACACGATCTCGGTCCTCAACGCCGGCCCGTCCGATGCGCTCGTCTCCGACGTCACCGACACCTTGCCCGCCGGGTTCACCGCCACCTCGATCTCGTCCGATCTCGGCGCCGGCGATCAGTGCACCCAGATCGGCGAGGACGTGTCCTGCACGCTCGGAACGTTGGCGCCGCTCGAGCAGGTGGTCATCACGATCGTCGGACTGTCCGACGCCTCCGCCACGCAGTTGGTCAACACCGCGAGCGCAACCACCGACACCACCGACAGCGATCCCACCAATGACTCGGCGACCGACACCAACGATGGCTCGCCACTGGCCGACCTGGTGGTCACCAAGACCGACAGCGTCGACCCCGTCGTCGCCGGCGCCCCGCTCACCTACACGATCACGCTCGTGAACAACGGTCCGTCGGACGCCCAGAACGTGTCGGTCGCCGACGCACCGCCGACGGGCTTCACCGTCGCCACCGTCGATCGCGCCGAGTGCGACACGACCGTGTCGTGCACGTTCCCGACGATCGCCGCCGGCGAGTCGGAAGTCATCGTGATCACGGGTGACGTCGCCTCGAGCTTCACCGACACCGGCGACGCGGCTGCGCCGGAGCTGTCGAACACCGCGTCGGTCACATCGACGACTCCCGACCCCGTGCCGGCCGACAACTCGGACACCGAGACAACCGACGTCATCGAGTCGGCCAACGTGATGCTCACGAAGATCGAGCAGGGCTCCGACGTCACGCCGGGTGGTCAGCGCACCTACACGATCCAGATCGCCAACGCCGGTCCGTCGGATGCCGACGATGTGGTCGTCACCGACGATCTGCCGACCGGGCTGACCTTCGCGACGGCATCCGGTGCGACGTGCGCTCCGACCAGCGACCCGGCGATCGTCACGTGCGACCTCGGCACGCTCGCTGCCGGCAGCGCACCGGTCGTCGTCACGATGGTGGTCGACGTCGACCCGGGCGTCACCGGTCCGGTCGCGAACTCGGCCGACGCGGTCTCCTCGACGCCCGACCCGGTCCCCGGCGACAACGGCGACATGTCACAGGACCCGACGGCCCCTGACGCCGACCTGAGCATCGCCAAGACCGACTCGGTCGACCCGGTCGCTGGCCGGCACGAACCTGACCTACGTCCTGTCCGGACGGAACTCGGGTCCGTCCGATGCGGTCGACGTGGTCGTCACCGACCCGCTCCCGGCAGGCACGACGTACGTCGGCTCCACCTTCACGGTCGGCAGCGGCACGTGTGCCGTCGACCCCTCTCAGGTCGTCACCTGCGACCTCGGCACGCTCGACCCCGGCCAGATGTTCGCGATCGAGGTGGAGGTCGCTGTCGACGCAACCGTCGCAGGCGGGTCGATACTCACCAACACGGCCACCATCGGCAGTGACACCGACGACAACGACCCGTCCGACGACCGCTCCACCGAGGACACTGCGGTCGTCGTCCGGGCCGACGTCGGCGTGACCAAGCTGGCGACGTTCGCGACGGCCACGCCGGGCGAGTCGATCACCTACGAGGTCCGGGTGACGAACTTCGGGCCGTCGAGCGCCGAGAATGTCCGCATCAGCGACGACCTGCCCGCCGGCCTGTCGAACGTCGATCGCCACGCCGGCCGTCGGCACCTGCACGTCGGCGCCCCGCTGACCTGCGACCTCGGCACGTTGATGGTCGGTCAGGAGGTCCTGATCACGATCGACGCCGACATCGACCCGGCACAGCTCGCCCAGCTCGACAACACCGTCACGGTCACCACGACGACCACGACCCGAATCCCGCCAACGACGTCGATTCGACGGCAACCCGGTCGCCCCTCGGCGGACCTCTCGATCCGGAAGGACGCGTCGCTGGCCGCAGGTGGTTGCCGGCAACGACGATGTCGTACTCGCTGGTCGTCACCAACGACGGTCCGTCGGATGCGGTCGATGCGCCGAGATCGTCGACCCGCTTCCCACGGGCGTCAGCCCGTCGGTGTCGGCGTCACAGGTGGCAGTCGTTCCTGCGGCGGCACGACCACGATCACCTGCACCTTCCCCGTCATCGCTGCCGGCACTCAAGCCGCCGTGCTGGTGGACGTCGCCGTCGAACGCGGACGTCGCCGACGGTACCGTGCTCACGAACACGGCCACCGTGTCGAGCTCGACGCCCGACGACACGCCCGCCAACGACAGCGACGACGCGACGACCGGCGTCGTGGCCGAGGCCGACGTATCAGTGACCAAGACCGTCAGCGCCGACCCGTTCGTGCCCGGCCAGCCGCTCACGTACACCATCACCGTCACGAACAACGGTCCGTCCGACGCACAAGCGGTCACGATGACCGACCCGGTTCCGACCGGCCTGACGGTCACCTCGGCATCGGCAACGGTCGGCACGTGCCTGATCGGCGACCCGGTGACATGCGACCTCGGATCCCTGACCCCGGGAACGACCGTGGAGATCACGGTCGAGGCCACCACCGACTCGTCGATCGTCGGCGTCGTCTCGAACACGGTCAGCGTGTCGTCGACGACGACCGACCCGGGTCCGGGCCCGAATCAGAGCACGGTCACCACGACGCCGACGCCCACGGCCGACCTCGCCGTCTCGAAGTCCGTCTCACCATCCGTCGGCGTCGCGGCCGGGGGTGACCTCACGTACACGGTCACCTTGACCAACCTCGGCGATTCGACCGCATTCGACGTGGAGCTGATCGATGTCCTCCCGGCAGAGATCGTCTACGTCGGCCATGTCGGCGATCCTGTCGGATCGTGCAACTACGAAGTCGCCGGCACCACCGTGCGCTGCGCCGCGACGTCACTGTTGCCCGGCGCAACGATCAGCGTTGCGATCGTGGTCACCGTCGATGCGGGTGCTGCGATCGGCGTCGACATCGTGAACACCGCCACGAAGACGTCGACCACGCCCGACGACGATTCGACCAACGACACCGCGTCGACCACGACACCGGTCACCACCGTCGCCGACGTGTCCATCGACAAGACGCTGCTCACCGACCCGCTCGTGCCGGGGCAGTCGGCACAGTACGAGTTGGTCGTCACGAACGACGGTCCGTCGTCGGCCGACTCGGTCGTGATCACCGACAGCGTGCCCGTCGGCCTGACGATCACGGGCACCGTCACCACGCAGGGAAGTTGCACTGACGACGGCATCTCGTTGACGTGCACGGCC
The DNA here is from genome assembly GCA_963827775.1 of uncultured Acidimicrobiaceae bacterium. GTDB lineage: Bacteria > Actinomycetota > Acidimicrobiia > Acidimicrobiales > Ilumatobacteraceae > Ilumatobacter. Next base: position 173,977 of record CAWHCI010000005.1, on the reverse strand, counting down.
GGCACCGTCGCGGCGGGTGGATCGGTCACCGTGACCGTGAACGTCGACGTCGCATCCGACGTCACCGGTGACATCGTCAACACGGCCACTGTCGATTCCACCATCACCGACCCCGATCCGAGCAACAACAGCGACACCACCACCGACGCCCCGGTGCCGTCGGCCGACCTCGTCATCACCAAGACCACGGCGACCGGAGCGCTGGTTCCCGGTCGCGACGTCGACTACGTGTTGTCGGTGGACAATGCGGGTCCGTCGGACGCGCACGACGTCGTCGTCACCGACGTCATGCCCGCCGGCCTGACGGCGACTGCAGCCGTGCCGAGCCAGGGCACCTGCGACATCGTCGGTGACACCGTCACCTGCGACGGCGGCTCGCTCGCTGCCGGCGCTTCGTTCACCATCAGCATCTCCGCCGACATCGACCCTGGCGTGGCCGGCTCGGTGACCAACACGGCCTCGGTCGAGTCGACGACCACGTCCGACCCCGACGACACCAACAACTCGAGCACCGTCATCGACGACGTCTTCCCCTCGGCCGACCTCTCACTCGTGAAGACCGTGTCGACGCCGACATTCGTGCCGGGCTCGTCACTCACCTACACGCTGACATTGACGAACCTCGGTCCGTCCGACGCCGTCGATGTGATCGTGTCCGACGCACTACCGGCCGGACTGACGCCGACCTCTGCGAGCACACCCGCCGGCTCCTGCACGATCGTCGGTGCCGACGTCGATTGCATCATCGACCGGGTGGGCACCGATGAGACGGTGATCGTCACGGTCGTCGTCGACACCGACCCGGGTCTGACCGAAGCAGTGACGAACACGGCCCAGGTCTCGTCGTCGACCCCCGACCCGATCGCCGACAACAACACCAGCGTCGTGTCGGCGGACCCGACGCCGCTGAGCGACCTCACGATCGTGAAGACCGGCCCCGCTCGCGCGGACGGCGGAACGTCCGGGGTGTACACCCTGACCGTCAGGAACACCGGATCGTCCACCGCGACCGGCGTCGTCGTCACCGACACACTCGACACCGGCATGAACTATGTCGACGCGACGGGAGCCTGCACCGCGATTGCCGGCGTGGTGACGTGTTTGCCCGGCGACCTCGAGCCCGGGTCGAAGGCCGAGTTCGAGATCAGGGTCGAGTTCGACGAGGTCAGCGAATCCGTGAAGCTCACGAACCGTGCGACGGTCACCGCGGACACGACCGATCCCGACCCTCGGAACAACACGTCGACCGTGAGCACCACGCTCACCCCCGAGTCCGCGACACTGACCGGCACCGTGTGGAACGACACGAACGGCGACGGCGAACGCGACCCCGGCGAGGTCGGGATCGGAGACGTCACGATCACTGTCACCGGTGGCCCCGACGGCATCGACACCGTGATCACGCTCGTCACCAACCCGGATGGTACCTATTCGACCGAACTGCCGCCCGGGGAGTGGGTCGTGGACGTCGATCCGACCACCCATCCGTTCGGCCTCACCCCGACAACGCCGTTGACGTCGACGGTCACGTTGGCCGCCGGCGACTCGGCCACTGTGGAGACCGGTCTCGGCGCCGGCACGATCACCGGTCGCGTGTGGCTCGATCTGGACGGCGACGGCGTGATCGATCCGAACGAGACCGACATTCCTGGCGTGCGGGTGACCGCCGTGTGTCCGGGCGCGGATGGGGTCATCGGTACGGCCGACGACATGACGTACTCCATCATCACGCAAGGCTCGTTCACGTTCGACGGTGTCCCGCTCCAGGCCTGCACCATCACGATCGACACCTCGACCCTGCCCGACCGCTATCGCCAGACGTTCGATCTCGACGGAGTGCTGGACCACACGACGACCGTGACCGTCTCCGAGCCGGGTACGTCGATCACGGTCGACTTCGGCTACCGAGTCCAGAACAACATCCCGGTGACGGGCGGGGAAACGGGTCTGCTGCTGAGGCTCGCGCTCACGGCGCTGGTGGTCGGCTTCGCGCTGACGCTGATCGGTCGCCGCCGCACACGGAGGGAGGTATGACCCGTCTCCGTGTCATCGCGCTGATCTTCGCCGTCGGGGCGATGACCGGCTGTGCGCCGAACGGCACTGCCGAACCCGACACCCCGATGCCGACCTCGGCCCGTGAGACCAGCGCGACTCCCGCGGCCACGTCGCCCCAGCCCGGCAGCACCGTGGCGGTCCCGACGCCGGCCGAGCGCAACCCGACCAATTCCGTCGCACCGGTCATCCCCACCATTCCGCAGACGGACTCGGTGTTGCCGGTGATCGCGGAGCACCCCGACCTCACGATCTTCAGCGGACTGGTCATGGCGTTCGTGGGGACCGGCCAGGGGAGTGTGTTCACCCAGACGCGAGGTCTGACCGTACTGGCCCCGACCGACGAAGCCATGGGCGATCTCGGCCGAGAATCGCTCCGTACGCTGGCCGACGACCCCGACGCCCTCGCGAGGTGGATGGCCTCGCACGTTGCCATCGGCGCCGCTACGATCGATCATCTCGATGGCGGCGTCGTCCTCAACGCGGCGGGCCAATCGCTCTCGGTCGATCGGGCCGGCGAGATGCTCAGGATCGGCGACAACGAGGTCGTCGATGCTGATCTGACCGCCGAGAACGGCGTGGTGCACGTGATCGCAGGCACCGTCGCACTGGTGAGCTGACACGTCCCTCGTCGGCCCGGGCGAGGGCGGTCGCGAGAACGGAATCCGCGGAGATCCCGTCGTTCGGCGGGTCGATGTCCTCCTCGCCGGCACTCGGCATGACGCTGACGCTGTTCCTTGCCTCGCTCACCGGCATCTCGCCGTTCGGACTGTGGATCGCGAAGCTGCAGGCGTTCAAGCCCGTCATCGACGCGAGCGACACACCGGCCAACGGGCTGGCCGTCGTTGCAGCGTCAACACCGTGATCTCGGCGGCGTACTACATGCGGGTCCTTCGCGAGATGTGGATGAAGCCCGTCCCCGACGGCGACGTGACGCCGATCGACACGCCCCAGCCGATCTGGGTGGCGCTCGCGATCTGCTCGGTCGGCATCATCGTGCTGGGCATCCTGCCCGGTCTCGTGCTGCAGTTCGCCGACCTCCAGGACCTCATCGGCGCCTTCGGCCGCTGACGCCCGGAACCTCCTTGCCGTCGCCGAGGGTGAGCGGTGGCCACGCTTCGACTGCGCAGTGTCAACGAACCCGCCACGTCGGCCGCGGAGCGTGGCAGGGCCGGCGCCGACAACAACGGTGTCGGCAGTTCGGCCGGCGGTGCGGGCGGCGGATCGGTGCTCATCCGTGCCGGCGCACTCGCCGGCGCCGGCACGATCGACGCGTACGGCGCCGCCGGCGACGTGAGCGGTCAGGACGGCTCGGGTGGCGGCGGCGGTGGCGGCACCGTGGTCGTGCTGACCTCGGAGTCGGGGGCCGCCAGCGGTCTCGGCGGACTGACGGTCAACGCTGCGGGCGGCGCGGGTGGGAACGCCACCCATCCGGCTGCACACGGCCCCGGCGGCGGTGGTGGCGGCGGTGCAGTGTTCACCACGGCTCCGCCCGCATCCACCGACGTCTCGGGCGGCGCCAACGGCACCCACTTCGGTGATCCGTACGGTGCGAACCCGGGGACGCCCGGCATCAGCTCGACGTCGGTTCCATTGGGTGATGCGCCTGGGACCAACACGGGGTCTCAGTGCATCGACGTCTCGGTCACCAAGTCGATCGTGCCGACCGACGTCGTGCCGGGCCAGCCGGTGACCTACACGGTGGTGGCCACGAACCAGGGGCCGTTCCCGACCAGCGGCACGGCCACCATCTCGGTCATCGACGCGCTGCCGGCCGACGTGCTGACACCCACGTGGACCTGTTCCGCATCCGCCGGGTCGAGCTGCGGTGCAGCCTCCGGGAGTGGATCGCTCGCGACGACGGCCGACCTCACCGTGGGCGGCACGGCCACGTACACGATCACGGGCACGCTGTCTCCGACGTTCAACGGCACCCTGTCGAACACCGCAACGGTCGCCGGCCCCGCCGCGGTGCCCGAACTGAACGCGGCCGACAACACAGACACGGTCGATGCGACCGAGGGGCCGCTCACGATCGACAAGAGCAGCGACGCCTCCGGTCCGGTGGTCCCCGGCCAGGTCATCACGTACACCCTCGAGATCGAGAACAACGGTGCCTCCGAGCTGACGGGGGTGTCGGTGGCCGACGTGTTGCCGGCCGGCCTCACCTACGTGCCGGAGAGCACGACGGTGGTGGGCGATCGACGCAACACCGTGACCGAGGGCTTCGAGGGTGGTGCCGCCGGCTGGGCGGCGACCGGGTCGTGCACGACCGGCGATTGGATCGCTGCCGATCCCGTCAACACCACGTATCAAGTCGGTGCCGCCCACACGGGCGCTCTGGCGCTGATCACTGCGCAGAATCCGGCGGGATTCATCGGCACCGACGACGTCGACGGAGGGTCCTGTACCACGACGTCGACGACGTACCCGGTCGCCGGCGGTGGCAACTTGTCGATCTGGTACTCGTTCGCGCAGCGTGACACGGGTGACGACCCCACCGACGGCTTCCTGCTCGAGGCGTCGTTCAACGGCGGGGGCTCCTACAGCACGATCGTGTCGTTCGGAGATGTCGCCCGAGCCAAGGGCTGGACGGAAGCCACCATCGGCGTACCGGCGGCTGCCACCGGCGTCGTGATCCGCGCCACTGCGACCGACGGGCCCGGACCTGGCGACATCGTCGAAGGCGCACTCGACGACTTCGCGATGACGACCACGACCACCGGCCCGTTCGACAACGTGCCGGGCGGTGCGAATCCGGATCTGGCCGACGGCACACCCCCGGCTCTCATCACTACGGCCGAGAACTTCTTCATCCCCGTCGGCGGTTCGATCACCGTCACGTACCAGGCGACCGTCGACACCGCCGCCACCGGCACGCTGACGAACGTCGCGACCGCCGACTCGAACGAAGCCGGGCCTGCGACCGACTCCGAGTCTGTCGTGGTCGGCGCTGCGTCGCTCGACCTGACGAAGACGCAGACGAGCGGCCCGGACCCGGTCACGGGTCTGCCGGCGACGCTCGGCTACACGATCACCGTCGAGAACACGGGTGACGTCACGTTGACCGACGTCACGCTGACCGACACCCTGCCCGACGGCTCGGCCGGCACGCCGTCCGGACCGACCGAAACACTGACGAGCGACGGCATTTTCGAAGCCGGCGAGACGTGGACCTACACGATCAGCTACGGGGTGACCCAGGGTGACATCGATGCAGGCACCGATCTGACCAACGTGGCCGGCGTCAGCGCCGAGGCGCCCGGCGGCGACCCTGGTGATCCGAGCGACGACATCACCGACACCGACAGCGCGATCACCACGGTCGACGCTCCGCCCGCCCTGTCCGTCGACAAGCCGGCACCGATGTTCAGCATCGATGCCGATTCGAGCGGTGATGTGTCGGTGGGTGACACGCTGACGTACACGGTCACGGCGACGAACTCCGGCCCGACCACGCTGACGAGCGTGGTGGTGTCGGATCCGTTGATCACGGTGTCGGGTGGTTCGTCGCCGTGTGGGTTGGTGGCGCCGGGTGGTATCTGCACGTTGGTGGGGACGTATGTGGTGACGGCGGCGGATGTGGCGGCGGGTCAGATCGACAACACCGTTCCTGGCGGGGCGAACTTGACGAACGTGGTGGTGTCGGATCCGTTGATCGCGGTGTCGGGTGGTTCGTCGCCGTGTGGGTTGGTGGCGCCGGGTGGTACGTGCACGTTGGTGGGCACGTATGTGGTGACGGCGGTGGATGTGGCCGCGGGATCGATCGTGAACACGGCGACGGCTGATTCGGATCAGACGGCACCGGTGACCGATGACGAGACCGTGGTGGTGCCGTCGCCGTCGTTGGGGGTGGACAAGCCGGCGCCGGTGTTCAGCATCGATTCCGATTCGAGCGGTGATGTCTCGGTGGGTGACACGCTGACGTACACGATCACCGCCACGAACGACGGCACGGCGAATCTCACGAACGTGGTGGTGTCGGATCCGTTGATCGCGGTGTCGCACGTATGTGGTGACGGCGGCAGATGTCCGCGGGATCGATCGACACGGCGACGGCTGATTCGGATCAGACGGCCCCGGTGACCGATGACGAGACCGTGGCGTGCCGTGCCGTCGTTGGTGGTTGACAAGCCGGCGCCGCAATGCGGACGAGGACGGTAGTGGTGATGTGTCGGTGGGTGACACGCTGACGTACACGATCACCGCCACCAACACCGGCACGGCGAATCTCACGAACGTGGTGGTGTCGGATCCGTTGATCACGGCGTCGGGTGGTTCGTCGCCGTGTGGGTTGGTGGCGCCGGGTGGTACTGCACGTTGGTGGGCACGTATGTGGTGACGGCGGCGGATGTGGCGGCGGGTCAGATCGACAACACCGGCACGGCTGATTCGGATCAGACGGCTCCGGTGACCGATGACGAGACGGTGGTCGTGCCGTCGCCGTCGTTGGTGGTTGACAAGCCGGCGCCGGCGAACGCGGACGAGGACGGTTGGGTGACGTGTCGGTGGGTGACACGCTGACGTACACGATCACGGCGACCAACACCGGCACGGCGAACCTCGACGAACGTGGTGGTGTCCGACCCGTTGATCACCCCGACGGGTGGTACGACGCCGTGTGCGCTGGTGGCGCCGGGTGGTACCTGCACGTTGGTGGGCACGTATGTGGTGACGGCGGCCGATCGTGACGGCCGGTCAGATCGACAACACCGGCACGGCCGATTCGCGATCAGACCGCTCCGGTGACCGATGACGAGACCGTCGGTCGTGCCGACGCCGGCGTTGGCGGTCGACAAGCCGGCGCCGGCGAACGCGGACGAGGACGGCTCGGGTGATGTGTCGGTGGGTGACACGTTGACGTACACGATCACGGCGACCAACACCGGCACCGCGAACCTCGACGAACGTGGTGGTGTCGCGACCGTTGATCACGCCGACGGGTGGCACGACGCCGTGTGCGTTGGTGGCGCCGGGCGGGACGTGCACGTTGGTCGGCACGTATGTGGTGACGGCGGCTGATGTGGCGGCGGGTCAGATCGTCAACACGGCACGGCCGACTCGCGATCAGACCGCTCCGGTGACCGATGACGAGACGGTGGTCGGTGCCGACGCCGGCGTTGGCGGTCGACAAGCCGGCGCCGGCGAACGCGGACGAGGACGGTTCGGGTGATGTGTCGGTGGGTGACACGTTGACGTACACGATCACGGCGACGAACAACGGCACGGCGAACCTGACGAACGTGGTGGTGTCCGATCCGTTGATCACGCCGACCGGTGGCACGACGCCGTGTGCGCACCGTGCTGCCGGTGGCACGTGCACGCTGGTCGGCACCTACGTGGTGACCGCTGCCGATGTGGCGGCGGGTCGATCGTCAACACGGCGACGGCCGACTCCGATCAGACCGCCCCGGTGACCGATGACGAGACGGTGCCGGTGCCGGCGCCGGCGTTGGCGGTCGACAAGCCGGCGCCGGCGAATGCGGACGAGGACGGTTCGGTGATGTGTCGGTGGGTGACACGTTGACGTACACGATCACCGCCACCAACGGCGGCGCCGGCAATCTCACGAACGTGGTGGTGTCCGATCCGTCTGATCACGCCGACGGGTGGCACGACGCCGTGTGGGTTGGTGGCGCCGGGTGGTATCGTGCACGTTGGTCGGGACCTATGTGGTGACCGCAGCGGATGTGGCGGCGGTCAGATCGACAACACCGGCGACGGCTGATTCGGATCAGACCGCTCCGGTGACCGACGACGAGACCGTGATCGGTGCCGTCGCCGGCGTTGGGGGTCGACAAGCCGGCGCCGGCGAACGCGGACGAGGACGGCTCGGGTGATGTGTCGGTGGGTGACACGCTGACGTACACGATCACCGCCACCAACACGGGTGCCGCGAATCTGACGAACGTGGTGGTGTCCGACGCCTGATCACGCCGACGGGTGGCACGACGCCGTGTGGCGCCTGGTGGCGCCGGGTGGAACCTGCACGTTGGTCGGCACGTATGTGGTGACGGCGGCCGATGTGACCGCGGGTCGATCGTCAACACGGCGACGGCCGACTCCGATCAGACGCGCCGGTGACCGACGACGAGACCGTGATCGTGCCGACGCCGGCGTTGGGGGTCGACAAGCCGGCCCCGGCGAACGCGGACGAGGACGGCTCGGGTGATGTGTCGGTGGGTGACACGCTGACGTACACGATCACCGCCACCAACACCGGCACGGCGAATCTCACGAACGTGGCGGTCACCGACGCCTGATCACGCCGACCGGGGGTACGACGCCGTGCGGTCTGGTCGCGTCCGGTGGCACGTGCACGCTGATCGGCACCTACGTGGTCACCGCCGGCGACGTGACCGCGGGCGTGATCGTGAACACGGCAACGGCCGACAGCGATCAGACGCCCGCCGTCACCGACGACGAGACCGTCGTCGTCCCGACACCGTCGTTGGCCATCGACAAGCCGGCACCCGACGTCGAGCACCGATGACGACTCGAGCGGTGACGTCTCGATGGGTGACACGCTGACCTACACGATCACCGCCACCAACACGGGCGGCGCGAACCTCACCGACGTGGTGGTCGGCGACGGCATGATCACGCCGACCGGTGGCACGACGCCGTGCGCGCTCGTGGCGGCCGGCGGCAGCTGCACGCTGATCGGCGCCTACGTGGTGACGGCCGCCGATGTGACCACCGGCTCGATCGTCAACACGGCCACGGCCGACAGCGATCAGACCGCGCCGGTGACCGATGACGAGACCGTGCCCCTGCCCTCGCCGTCGTTGACCGTCGACAAGCCGGCCCCGGTCGAACACCGACGAGGACGGCAGCGGTGATGTGTCGGTGGGTGACACGCTGACGTACACGATCACGGCCACCAACAACGGAACGGCCAACCTGACGAACGTGACCGTGTCCGACGGGCTGATCACGCCGACCGGCGGCACGACCCCCTGTGGCCTCGAGGCTCCGGGTGGCACCTGCACGCTCACCGGGACGTACGTGGTGACCGCCGGCGATGTCGCAGCCGGTTCGATTCTGAACACGGCCTCGGCCGACAGCGATCAGACCGCGCCGGTGACCGATGACGAGACCGTCCTCGTCCCCTCGCCGACGCTCGCCGTCGACAAGCCCGCGCCGGCGAACGCCGACGAGGACGGCAGCGGTGACGTGTCGGTGGGTGACACGCTCACCTACACGATCACCGCGACGAACACCGGCACCGCGAGCCTGACGAACGTGGTCGTCACCGATCCGGTGATCACCGCAACGGGAGGCACCACACCGTGCGTGCTCGTCAACCCCGACGACACCTGCACCCTGGTCGGCACCTACGTGGTGACTGCTGCCGACGTGACCGCCGGCCAGATCGACAACACGGCCACAGCCGACAGCGATCAGACACCCGCCGTCACCGATGACGAAACGGTGGTCGTGCCGGCACCCGAGCTCACCGTCGACAAGCCGGCACCGGTGAACGCCGATGAGGATGGCAGCGGTGACGTGTCGGTGGGTGACACGCTGACCTACACGATCACCGCGACCAACACGGGTGGGGCGAACCTTACCAACGTGACGATCACCGACGATCTCATCGCAACGACCGGTGGCACGACGCCGTGCGCGCTCGTCGCTCCAGGTGGCACCTGCACCCTGGTCGGCACCCACGTGGTGACCCCCGCCGATCTCGTCGACGGCACGATCGACAACACGGCCACCGCCGACAGCGACCAGACACCCCCGGTCACCGACGACAACACGGTCGTGGCACCCACACCGTCGATGTCGATCCTGAAGCCGGCGCCGGTGAACGCCGACGAGGACGGCTCGGGTGACGTGTCGGTGGGTGACACGCTGACCTACACGATCACCGCGACCAACACGGGTGGGGCGAACCTCACCGACGTCACGGTCACCGACGACCTGATCACCCCGACCGGTGGCACGACGCCGTGCACCCTCGTGGCGCCGGGTGGCACCTGCACCCTGGTCGGCATCTACGCGGTGTCGGCCGCCGACGTGACCGCCGGCTCGATCGTCAACACCGCGAGTGTCGTCTCCGACCAGACGTTGCCGGTCACCGACGCCGAGACCACGCCGGTACCGACGCCGGAACTCGCCGTCGACAAGCCCGCTCCCGTCAACGCCGACGAGGACGGCTCGGGCGACGTCTCGGCGGGTGACACGCTGACGTACACGATCACCGCGACCAACACGGGAACAGCGAACCTCCAGAACGTCGTGGTGACCGACGACCTGATCACCCCGACCGGTGGCACGACCCCGTGCGCACTCGTGGCGCCTGGTGACACGTGCACCCTGATCGGCACCTACGTGGTGACCGCGGCCGACGTGACCGCCGGGTCGATCGTCAACACGGCGACCGGCGACAGCGACCAGACCACTCCGGTGACCGACACGCAGATCACGCCGGTCAACGACGCCGAGCTCGGCATCGACAAGCCGGCGCCGGTCAACGCCGACGAGGACGGTTCAGCGGTGACGTGTCGGTGGGCGACACGCTCGACCTACACGATCACCGCCACCAACGCCGGCACCGGCAACCTGACGAACGTGGTCGTCACCGACGACCTGATCACGCCGACGGGCGGTGACACGCCGTGCGCGCTCGTCGCCTCGGGTGGCACGTGCACGCTCGTCGGCACGTATGTGGTGACCGCGGCCGACGTCACTGCCGGGAGCATCGTCAACACGGCGACCGGTGTCAGCGATCAGACGTTGCCGGTCACCGATGGCGAGACCACGCCGGTTCCCACGCCGACCCTCTCCGTCGACAAGCCGGCCCCGGTGCTCACCGACGATGCCGATGCGAGTCGGCGACATCTCGGCCGGTGACACGCTCACGTACACGATCACGGCGACCAACACCGGCACGGCGAACCTCACCGACGTGACGGTGACCGACGACCTGATCACGCCGACGGGCGGCGACACGCCGTGTGCGCTGGTGGCGTCGGGTGGCACGTGCACGCTCGTCGGTACCTACGTGGTGACCGCGGCCGATGTGACGGCGGGATCGATCGTCAACACCGCCACCGCCGTCTCCGACCAGACGTTGCCCGTCACCGACACCGAGACGACCCCACTGCCCGCACCGGCGCTGGTGGTCGACAAGCCGGCCCCGGCGAACGATGACGCCGACGGTTCGGGCGACGTGTCGGCCGGCGACACCCTGACCTACACGGTCACCGCGACCAACACCGGCGTGTCGAACCTGACGAACGTGGTGGTGACCGACTCGTTGATCGCCGTCACCGGCGGAACCTCGCCCTGTGGCATCGTGCTGCCGGGTGGCACCTGCACGCTGATCGGCACCTACGTCGTGACGGCCGGTGACGTGACGGCCGGCACGATCGTCAACACGGCCACCGCCGACTCCGACCAGACGCCTCCGGTCACCGACGTCGAGGTCACTCCCGTGCCGAGCCCCGGTCTCGCCATCTCGAAGTCGGCGCCGGTGAACGCCGACGGGGACGGCAGCGGTGACGTGTCGGTCGGCGACACGCTGACCTACACCGTGACGGCCGAGAACATCGGCGGCGCGAGTCTGACGAACGTGGCCGTCACCGACCCCCTGATCACCCCGACGGGTGGCGACGCTCCATGCGCCCTGCTCGCTCCCGGAGCGACCTGCACCCTGATCGGCACGTACGTCGTCACCGCAGCGGATGCCACCGCCGGATCGATCGTCAACACCGCGACGGCCGACTCCGACCAGACGGCTCCGGTCACCGATTCGGTCACCACACCCGTGCCGGTCGCGGCACTCGTGGTCGTCAAGCCGGCGCCGGTCCTCTCCGACGATGCCGATGCGAGCGGCGACATCTCGGCGGGCGACACGCTGACGTACACGATCACCGCGACCAACGTCGGCGGGGCGAACCTGACCGACGTGACGGTGACCGACGACCTGATCACGCCGACGGGCGGCGACACGCCGTGCGCGCTCGTCGCTTCGGGAGGCACGTGCACGCTCGTCGGCACGTACCTGGTGACCGCCGCCGACGTGGCCGCCGGAACGATCTTCAACACCGCGACGGCGGACTCGGTCCAGACCGCGCCGACGACCGACGACGAGACCACGACGGTCCCGCAGCCGGCGCTCACGGTCGACAAGCCGGCGCCGACGAACGCCGACGAGGACGGTTCGGGCGACATCTCGGTCGGTGACACGCTCACGTACACGATCACCGCCACGAACACCGGCGACGCCAACCTGACCAACCTGGTCGTGACCGATGACCTGATCACGCCGACCGGTGGCACGACGCCGTGCGTGCTCGTGCTGCCCGGCGAGACCTGCACGCTGATCGGCACCTACTCGGTGGTCGCCGCCGACATCACCGCCGGCAGCATCGTCAACACGGCGACCGGCGACTCCGACCAGACGCCGCCGGTCACCGACGTGCGCACCACACCCGTGCCGTCACCCGACCTCGCCATCGACAAGCCGGCGCCGGTGAACGCCGACGAGGACGGCAGCGGCGACGTGTCGGTGGGCGACACGCTCACGTACACGATCACCGCCACCAACACCGGCGTCGCGAACCTCACGAACCTCACGATCACCGACGACCTGATCACCCCCACCGGTGGTACCACGCCCTGCGCGACCGTCGCACCGGCCGGCACGTGCACGCTCGTGGGTACCTACGTGGTGACGGCCGCCGACATCACGGCCGGTCAGATCGACAACACGGCAACGGCCGACTCCGACCAGACACCACCGGTCACCGACGACGTCAGCGTTCCCGTCCAGACGCCGGTGCTCGAGATCGTGAAGCCGGCGCCGGTGAACGCGGACGAGGACGGCTCCGGTGACGTGTCGGTCGGTGACACGCTGACCTACACCATCACCGCCACCAACGGCGGCGGCGCCAATCTCACCAACGTCGTCATCACCGACGACCTCGTCACCCCCACCGGCGGCACCACACCGTGCGGGTTGGTGGCACCGGGTGGCACCTGCACCCTGGTGGGAACGCACGTGGTGACCCCGTCCGACGTCGCGACCGGCATCGTGACCAACACCGCGACCGCCGACAGCGACCAGACCGCTCCGGTCACCGACACCGTCAGCGTGCCGGCGCCGATCCCCGCCGTCGAGATCGCGAAGCCGGCGCCGGTCAACGCCGACGAGGACGGCTCGGGCGACATCTCCGCCGGCGACACCCTCACGTACACGATCACCGCCACCAACACGGGTGGCGCCAACCTGACCGGCGTGATCGGTGACCGATCCGCTGATCACGGCGACCGGCGGCACCACGCCCTGTGCGCTGGTCGGCCCGGGCGGAACCTGCACGTTGGTGGGCACCTACGTCGTCACCACGGCCGACGTCGCCGCCGGCAGCATCGTGAACACCGCAACCGTCAGCAGTGTCCAGGCGCCAGACGACTCGGTGGTGCGCACCACCCCGGTTCCACAGCCGGCGCTCGCCGTCGACAAGGCGACGCCGGTGAACGCCGACGAGGACGGTTCGGGCGACGTGTCGGTCGGTGACACCCTCACGTACACGATCACGGCCACCAACGTCGGCGTCGCGGGCCTGACCGACGTGGTCGTGAGCGATCCGCTGATCACGCCGACCGGCGGCACCACCCCGTGCGTGCTCCTGACGCCCGCACAGACGTGCACGCTCGTCGGCACCTACGTGGTCACGGCCGCCGATGTCGACGCCGGCCAGATCGAGAACACGGCGACCGCCGACAGCGATCAGACCGACCCGGTGACCGACACCGAGACGACGCCGGCGCCGCGCCCCGAACTGAGCATCGACAAGCCGGCCCCGACCAACGCCGACGAGGACGGTTCGGGCGACGTGTCGGTCGGTGACACGCTCACGTACACGATCACCGCGACCAACTCGGGTGCGGCCGGTCTGACCGATGTCGTGATCTCCGACGCCGCTGGTCACCTCGATCGGTGGGACCGACGCCGTGTGCGTTCCTGGCGCCCGGTGCGATCTGCACGCTGATCGGCACCTACGTCGTCACCGCGGCCGATGTCGACGCCGGCCAGATCGTCAACACGGCGACTGCCGATTCGGTCCAGACCGACACGGTCGAGGCCGAGCGCACGGTGCCCGTGGCGACACCCGGGTCTGTCGATCGACAAGCCCGAGCCGGTCAACGCCGACGAGGACGGTTCCGGCGACGTGTCGGTGGGTGACACGCTCACGTACACCGTGACCGCGTCGAACACCGGGCGACGCCACCCTCACGAACGTCACGATCACCGACGCCGTGCTCACGCAGACCGGCGGCACGACGCCGTGCGGCGCGTTGGCGCCGGGCGAGACGTGCACGCTCGTGGGCACCTACGTCGTGACCGCGGCCGACGTCGACGACGGCGAGATCGAGAACACGGCCGGCGCCGACTCCGACCAGACGCCGACCGTCACCGACTCGGTCGTGATCACCGTGCCGCAACCGGCACTCACGATCGACAAGCCGGCACCGGTGAACGCCGACGAGGACGCAGTCCGGGTCGATCACGCTGGGCGACACCCTCACGTACACGATCACCGCCACGAACAGCGGCACCGCCACCCTCACCGACGTCACGATCACCGACGGTCTGATCGATGTCACCGGCGGCACCGCACCCTGCGCCACGCTCGCGCCGGGTGAGACGTGCACGCTCATCGGTACCCACGTGGTCACCGCCGACGACGTCGAGGCCCAGGGCGTCGACAACACGGCGACGGCCGACGCCGATCAGACCGATCCGGTCACCGATTCCGTCAGCGTGACGATCGTCGGCGTGGGCTCGATCAGCGGCGAGGTGTGGGTCGACAGCAACCGGAACGGTGTTCGCGATCCGGGCGAGGCCGTACTGTCCGGCGTGACGGTGGTGCTCGAGCTCGCCGGGCCCGACGGCCGCTTCGGCACCGCCGACGATGTCCGGCGCACCACGATCACGCGCCCCGGGTACGTGTTCGACAACGTGCCGTTCGGCGAGCCCGCTCGGGTCGCCGTCGACCCCAGCACGTTGCCGTCATCGGTGCGTGCCCCGACCTACGACCTCGATGGCCTGCTCGACAACGCGACGATCATCACGCTGACACCACAGAACCCGACGGCGACCGCCGTCAACTTCGGCTACGCGACCTCGGGGACCGTGCCGAGCACGGGCGCCGAGACCGGTTCGATGGTCGAACTCGCCGCCGCCTTCGTCGGGATCGGCCTGCTGCTCGTCGCCGGGGCCGGGCGACGGCGCCGGTGGTTGTCGTGACGGGTCCCCGCGCCGCCCTCCTCGCGGCGACGCTGGCGCTCGCAGTCTGCTCCTGCTCGTCGAACGACGCAGGGTCCACGGCCACCGCCGTCGATCCGGACGCGTCGGTCGGAACGAACGAACCCGACGACGGCACCGGCGAGCCGGACGATTCGAGCGCACCCGACACGACCGAAGTGCTCCGTGACGGCGTGGTGGCGTTCGAGGGTTCGGTCGAATCGGTGATCCTCGATCTGCCCGACGCGCTGGAACTTCGCCGGCGGTGTCGAGGAGTGGCTCGCCGCGGTACCAGGCCAGGAGGGTGTGCTGCGCAACAGCCGCGGCATCACCGTGTTCGTGCCGGTCGACGATGGATTCTCCGAGGCCGACAGGGATGCCGCGCTTCGCCGATCCCGACCTGGCGGCGATCACGATCGGCGACCATCTGCACGTTGGCACCCTCGAGGAACTCGACGGAGCGATCGTGGTCGCGACGGGCGCCGAGTACGAGGTCAGCGACGACGGCGAGGTGATCGGGGGCCGACGGGTGGTGCGCTCCGTGACGGCAGCGAACGGCGTCGTCCACCTGATCGACGGACCGCTCACCGCCGACGCCGGGTGACACGGGCCTACGCTCCGACCCGTGAGCTCGCCGCCGGCGCCCCGTTCGTTCGCCGCCTTCATGGACGACGCGCTGTACGGCGCCGCGGGCTTCTACCGCAACGAGGGTGCCGCCGGTCGGCGAGGCCACTTCCTCACGTCGCCCGAGGTCGGCCCGCTGTTCGGGGCCGTCGTGGCCGACTTCCTCGACGCCGAGTGGGACCGCCTGGGCCGACCCGACCCGTTCACCGTGGTCGACGCGGGCGCCGGTCCGGGCACGCTCGCCCGCAGCGTCGCTGCCGCCGAACCGAGAAGCGGGCCGGCGCTGCGGTACGTCGCGGTCGAGCTGTCCGGACCGGCAGCGGTCGCTCCACCCCGATGGCATCGACTCGCGGGCCGACCTTCCCGAGGCGCCGTTCGAGGGTGTCGTCGTGGCGAACGAGCTGCTCGACAACCTGCCGTTCCGGCTCGCGGTGTTCGACGGCGGATGGCGTGAGGCCTCGTGTGACCGAGGAGCCGGACGGACGGCTCGTTCGAGCAGCTCGGCCCGGTGCTCGAGCCCAGGCCGGCCGTGCTGCCCGAGCGGGCATCGCTCGGCGCCCGAGCACCGCTGATCGACCGGGCCGCCGCATGGGTCGTCGACGCACGCGCCCGCCTCACGTCGGGCACCGTCGTGGTGTTCGACTACTGCGTGCCGACGACGCGGCGAACTGGCCGAGCGGCCGTGGCGCGAGTGGCTGCGCACCTATCGCGGGCACGAGCGGGGCGGCCACTACCTCGCAGCCCCCGGGCGCGCAGGACATCACGACCGATGTGCCGATCGACCAGCTCCCGTCACCCGACTCGATCGTCGACCAGGCTGCGTGGCTGCCGCGACACGGCCTCGACGAACTCGTCGAGGAGGGCCGCCGCAGATGGAGCGAGGGAGCAGCGCTCGGCGACCTCGAGGCGTTGCGGATGCGCAGCCGAGTGTCGAGGCCGAGGCCCTGACCGAACCGGGAGGTCTGGGTGGCTTCCAGGTGCTCGAGTGGAGGGTCGGGCTGACCGCCGGAGTTCAGGTGCCGATCACGGCGTCGAGCGCACGGGCGGTCGCATCCCGGTAGCCGCCACCGAACTTGACGGCGTGCACGATCAGTGGGGCCAGCTGGTGGAGCGGCACCCGTCGCTCCCAATCGTCGGCGAGTGGGAACGCGTCCTCGTACGCAGCGAAGCAGTCGGCGCCGTAGCCGCCGAACAGGCGCATCATCCCCAGGTCGAACTCGCGGTGTCCGCCGTGGGCGGCCGGATCGATCAACCACGAACGTGCCGTGGCCGTCGACCAAGCGGTTGCCCGGCCCAGAGATCGCCGTGCAGGCGCGCCGGCGGCTCGGCGGCCCACCGACCCGGTCGAGTCGTGCGATCACTCTCATCGAGGAGGTCCAGCGTGCGGATGGGCAACGCGTGCCCGGCCAGGCGCCTGAGCGGCTCCAGTCGCTGCGTCGCGTAGAACTCGACCCACGTGTCACACGGGTCGTTCGGGAGACCCCGACTTCCGGTCGTCCTCCGGTCCTCGCGGCCGAACGACGGCGCGCCGGCACGATGCAGTGCGGCCAACCCGACCCGAGTTCACGTCGGTTCGGGCATTCGGTCGCCCCCGCTCGATCCATTCCAGTACCAGGAACGGCGGCCCGGCGCCGCCCCCGTCGGATACGGCAAGCACCTCGGGAACGGCGACGGCTCCGGGTCGCCGCAACCACGTCAGACCACGTGCCTCCGTCGTGAAGAAGCCCCTGGGCGGATCACGATGAGTCTTCGCGAAGACGGTGCGGCCATCGGAGAGGTCGAAACCCGGTACGACTCGGCCACGTCGCCGCCGCCGATCCACGCGCGGAGGCGACTGTGCGCCGAGCGTGTCGGCGACAGCGTCGATCAGCGGCCATCGGCTGATCGGGGCCGCGCTCACGCCGCCTCGCGATTCGCACGTCCGACATCCGCCCATCGTGCCACCACGCCACGAGGCCATCCGTGGACCGGCATCCCCCTGCCGGAGCGCAGCCGGCGGGGGCTGCCCCGAGCACAGCCCGGTCCGGGACACGAGTGGACCTCGAGCTCGCCACCCCGGTCTCCCACGCGGCCGGACCGGGGCCCCTGTTCTACGATGACCGCCATGAGCGAGGAGCAGCACGACACGATCGACGCACTCATGGCGGAGAACCGGAAGTTCCCGCCGTCGGAGGCGTTCAAGTCGACGGCGCTCGTCCGCGACACGTCGCTCTACGACGAGGCGGCGCGCGGACGACGAGGGGTTCTGGGCCCGCCAGGCGGCCGAACTCGTCCGGTGGACCACCGAGTGGGACACCATCCTCGACTGGCAACTCCCGTACGCGAAGTGGTTCGTCGGCGGCAACTCAACGTCGCCGACAACTGCCTCGACCGTCACGTCGAGGCCGGCCAGGGCGACAAGGTCGCGATCCTCTGGGAGGGCGAGCCCGGCGACACCCGCACGATCACCTACGCCGACCTGCTCGGCGAGGTCTCGCAAGTTCGCCAACGTGCTGAAGGGCCTCGGCGTCGAGAAGGGCGACCGGGTCGCCATCTACATGCCGATGATCCCCGAGGCGGCCGTGGCGATGCTCGCCTGCGCCCGCATCGGTGCGCCCCACAGCGTGGTCTTCGGCGGCTTCTCGGCCCAGTCGCTGGCCGACCGCATCGACGACGCCGACGCCAAGGTGCTGATCACCGCCGACGGCGGCTACCGCCGCGGCGAGGTGTTCCCGCTCAAGCCGGCCGGCGACGAGGCGGTGGAGAACACGTCGACGATCGAGCACGTCGTCGTCGTCAAGCGCGGCGGCAACGACGTGACGATGGACGAGGGCCGCGACCACTGGTGCCACGAGCTGATGGACGGCGCGTCGGCCGACTGCCCGGCCGAGCCGATGGACGCCGAGGACCTGCTGTTCCTCCTCTACACCTCGCGGCACCACCGGCAAGCCGAAGGGCATCGTGCACACGACCGGCGGCTACCTCACCCAGGCGACGTACACCCACAAGTACGTCTTCGACCTCGACCCGGACACCGACGTCTTCTGGTGCACCGCCGACGTCGGCTGGATCACCGGGCACAGCTACATCGTCTACGGGCCGCTCGCCAACGGCGCACGCAGGTGATGTACGAAGGCGTGCCCAACTATCCCGGCCAACGACCGGTTCTGGGAGATCGTCGAGAAGTACGGCGTCACGATCTTCTACACCGCGCCGACGGCGATCCGCACGTTCATGAAGTGGGGAGCGGACGAGCCCGCCAAGCACGACCTGTCGTCGCTGCGCTGCTCGGCACGGTCGGCGAGCCGATCAACCCCGAGGCCTGGATGTGGTACCACGAGCACATCGGCGGCGGGCGCTGCCCGATCGTCGACACCTGGTGGCAGACCGAGACCGGCGGCATCATGATCAGCCCGCTGCCGGGAGCGACCACCACCAAGCCCGGCTCGGCGACGTTCCCGCTGCCGGGCGTGTCGGCCGAGGTGGTCGACGACGACGCGAACCTCGTGTCGACGTGGGCGGTGGCTACCTGACCCTGACCCGACCCGTGGCCCGGCATGCTGCGCGGGATCTGGGGCGACCCCGAGCGCTACGCCGAGACCTACTGGTCGCGGTTCGAGGGCCGCTACTTCGCCGGCGACGGCGCCAAGCTCGACGACGACGGCTACCTCTGGATGCTCGGCCGGGTCGACGACGTGATGAACGTCTCCGGCCACCGCATCTCGACGACCGAGGTCGAGTCGGCGCTGGTGTCGCATCCCGCCGTCGCCGAGGCGGCGGTGGTCGGAGCCACCGACGAGACCACCGGCCAGGCCGTCTTCGCCTTCGTGATCCTGCGGGGTGGCGCCGAGGCATCGGTCGCAGGAGCTCCGCGAGCACGTCGCCGCCGAGATCGGCGCGATCGCGAAGCCGAAGGCGATCTTCGTCACGCCCGACCTGCCGAAGACCCGCTCGGGCAAGATCATGCGCCGCCTGCTGCGCGACGTCGCCGAGGGCCGCAACATCGGCGACACGACCACGCTGGCCGATTCCTCCATCGTGGACGAGCTGCAACAGCGGGCCGCCGACGGCGGTGGCGACGACTGAGCCCGGCGGCGCAAGCCCCGAATGATCCCGGGGCTGGAATGATCGGGAAACCTCCGGCGAGCGGAAACTCTCGACTCTCTCAAGGACGACGCGCGGACTGCCGATGAATCAGACGTGCTTGATGGAGACGGCGGGCGTCCGCGTTCGACCTGGTACTCGGTGACCGACAGAGGCGGTACACCGTCGGGTACCGGTGGGAGCGACCCCGATCCGTCCGCGTTCGAGTTCGATCTCGGAGGCGCCCTGGCACGGTTGTCCGGCGACTCGGAGGAATCCGAGCCGTCGGTGTCCAATGCCGCTCCGGGCCCGTCCGCCGTACTCAACGGCGAGCCTCGTGTCGACCCACCCGTCTCGCCGGCGCCACCACCGCCGGGATACAGCGCTCCGCCGAGTCAGCTGCCGTCCTCGCCGCCCGACGTCGCGAACGGGTACGTCGGCACGGCGGCACCTGCCCCGCCCCCCACTCAGGCTGCGCCCCCGACATCCGAGCCGACGCCGCACCAGGTCACGGCACCCGAGATGGGCGGCCCGGCGCCGCAACCGCCGGTGGCGCGCGCTGCGCCGCCCGAGATGGGTCGTCCGGCTCCCGCGCCGCAACCGCCGGCCGCACCGCCGCCCGAGATGGGTCGTCCGGCTCCCGCGCCGCAACCGCCGGCCGCGCCGCCGACGTCCCAGCTCGACAGCGCACTCCGTGAAGTGAGTGCTCCCGCTCCGCTGCCGGCCCGACGTCGGCCCGGAACCGCTGCCGGCCCGCGAACCGCTGCCGCCCACGACGACTGCGCCACAGCCACCAGCTCGGCCCGCGGTCGCTCCGATGCCCGATGTCGCCCGGACGCACGCGCCACAACCCCCGAGCCCTGCGCCCTCGCAGCAGCGGCAACCGGCTCCGTCCTGGACGGAGCCACCACCGAGTCGCGATCCGCTGCCCTCCCGCGAGCCGGCCGCACCGCAGCCCGCGTCCCCCGAACCTCGGTACGAATCGTCCCAACCCGTCGCCCCGTCGTGGACCGACTCGGTCACGAGCGAAGCACACACCAGGCACGAAGAGGCGCCCCCCGTCGAGCGCAACTACCCGCGTCGAGTTCCGGGCACCCACTTCGACTCGCAGCAGCAGGCACCCACCATCGAGGAGCCGCCGCCGCAGGTGGCCCCGGAACCGTCGCCGCCGGCGTCTCGCCAGTCGGTCTTCGACGACGCCGGATCGAACCCCGACCCGATGTTGCCGGGATCCACGATCGCCCCGGGTCTGCCGGCGGGCGGTGCACCGAGTCTTCCCGAATCCAACCCGGCCGCCCCGCCGCCGGTCGCGGAACCGGTGAGTACCGGGCCCAACAACTCCGACATCACCGCGCTGCGCTCCGCGCAGCTCCGTGCCAATCGGCAGCAGCGCCAAGGTCGGCTGTTCGGCCGATCGTTGTTGGCGTTCGTCGTCATCGGCGGCGTGCTCGGAGCCGGTCTGGTGTTCGGCCGTTCCCTGCTGTTCCCCACCGAGTGGGACCCGCAGTTGACACCGATCGTGAACGAGCTCCAAGACGAGACCGGTGTCGAGTTCGATGGCACGGTTCCCGCGGTGTTGCTCTCCGCCGAGGACTACGACGCCCGACTCGGGGCCGTTGCCCTGGGCGACGGATGGACCGAACGGGTTCCGCAGTGGCGTGCGCTCGGCCTGGCGACCGGTGTGGTCGATGCCGCCTCGGTCGGCGCCCCGCTCGCCCAGTCGACCACGGCGTTCTACGACCCGTCGAGCGGGACGATCTATCAGACCGAGGGTGTCACGGCGTCGGAGGACGATCTGCGGCTCGCCCTGACGCAAGCGCTCGACGACCAGCAGGCGGGCAACGGCGACGAGCAGAACGAAGCATCCGCCGACGCGTCGGACGAGGCATCGGACGAGGCCGCCGAGGCGTCGGCCGATGTCGCCGACATCGAGCCCGTGGTCGTTCCCGTCGAAGCGCCCGTCGAAGCGCCCGTCGTCGAAGTCGTCGGCTTCACGGGTGTGTCCCCGCTGTCCAGCATCGCCACCCGCGCCGTCGACCGCCTGATCGTGTCCGGTGGTGTCACCCAACGCCAGCCGGCGTCCGAAACACTCCCGATCCCGATTGCCTACGAGGTCGCCGCCATCGACATCCTGGGCCGGCCGATCCTCGCAGCCGCCGGTGTCGACGTCTCGACGCTGGAGATCGGCACTCCGTACCCGCCGTCGGTCACGGCCGCTCTCGGCGACGTTCCGGTCGAGACCGCCAGCGCATTGCTCCAGCCGGGTGAGGTGTCGATCGTCGGACCGACCGCCCTCGGCTCCGACGACTGGTCACTGGTCTGGAGCGTGGCTCTGCCGCAGGCCACCGTCGCCGAGCTCGCCGATCAAGTCGTCGCCGATTCGTATCGAGCGATCGAACGCGACGGCAGGGTGTGTGTCGTGGCCGTGTTCCAGACGGCCGACGACCCGAGCGGCGCCAACGTCCTGGCGGCGATGACGACCTGGGCCGTGAACGCACCGCCGGGCACCAATGCCGTCGCGACGCCGTTGACCTCGACCCGCATCCAACTCGAGACGTGCGACCCGGGCACCGATGCCGGGTTCACCCCCAACGCCGGCGCCGTCGACGCCCTGCTCGATCGCCAGCAACTGCGTCTGACGAACTGAGCGCTCCGCGCCACGGCCTCCGAGGCGAGCGGGGGCCGCCTCAGTCGCGGAAGTTCTCGAATTGCAGCGGGATGCCCAGGTCGCCGTCCTTCAGCAGTGCCATCACGTCTTGGAGGTGATCGCGCTTCTTGCTCGACACCCTCACGGTGTCGCCCTGGGTCTGGCTCTGGACGCCCTTCGGACCGTCGGACTTGATCAGCTTGTTGATCTCCTTGGCCTTCTCGCTGGTGATCCCGACCTTGATCGTGGCGACCTGCCGGACGGTGTTCTGCGTGGCTTCCTGAACGTCGTCGTACTCGACGCCCCTGAGCGAGACGCCCCGCTTGACGAGCTTCTCCTCGAGCACGGTCCGGAGGGCGTTCAGCCGATCCTCACTCGCCGTGTGCATCGTGATCACGAGTTCGTTGAGCTCGATCGACGAGTTGGTGTTCTTGAAGTCGAAACGATTCGCGATCTCTCGACTGGCCTGGTCGACGGCGTTGCGAACCTCTTGGCGATCGACTTCGGAGACGACATCGAAACTGGGCATGAGGTCAGGATACCGAGCGGCCGCGGATCGCCGAAGACCGAACGCTCCAGGGGGAATCGAAGTGCCGGCCGATACGATGCCCGGTCGAACTCGGGCCCTCGGCCCGGTTCCAACGGAGTTCCAACAGATTGGGTCGGTGCCCGAGTGGCCAAAGGGAACGGGCTGTAAACCCGTCGGCATTGCCTTCGAAGGTTCGAATCCTTCCCGGCCCACGACGACAGCCCGTCAGCTCCTCGCTGGCGGGCTGTTTCGTGCCACGGCGTCCGGCTCAGAGCAGGTGCTGCATCACGGCGACGTCGAGCCATCGGTTGAACTTTCGCCCGACCTCGCGCTCGATCCCGACCAGTTCGAAGCCGCAGGCCGCATGCAACGCTCGTGACGCCTGGCTCGACGCCTCGATGCGAGCGATCACCGAGTGGAAGCCGGACGCTCGTGCCACGTCGAGGAGGTGTGTCAGCACCTGCCGGCCGACGCCGCGTCCGGCGACGTCACGGTGCACGTAGATCGAGTTCTCCACCGTGGTGCGGTAGGCGGCGCGCTCCTTGTACGGCGAGAGCGCGGCGAACGACACGACGCGGCGGGTCGCCGGGTCGACCCCGACGATCGCCGCGAACGCCCCCGATCGGTCCGCGATCCACTCGCGCTGCGCCTCGACCGATCGCGGGACCAGATCGAAGGTCGCCGTGCTCTCGGCGACCTCACGGTTGTAGATCTCCGCGATCGCCGCCGCGTCCGCGGCGGTGGCCAGCCGAACCGTGATCTCCGGGTTGCTCACCGACGTATGGTACCCACGACGGCGGTGGCGCTGAGCTGCCGTGACGCGGCCGGCGGGTGCCGCGAAATCGCCCCGGAACGCGCGGTGCGATCCCCGATGCCCCCGCTACACTTGCACGCCGGTCCGCGGCTCTGCCGCGCTCCGGAATCAAGAGCGCCCTCTTAGCTCAGTCGGCAGAGCACAGCCATGGTAAGGCTGGTGTCGTGGGTTCGATTCCCACAGAGGGCTCGACCAACCGGTCGGGAAACCGGCCGGGGGCAAGGCCCGGCGCCGTAGCTCAGTTGGTCAGAGCATCCGGCTCATAATCGGAAGGTCATCGGTTCGATCCCGATCGGCGCTACCAGCTCCACGTTCGACGTGGGGCAGAACATCAAGTCATCAAACACACACCCGGAGACAAAGGGAAGAGGCAATGAGTAAGGCGAAGTTCGAGCGTAACAAGCCGCATGTGAATATTGGGACGATGGGTCATATTGACCATGGGAAGACGACGTTGACGGCGGCGATTTCGAAGACGTTGGCGGAACGTGGTTTGGCTGAGTTTTCGGCGTTTGACATGATTGATAAGGCGCCGGAGGAGAAGCAGCGGGGTATTACGATCTCGATTGCTCATATTGAGTATGAGACGGAGAATCGTCATTATGCGCATGTGGATATGCCGGGTCATGCGGATTACATCAAGAACATGATCACGGGTGCGGCGCAGGTGGATGGCGCGATCTTGGTGGTGGCGGCGACGGATGGTCCGATGCCGCAGACGCGTGAGCATGTGTTGTTGGCTCGTCAGGTGGGTGTGCCGTCGATCGTGGTGGCGTTGAACAAGGCGGACATGGTCGATGACGAGGAGTTGTTGGAGCTCGTGGAGTTGGAGATCCGTGAGTTGTTGAGCGAGTACGAGTTCCCTGGTGATGATGTGCCGGTGGTTCCGGTGTCGGCGTTGAAGGCGCTCGAGGGTGACGCGGAGGCGCAAGAGCAGGTGATGGCGTTGATGGCGGCTGCTGATGAGTTCATTCCGGAGCCGAAGCGTGATCTGGACAAGCCGTTCTTGATGCCGATCGAGGATGTGTTCACGATCACGGGTCGTGGCACGGTGGTGACCGGCAAGGTGGAACAAGGTGTGATCAACACCGGTGATGAGATCGAGATCGTTGGGTTGCGTGACACGCAGAAGACGACGTGTACGGGTGTGGAGATGTTCCGCAAGTTGTTGGATCAGGGTCAGGCGGGTGACAACATCGGTGCGTTGTTGCGTGGGACGGCGAAGGAGGACGTGGAGCGTGGGCAGGTGTTGTGTGCGCCGGGTTCGATTACGCCGCACACGAATTTCGAGGGTCAGGTGTATGTGTTGACGAAGGAGGAGGGTGGCCGTCACAAGCCGTTCTTCAACAACTATCGGCCGCAGTTCTTCTTCCGGACGACCGATGTGACGGGCACGATCGAGTTGCCGTCGGGTACGGAGATGGTGATGCCGGGTGACAACGTGGAGATGACCGTCGAGTTGGGCAAGCCGATCGCGATGGACGAGGGGTTGCGGTTCGCGATCCGTGAGGGTGGCCGCACCGTCGGCGCCGGCCGCGTCACCAAGATCCACAAGTAGTCACAGAGTCGGTGGTCGTGCGTCGCCCGAGTCGATCACGGCTCGGGCGCATGCCGTCCACGACGACACGAACACCGATGCTCCCGCCGGGTTTCCGGGGTGGGGTTTCGGAACAGAGTTCTGGGTCGGCGCCGTGCCGGTCCCAGCGAGCGAAGCCTCCCGGGTGGGGTTTCGGAACAGAGTTCTGGGTCGGCGCCGTGCCGGTCCCAGCGAGCGAAGCCTCCCGGGTGGGGTTTCGG
Organism: uncultured Acidimicrobiaceae bacterium; assembly: GCA_963827775.1. Classification (GTDB taxonomy): domain Bacteria; phylum Actinomycetota; class Acidimicrobiia; order Acidimicrobiales; family Ilumatobacteraceae; genus Ilumatobacter. The sequence goes on along the minus strand of CAWHCI010000005.1, from coordinate 148,191 downwards.
AACAGAGTTCTGGGTCGGCGCCGTGCCGGTCCCAGCGAGCGAAGCGAGCGAATCAGATGGCCAAGTCCGACAAGCGGGTGAAGATCACCCTCGAGTGCACCGAGTGCAAGCGGCGCAACTACATCACGATGAAGTCGAAGATCAACGACCGTGAGCGCCTGGAGATGAGCAAGTACTGCAGCAACGAGCGCAAGCACACCATGCACAAGGAGACCCGCTGATTCGTCCGGGTGCCCCGGAGCGGTGAGCCGACGGCGAGCCGCCTCCATCAGGATCACGATCAGATCCGACGGGGTCCGCTGGTACGCTGGCGGTCCCATCCGAGGGCAGTAGCTCAGTTGGTAGAGCATCGGTCTCCAAAACCGACGGTCGGGGGTTCGAGTCCCTCCTGCCCTGCCCAGACGATATGCAACGAGGACGAAGCGGCAACGCCGAGTCCGATACCCAGACAACGAGGGGAGCGGAACGAGCGCAGCGACGTCGCCGCTCTCGTTCGTAGAGAGATTCCATGTCACTCGATGACCTGAACCGAGAACAGAAGCGGGCGCTGAAGCGCCAGGGCGCCATCGACGAGAAGGGCGCGCCCGTCAAGGCACCTCGGACTCAGGCGACGCGAGACCGTGTCGGTCCGGTCCAGTACCTGCGCGAAGTCCGCGACGAGATGCGCAAGGTCGCCTGGCCGACCGGCCCGAGGTCGTCCGCTACTCGATCATCGTCACCGCCACCGTCGTCGTCTACACCGCCTACGTCGGTGGTCTCGACTACGGCCTCCAGTACGCCGCAGATTGGTTCTACGCATGAGCGACCACGACACCGACCTCGCCACCGACGTCACGGCCGACGACGGCGCGGAGGCGACCGAATCACCCGCCGACCTGTTGCCCGTCGGTGACGTCGACGTCACCGACGGGGCCGAACCCTCCGAGGCCAACGTGCCCGTGCTCGGTACTGCCGACGCCGTCGAAGCGGGGGGCCTCCTGCCGGTCGGCGACCTGGCCGACACCGAGACCGACACCGAGATCGAGGCCGACGACGCCTCCGAGGTCGACGTCGAAATCGAGGTCGACGACACCAGCGACGACACCACTGTCGACACCACCGACGCCGAGGCCGACGCCACCGAGGTCATCTCCGAAGAGGAGGCGGTCGCCGAGGTTCCCGACGAGCCCGACGAGGACGATCCGTGGACGCGCCCGGGCTCGTGGTACGTCGTGCACACGCAGTCGGGCTACGAGAAGAAGGTCACCGCCAACCTCAACGCCCGGATCCAGTCGATGAACATGGAGGACTCGATCTACGAGGTCGTCATCCCCATGGAAGAGGTCGTCGAGTTCAAGAACGGCAAGAAGCAGACGGTGCAGCGCAAGGTCTTCCCCGGCTACCTGCTCGTCCGGTGCCGCATGACCGACGAGTCGTGGTACTGCATCCGCAACACACCGGGTGTCACCGGGTTCGTCGGCCAGAGCGACCGTGGGCAGAAGCCCACGCCGCTGCGGCGCCGCGAGGTGCGCACCTTCCTGTCGACCAAGGCCCCCGGCACCGACGCCGAAAGCGCCCGCCCCAAGCCGAAGCTCGACTACGAAGAGGGCGAGAGCGTGCGCGTCAAGGAGGGCCCGTTCGCGGACTTCCTGGGCACGGTCGCCGAGATCAACGCCGACCACATGAAGCTGAAGGTGCTCGTGAACATCTTCGGCCGCGAGACCCTGGTGGAGATGGACTTCAGCCAGGTCAGCAAGCTCTGACCACAGACCCCCGGCCCAGTGCCGGACCATGCACGTCGCACGACGTGCGGTCGGCGCCCCGCCGGCCCCAGCGAACGAAGTGAGCGAACAGTTATGGCAAAGAAGAAAGTCGCTGCGATCGTCAAGATCCAGATCGAGGCCGGCAAGGCCAGCCCGGCACCGCCCGTCGGTACCGCGCTCGGCCCGCACGGCATCGCGATCATGGACTTCGTCAAGGCGTACAACGCCCAGACCGAGTCGCAGGCCGGCACCGTCGTGCCGACCGAGATCACGATCTACGAGGACCGCACGTTCGACTTCATCCTGAAGACACCGCCGGCCGCCGTGCTGATCCGCAAGGCGATCGGGCTCGACAAGGCCGCCAACAACCCTGGATCGGAGACGGTCGGCACGATCACCGACGCCCAGATCGAGGAGATCGCGAAGATCAAGATGCCCGACCTCAACGCGAACGACATCGAGGCGGCCAAGCAACAGATCCGCGGCACCGCCCGTTCCATGGGCATCGCCGTCGCCTAACCCCCGAACGGAGCGAACCCGGTTCGCTCCGTTCACCTGCAATCAAACGCTCGGCCCCGGAGGACCTCGCCGGGGGAGCTCATCATCGAGGGAGACACACCAATGTCAGGCAAGAAGTACGCAGACGCACTCAAGAAGTACGACCGTGAGCAGTTCTACGGTCCGGCCGATGCCGTGCGCATCGCCAAGGAGACGGCGACATCGAAGTTCGACGAGAACCTCGACGTCGTGTTCCGGCTCGGCGTCGATCCACGCAAGGCGGACCAGATGGTGCGCGGCACCGTCGCACTGCCGTCCGGAACCGGCAAGGACGTGAAGGTCGCCGTCTTCGCCGCCGGGGAAGCCGCCGATGCGGCCCGAGAGGCCGGCGCCGACCTGGTCGGTGGCGACGACCTCGCGGCCACCGTCGAAGGCGGCGAGATGGACTTCGACATCGCCATCGCCACGCCCGACATGATGCCGCTCGTCGGCCGCCTCGGTCGTGTGCTCGGCCCGCGTGGCCTGATGCCGAACCCGAAGACCGGCACCGTCACCACCGACGTCGGCAAGGCCGTCGAGGAGTTCAAGGGCGGCAAGGTCGAGTACCGCACCGATCGGTACGGCAACGTGCACGTCCGCCTCGGTCGCGCCGCGTTCGACCAGGAGCAGCTCGATGCCAACTTCCGAGCCGTGCTCGACGAGATCCAGCGCGCGAAGCCGGCATCTGCCAAGGGCCGCTACATCAAGAAGATCACGGTGTCGGCCACGATGGGCCCCGGCGTACGCGTCGACATCAACCGCCTCAAGCCTGAGTCCGACTGAGCACGCCGATCGCTGCGCGCCGCGTCACCGCTCGTTGACCGACGTCAACGAGGGTTCGTCGCGCCGTGCGTCCCGGCGCCCTCAGACCGGACTCAGGAGACGAATCCCTTCGTCGGAGCGTGACGGGCCGCGCGACGCGTTCGGGCACCTCGCCGGTAGTCTTGCCGGTTGACATATCCGGTTGCTCGCCGAAGACCGCTGGCCCCGATCCCACCAGGGTGACGGAGAATGGGTTCGCCCCACCAGCCGAGGTGCACGCTCCTTCGAGAATCGTCCGTATCGACTCGTTCGACACCGGTCGCTCCTCGTGGCGTCGCCCATCCCGATTCGTTCGGGAGCGAGCCACGAGTTGTAGCGAGAGGAGGTGCACACATGAGTGAAACAGACATCCACGCACGCGAACCGCGTGCCGACAAGGTGGCCACCGTCGCGGAGATCACCACCAAGCTGAACGAGGCGAGGGCGGTGTTCGTGACCGAGTATCGCGGCATGTCGGTGCCAGACATGGCCGATGTACGCAATGCGCTCCGTCCGACCGACGCCCAGCACGTGATCTACAAGAACACGTTGACGAAGATCGCGCTCGGCAACACCGACGTCACGGGTCTCGACCAGCACCTGACGGGCCCCACGGCCCTCACGTTCGTCTACGGCGACGTCGCCGGAGCCGCCAAGGCTCTTCGCGATGCGTCGAAGACCCAGCCATTGCTCGTCATCAAGGGCGGCGTGCTCGGCGATGCCGAGTTGTCGGCCGACGACGTCAAGGCGCTGGCCGATCTGCCGTCGCGTGACGTGCTGCTGGCGAACTTCGCCGGCGCGCTGCAGGCGCCGCTGGTCAAGACCGCCGGCCTGTTGCAGGCGCTGCCGCGCAACTTCGCCTACGGCCTCAACGCCCTCATCGAGAAGCAGGCTGCCTGACCGGCCCGCTTCCCACCGTTCCAACCATCTTTCCGACACCCATTCGATCGCACCGGACGGTGCGACACCTTTCCAAGGAGAACAACACCATGGCAACCAAGGACGAGATCCTCGAGTCCATTTCCAGCATGACCGTCATCGAGCTCAAGGAGCTCCTCGACGCCTTCGAAGAGAAGTTCGACGTCTCTGCGGCCGCTCCGGTCGCCGTCGCCGCAGCCGGTGCGCCGGCCGCCGGTGGTGGCGAGTCCGACGGCGGTGGCGAGCAGGACGAATTCGACGTCATCCTCACCGAGGCCGGCGGCCAGAAGATCCAGGTCATCAAGGCCGTTCGCGAACTCACCAGCCTGGGCCTCAAGGAGGCCAAGGACCTCGTCGACGGCGCTCCGAAGCCGATCCTCGAGAAGGCCTCGAAGGACGACGCCGAGGCCGCGAAGGCCAAGCTCGAAGAGGCCGGCGCCACCGTCGAGCTGAAGTGAACCCGGGCGTCCTCCGACGCTCAGACGTGCTGACGAGCCCCGGGGCGACCCGGGGCTCGTTCGCGTTCGGGTACCCGTTGGTCGTCGCCGCGATCCTCGGTGGCAAGCATCCATAGACTGGACGTGATGAGCGAACGGCTCGACGAGGAGGCGGTGCAGCGCGTGGTCCGCCGCGCCGTCGAGCTCGACGACACGTCCGATCCGGTGACCGGGGGTGTCGCGCCCGAGGCGCTGGTCGAGGCCGCGGCCGAGCTCGGGATCGCACCAGAGGCGATCAACGAGTCGTTGGCGATCGAGCGCCTGGGCCCCGAGCCCGATCCGGCCCGACTCGACCGGTTGGTGGGCCCCCGGTCGGTCGTCGTCGAGCGGACGGTCTCGTACCCCGGTGTCGAGGCGTTCGAACGGCTCGACGAGTGGTTCACCACCGGCCACCACCTGCGCCGCGAATACGGCGACGGAGCGTCGGGCGAGTGGCGAAAGCGTGGCGATCTCGTCGGCGGCGTGCAGCGGCGGGCACGCTCGATCGGCGGTGGCGCCGCACTCGGCTCGGTCCGGCTGATCGTGGCCCGCGTCTCGCAGGTGGACGAGGAACATGCCGTCGTCCGGTTGACCGCCGACCGCACCGTTGCGCGGCGGGCGACCGCGGGAACCGCCGGACTCACGAGCGCGGGAGCCCTGACGACCGCGGTGATCGTCGCTGCACCCGCCGCAGCCGTGGCGATCCCGGGTCTCGCCGTCGCCGGAGCGATTTCGGTCGCCTCGAAGCACGGCTCGATCAAGGTGCAGCGCGAACTGGTTCGTCTGCTCGATCAGATCGAATCGGGTCGGCGTCCGGGCACGCTCGGGCGCGGCCTGCGGCGTCGCCTCGGTGGTTCGGCCGACCGCTCGTGACCCGGCCTCGCAGGTGGGCGCCGTTGCTCGGCGCGCTGGTCCTGGCGGGCTGCGCGGCCGATCCGTCCGACGCCGGCGTCGTGGGCGTCACCGTCGCCGACGGCCTGTCGGTGTCGGTCGTCGCCGACGGCTTCGACGGGCCGACCCAGATCGCCGCGATCCCCGGCGGTGACCTGATCGTCGCCGAGCTCAACGGCACCGAACGCGAGGGGAACGGTCGAGTGCTCGCAGTCGCCCGCGACGACCCGACGGCACGGACCGTCCTCGTCGAGGGCCTCGTCGCGCCGACGGGCGTGGCCGTCGACGGCGACCTGCTGTGGGTGATGGAGCAACGGCGCCTCACCGTGAGTCCCCTCACGGATCCCGCCGACCGCACCGTGGTGCTCGACGAACTGCCGTTCAACGGGCGCAGCGAGGGCAGCCTGACCACCGTCGAACCCGCCGGCATCGTCTACGACACGTCGGGCTCGCGCGACCCGTCGCGTCCCGCCGAGTTGCGGCCCGGGTCCGGGTCGCTGTGGATGCTCGGCTCGCCGGATGCGGATCCCGTGCCTCTCGCCACGGGGTTCAAGCACGCCTACGGCCACGTGGTCGACAGCGACGGCGAGCTGTGGTCGACCGAGATGTCCGATGGCCGGCTCGACGGTCGGGTGCCGCCCGACGAGCTCGTGCGAGTTCGGACGGGCGACGACTTCGGCTATCCGCGCTGTGTCGGGGACCGCGTCCCGGTCACCGAGCTCGGCGCCGACGCCGCCCTGTGCGGATCGACCCCCCGGTCGCACGCGCTCTTCGAACCGGGCGCCACACCGACGTCGGTTGCAGTGGCGCCCTGGGACCCGGATCTGCTCGTCGTGGCACTCTGGAACCGTGGCGAGGTGGCGGCGGTGCCCAGGTGGGCCGCCGACACACCGCACGTTCCCGACGTGCTGGTGGCCGGCCTCGACAACCCACAGCACCTGGTCGCCGACGGTGATCGGCTGCTGCTCACCGAGTTCTCGGGCGGTCGACTCCTCGAGATCCGTCCGTCCTGAACGCCGGCCGGCACGGTCACCGATGCGAGCGCCCGGCGGGCCGGGCACAACCGGCGGTGCCTCTGAGCTGGGTGTTCTCGCGAAACCGACCGAAGAACCTTGACAGCCGGGCCCGTTTTCCTTACCGTGTGCCCCAATTCGGGCAGGAGGCCGGGAGGCCGCCGTCGATCCGATCCAGAATGCACCGTTGCGACGGTTGACGATCCTGTGACGATCGGGATAGGATCGTCTGTTGCCGTGCGTCGTCTTGTCCCTCACCAGAATTCCGGTGTGGTTCTCGCGCGCCCATCTGACCGTGCCATCAACATCGAGGTGATCTGTGGCTACTCGCTCGACCGCGCGTGAACGCTATTCGTTTGCGAACCTGGACGAACCCCTCGAACTGCCGGACCTGATCGCGATCCAGCGCGAGAGCTTCCAGTGGTTCCTCGAAGAAGGGCTCGCGAACACGTTCCGCGACATCAGCCCGATCAAGGACTTCTCCGAGTCGCTGCAGCTCGAGCTCGAGTTCGACCCCTTCGACGAAGACCTGCGCCCGCCGCCGAAGTTCACGGTGGAGGAGTGCAAGGAGAAGGACATGACCTACAGCGCACCGATCTTCGTGCGCGCCCGGTTCATGAACCGCAACACCGGTGAGATCAAGGAGCAGACCGTCTTCATGGGCGACCTGCCCGCGATGACCGACAAGGGCACCTTCATCATCAACGGCACCGAGCGCGTCGTCGTGTCGCAGCTCGTGCGCAGCCCCGGCGTGATCTTCGAGCCGGGTGAGCGCTACCGCCTCCGCAACCTGACCAAGCACCAGCTCGTCAAGGGCACGATCCACCCGTACCGCGGGGAGTGGATGGAGTTCGACGTCGAGCACCGGCCGGGCAAGGACGTCACGTGCGGCACCCGCGTCGCCCGCAAGCGTCGGCTCGGCATCTTCATGCTGCTGCGTGCGCTCGGCTACGACGAAGAGAACGCACCCGGCTTCCTCGACCGGTTCGTCGCCCAGTTCGACTTCCTCGAGGGTCAGTGGGAGAAGGAGCGCGACCTCGCTCCGACGCAGGACGAGGCGCTCGTCGAGATCTACAAGCGGGCCCGCCCGGGTGAGCCGCCGACCGTCGAGTCGGCCAAGGCGTACTTCCGCAACGCGTTCTTCGAGAACCGCCGCTACGACCTCAGCCGGGTCGGCCGGTACAAGCTCAACCGCAAGCTCGGGGCCGAGCTCGAGACGATCGGCGAGCAGTTCGGCCTGATCGGTGCCCTCAACGCGATGGGTGAGCCGCTGCTCGACATGCCCGAGGAGGGCCAGCACGTGCTGAGCCGCTGCGAGGTCCTCGCCGCGGTCACGTACATGCTCAACCTCGTCAAGCAGGAGCCCGGCTACCGGCTCGACGACCAGGACCACTTCGCCAACCGTCGCATCCGCAGCGTCGGCGAGCTGATCCAGAACCAGGTCCGCATCGGCCTGTCCCGCATGGAGCGTGTCGTCCGCGAGCGCATGACCACCCAGGACGTCGAGGCGATCACGCCGCAGACGCTGATCAACATCCGTCCGGTCGTCGCCGCGATCAAGGAGTTCTTCGGAACGTCGCAGCTGTCGCAGTTCATGGACCAGGTCAACCCCCTGTCGGGTCTGACCCACCGTCGCCGTCTCTCGGCGCTCGGCCCCGGCGGGCTCTCACGCGAACGTGCGGGCTTCGAGGTTCGCGACGTCCACTTCAGCCACTACGGGCGCATGTGCCCGATCGAGACGCCGGAGGGCCCCAACATCGGCCTGATCGGTGGGCTCTCGACCTTCGCTCGGGTCAACGAGTTCGGCTTCATCGAGTCGCCGTACCGCAAGGTCGAGGGCGGCAAGGTCACCGGCGAGATCGTCTACATGGCGGCCGACGAGGAGGAGAACTACGTCGTCGCCCAGGCCAACACGCCGATCGACGCCGACGGCATGCTCGCGGACGATCGCGTGCTGGTGCGCCGGTCGCCGCAGGCAGCGAGCCTCGACGACCTCCGCAAGATGCTCGAACAGGAGAGCTTCTTCGGCGCCACCACCGACATCGGCTACGTGCCGCCGGTCGAGGTGGACTTCCTCGACGTGTCGCCGAAGCAGATCGTGTCGGTCGCCACGGCCCTGATCCCGTTCCTCGAACACGACGACGCGAACCGTGCGCTCATGGGCGCCAACATGCAGCGCCAGGCCGTGCCGTTGATCCGGGCCGAGGCCCCGTACATCGGTACCGGCATCGAGAAGCGTGCCGCCGGCGACGCTGCCGACCTGATCCAGGCGACCGACGACGGCGAGGTCATCGAGGTCACGGGTGCGTCGATCACGGTGCAGTACAAGAACGAGGGCAAGCGCGTCTACGGCCTGTCCAAGTTCCGCCGCTCCAACCAGGACACCTGCATCAACCAGCGCCCGCTCGTCCGCGAGGGCGACAAGATCAAGAAGGGTTCCATCGTCGCCGACGGGCCGTCCACCGACATGGGCGAACTGGCGCTCGGCAAGAACCTCCTCGTGGCGTTCATGCCGTGGGAGGGCTACAACTTCGAGGACGCGATCATCCTGTCCGAGCGGCTCGTGAAGGACGACGTGCTCACGTCGATCCACATCCACGAGCACGAGGTCGACGCCCGCGACACGAAGCTCGGCCCCGAGGAGATCAGCCGGGACATCCCGAACCTCAGCGACGACATCCTCGCCGACCTCGACGACCGCGGCATCATCCGCGTCGGCGCCGAGGTGGGCCCCGGCGACGTGCTCGTCGGCAAGGTCACGCCGAAGGGCGAGACCGAGCTCACGCCCGAGGAGCGCCTCCTCCGTGCGATCTTCGGCGAAAAGGCCCGCGAGGTTCGCGACACCAGCCTCAAGGTGCCGCACGGCGAGTCCGGCAAGGTCATCGACGTCAAGGTCTTCAACCGTGACGACGGCGACGAACTGCCCCCCGGCGTCAACCAGCTCGTCCGGGTGTACGTGGCCCAGAAGCGCAAGATCTCGGTCGGCGACAAGCTCGCCGGACGCCACGGCAACAAGGGCGTCATCTCCAAGATCCTGCCGATCGAGGACATGCCCTACACCGCCGACGGCACCCCGGTCGACATCATCCTCAACCCGCTCGGCGTGCCGAGCCGCATGAACGTGGGCCAGGTGCTCGAGGCGCACCTCGGGTACTGCGCCCGCTGGGGCTGGACCGACCCCGACGGTTACACCAGTCGGCGACGAGCCGATCCGCGGCACCGAGCGCAAGACACGCCCGGTCACGAAGCCCGCCACGTTCGTCGCGACGCCCGTGTTCGACGGTGCGAACTGGGACGAGGAGGACAAGGCCGGTCGCCACCCGACGATCCAGCAGATCTTCGAGGGCCTCAACCCCGAGGGCGCCGACGGCACTCGGATGATCGGCGTCAACGGCAAGCAGACGTTGTACAACGGCCGCACCGGCGACCCGTACGACAACCCCATCACCACGGGGTTCATGTACATCCTGAAGCTCGCCCACCTCGTCGACGACAAGATCCACGCCCGCTCGACCGGTCCGTACTCGATGATCACCCAGCAGCCGCTCGGTGGCAAGGCACAGTTCGGTGGCCAGCGCTTCGGTGAGATGGAGGTGTGGGCACTCGAGGCCTACGGATCGGCGTACTGCCTGCAGGAGCTGCTCACCATCAAGTCCGACGACGTGCTCGGCCGTGTGAAGGTGTACGAGGCGATCGTGAAGGGCGACAACATCCCCGAGCCGGGTGTGCCCGAGAGCTTCAAGGTGCTCATGAAGGAGATGCAGGCGCTCTGCATCAGCGTCGAGGTGCTCGGCGACGACGGCCGCGAGATCGAGATGCGAGATCTCGACGACGAGGTCTTCCGCGCCGCCGAGGAGCTCGGCATCGACATCTCCCGGCCCGAGCGCGGGACCGACGAAGACGACGAGCGCCGCGCCCGAGAACGAGCGGCGCGGTGAGAGCCAGTCCGACCGCCCACGACACGCACGAACCACGACCACAACGACGACAACAACCAGGAACAACACGATCCGATGTGATCGACGGTGGCGAGGGAAGCGCCAGCGACGAGCCACACGGAGGGAGCAGCCGAAGCGAGCGCCAGCGAGCGGAGGCCAGTCCCGACCATCAGGAGAGATACATGCTCGACGTCAACATGTTCGACCAGCTCAAGATCGGGCTGGCCACCGCCGAACACATCCGGCTCTGGTCTCACGGCGAGGTCAAGAAGCCGGAGACCATCAACTACCGCACGCTGCGCCCCGAGAAGGACGGCCTCTTCTGCGAGAAGATCTTCGGCCCGACCCGCGACTGGGAGTGCTACTGCGGCAAGTACAAGCGCGTCCGCTTCAAGGGCATCATCTGTGAGCGCTGCGGCGTCGAGGTGACCCGGTCGAAGGTTCGTCGCGACCGGATGGGTCACATCGAACTGTCCGCTCCCGTGGTGCACATCTGGTACCTCCGCGGCACCCGCTCGTGGCTGGCCTACCTGCTCGCCGGCATCGAGCCGAAGGAAGAGCTCAAGGCCAAGCAGCTCGAGAAGGTCATCTACTTCGCCGCCAACCTGGTGTCGTGGGTCGACGAGGACAAGCGTCACGAAGACCTCGAGAGCCTCGAGGTCGAGTACCTCGAAGAGCGCGACGAGATCCGCAAGGAGCTCGAGCTCGCGGTCGACCGTCGCTTCAAGGAGCTCGAGGCCGAGGCCGAGGCGGCCGAGGCCGAGGGCACCGACACCAAGAAGATGAAGCGCGAGGCCGACAAGGAGATCGAGGCGCTGCGTGAGCGCTACGAGCTCGAACTCGACCTCGTCGAGCGTGCCTGGGACGAGTTCAAGAGCCTGCACAGCCGCAAGATCATCGAAGACGAGATGTTGTGGCGTGAGCTCAAGGACAAGTACGGCGACTACTTCGAGGGCGGCACCGGCGCCGACGCGATCAAGCAGCTCATCAACCGCATCGACTTCGACGTGGAAGAGGTCAACCTCCGCGGCGCGATCGACCCGCAGGAGGGTCAGAAGCCGCTCAGCGCCCAGCGCAAGCAGAAGGCGATCAAGCGGCTGAAGATCGTCGCGTCGTTCAACCGCCGCAACGAGCACGGTCGTCGGATCAACGACCCGATGGCCATGATCCTCGACGTCGTGCCGGTGATCCCGCCGGAGCTCCGGCCGATGGTGCAGCTCGACGGTGGCCGCTTCGCCACGTCCGACCTCAACGATCTGTACCGCCGGGTGATCAACCGGAACAACCGCCTGAAGCGTCTGCTCGATCTCGGTGCGCCCGAGATCATCGTCAACAACGAAAAGCGCATGCTCCAGGAGGCCGTCGACGCACTGTTCGACAACGGCCGTCGCGGTCGTCCGGTCACCGGGCCGGGCAACCGCCCGCTGAAGTCGCTGTCCGACATGCTCAAGGGCAAGCAGGGCCGTTTCCGCCAGAACCTGCTCGGCAAGCGCGTCGACTACTCGGGCCGTTCGGTCATCGTGGCCGGCCCGACGCTCAAGCTGCACCAGTGCGGCCTGCCGAAGCTGATGGCGCTCGAGCTGTTCAAGCCGTTCGTCATGAAGCGACTCGTCGATCTCGAGCTGGCACAGAACATCAAGACGGCCAAGCGCATGGTCGAGCGTCGCCGCCCGCAGGTGTGGGACGTGCTCGACGACGTCATCAAGGAGCACCCGGTGCTCCTCAACCGTGCGCCGACGCTGCACCGCCTCGGCATCCAGGCGTTCGAGCCGGTGCTGGTCGAGGGCAAGGCGCTCCAGATCCATCCGCTGGTCTGCACGGCGTTCAACGCCGACTTCGACGGCGACCAGATGGCCATCCACGTACCGCTCAGCGCCGAGGCGCAGGCCGAGGCCCGCGTCCTGATGTTGTCGGCGAACAACATCCTGTCGCCGCAGTCGGGCCGGCCGATCGTGACCCCGACGCAGGACATGGTGATCGGCGGGTTCTACCTGACCGAGCACGTCGACGGTGCCAAGGGCGAGGGTCGCGTCTTCCGTCACCTCTGGGAGGCCGAGAAGGCGTACGAGTCGGGCGACCTCGAGCTCCACGCGACGATCGTGATGCGGCCCGGCAACGGCATCGAGCCGTACGAGACGACCCTCGGGCGTGCGCTGTTCCAGGAAGCCCTGCCGGAGGGCTACGCCGAGCGGTTCGGCTACATCCAGGACACCATCAAGAAGCGTGAGATGGGCATCATCGTCGAGCGGCTGTCCGACAACTACAACGCCGTCGAGGTCGCCCACGCGCTCGACGCGATCAAGAACCTGTGCTACCGCTACGCGTCGCAGTCGGGTCTGACGGTGTCGATCGACGACGTCCGCACCCCGAAGGTGAAGCGCGAGTTGCTCGACGGGTACGAGGCGCAGGCCGACAAGGTCGAGAACCAGTTCCGGCGCGGCATCATCACCGACGGTGAGCGGCGTCAGCAGGAGGTCCGTATCTGGACCGACGCCACCGCCGAGGTCCAGGCCGCGATGGAGGCCGAGTTCAAGGCCCAACGCTTCAACCCGATCGACATGATGGTCGGCTCCGGCGCTCGCGGCAACATGACGCAGATGCGCCAGATCGCCGGCATGCGCGGCCTGGTCGCCAACCCCCGCGGTGACATGATCCCCCGCCCGATCAAGTCCAACTTCCGCGAAGGCCTCGAGACCCTCGAGTACTTCATCGCCACGCCCGGTGCCCGCAAGGGCCTCGTCGACACGGCGCTCCGCACCGCCGACTCCGGCTACCTGACGCGCCGTCTCGTCGACGTCGCCCAGGAGCTCATCGTCCGCGAGGCGGACTGCGGTACCACGCTCGGCATCTGGATCAACAACGTGGCGCCCGACACCGCCAACCGGCGCACCTACCTGGAGACCAAGCTCTTCGGCCGTGCGTTGCTCAACGACGTGACGCTGTCGGACGGCACCACCGTCGCCCGCAACACGATCGTCGGCGACGATGAGCTCGAGCGGCTCCGCGACGACGAGGCGATCGACCGCGTCCGCGTGCGGTCGGTGCTCACCTGCGATGCCGAACTCGGTGTCTGTGCGTTGTGCTACGGCCGTTCGCTGGCGACCGGGAAGTCGATCGAACTCGGCGAGGCCGTCGGTGTCATCGCCGCCCAGTCGATCGGTGAGCCGGGTACCCAGTTGACCATGCGGACGTTCCACACCGGTGGTGTGGCCGGCAAGGACATCGCCGGTGGTCTCCCCCGCGTCGTCGAGCTGTTCGAGGCCCGCACGCCCAAGGGCGCCGCCCGCCTCGCGAAGGCGACCGGCGTGCTGCATCTCGGCGAAGACGAGGGCAAGGGCATCCCGGTCCGTGTGGTGGACGACGAGGGGGAGGAGCACGAGACGCTGCTGCCGCTCGGCGCCCGTCCGATCGTGACCGACGGCCAGGACATCAAGGCCGGCGACCTCATCACCGATGGTCCGTCCGACCCGAAGGAACTGATGGAGATCAAGGGCATCCGCGAGACGCAGGTGTACCTGGTCGAAGAGGTCCAGAAGGTCTACCGCGACCAGGGCGTGTCGATCCACGACAAGCACATCGAGCTGATCGTGCGTCAGATGACGCGGCGCATCGGCGTGCAGGAGCCCGGCGACACCGAGTTCCTGCCCGGCGAACGGGTCGACTCGAAGGTGTTCCGCGACACGAACCGCATCATGGTCGAGGAGACCAAGCGTCCCGCCGAGGGCCGCCCCGAGATCATGGGCATCACCAAGGCGTCGCTGGCCACCGATTCGTGGCTGTCCGCGGCGTCGTTCCAGGAGACCACCAGGGTCCTGACGGAGGCCGCCATCGACGGCAAGTCCGACAGCCTGATCGGTCTCAAGGAGAACATCATCATCGGCAAGCTCATCCCGGCCGGTACGGGCATGATGACGTACCGCGAGTTCGGCATCGAAGCTCCCGAGTACGAGCCGATGACCTACTACTCCAGCGACGTGGAAGACGAGGATCCGGCAGCATTCCTCGCCAACCTCCACGGCTCCTACGAGGGGCAGCCGGCCACCAGTTGATCGGCTGAATCAGAACACGTTCACGGCCCGGCGCCATCGGCGTCGGGCCGTGGCGCGCCCGGCCCCAGATCTCGGAGCGGCCGGCGCGTCAGGCCGGGACGATGTTCCAGCCGGTGTTGGTGACCGTCGGCGTGTCGACACCGACGCCGGTGAACACGCACTCGGCTTCCGATCGGCAGACTGCCGTCGGCACACGTCACATCGGCGAGTTGCGGCACGATCGTCACCCGATTTCGTTGCCGCCGCGGGTTCGAATGGGGGGAGCGCTGAACGGCGGTGGTTCACCGCCGACGGGCACACCCGCGAGACCGGTGTCGCTCGGTGACGCGGCGTGTGCCACGCGGACCGATGGCAGGATCACGGGGCGGGCGAGGACCAGTGCTCCGCCGACGCTCAGCTGTTTCGGCGCTTCTCGTCGGTTCAGGGTGAGGAGCGGTGTCAGACGGGGGCGATGGTCCAGGTCGTGTTCGTCGCGAACGGGGTCGTGGTGCCGACCCCGTTGAAGACGTACTCGGCTTCGACGCAGCTGGTGGCGCCGTCGCGGTGCCAGCGGACGCGGACCTCGACGGCATAGTCGTCGCGCTCGTCGATCTTGACGTCGCCCTTCGAACTGCCCTTGCGAATGAGGAAGCTCGAGGCGTAGCTGGCAGCGCTGTACCCGGTCGGGCCGCTGAAGCCGAAGTTGCTGGGTGGCATGGCGATGAGCTGGGTGCCCGCAGGGTCGTTGCTGTTCGTCGACATCTCGGTCACGCGCAGGTACGCGGTCTTGCGCTTCTGCCAGCTGACCGAGACGATGCGCCACTCGTAGGTGACGATCGGTGCACTCCCGTCGTCGCACGTGATCCCCGACATGTCGGGGACGATGCTGACCTGCTTCTGCTTGAAGTTGCTGGTCGGGAACGATGCCGGGGTGAAGGGCATGGGGTCACCGGGTTCGGGAAGGCCGGCGAGGCCGGTGTCGGCGGGGGATGCGGCGTGCGCGACGTTGAACGTGGGGAGGATGACCGGGCTGGCGACGACCAGCGCCCCACCGGCTCCCAACATCTTCAGTGCTTCGCGACGGTCCATCGTTCCTCGGTCGATCTCGATCTCTCTGCTATCGGCAGATCGGCGACCCGTGTCGTCGCCGTGCTCGGCGCCGACGTCGGATCGTGACCCGACCGTCGCACCCACCCCATGCGCTGGTGGTCTGTACGGCCAACGTGTGCCGGTCGCCCATCGTCGAACGTCTCCTCCGACGCCATCTCGTTCCGGCGGTCGGCGGCCTGACCGTGGGCTCCGCCGGCACGCACGGCGGTCGTAACGAGGTTCATCCCGACACGGTCGCGGCGGCGGCCACGGCCGGAATCGATCTGTCGGAACACCGGTCACGTCGCGTCACCCGCCGCCTGCTCGATGCGGAAGGCGACGATCTCGTCATCGCTCTGTCGCGTGAACACGTCTACCACCTCATCGCGACCGACGAGTCGGTGTGGCCGCACACGTTCACACTCGTCGAGATCGTTCGTCGCGCGGAGGAGCTCGCGACGAACGGCACCACGTTCGACGGCTTCGACGGCTGGGTCGCGGCACTGAGCGACGGTCGCCGGAGCAGCGACCTGCTGCCTGGCCGGTCGTCCGACGACATCGCCGATCCCTACGGGCGGTCGCAACGTCGTCAGCGACGGATGGTCCGTCAGGTCGAGGATCTGAGCACGCGGTTGGCGGGAGCGGCCGCGACGTCGCTGGCGACACCACCGGGTGACACCCGGTCCGACTGAGCGGCGACGGGTTGTGGCCGTCCGGGCTCGCCCATAGCATTGTTCTGTCCTCTCGTTCCGGGTCAGCCCGGTTCGTACGGCGGCCGCCCGAGACGTTCGGACACCGGCCAACCCATCACATGCCCGGGATCCGCCAGTGGCGGACCGCCGAGCGGAGACACACGAGGTAGTGCATGCCCACCATCCAGCAGCTCGTCCGACAGGGACGGAGTTCCAAGTTCACCAAGAGCAAGACACCGGCGCTGAAGGGTTCCCCCCAGCGTCGGGGTGTGTGCACCCGCGTGTACACCACGACCCCGAAGAAGCCGAACTCGGCGCTGCGCAAGGTCGCCCGAGTCCGGCTGTCGAGCGGCATCGAGATCACCGCGTACATCCCCGGTGAGGGCCACAACCTGCAGGAGCACTCGATCGTGCTCGTCCGCGGCGGTCGCGTCCGCGACCTGCCGGGCGTGCGCTACAAGATCATCCGTGGAGCCCTCGACGCCGCCGGTGTCAAGGGCCGCAAGCAGGCTCGCAGCCGCTACGGCGCGAAGCAGGAGCGCTGAGCCATGCCTCGCAAGGGACCCGCCCCCCGTCGTGAGCTCGTGGCCGATCCGATCTACCGGTCGGTCGTCGTCACCCAGCTCATCAACAAGGTCATGTTGCACGGCAAGCGCAGCATCGCCGAGAAGATCGTCTACGACGCGATGTCGATCATCGCCACCAAGACCGGTGACGAGCCGCTCGACACGGTGAAGCGTGCGGTCGACAACGTGAAGCCGCCGCTCGAGGTGCGCAGCCGCCGCGTCGGTGGTGCCACCTACCAGGTGCCGGTCGAGGTGCGTCCCCGACGGGCCACCACGCTCGCCATTCGCTGGCTGGTCGACTTCAGCCGTGCCCGTCGTGAGAAGACGATGGCCGAATGCCTCGCCAACGAGCTCATGGACGCCGCCAACGGCCTGGGCGCGGCGATGAAGAAGCGCGACGACATCCAGAAGATGGCCGACTCGAACAAGGCGTTCGCCCACTACCGCTGGTGATCCGGGCCGCGACGTGCGGCACCGCTCATCCGAATCGAACTCCCCCGCACGATCGTGTGGGGGAGTTCGTCGTCACGACCCGACCTCCGTCACGACCCGACCGTCGTCGCCGGCGCCGTCGTCGTGGTCGTGGTGGTGGTGGTCGTGGTGGTCGTCGTCGTGGGTGGCCGTTCGATCTGGTCCGACTGCGAGAGGTAGACGGTGCCCGGTTCGATCGTCGGAATCAGCTCGGATGCCGTCACGAGGCGATAGCCCGCCGCGCGCGCAGCCCGGCGATCAGCAACGGCGCGGCGTCGACGGTCGCGGCGTGGACGTCGTGGAGCACGACGATCGAGCCCGGAGCGGCCTGCCGCAACGAGATGTCGACGGTGTGGAACGGCTCGCGGTGTCGCCAGTCGCGAGGATCGACGTCCCACAGCAGGAATCCGCGCTCGAGCTGGCGGACCTTCAGGTCGTAGGCGCCGAAGGGCGGCCGGACGAACGACGCCTCCTGGCCGGTCGCGGCGAGGATCGCTGCATCGGTTCGGGCGACGTCGGCCACGAGCTCGTCGGGTTCGAGTCGGCGGAGGTCGTCGTGATTCCAGGAGTGGTTGCCGATCTCGTGACCGTCCTCCGCGATCCGGCGAGCGACGTCGGGGCGCCGCTCCACCTGGCGACCGAGCAGGAGGAACGTCGCGCGACCGTCGGCGCGGTCGAGCACGTCCAGCAGCCGTTCGGTGTGTTCGCCCGGACCATCGTCGAACGTGAGCGCGATGCAGGCCTCGGCCTCGCAGTCCGCGACGCCGTCGCGTCGGGGTGGTGGTTGGCCGGAGGCGAGCGCCCGCCCGAGCGGGCTGAGGAACTCGGATGCGGCTGCTGCACCCACGACGACCGTGCCGGGTCCACCCCCGATCGTGTGAGTGCTGGACAGCCGGATCACGATCCCGCCGGACCCGTCGGTGTCGACATCGCCGAAGAGGTCACGCGGGAGGAGCGATTCGATGCCCGGAGCAGCCTTCTCACCGAGCTCGGCCCGTACCAGGTCGGCCAGTGCCGGCAGTCTCGAGGGGTCGAGCCACGCCAACGACGAGACGACACGTCGATCGTGGAGGGCGTGGAGCGCCGTCGTCGCGACCTCGACGGGTCCGTCGAGCAGCCTCGTCGTGGTCATCCGCAGGGTCGTGTGGTGCCGGCGCACCTCGGGCTCGCCGTGGGCGATCGACAACTCCGGGGGAGGCGGGGGTGGGGACGGCGGCAGCGTCGTCGTGGTCGTCGTGGTCGGTGGCGGCAGTGACGACGCGACGGCGGCCGCCTCCGCGGCACGAGCGGCCGTCTCGGCGGTGACGCGTGCGGCCTCGGCCTCGGCCGCCAACAGCGCCGCTTCGGCGTCGCGGGCCCGGATGACCTCATCGGCCCGCGACTCGAAGTCCGATCGCGTGACCGCCAACCACGACGCGAGCAGGTCGTCGACCTCGGGACGGTCTTCGGTGGCTGGAATGGCGGCGGTGACCGGCCGCCGCGGGTCCTCGCCCACGACGAGGGTCGTCTCGAGGGCGGTGAGCGGAGCCGGCGGCAGGGTCGTGGTCGTCGTCGAGGTCGTCGTGGTCGGGGCGGTCGTGGTGGTCACGACGATCGTCGTGGTCGACGATGTCCCAGCCGGTGTGCTCTGCGGCGCAGACGTCGTGGTCACGACGATCGCGGGGCCGGATCGGGCCGACGGCGTCGCACGATCGGTGCGTTCGTTCCCAGGTGCCGGTGCGGCGTCCGAGCCGGGTCGCGTACAGGCCGGCACCATCAGACAGCCGATTGCCGCAACGAAGAGAGCGGTTCGGCGGCGCATCCGACCAGTCTGGTCTGTATCACCGTCGTCGTGGCTGCGGGTTGAGCACTGCCGCGAGGAGCACTAGGTTCGCTGGTCGGGGCGAATGCAGACGAGCACGAACGAGCACGGGGGTGTCAATGAACGTTCAGTCGATCATCGGAACGAAGGGGACGGAGGTGGCGACCATCCGTCAAGCGGCGACGCTGAGCGAGGCGGTCGCGATGCTCGGGGAGCACGGGATCGGCGCGCTGGTCGTGTCCGGCGACGGGAGCGCGATCGAAGGCATCGTGTCCGAGCGCGACATCGTGCGGGCTGCGGGCCGGTCCGGTGGCGCCGCGCTCGACGCGACGGTGGGCTCGGTGATGTCGACCGATGTCATCACCTGTTCCCGCAACGATGGGGTCGATCGATTGATGGGGCTCATGACCGATCGGCGGATCCGCCACCTGCCCGTGGTCGACGACCAGGGGCAGCTCGCCGGGATCATCTCCATCGGCGACGTCGTCAAGGCCCGTCTGGCCGAGCTCGAGCACGAGAACCAGGCGCTCAGCCAGTACATCTCGGGGCACTGAGCCCGCTTCGCCCGTGACCTCGCGGTCCACGTGCCCGCCCCCGCCCTGGCGATCGACGACCCGCAGGACGTGATCGACGACGGATCGTCGTTCCCGCCGGGAGCGTCGGCGGGCGCGGACCGGCGAGTCGAATTCGAGTCCGCCGTCCGGACCCGATTCGTCGCGGGGCGGCTTCGCATCCCCACACGTGCCGGTGTGTTCGTGTGTCGCTCGCCGAGGTCGGAGACCGCCGGCTGACCGCCTGGCGTCGGCCACCGAGAACGCGCCCGGAATCCTGGTGCTCCCAGGTGGTTGTCACCGGGCACCCGATACACTCGCCAACTGCGTTCGAGGCCGGTTCGGCCGGCCCGAGCCACCCTGTTCCTTGAGAGTTCGACCCGAAAGACGGAAGTGATCTGACGATGGCCAAGCGTGAGTTTCCCCTCGAGCGCACCCGCAACATCGGCATCATGGCCCACATCGATGCCGGCAAGACGACGACGACCGAGCGCATCCTCTACTACACCGGGAAGAGCTACAAGATCGGCGAGGTCCACGACGGCGCCGCCACGATGGACCACATGGCCCAGGAGCAGGAGCGTGGCATCACGATCACGTCCGCTGCGACCACGTGTGAGTGGAACGACCACCGCATCAACATCATCGACACGCCCGGCCACGTCGACTTCACGATCGAGGTCGAGCGGTCGCTTCGTGTGCTCGACGGTGCCGTCACCGTGTTCGACTCGGTCGCCGGTGTCGAGCCGCAGACGGAACAGGTGTGGCGTCAGGCCAACAAGTACAACGTGCCGCGGTTCTGCTTCGTCAACAAGATGGACCGCATCGGTGCCAACTTCTACCGCACCGTCGACATGGTGCGCGATCGCCTCGAGGCGACGCCGCTGGTGGTCCAGTTGCCCGTCGGTGCCGGTGGCCCCGAGTCGAACGAGCCGTTCATCGGCCTGGTCGACCTGGTCAAGATGAAGTCGCTCCTCTGGCTCGACACCGACGAAAAGGACCTCGGCGCGACGTACGAAGAGGCCGACATCCCGGAGTACATGCAAGCCGACGCGGAGCGCTACCGCGAAGAGCTCATGGAGACCATCGCGACCGAGGACGAGGCGCTCATGGAGGCCTACCTCGAGGGTGGCGACATCTCCGAGGACCAGATCAACGCGGCGATCCGTTCGGGCACGCTCAACCACACGTTCGTTCCGATCCTCTGTGGTTCGGCGTTCAAGAACAAGGGTGTTCAGCCCATGCTCGACGCCGTCATCGACTTCCTGCCGTCGCCGGTCGACGTGCCGCCGATCAAGGGCACCAACGCCCGCGGCGACGAGGAGGTCACTCGCGGTCCGAACGACAAGGGCTTCTCGGCACTGGCGTTCAAGATCGTCGCCGACCCGTTCGGCAAGCTCACCTACTTCCGGGTGTACTCCGGCGAGATCAACAAGGGCGACGAGGTCTACAACTCCACCAAGGAGCGTCGCGAGCGTCTCGGTCGCATCCTGCTGATGCACGCCAACCAGCGCGAGGATCTCGATGTCGCCATGGCCGGCGACATCGTCGCGGGCCTCGGTTTCAAGGAGACCACCACCGGTGACACCCTGTGCGACCGCGACGACCTCGTGATCCTCGAGCGGATGGAGTTCCCCGAGCCGGTGATCCACGTCGCCATCGAGCCGAAGACGAAGTCCGATCAGGACAAGCTCGGCAAGGCGCTCAAGTCGCTGTCCGACGAGGACCCGACCTTCCGCATTCGCTCCGACGAGGAGACCGGCCAGACGGTGATCTCCGGCATGGGCGAGCTGCACCTCGAAGTGCTCGTCGACCGCATGCAGCGCGAGTTCAACGTCGAGGCGACCGTCGGCAAGCCGCAGGTGGCCTACCGCGAGACGATCACCAAGACGGTCGACAGCCACGAGTACCGCCACATCAAGCAGTCGGGTGGTTCCGGCCAGTTCGCCGTCATCAAGCTGCGCGTCGAGCCGAACCCCGGTCTAGGGTTCGAGTTCGACGACGCGATCACCGGCGGCCGCGTCCCCCGTGAGTACATCGGCCCGACCGGCCAGGGTGTCGAAGCCGGCCTCGAGAGCGGCGTGCTCGCCGGCTTCCCGCATGGTCGACGTCAAGGTCACCCTCATCGACGGCCAGTACCACGACGTCGACTCGTCGGAGATGGCGTTCAAGATCGCCGGTCAGGCCGGCATCAAGGAAGCCGCCGCTCAGCGCCGGTGCGGTGCTGCTGGAGCCGATCATGCAGGTCGAGGTCGTCTCGCCCGAGGAGTACCTCGGCGACGTCGTCGGTGACCTCAACCGTCGCCGCGGCCAGATCGAGGGCATGGAAGCCACCGGCAACACCCAGACGGTGCGCGGCGAAGGTGCCGCTGTCCGAGATGTTCGGCTACTCGACCGATCTCCGGTCGGCCACCCAGGGCCGTGCCAACTACACCATGCTCTTCGGTCAGTACGAGCAGGTACCGGCCTCCGTTCGAGACGAAATCGTCAAGCGCGTTCGCGGCGAGTGATCGCTCCACCCGCATCCATCTGCAACAGAATTCAGAGAAGAACAGAAGTACACACCATGAGTAAGGCGAAGTTCGAGCGTAACAAGCCGCATGTGAATATTGGGACGATGGGTCATATTGACCATGGGAAGACGACGTTGACGGCGGCGATTTCGAAGACGTTGGCGGAACGTGGTTTGGCTGAGTTTTCGGCGTTTGACATGATTGACAAGGCGCCGGAGGAGAAGGCAGCGGGGTATTACGATCTCGATTGCTCATATTGAGTATGAGACGGAGAATCGTCATTATGCGCATGTGGATATGCCGGGTCATGCGGATTACATCAAGAACATGATCACGGGTGCGGCGCAGGTGGATGGCGCGATCTTGGTGGTGGCGGCGACGGATGGTCCGATGCCGCAGACGCGTGAGCATGTGTTGTTGGCTCGTCAGGTGGGTGTGCCGTCGATCGTGGTGGCGTTGAACAAGGCGGACATGGTCGATGACGAGGAGTTGTTGGAGCTCGTGGAGTTGGAGATCCGTGAGTTGTTGAGCGAGTACGAGTTCCCGGGTGATGATGTGCCGGTGGTTCCGGTGTCGGCGTTGAAGGCGCTGGAGGGTGACGCGGAGGCGCAAGAGCAGGTGATGGCGTTGATGGAGGCGTGCTGATGAGTTCATTCCGGAGCCGGAGCGTGATCTGGACAAGCCGTTCTTGATGCCGATCGAGGATGTGTTCACGATCACGGGTCGTGGCACGGTGGTGACCGGCAAGGTGGAGCAAGGTGTGATCAACACCGGTGATGAGATCGAGATCGTTGGGTTGCGTGACACGCAGAAGACGACGTGTACGGGTGTGGAGATGTTCCGCAAGTTGTTGGATCAGGGTCAGGCGGGTGACAACATCGGTGCGTTGTTGCGTGGGACGGCGAAGGAGGACGTGGAGCGTGGGCAGGTGTTGTGTGCGCCGGGTTCGATTACGCCGCACACGAATTTCGAGGGTCAGGTGTATGTGTTGACGAAGGAGGAGGGTGGCCGTCACAAGCCGTTCTTCAACAACTATCGGCCGCAGTTCTTCTTCCGGACGACCGATGTGACGGGCACGATCGAGTTGCCGTCGGGTACGGAGATGGTGATGCCGGGTGACAACGTGGAGATGACCGTCGAGTTGGGCAAGCCGATCGCGATGGACGAGGGGTTGCGGTTCGCGATCCGTGAGGGTGGCCGCACCGTCGGCGCCGGCCGCGTCACCAAGATCCACAAGTGACCGATTGATTCGAACGAAACGAGCACAGTGACATGGCCCAGAACATTCGAATCCGCCTGAAGGCATTCGATCACGAGATCATCGACCAGTCGACGAAGAAGATCGTCGAGACCGTCAACCGGACCGACGCCACGATTCGTGGACCGATCCCGTTGCCGACCGACAAGCACCGGTACACGGTCATCCGTGGCCCGCACGTCGACAAGGACTCGCGCGAGCACTTCGAGATGCGGGTGCACAAGCGGCTGATCGACATCGTCAACCCGAACGCCAAGACGATCGACTCGCTGCAGCGCATCGAGCTCCCCGCGGGCGTCGACATCGAGATCAAGATCCAACAAGCCTGAGAGCCTGATCCTTCCGGATCTGTGGTTCGAAGTCGAGAGCACGAGTGAAGCCCGGTGGCCGACGGGTCGCCGGGCTTCGTCGCGTCTCGAAGCTCGCCGCCCTTCGGCCTGCGTCCGGAATGTTCGCATCCCTTCGACGGTTCGGATACGTATGAAGATGGTGAGAAGCATCCACGACGCGGTGACGAACCGCCCGACCGATTGATAGACCGGACACCATGACGACGCTCCCTCCCCCCGATCGACCCGGATCGTCCGAGCCGTCGATGTGGGCGAACCCCACCACGATCGAGCTCACGCCGCACGACCAGTCGCCCGACGCCGCCGCGCCACCGCCACCGCCCCCTGCCCCGCCGACCCCCGACCGGCGTCGCCGCTGGCCGCGGCGCGTGGCCCTCGGCCTGACGCTCGTCGTTGCGATGATCGGTGCCGGTGCCGTCGGTGCACTGCTCCAGAACCGTCTCGACGCCGATCCCGCACCACCGCAGCGTGCGTCCGAGGTGGCACTCGACATCGGTGCCGAGCGCTCCGACTCGCTTCCGCCGATCGACGTCGCGGCCGTCGCCGACTTCGTCGCGCCCTCGGTCGTGACCATCAGTGCCGACGTCGAGGGGCCGCTCGGGTCCGGTGGATCGATCGGCACGGGTGTCATCACCACCAGCGATGGCGAGATCCTCACGAACGCACACGTCGTCGAGGACGCCACCGAGATCCGCGTGCGGTTGGCCGGCGAGACCGAGCCGCGATTGGCGACGCTGCTGGCAGCGGATGCCGGCAACGATCTCGCCCTGCTGCGGATCGCCGGTGACGACTTCGTGCCCGCGACCTTCGCCGATCCCGAGTCGATGCGAATCGGTGACGACGTGGTGGCGATCGGATTCGCGCTGGATCTCGACGGCGCTCCGTCGGTGACACAGGGCATCGTGTCGGCCCTCGATCGCACGATCGTGACCGCCAGCGGTGCCCTCGACGGGCTCGTGCAGACCGACGCGGCGATCTCGTCGGGCAACTCGGGTGGGCCGCTGGTCAACGCGCTCGGCCAGGTCGTCGGGATCAACACGGCCGTCGCCAGGGGCGACGCAACCGTTGCAGCCACCAACATCGGGTTCGCGATCTCGGTCGGTGAGGCACTGCCGATCGTCGAGTCGCTTCGAGAGCAAGCCGAGGGTGAGGTTCGCGACGAGGGATACCTCGGCGTCGGCCTCGACGACCGTCGGGACGGTGGCCAGGGTGCGATCATCGCCCAGGTCGAAGCGGGCACGCCGGCTGCGGCGGCCGGTCTCGAAGCCGGTGACATCGTGATCGCAGTCGAGGGCTCGGCCATCGACGGTGGCGCCGGCCTCGTGGCCGCCGTGCGCGATCAGGAACCGGGTGACGAGCTCGAGATCCAGATCCTGCGCGCCAACGAGGTGATCACGATCACGGTCGTGCTCACCGACCGGCCCGAGACCTGATCCCCGGCCCACGATCGGAGCGGTCCTCGACCGGCTCGGTGCGCGATCGCTACGGTTGCCCAGACGTCCACCCGACGCAGGAGGTGACCGGGTGTTCGATCGACGTGCTCGGCGCCGCACCCTCGTGGTGGTTGCGGCGTCGCTCGTGGTCGTCTCCGGCACCGCGCTGGCGTCGGCGAGCACGTGGAGCACGTCCGCCGACTTCCTCGGCTGCGCTCTGACCTCGACCGTGGTCGACGCCGACGCCGTCGTGCTCGACACCTCGGGCACCGGCCGCCCGACGGCCTCGATTCCCTGGTGGGATGCCTCGTGGGGGCAGCGACGTTGCGTGACGATCACGAACAACGAGGCGACACCGTTGACCGAGTACCAGATCGTCGTCGCCATCGACACCGCGACACCCATCGCCGCCGGCCGGATGAGTCCGACCGGGGCCGACCTGCGAGCCGTCGCCGCCGACGGTGCCACGTTGCTCGGCCTGTGGATCGAGGGGCCGATCGACGACCCGGCGACGGCCGTCTGGGTCCAGACCGACACCCTGCCGCCCGGCGACAGCGACATCCGCCTCGACGACGACAACCCGGGCGCGACCCCCGTCTCGGATCCGCTGGCACCGTTCACGTACACCACACCGCGTCCGCTGTAGGTCGCGGTTGCCTGATCCCGGCCTCAGCCGTCCGCCGGCCGATCGCCGCGACGACGCATCGAATCCGGCGACACGCGGCCGGTTGGTTGTTGCAGGTGTGTGGCACCGATAGCATTTCCTGGCCGTGTCCGAGCTGTCTCGGGCCGGTTTCATATTCGCAATCGATGTCCGTGTGAGCCTGATCCGGCGAGTCTCGTCTCGCCGGCAGGGACCTCACGGCAACAACGTGACCGAGTGCTCCGCATGCCGATCCGGCTGCGGAGCATTTGCGTGAGAAATCACCGGTCAGATCTCAGCAGTGGATAGCCCGTCCGGGCTCGATCAACAGCAAGGAACAGCCGCAATGGCACAGACAGTGATTCTCGGCGAGAAGGTCGGGATGACGCAGAAGTGGGTGGACGACCGGTCGTTCCCGTCACGGTCCTCCGTGTCGAGCCCATGCGCGTCGTCCAGATCAAGACGAACGAGCGCGACGGGTACACGGCGTTGCAGGTGACCTACGGGCACCGTGACGCGAAGAAGCTCAACAAGCCGGCCGCCGGCCACTTCGACAAGGCCGGCGTCCAGCCGGGCAAGCGGCTCGTCGAACTGCGCCTCGACTCGGTCGACGGGTTCGAGGTCGGCCAGGAGCTCACGGTCGAGGCCATCGAGGCCGGTGCCCGGGTCGACGTGACCGGAACGAGCCGGGGCAAGGGCTTCGCCGGTGTCATGAAGCGCCACAACTTCCGAGGCATGGGCGAGGGCCACGGCGTGCACCGCACGCACCGCATGCCCGGGTCGATCGGCGCGTGCTCGTTCCCGGGCCGCGTCTTCAAGGGGAAGCGCATGGCCGGCCACATGGGTCACGAGCAGGTCACCACGCTGAACCTCGAGGTCGTCGACAGCGACGCCGAGCGCAACATGCTGCTCATCAAGGGTTCGGTCCCCGGCCCCAACGGTGG
The DNA here is from genome assembly GCA_963827775.1 of uncultured Acidimicrobiaceae bacterium. Lineage (GTDB taxonomy): Bacteria > Actinomycetota > Acidimicrobiia > Acidimicrobiales > Ilumatobacteraceae > Ilumatobacter. Next base: position 121,536 of record CAWHCI010000005.1, on the reverse strand, counting down.
TGTCGTCTCGGTCCGCAATGCCGTCAAGGCCGCTGTGAAGGGAGCCTGATCACCATGTCGCAGATCACCCTCAAGAACGTCGCCGGCAACGACACCGGCAAGGTCGACCTCGACGACGCGATGTTCGGCATCGAGCCGAACGTCCCGGTCATGCACCAGGTCGTCACCGCTCAGCTCGCTGCCCGACGGGCCGGCACGCAGAGCACCAAGACCCGCAGCGAGGTCCGCGGTGGCGGCGCGAAGCCGTACCGCCAGAAGGGCACCGGCAACGCCCGCCAGGGCTCGATCCGGTCGCCGCAGTTCAACGGCGGCGGCGTCGCCCTCGGGCCGAAGCCGCGCAAGTACGGCCAGAAGACGCCGAAGAAGATGATCGGTCTGGCGCTGCGTTCCGCGCTGTCCGATCGGGCCAACGACGGCAAGATCGTCGTCGTCGACTCGTGGGGCTGGGACACGCCGAGCACCAAGACCGCCAAGGCGGCACTGGCCGACCTCGGGATCACCGGAAAGGCGCTGGTCGTGGTCGCCCGCGATGACGCCGTCACCGTCGCTGAGCTTCCGCAACCTGCCCGAGATCCAGCTGATCACGCCCGACGAGCTCAACGCCTACGACGTGTTGTGCAACGAGGTCATCGTGTTCACGCAGGACACGCTGCCGGTCGCGCCACAGGCCGCGTCGGGCATCGAAGCCCGTGTCGAGGCGGCGGCGAGCGCCGTCTCGGCCGCTGCCGAGAAGGTGTCCGAGAAGGCGGAGTCCGCCCTCGAATCGGTGGCCGACGCCGCGGAGAGCGCCGCCGCGAAGGTCGCCGAGGCCGCCGAAGGCGCCGTCGAGAAGATCACCGATCTCGTCGAGGATCTGACGTCCGACGGCGATGACGACGAGGAGAAGGGCGAGGAATCATGAAGGATCCCCGCGACATCATCGTGGCACCGGTCGTGTCCGAGAAGAGCTACGAGCTCATGGAGACCGGCGTCTACACGTTCAAGGTGCACCCGAGCGCCAGCAAGCCCGAGATCCGCGACGCCGTCGAGGCGATCTGGGGTGTCGAGGTGCTGAAGGTCAACACGCTGAACCGCAAGGGCAAGGCGACCCGAGTCCGAGGCACGAACCGCACCGGTTCCAAGCCGAACACCAAGCGCGCCATCGTCACGCTGGCAGCGGGCGAGATCCCGCTGTTCGAGAACTGAGGAAGAGGATCATGGCGATTCGTTCCCGCAAACCAACCAGCCCGGCCCGTCGTTTCCAGACGTCGTCCGACTTCTCCGAGGTCACCAAGTCGACGCCGGAGAAGTGGCTGCTCGCGCCGAAGTCGAAGACGGGTGGCCGCAACACGTACGGCCGCAAGACGTCGCGTCACCGCGGTGGTGGCCACAAGCAGCGCTACCGCATCGTCGACTTCAAGCGCGTCAAGGACGGCGTGACCGCCAAGGTCGCCGCCATCGAGTACGACCCCAACCGCACCTGTCGCATCGCCCTGCTGCACTACGCCGACGGCGAGAAGGCCTACATCCTGGCGCCGCGGGGCCTCGGCGTCGGCGACCAGGTCGAGAGCGGCCACGGCGCCGACATCAAGCCCGGCAACGCGATGCCGCTGCGCTACATCCCGGTCGGTACCACGATCCACAACGTCGAGCTGCGCCCCGGCCAGGGTGGCAAGGTCGGCCGGTCGGCCGGTATCGCCGTCCAGCTCGTCGCCAAGGAAGGCGACTACGCCACGCTGCGCATGCCGTCCACCGAGATGCGTCGGGTGCCGATCGACTGTCGCGCGACGGTCGGCGAGGTCGGCAACTCCGAGCACGAACTCGTCAAGATCGGCAAGGCCGGCCGCAACCGCTGGAAGGGCGTCAAGCCGCAGACCCGCGGTGTGGCGATGAACCCGGTCGACCACCCGCTCGGTGGCGGCGAAGGTCGCACCTCCGGTGGTCGTCCGGCCGTGTCGCCGTGGGGCAAGCCCGAGGGTCGCACCCGTTCGAAGAAGAAGGCCAGCCAGAAGATGATCGTCCGTCGTCGCCGCTCGGGTCGCGGTCGTCGCTGAGGCAGGAGAGAGAACCATGACACGCAGTCTCAAGAAGGGCCCCTTCGTCGACGAGCACTTGCTCAAGAAGGTCGATGCCCAGAACGAAGCGGGCGAGCGCAAGGTCATCAAGACCTGGTCGCGTCGCTCGACGATCATCCCCGACATGGTCGGTCACACCATCGCCGTCCACGACGGCCGCAAGCACGTGCCGGTCTACGTGACCGAGTCGATGGTCGGCCACAAGCTCGGTGAGTTCAGCCCGACGCGGACGTTCAGGTTCCACGCCGGTCAGGAAAAGGGAGCCCGTCGATAATGCGTGGTCCGAAGTTGAACGAGGGCGCCACCGTCGCCACGATGGCAGCGGGTGAGCGTCACGGTACGAAGGCCACCGCCAAGTACGTGCGGTCGTCGGCCTACAAGGCGCGGGTCGTGCTCGACCTGATCCGCGGACTCGACGTGCAGCGTGCCGATCAGGTGCTGCAGTTCACCGAGCGTGGCATCGCCCACGACATCCGCAAGGTGCTCGCCAGCGCGGTCGCCAACGCCAGCAACCCCGACAACACGGGGTCGTACATCGCCGACCCCGACGAGCTGTTCGTGCTCGCCTGCTACGCGGACGAGGGTCCCGACCCTGCGCCGCTTCCGGCCTCGTGCCCGTGGCCGCGCCACCCGCATCCGCAAGCGCACCTGTCACATCACGATCGTGGTCGCGCGCATGAGCGACGACCGGCTCGAGATCATGCAGACTCGGGCGGAAGGTGCCGGCGCCAGCGCCGCCGCCAGCCGCCGGGCACGCGTCGAGCGCAGCCGCCAGCGCGCCGAGGCCGCCAAGGACGCCGTCGACGCGATCGACGACGACGACGTGATCGACGACGACGAGACGATCGACGGCTCCGACGACGACGCTGTAGGGACTGAGGACCAGGTCGCCGACTCCGATGCCGACGACGAGTCGGACGGAGGGAGCGGCGAAATCGAAGCGGACGCCGCTTCCGACCATGAAGACGGAAGCGCCGGCGACGAGTCGGACCCGGTGAGCGGCGAATTCGAGGCGGCCGAATGGGCCGGTTCGATCGTACCCGACGCGGAGGGCAACGGTCCCGACACGCACCAGATCAAGGGCAACGCGCGATTCGATGCTCTACCACACCCCCGACAGCCGCTACTACAAGGTCACCAAGGCCGAGGTCTGGTTCGACACCGAAGAGAGCGCAGAAGCCGCCGGCTTCGCCAAGCCGGGCGCCAAGAAGGACGAGGACTGAATCATGGGTCAGAAGATCAACCCGTACGGCTTCCGCCTCGGCGTGAGCACCGAGTGGAAGAGCCGTTGGTTCTCCGAGCGCGAGTACAAGCAGTACCTCACCGAGGACTGGAAGATCCGCGACGCGATCATGGGCCGACTCGAGTCGGCGGCGATCAGCCGGATCGAGATCGAGCGCACCCGCGACAAGCTGCGCGTCGACGTGCACACCGCCCGCCCGGGCATCGTCATCGGTCGTCGCGGCGCCCAGGCCGACGAGCTGCGCCAGATGATCACCGACATCACCGGCAACCAGAAGATCCAGCTCAACATCGTCGAGATCAAGACGCCCGAGCTCGACGCCGCCCTGATCGCCCAGGGTGTCGCCGATCAGCTCGCCAACCGCATCGCGTTCCGCCGTGCGATGAAGCGGGCCGTGCAGAACGCACAGCGCGCCGGCGCCCTCGGCATCCGCGTGCAGTGCTCGGGTCGCCTCGGCGGCGCCGAGATGAGCCGCACCGAGTGGTACCGCGAGGGTCGTGTGCCGTTGCACACCCTGCGTGCCGACATCGACTACGGCTTCCGCGAGGCCAAGACGGCCAACGGTCGGGTCGGCGTGAAGGTGTGGCTCTACAAGGGCGACATCCTGCCGTACAAGGCCGCCAACGAGGACAAGATCGCCCGCGAGGCGGCGATGGCCGTCGGCGAGACGTCGGGTCAGACCGCCGACGACGGCCCCCGCAAGGTCGTGTCGTCGGCCGCTCGTCAGCGTCAGGTCGCTCCCGAGCCCGAGACGCAGCCGCTCATCAAGGACGCCGACCCCGAGCTCGAGAAGTTGCTCGACGAGGAAGAGACGATCGCCCGCCAGACCGGCGACGGCGAGTGAGGAATCCATCATGTTGATGCCCCGCAAAGTCGCACACCGCAAGCACCACCGTGGCCGCACCAAGGGCACGGCGAAGGCCGGCACCGAACTGAACTTCGGTGAGTACGGCATCCAGGCGCTCGAGCCCGGCTGGCTGACCGCCCGCCAGATCGAGGCCGCCCGTATCGCCATGACCCGGTCGATCCGTCGTGGCGGCAAGGTCTGGATCAACATCTTCCCGGACAAGCCCGTCACCAAGAAGCCGGCCGAGACCCGCATGGGTTCCGGCAAGGGCAACCCCGAGTTCTGGGTCGCCGTCGTGCGCCCGGGTCGCGTGCTGTTCGAGCTGTCGTACCCGGACGAGGCACTGGCCAAGGAGGCCATGAACAAGGCGATCCAGAAGCTCCCGATCAAGGCACGCGTCATCACGCGCGAGGAGATGATCTGAGATGGCACGCAAGAACAAGCTGGCCGAGATGGACATGAGCGAGCTCGTCGAAGAGCTTCGCGAGACGAAGCACGAGGCGCTGAACCTGCGCTTCCGCAACGCGACCGGTCAGCTCGAGAACACCGCCGAGATCCGCAAGGTCCGGCGACAGATCGCACGCATCAACACCCTCATCCGCCAGCGCGAGATCGCCGCGGCCGAGGCAGGAGAGAGCTGAGTAGGACATGAGCGAAACAGACACCACACCAACAGACGTGGACTCGGCCGCCGAGGGAAGCGCCGCCGCCGAGGCAGACGGAGCCGGCGGACCGAGCGGCGCGGAGACCGGTGGCGACGACGAGGGTCGTTCGGCGCCGGAAGGTCCGTGAGGGCGTCGTGACGTCGGCCGGGATGGACAAGACGATCGTCGTCACCGTCACCGACCGTGTGCGCCACGCCAAGTACAACAAGTTCGTCCTGCAAGAGCAAGAAGCTCTACACGCACGACGAGACCAACGACGCCGGCGTCGGCGACAAGGTCCGCGTCATGGAGACCCGCCCGCATGAGCAAGAGCAAGCGCTGGCGCCTCGTCGACGTCGTGGAGCGTGCCCGATGATTCAGCAGGAGATCGCGACTTCGGGTCGCCGACAACAGCGGCGCCAAGGAAGTGCTCTGCATCAAGGTGCTCGGTGGCACGCGCCGCCGCTACGCCTCGATCGGCGACATCTTCGTGGCCACCGTGAAAGACGCCATCCCGGGCGCCGGGGTGAAGAAGGGCGACGTCGTCAAGTGCGTCGTCGTCCGTGTCAAGAAGGAGAAGCGTCGTCCCGACGGCAGCTACATCCGCTTCGACGAGAACGCGGCCGTGCTGATCAAGGACGATCTCACGCCGCGCGGCACGCGCATCTTCGGCCCGGTCGGCCGTGAGCTGCGCGACCGCAAGTTCATGCGCATCGTGTCGCTGGCACCGGAAGTCATCTGAGGAGGTGATCTGACATGAAGCTCCAAAAGGGAGATCCGGTCCGTGTGATCACGGGCAAGGACAAGGGCAAGGAAGGCGTCGTCGAGCACGTCTACCCGAAGCGAACAAGGTGATCGTCACCGGTGTGAACACCGCGGCGAAGCACCAGCGAGCCCAGCGTGCCAACGAGCAGGCCGGGCATCATCGACAAGGACATGCCGATCGATGCCTCCAACGTCATGTTCGTGCACAAGGGCAAGACCGTCCGTCTCGGATACTCCGAGAACAAGAAGGGCGAGAAGGTCCGCATCGCACGCCCGAGTGGTGAGGAAATCTGATGAATGCCACCGCAACCCAGCCGCCGCCTCAAGGCGCGGTACAACAACACGATCAAGGCGCAGCTCGCCAAGGACCTCGGCATCGAGAACGAGATGCAGATCCCGAAGCTCGACAAGATCGTCATCAACATGGGCGTCGGCCGGGCCACGCAGCAGCCGTCGCTGCTCGAGAAGGCCGTCGACGAGCTCACGCTGATCGCCGGCCAGAAGCCGATCGTCACCAAGGCCCAGACCTCGATCGCCGGCTTCAAGCTCCGTGAGGGCCAGGCCATCGGCACCAAGGTCACCCTGCGCGGCGACCGGATGTGGGAGTTCTACGACCGCCTGATCTCGGTCGCGATCCCCCGTATTCGCGACTTCCGCGGCCTGCCCGCACACTCGTGGGACGGCCGGGGCAACTACACGTTCGGTCTCAACGACCAGACCGTGTTCCCCGAGATCAACGTCGACACCGTCGACCACCAGCGCGGCATGGACATCACCATCGTCACGACGGCGACCACGAACGAGGGCGGCAAGGCACTGCTCGACGCGTTCGGGTTCCCGTTCAAGAAGGGCGCCGACGCCGAGAACGCCCCCCGCAAGAAGAAGCGCCGCGGTCCGTACCGCGGCGGCAAGAAGTGAACGAGTAGGCGAGAGAGAGAAACGACATGGCCAAGAAAGCACTCGTCAACAAGGCGGCTGGCACGCCCAAGTTCAAAGTTCGCGCCTACACCCGCTGCCGCCGTTGCGGCCGTTCCCGTTCGGTCTTCCGGAAGTTCGGACTCTGCCGCATCTGCCTGCGCGAGCTCGCACATGCCGGCGAGATCCCCGGTCTGACGAAGTCGAGCTGGTGAGGGAGGAAGAACATGCTGACTGATCCCATTGCCGACATGCTCACCCGGATTCGCAACGCGAACACGGCGATGCACGACGAGGTGCGTATGCCCTCGTCCAAGCAGAAGGTGGCGCTCGCCAAGGTCCTCGAGTCCGAGGGCTACATCGGAGGCTTCGAGGTCGCACCGTCGACCAAGGGCCCCGGTGACGTGCTCACCATCTCGATGAAGTACTCCGACGATCGTGAGCGCACGATCTCGGGTCTCCGTCGCATCTCCACGCCGGGCCTGCGGGTCTACCGCAAGTCGACCGCCGTGCCTCGCGTGCTCGGTGGCCTCGGTGTGGCCGTCCTGTCCACCAGCCACGGGCTCATGACCGACCGCGAGGCGCGCCAGCGCAACGTGGGCGGCGAAGTCCTCTGCTACGTCTGGTGAGAGAGGGAGCATCGCACATGTCTCGAATCGGTAACGCTCCCGTCGCCGTCCCGTCCGGGGTCGACGTCACGGTCGCCGACGGCACCGTCACGGTCAAGGGTCCCAAGGGCATCCTCAGCCGCGCACATCCCGGGCGACATCGAGATCCGCCAGGACGACGGCGCGCTCACGTTCGTGCGTCCCAACGACGAGCGCAAGAACAAGGCGCTGCACGGTCTCACCCGGAGCCTCGTCAACAACATGGTCATCGGTGTCACCGACGGCTACAAGAAGGAACTCGAGATCGTCGGCGTCGGCTACCGCGCCGAGGCACAGGGCGCCAACGGGCTGCGGCTCAACCTCGGTTTCAGCCACCCGGTCAACGTGACCGCGCCCGAGGGCATCACGTTCGAGGTGCCCGATGCCGACGCAGGTCGTCGTGTCGGGCATCGACAAAGAGGTCGTCGGCCAGGTGGCCGCCAACATCCGCAGCATCCGCAAGCCCGAGCCCTACAAGGGCAAGGGCGTCCGGTACGCCGGCGAGCGCGTCCTGCGCAAGGCCGGCAAGGCCGGCAAGAAGTGAGCCGAGAGCAAGTCAATGAGTGACATCGCCAAGGCACGCCGCGAGGGCCGCATCCGTCGCCACCGCCGCGTCCGCAAGAAGATGCACGGCACGGCGGCACGTCCGCGCCTGGCCGTCTTCCGTTCGAACAAGCACGTCACCGTGCAGGTGATCGACGACGACGCCGGCCGCACGCTCGCGGCCGCGTCGACCACCGAAGCCGACCTGCGTGCCAGCGGCGGTGCCACCGTCGCCGCCGCCGAGCCGTGTGGGCGAGCTCATCGCCGAGCGGGCCAAGGCCGCCGGAGTCGACGCCGTCGTGTTCGATCGCGGCGGATTCGCCTACCACGGTCGCGTCGCCGCGATCGCCGAAGCCGCCCGTGAAGCAGGTCTGGAGTTCTGATGGCGTACCAGGACAACAGCAACAGCAACGATCGCGACAACGAAGGCGGTCTGCGCGAGTCACGCGTCATCACGATCAACCGCGTCGCCAAGGTCGTCAAGGGTGGTCGACGTTTCTCGTTCACCGCGCTCGTCGTCGTCGGTGACGGCAACGGACGTGTCGGCCTCGGCTACGGCAAGGCCAAGGAAGTGCCGCTGGCGATCCAGAAGGGCACCGAGGAAGCCAAGCGCAACCTGTTCGACGGTCGCCGCTGGCCGGCTCGACGATCATCCACCCGGTGATCGGTGAGACCGGTGGCGGCCGCGTGCTGATGAAGCCGGCATCGGTCGGTACCGGCGTGATCGCCGGCGGCGCAGCCCGGATCATCCTCGAAGAGGCCGGCGTGCACGACATCTTGTGCAAGTCGCTCGGCTCGGCCAACCACATCAACGTCGCACGTGCCACGATCGCCGGACTGAAGTCGCTACAGCGTCCCGACGAGGTCGCCAAGCGCCGCGGCATTCCCGCAGAGAGCTTCGTGCCCAAGGGCCTGCTCAACGCCTACAACGAACGCCAGAAGCAGATGGCGGCCGGCGCCACGGCAGGGAGTTCGCGAATGAGTGAGAACAGCATCACCGTCAAGCAGGTGAAGTCCGGCGATCGGCGAGAAGCCGAAGACCCGTGGCACGCTGCGTGCGCTCGGTCTCGGCCGCATCGGCAAGACCAACACACTGCCCGATCGCCCCGAGATCCGCGGCATGATCGCATCGCGTGCCGCACCTCATCGAAGTCACGGAAGGAGCTGAGTGATCATGCGCGTCGACGATCTCGCACCGGCACCCGGTTCGAAGAAGACGCGCCAAGCGCGTCGGTCGTGGTACCGGCGGCAAGGGCGGCAAGACTGCCGGTCGCGGCACCAAGGGCCAGCGCGCCCGCAACACGGTCGCGGCGCGGTTTCGAAGGTGGCCAGATGCCGCTCAAGCAGCGCGTGCCGAAGCTCAAGGGCTTCAACAACCCGTTCCGCGTCGAGTACTCGGCCGTCAACCTCGACACGCTCGAGGCGAGCTCGGCGAGTCGACGGTCGACCCCCGAGATGCTCGTCGAGCGCGGGCATCGTCCGCAAGGACGACGTTCGTGAAGATCCTCGCCCGCGGTGAGATCGTCGCCAAGATCGACGTGCATGCGCACGCGCGTGTCGAAGGCCGCCGAGGCGGCCATCACCGCTGCCGGTGGTATCGGTCACGCTGATCACGCTGCCGTTCAAGGAAGAGGGCAAGGCCGGTCGTCCGGCCGCCAAGGGCAACCAGTTCACCAACCGGTGACCGCCCGTCGGCGACGGCTCGCTCGTGAGCCTCGCCAGCTAACCTGCCCGAGTCCCCGATCACGAGAAAGATCGCACGTGCTGTCGAACCTGTTGAACATCTTCAAGGTCCCGGATCTTCGCAACAAGATCCTGTTCACGTTCATGATCGTCGGCGCTCTACCGCATCGGTGCGGCCATCCGAGTGCCGGGTGTCGATCCGCTCGCCATCGATCAGCTCCGTGAGGGCGCCCAAGACGGTGCGCTCGGGTTGTTCAACCTGTTCTCGGGCGGGGCGTTCGAGTCGTTCTCGATCTTCGCGCTCGGCATCATGCCCTACATCACGGCCAGCATCATCATGCAGGTGCTCGGCGTCGTCATCCCGAAGCTCGAAGAACTCCAGCAGGAGGGTGCGGTCGGCCAGCGCAAGATCACGCAGTACACCCGTTACGTCACCATCGCGCTCGCCATCGCTGCAGGCCACCGTGCTGGTGTTCCTGTTCGGCACCGGTGGCGGCGGCGCGTTCTTCTGCGCCGTCCAGGCCCCGTCGGTGCCGCTGCTTCCCGACGGCATCTGGCCGCGCGGCTACCTGATCATCCCCACGCTCGTCGCCGGCACGGCGGTGCTGATGTGGATGGGTGAGCTGATCTCGCAGCGCGGCATCGGCAACGGCATGTCGATGATCATCTTCGCGTCGGTCGTCGCGTCGCTGCCCGGTGGCTTCTACTCGATCCTCCAGGTCAACAAGTTCTTCTGGTTCGTCGTGATGGTGCTGGTGACGCTCGGCATCATCGTCGCCGTCGTCTTCGTCGAGCTCGGGCAACGGCGAATTCCGGTGCAGTTCGCGAAACGTGTCGTCGGTCGCCGGATGATGGGCGGCCAGAACACCTACATCCCGCTGAAGGTCAACCAGTCCGGCGTGATCCCGATCATCTTCGCCAGCTCGATCCTGCTGCTGCCGGCGATCATGGTCGAGCTTCCTGGGCAACGGCGATCCGAACGGCAACTGGTGGTCACAGACCCGCTACGAGATCCAGCAGTTCGTCGACCAGTACATCCTCAACAGCCAGAACCTCGTGTACGTCACCATCTTCGCCCTGCTGATCATCGCGTTCGCCTACTTCTACAACTCGATCGCCTTCGACCCGGTGCGTCAGGCCGACCAGATCCGACGCCAGGGTGGCTTCATCCCCGGCGTGCGACCCGGTCCGCAGACCGAGGCGCTACCTGGCCAAGGCCGTCAACCGCATCACACTGCCGGGCGCCGTCTTCATCGCCATCATCGCGATCCTGCCGTACCTGATCCTGTGGGCAGCCGACGTCAACAGCTTTGCCTTCGCCGGCACGAGCGTGCTGATCTCCGTCGGCGTGGCCCTCGAACTGATGCGTCAGATCGACAGCCAGTTGATGCTGCGCAACTACGACGGATTCCTGAAGTGATCGCTCGGCCTCACTCGTTCGGCTGCGCCTCACTCCGTTCGGTCCGAATGGGCGCGGACGGTGGCACGAACATGGGCACCGGGCACGACTCCGTCGCACCCTGGAGCGGACCCGGCCGCGGCGCGCCATCGGGTGGTGTACCCGTCGCGCCGCGCGACGGCTGCGGCCGGCGTCGATGCTGCGGGAACGCTTCGAAGCGGCCTGCGTGGCCGGGGAACGCTGAAGCGCGGTCCCATGATTCCGGGGGCACGACTCATCATTCTCGGCCGGCAGGGCGCCGGCAAGGGAACGCAGTGCGTCCGTCTGTCGCGCCACTACGTGGTGCCGCACATCTCCACGGGCGACATGCTGCGTGCCGCCGTTCGCGAGGGCACCGAGCTCGGACTGGCCGCCAAGAAGATCATGGACGAGGGTGGCCTCGTCGGCGACGACATCATGATCGGTGTCGTCGACGAGCGGCTCGCGAAGCCCGACGCCGACAGTCGCGGGTACATCCTCGACGGGTTCCCGCGTACGGTCGCGCAGGCGCAGGCGCTCGACGAGCTGACCGCGGCGAAACCGATCAACGTGGTGATCGACCTCGACGTGCCGCGCGAGATCGTGCTCGAGCGGCTCTCGGCCCGTCGTGTGTGCCGCGACTGCGGCACCAACTACACGGCCACCGGCAACGAACCGTCACCGTGGATCTGTGACGTGTGCGGCGGCGACGTCCAGCAACGGGCCGACGACACCCCCGACGCCGTCGATCGTCGCCTCGATCTGTACGAGTCGCAGACGGCACCGCTCATCGAGTACTTCGCGAGCCGTGGAGCGCTCGCCGTGGTCAACGGTGTCGGGCAGCCCGACCACGTGTTCAAGCGTCTCACCGATGCGATCGAGGCCCGCCGGTAGGCCGCCCGCAGCTACCACACCCGTCGGAAAAGTGGCGGATCCGACCATTGGGGATCGCGTCCGGTTGCCGATAGCATTGCTAGTCGGTCTGTCCGCAGACCGAATTGAGTGAGTCCGCTGAGCTGGGAGTTTCCAGCTCGAACCCGAGGAGAGTTCCCCTGGCCAAGCCCAAAGGACGACGCCATCGTGCTCGAAGGCACGATCGTCGAGTCGCTTCCGAATGCAATGTTCCGCGTCGAACTCGAGAACGGCCACAACGTGTTGGCCCACATCTCGGGGAAGATGCGCATGCACTACATCCGCATTCTGCCCGGCGACAAGGTGCAGGTGGAACTCACTCCCTACGACCTCACCCGAGGCCGTATCACGTATCGATACAAGTGATCCGAGAAGAGAAAGTGTTGTCGTGAAGGTCCGACCGAGCGTCAAACCCATGTGCGAGAAGTGCCGCGTGATCCGCCGGCACGGTCGCGTCCAAGTCATCTGTGAGAACCCGCGCCACAAGCAGCGCCAGGGCTGAGAGAGAGTTACGAGAATGGCACGTATTGCTGGCGTCGACATCCCCCGCGAGAAGCGGCTGGAGATCTCGCTCACCTACATCTTCGGGGTCGGTCTGACCACGTCGCAGAAGATCTGCGACGATCTGGGTCTCGACCGCAACACGAAGGTGTCCAACCTGACCGAGGACGAGGTCAACAAGATCCGTCAGTACGTCGACCAGAACCTCACGATCGAAGGTGACCTGCGTCGCGACGTCCAGAACGACATCAAGCGCAAGATCGAGATCGGCTGCCTCCAGGGCGTGCGGCACCGCAAGGGCCTGCCGGTCCGCGGGCAGCGCACGCACACCAACGCTCGTACCCGCAAGGGTCCGAAGCGAACGGTTGCCAACAAGAAGAAGGCAGTGAGGAAGTAGTCATGGCCAAGGCAAGCCCGGGCGGCCGTCGCCCCCGCAAGCGCGATCGCAAGAACGTGTCGACGGGTGTCGTCCACATCAAGAGCTCGTTCAACAACACCATCGTCACGATCACCGACCCCCAGGGCAACGTCATCTCCTGGGCCTCGTCGGGTGCCGTCGGGTTCAAGGGCAGCCGCAAGAGCACGCCCTACGCCGCGCAGCAGGCGGCCGAGCGGGCTGCGAACGCCGCGATGGAGCACGGTCTCCGTCGCGTCGAGGTGCAGGTGAAGGGCCCGGGTTCGGGCCGCGACACCGCAGTTCGTTCCATCCAGAACACCGGCATCGAGGTCACGTCGATCAAGGACGTCACCCCGGTGCCCCACAACGGCTGCCGCCAGCCCAAGCGGCGCCGAGGCTGAGGTCGTCATGGCTCGTTACACCGGTCCCAAGGTGCGCCTGTCGCGCCGTCTGTCCACCAACATCTTCGAGAACGAGAAGGGCCGCAAGGCGCTCGATCGTCGTCCCTTCCCGCCGGGTGCGCACGGCCGCACCCGTCGTCGCAACGCCGGCAGCGAGTACCTCGCCCAGCTGCAGGAGAAGCAGAAGGCGAAGTACATCTACGGCGTGCTCGAGAAGCAGTTCAAGAAGACGTACAACGAGGCCAACCGTCTCCAGGGTCCGACGGGTGAGAACCTGCTGATCCTGCTCGAGACCCGCCTCGACAACGTCGTGTACCGCGCCGGTTGGGCATCGACCCGTCCGCAGGCCCGTCAGTTCGTGAACCACGGTCTGATCCACGTCGACGGCAAGCGCGTCGACATCCCGTCGTACCGGCTCCGCAAGGGTGAGGTCGTCTCGCTCGGCGACAAGGCCGCCAACATGATCGTCATCCAGCACAACATCGACACGCTCGACCGCTCGCTCGTCGGCTGGCTCGAGTCGGGCGAGGGCGGCAAGCAGGTCACCGTTCGCGACCTGCCCCAGCGTGAGCACATCGACGTGCCGGTGCGCGAGTCCCTCATCGTCGAGCTCTACTCGAAGTAGCCCGAACCGCATCATCGCTCGGCCGCGGCGTGAGCCGCTGCACCCGTCACCGCAGAATCAGAGTCACCGAACTCTCAGAAAGGACCCGGCAGCACATGCTCGTCATGCAGCGCCCTTCCGTCGAAGCCCTCGGCGAGGAGAGCAACAACCAGCAGCGCTTCGCAGATCGGTCCGCTCGAGCCCGGCTTCGGCCACACGCTCGGCAACTCGCTCCGTCGCACCCTCCTGTCGTCGATCCCCGGCGCCGCGATCACGACGGTCCGCTTCGACGAGGCGCTCCACGAGTTCGACACGATCTCCGGCGTCGCCGAAGACGTGACCGACATCATCTTGAACCTGAAGGACGTCGTGCTCACGTCCGAGGCCGACGAGGCCGTCAACCTGCGCGTCGACGTCCGTGGTCCGGCCGTCGTCACCGCCGGTGACATCGAGTGCCCGGCCGACGTCGAGGTCCTCAACAAGGACCTGCACATCGCCACGCTCAACGGCAAGGCCCGCCTCGCCATCGACCTCACCGTCGAGCAGGGCCGTGGCTACGCCTCGAGCCAGCGCGAGATCGAGAGCCGCACGATCGGTGTCGTCCCGATCGATGCACTGTTCAGCCCGGTCCGCCGCGTCAGCTTCGACGTCGAGCCGACCCGTGTCGAGCAGTCGACCAACTACGACAAGCTCGTGATCGAGATCGAGACCGACGGTTCGGTCAGCCCCGCCGATGCGCTCGCCTCGGCAGGGGCGACGCTGCGATCGCTCGTCGACCTCGTCGCCTCGCTCACCGAGGAGCCCAAGGGCCTCGAGCTCGGCGAGATGGTCGACACGACCACGAGCTCGCCCGATCTCGACCTCCCGATCGAAGACCTCGATCTGTCCGAGCGGCCGCGCAACTGCCTCAAGCGTGCGCAGGTCAACACCGTGGGTGAACTGCTCACCAAGAACGAGGACGACCTGTTGAACATCACCAACTTCGGCCAGAAGAGCCTGGACGAGGTCAAGGAAAAGCTGGACGAGCGCGGCCTCACGCTGCGCGGCTGACGTCCGGTTCCGATTCGAAAGCACCACTGACATGCCTGCAACCCCACGCCGCGCCACCAACTTCGGTGGCAGCTCGCAACACCAGCGCCTGATGATGGCCAACCTCGCCGCGTCGCTGTTCGCCGCCGAGGGCATCGTCACCACCGAAGCCAAGGCGAAGGCGCTCCGCCCGATCGCCGAGAAGCTCATCACCAAGGCCAAGAAGGCCCAGGACGGCCCGATGCGTGTGCACCGGATCCGTCAGATCCAGGGGTACCTCGGCGACCGTGAGATGACCCACAAGCTGGTCAACGATGTCGCCCCACGGTACGAGGAGCGCAACGGCGGGTACACCCGCATCCTCAAGCTCGGCCCGCGGCCGGGCGACGCGGCCAAGATGGCGCGCATCGAACTCGTCTGACGTCGGCTCGTCCGCCCTCCGCGCTCCGCCTCACCAGTCGTTGCCCGAAGGCGACTCGGGTTCGGCGCACCGTGCGCTCGAACGACCTGACGGCCGGACGAGACAACCGAACCCTCCTCCGAGCGTTGTCACGTTCGGACGCCGTGCACGATCCCGGTGCTTCGGCGCCGGATTCCGGTCACGGGCCGGCGGTGTGCAGTGATCGTGGGAGCAGGTGCTCGTGTCGGACATTCACGACGAGAATTCGGCGTTGACCGAACTTCTGGGGTGACAGGCGGTGTTCGGGCCGGCTTGGGCCGTAGGGTTCCCTTCGAACACGTCAACAAGGCGTGTTCGAACCGAAAGTGAAACTATGCAAGGCACCGTGAAATTCTTCAACAGCGAGAAGGGCTTCGGCTTCATCTCACGCGAGGGTGGAGACGACGTGTTCGTCCACCACTCGAACATCGCGGGAGACGGCTACAAGTCCCTCGACGAAGGCCAGAAGGTCGAGTTCGACATCGGCCAGGGCCGTAAGGGCGACGAAGCCCAGAACGTTCGACCCAGCTGATCATCGCCGTCTGACAACGCCGCCGACCCACCGGGTCGGCGGCGTTCGACGTTCTCCGGTCGTGTACGGGCGGCGGTGCGGGCATGCCGGCGTCTGGTCCTCCAACCCGATCTCGCGGCCGCTCGGCTCTGCGGTTGTCGGCGCACTGGTCGAGTACCTCCGACGACCACGCAGCCGCCGCCGACCCCGGCGGCGCTTGCCGGCGTCGGTGAGACCATCGGCGGCACACGTGCGTTGCGCGCTCGTCGGGGTCGACCGGGCGCCCGTCCGATGTCGCCGTCGATGCCGACCGCTACCGTGTGCAGGTGGCTGATGTGCGGCGCGCCCGACTCGTGGTCGCCTATCGGGGCACCGATTTCCGGGGGTTCGCACCCAATCAGGGGGTTCGCACGGTGATGGGGGAGTTGGTGCCGGCCGTCTCGAAGGTCGTTCGACAGCCGGTGGAGCTGTCGATGGCCGGGCGCACCGATGCCGGCGTGCATGCGTGGGGCCAGGTCGTGTCGGGCGATGTGCCGGCCGTCACCGATCTCGCGGACCTGCAGCGGCGGATCAACAAGATGTGCGCGCCCGACATCACGATCCGTTCGGTGGAGTGGACCGCCGCCGACTTCGACGCCCGGTTCTCCGCCACGTCGCGCCGTTACCGGTACCACGTCTGGAACGACCCGGCGCCCAACCCGCTGCTCCATGAGCTCACCTGGCACATTCACCGGCCACTCGACCTCGACGCCATGCAGGCGGCGGCGGAACCGCTGCTCGGTGAGCACGACTTCGCCTCGTTCTGCCGGAGGCCGAAGACACCGGACGGGATGGAGCCGGCGAGTCTCGTGCGGGTCGTGTTCGACGCGACGTGGAGTCGTGTCGACGACACCCCGATGCTGCGGTTCGAGATCGCGGGCAGCGCGTTCTGTCACCAGATGGTGCGGTCGATCGTGGGCACGATGGTCGACATCGGGATCGGCCGGATCCACCACACGAAGATGGCCGGCATCGTCGGGGCCCGCAGTCGCGATGCAGCGGGCGGGGTGGCGCCGCCGTCGGGCCTGGTGCTGTGGGAGGTCGGCTACGACGGCCGTCGTTGGGACGCCGGCTGATCCCCGACACCTTGCCGAGGTCGCACTCGGCACCGCGGCGCTCGCCAGGGCCACGAACCTGTTCGAACAGACCGCGCAGGCCGGATCCGGGCGGGCGATCTTGGCTGCGATCGATCGCCGAGTTCTCCCGAGTCGACCCCGAGTCCGAGCCGTCCGGTCGTGATGGTCCGACCGTGGCACCGCACGGGTCGGGATCGCGCGGCGATCCCGACCCGTTGCGCTCTTGCTAGGGGAGGACGACGTCGTCGCCGGTCGGGTTGCAGCTGGCGTCGCTGAACGTGTTGCCGCCGAGCGAGGTCAGCACGGCGGCGGCGCCACCTTCGACCTGGCAGCCGTAGCTGACGTTGCCCGTGACGGTGCTGTCCTGCAGCGTCACGGTCACCGGCGCACCGAACGTGGCCACCATGAGACCGCCTGCAGTGCCGGGTGCACCGACGTTGTCGACGATCTCGGTGTCGACGATCGTGACCGTGCCGTCGGTGGCGAAGATGCCGCCACCGTGCCATGCGGTCGACGTGTTGCCGCTGATCGTGCTCCCGCTGATGTTGGCGTCGCCCAGCGTCCGGAGACCTCCGGCGACGTCGCCGGCGAGGTTGCCGCTGATCGTGGTGTCGGTGACGTTGATCGTGCTGTTGAAGAAGCCGTAGATGCCACCGCCCGGCTGTGCGACCGTGGCGTTGTCGCTGACGGTGCTGTCCGTGAGGTTCAGCACGGCACCGTCACCGTTGTAGATGCCGCCACCGCCGAACTGGAAGTCGGCGGGCCCCGCGCTGTTCTCCTGGTTCTCGGTCACCGTCACCCGGTCGAGCGACAGCGTGCCGGCGTTGAGGATGCCGCCACCCTGCGGAGCGGCGACGCCGTCGCGGATGACGAGGTCGCTCATGCTCACATCGATGCCGGCACCGATCTGGACGACTCGTGAGGCGCCTCCCGCGCTGATCGTCACCGGAGCGGCCGGCGGCCCGACGATCGTGACCGACCGGTCGACCGTGAGTTGACCGGAGGTCAGCGTGAGGGTTCCGCCGGCCACGGCGGGATCGAACGTGATCGTGCCGTCGTCGGCGATCAGTGACAGCGCTTCGCGGAGCGAACCGGGCCCGCTGTCGTCGAGCGTGGTCACGACGACCTCGCTCGGCGGCGGGACCGGCGTGCGGCGCACCAGGTCGAAGCGGAAGTCGCCCGCCGCGGGGTAGGGCAGATCGAAGCCATAGCCCCACACATCGGTCAGCGTGAGCCCGTCGTCGGGCGCACCGGCCGGCTGGTCGGAGCTGCGCACGAAGTCGCCGATCGGGATCGACACCTCCTGCCAGCCGGCCGTGCTGTCGGTGAACGTGGTCTCGAAACGTTCGGCCGTGTCGGGCCCCTGGTAGACCCGGACGTAGTCGACGAGGTACTCCTGCGGGTACGTGTTGGCGGGGTCGATCGCGCCACCGAAGTTGCCGCCGATCGCGAAGTTCAGCAGCAGGAAGAACGGCTTCTCGAACACCCACGGGCCCGGCACGTCCGCGGGGGTGGCCTGGTGGTACTGGATGCCGTCGACGTACCACGTGATCAGGTTCGGCTCCCACTCGACGGTGAACGTGTGGTACCCGAGGTCCACCCGCTCGCCGAAGTCGTAGATGTTGCCGAAGGCTCCACCGCCGTTGTAGCCGGGGCCGTGGATCGTGCCGAAGATCTCGTTCGGGATCCGGCTGACGTACTCCATGACGTCGATCTCGCCGGCGCCCGGCCACGGGTTGTAGGTGATGTCGGTACCGAGGCTCCAGAACGCCGGCCACAGGCCGTCGCCGCCGGTCGGGACCTGGATTCGCGACTCGATCCGCCCGTAGGCGAACTCCGCCTTGTTCTGGGTGACCAACCGGGCCGACTCGAACTCGCAGGGGCCGTAGTAGCACTCCTGCGAACCGTCGGCCTCGTCCAGCTTGATGATGAGGTTGCCGTCGCCGTCGGTCTGCCGCGTTGTCGGGATCGTCGGTGTAGTACTGCAGCTCCTCGTTGCCCCACCCGTTCTTGCCGTCAGGGGTGGTGTCGCCGATCTCGTACGCCCAGTTGGCCGGGTTCGGCGGCGTGCCGGCCGGTTCGTCGAATTCGTCGGCCCAGGCGAGCGTCCAGCCCGCCGGACCGGGGTCGGGGCGCGGTTGTCCTTCAGATCGACGGTGATCTCCTCGCCGCTGCCGGTGCCCTGGAACCAGAAGTCGAGGCTCTCGGTACCGGTCCAGTCCTGGCCGATCGGGAAGTCACGCGTGAGCGAGCCGAGCGACGCGTCGTCGACGTCGGCGAGCGAGCGGACGGCGAAGCGCCACGCCTTGCGGTAGTGCCCGACGGCGTGGGCGTCTGCGTGGTACTTGATCGAGTACGACGCCTCGTCCATCTGGTGCTGGGCCTTCTCGATGTTCTTCGCGTCGCCGCCATTGGCGATCGAGACGTCGAGGATCAACTGGGCGATCTCGCCGTCGACGGCGACGATCTCGTCGAGTGCGGCGTGGGCGGCCGCTTCCTCGGCGCCGCCGATCTTGTGCAGCTCCCTGACCGCCCGGCGATGCAGGTTGAACACCGCGTCGCCGTGGTCCTCGTCGAGGAAGAACCCGTTGTCCCACAGCATCGGATCGAGGCTGTCGTTCAGCCGGTCGATCGCCCGCTGGATGCGTCGGGTCGTCTGCCGCTTGCTCGCCGGCAGGAGGCCCTCGAGATCCGCGACCACGGCCTCGACCCGGGTGTCGAGGGCCGGGCCCGAATCGGGCACCGACACCTTGGCGACGTTCTCCGCTGGATCCTGGCCGGGACGTTCGTCGGCGTCGCCGACGGCGACGCGCTGCGCCTCGAGCTCGACCATGCCGTCGCTGTCCCACAGGAACGCTCCCTGCTCGAAGTCGTCGAGCAGGTCGGGGTCGAACGGGTCGTTGTCGTCGATCAGCACCGAACCCTGGAAGAGGGCGCCGCGGTCGACGTCGATCGGGTTGGTCAAGCGGATGACGACCTGGAGGTCGCCGGTGAACTTGGTGTCGTCGAACGTCTCGACCGGGAAGAACAACTCGGTCGGGCCACCGTTGGCGAACGTCAGGGTGCCGCTGGTGGGCGTGAAGTCCTCACCGGCGATCGCATTGGAGCGCTCGGTCGCGAAGTCGATGCTGACCTGGGCGGGATCGTCGGGACCCATCGGCCGGTTGAGCTTGACGCCGACGTCGCCGGTCGTGCCCTCCTCGATGAAGGTGTTCTGCCTCGAGAAGTTCACGGCGAGGTCGGGTGGCTCCGCGATGCCGTACACGCTCACCTCGTCGAAGTAGAACGTCTGCGGTCCGCCGGTTCCCAGCGTGCCGAGTGCGTAGCCGTGCATCTCGAACAGGCCGAGCCCGTCGTTCGGCGCGCCGTTGCCGATCTCCTTGCGGACGAACGTCGCGAACGGGAACTCGAGCAACTGCCAGCCGGTGAAGTCGTCGACGAACGGCACCGTGAAGCGCTCGGCGTCGTCGGTCGTCGAACCGGGGTTGCGGTTGTCGAGGATGTCGATGAACATCTGGGTGCCGGTGTTCGACCCGTACATCCAGAACGCGATGCCTTCGCGGGTCGACCAGTCCTGGGTGACCCAGGTGTCGACGGTCGAGTTCTCGAAGGCGTGGATGTAGCCGGCGAACGATGCGACGTCGACGTCCATCTGCATCACGTTGTTCGGCGTCCCGACGGCGGGCAGTTCGGGTGCCGGCGGTGTCGCCTCGGTCTGGATCGCGACCGAACCGTCACCCTGGAAGGTGTAGAACCCGAGCGGTTCGCCATTGGGCAACGCCGACCCGAAGGGCAGCCCGCTCTCGAAGTCGTCCACGATCTCCGATGGCGTGCCGGGATCGGAGCCGAGGGGGCCGCCGGAGCTGAAGGCGAACAGGTCGAAGTCGACTTCGACCACCGAGGGGTTCGCACCGCTGACGCCGGCGATCACGATCACGACCTCGTCGAGGTTGCCGTCGAACGTGCCGTCGCCGCCGGTGCCGAGATCGATCAGACTGCTCAGCGGTGCGCTCACCAGCGTCCACTGGTCATCGAACGTCGTCGAGGAGAACGCGGTGTCCAAGCGGAACGAGTCCTCCGCACCGTTGGTCCAGCCGTTGCCGTCGAGATCCTCACGGATCGTGAGCTCCAGCGTGTACTCGTCGACGGTCGCGTCGCTCTGGTTGAGCACCCACACGTTGAGCCAGGGGTCGGCCGGCGGCGCGACCTGGGCGGCGTTGTCGAAGTTCTTGAACGCGCCACCGTAGAAGCCGCTGGCGGTGCCTTCACCGCCCCAACCGGTCGAGAAGTAGACGTTGCCCTCCTGAGGGCGATCCGTCGCGGGGCCGCCGCCGCCACCGGCTGCGTTTCCTCCGAAGAAGCCCCAGTCCGACGTGTCACCGTCCTCGAAATCATCGATCACCGTCGCCGGCGGAGCAGCGACGACGCTGGAGCCGACGTGCGACCAGACGCTGCCGAGCGCCAACCCGATCGCAGCCGTTGCCGCCAGTGAACGTCGGCCGGAACGAGTGCGGAGTGAGTGCGGAGTGTGCATGTCGAGCCCCTTTGTCAGAACTGGGTCGGCGTGTCGCCGTTGTGGTTCCCCCGACGGCCCGCCGCCGAAGCTGCGTTCTGCACCCGGTTCGCTGATCGTCCGACTGAGAGCGCTCTCAGACAACGTACGTCGCAGGAGCGCCGGCGTCAAACCGTTCCTGTCTGCGTCGCTGCGGTCCGTTCGGCGACACGGCGTTGCTCGTAACCTCGCCGACTGGTCAGTCGCCGAGGTAGCCCAGCGCGCCGGCGTGTCCAACTGCCAGTCGCGCCGCGCTCACCGCCGCAACCAGTGCCGATTCCGGGTCGGCGCCGTCGTGACGCCGGCCGAGGTACGTCCCCCACAAGGCGTCCCCTGCACCTACGGTGTCGACGACCGCCGTGGGCTCGGGCTGCATCGTGAAGGTGCCGACGGACGTGGTGCAGACGACCCGTCCGGGACCGTCCGACACGATGATCTCGCTGGCGCCTGCGGTGAGTGCGCGGTCGGCGAACGCCCCACCGTCGTCGGGCCAGAGCACACCGATGTCGTCCGATGAGGCGGTCACGAGATCAGCGTGGGCCAATGCGGCGTCGATCGATCGAGCGGCAGTCTTCGTGTCGGGCCACAGCGACGGGCGGTGGTTCACGTCGAAGCACACCGTTGCGCCAGCCGCTCGAGCGTTCGCCATTGCGTGAACGAGGTCGTCGCCGCCCGCGCCCGCCACCGAGAGCGTGATCCCGGACCACACGAGGTGCGACGCGCCGGTCAAGGCCGGGAGCAGGCGCCCCGACTCGAGTGCCTCGCGGGCGGCAGAGTGCTCGCGCCAGTATCTGAACCGGCGCTCTCCATCGGCGGCGTCGATCCAATAGAGCCCCAGTGTCCGGCCGCCGATCGTCACGCTGTCCGACGGGTCGATGCCCAGCAGCTGACAACGTCGGGCCAACTGGTCGGACAAGTCATCGTCCCCGAGTCCGGTCAGCAGGCGCACCTCCGCGGCGTGGCCGGCAGCGGAGCACGAAGCTGCAGCGTTGAGGACGTCACCGGCGAACGTCCACTCGAGGGTGTTCGCCGACGTCGAGGTGAGTTCGACCATCGCCTCGCCGACGAAACTGATCACCGGTCGAACCGCACTCACCCGAGTCGATCCACGTCGTTGCGGATGCTCGTTGCCCGCTCAGAGATCTCGGACCACCGGCCGCCCGCGATCAGGTCCGGGGGAGCGATCCAGGTGCCTCCCACGGCGAAGACCGCTCGATGACGGAGGTATTCGAGCGCACCATCGTGATCCACGCCACCGGTCGGCATGAACTTCACGCCGGTGAAGACGTCGCTCAAGGAGCGGAGGAGCTGTGGACCTCCGAAGATTCCGGCCGGGAACAGCTTCACCTCGGAACAGCCGATTCGCATCGCCGCTTGCACGTCCGACGGCGTCAGCACACCAGGCGTCGTCGGGACTCCGAGGCCGCGCCCGTACCTCACGACCTGCTCGTCGAGACCGGGCGACACGAGAAACTCGGCCCCGGCGGCCACGGCAGCTGCAGCGGCCGTGGTCGACACGATTGTCCCCGCCCCCACCGGTAGGGACTGTGGTTCGACCGCCCGTTCGAGCGCGTCCACAGCGCCCGGGCGCCGGAACGTGATCTCCAACGCATCGACGCCGGAGTCACCGAGCACTCGTGCCAGTTGTGCGGCGTCCGCCGGATCGGCGACGTCGACGACAGCGACGATCGCCCGGTTGCCGAGCAGGGCCGACAGCTCGGAGATCGTGGCGCCTGGCGCCGTCGGGGGTTCGGGTGCCGTCACGGCCGCCGGTCCGTCGTCTTCGACGTGCGAGTGTGCGAGCGGACCGGGCCCCTCCTGCTTCGCCCGTGGGATCCGGACCCGACGCTCATCCGCGGTCGTCGCCCGCGTCGGTGTCGTTGGGTCCGATCGTCTCGCGATGTCCGACCGGCCACGGCCCCGGGCCGGGTGCGTTCACGCGCTCGCCGACGACCTGGGCCTGACTCCGCGGCCACGTCACCGGCAACCGGCCGCTGAACGGCGCAGTGCCCATGAGCACGTCGGCGATGCCGTCGGCTTCGGTGCCGGGGAGCCAACACGCAACGACGGCGTCGGCGAATTCGACGATCGGCTCGATCAGCAGGGGGCGACCGGAGATGACCACCACCACGAGCCGTTCGACCCGCTCGCGGACCCGTCGGACGAGGTCGAGCTGATCCGGTGGCAGGGAGAGGTCGGCGCGATCTCCGGCACCTTCGACGTACGGAGGTTCGTGGACCGAGACCACGCCGTACGCGGCTCGGGCGGATCCGAAGTCACCGGCCCGGTCGTACCGGACCGCATCCGCGTCGTTCAGCCTGCGCAGCCCGTCGAGTACCGTGCTGCCCTCGGTGGTCGGCCCGGGTGAACCTTCCCAGGAGATCGTCCACCCGCCGCAGGCGATCCCGATGTCATCGAGTGCCTCGCCGGCAGCAAGGATCGGACCGGCGGCGGGAATGGGGAGCGCGCAGTCATCGATGAGCACCACCGCCGACGCTCGCACCGCAGCTCGCGCCAACGCTCGGTGCTCGTCGCAGCCGACGACCTCGAGCGGGATGCCATCATGTCGGGGTTCGGCGAGGAGCCCGACCGCGGCCTTCGCCCGGAGGATCCGCCGGACGGCATCGTCGATGCGCGCCCGGTCGACTCGCCCCGACTCGACGAGCTCGACCACCGTGGTGATGAACCGGTGATGGTCGAACGGCACCATCACCATGTCGACACCTGCGTTGACCGCCAACTCCACGGCCGTGCCGTAGTCGGCATCGAGTTGGTCGACGCCCATCCAGTCCGATACGACGAAGCCGTCGAAGCCGAGTTCGCCCTTGAGCACGTCGGTCAGAAGTGAGCGGTGTGCGTGCAACCGGCGGCCGTGCCACGAGCCGTAGCACGCCATGACGGTGAGGGCACCTGCGTCGATCGCGGTGACGAACGGTGCCAGGTGGTCTCGCCGAAGGACCTCCTCCTCGATCTGGATGTCACCTTGGTCGATCTGCCATCCGGCGCCCCAACCGTTCCACCACTCGATCCAGGGATGACGGTGTGCGCCCACGGTGCCCCACACCATCGCGCCTTCGCCGACGAAGTGTTTCGCGCACGCCAGCACCCCCGTTGCGGGGAGATCGTCGCCGTGCCAGCCCTCGATCGCGGCGCGGCCGAGCGCTCCGACCAGCCCGGGGTCCTCGGCGAAGCCCTCGAACGTGCGACCCCAACGGATGTCCTGTGGAACGGCCAGGCAGGGCGCGAACGACCATCTCGTACCGGTGGCTGCAGTCTCCAGGGCCGATGCCCGTGCAACCGCACGCACCAGCTCCGAGTCCGCCGTCGCGCCCATCCCGAGGTTGTGCGGGAAGACCGTGGCGCCGACCACGTTGTTGTGACCATGCACCGCGTCGGTGCCGTACAGGATCGGAATGCCGAGCCGACTTCGTCGGGAGCCGGCGATGAACCCCTCGACGGAATCCCGCCAGGCCCGGGCCGAGCCATCGCCCGGGTTGCCGCCGCCGCCGCTGAGCACCGAGCCGATCGACCACGTGGCAACCTCGTCCGGGGTGATGCTCCCCAGCTCGACCTGTGTCATTTGCCCGACCTGTTCGTGCAGCGTCATGCGGCTCGCGAGCCTCGACAGAAGGGCTTCGTCGACATCGGGTGAGCCAATCTGTGTCCCGTGCACGGTCGATCCCTCCCTGAGCGCTGGGAGCGCTCCCATCCGGCTCGGAACTGTAGGAGCAGCGTCAGAGGGTGGTCAAGGAACGACCGCGCCGGTTGCGCCCGTCGTGCTCGTTCACGAGTCGAGATCCGGCTGTCGCCGCGCACCGCACGAGTCGCCGATCCGGAGTGAGGTCGGGAGCGACACGACACATGGATCGGGATGTTCGCCGTGCAGCAGCTCCACCGCGGTGCGGCCGACGTCATTGACGGGCTGGACCACCGTGGTCAACGACGGTTCGGTGCGGGGCGCCCGTGGCAGCCCGTCGAAGCCGACGATCGCGATGTCGTCCGGCACGCGGACTCCGTGCTCACGAAAGGCGCGGAGCACCCCGATCGCCATCGGGTCCGTGGCGACGTGGACGGCGTCGGGCTGTTCCGGGAGCAGTTCCATCGCCGCCCGGTAGCCGCCCTCCGCCATCGGCTCGTCGAGTCGGATGAGGTCGTCGTCGACCGGCCGACCGGCCTCGGCCATGGCATCGCGATACCCCGCGAGGCGTTCGACTCCGAACACGTACCGCGACGTCGGCCCGATGAATCCGACACGGTCCCGGCCGAGTCGTATCAGGTGGGAGACCGCGCTCGCGCTGCCGGCTCGGTTCTCGACGTCGACCCGCACCAGACCTCGGTCGTCGACCGGATGGCCGACCACGACCATCCGCTTGCTGCGCTGCCGCAACCCGCCGATCAACTTCTCACTGCCCGGTCCGGCGGTGATGATCACGCCGTCGACGAACCCGCGAGCCACCAGTGTCGAGAGGACGACGGTCTCCCCGTGCTCCCCGTAGACGGGAAAGATCGAGAAGATCGAACTCGACTCGGAGCACCCCTCCTGGATCCCGTGCACGAGCGCCGAGTAGTACGGGTCCCCGAACAACTCGTCGACGTCGGTCGCCATGACGAGACCGATCAGGCCGGTCCGGTTCGACACGAGCGCACGTGCCGCCTGGTTGGGCAGGTAGCCGGTCTCGGCGATGACCGCCTCGACACGCGCCCGGATCTCCGGTCGCACGTGCGGGTGGTCGTTCAGCACCCGCGACACGGTCGAGCGGGAGACGCCGGCGATCTCGCCGATCTCCTCCAGTGTCAGGTCTCGTGGTGTCTCGCTCATCTCTTCCTCAGGTCTCCCCCGTGCGACGGAGGTGCCGACCCACCGTAGGGATCTTCTCGACCCGACCTCGTGATCACGGGCGCCGGGTCCGTGTCGCCCCGCCACGTGCCGATGTCAGGTGGTACGCGCGTGCCATGAACACATCCAACCTGCTGACCACACCACTGCGGTCGAAGATCTGTTTGGACGTCGCCCGGTCGAGCGTCAGACCCGTGAGCTCGCGCTCGCGGCCGTCGGCCTCCGTGACTCGGATCACCGGGTCCGCCCCTCCTGCGTGCAGGACGACCGGTACTTGGCAGACCGTGAAGGCGGCCTGGCCCGGTGCGATCTCAAGATCGACCGCGCGCCCAGCGGCAACGGGCACGGTCAACACGGCGTCGTCCGTGCCGAACTCACGGTCCGTGAGCAGGACGTCGGTGAAGCGAAGCGAGCCGTCGGCAACCACGAGCCCGAGTTCTGCCCACCTGGTCGAGGAGTTCCTCCTTCACCTGCCCGGTCATGCCGGGCTGCTGCGCCCCGGCATGGGCCGGTGTGTGCGAGTACGGGTCGGTCGGGAATGCGCCGTATTCGGTGGCCGTCTTGTTGAAGCCCAGACCGCCCCTGATTCGCTCGTAGAGCACGACCAGCTCGCTCAGCACGAACGGGTCGGTCGTGTCCGGCGCTTCGAGGATGCACTCCTGGACGGCCACCAGCAGTTTGGCAACCATGTGCCAGTAGACGGAGCCGATGCCTTCGTAGCCGTACATCGTCGAGCTCCGGCCGGTGAACTCGTGGTGGTGGAAGACGTGCTCGAACAGCGCCAGCGTCTCGGCTCGGTGGTCGGCGACGAGTGAGGTGAGCGTGGTTCCGGTGAGCCCATCGAGTGCGTCGCGCACGTCGGCGACGTTCTGGAAGTCGGCGTTGAAGTGGTAGTCGCCATTGACGTCGCCGTTGACGATGGCGTCAGAGCCGATCTCCTCGAGCGCGCGGAGCAACGGGTTCGATTCCACCGACTCGGCCGGCACGTGGTTCCGCTCGAGAAAGGATGGTCTCGGCCGTGCGGGGTAGAGCATGAAGCTGTCGACGTCGGGCCGATAGAGGTCCGAGTCGAACATGGCGTGAATGAGTTTCACCACTTCGTCACCCGCGAGCAGTCCTGAGCTGATGGCCGCGACCTGACCCTCGAGCATGACGTGCAGGTGGTCGACATGGGCACGGCGGTAGTCCTCCGAGAACCCGATGATGTTGTACGACTCGTACATGCCGTCGGAACGGCGCGCTGCCCGAATCGCATCGTCGAGGTGGAGGAGCACGCTGCTCGTCAACCGACGGAGTTGCTGTGGCCCGAGCGCCGACTCGCTCGACGATCCGGTCCGGTAGAGCGCGGTGCGGTAGTCGTCGTAGGTCTCGCCCAGCGCACGGAGCATGTCCGCGCGGACCGTCTCGTCGATGTTCGGAGCGTCGACGAGATGAGCATGGGACTCGAAGATGTCGGCCAGCGCTTCGATCCATCTGACGACGTCTGCCGACACGGGCAGCGCCTCGGTGAGATCGGCGCTGATGTCATCGATCAGCTTCATGTATCGACGCAGGTGCGCCAGCGTCACCATCGACAGGCCGTACCCGACGAGCGCGTTGTTGGCGTCGTTCCACTCGGGGCGCTGGGTGTTCATCCAGATGCCTCCGCGGGGAACGAAGTTCGAGATCTTCGCCAACGCCGGGATCAGGAGCTTCTCGAGCAGCGAGACGTGGACGACGTTGCCCTGCGAATCGGCGAGGAGCTTGCCGTCGGCGCCGATCGCGTGCACCCGTTTGGCGACCTCGGCCTCGGCACCGACGTCGTACTCGAGCGTCGACTTGGGGTCGCGAACGAGTTGGTCGTATGGGACCATTCGGTACGGCACGTCGGCGAACGAGAATGTGGTGTCCCCCAGGTTCGAAGCCAGCCAAGTTGGGCCATGCGCGTTCTGGGCGCGGAGCAACCGATCGAGGTACACGATCTGGTGATCGCCCCAGTATCCGATCCCGCTCCACGGGTTGTCGGGCTCGATGACCTCCCAATCGATCCCGTCGTTCGTGATGCGGTAGGGGTTGAACCCGTCCGCGGTGGACGCATTCAGGAACTTGGCGATGATCGAGGGCAGGAAGTCGGGGAAACTCCGGGTCAGCGCCTCCCAGTTCTGGAAGATGTCGCGCCAGTTCCCCTGATAGCTCAGGATCGGGTCGCCGTCGGCGTCACGGACCCTGATGGCGAAGTGGTTCCAGGGGCGGCTCGGATCGCCGTGACGTCGCGAGAACGTGAGTGGCAGGTATTCCGCAGTGAGCCTCACGAGGTTGGGATCGCCGGACTCGTGTGCTCGAGTCCGGAGTTCGGTGACATGAATCGGGTCGTCCAAGCCGGCGAGCCAGTCGGCGTGGCGAGTCGCGACGACCTCGTTGCGTTCGTGGACGAACGAACGGAATCGATCCGCCGAAATCGTGTACCCGTTCAGGAAGGTGCCGCCGCGCATGACGTTGAAGAGGGTGTTGGCGAGATGATGTGCGTCGTTCTTCGGCGAGGCCGTCGTCTGGAAGCCGTCCGCTGTGGAGACGATGTTCCGCAACTCGAGCGAGGATCGCTGCACGTCGTCATCGACGAGTTGGGAGAGATCGTTGCCCGAACGCAGCACCTCGCGCAGGCGGACGACATCGCTGTGCGACTGGGCCACGTCGGCCACGAGGTGCCAGCGTCGTGCCGTCCCCGGCTCGAGGTCGATCCTCGCGTTGAGCACGTAGGCGCCGGGCCGACCAGTCCGCAGGGTCGACGGCTGGAACGGTCGACCGTCTCGTGCCAGCGAGACCGTCGACGGGTTGAGGCTCACCTGTGCCTGTTCGAGCCCTGCCGACCACGCCGTCGTCGCCCGGAGTGCTTCGGCCGGTTCGGGACGGTCGACGATCGATGCTTCCAGGCTGAAGACACCGAGGCCCGGATCGACGATCTCGCTCCGTCGATATGCATTGGCGAGATTGCTCATCTGCTGCTGGAGCGTGACGCTGATTCCCCAGGGCATCACGCCGAGCAATCCATCGACGACCTCGATGGATTGGCTCGTGTCGTCTCCACAGTGAGCGAGGGAGACGGTTCGGACCCATCCGAACCGATCGGACGGTGCCCATCGGCAACGAATCGTCAGGCCGAGTTCCAGGTGTTCCTCCTCGAACACCACCGCGTCGCCCAGCAAGCTCTTCAGGAGGCTCCGTCGAGTTGCGTCGCCTACTCCGCTGAACGGTTCCCAGACGACGGTGCCGGCGTCGCCGCTCACGCGGAGCACCGTGGCCGGTCCGGCAAGCCCATTCGCGCGGTGGAGCCGGTCATCGGTCTCGTACGGGAAGATGCAGCCGTCGCGGTCGACGCGGCCTGCGGTGAGTCCGCCGGAGCTGGACACGAACATCCAGAGATCCGAGTTGCTCACGACGGTCATCAGAAACGGGTTCATCGTGTCGACGTCGGGGATGCGGTACATCTCCACGCCGTCGACCAATTCGATGCCTTCGGTCATACCTGTTCCTCCTCGTTCCCCCCGGTTTGCGGCCGGTGCCCCCACCCGGGCAGACGTCTCTCGGATCGGTCGGGCGGTTCCGGCGACGATCGACTGCTCCTGTCGGGCCGTCGGTCGCGCGGGACACCTCGTCGAGAGCCCCATGTGGGAGCGCTCCCAGCCTATGCGAGGGAGATGGCCACCGGCAAGCGACGCTTGACACCCCGCAGCCCCGGGGCTATTCTGAGAGCGCTCCCAATGGGAGCGCTCTCAGACGTCATCGATGCCTCCGAATGGCCCCAGCAGCGTTGTGCTGCCGCCTCGCGACATCGAATCGCGTTGACGAGATGCCGAGCACGTGAGAATCCACTCTGTCAACCAGGGGAGAACCATGAAGAGCAGGAAGTCCAAACTGATCGCACTCACCGTTGCCGTCGGGCTGACGGTTGCCGCATGCGGAGGTGATGACGACTCCGATACGACGCCGGCCGACGAAGCAACCGCCGACGAAGCAACCGCCGACGAAGCAACCGGCGGTGAGGCAACCGCCGACAGCGAAGCGGCTGGTGGCGACCTCGAGGGAACCCTCCGGGTGCTGATCCACCAGAACCCGGCGGGTGTCGAGTTCTTCGAGACCTTCAACAGCGAGTTCGAGGCCGCCAACCCCGGCGTCACGGTCGATCTGACGGTCGTCGAGGCCGACGGCCTCTCCACCGCCAACCAGACCCGGCTCACCGCCAAGGACATCGACGTCACCACGATCAGCCTGACCGGCTTCGACAAGGCCGTGCAGGACTACATGACCGGTGTCGAGCCTCCGGCCTGGCAGCAGTTGATCGATGCCGGGCTGGTCAAGGACCTCACCGGCGAGGCGTTCCTCGACAACTACGACGAGGCGGCCGTCGAGAGCGGCTCGTACAACGACGGCGTCTACGCGGTCGCGCTCGGCCGCACGACCTACAGCGGGATGTTCGTCAACGACGACCTGCTCGCCGACGTCGGCGTCGAGACACCGACGACGTTCGACGAGCTCGTCGCGGCCTGCGCCGCCATCGAGGACGCCGGCTTCAAGTGCATGATCGCCGGCGGCCAGGACGGATGGCCCGTCCACGTCGGCAGCTACGGCATCATCGGCTCGCTCTATCCCGACCAGGCGGCCCTGGCCGAGGGCCTCTGGACCGGTGACAACGCGTGGAACGACGAAGAGGGCCTGGAGCTGTTCGACCGGTTCGCCACGTACGCCTCCCTGCTCGACGCGGAATCCGCCGGCCTGACCGGCGACTCGGCGGCCCAGCGCTTCACCGTCGGCGATGTCGCCTTCGGCCCGAGTGGCGGGTGGAACGCCGGCACGATCGACTCCGCTGGCGTCGACTTCGCCTGGTCGTACGTCCCGTTCCCCGGGAGCGATGACGCGGCGGACAACCAGACCCTGTACGGCAAGGTCGACATGAGCCTGGCGGTCGCTGCGGAGACCCCGGTCCCCGACCTGGCTTCGGCGTACCTCGCCGCCTTCTCGGAGCCCGACAACTACAACGCCTTCGCCAATGCGACGGGGTTCATCCCGACCCAGCCGACGGCCGTGCTCGACAACACCCTCGGTCAGTCGATCTCGCCGATCCTGCAGGCCGGCAACTTCGCCATCGGCCTCGAGCAGTGGATCGTGGTGCCGACCGGCGCCGGCCAGTGGGCCAACGGCTGGGAAGGTGCACGGTGGCTGTACCTCGGCGACTTCTCCGACCCGGTGGAGGCGGCGAACCAGGCCCAGTCCGACTGGGAGTCCGGTCTCTGATCATCGTCCGGTGACACGGTCCTGAGGTGTGTGGCCCGCCCATTGGGGGCGGGCCACACACCCCGGCTAGATTCCGAAACGGCAACGCACCTCGTGCACCGCGGTCTCCGCACAAACGAACTCAACGGTCGACTACCAAAGGGGGGACGTCGATGGCGGCCAAACAGCAGAATCTCTTCGGCGGGGGGCTGGCGCGGCTGCTGCCGTGGCTGCTGCTCGCTCCCGGGCTCTTCTTCTACTTCCTGATCGGGGTCGGGCCCGTCATTGGCCACCACGATCTACTCGTTCACCGATGCGACCGGCATCCGTGGCCTCCCGATCAACTGGGTCGGCTGGGACAACTACGACGAGTTCCTGTTCCAGGGCGCTCGATCGCGAGACAACCTCGACGCCCTGCAGCGAACGCTCATCTTCATGGTCCTGGTGACCACGATTCAGTTCAGCCTCGGCCTGCTGATGGCGTTGCTCGTCAATCAGAAGCTGCGTGGCCGATTGGTCTTCCGCACCCTCTTCTTCGTCCCGGTCATCCTCGGTGTCACCGTCCAGGGCCTGATGTGGAAGCTGTTCCTCCGGCCCGGCGGCGGTCCGATGGACTCGATCTTCGGGTGGTTCGGCATGGAATCCCAGTTCCTGAACGGGGGCAACGCCTTCTACTGGGTCATCGTCGTCCAGATCTGGGCGAACGCCGGGTTCACGATGGTCATCTTCCTCGCCGGGATGCAGACGATTCCTGCCGACCTCTACGAAGCGGCTGCCGTCGACGGCGCCTCCGGCTGGCAGCTCTTCAAGAACATCACGTGGCCGCAGCTCACGCCCGCCGTGAACACCAACTTCTTGCTGAACATCGTCGGTTCGCTCCAGGCGTGGATGCTGTTCCTCGTCCTGACCGGCTACAAGAACGGCACCCAGGTGCTCGGGTACGTCGTCTACGCCGAGGCGTTCGGTGGGACCAGTACCGGGTCGTTTCGTCAGGGGTACGCCGCCGCGGCATCGATCGTGCTGTTCGGGCTGGTGTTGGTCATCGGGATGGCCGCCAACTCCGTAGTCTCCCGGCGTGAAAGGAAGTACATGGCATGACCGTCATCGCCGAATCAACCGATGTCGTGGTGCGTGACGACGCCGGCGCCAAGCGTCGGCGCACGATCCGCGTGGTCACCTCGTACGCGATCCTGCTGCTCTTCGCAGCGTTCTACATCGGCCCGTTGCTGATCCTCATCTTCGTGTCGATGAAGACGCTGCCGGAGTTCTTCGCCGACCCGACCGGTCTTCCCGAGAGCCTGGAGCTGGCCAACTACGCCGATGCGTGGGAGCTCGCGAACTTCCCCCGATTCCTGGTGAACTCGCTGATCTACACGGTGGTGGGGACGGGACTGTTCGTGATCATGTCGGTCTTCGTCGCGTTCCCGATCGCCCGCGGGTACGTGAGGGGCGCCGGCGCCCTGCTCACCCTCTACGTGGTGGCGCTGTTCCTGCCGCCGGCGCTGATCCCTCAGTTCCAGCTGATCCTCAACCTCGGCATGTTCAACACCCGGCAGGGCTACATCATGCTGCTGCTGATCAACCCGATCGCGTTGATCATCATGGTCAACTACATCAAGTCGATCCCGCGGGAGCTCGACGAGTCGGCGGCGGTGGACGGGTGCGGTTACACGCGGTTCGTGTGGTCGATCCTCATCCCGCTGATCCGGCCCGCGATCGCGACCGTGACGGTGATCCACGCGATCGGGATCTGGAACGAGCTGATCCTCGCGAACGTCTACTTGACCAACGAAGACCTCTTCCCGATCACGAAGGGACTGATCGTCTTCGAAGGTGTGTACGGCAGCGACTGGCCCAAGCTGGCTGCCGCCGTGCTGATGTTGATGTTGCCGATGCTGGTGCTGTTCATGTTCCTGCAGCGCTACATCATCTCCGGGCTGACGTCGGGCGCCGTCAAGGGATAACCACGAGTGACGGTCAGGATCACGGACGTCAGGACGATCCTGACACAGCCCGGTGCATCCCGACTCGTCATCGTCAAGGTCATCACATCGGAGGACGGCCTCTACGGCGTCGGGTGCGCGACCTTCACCCAACGTTCGTTCGCCGTGGAGGCCGCGATCGAGCGGCACCTCAAGCCGTTCCTGATCGGTCGCGACGTCGACCGGATCGAGGAGATCTGGCAGCTGTCGATGGTGCACGGCTACTGGCGCAACGGCCCGGTGCTCAACAACGCCATCTCGGGCGTCGACCAGGCGCTGTGGGACATCAAGGGCAAGCGCGCCGGCATGCCCGTGCACCAGCTGCTCGGCGGCAAGTGCCGGGAGGCCGCTGCGACCTACGTGCACGCCGACGGGCGTGATCGCCACGAGGTCGCGGAGAACGCCCAGCGCCGCGTCGCCGACGGCTACCGGCACGTTCGGGTGCAGTTGGGGGGCTACGGCGGGCCAGATGCGGACGTGCACCGGCCCCACGGATCCCCGGACGGCAACTACTTCGACCCGCGTGGATACGGGCGTGTAACGCTCGAGATGATCGACCACGTGCGCAGCTCGCTCGACGAGTCGATCGAGCTGCTCCACGACGTGCACGAGCGTCTGCACCCGATCGATGCCGTGCAGTTCGCGAAGGACGTCGAGCCGTACCGGCTGTTCTTCCTGGAGGACCTCTTCGCCCCGGAGGACGTCGAGTGGTTCGGTACCGTGCGTTCCCAGTCCGCGACACCGCTGGCGATGGGGGAGTTGTTCAACAACCCGCACGAATGGCAGCGGCTCGTCACCGAGCGCCGGATCGACTTCGTCCGGATGCACATCAGCCAGATCGGCGGCATCACGCCTGCTCGCAACGTGGCGATTCTCGCCGACACGTTCGGCGTCCGTACCGCATGGCACGGTCCCGGCGATACCTCGCCCGTCGGACATGCGGCCAACCTCCATCTCGACCTCTGGGCGCCGAACTTCGGGATCCAGGAGTGGTATCGGCCGTCCGAGCTCGATGCCGCGATGTTCCCTGGCCTGCCGATGGTTGACGAGGGCTATCTGTACCCGAACGACCAGCCCGGCCTCGGCATCGACATCGACGAGGACCTGGCCGCGCAGCACCCCTGCGACGAGATCGTCGAGCAGTGGACGCAGACGCGACTGCCGGACGGAAGTCCGGCGCGACCATGACCGCACGTCATCCCGAGCTCGCCGACCGTGTCGCCGTGGTGACCGGCGCCGCCAAGGGAATCGGGCAGGGCATCGCGTCCAGGCTCGCGCGCGAACGGATGCGGGTCGTCGTGGCGGACGTCGACGGCGAGGCGCTGGCCGAGACCGTCGACGGACTGAGCCAGCTCGGTGCGTCGGCGCTCGCCGTCGAAGGCGACCTGAGTCGGGGCGACGGCATCGACGAGCTGTTCCGGGCGTCACTCGACGGGTTCGGCACCGTCGACGTGCTGGTGAACAACGCGGCCGATCTCGAGCGCCGGCACGTGCTCGACGATCACGTCGAACTGCTCGACCTCCAGCTGGCGTCCAACATCCGAGGTCCGTATCTCTGCTCCCAGCGCGCGGCGGTCGTCATGGCCGGGAACGGTGGCGGCAGCATCGTCAACATCTCCTCGGTGGGTGCCGCGCGTGCGCACCACCGCGGCGTGCCGTACGACGTCACGAAGGGTGCGGTGAACGCGATGACGCTGGCCATGGCGATCGACCTCGGTCACCACGGGATACGCGTCAATGCGATCGCTCCCGGCGTGACCCGCACGTATCGCACCGAGCCGCACGTCGGCACAGCGACGTACCGTGCCACCGAGTCGCGCATCCCGTTGCGTCGCTTCGGAACGGTCGACGACATCGCCGCCGCCGTGGCGTTCCTCGCGTCCGACGAGTCGAGCTACATCACCGGCCAGGTGATCCACGTCGACGGTGGCATCACCGCCCAGCTGAGCCCACCCGGGCCCGGGGCGCTCGAACCCGAGCGGGCCGAAACCGCTGCGTCGTCCCCACCCCAGCACGACAGGATCGATCACCGGTGACCTCCATCCGGTTGCGACCGCTCGCCGCCCTCGTCGCCTGCGGGCTCATCGTTGCTGCCTGCGCCTCCGAGTCCGATTCCTCCGGCGGCGACGCCGAGCCGACGCAGGCGCCGGTGACCACGGCCGCAGCGGCGGCGACGACTGCTCCGCCGACGACGGCAGCGCCGCCCACCACTGCGGGACCGACGACAACGGTCGCCACGCCGGAGCCGATCCCGGTCGAGCCCCCTGAGGGCATGGAACTGGTATGGAGCGACGAGTTCGACACGACGAGATCGACCGGACGAACTGGACCTACGACATCGGTGGCTGGGGATGGGGCAACGGCGAGGCGCAGTACTACACCGACCGGCCCGAGAACGCCCGGACGCAGAACGGCCTGCTGGTCATCGAGCTCCGCGACGAGGTGGTCGAGGGCAACGCCTTCACCTCGGCGCGTCTGTTGAGTCAGGGATTGCGGGAGTTCCGGTACGGCCGGATCGAAGCCCGCCTCAAGGTGCCGGCGGGGGCCGGTACCTGGCCCGCGTTCTGGATGCTGGGAGCCCAGTTCGACGAGGACGCCCCCGAGCCCGAGCGGCAGTGGCCCAACGTGGGCGAGATCGACATCATGGAGTACACCGGCAAGGAGCCCGATCTCATTCTCGGCACGGTGCACGGCCCCGGGTACTCGGGCGCCGGGGGCAGGTCGAAGTGGTTCCGACAGGAGTTCGACATCGCCGACGACTGGCACACCTACGCGATCGACTGGAACGAGGAACGAATCCAGTGGTTCTTCGACGACGAGATGTACTACGAGCTCGAGCCCGAGAACATCAAGACCGGGGAGTGGGTGTTCGACCAGCCGTTCTTCCTCATCCTCAACCTGGCCCACGGCGGCACGCTCGGTGGCCTCGATCGATCCCGAGCTCCAGTACCCGATCCAGTACCTCGCCGACTACGTCCGCGTGTACCAGCCGATCGACGACGCCGCGTGACGAGCGACGCTCCGAACCCGGGCGGTCCGGGGACGATCTTCTTCGACGACTTCTCGTCCGGTGATCTCGATCGGGCGACGTGGAACGTCAGGACGACCGGCACGGTCGTCAACGACGAAGTCCAGGCCTACGTCGATTCGCCGGACACGCTGTATGTCACGCCCGTCGACGCGTCGACGTCCGGCGGTCACGTGCTCGCGATCCACCCGCGCCACCGGCCGAACCACCGAACCGACGACGGTCAGCGATTCGACTTCGTCTCCGGCCGCCTCGACACGAGAGACCGGTTCCACTTCAGGTACGGGATCGCGGCCGCGTCGCATGAAGCTGCCCGTCGGGGCCGGGTCGTGGCCCGCGTTCTGGATGATGGGATACGGCAGCTGGCCCGACACCGGCGAGATCGACGTGATGGAGTACGTCGGCGAGCCCGGCTGGACGAGCGCCGGCGTGCACGGACCCGGCTATTCGGGTGAGGCCGGACTGGTCAACAAACGGTTCTTCCCTCACGGCGAGGACGCAACCGGGTGGCACGTGTACGCCGTCGAGCGCAGCCGACGACGAGATCGTGTTCTCCGTCGACGGTGCCCCGGTCGAACGCGTGACCCGGCCGATGGTCGACTTCTTCGGGTCGTGGGAGTTCGACGACGACAAGTTCCTCATCCTGAACGTTGCGCTCGGCGGCACGTACCCGTTCAAGACGAACGGCATCCGCACGCCGTACTACGGACTCGCCGCCGAGACGGTCGATGCGATTTCGCAGGACCGAGCCGTCGGTGCTCGTCGATTGGGTCAGAGTGATGGCCGAACCGGCGACGCCGTGAGCTTCCTCGTCGGCGCGTTGCCGCATGCGTTGGCCCGCCCGTATCATTACCCGGTTCATTTGCGGCCTGAATGTCCTGCGGCTGCCTGGTTGCGACACCGGTCGCAGAGAGTTGCGAGAGCGAAGTTCGATGAAGACGTACACCCCGAAAGCCAGCGAGATCACGCGTGAGTGGCACGTCGTCGACGCCGAGGGCATGATCATCGGTCGCATGGCGACCGAGGTCGCCAGCCTCCTGCGCGGCAAGCACAAGCCGACCTACTCGCCGCACATCGACACCGGTGATCACGTCATCATCGTCAACGCCGACAAGGTGATCATGAGCGGTGACAAGGCGAACAAGAAGCAGATCTACCGCCACTCCGGCTACCCGGGCGGCATCAAGAGCGAGTCGTTCGCCAAGATGCTGCAGCGCAAGCCCGCCGACGCGGTGCGTCGCACGGTCAAGGGCATGCTGCCCAAGGGGTCGCTCGGTCGTCAGCAGATGACCAAGCTCAAGGTGTACGCCGGCCCCGACCACCCCCACCAGGCCCAGAACCCCCAGCCGTTCGAGATCAAGCGCTGAGAACGAGGACAACGATGACTGCTCCGCTCACCCAGACCACCGGCCGCCGCAAGCGCTCGGTCGCCCGTGCCCGCCTGCGTCCCGGCACCGGCACCATCATGATCAACGGCAAGACGTTCGAGGAGTACTTCCCGACCGACGCCCAGCGCATGGTCGTCGACGAGCCCCTGCGCGTTGCCGAGGCGCTCGAGTCGTACGACATCGACGCGTCGATCCACGGCGGCGGCGTCAGTGGTCAGGCCGGTGCGCTGCGCATGGCCATCGCCCGCTCGCTCGTCGACCTCGACGGCGAACTGCGTGACCCGCTGAAGAAGGCCGGTCTCCTCACCCGCGATCCGCGGAAGAAGGAGAGCAAGAAGTACGGCCTCAAGAAGGCGCGCAAGGCGCCGCAGTTCACCAAGCGCTGATCCGCAC
Source organism: uncultured Acidimicrobiaceae bacterium (assembly GCA_963827775.1). Lineage (GTDB taxonomy): Bacteria > Actinomycetota > Acidimicrobiia > Acidimicrobiales > Ilumatobacteraceae > Ilumatobacter. The sequence goes on along the minus strand of CAWHCI010000005.1, from coordinate 83,442 downwards.
GAGACCACCGTGCGCTTCGGGACCGACGGTGTCCGTGGCCGGGCCAACACCGAACTGACACCTGCGTTCGCGCTCGACCTCGGTCGCGCCGCTGCCCGGGTGCTCGGAGCGAAGCACGCCGTCGTCGGCGGCGACAGCCGTGTGTCGACGCCCATGCTCGAGGCGGCGTTCGTCGCCGGCTTGTCGTCCGAGGGCGTCGAGGTGCATCGGCTGGGAGTCACCCCGACGCCGGCGGTCGCGTTCGAAGCGGCACGGCTCGACGCGATGGGTGCCGTGATCTCCGCGTCGCACAATGCCTACCACGACAACGGCATCAAGCTGTTCGCCGTCGGCGGCACCAAGTTGCCCGACGAGGTGGAGTCGCGCATCGAGGCCGCGCTCGACTTCCTCGGGACGCCGTCGGGTGATCCCGCTCCGATCCACGGTCGTGGTGCGTCGGCCGAGGGGTACGTCCAACACCTCCTCGCGGTCCTCGAGGGTCGTGATCTCACGGGTCTTCGGGTCGTGGTCGACGCAGCCAACGGGGCGGCGTCGCACCTGGTCGCCGACGTGCTGCAACGAACCGGTGCGCAGGCGGTCGTGGTCAATGCGCAACCGGACGGCATCAACATCAATGCGGGGTGCGGTGCGACCGACCCGGCGGGCCTGCAGGCCGTCGTGACCGCCGAACGAGCTCACGTCGGGATCGCTCTCGACGGCGACGCCGACCGGCTGATCGCCGTCGACGAATTCGGCGAGGTGGTCGACGGCGACCACATCATCGCGATCTGCGCCGGAGACCTGCGTGACCGGGGTCTGCTCCACGACGACACGGTGGTCGTCACGGTCATGACCAACCTCGGTTTCCGGCTGGCGATGGAGGCTGCCGGCATCGATGTCGTCGAGACGCCGGTCGGTGACCGCTACGTGCTCGAATCGCTCGGAGCCGGCGGCTATTCGCTCGGTGGTGAGCAGTCGGGGCACGTGATCTTCACACGCCACGCCACGACCGGCGACGGGCTCCTCACGGCACTCGTGCTGCTCGACGTCGTGAAACGCTCCGGTCGTCCCCTGTCCGAACTGGCCGCTGCAGCGATGACCCAGCTGCCCCAGGTGCTGCTGAACGTGCCGGTCGCCGAGCGGCGACCCGACGTCGCGGAGCTGCTGGCCGACGACATCGCCCGGTGGAACGACGAGTTGGGTCACACCGGGCGGATTCTCGTCCGCCGAGCGGCACCGAGCCGCTCGTTCGGATCATGGTCGAGGCGCCGGCCGCCGAACTCGCGCGCCGGGTCGCGGAATCACTTCGGGGTTCGCTCCTCGCCGCCATCGATGCGTGAGCGACTCGTGCTCCCGGGCGGCTGCAACCGGTCGGTAGCCTGACCGTCATGTGCGGCATCATCGCAGTGCTCAGTCGGCGTCCCACGCGACCGGTGCCCGATCGTGACGACCTGATCTCGCGGCTCGACGCGGCGCTCGACCAGCACGACGACATCGATGCGATGACCGCTGCGCTCGCCGACGTCGATGCGCTCGTGCGAGGTGTCCCGGGCGTGGCGGCCCTCGTCGACCAGCACGAGACGGTGGCGTCCATCACCGCTCGGCTCGACCGGGCCGATGCGGTCGTGGGCGAGCTCGACGCCCGGCTCGAGGCCGGAGGTCACGACGCCGAGACCGTCGAGCGGCTGAGTTCTCGATCACTCGCGCTTCGTGACGTGCTCTGGGCCCTGCGCCACGATCGGCTCCGCACCGCTCGTGAGGTCGGCGCCCTGGCCGGCCGCGACGCGGGCATCGGATCGCTGTCGGGGTACCTCGCGATCCAGCAGTCGCTGTCGGCGCTCGATCGGCTCGAGGTGCGTGGCCGTGATTCGGCCGGGATCCACGTGTTCGTCAGCAGGCACTCGCTCGATCTCGACGAGCCGACCCTGAGCGAGGCCATCGCCGATCGGGCACACGACCCGACGTACCAGTCGGGTTCGGTGCGGTCGGCAGACGGCGTGCTCTCGTTCGTGTACAAGGCCGCTGCCGAGATCGGTGAACTCGGTGACAACACCATGGCATTGCGGGCGGCTGTCGCCGGTGACGATCTGCTGCGCCGGGCGTTGGCCGGAGCCGATGCCCGAACGGCGGTGCTCGGCCACACCCGGTGGGCCAGTGTCGGGATCATCTCCGAGCCGAACACGCATCCGCTCAACAGCGACGAGATGGAACGGTCGCCGGTGATCGACACCGGTCCGTACGTCGTGGCTGCGCTCAACGGCGACGTCGACAACCATGCCGACCTCCGGGTGTCGCACCAGCTCGAGATCCATCATCAGATCACGACCGACGCCAAGGTGATCCCGACGCTCGTGTCGCGGCACGCCGCCTCGGGAGTCGCGGGCGACGAGGCGTTCCGGCGCACCGTCGCTTCGTTCGAGGGCTCGGTGGCGATCGGCGGCGATGAGCGCGGCCGACCCCGACTCGATGCTCCTGGCGTTGCGCGGCAGCGGCCAGGGCCTCTACATCGGTCTCGCCGACGACTGCTTCATCGCTGCCAGCGAACCGTACGGCGTGGTCGAGGAGACGAGCCGGTACGTCCGCATGGACGGCGAAGCCGGCGGGGAGATCGTCGTGCTCGACGCGGCTCGCGCGGGCGAGGCCGACGGCATCAGGCGGACCGCGTACGACGGTTCCGAACTGCCGATCGGCGCGACCGACATCGTGACCGCCGAGGTGACGACCCGCGACATCGACCGGGGCGAGGCGCCGCACTTCCTGCTCAAGGAGATCGAAGAGGCACCGCAGAGCTTCCAGAAGACCCTGCGTTCGAAGATCGTCGACCAAGACGGCCGTCTGTCGGCGTCGGTCGGTGACCGGGCGCTGCCGACGGCAGTGGCGGAGCGCCTCGCGTCCGGCGCGATCCGGCGGGTGCGTGTGATCGGACAGGGCACTGCCGCGGTTGCCGGGCAGAGTGCGGCCGCCCTGCTCGACGAGCTGTGCGGCGGGGAACTCGACGTCGACGCAATCGCCGCGACCGAGTTGTCGGGCTTCCATCTGCGGCTCGACATGAGCGACACACTGGCCATCGCCGTGAGCCAGAGCGGCACCACCACCGACACCAATCGAACCGTCGATCTGCTCCGGAGCCGTGGTGCTGCGGTGATCGGCATCGTCAATCGGCGGGCGAGCGACCTCGTCGACAAGGCCGACGGCGTGCTGTACACGTCCGACGGACGCGACGTGGAGATGAGCGTGGCGTCGACGAAGGCGTTCTATGCCCAGGTCGCGGCCGGCGCATTGCTGGCGTGTGCGATCAGCGAGGCGGCCGGCGTCGGATCGGCCGATCGCCGGCACGACCTGCTCGCCGGTCTCCAGACGGTGCCCGAGGCCATGCGCCGGGTGCTCGCGAAGCGTGACGAGATCGCCGACGCGGCCCGTCGCCTCGCGCCGCCGAAGCGGTACTGGGCCGTGGTCGGCAACGGTCCGAACAAGGTCGCTGCCGAAGAGGTCCGGATCAAGCTCAGCGAGCTCTGCTACAAGTCGATCGCCGCCGACGTCACCGAGGACAAGAAGCACATCGACCTGTCGTGTGAGCCGCTGATCCTGGTGTGCGCAGCCGGGCTGCAGGGCAGCACCGCCGACGACGTCGCCAAGGAGACCGCCATCTTCCGGGCCCACAAGGCGACGCCGATCGTCGTCGCCGACGAGGGCGAGGTCCGGTTCAGCGCGGCGGCGACGATCACGGTGCCGCGTCGTCGACCCGGCGCTCGGCTTCATCCTGTCGGCGATGGTGGGTCACCTGTTCGGTTACGAAGCCGCCCTGGCGATCGACGCCTCGGCCCTGCCGCTGCGCGAGGGTCGTGAACTCATCGAACGTGCGGTTGCGGATCACGAGGGTGGCGAGGCCGTGCTGGCGTCGGTTCGCGCCGACCTCCCGCCCATCGCCCGGAGGTTCTCCGACGGGCTCCGCGACCACGTCTACGACGGTCACCTCGAAGCGAGCACGGCGGTGCGCCTGTCCGGCCTGTTCCGCGACGTGCTCGCGGTCAACCCCGTCGAGACCTACCAGGCGTCGTCCGGCAAGGTCGGCACGCCGAGCGCGCTCATCGACGACCTCGTGGCGGCGCTGACGCAGGCGATCGAGGAACTCACCCGGCCGATCGACGCGATCAAGCACCAGGCCAAGACCGTCACCGTCGGCATCTCCCGCAGCGACGAGGGTGTGCTCGATCGAGCGCTGGTGCAGGCGACGCTCGCGGTCGGAGCCGGCCGCGACGTGCTCAGCTACCGCACGCTCAAGACGCTGGCCGACCTCGATGCCGCCGTCGCCGAGGTCACCGGTTTCACCCGCTACCGAATCGACGGTGAGACGATCTCGATCGTCGACCGGGGCGGCATCTCCCGCGAGCTGCGCAGTCGCGGTCGACGGCGACTCACGGCTGGTCGGTACGAAGCACCGCGTGGCAGCGGCTCGCGAGCTGCTGGTGGCACGCGGCCGCCGTGACGATCGGATCGTGATCTTGGTGCCCGAGGTGAAGTCCGACGTCTGCACCGGCATCACCCTGCTCCACGTCCGGCTTCACGATCGGCTCGACGCCGACGTGATGCGCGGCGTGCTGCAGGGCTACGACAACCGATTCGACCGGCTGGTCGACTGGGTCAGCGAGACCGAGGGCGAGTTCGACCAGTCCCGGCTGGGTGAGCTCCCGGTGGCCGACCTGCTCATCGCGCCGATCTCCGAGACGGCCGACCTCTGGCGGAGCTGAACCGTGATCGGGATCGGGGTCGACGTCGTGGAGATCGAACGATTCCGACGCTCCCTCGAACGTACGCCGTCGATGCGCGACCGCCTCTTCACCGAGATCGAGCTGGCGTACGTGGCTCCGCAGTCCGACCCCGTCCCATCGCTCGCCGTGCGGTTCGCCGCCCGGGAGGCGGTGATGAAGTCGCTCGGGCTCGGGCTGGGCGCGTTCGGATTCCACGATGTCTGGGTCGAACGCGCCGACTCGGGCGCACCGTCGCTGGCGTTCGCCGGGCGGGCCGCCGAGCTGGCGGAGGCCGCGGGCGTCACCCGTTGGCACGTGAGCCTCACCCACTCCGACCTGGTCGCCGTCGCGTACGTCGTCGCCGAGTGAGCATGAGATGATCCCGTTCCTCACCCCGGACGAGATGCGCGCGGTGGATGCGAGCGCCTCCGTCGGCGTCGATGCGCTGATCGAACGAGCCGGGTCCGCCGTCGCGCGAGCTGCCCTGCAGATGCTCGGCGGCGGCTACGGCCGCACGGTGAACATCGTCGCCGGGCCCGGCAACAACGGCGCCGACGGCCGGGTCGCCGGCGACCGGCTGCGCGAGCGCGGTGTGCGCGTGCGCGTGTACGACGCGCTCGACTGCCCGGCCGCGCTCCCGGACGCCGATCTCGTGATCGACGCCGCGTTCGGCAGCGGCTTCCGGGGTTCGTGGCGCATGCCCGACATCGGGGTGACGCCGATCCTGGCGGTCGACGTGCCCACCGGCCTCGACGGCCTCACCGGCGAAGCCGAGTCGGCGACCCGTGGCGCAGCGGCGACCGTGACGTTCTGCTCTCCCTACCCGGGGCACGTGCTCAACGACGGACCCGAGCTGGTCGGCGAGTTGACGGTGGCCGACATCGGCCTCGACCCGGGGACGCCGTCGACGCATCTCGTCGAGCGCACCGACGTGGCGGCGTGGTTGCCCGCACGCGATCCGGGCGCGCACAAGTGGGCCGACGCCGTGCGGATCGTGGCCGGCAGCCCCGGTATGACCGGTGCCGCCCACCTGGCCGCAGCGGCAGCGATGCGCGGCGGCTCGGGCATGGTGACCGTGTCGAGCCCCGGGATCGAGGCGTCGGCACCGACCGAGGCCGTCGATCGACGCGTACCACCGTTCGACTGGGCGGACGCAGTGCTCGCCGACCTGCATCGGTTCCACGCGCTCGTGCTCGGACCGGGCCTCGGTCGTGAGGAGTACACCGTGCCGTCGCTGGTTCGCACGGTGCTCGAGTCGCTCGTGCCCATCGTGGTCGACGGTGACGGGTTGTTCGCACTGTCGTGGAACGAGCAGGGCGATCCGAGTTTCCTGATCGAACGCGAGGTCGCCACCGTGTTGACCCCACACGACGGTGAGTACGGATTGCTCACGGGGCGTCGTCCCGGTCACGATCGCATCGCCGCGGCGCACCACCTCGGGTCGATGACCGGCGCGACGGTGCTGCTCAAGGGGCCGACCACCGTGGTGGCGGAGCCGGACGGTCGGACGTGGATCGTCGCCAACGGGTCCGAGCGGCTGGCGACGGCCGGTACGGGCGACGTCCTCTCCGGATTGATCGGCGCGTTCCTGGCGAAGGGTGTTCCCGCTGGCGAAGCGGCAGCCGCGGCAGCGTGGGTGCACGCCGAGTCCGCTGCCCTCGGCGCCGACGGTCTCGTCGCGGGCGATCTTCTGGCCACGATCCCGTCGGCGATCGACGCGTGCCGGCAGCCATGACGCGCGACGGGCGCTGGGCGCGCGTCGACGTCGATCCGACCGCGATCGAACACAACGTCCGGGTGCTCCGCCGGCGGTCGGAGCCCGCCGGCGTGTGGGCCGTCGTGAAGGCCGACGGCTACGGGCACGGCGCCGTCGTCGCTGCGCAGGCGGCACTGCGGGCGGGGGCGGCCGGACTCTGCGTCGCCCTCGTCGCGGAGGGTGTCGAACTCCGGGAGGCAGGCGTCGATGCGCCGATTCTCCTGCTCAGCGAACAGCCGGTCGATCAGGTGGACGCGATGCTGCGATACCGAATGACGCCGACCGTCTACACGTCTGGTTCCGTGAACGCACTGGCCGATCGGGCCGACGGGCCGGTTGCGGTGCACGTCAACGTCGACACCGGGATGCAGCGGGTCGGTGTACAGCCGGGCGACGTGGCCGCATTGGTCGAGGTGCTCCACGCTCGGGCCGACGTGGTGAATGTCGCCGGGGTGTACACCCACCTCGCGTGTGCCGACGAGCCCGACCATCCCGCCAACGGCGAGCAACTCGGAACGTTCGACCGCGTCCTCGCGGAGCTGGTCGCCGCTGGCGTTCCCGTCGGGATCCAGCACGCCGCCAACTCGGCCGCAGCTCTGGCGAACCCCGGTGCTCGCCGCTCGTTCGTGCGCGCCGGCATCGCGATCTACGGCATCTCGCCCGGGCCCGGCGTCGACCGCCTCTGCGACGAGCTCCGACCGGCCCTGGCGCTCGCGGCTCGGGTCTCACTGGTGAAGCGGGTCGCCGCCGGCACCCACGTGTCGTACGGCTGGCGTCACCGCTTCGACCGTGACACCACCGTGGCGACGGTGCCGGTGGGCTACGCCGACGGCGTTCCCCGACGCCTCGGGACGGTGAGCGACGGCGGCGTCGTACGTGCCGGCGCCGACGTGCTGATCGGGGGACGGCGCTGCCCGATCGTCGGCGTGGTGACCATGGACCAGTTCATGGTCGACGTGGGCGATCTTCCGGTCGCGGCCGGCGACGATGTGGTCCTGATCGGTGAGCAGGGCGACGAACGCATCCGGGCCGAGGACTGGGCCGAGCGCCTCGGCACCATCGGCTACGAGGTCGTCTGCGGTCTGTCCACTCGCCTTCCTCGCATGGTTCTCGGCGACTCCGAACCGTCGTAGCATCGTCGCGTCATGTTGCTCCGCGCCGAATCGCTCGCCGCCACGCACTCGATCGCGGCGACCCTGGCCTCGCTCGCGCGTGCGGGTGACGTCATCGTGCTCGCCGGCGACATGGGGGCCGGCAAGACGGCCTTCGCCCAGGGCTTCGGGCGTGCGCTCGGGATCACCGAGCCGATCACGTCGCCCACGTTCACGCTGGTGCACAGCTATCCCGTCCCCGGCCGACGGCTCACCCTGCACCACGCCGACCTGTACCGCCTCGATCGTACGGGCGACATCGACGATCTGGCCCTCGCCGAACTGGCCGAGTTCGACGGCATCGTGTTGATCGAGTGGGGCGACGTCGCCGGCGGAGCGATCGGCGATCATCTCGAAGTGCGTCTCGGTACCGACCATGACGACGAGTTCGCCGACGGAGATGACGCCGACGGAGACGCCGACGGAGATGACGCCGACGGAGATGGCGACGAGGCTGATGACGTCGACGGGGATGACGACCGGCACGATCACGACGACTTCGGGCTCGACGAGCAGCGGGTCGTCGGACTGGCCGCGTCCGGGCCGGGTTGGGCCGGTCGCTGGGATCGTCTCGTGAGCGAACTGGCGGGCTACCGATGCTGAGTGCGCACATGTTGATCCTGGGCATCGAGACCGCCACCCAACAGGTCGGTGTTGCGATCGGTGGCCACGAGGGGGTGATCGCCACGTTCGAGGTCGCTCGCGGGCGCCGTCACGCCGAGATCCTCACCCCGGCGATCGAGTTCGTCTGTCGCGCAGTCCGGCATCGACATCGACGAGATCGGGTGCGTCGCCGTCGACGTCGGTCCCGGATTGTTCACCGGCATGCGCGTCGGGCTGTCGGCCGCGAAGGCATTGGCACTCGCGCTACGGATCCCGATGATCGGCATCAGCTCCCTCGACCTGCTCGCGTTTCCGTGCCGTCACACCGACCGGGTCGTCGTGCCGGTGATCGACGCCCGCAAGAGCGAGGTGTTCTGGGCGATGTACCGGCAGGTTCCGGGTGGTGTCCAGCAGGTGAGCGCACCGACGGTCGGGCCGGTCGAGGAACTCGTGGCCGACCTGCTCGCCAGGAGCCAGGAGGTGCTGTGCGTCGGCGACGGCGCGGCCAGGTACCACGAGGAGATCGTCGAGGGCTACCGGTGCGAGATCTCCGCGCCGGTGCACCCGTCGGCCGGCGCGCTCGTCCAGCTCGCGCACTCCCGAGCCCTCCGGGAGGAGTGGGTGCGCGCCGACGAGATCGAACCGATCTACCTCCGCGCACCCGACGCGCAGATCAACTGGGCCACCAGGGAGCGTCGGCCGTGAGCGTGGTCCCCCGCTGGCTGGGCCGCGATGCCGACGGTGTGGGCGATGATCTCACGATCGAGCCGATGCGTCGTCGTCATCTCCGCCAGGCCATGCCCATCGAGAACGAGGCGTACCCGACGTCGTGGTCGCGGGCCGTCTTCGAGAATGAACTCGACCAGACCCGCGACGGGTCGCGGCGCTACCTCGTCGCGCGGGTCGGTCGGCAGGTCGTCGGCTACGCGGGCGTGTGGATCGTTCCGGACCCGGCGGGTGATCAGGCCCACGTGACCAACGTGGTCGTCGGCGCCGACCAGCGCCGACGGGGCGTCGCGACCCGACTGCTCGTGGCGCTCGCCGACGACATCATCGAGCGCGGGTGCGTCGCCTGGACACTCGAGGTACGGGCCTCGAGCGAGGGGGCGCAGGAACTGTACCGGCGCTTCGGGTTCGCCCCGGCCGGAATCCGCAAGCGGTACTACGACAACCGAGAGGACGCCATCGTGATGTGGTGCCATGACATCGACTCGCCCGAGTACGCCGCGCGTCTGCGGGAGTTGGCAACGTGAGCGGTTCGACGGCTCCCGACGAGGCGACGCTCGTGCTCGGCATCGAGACGAGCTGTGACGAGACGGCCGCGGCGCTCGTCATGGGCGGCAACGACGTGGTGTCGAGCGTGATCGCCAGCCAGATCGAGATCCACGCCGACTTCGGCGGTGTCGTCCCCGAGATCGCGAGCCGCGCTCATCTCGAGGCGCTCAACCCGGTCGTCGCCCGGGCCATCGTCGAAGCGGGCGTCGACGAGCGTCGCATCGATGCCGTCGCCTGCACGAACGGACCGGGCCTCATCGGTGCCCTCCTCGTCGGCGTGTCGGCCGCCAAGACGCTCGCGTTGGCCTGGGACGTGCCCTACGTCGGTGTCAACCATCTCGAAGCGCACCTGTACTCGGCCTTCCTCGAAGACCCGACGCTGGAGTTCCCGATGGTCGTGCTGCTGGTGTCGGGCGGTCACACGATGCTCGTCGAGATGCAGGACCACGGTCGGTACCGCCTGCTGGGGCAGACGATCGACGACGCCGCCGGAGAGGCCTTCGACAAGGTCGCCCGCTTCCTCGACCTGGGATACCCGGGCGGCCCGGCGATCGACGAGGCCGCGCTGAACGGAGACCCCGATTCGATCCGGTTCCCCCGGGCGCTCACCGACGACCCGGACAACCTCGACTTCAGTTTCAGCGGTCTGAAGACCGCCGTCATGAACTACGTCCGCAAGCACCCCGACGTCGGATCGGCCGACGTGGCGGCGTCGTTCCAGATGGCGGTCGTCGACGTGCTCGTCCGCAAGGCTCGCCGCGCGGCAGAGCTCGTCGGGGCCACCGGCATCGTGCTGGGTGGCGGTGTGGCCGCGAACTCGTTGTTGCGTGAGGAGATCCTGGGCGCCTGCGCTGATGACGGGATCAGGGGGTTCCTGCCGAGCCGCGCCATGTGCACCGACAACGCAGCGATGATCGCCGCAGCCGGGTGGTATCGCCTGCGCAGCGACGGTCCGACGCCACTCGACAGCGGCGCCACGCCGAACCTGCGGCTGCCGCTCGTCGCCGACTGACGAGGCCGCCGGTGCCGGCCTACGGCGCGAGCGTGCGAGCCGTGTCGCTGAGGGGGACGTCGGTCTTCTCGTTCGGATAGGTGCGCAGGAGTCGGTCGCCGGTGTTGGTGGTGACCCCCAACCAGAAGTGCTCGTTGCGGTAGTGGTGCAACCGATGGTTGCCCGCGAGCCGCCGGTAGTACCGGGTTCGCGGCCGGTACCTCGTGTGCACCATCAGGTGGACCCATTCGTAGTGTGCGAGCCCGATCGCGGCGAGCGTCCACGCCGTGAGGAAGGGGCCGAGTTGCGCGGAGCGGGTGAGCCACATCAGTGGGATCGTCCAGGCGGCGGTCACTGCGCCGAACGCGGTGATGAAGACGGCGGCGTCGACCCCGCGGAGCATCAGCCAGTCGATGTCGGGCGGATCGAGGTGGTGTCGGCGATGTCCGGTGCCGGTGCCGAGCGTTCGGCTCGTCCAGGCGTCGTCCGGAGCGTGCAGGAGGAAGCGGTGGATGATCCACTCGACGGTTCCGGTGATGGCGACGGTGACGACGGCCACGAGCAGGTCGCCCCGGTCGAACCCGGCCACGGCCAGTCGCACCGCGCCGAGCACGATCGCCGCCGTGATCAGCACACGGGCCGAACCGCGCGCCACGTACACCCGCGCGATCTCCCGCTTGGTCCGCAGGTCGTCGGCACGAAGCCCGGCGGCATCGGAGGTGATCGCCATCGTGGTGTCAGCGTAGGCCGATCCGTTCGCCGCCCATTCGCGCGGTCGCGTCGAACAGGGCGCCGTGGTGCTCGACCACGTCCCGGGTCTGATTCGTCAGCTCGAATCCGATCAGACCGAACGAAACGAACCCATCATGAACGAGACCATCACCATGACCGGTGCGGGCACCGACAGCGGCACCGACTCGGCGGCGTCGACGCCGACTCGTCGGACACCGAGCTTGCGGCGATCGCTCCCGGCTTCCCGGTGTTTCGCGTCGAGGTGGTCCGACGGCAGTCGGCCGGCGGATGACGGGTGGTCACGAGGTCGTGCCAGATACCGTGGCAGGCCATGTCGGACCTGCGGATCGGAGACTTCACGCCGGCGGCACCGGTCGTGCTGGCGCCGATGGCGGGCGTCACCAACGCCGCGTTCCGTTCGATGTGTCGCGACTCCGGGCCCGGCCTCGTCTACGTCAACGAGATGGTCATGTCGACTGCGGTCGTGCACCGCAACGACAAGACCAGCCAGATGATGAAGTTCGGGCCCGACGAGTCCCCCCGGAGCCTCCAGATCTACGGCAGCGACCCCGAGATGCTCGGGAGGGCCGTGCACATGGTGTGCGACGAAGGTCTCGTCGACCACGTCGACCTCAACTTCGGCTGTCCGGCCGCCAAGGTCACCCGCAAGGGCGGGGGAGCGGCCGTACCGGCCAAACCGGCGCTGCTCAGGAGCATCCTGCGGGCCGCGGTCGGCGCCGCCCGCCCCTACGGCGTGCCGGTCACCGCGAAGTTCCGCATGGGGCTCTGGGACGACCTTCGGACCGACATCGCGACCGGTCTGATCTGCGCCGAGGAAGGCGTCGCATGGATCGCGCTGCACGCCCGCACGGTCGAACAGCACTACGCCGGCGACGCGCGATGGGACGCGATCGGTGAGCTGAAACAGGCCGTCGACGGCATCCCGGTGCTCGGCAACGGCGACATCTGGGAGGCGTCCGACGCGATCGCGATGATGACGAGCACCGGGTGCGACGGTGTCGTGATCGGCCGAGGCTGTCTCGGTCGGCCCTGGTTGTTCGGTGACCTGATCACCGCGATGTCGGGCGGCACGGTGCCGCCCACCCGGCTGCTCGGTGCCGTCGTCGACACGATGAGCGAGCACGCCCGGCGGCTCGTCGCCCATCACGGTGGCGGCGACGCAGGAACCGCACGCGATGCGCGACTTCCGCAAGCACACCGGGTGGTACCTCTCCGGGTACCCGGTCGGACCGGCCGTGCGACGCGAGATGTCGATGGTGTCGTCGCTCGGCGAACTCGACGATCTGCTCGGTCCGCTCGACCGGTCGCTGCCGATCGTCGAGGGCGGCGAGCGCATCAAGCGGGGCCACACGAACGGCCCCCGCAAGGTGTCGCTGCCCGACGGATACCTCGACGATCTCGACGACGTCACCGTGCCCGACGACGGCGCGGTGATGGCCCTGTCGGGCGGCTGAATCCCCAGCTACGCCCCACCGCGCCCGAAATTGACTCCCGACGCTCCAGCGGCAAGGATCGGTGCACGACATCGCGTCGGTCTCGGTCGTCGCGGTGTCGTGGGGAACATCGCCGATCGATCGACAGGGAGTTGCGACATGGCCAGTGCTGGCTCAATTCTGGGGAACGCCGTTCATCGTCTGGAGGATCCGACGCTGCTGACCGGTGACGGCAAGTACGTCGACGATCTCGTCGAGACCGGCATGTTGTACATCGCGTTCGTGCGCTCCGCCGTGGCGCACGGCACGATCGAGTCGGTCGACATCAGCGATGCCGAGTCGATGCCGGGTGTCGTGGGCGTCTACCACGCTCGCGGTGACGACCTCGGGCTGGCGTCGGTGCAGGGCTTCGCGATGATGCCCGAGACGTACAACCGTCCGGTGTTCGCCACCGACCGGGTGCGGTTCGTCGGCGACATCGTCGCGGCAGTCGTCGCCGAGATCGCAGGCCCAGGCCAACGACGCCGCGGAGACGGTGATCGTCGACTACGACGTGCTGCCCGCGATCATCCACGCACCCGACGGCATGAAGGAAGATGCTCCGCTGCTGTTCCCCGACACCGGATCGAACATCTGCTTCGCCAGCCAGTTCCCCGAGGGCGGCACCGACGAGGACCCGTGCGAGGGCGCCGCCGCGATCGGCGAGGTCGACGATGGTCAGCCAGCGGCTCGCCGGTGTGCCGATGGAGAACAACGGTGTCGTCGCCGTGCCCGACGGTGACGGCATCACGATGTGGCTGTCGCACCAGGCGCCGCACTCGATGCACGCCGGCTACGCGCCGGCGCTCGGCCTCGAGCCCGAGCAGCTCCGCGTGCTGTGCCCGTGGGTCGGTGGTGGCTTCGGCCCGAAGGCCGCTGCCTACGTCGAACACATCGCTGCCGGCAGCGCTGGCGCTCAAGCTGCAGAAGCCGGTCAAGTGGGTCGAGGCCCGGTCGGAGGACATGGTCTCGCTGGTGCACGGCCGCGACTACGTGATGAAGGCCCGCCTCGGTGTCGACGACAGACGGCAAGATCGTCGGCCTCGACGCCGAGGTGGTCGCGGCCGCCGGTGCCTACCCGGCGATCGGGGCGATCCTGCCGATGCTGACCCAGATGATGTCGGTCGGCGTGTACGAGATCCCGAAGGTTCGCTTCGACGCCAAGACGGTGCTGACGAACAACACCACCATCGGCGCCTACCGCGGCGCCGGCCGTCCGGAGGCGACGCAGCTGATCGAGCGTGTCATCGACGCCGCCGCCGCCGAGATCGGGCATGGACCCGGCCGAGATCCGGCGCGTCAACTTCATGCAGCCCGACACGTTCCCGCGCGTCACCATCACCGGCGGGGCGTACGACTCGGGTGAGTACGAGAAGGCGCTCGACGCCGTGCTCGAGGCGTCGGGCTACGCCGGGCTCCGCGAGGAGCAGGCGGCGCGTCGTGCGTCGGGTGACGCCGAAGCAGCTCGGCATCGGCGTGTCGGCCTACGTCGAGGTCACCGCACCCGGTCGGGCTCCACGTCGAGTACGGCGCCTGCGAGATCAACGACGACGGTTCGGCAACCGTCTTCGCCGGCACGAGCGTGCACGGTCAGGGCCACCACACCTCGTTCGCGATGCTCGCCAGCGACGTGCTCGGCATCCCGATGGAGAAGATCACCCTGGTCAACTCCGACACCGCACCGGTGCCACGCGGTGCGGGCACGCTCGGCTCGCGGTCGCTCCAGACCGCCGGCAGTGCGATCCATCTCGCGTCGGAGGGCGTGCTCGACCGCGCCAAGCAGATCGCCGCCCACATGCTCGAGGCGTCACCCGACGACATCGAGACCGGCGACGGTGGCCTGCAGGTCGCCGGTGTTCCGGCCAAGTGCGGTGTCGTGGGCCGACCTGGCGGTGGCGTCGAAGGACGCGACGAAGCTGCCCGAGGGCCTCGACCCCGAGGCCCTGAAGCACGAGCTCGACTTCGACGGCGAGAACTCGACGTTCCCGTTCGGTGCGCACGTGTCGGTGGTCGAGGTCGACACCGAGACCGGCCGCGTCGAGATGCTGCGCCACGTCGCCGTCGACGACTGCGGACGAATCCTCAACCCGCTGCTCGTCCGCGGCCAGCAGCACGGCGGCATCGCCCAGGGCGCGGCGCAGGCGCTGTACGAGCAGGTGCTGTACGACGACGACGGCAACCCGATCACGTCGAACCTGATGGACTACGCGATCCCGTCGGCGGCCGAGCTGTGCAGCTTCGAGACGTCGAACACCGAGACCGACAGCCCCCGCAACCCGCTCGGGGCCAAGGGCATCGGCGAGTCGGGCACGATCGGTTCGACCCCGGCGATTCACAACGCCGTGATCGACGCCGTCTCGCATCTCGGCGTGACGCACATCGACATGCCGTGCACGTCCGAGAGGGTCTGGGCCGCGATCCAAGAGCACGCGGCTGATCCGGCTCGCCGGCCGGGGTTCGCTCTCCCAGCTGACGCGTGCACACCATGACGTTGATCCTCGCGTCGTCGTCGCCGCGGCGCCGGCAACTGTTCGCACTCGATCGGCCTCGACGTTCGACGTGGTGCCCGCCGACGCCGACGAGACCGAACTGGCGGGAGAGTCACCCGTCGACTACGTCGGCCGGATCGCCGCCCTCAAGGCGCGCCTCGTCGCCGAACGGCTCGACGCGCCGCAGGGCGTCGCCGTGCTGGCCGCGGACACGACCGTCGACGTGGACGGTTCGGTGCAGGCCAAGCCGGTCGACGACGCCGATGCCCGGCGGATGCTCCGACGGCTGTCCGGTCGCACGCATCAGGTCCATACGGCGGTGTTCGGGTGGACGTCGGGCGGGGAGCACTCGGTCACGGTGACGACCGACGTGACGTTCGCCCGTCTCAGCGACGACGGCATCGGGTGGTACCTGTCGATCGGGGAGCACCGCGACAAGGCCGGGGCGTACGGGATGCAGGGTGCCGGCGGCGCACTCGTGCGCCGGATCGAGGGAAGCCCGTCGAACGTGATCGGTCTGCCGCTGGCGGAGACGATCGGTGTGCTGCGGGCCTGCGGCGTCGCGGTCGCCGGTGGCTGATCGGCCGGACGCGACTGGTACAACGATCCGATGCAGATCGACGAAACGACCTGGCTCGTCACCGGTGCATCGGCCGGCATCGGTGAGGCGATCGCCCGCACCGCGGCGGCGCGCGGTGCCCGCGTCGTCGGCGTCGCCCGGCGCTCCGACGTGCTCGCGTCGGTCATGGACGACATCGGGGGCTCGGCCGTCGTGGCCGATCTCGCCGACCCGTCGGTCGTTGCGGGTCTGATCGACCGGGTCGAGGCCGAGCACGGTTCGATCGACGTGCTGGTCAACAATGCCGGCTACGAGGGGGTCGGCGCGTTCGTCGACGCGACCGCCGCCGACGTCCGAATGATCCACGAGCTGAACCTGCTGACCCCGATCGAACTGTGTCGTCAGGTGCTGCCGCGCCTTCTGGAGCGCGGTCGTGGGCACGTCGTGAACGTGAGCTCGATGGCGTCGAGCGCCGGGTTCCCCGGCATGGCGCTGTACTGCAGCACCAAGGCGGGGCTGTCCAACTTCCACCGGGTCGTGCGCGCGGAGATCGGCGATTCCCCGATCGGCTCGACGATCGTCGAGCTCGGGCCGATCCCGAGCGACATGCTCGACCGCGTGTACGAGCACCCGGACGCCGAGCGTGGCTTCCGTCGGTTCCGCCGGCTGCAGCTGATGCCCGAGGTCGACCGTCAGGTCGTCGCCGACAGCGTGGTCGACGCTGTCGCGCGGGGTCGTCGGGCGGTTCGCCACCCGAAACGGGCCTCGATGTTCCCGTGGTTGACGTCGACGCCCCAGCGGGCCGTCGACGCACTCACGTGAGCCGTCGCGGAATCGTTGTTAGCACTCTCGGGTGCCGGTTGCTAATCGACGGGGTCTTGCGATTAGCGTTAGCAGTCGCTCGAGGCGAGTGCTAACGGCCCTCGAGCGCTCCAGATCAACCCCTGTGACACGCCAATGGAGGCATGCACCCATGAACCTGAAGCCGCTGGACGACCGCATCGTGGTCAAGCCCAACGAGGCCGAGACCCAGACCGCGTCTGGCCTCGTCATCCCCGACACCGCCAAGGAGAAGCCCCAGCAGGGTGTCGTTCTCGCCGTCGGCCCCGGCAAGCGCGCCGAGTCCTCCGGTGAGATCATCCCGGTCGGCATCGAGGTCGGCCAGACCGTCCTGTACTCCAAGTACGGCGGCACCGAGGTCACCGTCGACGGCGACGACGTCCTCGTCCTCAACGCTCGCGACGTGCTCGCGATCGTCGAGAGCTGAACCGACCCAACCGAACGTACGAACGAAACCGAGAAGGACTGATACCGCAATGGCAAAGATGCTGCATTTCGACGACGAAGCTCGTCGCTCACTCGAGGCCGGCGTCAACAAGCTGGCCGACGCCGTCCGCGTGACGCTCGGCCCCAAGGGCCGCAACGTGGTGCTCGACAAGAAGTTCGGCGCCCCGACGATCACCAACGACGGTGTGTCGATCGCCAAGGAGATCGAGCTCGAGGACCCGTTCGAGAACATGGGTGCCCAGCTCGTCAAGGAAGTCGCCACCAAGACCGACGACATCGCCGGTGACGGCACCACCACCGCCACCGTGCTCGCCCAGGCGATGATGCGGATCGGCATGAAGAACGTCGCCGCCGGCGCCAACCCGATGGCGGTCAAGAAGGGCATCGAGAAGGCCGTCGCCGCGGCGGTCGAGTCGATCCAGAGCCAGGCCAAGGACGTCGACGACAAGACCGACATCGCCAACGTCGCGACCATCTCGGCCGCCGACGCATCGATCGGTGAGGTCATCGCCGAGGCGATCGACAAGGTCGGCAAGGACGGCGTGGTCACGGTCGAGGAGTCGAACACGTTCGGCACCGAGCTCGAGTTCACCGAGGGCATGCAGTTCGACAAGGGCTACCTGTCGCCGTACTTCGTGACCGATCCCGAGCGCCAGGAAGCGGTGCTCGAGGACGCCTACATCCTGCTCAACCAGGGCAAGATCTCGACGGTGCAGGCGATGCTGCCGGTGCTCGAGGCCGTGATGAAGACCGGCAAGCCGCTGGTCATCATCGCCGAGGACCTCGAGGGTGAGGCGCTCGCGACGCTCGTCGTCAACAAGATCCGTGGCACGTTCAACGCCGCCGCCGTCAAGGCGCCGGGCTTCGGCGATCGTCGCAAGGCGATGCTGCAGGACATGGCCGTCCTCACCGGTGGCCAGGTCATCAGCGAAGACGTCGGCCTCAAGCTCGAGAACGCCACGATGGACCTGCTCGGCACCGCCAAGCGCGTCATCATCAACAAGGACAACACCACCATCGTCGATGGTGGCGGCACGCCACGACGACGTCAACGGTCGGGTCAACCAGATCAAGGCCGAGATCGACAACACCGACTCCGACTGGGACCGTGAGAAGCTCCAGGAGCGTCTCGCCAAGCTGGCCGGCGGCGTCGCCGTCATCCAGGTGGGCGCGGCGACCGAGATCGAGCTCAAGGAGAAGAAGCACCGGATCGAAGACGCCGTGTCGTCGGTTCGTGCCGCGATCGAGGAGGGTGTGGTCGCCGGTGGCGGTATCGCCCTCATCCGTGCCCGTCCGGCCGTGCAGGTCGTGGTCGACGTCGCTCGAGGGCGACGAGCAGACCGGCGCCCGCCTCGTGTGGGAGTCGCTCACCGCTCCGGCCCGCAACATCGCCGAGAACGCCGGCCTCGAGGGTTCGGTCATGGTTCGTGCGATCGAGTCCGAGACCGGCACCAACGGCCTCAACGCGGCCACCGGCGAGATCGTCGACCTCATGAAGGCCGGCATCATCGACCCGGCCAAGGTGACCCGTGCGGGGCTGCAGAACGCCTCGTCGATCGCAGCCCTCGTCCTCACCACCGAGTGCCTGGTCGCCGACAAGCCCGAGCCCGCCGGCGCCGGCATGGGCGGCGGCATGGACCCGATGGGTGGCATGGGCGGCATGATGTGACGTTGCGAGTTGTGCCTGGCACAACTCGCAACGGTCTCGACGGCCCGGGGCTTCGGCCCCGGGCCGTTGCGCGTCTGCGTGGGAATCGACGCCGTCTCATCACGCCGGGCGGTATGTCGTCGTTATTTCGGAGAAGGTCCTTCGGATCGTGGCGCGGGGGGCCGATGATCTTGACGTGATGCAGATCCCCCGCCACCGCCTCCTCGCCCGCGCCCTGATCGCGCTCACCGTCTTCGCTGCGACCGCCCGGTCGTCGACCAGGCCGATCCCGCCGACCGCACTCGCCGCCAACGACCTGACGCTTGTCGGTGTCGGCGCCGGGCGAGCAGCTCGTGACCGACCCGACGACGATCGCCGGTCTCGATGACGGCCACCAATCCGGCCGGTGGCGACGGGCTCAACGGGTTCAACGGCAGCTTCACCGCCATCCTGCCGGTCGGCGTGACGCTCGCCGGTTCCGCAGTCCCGCCCGCGGAGACGAGCGTGCTCGCCGACGGTCGCACTGCGTACTTCTTCGAGAACGTCGGCGACATCCAGGACGGCTCAACCCTCAACCTCGACTTGACGGTCTCGGTTACCGCCGCCGACTTCCCCGTCGGCTCGACCGTCGACATCGATGGCAACTTCGCCGCCAACACCAACCCGCGGACGGTGCCCGACTTCGATCGTCCACCGGCGGCTTCTCCGGCGACACCACCGGGGCGACGCCCTGAGCGACATCTCCGCACCCTGCTGTGCCGCTCACGATCGACAAGGCCAACCTCACCGTCGGCGAGCGCCGAGGATGGTGCGCGGCGTCCACGATCACGTCGACACGTACCAACTGCTGGTGACGAACAACGGCGTCGCCAACGACACCTCGTCGTGGTCGACGACTTCATCCCGGCGATCGTCGAGTTCCTCGGCTGTGGCGGCGTCGACAACACGACCGACGCGCCGACGAACCCGAACCCGTCGGTGATCCCCGCGTCGACACTGGAATATCCCGGCGCCGACCCGCTCTCCGACACGGCAGCCCCGGCCGGACCGTGTCCGGCGCCCGTGCTCGTCGAGTCCGTCAACGTGGTCGGGGGCATCATTCAGTCCGGCACCGCCACCAACGGCACGACGGCGCCGGCGTCGGTGGTCGACGGCGTGTACACCCACGTCCGGTGGGATGTCGGCACGCTGACGCACGGCCAACTTCGCCTCGCCGTACGAGATCAACTACCAGGTCGGCATCCCGCTCACCGCGAATGTGCATGACCCGACGATGTACTCGCCCGGAGGCACCGATCCGACGGCGAACCTGGACAACAACACCGGTCTCTTCACGACCGAGAACGACGGGTCGGAGCTCTCGCAGGACAATGTGGCCACCGTCCGCGGCACCTACACCGGCCCGGTGGCGCCCGGCTTCGACCCGGTCAACGACACCACTGACGACGACGTCGAGTCGGTCGCCGTCGAGGATCTCGCCATCCAGAAGAGCGCGGCGGTGCCCGACCCGGTCGTCCAGGGCTCGATCGTCATCTATTCACTGCGCGTCCGCACCTCGGAGTACCGGCGCATCACGGGCGCCATCATCACCGACACCCTGTCGGATGCGCAATGCCCGCTGCTGACGGGCGGGGCCGACCCCGAGGCCACGCCCCAGACCGGCGAGTGCGCCGTCTCGGGCAACGACCCGAGCTTCACCCTGGCGCCGGGTCCGGACGTCGTCGAGAACGCCGACGGTTCGTACACGATCACGATCGACAGCACCAACGACGCTCAACTCGCCACGATCGATCCGAGCTCGGACTTCACGCTCACGTTCTCGGCGCTCATTCGCGAGAGCTACCAGGAAGACTTCGTCGACGACGCACCGTTCAACGGTGCCGACCGGGCGAGCAACACCGTCTCGATCGTGGGCACGACCAACCTCGTGGCCGGCATCCCCGACAATCCGGCGATCGATTCGCCGACACTCATCCAGGACGACGGCAGCGCCAGCTTCGGTGCCGGGGTCGCCGACATCGACAAGGCGATCAGCCTGCCGGTTGCGCCCGGCGGCACCCTCGACTGTCTGACCGCGACGTACGTGCGTACCAACCCGGCCACCGTCACCACGCCGGCGCCCGAGCCCTACGCCTATCGCATCGGCGACCGGGTCTGCTTCCGCCTCGGTGTCGACTTCGACTCGAATCTGAACTACCGCAATGCGCGGGTCGACGACTTCCTCCCCGAGGGCACCGAGTTCGAACAGGTCTGGGTGACGGCGGGGGCGACGTCCGAAGACGCCGACGACGCGAGCACCGCCGACCCCAGCGACACCGCCAAGACCGGTGCCACGGCGAACAACGAGGTCGTCATCGATTCGATCGAGGTCGTCAGCGACCCCGCGGGCGATCTGGTGACGTACCGGCTCGGCGAGACCGACCCCGACACCGTCGGCGGCCCGTACGAAGACGATCTGTTCGTCGACAACGCCGGTGTGCGGTTCGAGGTGATCATCTCGGCCGTCGTCACCGAAGATCCGGCCGATCGCACCGAGGCCGACATCGTGGCCAACCTGCAGAAGTTCACGTCGTCGAACCTGACGAACGACTCGATCTCGCTGCGCGATCAGGCCGACTTCCAGATCGTCCAGCCCAACCTCGGCGTCACGAAGGACGTGGACCCAACGGTCTCGGGTGAGGGCATCCCGGTCGACTACACGCTCGAGATCACCAACGACTTCAGCGACTCCGGCAACGGGGCGACCTACAACGCCGAGTACGCGACCGCGCTCAATATGTCGGCATGGGATCTCCTCCCGCCCGGGGTCGACTGCGTCGACATCGGCGCACTCACGCTCGGGGTACCGGGCAGCGTCACCTGCACCGACGATCTCGTCACGGGACGCGACGGCCTCGAGATCACCGTCGACCGGCTCGAGCCGCAGGCGACCGCCGAGGTCACGTACACGTTCACGCCTCCGGTCGGCACGCCGGCAGGTGCCTCGCTCACCAACGACTTCGGTATCCGCAACTACGAGGGCACGCCCACCAACGACGGCGACGCCGACAACGACCCGCTGTTCGTGCCGTCGAGCAACATCGATCCGACGCTCGAGGCGAGCGCGAACATGCCGCCGGCCGAGGCCCAGGCGACGATCACGACCCCCGACCCGGTGGTGGTGAAGGAGCAGCAGTCGAGCATCACCGACCCCGGCAACATCTCGAACGGTGCGCTCTCGATCGACCCCGACGAGGCGACGATCGGCGAGACCGTGCAGTACCGCACGTTCACCGAGGTCGCCGAGTCGGTCACGCTCTACAACGCCTCGTTCGGCGACACCTTGCCGGCCGGTATGTCGATCGTCAGCATCGACTCGGTTCGTCTCATCGACGATGGCGTGCTGCCGGGCACCGACCTCAGCAGCGGTGGCGGCGGGTTCACCTTCACCAGCGACGCGTCGAGCTGGCTGCTGACCTTCCCGTCGCAGTACGACAACCTGTCGGGGACGGGCACCGACGAGTTCGTCATCGTGTACACCGCGATCGTCGACGGTGCCTCGGTGACGACCGGTGACGACCTCGACAACATCTCGCAGCTCTCGTTCGACGACGCACCGGCCCTGGGCGACACCGTCACGGTCGATTCCAACGAGACGACCGTGAACGTCGTCGAACCGGCACCGGCCGTCTCGAAGAGCAACAATGCCACCGACCCCGCCTCTCCTGGGGCCGAGATCACCTACACCGTCACCGTCACCAACTCCAGTGCGACGGACGTGTCGTCCGCCTACGACGTCGTCATCGTCGACACGGTGCCGAACGGCATCACGCCGTTCAGCGCCCCGGCAGGAGCGATCCTGACCGCTGACGGCACCGTCGCCGGCCCGAGCGGCTCGGTCGGTCAGTGGGACGAGTCGGAGCGCACCATCACCTGGACCTCCGCCGCGCCGAACACGGCACTCGCCCAGGTCGACCCGGGTGGCTCGGTGACGCTCGACTACGCGGCCGTGCTCACCATCCCGGCGGTGGCCGACCTGCCGCTCACGAACAACGTCGCCCTGTCGGCCACGTCGACCCCGGGCACGAATGGCGCCGAGCGGACCACCTACGCCGACACCTCGGACAGCACCGTCACGCCGCCGACGGCCACGATCGCCAAGACCAACGACCCGGCGACCCAGACGAGCTACGCCGTCGGCGAAATCGTCGACTTCGAGCTCACCGTCACCCTGCCGGCCGGCACGGTCGGCTTCGACACCACGGTGTTCGATCAGCTCCCTGACGAGCTGACGTTCGACTCGTTCGGCACCGTGACCTTCTCCGGCCCGGAGTGCCAGGTCTTCGACCCCGGCACCGGCACGGCCACCGGTGCCTACGCCGACGGCGATGTCACGAAGTACGGCCCCGGTGTCGGTGGCGACCCACAGCGCATCGCCTGGTTCTTCAACGAGATCGCCGCCGACCCGTTGGCTGCCCTCGCCGATTGTGTGATCACGCTGCCGTACTCGGTTCACGTCGACGCGGACGGCACCGATGGTGACGCCTTCAACAACTCGGCCGATCTTCGCTGGAACGCCGCCGACACCTTCGGGCCGAGCCCCGCATCGTTGCCCGCGGACTACGACGACCCAGACGACACCGACTGGGATCGTTCCGCCGGCCCCGCCGAGGTGACCCTCGACGTCGACGAGCCCCAGCTCGAGGTCGACATCGACACGCGGACGCCCGCCTCCGGCCTCGCCGGGTTCACCAACGACCAGACGCCCGGCAACGACACCGCAACGTTCGACGATGCCGACGGCACCCCCACCGACGGCGGCGACATCGCGCCCGGCGAGGCGCTCACCCAGCGGGTCACCGTCACCAACAGCGGCACCGCCGACGCGTTCGACACCACCGTGGTGGTCACCGTCGGCGTGGGCGTCACACCGGTCGACTCGACCTCGGGCCTCCCGCTCGCCGCCGATGGGCCGTTCGACGGCCCGAACGGCGAGGTCGGCGTGTGGAATTCCACCGCCCGCACCATCACGTACCTGCCGGCCGACAACCCCGACCTCGCCGGCCCGATCGCGCCGGCGGGTACGGCCACGCTCGAGTACGAGACGGTGCTCGACGACTCGGACACGCTCGCCGACCAGCAGGACATCACGGACAGCGTCGACATCCCCACCTACTTCGGTGTGCCCACCGCCGAGCGGGGGCAGCCCGACGTTCCGACGTACGGCAACGACGGCACTGCGACTCGCGGCGCGGTCGACACCGACGCCACCACGATCGAGGTGCACTTCCCCGAGCTCTCCGTCGTGAAGACGGCCCTCGACGACGCGAGCGACGCCCGGCTCGACACGCCGTTCGACTACCGGTTCGTGATTACCAGCACCGACACGGTGGCGACGGCGTTCGACGTCGACGCCACCGACACCCTGCCGGCCGGATGGAACTACGTCGCCGGTTCGGCCGTCGTGACGAGCCCAGGAAACGCCGGCGTCAACATCGAGCCGACCGGCACGCCGGGTGGCCCACTCGCGTGGACCGACCTCGACACGCTCGCTCCCGGCGAGACGATCACGATCGTGTACCAGACAGAGCCCGACTCGGCCGTGCTCGCGCCCGACAAGGCGACCGGCATCGCGAACACGGGTCCGGTCGTGCACACCAACACCGTCGACGTGGCCGGCGACGACGCCAGTGGCTCGCCGACCTTCGACGGGGGCGCACCGATCGGCGCATCGGACGATCAGGACGTGTTCATCCGACAGATCGACCTCTCTGTCACCAAGGCGATCGCCGCACCGTTGCCCCCGGCCATCGTCTACTTCGGTGGCTTCGTCGAGTACGAGATCACCGTCAGCAACGCCGGACCGGACGACGCCACCGGTGTCGAGGTGACCGACGACAACCTGGCCAACACCGGTCTGCCGACCGACACCATCCTGTTCGTCGGGGTGGTCTCGGCCGATCGGGGCACCTATGACGGTGCGACCGGCGTGTGGACCGTCGGCGACGTCGCCGCCGGTGAGACGCTCTCGCTGGTGGTCCGGACGCAGATGAACACGGTCGATCCGCCGGCGCCGGCGGTGAACGAGGTCGAGGTCAGTGCAGCCGGCCAGTTCGACGTCGACTCCGATCCCGGCAACCTCGTGTCCGGGAGCCCCACGGAGGACGACGAGGCCGGCGTGTCGATCAGCCCGCTCCCGACCACGCTCGGCAACTTCGTCTGGCTCGACCTCGACGGCGACGGCGTGCAGGACGTGGACGAGCCGGGCATCCCGGGCGTCGACCTCGTGCTGACATGGACAGAACCGGGTGGCCAGGCGCGTCAGGTCACCGTCACGACCGATGCGGTCGGTGCCTACAACGTGGACCCACGTTCAATGACGAGGTCGTGATCGGAGACGTCACATCGCTGCCCCAGAACACCGACATCACCGTCACGGTGCAACACGTCTTCACCGAACCTGACGGGCCTCACGGCGACCGACGGGCCGGAGAGCGACGTCGACGGGGGAGCCGACAACGTCAGCGTCGTGCAGATCACCAACGCCTCCGGCGTTCTCTTGCCCGACGGCGTCACCTTGGCCCGGATCGATGTGGACTTCGGCTATCAGCCTCAGCCACAGTCGCTCGGTGATCGGGTCTGGTGGGACCAGGACGCGTCGGGCGGGGCGACCGACGGTGCTGGTGAGTACGGCATCGGCGGCGTCGCGATCGACGTCACGTGGTACGGCTTCGACGACCTTCCTGGCACCGCGGACGACCGGGTGTTCCAGACGGTGACGAGCGACGGAACGCTCGATGTCGACGGCGACGGCAGTGTCGACCCCGTCGGCACGTGGTCGTCGTTCTACGACCCCGCCACCGGCAACGCCGACCGCAACATCCCACCCGGCTTCTACGACGTGTCGGTCGACATGACGACGTTGCCCGCGGGTCTGACGGTCGACACGTTCGACCTCGACGCGGTCACCGACGGGACCTTGACGGCAACCGGCGTCCTGCTGCTGCTGAACGAGCGGCGCACCGACGTCGACTTCTCGGTCGCCGGCGACGGTGTCATCGGCGACACGATCTGGTTCGACCACGACGGCAACGGCTCACAGGGCACGAACGAGCCCGGCATCTCGGGTGTCGACGTGCAGCTCACGTGGGCCGGACCCGACGGCACGTTCGGTACCGCCGACGACGCCGTGCTCACCACCACCACGAGCGACGGCACGAACGATGTCGACGGCGACGGCAGCATCGATCCCGCCGGTACGTACCGCTTCCCGAACCTGCCCGACGGCGAGTTCGAGATCGAGGTCGATCCGGCCGGCACGACCCTGCCCGCCGACGTGACCCAGACCGGGGACCCCGACGCCGCCCTCGACGACATCTCGCGAGCAACGCTCGACTCGTCGATCAGCCTGCTCGAGGACCTCGATCAGGACTTCGGCTATCAGGGCGATCTCTCGATCGGCGACCTGGTGTTCTACGACGTCGATGCCAACGGCTCCGGCGTGATCGACGGTAGCGACGTCCCGCTCAGCGGCGTCGACGTCGACGTGGCGTGGGCCGGCAACGACGGGCTGTTCGGAACCGCCGACGACTTCGTGATCACCGTGGCAACCGGTGACGGCACCGTCGACGTGAACGGTGACGGCTCGATCGATCCGGCCGGGTTCTACCAGGTCGACGACGTGCCGTCCGGCGAGTACCGGGTCGACCGTCGACACCGCCACGCTGCCCGCCGGCATCACCGTGCCGACCTACGACTTCGACGAGCCGGGCGCACCCGGCTCGATCGTCACACCCGGCGTGTCGGAGACCACGCTCGCCGGCGCGAACGATCTCGCCCAGGACTTCTCGTACACCGGCATCGGTGCGCTCGGCGACACCGTGTGGTGGGACAAGGACGCCGACGGGGTGCAGAGCGCCGACGAACCCGGTATGGCGGGCATCCCGCTGACGCTGACGTCGCCCGGGCCCGACGGCCTCGCCGGCACCGCGGACGACCTCACGATCGGCACGACCACCGGTGACGGCACGACCGACGTCGATGGTGACGGCAGCATCGATCCGGCCGGGTCGTACTGGTTCCCGAACCTGCCGCTCGACGTGCCGCTGACGGTGACCGTCGACACGTCGGTACTCCCGGCGACGATGCCGCCCACCCACGATCTCGACGACACCGCCGACGGATCGGTGGCCCTCGGCACGCCGAATGCCGCCACCACGACACTCACGGCCGCCGAACCGATCGACCGCGACGTCGACTTCGGCTACGACGGTCCCGGCTCGGTCGGCGACACCGTCTGGCTCGATCTGAACGGTGACGGCGTGCAGGACCCGGGCGAGCCCGGCCTGGCCGGCGTGCCGATCGATGTCCGGTTCCCCGGCCCCGACGGCACCTTCGGCACCTCCGACGACGTCTCCGAGACCACGACGACCAGCGACGGTACGACCGACGTCGACGGTGACGGCACGATCGACCCGGCGGGTACCTACCTCGTCGACAGCCTGCCGCTCGACGTGCTGATCCAGGTGACGGTCGACACGACGGCACTGCCGCCCGAACTGCTGCCGACCGGCGACGCCGACGGACTCGGCACGCCCAACGTCTCGGTCGTGCCGCTCGACGCCACCACGCCCGACGACATCGACCAGGACTTCGGCTACGCCGGCCCCGGTGCGGTCGGCGACACCGTGTGGTACGACGTCAACACCGATGGCGCCCCCGATCCGCCAGGCACCGGCGTGTTCACGGGTGCCGACGTGCCGCTGATCGGGATCCCGGTCACCGTCACGGGTGGCGGCCTCGACGGCACGCTCGGAACGCCCGACGACTTCACGATCGATCTCGTGACCGACGCCAACGGCGAGTACCTGGCCCCGGGCCTGTTCTACGGCCCCTACGAGGTCGTCGTCGACACCACGGTGCTGCCGGCGGGCGTGACGACGCAGACCTACGACCCCGACTCCACGTTCGATGCGATGTCGGCGGTCGCGCTCGACGCGATCACCCCGCAGGACCTCGACCAGGACTTCTCCTTCACCGCCGGCGGAGCGGTCGGCGACACGGTCTGGGTCGACCAGAACGGCGACGGCGTACAGGACCCCGGCGAGCCGGGACTGGCGGGCATCCCGATCACGATCACGTCACCGGGCCCCGACGGCATCGCCGGCACGACCGACGACCTGTTGGTGACCACCACGACGGGCGACGGCACCACCGACGTCGACGGCGACGGATCGGTCGACCCGGCCGGCACGTACTACGTCTCGAACCTCCCGCTCGACGTTCCGCTGACGGTCACCGTGACCGATACCGCTCTCCCCGCCGGCCTGTTGCCGGTGTTCGACGCCGACGGCACCGCGACGCCGCACACGTCCGAGGTCACGCTGACCGCCGTCGATCAGGTCGACCGCGACCAGGACTTCGGCTACAACGGCGCCGGCACCATCGGCGACACCGTCTGGTACGACCGCGACGGCCTGGGCGGCGCGATCGTCGACGCCGCCGGCGGTGACACCGGAATCGTGGGGGTCACCATGACGCTGACGTGGGTCAACCCCACGGGCGGCCCCGACATGGTGCTCACCACCACCACGGCCGCCGACGGCACCTACCTCTTCGGCAACCTGCCCGACGGTGACTTCACGGTCGCCATCGCAGCGACCGACCTCCCCGCAGGCCTCGATCCGGTCTTCGACCCCGACGGCACGGCCGACCTCACGTCGACCACGACGCTCGGCTCGGGCGTCACCGACGATCTCGACCGGGACTTCTCGTTCACCGGCACCGCAGCGGTCGGCGACACCGTCTGGCTCGACCTCGACGCGGACGGCATCATCGACGCCGGCGAGAGCGGCGTGCCGGGCGTGACGGTGACGCTGCAGTTCCTCGATCCTGCGACGGGCGTGAGCTTCGAGATCAGCACGACGACCGATGGTGACGGGCAGTACCGATTCGACAACCTTCCCGCAGGCGACGTCACGGTGTCGATCGATCCGTCGACCCTGCCGACCGGGCACGTCTCGGTGTCGGACCTCGACGGGGTTCCCGACGACACGACCACGATCACGCTGGCGGCCGCCGAGGAGAACCTCGACCTCGACTTCGGCGTGCGCCCCGAGGCGTCGGTCACCGGCGTCGTGTTCGAGGACACCGACGGCGACGGGATCCAGGACCCCGACGAACCGGGCATTCCCGGTGTGACCGTCGAGGTGATCGACGAGACCGGCGACGTGTTCACCGTCGTCACCGACGCCGACGGCAACTACACCGCCGACGACGTACTGGCCGGTGACGTGACGATCGACGTCGTCGACAGCACGGTGCCCGCCGGAGTGGAGCTCAGCACCGGCAACGACCCGCACACCGTGACGGCCACGGCGGGTGAAACCACCGACGCCGAACCGATCGGCTATGCGCCACTCACCTTCATCAGCGGCACCGTCTGGTACGACGTCGACGCCGCCGGCGACCGCGATCCGTCCGAACTCGAGCTGGCCGGCGTCCTCGTCGAACTGCTCGACGACGATGGCGAGGTCATCGCCACGGCCACCACCGACGGCTCGGGCTTCTACGAGTTCACCGACGTCCCGACCGGTGTGTACTCCGTGCGCGTCGACGAGTCCACGCTGCCGGCAGGGCTCGACCGGGCAACGTTCGACCCGGACGGCACGCTCGACGGCAGCCACCGCGTGACGCTCACCACCGAAGGCAGCCCCGACAACGACTTCGGCTACACGGGAACCGGCTCGATCGCCGACACGGTGTGGGTCGACTCGAATCGCAACGGCGCGATCGATCCGACCGAACTGCGTGTCGGCGGCGTCGGATTCACGATCACCTGGGCCGGTCCCGACGGCCAGCTCGGGACCAGCGACGATGTCCAGCAGACCGCGACCAGTGACGCCGACGGCAACTTCTCGTTCCCGAACCTGCCGGCCGGTCGATACCGCATCGACATCGACACCGGCTCGCTGCCGACCTCGCTGAGCCTGATGGGACCGGCCTCGATCACCGTCGACCTGGCGGCGGGGCAGTCGGTCGATCTCGACAGCTTCCCGCTCGCCTCGGCATCGATCCCGCGGACCGGCGGCTCGCCGTGGCCAACGGTACGGATCGCCTTCACACTGGCGCTCGTGGGAGCTCTCCTGGCCGCGATCGCACATCGCCGCCGACGTGCACCGAACGTGTGAGCGGTTGCCAGCGGGACGCAAAGGGAGTCCGTAACCTGGCGACCATGCGTCGTCTCGCCGTCCTGCTGGCCGCTTCTGTGATCGCGGCCGCGTGCAGCAGCGGAGGCGCTGTCGACGACGGGGTCGGACTCGACCCCATCGGCGTCCGACGACACCGCCGAGGAAGCGACCGAGTCCGCAGACGGAAACGGGTCGGCCGAGGACAGCACCGAGGAGGACACGTCCGGTGCCTCCTCCGAGACCACCACGACGACTTCGAACCCCACGACCACCACGGCGGTGCCAACGGTCGCCGACGTGTCCGAACTCGGCTGGTCGTCGTGCGACGGCATCGAGGGCCTGGAGTGCTCGACGCTCGCCGTGCCGCTCGACCACGCCGATCCCGAGGGGCAGGCGATCGACATCGCCCTCGCCCGGCAGCCTGCGGGCGATCCGGCGA
Source organism: uncultured Acidimicrobiaceae bacterium (assembly GCA_963827775.1). Lineage (GTDB taxonomy): Bacteria > Actinomycetota > Acidimicrobiia > Acidimicrobiales > Ilumatobacteraceae > Ilumatobacter. The sequence continues at coordinate 53,124 of CAWHCI010000005.1, read as the reverse complement.
ACCGGATCGGGTCGCTCGTGTTCAACCCGGGCGGACCGGGTGGATCGGGCATCGAGTTCCTCGAATTCGCGGTCTTCGCGATCCCGCCGGACGTCGCCGACCGTTTCGATCTGGTCAGCTTCGACCCGCGTGGGGTCGGGGCGAGCGCCGCGGTCGAGTGCGACCTCGTGCTCGACGACGGGGTCGAGCTGGTCGCCGACGGCGACCGGGCCGCGTGGGATGCGTTGCTCGCTTCGTCGCTCACCGATCTCGGGACCTGCACCGCCGAGCCCGGTGCGCTGGGCCAGTACGTGGGTACCAACAATGCGGCCCGTGACCTCGACCTCATCAGGGCCGCGCTCGGCGACGAACAACTCAGCTACGTCGGGTTCTCGTACGGCACCCGACTGGGGGCGACCTACGCCGAGCTGTTCCCCGACCGGGTGAGGGCGTTGGTGCTCGACGGCGCCGTGAAGCCCACGACCGACCTGGCGCAACTCGGCGCCGACCAGGGCGCCGGATTCGACAACGCCTTCGAGAACTTCGCGGCGGCGTGCGACGCGGACCCGGACTGCCTGCTCCAGGAGCTCGGCCCCACCCTCGATGTCGCCGCCGCCGTCCGCGCCGAGATCGCCCGGGCCGGCTCGTTCACGACCGACGATCCGGAACGGGTGCTGACACCGGGTGAACTCGATCTCGGCATCATCTCGGCCCTGTACAGCAAGGACGCCTGGCCGTTCCTGGCCCAGGCCATCTACCTCGCCGACACCGTCGCCGACGGCTCGCTGTTCCAGGTGCTGGCCGACAACTACCTCGGCCGCAGGCCGGACGGGAGCTACGCGAACCAGACCGAGGCCAACGCGTTCATCAATTGCGCCGACGATGCCGCCCGACCCGACGTCGATTCGACCTGGCAGGAGGCCGACGCGGTCGCCGCCGGTTCGCGCTACTTCGACGACGCACTGCGCGCATCGACCGGATGCCTCGGGATCGACGACGCGATCGACCCGCTCGTGCTGGGCCCGGCCGCCGGAGCCGCGCCGATCCTCGTGATCGGCACCACCGGCGACCCTGCGACGCCGTACGAGTGGTCGGTCGAGATGGCCGACTCGCTCGAGTCGGGCGTGCTCTACTCGGTCGAGGCCGAGGGGCACACCGCCTACACCAGCATCGAGTGCGTGTCGGAGGTGGTCGGTGCCTACCTGATCGATCTTGAGGTACCCGACGAGGGTGGCAGCTGTGCCGACGATGCCGACACCGACTTCTTCGTGCCGGCGGGCGAGAGCGACGTCGAGCTGATCGTCGCCTTCTTCGACTGCCTGATCGAACAGGGGGTCGATCTCGAGCCGGTCACCGTTGCCGATGTGCTGGCCGATCCGACCGGCGAGCAGCTGTTCGGGGACCTCGACTTCAACGACCCGGCCGTCGCCAACGCGATCGTCGAGTGCCGATCCCTGCTGCCGGCCTGAGCGCGAGGGCTAGCGTTCCGGCATGGCCGAACGAGCGATGCGTCCGTTCTGGATCCATCAGCTCGCCGAGTACCTGATCGGTGTGGCGTTGATCGCCCAGGGTCTCCAGGAGAAGGATCCGGTCGTTCCGGCGGTAGCGGGCGTGCTCGTCCTGCTCAACGCCGCGATCGCGCGCGGCCCGCTCGGAGCCTTCAAGTGGGTCGGCCGTCGCCTGCATCGATGGCTCGACCTCGTGGTGATGGTCGTGATCCTGGTCGCCGCCCTCCAACCCTGGACGCCGGTACCGCCGGGTGGGCGCCTGATCATGCTCGTGATCCTGGTGCCGCTCGGGTTCCTGTGGTTCTACACCGACTGGGCCGAGCGCCCGGGCCGGCAACAACGTCGTGCCGATCGAGCGAGCATCAAGAGCGAGGACGTCGGCAGGTCGGCGGGTCGGATGGCCGGCAACGCCTTCAAGACGATCAAGAAGAAGTCGCAGTAGCCGCGTCGCGGGCGGCCTCGATCTTCTCCGTCGTCAGTTTCGCCCGCACGAACACGAAGATCGCGGCGAAGATCGCCGACGCTGCGAACCAGGTGGACCGGAGCGCGAGGTCACGATCGGCGAGTCGTTCGACGACCCACACCAGCATGCCGCCGGCTGCCGCGCCGAACGGGATCATGCCCCAGGCGAAGAAGCGGTAGACGCTGTTGACCCGCCCCAGCAGACCTTCCGGGATGATCGTCTGGCGCAGACTGACGGTGATGACGTTCCAGAGGATGATGAAGAGTGACTCGATGCCGAAGAGCACCAGTACGACGGGCCAGGTGGCGATCAGTCCGATGAGCAGCGGCACGATCGTCATCACACCCACCGAGACCGCCAGCGCGGTGCCGCTGCCGAGTCGTTCGCTGATCGACGGCGCGATCCACCCGCCGATCAGGCCGCCGATCGCGCCGCCGAATCCGATGATGCCGAATACGAAGGGCCCGACGCCCATCACGTCCTGTGCGAACAGCACGAACGTGGCCCCGTGGATCATGGCGGCTGCGTTCATCAGCCCGAGGATGATCGCCATCGGCCGCAGGAGGCTGTGGCCCATCAGCCACCGGACACCCTCGGAGAGCTCCTGACGGAACGTCTGCTTCGGTTGCGTGTCGTCGCGCTTGGCCCGGAACGACCCAGGGATGAGGAACACCATCGCTGCCGCGACGAAGAACGTGCCGGCGTCGACGAAGAACGGCACGGAGAACGCGACGAGCAGCAGGACCGAACCCGAGTGGCGGACCGACGAACGTCTGCATGACCCCCTCGACGCTCCAGATGCGACCGTTGGCCTTCTCGAGCTGATGGGGCTGCACGATGTTGGGCATGATCGTCTGGTTGGAGTTGTCGCGCAGCACCTCGGCCATACCCAACAGCAACGTCGCCCCGATGATCAGCAGGAACAGACCGGACCGGGTGCCCGTCACGGCGTCGACCTCGTCGGGACCCGGGAGCATGGCCTGCTGGTCGAGCACCGCGAACGCGACGACGAGCGTGAGCACACCTCGTAACACGTCCATCGAGACCATCGCCCTGCGGCGGTCGACCCGGTCGGTGATCACACCGGCGGGCAGCGTGAACAGCAGCCACGGCAGGCGCTGGGCGACGGCGACGAGCGCGATCAGGAGCGGGTTGCGAGTGATCGCCGATGCCAACCAGGGGTACGCCACGGTGGCCATGCCGTCGCCGAGGTTGGAGACGACGGTGCCGGTGAACAGCTTGTAGTAGCTGGCGCCGAGGCGATCCCTGCCCGCCGGCGTGGAGGTCTCCCGCTCAGCCGGATCCTGAGCGTCGATCCGGGCGTTCGTGTCGCTCACGGCGACGCCTCGTCGACGGGTGCAGGCGATCGGGTGCTCCGTGAGGTGGGATACAGCGCGAGGTACAGCCCGAATTCCACGTCGCCCTCGCGGGGTTCGTCGATGAACTCGAGCGCCAGGTCGAGGAGCCGTTGCCGATACTCTTCGACTCGTTCGAACGGGATGCGGGCGTGGCGAAGCGTGGTGATGCCCGGCACGTCGTCTCGCCGGGACAGCTCGGGGTCCGCCTCGGAGGCCACACTGGCGAGGAACGGGAGACTCGGCTCGTCGGCGTGCGAGAACACGAACGTCCGGGCGACCCGACCGTAGAACCGTTCGTCGATGGCACGGACCCTGCGGGTTCGCACCACGTTGAGCAGCCCGGCCGCGACGAGCACGTCGACGTGGTAGGCGACCGTACCTTTCGGGCGGTCGACCCGGTCGGCGAGCTCGGTGACCGACATCGCCCGCTCGAGGACGAGGTCGCAGATCTGCATCCGGAGCGGGTCGGACAGCGCTTTGAGCTGGTTCGGCTCGGAGACCGGGGCCTCGTCCGCGAGGTCGTAGTCCCGGCGAGTAACGTCCGACATTTCTCGGATGATAGGGAAAATTCGGACAAAACGCAACGGGCGGACTCGGCCCGTAGGCTGATCCCATGTCGTTCGAGCGTCCGGCCCCCGATCTCACGAAGCTTCTCAGCGCCTGGGAGGAGTTCGAGCGCGGTGAGCAGCAGCCGGGCAAGGTGCTGGCCAATCTGAAGACGGCCGGCCTCCCCGAGGTGCTGCAGGAACTCGTCGACAGCGGCTGGACCCCGTCGGTCACCACCGGCTGATCCGACCGGGGCGACGCGACATGGCGACCAACCCCGGGCGCCGTCCGGGCGGACGCCAGATCGTCCCGCGGCCCGAGCGGTGGGCGCCGGGACCGCCCGCACCGTGGGAGATCGACGCGGCGCCCGGTCTGGACGACGTCGTCGCAGCGGTGCCGGAGACCGAACGACCATCGCTGCCGTCGTTCCCGAACGCACGGCACTCGGCGGTGCTGATCGCGCTCGCCCCCGGACCGGACGGGCCCGAGGTGCTGCTCACGCGGCGCTCGTGGGAGATGCGCAGCCACAAGGGTGAGATCAGCTTTCCGGGCGGGCGCACGGACCCGGGCGAGACACCGGTCGACACCGCGCTGCGCGAGGCGCACGAGGAGGTCGGGCTCGCGCCCGACACCGTGTCGGTGCGCGGCGAACTCGAACACCTGAACACCGTGGTCAGCCGCAGTTACATCGTGCCCAAGGTCGCGACCGTCGACGAACCGGTTCCCCTCGAGCCGCAGACCATGGAGGTCGACCGGGTGCTGTGGGTGCCCCTGCGCGAGTTCACCCGGCCCGACACCTACCGGTCCGAGGTGTGGGGGATCGGCCCGACCGACCGGACGCTCCACTTCTTCGAACTCGACGACGAAACGGTCTGGGGCGCGACCGCCCACATGCTCGTCGACCTGCTGACGCGCGTGCTTCGCCGCGGCAGCTGAGCGCCGTAGCGGCTCGGCATCCGGCACCGCTGCTACGTTCGCCGCCATGCGGAAGTGGGGAGCGCTGGTCGTGTTGTCGCTGGCGCAGTTCCTGATGGTGCTCGATCAGGCCGTCATGAACGTGTCGATCAGCCAGCTCGTCGAGGACTTCGACACGACGGTCACCACGATCCAGGCCGTGATCACGCTGTACGCGCTCGTGATGGCGACGCTGATGATCACCGGTGGCCGGATCGGTGACATTCTCGGTCGACGCCGCACGTTCGCGATCGGGCTCGTGATCTACGGTGCCGGCTCGGCACTGACCGCCGTGTCGTGGAGCGTCGCGTCGTTGCTCGTCGGCTGGTCGGTGCTCGAAGGGATCGGCGCCGCGCTCGGTGCTGCCCGCGCTCGTCGCCCTGATCGCGGCGAACTACGAGGGCCGCGACCGTGTGGCTGCCTTCGGCGTCATCGGGGGCGTGTCGGGGGTCGGCATCGCCGTCGGACCGATCGTCGGAGGGTTCTTCACGGCCAATCTGTCGTGGCGGTGGGTCTTCGTCGGCGAGGTGATCATCGCGTTGATCATCATCGCCACGGTGCGGCTGATCGGCGACGCACCGATCGAGGGGCGCCGGCCGAGACTCGACGTCGTCGGATCGGTGCTGTCGGCGCTCGGCCTCGGCCTGATCGTGTTCGCCCTGCTGCAGGCGAGCTCGTGGGGGTGGATCCAACCCAAGCAGTCGCCGATCGAACCGTTCGGGTTCGCGCTCACTCCGTTCGTGGTGCTCGTCGGCGTGCTGGTGCTGTACGCCTTCGTCGGTTGGCAGCGGCGGCGTGAACGGCTCGGACTCGATCCGCTCGTCCGGCTGCGCCTGCTGGAGATCCTGCCGCTCCGTTCCGGTCTGAACTGCTTCCTCAGCCAGAACCTGATCCTGCTCGGCATCTTCTTCACCTTGCCGCTCTATCTGCAGATCGTGCTCGGGTACGACGCGCTCGAGACCGGCATCCGGATGCTGCCGATCTCGATCACGATGTTCGTGACGTCGGCGAGCGGTCCGGCGCTCACCGGTCGCTTCGGCGCTCGCTCGGTGGTGCGCGCGGGGTTCGCGCTGCTGGTCGTGGCGGCGTTCGCGATGCTCGGCACGATCGAGCCCGAGCTCGACGGTGTGCCGTTCTCGATCGCGCTGGCGATCCTCGGCGTGGGGATGGGGTTGATCGCCTCGCAGCTCGGCAACGTCGTGCAGTCCTCGGTGTCCGACGACGAGCGTGGCGAGGCCGGCGGTCTGCAGTACACGGCCCAGCAGCTGGGGTCGTCGATGGGAACGGCGTTGATCGGCGCCGTCGTGATCAGTGCGCTGCTGGTGGCCTTCGTCGACAACGTCTCGAGCAACGAGCAGATTTCGAGCGAGTTGAGCGAAGCGATCGAGGTCTCGGTGTCGGCCGGGGGCAACTTCGTCGCCGCCGACGACGTCGAGGCCGTGCTCCTCGACGCAGGCGTCCCTGAGGACCAGACGAACGAGGTGGTCGACGACTACCGGGACGCGCAGCTCGGTGCGTTGAAGATCGGGCTGCTGCTGGTCGCGTTTCTCGCCGTCCTGTCGTTGCGATTCACGATCCACCTGCCGGGACGTGAGGGCGACGACGACGGCGAGCCGGTCACGAGTGATCCGGTTCCGTCCCGAACAGCCTGATCAGCCCGTTGCGGGCGCGATCCGAGCGAGTTGGGCCCACAACCCCTCGACGTGTTCGCGCTCGGTGGTGCGGGCCCCGATGCTGACGCGAAGCACGCTGCGGCCGTCGAGCACCGTGCGGGTCACGTGCGAGTCGCCGGCGTCGTTGACGGCGTCGATCAATGCGTCGGTCGCGCCGTCGCCCGCCACGCGGAGGCAGAGCAGGTTCAGACGGTGGGGAGCGACGATCTCGAACCGGTCGTCGTCGCCGACCCAGCTCGCGAGGTCCTGCGTGAGCGACACGTCACGCCGGATCCGCTCGCGAATCGACTCGATGCCGTCGAGGCGGATCGTGAACCACAGTTTCAGCGCCCGGAAGCGGCGACCGAGTGGCACCTGCCAGTCGCGGTAGTCGATGGCCCGGCCCGACTCCGCAGCCTGTGAGCGGAGGTACTCGGGCAGGATGCTCAGCGCGCCGAGCAGCGCCGCGCGATCGGCGGTCCAGAACAACGTGCAGTCGAAGTTCACGCCCATCCACTTGTGGGGGTTCGTGGCGTAGCTGTCGGCGCGGTCGACGCCGGCGTTGACCCAGCGGTACTCGGGCGCCAGCGCGGCGATGCCGCTCATGGCCGCGTCGACGTGGAGCCAGATCCGGTGTTCGGCGCAGATGTCGGCGACCGCATCGGTCGGGTCGAAGGCCAGGGACGACGTCGTGCCGTGTGTGCTGCACACGAAGAACGGCACCAGGCCGGCCGCGACGTCGGCGGCGACGGCCGCCGGCGAGTGCGGCCGGGGACATCGCGAATTCGTCGTCGTGATCGACGATCCGGATCCGGTCGCTGCCGATCCCCGCGATCCGCAGGCCCTTCTCGACCGAGGAGTGCGCCTGCGAGGTGGTGTAGGCGGTGAGACGACCGGTGTCGCCGTCGGCGTTGACCGCACCGTCGGTCGCCCGCCATCGTGCGGCGAGGATCGCCACGAGGGCGGCTTCGCTCGCCGAGCCCTGGATCACGCCACCGCCGTGCTCGCTCGTGGAACGGAATCGGTCGGGGAGATCGAGCAGCTCCTGCATCCAGTCGAGCATCAGCGTCTCGATCTCGGTGCATGCCGGCGACGTGACCCAGCTCATGCCCTGCACACCGAGCCCCGCCGAGAGCAGCTCACCGAGGATCGAGGGGTAGGACGTGTTCGAGGGAAAGTACGCGAACCAGTTCGGGTGCTGCCAGTGCGTGATCGTCGGCACGACCACCCGCTCGACGTCGGCCATCACGCTCTCCCAGGACTCCGGCTCGGTCGGTGGGTGTTCCGGCAGCATCGCCCGCACGTCGCCCGGATCGATGTCGGGGACGATGCGCTGCTCGGCGACGCCTTCGAGGTATTCGGCGATCATGTCGATCAGCTCGTGGCCGTGCTTGCGGAAGTCCTCGGGCGTCACCGCCCCAACGGTACCCGTACGTGGGTCTCGGCGGCGACGGCCGGCCGGCCGTGTCGTTCGTCGATGCCGGCGGTCACGAGGTCGGCGATTCGACCCGGCGGGCCTTTCGCGCGCCCGCCACGATGCGCCACGCGATGAGCGCGAGACCGGCGAGGATCGCGACCAGCACGAGGCCCTGCCGCCAACCACCCCGGGCCTCACTGCCGCATCCGGGCTTCGGGATCGCGCTGATGCACTCGCTGATGTCGCGATCGACCGGAACGAATTCGTTGTCGAGTGCGCCGGGCACCCTCGACTCGACGACTGCGGTCTCGACGAACGGCGGCGTCGACGCCGGCTGCGTCGCTCGGTCGGCGACGACGTACATGAGCACGAGGAGCAGCACGAAGCTGACCGCCGCGTACGCCCAGAACAGCACGGGCCGCGAGCGGACGACTCGGCGGAGGCTCGTCGGTTCGGACACCTCCGTTGTCTACCATCGGTGACTTGAACGACGACGCCGCCCCCCACCGTCCGGCCGACGACGCCCCCGACCGTCCCGAGCACGACACGGTGCTCGTCGTCGACTTCGGTGCGCAGTACGCCCAGCTGATCGCACGGCGCGTGCGCGAGCTCGACGTGTTCTCCGAGATCGTGCCGCACCGGATCTCGGCCGACGAGGTTCGTGACCGTGCTCCGGCCGCCATCATCCTCTCGGGCGGCCCGGCGAGCGTGAACATCGAGGGCACGCCGCGTCTCGATCCCGACATCTACGAGCTCGGCGTGCCGATCTTCGGGATCTGCTACGGCGCCCAGCTGATCGCCACGCAGCTGGGTGGCACCGTCGGCCGGGGTCTGGCGGGCGAGTACGGCCGGGCCCACCTGGAGCGAACGGCCGAGTCGTCGGTGCTACACGCCGACGTGCCGTCCGAACACGACGTGTGGATGAGCCACTTCGACGCGATCACGGAGGTGCCGGCCGGGTTTCGGGCGACCGCGTCGACGAAGGACGCGCCCGTCGCCGTGCTCGAACACGACGACCGCCGGATCTGGGGCGTGCAGTTCCACCCCGAGGTGGTGCACTCGCCCCACGGCATGACGGTGCTCCGCACGTTCCTGCACGACCTGGCCGGCTGCCGCCCCGACTGGAAGATGGCGCAATGTCATCGAGGAGCAGGTCGCCGCGATCCGCGAGCAGGTCGGCGATCGAGCGTGCGATCTGCGGGCTGTCGGGCGGCGTCGACTCGTCGGTCGCCGCGGCGCTCGTGCACCGCGCGATCGGCGCATCAGCTCACGTGCATCTACGTCGACACGGGGCTGATGCGCAAGGACGAGAGCGCGCAGATCGTCGAGACCTATCCGGGCGCAACATGCACCTCGAGCTGATCCACGTCGACGCCGGCGACCGGTTCCTCGAGGCGCTCGCCGGCGTGACCGAGCCCGAGGCCGAAGCGCAAGATCATCGGGCGAGCAGTTCATCCGGATCTTCGAAGAGCACACCGGCGGCCTCGACCGATGCGCAGTTCCTCGTGCAGGGCACGCTGTATCCCGACGTGATCGAGAGTGGCGGCGCCGATGGCACGGCCGACGTGATCAAGAGCCACCACAACGTCGGCGGGCTGCCCGAGGACATGACGCTCGAGCTGGTCGAGCCGCTGCGCGACCTGTTCAAGGACGAGGTGCGCGAGCTCGGCACCGAGCTCGGTCTGCCCGACGAGATGGTGTGGCGGCAACCGTTCCCGGGGCCCGGGTCTCGGGGTGCGGATCATCGGCGAGGTCACGCCCGAGAAGGTCGCAACGTTGCAGGAGGCCGACGCCATCGTCCGTGAGGAGATCGCAGGGCCGGGCTCGAGCGGGAGATCTGGCAGGCGTTCGCCGTGCTGCCCGACATCCGATCGGTCGGCGTGATGGGCGACGAGCGCACCTACGGCCACCCGATCATCGTCCGTGCCGTCACGAGCGACGATGCGATGACCGCCGATTGGGCACGGCTGCCGTACGACCTGCTGCGAGAAGATGTCGCAGCGGATCATCAACGAGGTGCCCGGCATCAACCGGGTGGCCTACGACATCACGTCGAAGCCGCCCGGCACGATCGAGTGGGAGTAGTCGGAGGTGCGGCCCGCGATGTCGCCGTGTGACGGGAAGATGTCGGTTTCGGGCCGGGTTTCGCCCGCATCAACTCGATATCGAAACAATCTCCGCGCGGTCGCAACGTGTTCGTCATGTTCGGTACACTCTCTGCTCGTCCTATGAAACGTCGTCTTTCACAGCTGCTCGTCGTCGCGTCCGCGCTCGCCTTCGTGGTCCCGACCGCCTTCCCCGAGGTCGCTCAGGCGTCCGTCGCCGATCAGCGCCGCGAGGTCGAGCGCATCGTCGACGAACTCGACCGGCTCCACACGCAGGCCGACATCCTCGCCGAGGACTGGGCCGAGGCCGAGGACAACCTCCGTCAGCTCGACAAGGACGTCGTCGCAGCCGAGAAGCGGGTCGCCGCGAAGGAAGCCGAGCTCAACGCATTGCGCGGCGACCTGTCCGAGGTGGCCATCCGTGCGTTCACCGGTTCGGGCGGCGACGTGCTCGGCCCGCTGTTCTCGAACGCCGAGCTCTACGGCGACACCCTGGCGAAAGATCAGTACAGCCGGGTCGCCCTCACCGTCGGCACCACGACGACCGACGATCTCGACGAACTCGTCGCCGACCTCGACGAGGAGCGCAAGGACCTCGAGCAGAAGCGCGAAGAAGTCGAGGCCCTGAAGGTCACGATCGAACAGAAGCGCCAGCAGACCGAGGAGCTCACGGCGCAGTTCGTCGAGCGCCGGGCCGAGGCCGAGGCGCGGCTCGGCGAGTTGATCGCCGAAGAGGAACAGCGTCGGGCCGACGAGGCATTCGCCCGACTCCAGGCCGAACTGGCGTCACAGCAGGCTGCTGCCACGGGTGGCGGCGGTGGCGGCGGTGGCGGCGGCAACGACGGTGGTGGCGGCGGTGACGCCACGCAGTCGACCGGCGGTGGCGGCGGCAACAGCGGTGGCGGTGGCAACAGCGGTGGCGGCTCGTCCACGCCGGCACCGGCTCCTGCAGCGGCACCGGCCGTGTCCGGCCTCGCCGGCATCGCAGTGCAGGCCGCCATGAATCAGCAGGGCGTGAAGTACGTGTACGCCACCTCGAAGCCGGGCGTGTCGTTCGACTGCTCGGGTCTCACGCACTACGCCTGGGGTCAGGCCGGCGTGTACCTGCCACGCAACTCGCGAGCTCAGGCGGCGGCAACGCCCCGCGTCGTCGCCGGCGGCCGCCCAGCCGGGCGACCTGATCTTCTACTACTCGCCGATCAGCCATGTCGGCATCTACCTCGGCGGTGGTCAGCTCGTCCACGCTCCCAACTCGGGCAGCGTCGTGAAGACCGCAAGCGTCAGCTGGGGCAAGGTCACCGCCGTCGGCCGCCCGGGCTGATTCGGGCCAGATCGCCCGATTGCTGCGTTGCGTCTCGGCGCTCGCTGACCCAAGTCAGCTCGGCCTCACCGCGCCTTGCACTCGAGAGATCTGATCCCGAATCAGCTTCGCTGATCCCTGGTCTGGCGACACCAGGTTGGAGGCGGGAGCTCTGCCACCGGTGCCTCGAGTTCAACCGCGACTGCGATCGCCCGGCAGACTGTCCGCCGATGATCTTCGGCAGCGACAACCAGGCGGGTGCGTCCGAACGAGTGCTCGCGGCGATCACCGAGGCCTATCGCCGCCACGACGACGCGTACGGCGACGATCACCACACCGCCACGGCGAACGAGGTGCTCCGTGCCACGTTCGACACCGACCTCGAGGCGTACTTCGTGTCGAGTGGTACGGCGGCGAACATGCTGGCGCTGTCGGCGATGGTGCAACCATGGGATGGTGTGATCTGCCACCACCAGGCGCACGTGCTCCTCGACGAGTCGACGGGTCCGTCGCTGTTCACCGGCGGCGCAGCGATGATGCCGGTGCCCGAACGCGACGTCAGGCTGAACCCGCAGGCCGTCGAGTCGATGCTCGGTCGGCTGCCGGCCGATGCACCCCACAACGTCCGGGCCCGTGCGCTGTCGATCACGCAGGCCAACGAGTGCGGGCAGGTGTACGCGGCCGACGAGATCGCGGCGCTGGCCGCCGTCGCCCGACACGCGAACCTCCGGGTGCACCTCGACGGCGCCCGCTTCGCGAACGCCGTCGCGGCGCTCGACGTACATCCCGGTGATCTCACCTGGCGGGCGGGCGTCGACGTGATGTGCCTGGGCGCCACGAAGAACGGTGCGGTCGCCGCCGAGGCGATCGTCTTCTTCGACCGGTCGCTCGCCGACGACTTCGGGTACCGCCTCAAGCGGACCGGCCACCTCACGTCCAAGGCTCGACTGTACGGCGCGCAGTTCGTGGCGTGGCTCGCCGACGACCACTGGCTCGATCTCGCCCGACACGCGAACGCAGCTGCCGAACGACTTCGGCGGGAGCTCGCCGACCTCCCGGGCATCCGTCTCGCGTGGGCGTGCCAGTCCAACGAGACGTTCGTCCTCGTCGACCGGCCGTTGTTCGAGTCGCTGACCGCGGCCGGCGTCTCGATGTACGAGTGGTATCCCGACGCACTCCCCGCCGACGAGCGGATCGGCGACGACGAACTGCTCGCGCGGATGGTGACGTCGTGGGCGACGTCCGACGCGGAGGTCGATGCGTTCGCCACCGCCGTCCGAGCCCACGCCCATTGAAGCAGCGGCCGTCGCGGGCTGGTCCGTCCGGCGCGGGCCGACGCTACGGTCGGTCGCCGTGCAGGGGATCGACGTCGAACGGGTCAGTGACTGGCTGGCTGCGAACATCGAGGGTGCCGTCGCACCGTTCCGGTTCGAGCTGATCGTCGGCGGTCGGTCCAACCTGACGTTCCGGGTGACCGACGGTAGGGATGGGCGGTACGTGCTGCGCCGGCCCCCGACCGGACACGTGCTGGCGACCGCCCACGACATGGCTCGTGAGCACCGCATCATCTCCGCCGTCGGCCGGACCGCTGTGCCGGTGCCGCGGACGCTTGGCCTCTGCACCGACGAGGCGGTGAACGGCTCGCCGTTCTACGTGATGGAGTTCGTCGACGGTGTCGTGCTCGACTCGCCCGAGCAGGCCGAACTGCTCCCGATCGAGCTGCGAGCGGCGGCGTGTGAGCACCTGATCGACGTGCTCGCCGACCTCCACGCGGCCGACGTCGACGAGATCGGCCTCGGCGACCTCGCCCGTCGAGAGGGTTACGTCGAACGTCAGATCAAACGCTGGTCGACACAGTGGGAGAACTCGAAGACGCGGGAGATCGCGGCGATCGAAGAGGTCGCACACCATCTCGCCGCCAACGTTCCCGAACAGCGGGGCGTGTCGATCGCGCACGGCGACTTCCGGTTCGGCAACTGCCTCGTCGACGTGTCGTCCGGTCGGGTGGCGGCGGTGCTCGATTGGGAGTTGTGCACGCTCGGTGATCCGCTCGCCGACCTGGGGTACCTGGGTGTCTACTGGGTCGGGCCCGACGGCGAGGGCCGTCACAACGACCCGACCGCCGCGCCCGGGTTCCTGTCGTACGCCGACGTCGTCGAGCGATACGCACGGCGCACCGGCCGCGACGTCTCGCGGATCGACTACTACGTGGCCTTCTCGTCGTGGCGGCTCGCCGTGATCAGCGAGGGCGTGTACGCCCGCTACCTCCACGGTGCGATGGGCGACCAGAACGACCCCGAGGCGCTCGAACTGGTGCGAACCGGCACGATCGACCTCGCCGAGAAGGCGCTCGACGCCGTTCGGAGGCTGGCATGACCGATTCGACCGACCGAGGCGACGTCCTCGACGGCTGGGAGCGGGCGTCGTTTTCCGCCGCCGGGTTCCGCCACGACACGTACCGGCGGGGGAGCGGCCCCGGCGTGATCGTGATCCACGAGATCCCGGGCATCACGCCCACGGTGGTCGACTTCGCGAACGACGTCGTCGAGCGCGGCTTCACGGTGGTGATGCCCGACCTCGTCGGCACCCCGGGCAAGCCGGTGAGCATGCCCTACACGTTGGCGAGTCTCGCCAAGGTGTGCGTCGTCGAAGGAGATCACGGCGTGGGCGCTTGAACCGCACGACCCCGATCACCCCGTGGCTGCGGGCGCTCGCCCGGCGTCTGCACGACGAGGTCGGGTGGCCCGGGCGTCGGGGCGGTGGGCATGTGCTTCAGCGGCGGATTCGCGCTGGGGATGATGGTCGACGACATCATGGTCGCGCCCGTGCTGTCGCAGCACTCGTTCCCGATGGCGCCGCGGTCGGGGTGAGGGGAGCGGCAACCTCGGCCTCTCGCCCGACGACGAGGCCGCGGTGATCGAGCGGGCCGAGCACGGCTGTCAGGTGCTCGGGCTGCGCTTCATCGACGACCGGATGGTCGGCACCCGGTTCGACACCCTGCGCGACAAGCTCGGCGACGCATTCATCGCCGTCGAGCTGCCGAGCACGTCGTGGCAGGATCACTCGGTACTGACCGAGCAGCGGGACGAGCCGAGCGTGCAGCGGGTCCTCGACTTCCTCGCCGAGAAGCTGCTCGTCCCGTCGGACTGAGCGGGTTCGGTAGCGTGAGGGGTACCCCGGTAGGGTATCCGACCCCGGTCCGGTAGGGTAGGTCGCATGGCGACACCGGGGTATCACGACGACAAGACGGCGGTGCTCGCCCGTCTGCGACGGGTCGAGGGCCAGATCCGTGGCCTGCAGCGCATGGTCGACGACGACACGTACTGCATCGACGTGCTCACTCAGGTGTCGGCGGCGACGAGAGCGCTCCAGGGCGTCGCCGTGCAACTGCTCGACGACCATCTCCGACACTGCGTCACCAACGCCGTGCAGGCCGACGACGCCGTCGAGTCCGATCGGATCATCACCGAGGCCTCCAAGGCCATCGAACGATTGGTGAAATCATGAACAGCGACACCCTGACCCTCTCCGTCCCCGGCATGACGTGCGGCCACTGCGAAGCGGCCGTCAAGCAGGAGGTCGGCGGTGTCGCCGGCGTCACCGATGTCGCCGTCGATCTCGAGACCAAGGACGTCACCGTCACCGGATCGGGGCTCGACCGCGACACGCTCGTGGCTGCGATCGACGAAGCCGGCTTCGACGTCGCCTGAGCACTCGATGTCCTCCACCGCAGACCACCGCCGCCGGGTCGACGCCACGTCGCTCGACGCGGTCACCCTCGACGCCGTGACACTCGACGTCACCGGCATGACGTGCGCTGCCTGCGCGTCGCGGATCG
Source organism: uncultured Acidimicrobiaceae bacterium (assembly GCA_963827775.1). GTDB lineage: Bacteria > Actinomycetota > Acidimicrobiia > Acidimicrobiales > Ilumatobacteraceae > Ilumatobacter. The sequence goes on along the minus strand of CAWHCI010000005.1, from coordinate 38,004 downwards.
AACGGAAGCTCAACAAGCTCGACGGCGTGACCGCCACGGTGAACTACGCGACCGAGCAGGCCCGCGTCGAAATCCCCTCCGAGGCCGCGTCCGAGCTCGACGTCGACGACCTGATCGCCACGATCGAGGCGACCGGCTACGGCGCCCACCTGCCGGCCGACGACGTCGACCGCCCGACCGCCTGGCGCGATCTGCGCAAGCGGCTCGTCGTCGCCGTCGTGCTCGGGGTGCCGGTGCTCCTGCTGTCGATGATCCCGGCGCTGCAGTTCGACGGCTGGCAGTGGGTGGCGCTGGTGCTGGCGACACCGGTCGCCACGTGGGCGGCGTGGCCGTTCCACCGGGCGATGGTGCTCAACCTCCGCCACGGCCAGGCCACGATGGACACGCTGATCTCGGTCGGTGTCACCGCGGCCTACCTCTGGTCGGTGTGGGCGTTGTCGTTCACCGATGCCGGTGACATCGGCATGACGATGTCGATGTCGCTCGACGTTCGCGGCGACGAGGGCGGGCACCACATCTACCTCGAGGTGGCGTCGACCGTGGTGGCGTTCATCCTCGCCGGTCGGTACTTCGAGGCGAGGGCCAAGCGCCGGGCCGGCGATGCGCTGCGGGCGCTGCTCGACCTGGGCGCCAAGGACGTGTCGGTGCTCGACGCCGACGGGCGTGAGCACCGGGTGGCGATCGACGACCTGCGGGTCGGCGACCGTTTCGTGGTCCGCCCGGGCGAGAAGATCGCCACCGACGGCCGGGTCGTCGACGGGTATTCGGCGATCGACCGCTCGCTGGTGACGGGCGAGAGCGTGCCGGTCGAGGTCGCCCCCGGCGACGACGTGATCGGTGCCACCGTGAACGAGAACGGTCGGCTCGTGGTCGAGGCCCGCCTCGTCGGGGCCGACACTCAGCTGGCGCAGATGGCCCGCATGGTCGAGGCGGCTCAGTCGGGCAAGGCGCCGGTACAACGTCTGGCCGACCGGGTGGCGGCGGTCTTCGTGCCGATCGTGATCGGTCTGTCGCTCGTCACCCTCGTCGGCTGGTTGGTGGTCACCGGCGACGTCGAGCGGTCGTTCAGTGCCGCCGTGGCGGTGTTGATCATCGCCTGCCCGTGCGCGCTCGGTCTGGCGACCCCGACGGCGCTGCTCGTCGGTACCGGCCGTGGGGCGCAGCTCGGCATCGTGATCCGCGGACCCGAGATCCTCGAGAACACCCGGCAGGTCGACACGATCGTGCTCGACAAGACGGGCACCGTGACCACCGGCTCGATGACGCTGATCGACGTGCGGCCGGTGCCCGGTCACGACGAGTACGAGGTGCTCGCGATCGCGGGAGCGCTCGAGTCGAGCAGCGAGCACCCGATCGCCAGGGCGATCGCGGCGGCGGCTTCGGAGCGGTGTGGCGACCTCGCGACGGTCACCGGTTTCACGAACGACCCCGGTCGCGGCGTACGTGGCTCGATCGAGGGCGTCGTGTACGAGGTCGGTCGTCCGTCGGCATCGGTCGACGTCGCGCCGGGCGAGACCGTGGTCGAACTCCGTGGCGACGGCACCCCGCTCGGGCATCTGGCGGTGGCCGACTCCGTGAAGCCGTCGAGCGCCGAAGCGATCCGCCGACTGCGAGGGCTCGGGCTGGAACCGGTGCTGCTCACCGGTGACAACGAGGCCACCGCCCGGTCCGTTGCCGGCCAGGTCGGTATCGACACCGTCCATGCCGAGGTGCTGCCGTCCGACAAGGTCGCCGTCGTCAGCGAGTTGCAGGCGGCCGGGCGCCGTGTCGCGATGGTCGGCGACGGTGTCAACGATGCCGCTGCTCTCGCGCAGGCCGACCTGGGCATCGCGATGGGGTCGGGAACCGATGCGGCGATCCAGGCGAGCGACCTCACGCTCGTGCGGAGCGATCTGATGTCGGCGGCCGATGCGATCCGCCTGTCACGGCGCACGCTTGCGACGATCAAGGGCAACCTGTTCTGGGCATTCGCCTACAACGTGCTGGCGATCCCGCTCGCGATGGCCGGGCGTCTCTCGCCGGCGATCGCCGGCGCGGCGATGGCGTTCTCCAGCGTGTTCGTCGTGTCGAACTCGCTGCGCCTCAAGCGGTTCCAGCCCTCCGACTGACCGCACGTCGCCGCCTACGATGCCCGACGTGGGCGAGCGCGACGTGATCGACGGCGGCGTGCGTCCGGCGACCTGCGCCTCGCTCGTGGCCGACCTTCGGGCACTCGGCGTCACGCCCGGCATGACCGTGTTGGTGCATGTCGCCTTGTCGCGGATCGGGTATGTGGCCGGTGGGGCCCATGCCGTCGTGCAGGCGCTCCTCGAGGCGGTCGGCGACACGGGCACGCTGGTGATGCCGGCGCATTCGACCGACCTCACGGATCCGGCCGACTGGTCGAACCCGCCGGTGCCCGTCGAGTGGCAGGCGACGATCCGCGACGGCATGCCCGCCTACGACCCAGTGATGACGCCGCCGAGGGAGATGGGCGCCGTCGTCGACTGTTTCCGCCACGTCCCCGGCGTGATCCGCAGCGGTCACCCGACCGTGTCGGCGGCCGCGGTCGGTCCGAACGCCGCGTTCGTCACCGCCGATCACGAGCTTCGCGACGGCCTCGGTGAACGCTCGCCGCAGGGTCGGTTGTACGAGCTCGACGGTCACGTGCTGCTGATGGGTGTGACGCATGCCAACAACACGTCGCTGCACCTCGCCGAACGCCGGTCCGCCCCGGCGGATGCCCGCTGGCGCCCCCAGTCGTCACCGCTGCTCGTCGACGGTGAACGTCGGTGGGTGACGTACGAGTGTCTCGACGACGACCCGAGCGACTTCGAGACCATCGGAGAGGCGTTCATCGCGTCGGGTGCCGAACGTTCGGGCCCGGTGGGTGCTGGGACCGGCCGGTTGATGAAGTCGCGCCACGTGGTCGACTTCGCCACCGGCTGGATGAACGAGCACCGCACCTGGCCTCGCTCCTGAGCGATCGGCCCGCATCGGACGACCGTCGTGGTCCCTGTCGTCCAGCCCTGTCCGGCCACCGCTCCGACCACGTGACGATCGACGGATCGCCGGTCGAGTGGCGCGACGCCTTCAACCGCTGACGACGGGCAGCGAGTTCGAGCAGAATCAGGTGGTGGCGATTCGCGGGTTCCTGAGCCACATCGACCTCAACGTCAGTGACCTGAGCGCCTCCGTTCCGTTCTACGCAGCGCTGCTCGAGCGGCTCGGATTCGAGCGCACGGGTCCGGCCGATCCGGAGAGAGCGTCATGGCGCCTGATCGACGACCGGGGCGCGCACTTCGAGATCGAGGTCCGACGACCACGAGGTACTCCGAGTGCACGGCGTCACACCCGGAACGACCCGGGAATCGACCATCTGGCCTTCCACGCCGACTCACGCGCCGACGTCGACGCGATCTTCGAGCACCTTCTTGACCACGGCGTTGCCGTCGACGAACCCCCGCGTGGCTACGACGACTCCCCGGGGTACTACGCCGTCGGGTTCGACGACCCCGATGGCATCCGACTCGAGGTGGTGCACGACCCGACGACGAACCCGGAGCGCTGAGGGCGCCCGAGGCCGCTCGGTGACCTGCCGATTCGGTTCGGATCGGCTGGCGAACGTACTGCCATCGCGATCATCGCTCCGAGCGATCGCGGACGTCGATCATCTGATTGAGCTGGGGTTTCGCGGTGTGTCGAACATGTGTTCGTGTAGGTTTCGGGATGGAGACGTTGGTCGTCGAGCTGCCCGACCACGACCGACGAGTGGGCTGAATTCCCGGCGCGTGACCTCGACGCGCGGTCCGCGAGCTCGACGTCGCCGGTCGTCGGATCGAAGCCGCGATCGTCGCGGCGACCGAGCACGTCGACCGCACCGGGCACCATCAGCGCGCGACGGTCACCGCTCCGCATCGTCGTGGATGATGGCGACCACCAACTGCTCGCGTGGCGACGCCACCGCACGGGTGCGATCGGCGAAGTTGGTGCGCGAGTTGACCACGCTGGCCGACGAGTTCATGGCCGGTCGGGTCGGTGTGGCTCAGGTGCGCGAGTTGGCCCGTGTCGTCGCGAACCCACGGGCCGGTGACCAGGTCGTGGGGTCCGAAGAGATCCTGCTGGAAGCCGCCCAGTCACTCGAGTTCGCCGACTTCCGGGTCGTCACCACAGCGGTGGGAGCAGCTCGCCGACGCCGACGGAGCGCACGCCGGGCACGAGCGCGCCCACGACGACCGCAACGCCCGGTGCGACTTCGATGGTGTCGTGTTCCGGTTCGAAACGGCCCACGGCGTCATCCAGGGCACGACGATGCGGCAGGTGTTCGACGCGTTCTGCTACGCCGAGTTCGACCGCGACGGGCAGTGGGTGCGCGACACCTACGGTGACGAGGCAACTGCGTCGTTGATGCCGCGCGACGCGAAGCAGCGGCGTGCCGATGCGTTCGTCGCGATGGTCCTCGCTGCGGCTGGGGCCGGCACCGGAGACGGCCGCACGATCGACACCACGGTCAGCGTCGTGTCGGATCTCGACCAGTTAGAACAACGCGTCGTCGAAGCGATCACCGACGACCCGTCAGCGGTGGAGATCGATCCGTCGACGGTGCAAGATCGACGGTGCGAGACCACCGACGGCGTGCCCGTCGACCCCCGACAGGTCGTCGCCGCCGCGCTGGTCGGTCGTCTCCGCTTCATCGTCGTCGACGGAGCCGGCGTGATCGTGTCGGCCGGTCGCAAACGCCGGCTGTTCACCGGGGCGCTGCGCGAGTCGATTATGGCGATCGATCCGGTCTGCGGATGGCTCGGCTGCAACCTCCGCGCCCAGATCTCAGCAATCGATCACCTCGAACCCCGATCCAGGGGCGGACCCACCGATGCGTCGAACGCGAAGGTGATGTGCGACCACCACAACCTCTTCAAACACACCAAGCACTACACCGTCGAACGACAACCCGACGGCCCCATCCACATCACCCGACCCGACGGCACCACCCTCGCCGTCCCCGACGCCGCCTGAGCGCTGGCCGGCCAGATCGTCCCGCCGCAGGCGAGCGTGCGCAAGGGTCACGTGGACGCGGTGGCAGCCGAGCGCAGGTCGACCCGTGTGCTGGTTGGCCCGAACGACGACGCGAAGACCGGTGTCGTCGCCGAGATCCTGGCTCGTGCGCTCCGGCAGCCGTCGCGTGGACGACAGCACAAACGCAACCGGCGAGTATTGCAGAGAATGCCTGAACTGCGGCTCGGTGTGGGCCGATCATGATCGGGCGCGGTATGGCGAGCCGGCGGGCGACACGGGCGGTTCGGGTCTGGTTCGAATCGTCAGGAGTTGGCAACTCGGGCAGGCTCGGATGTCGTTCGTTCTAGGTGAGGTCGTGTCGGACCCACACGTTCGGTTCGACGTAGACCGCAACTCCGTGGTCGCCGATGCATTGCACCGGCACCAAACCGCCGGGCACGTGCACGGGACCGTTGGTGGAGAAGTCGACGCCGGTCCATGACTCCCACTCGTCGAGGGAACCGCTGACGGTCTGAGACGCCGTCGCCACACGCTCGACCACCCCGCCGAGTCGCGGATGTACTCGCAGCCACGGATCGGTTGGCAGGCCGTCGCTGCGCGTCCGCCTGGCGAACTCGTCCATCGACGTATCAGGCTCGAGATGCTTGGCGCTGGGCCGGACAGGCGCCACTAGGGTGGTGAACCCGGCCGATCGAGCCGCGTTGCGCAGTGCGGAGAACACCTGCTGCGACAACCCACGACCGAGCCACTCGGTGTGGACCGACACTTCCAATGCGCACGCCGTATCGGGTTCGTGGCCGCGAACCAGGTCCTGGTGAGCCCACACCAATGCCTGGTCCCACCCTCGATCCGGGAGCTTGCGCCGACCATCGGCGTCGAGACGAAATGCCATCGCGGTGCCGTGGGCGACGATCTCGTCACTCGAGTCGGTCGCCGCGACGGCGAGGTGACGGAATGACTTCACCACCGATCCGAACAACGACTCGCCGATCGGATCGTGGTTCATGAACTCGTCCCACTGATCGGGCATGTCCCACACTCGCCCGATCAGATCCGCACGCTCCGCGAGAGTTGACATCGTGATGTCCATCGATCGGAACCTAACCTGCGCCCGTCACGTGGATGATCGAGCTTTCGGCGCATCCCGCCGGCGAAGTTCATCGTGCCGTGCCCCGAAGGGCGCAGTGGGGCCAGAGCGTCAACCCGGCAGTTGGCGTTCTGACTCGCCGACGCCCCATCCGGCTGGTGAAGGTGCAGTCGTCGCATCGGGCGCGGGAGCGAACGCCGGCGCGGGCGTGGCCGCGGGGCCTGGTGCGTCTGGCGCTGTGCCAGCGACCGACTTGGGGGGCGCTCATCGGTGATTGCCCGAAATCCTGCATGTGCCCACCGGTGCGGTGTGTCCGGTGCCGGACGTTCGTTCGCGGCGGGGTCCCATGGACATAGAGTCGTCAGGACATCGACCCGCACGGTCGACGTTGATCGGGGACCCAGGCACATGACATTCACCGAGAACCTGCGCATGGACTGCGCTCCAGCGACCGTCTTCGACCTGTTGGCGGACGTTCGCAACGAGACCCAGTGGAACGACGGAGTCTCGCGAGCTGAACTGATCACCGACGAACCTGTCGGGCACGGCTCGAAGTTCGTCACCGACCACGGCAGACCGCTCGGCCAGATCGAGTCCACGATCACAGGCTTCGATCGGCCGGACCGCCTCGAGTTCGAGGCGACGAGCAGCCGAATGGACCTCGCCATCTCGTTCACCTTCACCGAGGACGACTCGGGCACTCTGGTCCAGGGCACGTTTGGTCCGAAGCCGAAGGGCATCATGGCTGTGCTGTTTCCGCTGCTCCGCCCGATGATTCGTCGTGACATGGCCAAGCAGCATGAGCACCTCAAGGCGCTCTGCGAGGCACAATCGCGGAACACCTAGCACGCAACCGGCACCGAGATCGCACCGACCTGGAGGGTCGAGGCGCTACGGCGCCCGATGATCGCAACGCTCGATCGGATGAAGCCGACGCGGGCTCTGGCAGAGCGATCGGCGGCGACGGACGACGGCTCGCTCTGGGCTCGGTATCTGCGACGATGCAGCGCGGTCGGATCTGCTCGAGGCTGGCGTTCTGAGTGGCCGGATGGAGAACTGCGCCGAAGGCCAGTATGCGCAAGACACGCTTGACGACGCGGGATGGGGCGCCCGCTACGGGCCGTTACCGAGCTGAGTTTCGAAGACGCTGACCTACAGTGACGGCGTGGATGTCGAGCCACGGAACCTGGCGACAGAGGTGACGCGCAGATCGGTCGGATGGCTGAACGATCGGGACTTCGTCGCACGCAAGGGCGAGACGATGGTGAGCCCGGACTTCGTCCGCTACGACCATCGTCGGGTCGTTGCGCAGCCCCCGGCTGGTCCGAAGGACTGGGTCGCCGGCTTGTTCGCATGGGAGGAGATCACCGGCGAGTGGCCGACCTACGAACTCAGTGAGATCCTTGCCGTACGTGGCGACCGCACGTGTGCTTGCCGCTGGGTGATGCACTTCGGCGATTTCGAGGCGGAGTACGTCGTCGTCAACGCAAGCGACCGGACCGGTCAGCGATTCGCAACGATCCGCTTCTATGACCCCGAAGACATCGACGAAGCGATGGCCGAACTCGACCGGCTGCACGCCGAGATCGAAGCCGACGACGAAGAGCAGACCACCTGATTGGTTCACTCACGCCGAGTGTCCGCCCGCGATCGGCCGCCCGTAGCGGCGACCCTTCGTGACGGTCGCAGTACCGTGGCTTGAGTGTTGACGGCTCGGGCCGTCAACACGGAGGGAGTACCGATGGAGTTCGAGGTCCCGAGAACACTCGACGAGTGGAGGACGATCGGAGCGGAGTACCTGCCTGGACATCTCGGAATCGAGTTCGAGGCAGTTGAACAAACTCGGGTGCGGGCCCGGATTCCGATCGAAAGGCACCACCTGGCATGGAATGGCTTCCTGCATGCCGCGACGATCGTGGCACTGGCCGACTCGTGTCGCGGCTACGGCGTCGTGCGATCGCTCCCCGAAGGCGCGAGCGGATTCACGACCGTTCAGGTGACGACCAACTTCGTCAGCTCGGCGTGTGAGGGTGATCCGTTGTGCACAGCGACTCCGCTCCATCAGGGGCGCACCACCCAGGTCTGGGACGCCCAGGTCACCTCTTCACACTCGGATCGGGTGATGGCGCACGTCCGATGCACACAGCTCATCCTGTGGCCGAAGTGAACCGTCCCGGTTGCTCGCGCAGCACAACGAGCGATTCCGGACGCCCGGGCCGTAGGAGATCGCTCCCCATGAGACGGCCGCCTCCCGCAGGCGAGAATGCGCAATGCACCCTTGATGGTTTCGACTACCGGCTGCGGCGGGTGTGACCCGGCGTCGAACGGTCCGTCGCGAGCCCTTGACGAGGTGGACGACGCAACGAGAGACTTCGACGGGTGGGGTGACGCACTGGGGGTGCAGGCATGACCGATGAGGAAGCGATCACGGATCTGCTCGAACAGCAGTACCCGGCGCGACTCAACGGGGCAGACATCGACGCGTACGTTGAGCTGTACGACGACGACGTCGTCTGGGGAGTACCGAACCTGCCCGACGCCAAGAGTCGCGAGCGGATCGGTTCGCTTCTCGGCAAGATTCTGAGCAAGGTCTCTCAGACCGTTGAGGTCACCGTCGACGACCTCCTCGTGGACGGCGATCACGCGATCGCGATGGCTGTCGCGACGGGTACGGCAGCGCGCCCGCCCGATGGAGACCCCCAACCGCTCGCGTTGCGAGTCATGTGGGCACTGCGCAGAGTCGACGGGGAGTGGAAGATCATCCGCCAAGTCGGCACGCCGAAACCAACCGGTTGACGAAGCGGCGACACCTACGGCTGGTGGCCGGCCACTCGGCAGCCGGCGGACTGTGCGGCGTCGGCACTCGATACCGCTCCCTGTAGACATGAGATCGCCGCAGGCGAGGATGCTGTCTCCTGAGATCCTCGCTGGCGGGGATTCTGTTCGTGGTCGCGGCCGACCGATGTCTCTCGACGCGGGTCAGGACTCGACGGCTTCGACGGCGAGGTTCCTGGCCGCGCCGTAGTCGGCTTTGCCGTTGGGGGCCCGTGGCACGGTGGGCACGAAGACCACGCGCTTCGGTGCCTTGTAGTGCGCCAATTCCGACTTGACCGAGGCGATCACCTCTGCCTCCTCGAGCGTCGCACCGTCGATCACCGACGCCACCGCGGTGACCGCCTGACCGAACCGGTCGTCGTCGACGCCGACCACCAGGCAGTCGACCACGCCGTCGACCCGTTTGACGGCCTCCTCGACCTCTTCCGGGTAGATCTTCTCGCCGCCCGAGTTGATCACCTGGCTGCCGCGCCCGAGCAGGATCAGCGTGCCGTCGGCGGCCACCTGTGCGAGGTCGCCGGGGAACGAGTACCGAACACCGTCGATCGTGCGGAACGTGCGCGCCGACTTCTCGGGGTCCTTGTAGTAGCCCATCGGCACCATGCCGCCGGCGGCGACCATGCCGATCTCGTCCGAGCCGGGGGTCACCTCCGTGTCGTCGTCCATGAACACCTTGGTGGTCGGGTTCATCGAGAACTTGGCGGTCTCGGTGGGCACACCACGCATCGTCACCTGGTTGCCCATCGACCCCTCGCTCGAGCCGATCGCGTCGAGCAGGATCACCTGGGGTATCCGGTCGAGCAGCGCCTCTTTCACCTCGGTCGTCCACATCACACCCGACGACACCATCATCTTCAGGTCCGTGGTGTCGTACGGCTCGCCACGCTCGATCGCCGCATCGATCGCAGCGATGATCGGCTTCGAGAACGCATCGCCGACGATCGTGTTGTGCGTCACGTGATGGCGCTGCATCGCGGTCAGCATCTCGTCGGCGTCGAGGCTGCGGTTGGTGAGCGTGACCACGTGCCCGCCGGCGAAGTGATGGATGCAGGCGCCCAGCCAGAGCCCCGTGCCGTGCATGAGCGGTGCGCCCGTGATCGACACCGAGTTCTCGCCGCGCCCGTGCAGGCCACGCACGATGTCGGCGACGTCGGCGGGTGCTTCCGGAACCGGGAGGCCGAGCGCCTGGAAACCGATCGTGCACAGCCCGCCGGCGATGTCGCTGGTGGCGTACATCACACCCTTCGGCATGCCGGTCGTGCCACCGGTGTAGAGCATGTAGACGTCGTCCTCGGAGCGGGTGATCCGTGGCATCGGATCGTGCCCGGCGACGACGTCGTCGTAGGGAAGCGCACCGGCGACTCGCTCGGCTCGCTCCGGCTCGCCGTCGTCGACCTCGATGAGCAGTTTCAGTTTCGGCAGACGGTCGACGACGCGGGCGACCCGGTCGCCGAGTGAGCCGTGGAACACGAGCGCCTCGGCGTCGGCATTGTCGAGCAGGTACCGGAGCTCCTCGTCGAGATACCGGTAGTTCACGTTGACGGGCACACCGCGCACCTTGAACGCTGCGTACTGGGCCTCGAGGTACTCGTTGCCGTTGTACAGGTACAGCCCGATCTTGGCGTCGTGCCCCAGCCCGGCCGCAGCGAACGCGGCAGCAACCCGTGCGGCGCGCTCGTCGTACTCGGCCCATGTGATGGTCGTGTCGCCGTTGGTCGCGGCCGGCGCGTCGGGGACGGCGTCTGCGATCGATTCCCAGACGGTGGCCCAGTGCATGTCCATGACCGCACGTTAGGCGGCGGTCGGTGGAGGCATCGGGCCGTGTTCGACCCGACGTCAGCGCGGTCGGTGTTGCGTGCCCGCACCCCACGTCACGATGAGCAATCGGGCGGGGCCCAGCGAGTCGGCCGTGTGCCAGGTACCGGCCGGCATCACGACGAATTCGGGAGCCGCCACCGTGACGTCGCTCGTGCGCGTGCCGTCGTCGAGATGGAGTCGCACCCGGCCCTCGGTGACCACGATCAGTTCGTCGCCGTCGGGATGCATCTCCCAGGTGTCCCAGTCGGTGTCGACCGTCGTGGCGGTGACGAGCCGGCCCGTCTGCAGTTCGGTCCGCTCGTCGATCGTGGACCAGAACTCCGCGGTGACTGGGATGACCGACACCTCGGGACCCTCGGCGAGATGGACGTAGGTGTCGGTCGCGTCGTATGTCTTCATGTCGGCTCCTCAGTAGCCCTCGGCGGGGCGCCAGAGCGTGAACGCACTGCCCTGATCGTCGACGCATTCGACGGTCTCGCCCGACGCGTGGCCGGCGCGGCTCAGCACGCTCCCACCGAGCGCGACGACCTGCTCGGCGTAGCGGTCGGCGTCGTCGATCCGGAAGTAGAGCGTGGCGGCACCGACACCGCCGGGCGTCATCCCGATCGGAAGACGTGTGTTGTCGACGTGGGCGTACTCGCTGCCGAGGCTGCCGTCCTCGGTCGCCCAGCCGAACAGCGCCCCGTAGAACCGTCGGGCGACGCTCGTGTCGTCGAACGGGATCGTGACGTAGCCGACCTCGACGGCCGGCTCCGAGGTGACCACCGTGAAGTCACCGCCGAGCCCGTCCTCGATCTCGGTCGCCGGCGGGTCGGCCGTGACGGTCTGCACCATCCACTGGTGACCGAACGGGTCGGAGAACGCACACGCCCGGCGGCCGTACGCCTGATCCTCCGGTGGGCGTTGCCCGTCCGCCCCGTTCGAGAGCGCGAGTTCCCAGACGGCGTCGACGTCGGGCACCTCGACGTAGAGCTTCACCGGTGACCCGCCGACCGTGCGGGGACTGACGGCGCCGAAGTCGGGGTATTCGTCCGAGAGCATCAGCTTGGCGCCGCCGATCTCGAGTTCGCCGTGCCCGATCCGACCGTCGTCGCCGACGTACCTGACGGTCTCGCGGGCCTCGAGCACCTCCGTGTACCACTCGATCGCCGCGGCGGCGTCACCCACGGTGATGTACGGATGGAGTGCGCCGGTGGTCGCGGGACGTGACGTGGCGGGAGTGGTGGCGTCGGTCATGGGTCGGTTCCTTTCGGGGAGTTCGACCGGCGCGACGAGCGCGTCGGTCAGTCGGTTCCTGAGGTGGGTGGCGAACCGCTGGTCGGGTCGGGCCGGTCGGTCGTCGTGGCGGAGTGCGTCGAAGGCGCTCACGGCGTCACCTCCTGGGGGTCGTCGCCCGGACCTGTCGGTCGGGGCGGTTCGTCGGTCGATGTCTGCGTCGTCTCGTACACGTCGCGGAACGCCCGGCGAGCGCGCACCAGCAGTGCCTCGGTCGCTTGCACGGTGCGTTCGAGCATCTCGGCCACCTCGGGCACGCCGAGGTCGTCCACGTAGCGGAGCGTGAGTGCCGCACGGTGGTGGGCGCCGAGCCGCTCGAGCGTGTCACGGGCCGCGAACGCGTCGAGTTCTGCGTCCCACGGGTCGTCCTGGATCGGCGGGTCGTCGACCGCACGGAGGTTCCGACTGTCGCGTTCGACCCGCCGCCAGTGATCGACCAGCTTGTGCCGCGCGATGCCGATCAGCCACGCGATCGTCACCGAGGCGACGCGACCCCGCCGAATCGACTCGATCGCCGCCATGAACGTCTCGGCGGTGAGATCTTCCGCCACGGTGGTGTTCCGGCAGCGGTGCAACAGGTAGCCGTAGACCTGGGGCAGCGCGTCGTCGTAGAGCGCCAGCAGCTCGACTCCATGGCCACCGGAACAGTCATCGGCGATCGAGCTCATACCCCTCCATCGTTCCAGAGGCCGGAACTCCGACGGGCTCCCGCGGAGAAATCATGTGATCGAACGGCTCAGAGCGGCAGCACTCGGTTGAGGCTGTGCCCCCGGAAGCCGAACCGCTCGTACAGGTCGCCTGCCGGTTCGTTGGCGACGTCGTGGTCGACCTGGGCTTCGACGCCGCCCTGTCGTCGTGCCCACCCGATGAACTCGTCGATCAGCGCGCTCGCCACGCCGGTCCGCCGATGGCCGGGCGAGACGTACATCGATCGGAGCGCCGCGTCGCGGACCGGTCGTCTGGTCGGTCCGGACGCGGCGGCGTACGCCATGAGCAGCCCGAACGCCTCGGCGCCCGAGCGCGGAGGAGCACGATCGCATCGGGGTTCGCCAGGAGGTCGGTGAAGTCGTTCGCGCCCTCGCGCTCCGGCCACTCGACGTCGGCGTACGGTTCGTGGACGCCCGGGTCCTCGGCGAACAGCCGCGACTCCGGCGCGATGACGTCGTCGACCTCCGACTCGGTCGCGACGACCACCTCGGTCATGGCTGCGCCGACGCGACGCTCAGGCCAGCATGCTGCGGAGCATCCAGGCGGTCTTCTCGTGGACCTGCATGCGCTGCGTGAGCAGATCGGCGGTGGGCTCGTCGCTCGCCCGCTCGACGATGTCGAACATCGAACGGGCGGTCTTCGCCGTCTGCTCGTGGCCCTTGACCAGGCGCCGGATCATCTCCTCGGCATCGGGGCGGTCGGTGTCCTCGCCGATCGACGACAGTTCGCCGAACTCGCGGTACGTCGCCGGCGCCGGCTCGCCCAGCGCGCGGATGCGCTCGGCGATCTCGTCGACCGCGAGTGCGAGTTCGTTGTACTGCGTCTCGAACATCAGGTGCAGCGTGTTGAACATCGGGCCCACGACGTTCCAGTGGTAGTTGTGCGTCTTCAGGTACAGCGTGTACGAGTCGGCGAGCACCTTCGAGAGGCCCTCGGCGATCGCCACGCGATCCGCTTCGTCGATGCCGATGTCGATCGTCAGTTCTCCACTCATGTCCTCAGCCTCGCAGCGTCGAACGAGGGCGGCAACGCCCGGCGCCGGGTTCCGCTCGACGATTCTGTCCCGCGGCCCGCAGATCTGGGAAGATGTCGCACCGTGAGTGACATCGACACCGACACCGACGCGACGTGGTTGTCGTCCGACGACCTCGAACAGGTGCGCGGCCACCTCCCGATCGTGTACGTGGAAGCGATTCCCGTCCGCGTCGACGGCTTCGGACACGTCACCGAGATCGGCCTGCTCCTGCGGCAGGCGGCCGACGGCACGATCAGCCGACTCGTCGTGAGCGGGAGGGTGAAGTTCGGCGAGCGGGTCCGCGATGCGCTGATGCGGCACTGTGAGAAGGACCTCGGCCCGCTGGCGCTCCCGCAGATTCCGCCGGCGACCGCACCGTTCACGGTGGCCGAGTACTTCCCCGACCCGGCGGTCAGCGGCTACCACGACCCCCGCCAACATGCCGTCAGCCTGGTGTTCATCGTTCCGGTCGACGGCGACTGCACCCCGACACAGGAAGCCCTGGACCTGGCGTGGTTCACACCCGCCGAGGTGGTCACGCCCGAGGTGATCGGCCAGATGACCGGCGGGCAGGATCGCCTGCTGCGCCTGGCCCTGGCACACGTCGGCCTGCTGCCGTAGCGCTGCGCGCGGCAGCGCGTGCGGCATCCACCTCGCAGCGCCCCGTCCCGCGTACCATCGGCGGGCAATGCCGGTCGCCGACATTGCCCGAAGTGCGAGCGCGATGCGCACGGCGCTCATCGGTCACCCGATGGTGCGGTTCGACGCCCCGAAGCTCATCGGTCCGGTGCCCCAGGCCGGCCGCATGGTCGAGACGATCGAAGCTCGCGGCAAACACCTCGAGGTGATGTGGGACGACGGCATCGTGCTCGACACCCACCTCAAGGGCCGCAGCGAGTGGCACGTCTACCGCAAGGGCTCGCCGTGGCGACGGTCGTGGGAGCAGCTGCGTGCATCGATCCAGACCGACGACTTCGTGGCGGTGTGTTTCGACGCACCGAAGGTCGAGACGTATCGCCAGCCCGATCGTCAACGTCACCCCGGGCCGTGGCCGACTCGGCCCCGATCTGACCAAGGCCGCCGACCCCAGCGAGGCCGTCGACCTGCTGCTGTCGTATCCCGACCGCGAGGCACGGCTGCGCGACGTGCATGGTCGATCAGCACGTCATGCAGGGTGTCGGCAACGTCTACCGGTGCGAGGTGCTGTGGGCCGCCGAACTCAGCCCCTGGGCGCACATCGGCGACCTCACGCATCACGACGCGCTGCTGATCGTCAGCACCGCCGCCAAGATGGTGCGGGTCAACCAGGGACGGGTGCGACGTGCGACCACGCAGCACACCAGCGGCGGCCTCGCCGTCTACGGCCGGTGCGGTCAGCGCTGCATCCGCTGCCACGAGACGATCGAGTCGCGGCCGGTCGGGCGCACCGGTCGGATGCTCTACTGGTGCCCGGGCTGCCAGGTCCGCCTCGACCGGCGGCTGCCGCCGGAGGTCCGCGACATGGATCCGCACCCGGCCGCGGTGAAGTACCTCAACGAGCTGCCCTGGCGTTCGCACGACGACCACTGAATCGCCGGTGACCCTCGTCACACACGGTTGAGCCCGCAATGAAGTGGGTACGACACGTCCATGTTGTTCGTGCTCCTCATCCTCCTCGCACTCATCGTGATCCCGGTGATCGCTCGCCGCGTCACCCCGGCGTCCGCCGCGACCGTGCCCCACGACTGGTCGGTCGACCGGGTCGCCGCGCGGGCCGACTCGAGAGCGACGGCTGCTCCCAACCAGATGTCAGCACTGCGCTGAGCCCGGGATCAGCGCAGCTGTCGCCGCAGTGCGAACCGCAGCCCGCTCCACGTGTCGTCGATCGCGCACACCTTGTTGTCGACCCACCCGGTCGGCAGGAACTCGTCGCGCAACACGTCTTCGGTGATGTCGGTGGGCACGCCACTCGCCCGCTTCGGCCAGGCGATCCAGACCGTGCCGCTCGGAGCGACCGCCGCCGTGAGCTTCGGCCACTCGCGCGACCATCGTCGCTCGCCGCGTGTAGAACGCGACCACGACGTCGAGGCCGGGCCGGACCTGCCGCCGCCACTCGGCCTCCGGCGGGAGGTCGCCGAGTGTCTCGGCGAAATCGTCGGGTGCGTGCTTCGTGGCGAAGCGCGAACCCTCCGTGATGCCGAGCTTCTTCGGGCAGCGGCGTACCCGAATAGCCGGCCCTCGACGCCGGCATCAGCCACGGCCCAGCATGCGATCGACCCGGATCTCGATCGCGACGCGATCGTCACGCTCGCGTGGCGGCTCGATATCGCTCGGCGTACGCCGCGACGGCCGCGGCGACACCTTCGGCGTCGGTCACCAGCCGCACCTCGCCCTCGAGCGTGAGCCACCGGCCGCCGTCGACCTGCGACACGGCGGCCCGCCCGCCGCGCCCGGCGTTGACCACCTTCTGCGAGCCGGCGAAGCTGATCATCCGGACGACCCGCTCGCCGGGGTCGTAGCCGAACCCGACGGGCACCACGTGCGGCGACCCGTCGGCGCGGAGCGTCGTGAGCGTGGCGAGGTGGCGCTCACGAAGGAACGTGAGCACGTCGTCGCCGGGGTGGTCGAGGTCGATCGCCATCGAGCCAGTCTGGTCGATCACTCGGTGGTGATCGCCTCCAGGACGTTCATCCGCGACGCCTTCACGGCGGGATACGTGGCCGCGATCACGGCGGCGACCATCGCGAAGACGAGGACGAAGACGATCGTGCCGTACGGGACGGTGATGCCGTTGATCACGTTGTTCGGGCACCGCGTACGAGAAGGCGAGCCCGAACACCATGCCGAGCGCGATGCCGACGAACACACCGAACAACGTCACGATCACCGCCTCGCCGACGACCGAACCGCCGAGCATGCGCCGGCCCATCCCGACCGCTCGGAGCAGGCCGATCTCACGGGTTCGTTCGAACACCGACAGCGCCAGCGTGATCGCGATGCCGAGGAACGAGAAGGCGATGGCCACCGCGAGCAGGAGGGTGACCAGGAAGAGCAACGTGTCGATCTGCGCCTTCTGCTCGTCGACGAACTCGTTGTTCGACTGCACGCTGGCCTGCGGGAACTCATCGATCGCGGTCAGGATCGCATTGCGCGCCGTCGCCGGCTCCACGCCGTCGGCGCGCTTGGCGACGACGAACTGGTCGACCGGCGCCTGGGTCGACACCGTCTCGAGGAGCGTCGACCGAGATGAACCAGTTGGCGCCGAGTGAGTTGTCGTCGAAGATGCCCGCGACCTCGAGCGTGGACTCCCGGCCGTTCTGCCACGTGACGGCGAGCGGGTCGCCGAGCCCGACGCCCTCGTTCTCAGCGGCCTCGCGATGCACCATCATGCCGTCGGCCGCGGTGAGGCCGTCGAAGCCGCCGGCGGTGACGTCGAGGTTCGCGACCTCCGGGAGCGCGGTGGGATCGACCGCGGTGAAGCGTGGCGGTCGAGTCGCCGACGTTGGCGCGGATGTTCCGGAACGGCGTCACCGCCGACAGCTCGGGGAGCTCGTCGAGGCGATTCGAGATCTCGGCGGTCAGCGGCTGGAACGACTCTGAGTCGAGCACGATGTAGTCGAACGACGTGCCCTGTTCGAGGATGCGGCCGAACGTGTCGCGCAGCGACGAGGTGAACACCGCTGCGCCCGTGATCAGCGTGACGCCGATCATCAGTGCGGAGGCCGTGCGGGCTGTGCGACGCGGCGTGCGCGCCGCGTTGTCGCGGGCGAAGCGCCCGGCTCGCTTGAACACCTTGGCGATCGGCGCACCGATCGTGTTGCTCATCGGCCGGGCGATCACGGAGCTCAGCGTGGTGACGCCGAACACCGTGAGAATCGCTCCCAGCCCGGTGAGCAGACCCCACTGGGAACCGCTGCCGGGCCGTGCGAACAGCCCGAACAGGAAAACGGCGAGGCCGCCGCCACCGAGCACGAAGCCGCGGACCAGACGCTGGCTCAGGCTGAGCGCCCCGAACCCGACCTCCGGATGCATCGCCGCCACCGGGGGAATGCGAGCGGCGCGGATCGCGGGGAGCAACACGGACACGACCGACACGCCGACGCCGACGATCGCCGCGACGACGGCCGTGCGGGGCTGGAAGACGAGCGGCGTCGACGGGAAGCCGCCGCCGGCCGCGTTGAACGCGGTGATCAGGCCCTGGGCGACCAGCAGCCCGCCGAACATGCCGAGCACGGTCGCGATGGCCGACACGATGAGTGCCTCGGAGATCACGAGTCGGCGGACCTGTCCACCGTTCGCTCCCACGGCCCGCAGCAGCGCCAGCTCCCGGAGCCGCTGACTGATCGAGATGTTGTAGATGTTGTTGATCACGAACGTGGCCACGAGCGCGGTGACCAACGCGAAGACCAGGAGGCCGGTCCCGAAGATCGACACGATCTCACCGACCTGGTCCTTCGTCTCGTCCGCGAGCTGCTCGCCCGTGACCACCTCGGTACGTTCCGGGATGATCTGCGTGATCGCGTCGCCGCACGACGGCCGGGTCGGCGCCCTCGGCGACCTTGATGTCGATCGTGTCGACGGTGTCGGCCTCGTCGAGCCAGAAGCCGGCCGACTCCGGGTCCCACACCACGGTGGTCGCACCGACGAACCCGTCGGAGTTGCCGAGGCCCACGAACCCGACGATCTCGAAGTCTTCCTGGCCGTCGGCGAGGACGACGCGGATGGTGTCACCGACCTCGAAGCCGATGCGATCGGCGGTCGCCTTGTCGATGGCGACCTCCTCGATGCCCTGGGGTGCACGGCCGTCCTTCAGCTCGACGCCCGACAGCCCGCTGTCGGGGTCCCAGGACACGCCGAGGGTCGGCGCGCCCTGCGTCGTGACGGGGTTGCCGTCCTTGTCGAGCATCTGGGCGAAGCGCCCGTAGCCGGCTTCGGCCACCTCGACACCCGAAACCGCGGCGACCTCGTCGACGAGGGCGGCCGGGAGCGGGTCGCGGACCGCGTCGAGATCGTCGACGGTCAACTCCGACCGGACCTCGAGATCGATCTCGCCGGTCAACCCGTCGATCAGGTTGTCGAACGTGCTCTGGAGGCTGTCGGCGAGCACGAACGAACCGGCCACGAAGGCGACGCCGGCCATGATCGCGAGACCGGTGAAGATGGCGCGACCCAGTCGGGCGCGCAGCGATTTCCGGGCGAGGGTGCCGATCATCTCAGTGCCCCATCTGCTTCATCGGTCGATGATCCCGTCGGCGTCCGGGTCGGTCATGTCGTGCACGATCTTGCCGTCGGCCAGGAACACCGCCCGGTCGGCGAAGGACGCCGCGTACGGGTCGTGGGTGACCATCACGATGGTCTGGCCGAACTCGTCGACCGCCTCGCGCATGAACGACAGGATCTCGCTGACCCGAGTTGGAGTCGAGGTTGCCCGTCGGCTCGTCGGCGAAGATGATCGTCGGCCGGCTGGCGAGCGCGCGGGCCACGGCGACGCGCTGCTGCTGGCCGCCCGACAGTTCGCTCGGCCGGTGGGTCAGGCGGTCGCCGAGACCGACGGTGTCGATGACCCGTTCGATCCAGGCGGTCGTCGCCCTCGTCGCCGCCGAGCATCAGCGGCAGCATGATGTTCTCGCGGGCCGTCAGCGTCGGGATCAGGTTGAACGCCTGGAACACGAAGCCGACCTGCGTCCGGCGCAGTTCGGTGAGCTGCTTGTCGTTCAGCTCGGCGAGGTAGGTCTCGCCGATGAAGACGGCGCCGTTCGGTCAGCGAGTCGAGCCCGGCGAGGCAGTGCAGCAGCGTCGACTTGCCGCTGCCCGAAGGGCCCATGATGGCGGTGAAGCGGCCTGGCTCGAACGAGACGGTCACGCCGTCGAGGGCGTGGACCGCGGCCTCGTCGATGCCGTAGGTCTTGCGGGCGTCGATCGACGCCGGCGGCGGCGGTGAGCGCGGATGGGGCGGGCGGCGCAGGAGTCGTCATGGCCTCATGTCTACGCTCATCGGCCCCTCCGGGGCGTCCGACCCGAGGATGATTCGGGGTCGACCCTGAGAATGAACGGCTCGGCAGCCGGTTCCGTGTGCGCCGGCCGCCAGTACGATCGATGCCCTTGATGGTGTGTCACTCGTGCGCGGAACCGGTGCCCGACGGCGCCCGATTCTGCCCGGCGTGCGGAGCGCCGCAGCACGACGACTCGGCCGCTGCCGAGGCCCGGCGCGTGGTGACCGTGCTGTTCGCCGACCTGGTCGGTTTCACGGCGCTGTCCGAGCATCGCGACCCCGAGAGCGTGAAACGACTGGTCGACACGATCTTCGAGCAGTTGGTCGACGACGTCGAGTCGCACGGAGGTGTGGTCGACAAGGTCCTGGGCGACGCGATCGTGGCCCTGTTCGGCGCACCCGTCGCCCACGAAGACGATGCCGATCGCGCGGTGCGAGCCGCATGGGCGATGCAGTCCACCCTGCAGGAGTTCCGTGAGACCAACCCGGCCGATGCCGTGGCCATGCGGATCGGCATCAACACGGGCGAGGTGCTCGTCGGCACGCTCGCCGGCAGCGACTACACCGCGATGGGAGACGTGGTGAACACTGCCTCGCGCCTCCAGGAGGTCGCTCGGCCCGGGGCGATCCTGGTCGGCGATGCCACGAAGGAGTTGTGCGGCCCGGGGATCACGTTCGAACGGGTCGACTCGGTCCAGTTGCGCGGCCGCGAGCAGGAGACCACCGTCTGGCGCGCCATCGACGTGCAGACCGCTCCCGTGGCACGGAGATGGAGTTCCGACGTGCCCTTCGTCGGACGCACCGCCGAGCTGGCGATGTTGGGCGCGATCACGTCGAGTGCGCTCGCGGGGCGCAGTGCGATCGCCGCCATCTCCGGCGAGGCGGGCATCGGCAAGTCTCGACTCGTCGGCGAGGCGATCGCCCCGTTGCTCGCTGCCCAGCCCGACACGCTGGTGCTCGAAGGCGCGTGTGCACCCTACGGTGAGTCCAACGTGTGGTGGCCCGTCGCCGGCGGGCTCATGGCGCGATTCGGTCTCGACCGCAACTCGCCGGTTGCCGACTCGCGACGCCGGTTCAGCCGACGGCTCGCCGGGTTCGCCGACTACGAGCCGGGCACGCCCGAGTTCGAACGGGCGGTCGACGTGGTGATGCACCTGCTCGGCCAGCCGTCCGGCCTCGATGTGCTCGGACCGGCCGGCATCCGCGACGCCGTCGTGGCCGGAGTCGTCGACGCGCTCCGCCGCCGGGCCCGCCGGGCACCCGTGGTGATCTGGGTCGACGACATCCAGTGGGCAGCTCCGGTGCTGCTCGACCTGTTGGAGACCGTGGCGCGGCAGCTGGCCGGGCTCCCGCTCGTGATCGTCACGACCTGCCGGCCCGACGATCGGGGTTCGGTCGACTGGCCCCCGCCGATGGACCCGGCTCTGACGATGCACCTGTCGCTCGACGCGCTCGATTCGTCGGACTCGGCCGCGCTGGTGGACCGGGCGGCCGGCCGGGCACTGCCCGACCAGGTCGTCGACAGCATCTCGAGCCGCAGCGGCGGGAACCCGCTCTTCCTCATCGAGCTGGCGCGGCTCGCGGCGGCGTCGGAGGCGCCGGACACCGGGGCCCTGCCGGGTTCGTTGCGGGCGCTGATCGCCGCTCGCCTCGATCAGCTCACCGTCTCGCAGCGACAGGTGCTCGACAACGCTGCGATCCTCGGCAATCAGGGTCGGGTGATCGCGCTCAGGCAATTCGCCGCCGAGGTCGGCCAGCAGTTCGATACCGACGATCTGATGGGCCTCGAGGCGTCGGGTCTGCTGCTGCGTCAGGGTTCCCGGTGGCACTTCCGCAGCGACGTGGTGCGCGAAGTGGCGTACCACACGCTCACGAAGCAGGCCCGTGCGCAACGCCACGCCGGCGTCGCCCGCTATCTCGCAGCGTTCGATCCCGGCCTGGTCGACCGGCGCGCGCACCACGCGGCGACCGCGGCCGAACTGCGTGCCGAGCTCGGTCCCATCGACCACGTACCCGACGACGTCGGTGCCGAAGCGGTGTGGTTGCTCGCGGAGGCGGCACGTGACTGGGCCGACCAGGGCGCCCACCGACGCTGCCTCGCCCTGGTCGATCGTGCGCTGGCGCTCGGCGCCGCCGACCCCGGCACGCACCGGATACTGCTGCTGCTCCGGGTGGAGTCACTCGTCGATCTGCACGAGATGCGACCGGCGCGCCGCCGGGCGGTCGAACTGGCCGAGTACGCCGAGGCCACGCACGACCGCGTCCTGCGAGGCGAATCGGCGCGGTTGCTCGGCACGATCGAGCAGACCGACGGCGACCTCGTGTCGGCCCGCCGTCACCTGACCGCAGCGGTCGACGAGTTCCGCAGGATCGGTGACGAGCGACACCTCGCCGAGGCGTTGCGCGCCCGCGGGTTCGCCGAGGTGTTCGGCGGCTCGCTCGCCGACGCCGATCGCTTCCTCGACGAGGCCGAGGCACTGTTCGCCCGGGTCGAGGATCCGAGGGGCACGGCGTGGGTGTACCAGCACCGGGCGTGGGTCTCGTTCCTGTCGGGCGACCACGACGAGTCCGAGCGACGCCTCTGGCACTCGATCGACGCGTTCGACGATCTGCAGGATCGAGCGGGCAAGGCCTGGTCCCTCGGGCTGCTCGGCTACGTGTACCACTTCACCCGTCGCGACCAGGAAGCGCTCACGCTGGCGGCCGAGGTGCTCGACGACGCCAAGCGGTGGGGAGACGACTGGGGCAGCTCGATGATGAGCAACCTCCAGGCCAGCGTCTGGCTCTGGCGAGGCCAGCTCGAGGAGGCTCGTGCCGCTGCCGAGCGGGCGCTCGCCGGCTTCCGTCGCATCGAGGACCGGTTCGGGATGATCCAGGCGCTCAGCACGCTCAACCGGGCCTATGCCGCGCTCGGCCGGGCGGCCGAGGCCGACCGTTCGGTGGAGGAGATCCTCGTGCTGTCGGGCTCGTTCGGCGAGATGGCGTACCCGATGATCGCAGCGGCGGGCACGGCGATGCACCTCGGGCAGGGGCGGCGCGCCGCCGAGCTGAGCTCCGAGGCCGTCGGCCGGCTCGACACCACCGGCGCCAACGTCGACGAGGGGCGCGTCGTGACGGCGTTCGGCCGGCTGCTGGCCGGCGATGTCGACGGCACGCTCGTCCAACTGCTCGAGGTCGACGTCGAGCGGTCGCCGTTCGCGCTGGCGGCGCGTGCCACGGCCAACGCCGTGCTCGGCGATCGCGCCGCGCGCGCTCGCCGACGTCACAGCCGTCGAGACGATGTCATCGGTCAGCTACTGGGATCTCGTCGTGGCCCGCGTCGCGGGTGCGGCGTCGGCAACGGGGGACGAGGCCGACGAGCGGTGCGATGCGCTGGCGCGCAGCATCGATGACCTCGAAGACGTCGTCGTGTCGTCGTACGCGTCGGAGGTCCTGCGCCGTCTCGGCCGCACGCGTGCCGACGCCGACGACGAGTGGTCGTCCCCTCCCGGCGGGTGGGCCGATCTCGCCGTCGCGCTGGTGCCGGCCGGCTGAACCGCCGGTCGGTTCGCCGCCGGTGTCGGCTCAGCTCGGCTGCTTGGTGACCCGCAGGTAGGGCTTCTGCTCGTCCCAGCCGTCGGGGAACAGCTCCTTGGCCTCCTCGTCGGAGAGCGCGGGCACGATGATCACGTCGTCGCCGTCCTTCCAGTTGGCCGGCGTGGCGACCTTGTGGTTCGCGGTGAGCTGCAGCGAGTCGATCACGCGCAGGATCTCGTCGAAGTTGCGCCCGGTCGACGCCGGGTACGTCAGGGTCAGCTTGACCTTCTTGTCGGGCCCGATGACGAAGACCGAGCGCACGGTGAGCGTGTCGTCCGCGTTCGGGTGGATCATGTCGTAGAGGTCGGAGACCTTGCGGTCGGGGTCGCCGATCATCGGGAAGTTGACGGCGGTGCCCTGGGTCTCCTCGATGTCGCCCTCCCACTGCTCGTGCGAGTCGACCGGGTCGACGGAGAGGCCGATCACCTTGACGTTGCGCTTCTCGAACTCGGGCTTGATCTTGGCCACGTAGCCGAGCTCGGTCGTGCAGACCGGCGTGAAGTCCTTCGGGTGGCAGAACAGCACGCCCCAGCCGTCGCCGAGCCACTCGTGGAAGCTGATCTCCCCGTGCGTGGTCGGTGCGGTGAAGTCGGGTGCAGTGTCGCCGAGTCGGATGGCCATGATGTGCTCCTCGTGAAGTGGGATCGTGCCGGGGCTTCGATGGTACCGACCACTCCCGGTGGCGTCGATCGGCTATTGGTCACATCCTTGACAGGTGACCGTTTGGTCACATATGCTCGGGTCTCGTGGACGACGTGTTCAAGGCGCTGGCCGACGACAGCCGGCGTGCGCTGCTCGATGCGCTCCGTGAGCGTGACGGGCAGACGTTGCACGAGCTGTGTGCGATCCGGCCCGACATGACCCGATTCGGCGTCATGAAGCACCTGCGGGTGCTCGAAGACGCCCATCTCGTCCTGACCGAGCGCTGCGGGCGCACGAAGCTGCACTACCTGAACGCAGTCCCGATCCGCGAGATCCACGACCGGTGGATCGCGCCGTACCGAGCACCGGTCGTCGCCGGGCTGATGGCCCTGCGCGACCGAGCCGAAGGAGCCACGACATGACGGCCACCGCCCACCTGTACGAGATCTTCATTCGTGCGCCACGCGAACGCGTGTGGCAGGCACTCGTCGATCCCGACGACACCGTGCAGTACTTCCACGGCACCCGCTTCGACTCGTCGTTCGAGGTGGGTGCCCCGTTCCACAACGTCATCGTCGACGGCGAGCGGCTGGCCGTCGACGGCATCGTCGAGACGTGCTCGCCGCCGCACCGCCTGGCCATCACGTGGCACGTGAACTACGACCCCGAGATGGCAGCCGAGCCACCCGGGCGCGTCGAGTGGACGCTCACACCGGCCAACGACGACGGGTCGGTCACCCGCGTCACGCTCCGCCACGGCGACCTGGCACTCAGCCCGAAGACGTGGGCCCACGTCAAGCTGGGATGGGTCGCGATCCTCGACAGCCTCAAGTCGCTGCTCGAGACCGGCACGCCCCTCCCGGCCGTCGACGACGACATCACCGACACCGACGCCGGGGTCATCGAGGGCAACTGGCACCGAGCCCAGGCCGTGACGGCCAACAATTCGGTCTGGGAGTACCTCGACGGGCGTGACCACTCGGCCGACGACGCGGACGAACTGCTCCAGCGGGCGTACGCGGCCGCCTATCACTGGCGTCGGGCGACGGGGTCCACGGCGGTCAACATGGCTCGGGCCTCGTGGCTGGTGTCGCGTTCCCATGCGGTCCTCGGTCACGGCGACGTCGCTCTGCACCACGCCGACCGTTCGGCGCAGTTCGTCGAGCGTGCCGGTGACGAGGCTGCCGACTTCGATCACGCGTACGCACACGAGGCACGGGCCCGCGCCCTGGCCTGCATCGGCCGCCGTGACGAGGCGCTCGACGCATACCGCGCCGCCGAGGCGGTCGAGGTCGCCGACGAACAGGATCGCTCGATCTTCGACGGCGACCTCGCGGCCGAGCCCTGGTTCGGGCTCGACCGCTGATCGGGGCCCTCTCGTGCCCGAACCGAATTCGGGCGGGTGGTGGTGGTCTACGGTGATCGCGTGAGCATCGAGGTGCCGATCGACCAACTGTTCGACGACGTCGGGCGATGGGGGTTCTGCTACCTGCTGACCGTGTCCGATGACGCTCGACCACACCTGTTGGCGCTCCGCCCGAGCGTGGAGACGAGCGCCGACGGCCGGGTGTTGCGCTTCGATGCCGGGGGTGGCCGCGCCTGTCGGAACGCATCCGTGCGACCGAACGTGAGCCTCGTGTTCCCGCCGGCCGAGCACTCCGACGGCATGAGCCTGGTCGTCGACGGGATCGCGGACGTCGAGGACGCAATGGTCGACGTGGCGCCGACCTGGGCGGTGCTCCACCGGCCGGCGCCCTGACGCGATCGGATGCTCAGTCGGCGGGCGGGAGCGCAACCTCGAAACGGGCGCCGCCCAACTCACTGTGCGACACCGTGACGGTGCCACCCGCCGCGTTGACGACGGTGTCGACCACCGCCAGGCCGAGCCCAGCTCCGCCGTCGTCGCGGATCCGTGCCTCGTCGAGACGTACGAATCGCTCGAACACGCGCTCGCGGTCGATCGGGTCGATGCCGCGTCCGTCGTCGTCGACGGCCATCACCACCCGGTCGCCGGTGGTCTCGACCGACACCCTGACGACGCCGGAGGCGTGGCGGGCGGCGTTGTCGAGCAGGTGGGTGACCACCCGGCCCAGTTCGTCGGCGTGGCCGCGCACCTGGCCGCCGGACACGCCGCCGACCTCGACGGGGACTCGTCGAGGACGCGCCGCCGCGGTGAGCACGATGTCGTCGAGATCGACCACCGCGCCCGGTGGGGCGAGGGCTTCATCGTGCCGGGCGAGCGCGAGGAGGTCGTCGACGATGCTGCCGAGCCGCTCGGCCTCGGCGAGCACGCCGGTGGCGAGTTCGGAGGTGGTGTCCGTCGGGTCGTCGGCGATCGCGACCTCGGCCTGGGTGTGGATCGACGCGATCGGCGAGCGCAGCTCGTGTGACGCGTCGGCGATGAACTGGCGGCGGCGCCGATCTTCGCGTTGCAGCCGGTCGAGCATGTCGTTCATCTCGGTGGCGAGCCCGGCGATCTCGTCGTGTGAGGCCGGTACGGGCACCCGCTCGTGCAGCGTGCCGGCCCGGATCTGCCCGGTGTGTTCGGTGATGACCCGCACGGGTCGCAGCGCGCGGCCGGCCAACAGCCAGGTGACGAGTCCGGTCAGCAGCATCGCGATCGGTACGGCGGCCCACAGCGCCGTACGCAGCCGATCGACGGTGAGGTCGATGCCGTCGGCGGGCGCCGTGACGATCACATCGACCCCGTCGATGTTGCGGACGCCGAAGACCAGTTCGTCGACGGTCCGGATCGGTTCGGGTGGCGCCTGGCCACGCTGGACGTCGTCGAGGAACTCCTGCTGGAGCTCGCCGAAGAACTCGTCGGAGAAGAGCTGCTCGCCGATCGCCGCGAGGTCACCGAGGTCGGCGAAGTCGCCGATGTCGTCCAGGTCGAGTCGCGAGCCGAGGTCGCCGTCGAAACGCTGGTCGAGCTCCGCCAGGAACTCCTCGAGTGATGCTCCGCCGTCGGCGAAGATGTCGTACGGCGTCTCGAAGACCGATTGGGGGTCGAGTTCGCCCGAGAGCTGTTCCAGCCGCGGACCGGTGATCAGCGGTCCCCCGGCCTCGAGCGGGGACCGGCCGTCGACCCGGATGCGGCCGTCCTCGTCGATGTCGCCGAGCACACCGGCGATCGGTGCCACGACGAGGTGCCCGTCGGAACGGAACGAACGGAGCCGGTCGAGTGCGCCGGCCTCGTCGAGTGTCGACGTGAGCGCGGCGAGGTCCGGTCCGAAGATCGTGGTCAGCTCGGGGGAGCCCAGCACGTCGCCGTTCTCGGACACGGCGACGATCTCGGTGCCGAGCGCCGCCTGCTCGGCAACGATCTCGGCGTCGAGCCGGTCGTCGACCAGCGCGTTCTCGACCGATCGCGGAGCGAGCAGTGCCGCCGCGACGGCGACGGCCCCGACGACGAGCACCACGGCCACGGTGAGGCGCCCACGGACCGAACCGATCACGTGTCGCCGCCGGTGAGCTGATAGCCGACGTTGCGTACCGTTCGCACGGCGTCCCGGCCCAACTTGCGGCGGAGATAGCCGACGTAGACCTCGACGATGTTCGGGTCGCCGTCGAAGTCGTAGCCCCACACCGCGTCGATCAACGCCTGCTTGGCGACGACGTCGGGTGCCCGCCGGGCGAGGTACTCGAGCACCGCGAACTCGCGTGGCGTGAGCTCGACCCGCTCACCGTCGGCCCGGACGCACGCGAGCTGGCCGCGGTCGATCGTGAGGCCACCGACCACGAGCTCGTCGGTAGCCGGGACGGGGCCTCGGCGGAGCAGCGAACGCAGCCGGGCGAGAAGCACCACGAGCGAGAACGGCTTGCGCAGGTAGTCGTCGGCGCCGGTGTCGAAGGCCTCGGCCTCGTCGTACTCGCCGACCTTCGCCGTGAGCATCAGGATCGGGGTGTCGTTGCCCTCCGCCCGCAGGTCGCGACAGACCTCGTAGCCGTTCTTGCCGGGCAGCATGATGTCGAGGATGATCGCCCCGTAGTCGACCTCGTTGGCCTGCCAGAGCGCATCGGTGCCGTTGTGGACGATGTCGGTGTCGAAACCCTCGGCGTTCAGGGCACGAGCGACCGACCGCGCGAGCCGGACCTCGTCGTCGACCACCAGGATGCGCACGGCCACAGTCTGCCTGCTGGTCCTGAGCGTTCCCTGAGAAGTCGCTCAGGCCGTCTCAGCTGGACTTCAGGACGTTTCGCCATGATGGTCGACATGAACCCCTTCGACACCCCTCCCACCGGTGATCCGCTCTCGTTCGGACCACCGGCCCCCGAGCGCTCCGGTCCGGGGCGCGGGCGGATGGCGCTCGTGGCCGTGCTCACCGCCGGCCTGATCGGTGGCGGCATCGCGGCGGTGAGCCAGTTCGCCTCCGCCGACGAGCCCGATCTTGCGGCCGCGGCGCCCGACGAGCCGACCGACGAGACGATTCCCCCCGTCGACGACGGCGACACGGACGAGCCGACCGAGCCGACCGAGCCGACCGAACCGGCCGGTGAGTCGGATGGTCGGATCGTGATCGACCACGGCGACGGCGAGCCGATCGTGATCGATCTCGGCGACGTCGAAGGCGACCTCGAACGACTCTCCGAGTGCATCGGGTTGCCGATGTTCGACGCGGGCGAGTTCGAGTTCGGCGAGTGGGAGGCGGGTGAGCTGCCGAACTTCGAGGAGTTCTTCGAGGACCTGCCGTTCGATCTCGAGGCACTGGACGATCTCGAAGGTGAGTTCGGTGAGTTCGGCGGCGAGTTCGGAGTGTTCGACGACGACGGCAGTGTGACCGTTGCCGGTCCCGACGGCGTGTCGGTGATCGACCTCGGCGAGAGCGGCTCCGTGACGGTCACCAAGGCCGACGGCGAGATCAGCGTCGAGACCGACGGCGACGCGACGGTGACCGAGCTCGAGGAGATGTTCGGTGAGTTCGAAGGAATGCTCGACGAGCTGTTCGCCGATGGCGAGTTCGAGGGAATGCTCGACGAGCTGTTCGCCGATGGCGGGTTCGACGAGTTCCTCGAGTCGCTCCCGAACATCGACGAGGGCGACTTCGAGCCGGTCGACCCCGAAGCCGTGCAGACCTGCCTCGACGAGGTGCTCGGCAACTGACCCCCGGCGATGGCGCCGGCCTGCCGCTCAGGCCGGCGCCCAAGCCGTGCCGCCGTCGACCTTGATGATCGATCCGGTGGTGTAACTCGAGGCGGCGCCCGCGAGATACAGCGCCGCCCCGACGATCTCACCCGCTTCGCCTCCACGGCGGAGCGGGATCGTCGTTTCGGCCCGCTTCTCGAAGGCTTCCATGTCCCAGGCCTTGCTGATGTCGGTGAGGAACGGACCGGGCATCAGGCCGTTCACGCGGACACTCGGCCCGAACGTGTGGGCAAGCGCGACCGTCAGCGCGTTGAGACCTGCCTTGGCCGCCCCGTAGGGCACCTCGTTGGGCGATGGCTGCAATGCCGACGTGCTGCTCACGTTGATGATGCTGCCGCCGCCGCGCTCGACCATGTGCTCGGCGGCGAGTGCGGCCAGCCGGAACGGCCCCTTCAGGTTGACGGCGATCACCTTGTCGAACAGGTCCTCGGACACGCCGCTCAGTGAGGGGTAGAGCGGTGACATGCCGGCGTTGTTGACCAACACGTCGATCCGGCCGAACCGTTCGATCGTCGTGGCGATCAACGCGTCGCACTCGTCCCAGTGCCCGACGTGGCACCCGACGCCGAACGATGCGGTGCCGTGGGTATCGGTCAGTTCCGCGGCGAGGAGTTCGCAGGCCGGTGCCTTGCGGCTCGCCACCACCACGTTCGCACCGCGTCCGGCGAACGCCCGGCACATCTCCCGGCCCAGGCCTCGGCTGCCGCCGGTCACCACGGCGACCTTCCCGGTCAGGTCGAACAGATCGTCGGTGTCGGTCACGGTCGCTCCCTCGTCGTGTGAGGAGAGTCTCGCCGTTCGCGGCCGATCGTGTGTGATCGTGATCGTCGATATTGGGCTGACGCCGGGGCGGTGTCGGGTTAAGTTGATCGTAGGGACTGCCGAAGGAGCACCTATGAAGATGTATCGACTTGGCGCAATCGTCGCGATCGGGCTGCTGGCAGCCTGTGGCGGTGGCGACGACGACGCCGAACCGGCCGCAAGCAACACCGAGGGCACCGTGGAGCCGGCGGACGAACCCGCCGACGAGCCCGCTGACGCGGCCGAGCCGGCCGACGAGAACGACGCCGCCGGTGCGGACGACGCGACTGCGAACGATGCGAACGATGCCGATGACGCAAACGATGCCGATGACGGCGCCAACTCGTCGTCGATCAACAACCTCGACGACATCCCACAGGAATGCCGCGACATCATGGGCGAATTCCTTCGGGAGATCGAGCCGATCGTGAAGGACATCGACTGGGAGAACGCCACCATGTCCGATCTCACCCAGCTCGGTGATTCGATCGACGCTCCGGTGTCGGAGATCGACGTCGAGATGGAGCAGGCGGGCTGCAACGACATCGACTTCGACGGTGACGACGAAGCCGGTTTCGAGCTGTCGCTCGAACTCGCTCGTGAGGAAGCACCCGGTGTGGTCGGCTGGCTCGAGTTCATTCGCGACGCCTCGACCGTGTTCGACACGGCTCAGGGCGGCGACACGTCCGCCGACGATCCTGCCGACGTTCCCGAGGACTGCGACGAGGCGCTCGACGCGGTACGCGATCTGATGTCGGAGACCGACAGCATGATGGACCTGCCCGTCGACGAGCTGCTCGCCGCCAGCAGCACGATCCAGGGAATCACCTCGGTGTGCACTGTCGACGAGATGGCGGCCCTGTTCAACGACCCCGACTTCCAGGCCTGGTCGGAGGGCTGACACGCCGCCGGTCGCACACGGCCGGCTCCCCGAGCATCACGAACCGATCGGTCTGCCACGATGGTGGCCATGTCGGTCCAGTTCCTCAAGACGCCCGCGCTCCGGCTCCATCCCGCTGACGATGTCGTGATCGCGCTTCGCGACATCGCTGCGGGAGCTGCCGTCGATGTCGACGGTGAGCGCATGACTGCGAACGTCGCCATTCCGGCCGGGCACAAGATGGCCGTCCGGAACCTCACGCGAGGTGACGCGGTGCACCGCTACGCCCAGGTGATCGGGAGCGCGACGTCGGACATCGCCGCGGGCGACCACGTGCACGGGCACAACCTCGCGGTGGGCGAGATCGAGCTCGATCACCAGGTCGGCGTCGGCTACACGCCCACCGTTCCGGCCGTCGGGCGCGCCACGTTCCGGGGGATCCGTCGCAGCGACGGCAGGATCGCCACGCGGAACTACCTGGCTGTCATCGCGACGGTGAACTGCTCGGCCACGGTCGCGCGTGCGATCGCCGGCGAGATCACGCGCTCGGGTGCGCTCGATGCCTTCCCGAACGTCGACGGCGTCGTCGCCCTCACGCACGGCAGCGGCTGCGGGATGGACAGCACCGGTGAGGGCCTCGACGTGCTGCGCCGCACGATCGCCGGCTACGCGACGCATCCGAACTTCTCCGGCGTGCTGCTCGTCGGGCTCGGATGCGAGGCCAACGGGCTCGGCGCGTTGATCACGGCGCGTCGACTCGATCTCGGCCCGCTCCTCGCCGCATTGAACATCCAGGAGATCGGCGGCACGCGCCACGGTGTCGACGCGGGTGTCCGGCTGCTCACCGACATGCTCCCGGCGGCCAACGAGGTCGAGCGGTCACCGATCGACGCTTCGGAGCTGGTGGTGGGGCTGCAGTGCGGCGGATCGGACGGCTACTCGGGCATCACCGCGAACCCGGCGCTCGGCGCAGCCGTCGATCTGCTCGTGGCCCACGGCGGCACCGCGATCCTGTCGGAGACCCCCGAGATCTACGGCGCCGAACACCTGCTCACGCGACGCGCCGCCTCGCAGGAGGTCGCCCGGAAGCTGCTCGACCGGATCGCGTGGTGGGAGGACTACACCGCGCGCAACCACGGCGAGATGGACAACAACCCGTCACCGGGCAACAAGGCCGGCGGGCTCACCACGATCTACGAGAAGTCGCTCGGCGCCGTGGCCAAGGGCGGCTCGACCGGCCTGATGGACGTGTACCGGTACGCCGATGCCGTGACCGAGCGCGGCTTCGTGTTCATGGACACGCCGGGATACGACCCGGTGTCGGTGACCGGTCAGGTGGCCGGTGGCGCCAACCTGGTGTGCTTCACGACGGGCCGGGGGTCGGCGTACGGCTGCATCCCGTCGCCGTCGATCAAGCTCGCGACGAACTCCGGGCTGTACGAACGACAGGCCGACGACATCGACGTCAACTGCGGCGAGATGCTCGACCTCGACATCTCGGCCGCCGAGATGGGCCGGCGAATCTTCGACGAGATGCTCCGGGTGGCGTCGGGCGGCGTCACGAAGAGCGAGGCGTTCGGCTACGGCCACGACGAGTTCGCCCCCTGGATCATCGGCGCCACCATGTGACGCTCAGTCGGGTGTTCGCCGCGTGAAGGGGAACTCGTAGACGGCCTCACCCTTGGAGCTGGTGATGCGCACGATGAACGTCACGTCGACGGGCGCTTCGGGGAACTCGAGTCGGGCGTCCCAGTTCCCGTCGCCGTTCGAGTACACGGTGGCGCCGCCGTACTCGGACGTGATCCGGATCTTCGCCCCGGCGGTCGAGGTCCCCCAGTACTCGTTGACCGGTGGCGTGCGATCGCTCTCGGACAGCGCTGCGTTCGCCGTGAAGTCGACCGGTTCCGGCTCGGGTTCGGGCTGGTGAACGACGAACTCGAACACCTGATCCGAGGCGTTGTTCGTCACCCTCACGATGGCCTCGTGCCCGGCGGGAACGTCCCAGAGCTCGAGGTGCACCTCCCAGTGGCCCTTGTCGCCGACCCTGGCGTCCTCGGCTCCGTGCTCGGACGACGCCAGCACACCACTGCCCGGTCGCCCGGTGCCGTACAGCACGACCTTGGTGAGTTCGCCGTCGAAGTAGGTGTCGCCGCGCTCCGCAGTGAACGCCACGTAGTCGGGTTCGGGCTCGGGTTCGGGTGCCGGGCGCTCGACCCAGAACTCGAACGTCGGGCCGCCACCGTTCACCGCCACGGTGATCCGGACCGCCGACGGTGCGGGGACCTCGGACATCTCGAGGACGAGTTCCCAGCCGCCCTGCTCACCGGCGGTCGTCGTGGCGTGTCCGTAGGCGCTGGTCGCCAGCACCTTCGAACCCGGGGTGGCCGTGCCGTACAGCACCTGCTTCATGGGTGTGGCGGCCGGGTGGCCCGTGCCCAGGACGGCCGTGAACTCCACCGGTTCGGGCTCGGGCTCGGGCGCGGGTTCCGGCGCGGGTCCCGGCTTCGGCTCGGGCGTCGGGGGCACCGTCGCCACCGGGAGGCGCGGTATCTCGACCACCAGTTCGACGACGGCGTCCGACCGCTCGAACGTGACCCGGATCGGCACCTTCGACCCCGCCGGTGCGTCGTCGAGACGAAGCACCAGCTTCCAGTGGCCGTCGGCGTCTGTCACGGCGTCGGCCCTGCCGAACTCGGTCTCGGCCAGGACGCCTTCCCCGGCTTCGGCCGTGCCGAACACGACCTGCTCGATCCCGTCGGCTGCTTCTCCGAGCTCGGCCGAGTACACCACGGCGGAATCCCGCGCCGTGTCGGGCTCCGCGCCGGGGCGCTCGGTGGTTCGCGGAGGTACCTCGTCGGCCACGAGCTCGACGGGTGTGGCCCGATCCACGCCGCGTCGACGGCGATGGTCGACGGCGCGGGCGGTTCGGTCGTGGTGGGTTCGATCACGGACAGGTCCGTCGACATCGCGCCCGGATCGTCGCCGCCGTTCGTGTAGGCCGCCGCTGCGATCCCGCCGAGCAGCATGACCGAGGCGGCCGCGACGGCGACCGTGCGGCGAAACGGGCGTCCCCCCGCTGCGGACGGCGTGGTCGGAACGACGGCGCCGCTCCCCGGCGCCACGGCGTCGAAGTCCGGACGAGCCTCGATGCTCGCGGCGACATCGTCGAGCACCGTGGTGAGTTCGCTGTCGTTCATCGTCCGTCTCCCAACTGCGACTGCAGGCGCTGGGTCCCGCGCCTGGTGTGTGTCCGAACCGAGCCGACCGACAGGTCGAGGGTCTCGGCGATGTCCGTCTCGGTCATCCGCATCCAGTGCCGCATGACCACGCACGCTCGTTGCCGCAACGGCAGCGCTGCGATCGCGTCGAGCACGCGTTGCCGTCCGAGCTGGCCGAGCGCGTCCTCCTCGGCCGAGGGCACGACCGAGAGCGGGCGGTCGGCGTTGCGCTCGGCGACCTGCTCACGTCGATGCCCTCCGCGCACGAGGTTGACCACGGTCGTCTTGAGGTAGGCGTCGGCTCGTGTCGGGTCGTCGATGCGGTCCCAGGCGGCGAACACCTTGACGAACGCGTCCTGCGCGATGTCCTCGGCGGCGTCGACGCGGCCGGTTGCAGCCTTGAAGCAGCCGGCCGCGTCGACCCTGCCGGACGTGGGACCGAAACCGGCCGCACGGGTAGCCTGTTCGGCGCCGCACGCTCCTGCGATGCGGCGATGCCCCAGTAGCTCAGTGGATAGAGCGTCGGTTTCCTAAACCGTGCGTCGCAGGTTCGATCCCTGCCTGGGGCGCTGCAAAACACCTGTAGATGCCGTGCTCGAGTGCTCGAGGTCACTACCCTCGTGGTAACGCTGTGGTAACGTGATTTCGTGGCCAGTGGGACGATCTACCGTCGTGAAACGCCTTCGGGGGCGTCGTCCTGGGTCGCCCACGCCACCTGGCAGGAAGGCGGCAAGCGCCGTCAAGCGAAGCGCTCCTTCCGCACCAAGAAGGAAGCTCAGGCGGCGCTGACCGACCTGCTCGCCGCCCATCAGTCGGGCACGTTCGTCGCGCCGAGCCGGATGCCGATCCGCGAGTTCGTCGAGCCGTGGCTGGCCGGCCTCGAGAACCAAGGGCCGCCGGCCGACGACGTTGCGCGGGCTACCGCAGCGCCCTCGACAACTACCTGCTGCCACGCCTCGGCGACGGTCGCGCTGCAGGAGTTGCGGGCCTCCGACCTCGACGCGCTGTACGCCGATCTGCTTCGTAGTGGTGGACGTAGCAAGTCAGGGCCTGTCGATGACGACGGTTCATCATTTCCACGCGGTGGTGAACAAGATGCTGCACGACGCCGAACGCAAGGGCCTCGTCACACGCAACGTCGCCCGGCTCGCGAACGCGCCGTCGTTGACGACGGCGCGTTCGACGGGCCCGGAGATGCGGGTGTGGTCACCCGACGAGCTGACACAGTTCCTCGCGTCGATCGATGGGAACCGCAACGAGGCGCTCTTCCGACTGCTGGCGATGACCGGAATGCGACGCGGCGAAGTGGTCGCGCTGCGATGGTCCGATGTCGACATCGCTCACCGCCGGCTGACCGTCAACCAGTCGGCCAGCGTGATCGGCGGTGAGGAGATCGTCGACACGCCCGAAGACGCGCCGCAGCCGTCGGGTGATCGACCTCGATCCCGAGACGGTGTCGCTGTTGAAGCGGCATCGAGCGCGTCAACGCGAGTTGTTCTTGATGGTCGGTGTGACGGCGACGGCGAGCGACCGGGTGTTCACGAACGAGCTCGGTGACCCGCTCCGTCCGGCTTCGGTCGGGCAGGCGTTCCGCCGGCTCGTGGATGCTGCCGGCGTGCCGGTCATCCGCCTGCACGATCTTCGTCACACGCATGCGTCGCACCTGCTGATGGCCGGCGTCAACGTGAAGGTCGTGAGCGAGCGCCTCGGTCACGCCTCGGTGAGCTTCACCCTCGACACCTACGGCCACGTCATGCCCGGCCAACAAGCCGAAGCCGCCGAGGCCGCGGCGGCTCTCCTCGGAGACGCTGGCGGATGACGAAGGATGGACGCGAGGAACGACGGGATCGGGTGCGATCCGACGAGGCCCCGTCGAGTGATGCGTCGGTCGTGATCCGCGGTGGCCCGGACACGCTGTCGTTGTTGCGCACTCACGTGCGTCGCTTGCACCGTGCATTCGTGTTGGACGGCGAGCCGGTGTTCGGGATCTGGGTGTTCGTTGCCCTCGACGATGTGGGATCTGGCGGCCTTGCTGGGCACGTTGCGTCCGAACCCGTACGCTGAGGGATCAAAGGAGGAGCGATGACTCGGATCGATATCACGGCCGACCTGAACAGCGGAGATGAGACCGGATTCGTGTGGACGTTCCTCGATGAGGCGGAGGATCCGTCGATCATTCGGCGGGGCGAGGTGGTCGTTGGTGGTTCTGCGCTGACGCCAGCGGTCTGCGAGGTCATCGACGTGGTCGACAAGCCGGTTGGCACCATCGTCCACCTGCGTGTGCTCCCCGGAACGATCGAGCAGTACCGCCAACTACTCGATCGCGTCGGCGCTTGATCACCGACAGTCAGCGTCGGCACACTGTGGTTTGCCCGAGTCGCTCGACAAGTTAGCCCGCCCTGTTCAGTAGTGGCTGGGGGTTGAGGTCGGCGCGTCCGCGAAAACGCCCTTCTGGTGCGGGAAACTCGTGTTTGTCGAGAACATGAGCCAACAACCAGAAGGGCACTTCCATGGTGAAGCGTAATCGTCGGCGTCCGCGGACCGAGTTCACTGGTGACGGATCTGGGGTCGTCAATCACGTCGGGGCTCGTCTGGTCGCCGAGCTCGCCGACGAGGTGGGGTTGACGTCGGCGTTGTCGGCGGCGATGGCGCCGACCAAGCAGCGTCGTCGTGGCCATGACCGCGGTGAGGTGCTGGTCGATCTGGCGGTGATGCTCGCCGATGGCGGCAAACGGATCTCGGACCTGGCGACGTTGCGCGAGCAGCCGGGGTTGTTCGGTGAGGTGGCGTCGCATCCCACGGTGTGGCGCACCCTCGACGCCGTCGACGCCGACGCGTTGGAACGGATCAAGATCGCTCGAGCCCACGCACGGGCGAAGGCGTGGGCGGCGGGTGCGGATCCGGGGTTCTACGTGATCGACATCGATGCCACCCTGATTGGTTCGCATTCGGACAAGGAACACGCGGCGCCGACCTACAAGCGTGGGTTCGGGTTCCATCCACTGCTCGCCTACCTCGATGGCACCGGTGAAGCACTCGCCGGGCTGCTCCGTCCGGGCAACGCCGGGTCGGGCACCGCCACCGATCACGTCGCCGTGCTCGATGATGCACTCGCCCAGTTGCCGATTGATCCTGCCGGGGGCGCCGAGGTGATCGTGCGCGCCGATTCGGCGGGTTGGTCACACAAGTTCGTGAAACACTGCCGGGCCCGCCACGTGAACGTCGTGATCGGTCACCGGCTCACCGTCGACATCGCCAACGTGCTGGTCAAGGTGCCGAAACGAGCATGGTCACCGGCGATCTCTGCCGACGGCAGCGACTGGCGCGACCACGCTGAGGTGGTCGAGATCACCGATCTCGTCAGCGACATCTTCGACACCACACGCGGCTGGCCGTGCGGGTTGCGGATGATCGCCCGCCGCGAGCTCCCACATCCCGGCGCCCAGCTCACGTTCACCGATGTCGACGGGCACCGCTACCAAGTGTTCGTCACCGACTTGGACGATCCCGACATCGCGTATCTCGAAGCGCTCTACCGCGGCCGCGGCCGCCTGCCGAGAAACAGATCTGCGACACCAAGACCACCGGGCTCACGAACCTGCCGTCACACTCGTTCGCGATCAACACCGCCTGGCTGCAGCTCACCCTGATCGCCCACGACCTGCTCGCCTGGACCCGCACCCTGACCCTCGACGGCGACCTCGCCACCGCCGAGCCGAAACGACTCCGCTACTGCCTGTTCCACACCGCCGGCCACCTCGCCACCACCGGCCGCCGATGCTTCTGCCGCCTCAGCCGCGAACTGGCCCTGGACCACCGACCTCGTCACCGCGTTCGACCGCGTCCACCAACTCCGGATGCGCTGCTGAACAACACACCGCGGCCCACCAGCGACCGCAGACCCGACCGAGCCGGACAACCAACACCAGCCGCCCACGCTGACCTCGCACGCCCCAATGCCAGCCCACCCGCACTCCCGGTCATCAATCCCCAACCACCACGCCAGGAACCCAACCAGAAACCACTACCGAACAGCC
>CAWHCI010000004.1:0-251574 GCA_963827775.1 uncultured Acidimicrobiaceae bacterium | reverse complement strand
CCAAGTCGGTGAGCCGAGGTTGAGCGCCGAGTCCGCCGGCATCGCAGCGGCGGCCACCGGCACCCGAACCGACCCCCGACCGACTCGGAACCAAGTACGTGGACAGGCCGGTGCCCGATAATCGCGTCGACGCAACGATTCCGACCCGTCCGGAAACCGGCACTATTCGCACGGCGGGTCATCCCATAATGCTCGCCGACGTACCCCGCGAGGGCGTCCCAACGTGTCGCCCGTGACGAGTCCCAACGTGGTTCGAATCGCTGACTCGCTCGGTGATCCGATCTTCGACGACTCGGGCCTTGAGGGTCCCGAAGTCTGGTCGAGATGCCCCTGACGTTGATCGAAACGGCTCGCCGGGCCCGTGCCTAGAAGGAGGCGAAACAGGGCGCAACTCGGCACAACAGCGAGCAACACCGACGGCTCCTTGAGCGCACGTTGACCAGGTAAAATTGACCCGTACGCAGGCACGATGCGTTCGGCCTCTGACCGATTCCCAAGCTGATAAGCGCGGGTTCGATTCCCGTCATCCGCTCCATCCGGCCTCGGTGGACTCGTCGAACCAGGTCTCGAGCTGGCGGGCGCCGGTCACGTCGTCGAACTGCCAGCCGGCTTCCTCGTCGTGCGCGCGCACGTCCTGGCGTCCGGCGAGGAGACGGCCGGCGTCGAGCTCGGTGTCGGCCAGCGATTCACCGTTCTCGAGGCGGGCGATCCGCTCCGGCAGGTCGGGAATCTCGGCCACGTGGGTCCGCGCTCCACGACACCGCCGAGGAGATCGGATGCCCCGCACCGACCACGTCCGAAACGACGCTCAGATCATCCGATGGGAGCGACGGTCGGTGAGGCCGATCGTCGACTTCGGCGTGATCGACGTGGTTCTCGCTGGCAACGTCGAGGTCGGCTTGATCGAGCTCCCACGGATCGACGTAGCCTTCTTCGTCGTCGAGGTCGGGCGTCCATTCGACCGCTTCGTCGTCCCACCATCCGACCGGCAACTCGTCGACGGGGAGACCTTCGGCGTCGGTGCCGTACATGATCGGGTCGCCGTGCTGGTCGGTGGTTTCGATCGGCATCGGGCAGTCCGCCTGATAGGTGCCGATCATCGCAGCCTGACCGGAGGCGGTCACCGAGCCATCGGTGCCGATGACCCACTGTGCACCGTCAGGACCTTCGATCGTGAAGTGCTCGACCTCCTCGGCAGCAGCCTCGGCGAGATCGAGCAGACCCTCGACCTGCTCATCGGTGAGATCGGCGAACGCCTCCAACGCGGCGGTCTCATCGTCGGCGAGATCGAGCAGGACCTCGACCTGCTCATCGGTGAGATCGGCGAACGCCTCCAACGCCACGGCCCCAGCCTCGGCCGGATCGAGCAGACCCTCGACCTGCTCATCGGTGAGATCGGCGAACGCCTCCAACGCTGCGGCCTCAGCCTCGGCCTTCTCGACGGGCGACGTGAACTCGGTCGACCACGGGCCCAATCCGACGGTGCACTGCTCCCGCTGAACAGCCTCCAGGACCGCCGGGTACGGGGCCATCGGCTCGCGTTCGGCGGTGCGGAGCTCGAAGTGGAGGTGCGGGATGCCGGCGTTGCCGGTCGACCCCATGAAGCCGATGATCTGACCGGCGCGGACGCGGGTGCCGACTTCCAGCGAGGAATGGACGGGACCGGTCTCGCTGTTCGACAGGTGGAAGTAGTTGGCGTACAGGCCGTCGTCGCGGGTGAGCCGCAACCCGTTGCCCGCGATCCCGGACGGGTCGTCATCGATCGCGGTGATCACACCGTCGAACACGGCACGGATCGGCTGACCTTCGTAGCCGAGCAGATCCAAGCCTTCGTGTCGGCGAGCACCACCGTCGCGTTCGAAATGCCAGTCGTCGACGAACTCGACCGGGCCGAGCACCGGGAACGCGATCGCCGGGATCAACGCCTCGGTGTCCGACGGCAGGTAGACCGGCGCACCTTCGGACAGCAGTGAGAAGAATTTCTTCATCCACTTCGCCTGGTACTGGCGTGGCGTCAGCCTGTTGCCGGCTTCGGGGTGCGGGACGGTGTCCCACTCGGCGCCCTGCGGGACGTGACCGATGTACCAGCTGACCGGGATCGTCGACACATCGTTCCCGTGCCGCTTGAGCAGGGCGGTGAACGCTTCGTACGCGAACTGGTCCTGGACTTCAGGGGGTGCGAGGACGGCCCTGGGGTAGCCGCCGTAGCCGTTCCACGTCGAGTCGAGGATCTGGTACGCGCCGGATGCGGTGGAGCCGCGGGCTCGGGCGTCGTACCGGTTGCCGCTCTCCAACCAGCGGGTGGTCGCCATCGCGACACCGACGGGGACGCCTTCGGCGTACACACCGTCGTAGCTCGATGCTCGAAGCCCGGGGTCGTAGGTGTTCAGTTCGGCCGGCGTGGTGTCGATCGGCGTCGGGCTCGCCGGGGCATCCAGCGGGTCGACGGTCTCGGGTGGTTCGCCGTCGTCCGCCTCGTTGGCGGACTCGGCGGGCTGGTCGATCGCGTGCGCTGTGGCGACGTCCGATGGCTCGTCGTCGCTCGGCGGGATGGTCGCTCCGTCATCGTCGTCCGCACCTTCGACGGGTTCGTCGACAGGTGCGGGCACGGTGGTGGGGACGGTCGGTTCCGTCGTGGGACCGACGGCCGGTTCCTGGTCGGGTGCGTCGGTGGGCGTCGTGGTCGTGGTGGTTGGTTCGGGTTCCTCGTCGGGCGCGGTGGTGGTCGTGGGGGTGGTGGGTTCGCAGGCCGGTTCGTCGGCGGGTGCGGGCGCGGTGGTCGTCGTGGCGGTGGGTTCGGTCGTGGGATCGCAGGCCGGTTCGTCGACGGGTGCGGGCGCAGTGGTCGTGGGATCGGTGGCGGGTTCGGTGGTGGGATCGTCGCCCGTCGGCTCGTCGACGGGCGTGGTGGTGGTCGTGGGTTCGGTCGGTTCGGTGGCGGGCGTGTCAGTGGACGTGGGTTCGGTCGGTTCGGTGACGGGCGGGTTCGTGGTCGGTCGGTCGGTCGGTGGGTTCGGGTCGTGGGGGTGGGTTCGGTCGTGGGGTCGCCGGCTGGTTCCTGGTCGGGCGCTGAGGTGGTCGTGGGTTCGTCGACAGGTTCGGGAGCAGGTTCCGCCACCTGCTCCTCGACGACCTCTCCGTCCGCCGCCGGTTCGACCGCGGACTCAGATGTTGCCCCGACGGCAACGGTGGCAAGCGTGGTTGCGGCCTCCGCGACGACGGCGCCGGCAGCGACCGCGGGCGCGACGACATCAGCCGCAGCGGCCTGCGATGCGGCGGAAATGTCCTGGACGGGGACGCCGGCAGCCACTCCAGGCACACGAGACCAACCGCAGCGGCGGTTGCGAGCGATGCGATCAGAGCTGGTTGACGACGACGAAACATGGCGGATTCTCCAAGGGAGGCTGGCGTTGGGTACTTGTTCTTCGGTCGCGAGTCGCGTTTCATGAACGCGAAACCCGAAGCACCTCGCGTCGACGGCGTTTGCTGCGCGCAACGGGCCGAGTTGGGGGTCGGAAGCGAGGCGGTCCGTTTCGGAGACCTACGTCAACGACGAGGGGCTCGATCTGGACGACGTGGTGGCGCTGCAGGAGCCGTTCATCGACAGCTTCACGTCGGGCTGGCAGATCGACGGCGACTGATCTCCAACGCTTCAGATGTGTGGACGGTCGAGGCGCTGAGGGCCGTATTGACACCGCAACTCGCAGACCGGAGCCGCCCCAGAGTTCCCCGCGACCGTCCCGACCCACAGCTCGTACCGGACCGTCGGCTCCGATCGAGCCGACGCAGGCCCAACTCGTCGGTCGGGTGCGATCTACGCTGAGCGTCGAGCGACGCCCGTCCTCGAGCAGCTTCGTGATCAGGAGGCCATCACGTGACCCGACCCGACCGGAGGCACGCGGTCGACATCGTGCTCGACGACCTCGAGCGTGATCCGGATCCGATCCTCGCCGACCTCCGGGCGAACCACCCGGTCGCGTACGTCCCGTCGATGGAGATGTGGTTGGTCACCCGATGGGACGACGTCGCTTGGGTCGAGGCGCACCCGGAGTTGTTCACGGCGGCGACGGAACCCTCGTTCCTGGCCCGTGCCCTCGGGCCCAACATGCTCACGTGCGACCCCCCGGAGCACACGCGGCTCCAGCAGATGCTCCAGCCGCCCTTCCGGCCCGGGGGCCGAAGCGGCGACTTCGTGGGCAGCGAACTCCCTGCGATGGCGGACGCGCTCCTCGACCGGCTGCCCGCCGGACCCTTCGACCTGATGACCGAGTACGCACAGCCGCTGTCGGCGGGCGCCCTCGCCGTGGTGCTCGGTCTCGACGAGAGGGGTGTGGACACGATGTGGCGGTGGTGCGTCGATCTCTGTGCCGACATCGCGAACTTCGAGAACGAGCCGGGCGCGACCCAACGGGGCGAGCAGGCCAAGGGCGAGTTGGCCGCAGCGATCCAGCAACGCATCGAGGGGGTCGACGACGACGACCGATCGGCGATCAGCGCCTTCGTACGGGCCGGGGCCACCACCGAGGAGATCGTCAACAACGTCAGGCTCATGATCTCGGGTGGCATCAACGAGCCGAGAGACGGCATCGGACTCGTCACCTGGGTCCTCCTGAATCAACCTGCCGTTCGCGCCCGGGTCGACGAGGACCCGCGACTGCTTCGGCGACTCGTCGACGAGGTCTTCCGGGTCTACAGCCCCGTCGGCACCGTGACGCGCATGGCGAGCCGCGACACCGAGCTCGCAGGTGTGCCGATCGCAGCGGGCGAGCTCGTCTCGGGAGTCCTCCGTTCGGTGAATCTCGACGAGCGCCATTGGACCGACCCCACGAGCATCGATCTCCACCGCCGAGACGGTCCTCACGCCGCGTTCGCGCTCGGTGTCCATCGATGCCTGGGTGAGTGGCTCGGTCGCCAGCAGGTCCGCGTCGGGGTGCAGCGACTGTTCGAGCGTTTCCCAGAACTCGGCCTCCGAGCCGGCTCCGACGTGGAGATCCGGGGATTCGAGTTCCGTGGACCCACGGCGCTGTGGGTCGACCCCTCCGCCCGCACCGAGGGGTGAGCGCCGCATCAACGGAGACCACGGACGGGGGCAGGACCTCGGGCCCGCGTCGCGTGCTCCCGACGCGCCGGGCACGCCCCGCGAGCGGACGCCGAGCGAGTCGGGAAGGGTCGATCGTCAATCGGTCGGTGGGTCCACCCGACGCAGGCGGTTGCGCCACGGGCCCCAGCGCCAGATCATGTCGTCGCCGTCGCAGTAGCGGGTCACGGCGACGATGCGCCGGTCGCCCGGGTAGAGGTTGAGACGGCGGTCCTCGAAGCGAGCGGCGACCGACACGTGCACGCCTCCCTCGCCGACATCGTTCACGCCGCGTTCGAGGGTGCCGTCGGCGTACATGTCGTGGATGATCCCGGCGGCGGTGATGACCACGCGGTCGCCGGCCTGCTCGATCCGCTCGACGTGGCCCTTCAGGGGACCACGGGCGACCCGCCACACACCACGGAGGTCGGGAGCACCCTCCACCAGCGGTTCGTCGCAGCCGGCCAGCACGGGTGCCGGCCAGTCGTCGCCACGCCACCCCTCCGCCGGCGTCTTGACGACCGGGATGTCGACCGCCGCGACGCACACCTCCTCGGGCGACGCTGCGAACGGTGTCGGCTCGTAGTGTTCACGGCCCGAAGGCGGGGAGTCGGCGGGCGCGCGACGACGCTTGATCGGCGCGATCAGCATCGAACCGAGCGCCGTGGCGACCGTGCCGATCACGACGTGTCCGTCTCGCTGAGCAGCTGCATCAGCTCGCGCGCCACCATCGGTCCGGCGTTCTGGTTCTGGCCGGTGACGAGGTTGCCGTCGACGACCCAGTGGTTGGCGAGCGGATCGCGGAACCTGGTCTCGCTCTCGAACAGCGCTCCCTTCGCG
The DNA here is from genome assembly GCA_963827775.1 of uncultured Acidimicrobiaceae bacterium. Taxonomy (GTDB): domain Bacteria; phylum Actinomycetota; class Acidimicrobiia; order Acidimicrobiales; family Ilumatobacteraceae; genus Ilumatobacter. The sequence goes on along the minus strand of CAWHCI010000004.1, from coordinate 245,657 downwards.
CGCAGTTCGGTCTCGGGGTGGTGCGGCGTGCTCCCGATGCCGAGCTCGTGGACCTGCTTGTCGGTCACACCCGACACCCGGCGGCCGTGCACGAGCGGTTCGCCGTCGGGTCCCGTGGCGTTGATCAGCCCGAGCGGACCGTGGCACACACCACCGATCAGCTTGCCCTCGGCGTTCGCCTCGGTGATCTTGGCGCCGAGCTCCTCGGAGAACCCGAAGTCGAACGCCGCGCCCCACCCACCCGCCAGGAACACGATGTCGTAGTCGGACATGTCGAGGTCGCCGATCGCGAGCGAGTCCCGGACCTTGGCCCTGAACTCGTCGTCGGCAAGGAAGCGATCGTCGTCGGCAGTGCGGAGGACGGCCCTGACCGACTTCGGGTCGACCGGGATCTCACCGCCCGCCGGGCTCGCGACGTCGACCGCCATGCCGGCGTCGAGGAACGCGTAGTACGGCACGGTCATCTCGCTGGCGAACACGCCCGTCGGCTTGCCGACCTCCAGCTGGCCCCGGTTCGTCGCGACGACGAGTGCGCGCCGGCCGGCCAGATCGAACTCGGTGGCCTCGGGGTCGTCGGGGTGCATGCCCGCCCGTTGGAGCACCTTGCGGAGCAGGCGGGCGGGAGGTGGTGCGGTCTTCGTCATGGGTCCTCCGGTGGGTTGCCGTTCCGCGTACGGCCACGGCGTGTGTCGATTCGGAACGGCGCGGATGCGTTCGTCCGCCAACTCGTCGCGGAGGCGAGCGAACACCGCTGCGACCTCGGGGTCGTCCCAGCGGTTCACCGCCTCGATCGGATCGGCGTCGAGGTCGTACAGCTCCCACTGGTCGGGGAGCGCCTCTGCACGGAACTCGGGGCCGGCAGGGCCGGTCGCAGCGAGGTGCCGCACGTCCGGATCGGTCCACGTGGCGGGATCGTCGAAGCTGCGGACCAACTTCCAGAGATGCCCGGCGCCACCGGACGCCACGTCGTCGTGCACACGCACGACGAGTCCCTCGAAGTTCGCGGCCACGTGAGCGGGGACCTGGATGCGCAACGGGGCCGGTGGCTTGTCGACCCGTCCGAGCCGACGGGCGACGCCGGACGCACCGGAGTCTCCCTCGGGCATGTTGTCGCGCGTCGAGCAGGTAGACGCGACGTTCGGGATCGGACGCGGCCGGGATCGTCGACGACGGGCATCAGGTTCGTACCGGGCAGCGGATGGACCTCGGAGAACTCCGAGCGCAACACGTCCGCAGCCATCGCCTCGTCGATGCCGGCGGCCGCGAGCAGCGTCGGGACGATGTCGACGTGCGAGGTGGGCGCACGCTCGACCACCGCGCCGGTGGTCGCGCCATCACCCATCCGTGCGATCGAGAACGGCACGCGGGTCGCCTCGTCGTACAGGTTGAACCACTTCTGGTGCAGGCCGCCGTGGGCGCCCAGCAGCTCGCCGTGATCGGAGGTCCGCACGACGACGGCGTGATCCGAGCCGCCGTCGGTGACGGCCCGGCGCACCCGGTCGAGTGGCGCGTCGACCTCGGCGTGCAGCCGGTGGTACAGGTCGCGGTACTGCTGCGCCCGGCGCTCGTAGACGCGGGCGACGGCCGGTGCCGGACCGTAGGTCGAGGGATAGGAGGCGCGGTACGCGATCTGCGCGGCCGGCTTCGTGGCGAGGTCCTCGTCGTGCGTCGGGGCGGGCGGCACGTTCGGTGGATCGATCGGCGACGGCTCGATCGGGCTCCGGCGGGCCCAGGCCGGGAAGAGCACGATGTCGTGCGGGTTCACGAAGCTCGCGACCAGCAGGAAGGGACGCATCGCAGCCGCGTCGCCGGCGCGGCGGCGGGCGTAGCGATCGGCGAGCCATGCGACGACCCGGTCGGCGATCAGCGGGTCGCGGCGAAAGCCCGAATCGGCGAGCGCGCCGCCGTGGGGTTCGGGTCCGATCCATCCCGAGAACCCGAACGCGTCGAGTGGATCGGCGTCGACGTACCTCTGCACGCCGTCGGCGAGCACGTTGCCGTCGTCGTCGTTCGTGACGATGCGCTCGCCGCCGGCGTCGTGCAGGTCGGCGTGCGTGATGTGCCACTTGCCGTCGTAGTGCGTGTCGTAGCCCGCGACCCGGAACCAGTGACCGAGCGTGGGCACCTCACCTTCGCGAAGCCAGCGCATCCGCGAGTCGTCCTCCATCTTGCCGAGCCCGTCGGTCTGGGTGACACCGTGCAGATCTGGGTACTGCCCCGTGAAGATCGTCGGCCGGCTCGGCACACAGGCGAGCGAACCGGTGTAGTGCCGACGGAAGCTCACGGCGTGTTCGTCGAACCAGCGGCTTCCGGCGAGCGTGTCGCGGCGCCACCGGCTGAGCTCGGCCGGCTCGTACGGCGGTGCTGCGCGCTCCTGGTCGGTCATGAGCACGACCACGTCCGGGCGACGGTCGGGCTCACTCATCTCGATCCCCTTCGACTGCGGCCTGCAGGCCGTCCAGCATCTGGTCGGATGCCGCCGCGAGACGCCTGGAGACGACCTTCGCGACCAGACGCTGTGGCGGCCTCGGTCCGGCGTCGATCTCGGTCCTGAGCACGATCTGGGTCCGCTCACCGTTCGCGGCGAGATGCCAGGTGTTCGTCAACGATCGGACGACCGGCGGCAATCCGGAGATCCGGTAGCCGAGCGTGGTCGGCGGCTGCCACGTCTCGACCGTTTCGCGCAGCGTCGTCCGACCGGTCTGGATCCGCCGCACGGCGCCGACGCCGTCGGGCTGGTCGGTCAGGAGGCAGGAGTGGTCGACGTTCGACGCCCAACTGCTGATCGCGCCGAAGTCGGACAACACGGCCCAGACCTCGTCGGCTCGGACCGCGAGGGTTCTCGTCCGCTCGATGATCTCCATGGTGCCGAGGTCAGCCGCGGCCGACGGCGTCGATGACGATCTGTGCGAGCTGCGGCGAGGCGTCCTCCTGGAAGAAGTGGTGCGCTCCCTCGACCGTCACATGTGGCTGGCCCTGCGCACCGGGCACGAGCGCGAGGAACGGCTTGTCGCCTCCCGCGGTGACCGGATCCCGGTCGCTGAAGCAGCAGATCAGCGGCTTGTCCCATCGCCCGAACACCTCCCACGCAGCCTTGTTCGCCGCGGCCGCCGGATCGTCGGGTGCCGTCGGTACCAGCGACGGGAAGATGCGGGCGCCCTCGAGGTATGTGTCGTCCGGGAACGGTGCGTCGTACGCGGCGACCTCCGCGTCGGACAGGTGCGTCGTCGTCGCACTCTGGATCAGGAAGCCGACGTCGAACACCTCGGTGGTCTGACTGAACTTCTGCCAGGCCATGAACGCGTCGCTGGGTGGGTGTTCGCCGGTGGGCAGACCGGTGTTGCCGATGATGATCCGGTCGAAGCGGTCGGGTTTCTCGGCGACGAGCCGCAGCCCGACGAGTCCGCCCCAGTCCTGCCCGAAGAACGTGGCGCGGCGCAAGTCGAGGTGGTCGACGATCGCCGACTGCATCCAGGCGACGTGGCGTGCGTAGGTGTAGTCGGACTTCTCGGTCGGCTTGTCGCTCTTCCCGAACCCGACGAGGTCGGGGGCGATCACCCGGAGCCCGGCGTCGACGAGCAGCGGGATCATCTTGCGATACAGGTAGCTCCACGAGGGCTCGCCGTGCATCGCCAGCACGACCGGGCCGTCGTCGGGCCCCTCGTCGAGGTAGTGGACGCGCAACGTGCCGCCGTCGGTGTCGTCGATCTCGACGTAGTTCGGCTCGAACGGGTAGCCGGGCAGGTCGTCGAAACGTTCGTCGGGTGTGCGGAGTGTCTTCACGGTCGGTCCTGTTCAGGCGGGGACGAAGAGCCCGGTGGTCTCGATGTTGAGCTGGCCGGCCAACCCGGCGCTCCGGTGCACGGCGATCTCCTGGTACGCGTCCGACGTCGCCATGGCGACCAGCGCACCTCGATTCGGGTACTCGACGACGGCGACCTGGTCCCACAGGTCGTCGGCCTGGCCCAGCATGAGCCAGTTGACGGCGCCCGAGAAGACGATGCGCCCACCGTGCTCGGCGACCAGGGGCACGACCCCGGCTCCGTACAGCGCATAGGCCTCGCTCCCGCTGAGTTCGGTGTCGCGCCCGTCGTCGTACTCGGCGTGCTCCTTGAACTTGAGCAGGTTGACCATGTAGATCGGGCCGTCGGGCCCGGGCTCGCCCATCTGCGCGAGCTGATCGGGGTCGCTCGGCACGACCTCGTTCGTGATCTGCATCCGGTGCATCAGGAGGCTCCGTTCGTGTCGCTGGTGGTGGTGGTGTCGATCTCGACGCGGTGCAGGTCGTCGCCGACCTCGATCGTGCCGCCGAAGTGCGCCGCGGCGAGGTCACGCCAGTCGTCGTGGGTACCGCTCAGCGGCATCGGTGGGACGTAGTGGGTGAGGATCAGGGTCGACAGCCCGGCCGTGGCAGCGGTCCGTGCGGCCTCCTCGGGCGACGAGTGGTAGTCGAGCGTGTCCTGCATCCGCTGCATCGGCACGTCGGCGATGAGGTCCTTGCGGATCACCGTGTGCACGAGCGCGTCCGCACCGTCGCACAAGCGGTCGAGGCCCACGCACGGCACGGTGTCGCCGGCCGCCACCACCGAGGTGCCGTCGAGTTCGAAGCGGTAGCCGATGCTCGGCTCGACGGGCTTGTGATCGGTCGGTGCGCATGTGATCGTGACCGAACCACCCTGTCCGGCCGGCAGCTCGACCGCTCCCTCGGTCACCTCGACCACGGTGACGGGCGGGCGGTGGTCGAGATCGTCGTGGTGGGCCATGCGGTACCCGATGTCGGGATCGAGCGACTCGAGGATGTGGTCGACGACATGCTGCGTGCCCACCGGCCCGACGATCGTCAGCGGCGTCGGCTCGAACGTCATCACCCAGCGCGTCGTGATGACGTCGTCGAGGTCGGTGATGTGGTCGCTGTGGAGGTGTGTGAGCAGCACAGCCGTCAGGTTCGGTGCCCCGAGCATGCAGGCCGCGAGGCGCATCAGCACGCCCCGGCCGGTGTCGACGAGGTAGTGCTCGGCGCCCGGCCCCTCTCCCGCCGAGATCAGCGTCGACGGACCGGCACGATCGGGTGCGGGCATCGGCGACCCGGTGCCCAGGAGTGTCACGGTCAGGCTCATTGGCGGCTCATCTCTGCTGCGGCTTCGGCATCGCGGGCCTCGGCGTCCTGGCGGGTCAGGATCTGGATCTCCACCTCGTGGAGCGTGCCTTCGAACGGGAACGGTGCCGCGTACCGTGTCGACACGGGCGACCCGTGGTCGTAGGCGAGGCTTGGCCCGACCGACGACATCATCCGCATGTACCGCGGAAGTGCGGCGTGGCCGGCCGGACTGCCGTCGACCGCGAGTGACATCTCGCCGGTCATCCCGTCCCGTCGTCGGAGTCTGACGACGAGCTCGGCGTCGCCGTCCGGGACGACGACGTCGGATTCGAGGATCGTGTGCTGGTCGAAGGCGTTGTAGTCGACGACCAGGCGGTCGTCCTGCACGAAGATCGACAGGCCTGAGTTCTCGGTGCCGGTCGCGTAGATGACGCCACCCTGGCCGCTGAGACGGGTGACCCGGGCGGTGAGGTCGAAGGATCGTCCACCGATGGGTGCCGATGCCTGACCGGGCATCGGCGACATCGGCGGCCGGTACACGTAGCGCATGTCCGCAGGGTGCGGCGAGTGGTCGCGATGGCGAACCCCGAACAACTCGGCCATCCGATCGTCGAGCGGGAGCACACCGTGGCGCTCGGCTTCGGCCCACCACAGATCGACGAGCGCGGCGAGCCGGTCGGGCTCGGCCGCGGCCAGGTCGGTGCACTCCGACCAGTCGTCGGACAACCGGTACAGCTCCCACGGTTCGGTGTCGTAGTCGGCACCCTGGTCGTGCTTGCACACCGCCTTCCACCACACACCATCGGCCTCGGCGACGAGCGCGCGACTCCCCGCCATCTCGAAGTACTGGAGGCGGTTGGTCGGCGCCGCGTCGGCGTCGTCGAGCACGTGGGCGAACGAGTGCCCGGTCACCGGCATCTGTTCGACACCTCGATACACATCGGGTGGTGTGACACCGACGAGGTCGTAGATCGTCGGCACGATGTCGGCCACGTTCACGAACTGGTCGCGCAACGTGCCGTTCTGATCCGCGGGGATCAGGCCCGGCGCGTGCACGACGAGCGGCACGTGCACTCCACCTTCGTGGGTGTTCTGCTTGTACCACTTGAACGGGCTGTTCCCGCACTGCGCCCATCCCCACGGATAGTTGGTGTGACTGTGCGGGCCGCCGATGTCGTCGATCTGGTCGATCATCGCGTCGCCGTCGTCGAAGATGCCGTTGAAGAACTTCATCTCGTGCGTCACTCCGAACGGCCCACCCTCCTGCGATGCGCCGTTGTCGGCGAGCACCACGAAGACCGTGTTCTCCATCTCGCCCATCGCACGGAGTCCGTCGACGAGGCGACCGATCTGGTCGTCGGTGTGGTCGAGGAACGCGGCGAAGGCCTCCTGAAGCCGGGCGGCGACTCGCTGCTGGTTCTCGGGCAGATCGTCCCACGCATCGACGCCGGGGTTGCGAGGAGCGAGTTCGGTGCCGGGTGGGATCACGCCGAGCTCCAGCTGCCGCTCGAACCAACGTCGCCGCACCACGTCCCAGCCCTCGTCGAAGCGGCCCCGATACTTGTCGAGGTACGCCTGCGGTGCCTGATGGGGAGCGTGCGTCGCGCCGAACGGCACGTACGCGAAGAAGGGGCGGTCGGGCCGCACGCCCTTGCTGTCGCTGAGCATCTTCAGCAGTTGGTCGATCAGGTCCTCGCTGACGTGGTAGCCGTCGTCGGGCCCTGCGGGTGGCTCGATCGGATGGTTGTCGGCGACGAGTTCGGGGTGGAATTGGTCGGTCTCCCCTTCGAGGAACCCGTAGAACCGGTCGAACCCGCGTGCGAGTGGCCACTGGTCGAACGGGCCCGCGGCCGAGCACTGCTCCATGGGAGCGAGGTGCCACTTCCCGACACAGAAGGTGCCGTATCCCTCGGCCCCGAGCACCTCGGCGATGGTCGCTGCGTGGTTGCTGATGTGACCGAGTTGGTTGGGGAAGCCGGTCTGGAAGTTCGAGACGGCACGCATGCCGACCGCGTGCTGTGAGCGGCCGGTGAGCAGCGATGCCCGAGTCGGTGAACACAGCGGGGTCACGTGGAAGTTCGTGAACTGCAGACCGTTCGCGGCGAGTGCGTCGACGTTCGGCGTGTCGATGTCGGAGCCGTAGCAACCGAACTGCGCGAAGCCGGTGTCGTCGAGCAGCACGACCACGACGTTCGGCGCGTCGACGCCCGGGTGTGGCGGCTCGGGGAACGCCGGCCTGCTGTCGGCCACGGTCCGGCCGATCGTGCCGTCGAATGCGCCGAGGTTCGTCGAATCAGGCATCGGCCCCACCTCCGGTCACCGACTCGGCGAGCCGGTTGATGACGGGCCGGACCATCATCGTGCAGGTGTCGGCGATCGACTCCTCGCCGTGGTTCTGCTGCGCCTCGAGTCGAGCGGGGTGGGTCACGACGGCCCTGAACGCTGCTGCGCTCGGGAAGGCGTTGAACCGCACCTGGTCCCACCGTCGTCCGTCACCGACGATCGTTCCCTCGGCACCGAACCAGCCGTCGATGCCGGCGTCACCGCGGTCGACCTCCCCTTCGCGGGGGCTCTCCGTACGGTCGGGTGCAGGCATGGTCCGATCCTGCCGAACGCGATTTTCTTTGTCAAGTGACCGGGTAATTCGGGTACGGTCGCTCCATGGAGGAAACGACACGCCGGCGCCGGGGCCGCCCCAAGGGAACGGGCAACGTCGACACCGCCTCGATCGTGGACGCCGCCCTCGACGCGCTCGCCGACGGCGGCTACCCCACCTTGACGATGCGCGGTGTCGCTCGAACTCTCGGTGTCTCGCTCGCCACCATCCAGCACCACTACCCGACGAAGGACGACCTCTGGCGCGCAGCGGTCGATCATCTCACCGACGATGCGATCGAGCGGCGCAGCCAGGTCGACCCCACGGATCTCGCCGGCAAGATCTCGACGTTCCTCGAGCAGGGAGCCGCACGGCCGGGCCTCCTCGCCGCGCTGCTCTCGGACCACTCGCCGGGAAGCCCCGACCGGGTCGACTACATCGCCGGGCGCTTCACCACCGCACTCGTCGAGCCCACCGAACGGCTGCGCTCGTTCGAGGCTGACGGGGTCACCCGCCAATTCGACCATCGGGCCCTCTTCGCCCTCATCACGATCGGTGTCGGGTCGATCGCCGGCGCAGCCGACGCCGTGAAGACCATCTACGGCTTCGACCTCTCGACCGAGCGAGGCCGAACCGACCTCGCCACCGGACTCGCCGACATCATCGGACTCGGCGTGCTCCGTCGGCCGGGCCGCTGACCGCCGACGGGCGTCGTGGGCCCGTTCAGGAGGGCTCACGACAGACCGAGCGAACCGCCGCCCACGATGCGGCGACATCGCTCGTGTCGAAGTGGACCGCATCGCAACCGATCGAGCGGGCGACGCGGACGTTGACCTCGTCGTCGTCGACGAACAGGCACTGTTCCGGAGCACACCCGACGACGTAGAGGACACGTTCGAACGCTCGCCGATCGGGCTTGAAGATCCGGTTGTCACTGCCGACGAAGATGTGGTCGAAGTCGGACAAGCCGTCGATCTGCGACACCCAGGCCCGGTCGAACTCGTTGCTCAGCAGGGCGGTCGAGGTACCACGACCACGCAACTCGGCGATGACCGACGAGAGCTCCGGGCGCAGCGGCGGCAACCGACACGCCTCGTCGCCGATGTACTCCCGGGCCGACGGCGTACACACGCCTTCGTAGTCGAACACCACGACCTCGAACGCCGGCCGCTCTCCTCTCGGCGCGTCGCTCATGGCCTCGCCGTCACCTCTCCGGTGGAGCTCGGGTCTCCGGGATGCGCGCCAACGGCTGCGCCGCAGTGCCTCGAGCGTCGCCCCTCGGATCGCTTCGCGTACCACGCCATCGGTCCGAGTCGTGATCTCAGGCCACGCTGCCCTGCTGTGCCGAAGCCAGCTCGGCCGCGATCTGGATGATCTGGTCCTCCTGACCACCGACCAGCTTGCGGTTGCCGCATTCCATCAGGATGTCGGCGCCCGAGACGCCGTAGCGCTCCGACGCTCGGTACGCGTGCTTGAGGAAGCTCGAGTACACCCCGGCGTACCCCATGATCATCGACATGCGGTCGAGCACGCACTCGTCATCCATCACCGGGCGCACGACGTCCTCGGCTGCGTCGATCATCTTCAACACGTCGAGGCCGGTGTCGATCCCGATGCGTTCGGTCACCGCCGCGATGGCCTCGCAGCTCGTGTTGCCCGAACCGGCGCCGAACCGGCGGGTCGAGCCGTCGACCTGGACCGCCCCGGCCTGGATCGCCGCGATCGTGTTGGCGAGCGACAGCGACAGGTTCTCGTGGCCGTGGAACCCGACCTGCGCGTCGTCGCCGAGTTCAGCCACGACGGCGGCGACTCGATCGCTCGCGTCGTCGAGGATCATGGCGCCGGCCGAATCGACGACGTACACGCACTGACATCCGGCGTCGGCCATGATCCGCGCCTGTGCAGCCAACGGTTCGGGCTCGATCGTGTGGGCCATCATCAGGAATCCGACCGTCTCGAGGCCGATGTCACGAGCGAGCGTGAAGTGTTGCTCGGAGATGTCGGCTTCGGTGCAGTGGGTGGCGACGCGCACGATCGACACGCCGATCTCGTGGATCGCCTTGATGTCGTCCTTCGTACCGAGCCCGGGGAGCATCAGGGCGGCGATCTTCGCCTGCGTCGCCGTCTCGACGGCCGCCGTCATCAGCACCCGTTCGTCGACGAGCGACTTGCCGTAGTTGTAGGACGAGCCACCGAGGCCGTCGCCGTGCGTCACCTCGATCACCGGCATCCCGGCGTCGTCGACGGCTGCGACGATGTCGCGGACGTTCCGCTCGGTGAACTGGTGCCGCTTGGCGTGGCTGCCGTCGCGGAGACACGTGTCGGTCACCCGGACGTCGAGTGTGTCGGAGAAGGTGCGTGGGAGGGTTCCGGTCAGATCCATCAGACGCCGGCCTTCTCTGAGATGTGTCGGGCGATGCCGTTGCCGACCTGGGTGGCGGCCGCGGTCATGATGTCGAGATTGCCGGCGTAGGGCGGCAGGAAGTCGCCGGCGCCCTCGACCTCGACGAAGATCCCGACGCGTCCGGTGGTCTCGCCAGCTCCCGGTGGATCGAACTGCGGGTCGGCGGTCAGGCGGTAGCCGGGGACATAGCCCTGCACCTCGGTGGCGACCGCGTGGATCGACTCGGCGATCGCGTCGGTGTCGGCGTCAGCGGGAATCGAGCAGAAGATGGTGTCGCGCATCATCAGCGGGGGCTCGGCCGGGTTGAGGATGATGATCGCCTTGCCCGTCGTGGCGCCTCCGAGCACCTCGACCGCGTTCGACGTCGTCCGAGTGAACTCGTCGATGTTCTGGCGGGTGCCGGGGCCGGCCGATTTCGAAGCCACCGTTGCGACGATCTCCGCGTAGTCGACGTCGACGGTCCGCGACACGGCGTACACCATCGGGATCGTGGCCTGGCCGCCACACGTGACCATGTTGACGTTCCACTCGTCGACGTGCTCGGAGAGGTTGACGGGTGGGATCACGTACGGGCCACGGGCGGCCGGCGTGAGGTCGATCGCCCGGATCCCGGCCTCCCGGTACCGAGGTGCGTTACGGACGTGGACGTACGCCGAAGTGGCCTCGAACACGAGGTCCGGCATCTCGTCCTGGGCCAGCAGCCGGTCGACCCCGTCGGCAGAGACCTCGAGGCCCTCGTCCGCCGCGAGCTTCAGCCCGGTGGAGTCGGGGTCGACACCGATCATCCACCGCGGTTCGATGTGTGCCGACCGCTGGAGTTTGTACATGAGGTCGGTTCCGATGTTGCCGGAACCGACGATGGCGGCGGTTGCCGTCATGTCGAGGTCCTTCCGTTCGTGTCAGGGGGAGACATGGGTGGTGACGGTGCCGAGGTCGCCGAACGTCGCCATCACGGTGTCGCCAGCGGCGATCGGTTTCATCGGCCCCGAGCGCGCCGGTCATCACCACGTCGCCGGCGCGGAGCGGTGTGCCGCGCTCACTCATCGTGTCGGCGAGCCAGCGCGCAGCGTGCAGCGGATGGCCGAGGCAGGCCGCCCCCTCGCCGCTGGAGACCTCCTCGCCGCCGAGGGTCATCGACATCGGGATCGTGCGGAGGTCGACGTCACGCAACGGCACGGGCTTGCCGCCCAGCACGTACAGCCCGCAGCTCGCATTGTCCGCCACGGTGTCGACGATGCGGATGTCCCAGCCGGCGATGCGGCTGTCGACGACCTCGATCGAGGGCAGCGCGAACGCCGTGGCGCGCACGATGTCGGCGAAGGAGTGCTCGCCCTTGTCCAGGTCGTGCTCGAGGACCAGGGCCACCTCTGCCTCGGCGCGGGGCTGTATCAACCGGCTGATGGGAAGCTCGATCCCGTCACCGAACTCCATGTCGACGAACAGCGTGCCGTAGTCGGGCCGATCGACACCGATCTGCTCTTGGACGGCCTTCGACGTGACGCCGATCTTGCGGCCGCTCACCCGCCGGCCGCCGGCGACGTCGAGGTCGGTGTTGACCTGCTGGATCGCATACCCGACGTCGATGTCGGTGGCCGTGCCGACGACATCGCGCACCGGGTCGCAGACCTGGCCGGATTCGGTGGCCTCCCGCAGGATCTTCGCCGCCTGCTCGACGAGCGCTCGATCGGTCATTGGCCCGGCACCGGTGCGCTCGAGTCGTTCGCGCCGCGCTGCCGCCTGCGCCGCAGCCTCGGCAGCCAGGCGCGCCTGCTTGTCGGCGAGGAGTTCGCCGCCGGCCATGAAGTCGGTGTTCGGGAATTCGTCGATCCAGACCCGTACGGACTCGCGTGGCGCACCGATGTGCTCGTGCATCGCGTCGGTGATCGCATTCATGAGCGCCTTCTTCTGCTCGGACGAGCGACCCTCGGCCATGTGGACGTTGACGAGTGGCATGGTCAGCCTCCTGTGCTGCCGGCTGTGACGGTCACATCGCCGAGGTGTGAGTAGCGAGCTGTTGCAACGGTGCCCGGAGCGAGCGGACGTGCGTCGGTCGCCGCACCCGCCATCACGATCCAGCCGGCCTCGAGCTGTCGGCCGTGCTTGCCGAGATGGTTGGCGAGCATCGCCACGCACTTGGCCGGATCGCCCGAGCAGCGCGGCGCCGGTTGCGGTTCCGGTGACCTCGCCGTCGATCTCGAACACGCAGCCGAGCGTCGTGAGATCGGCCTCTCGAGGTGCGATGCCATCGCTCCCGATGGCCACGCGCGCCGCAGACGTGTTGTCCGCGATCACGTCGGTGAGCGTGAACGAGAACGCCTCGTAGCGCGAGTCGATCACCTCGATCCCACCGACGATCTTCTCGGTTGCGTCGAGCACGTCGCCGGCGGTCACGCCCGGACCGGCCACGGCCTCGGCGAGCACGAACACGAACTCGGGCTCGCAACGCGGGTGGATCAGCTCGTCGAGTGCAACCGGTCGACCCGGCTCGAGGACCGACGAAGACGGCACCCAGCCGTACACGGGTTCCGACACACCCATCTGCTCCTGCTTCGCTGCGGATGTGAGCCCCAGCTTCGCTCCGGCGAGCGTGTCACCCCGACCGAACTGGAGTTCGAGGAGCGCAGCTTGGATCGCGTAGGCGTCATCGACCGACAGATCGTCGACCTGCTTCGTGATCGCCCGGAGCTCACGACGTTCGTCGACTCCCCCGAGCAGGTAGGCGGCCCACTGTGCGTGATCGATCGGCATCAGGACGATGCGAGGTCGTCACGCGCCGCGGCGGCGTCGAGATGGAGTTGCTTGAGTTCGTCCGCGATCGGGCTGTACCTCATCGAACCGTCGTTGACCCAGTCGGTGGCGAACTCGGCGCCGCGGCCGAACTTCGAGCGCTCGAGGGGCAACTTGATCGAGTCGTGAGGCTCCCGAACGACGGCGATCGGGTCCTGCCCACTACGCACCGCTTCGATGGCCTCCTTGAACATCCGCCGGCACACGATCACCCCGACGTCGCTCTTCGTGATCTTCTCGTTCACCCGGTCGGCGACGAGACCCTGGGTGACCCACGCCATGATGTCCTGCCCCTCGATGTAGTCGACGATGTACTTGCCGTTCTCGTCGATCCACTCGAACTCGTAGTCGATGCACCGGTCGCCTTCGGGAGTCGGGATCCCTTCAGGGGCGTGCACGGTGTAGAACATCACGCGGGTGTGCGTGTCGTCGACCGGTACACGGATCTGCATCTGGAACACGCCGTTGCCCCCGACCCACATGCAGTACGGGAACACCAGCGGGTGGCCGATCTTCCAGTCGTCGCTCTCCTCGTCCTGGCCGACGAGCAGCCGTCGCTTGATGATGCCGTGCTCGAACGGGTCGAACGCCACCTTCTCGTGCTTGTTGCCGCCGAACGACTCGGGCATCGGCGTGCCCTGCTGCTTGGCGATGAACTCGAAGTAGTTCCCGTGCAGCGCCTCGACATGGTACGGATCGACCGAGTTCTCCATGATCTGCAGCCAGTTGCACGGGATCGTGGCGTGGCCCACGTCGCGGATGCCCTCCATGACGTACGCCTCGTAGCGCGGCAGCTCCGGTGCGGGCCCGTCGCCGACATAGGCCCAGACGAGTCCACCGAGCGCCTGCGCCTCGCCGGAGCGCACGCTGCAGCCGGCGCGGAACTTCGGCGACGAGTCCGGCTCGGCGAGGATCTCCACGCACTCGCCGGCGGTGTCGAACTTCCAGCCGTGGTAGCCGCAGCGCAGCCCGTCGTCCTCGACGATGCCGTACACGAGCGACGCACCGCGATGCGGGCAGCGCTCGTCGACGATGCCGTAGCCGCCGTCGCCGGTCTTGAACACCGCCCAGTTCTCACCGAGCAGCCGGGTCTGCATCACGGGGAACTCGTCGAGTTCCCGGGTGAAGCACACCGGATACCAGTAGTGGCGCAGCACGTCGCCCATCGGCGTGCCGGGACCCACCTGGGTGAGTTCGTCGTTCTCTTCCTTGGTCATCATGTCGGGCCTCCTGATTCCGGTCGTGAGTACATGTCGTTCGGTCGAGTGTCGTTCAGTCGAGAATGGTGACGGTGCCGGACGAGCCGTCGACGCGGATGCGGTCGCCGGTCTTGATGCGGTCGGTGCCGAAACCCGTGCCGGTCACGGCGGGCACGCTGTACTCGCGGCACACGATCGCGGCGTGACTCATCATCCCTCCGATGTCGGTGACGCACGCCCTGATCTTGGGGAAGACGGGCGCCCAACTCGGCGCGGTGATCGGTGCGACGAGGATCTCGCCGTCTTCGATCTCGCCGACGTCGTCAGGGCTGAACACGAGCCGAGCGAGGCCCTCGACGGTTCCCGGTGACGCGGCCATGCCGCTGATCTGGCCATCGACGTCATCGTCGGAACCCAACCAGGTCGACACCGAGTCGGTCGTGATGCCCCAGAGCATGATCGTGAACGGTTCGGTGATCACCTCGGGCGGCTCGCCCAGCGCCTTCGGTGCGTTCCATGCCTTGAGCTTCGCGTGGATCTCTCGGCGTCGCTCGATGATCGGGGCCCAGTGCGCCTTCGAGGCCGTCGGCGCGTTGACCGCCCAGTTGCAGTAGTAGTCCCACAGCACCTCGTCGACTTCGTTCAGTCGCAGGTAGAGCAGGTCGTCGTCGGCGCCGAGCAGGCCGTCCTTCGACAGCGTCGCTCCGAGCTCGCGGACCTTGCGCCACACGACCGACATCGTCCAGTGCTCGATGTAGAAGTTGTGGTTCTCCACGTACGGGAACACCACGCGGGCGAGGCCGAGCTTGCCGTCGAAGGCCTCGCGGTCCTCGTCGGTGGCGAGCAGGTCGCGGTACTCCTCGACGATGCGGTCGCGCTCGGCGCGGATCGCATCGATCGGCCGGCTGATGTCCTCGCCGGCTTCGATCTTGGTGATGTAGTCCTTGATGAAGGCGTACGGCACCTCGGGGTGCTCGCGCCAGATCTCGTCGAAGTGGTAGAAGCCGTTGCCGGACGTGAAGTTGAACCACGGGTCGGCCACCTCGTCCCACGCGGCCTGGAACTGTGCGCCCGCGTCGCCGCTCAGGTCGACGTTGCCCGGGTCGTCGAAGGCCCGAGCGATGCCGAGTTCGATCGCCTTCTGGGCGAGCACCTTCAGCTCCTCGTTCGGGCGGAACAGGTCGACTTCGACGCCGGCCACCATCTTGGCGATGCCGAGGTCCGGAATCGACGGGAACGCCTCCTTGCAGAAGCCGAAGAAGTCGAGGTACGCGGCGTAGCCGAGGTTCAGGAACTCGAAGTGGTACTGCCAGACCTGGATGATCATGTCCTTGAACCGGTTGTAGCTGGACACCAGACCGGCGCCGCTGCCGACGGCGAGACCCTCGGTGATGACCGACAGGTCCTCCATCTCCGGGAGCGGCGCGAAGTTGAGCGATTCGATCTCGTCGATCGAGCCCTTGACCTTGACGAGCCACTTCTCGTAGAGGTCGTCCCAGTTGGCGAAGTAGTGGCCGGCGCGCTCCATGAACTGCGGGACGCGCGGCTCGATCTTCTCGGGGTCGACACCGACCGGTGACAGATAGGCGTAGCCGTACAGCACACGGAAGTCGATCCCGTCGGCCGGAGGAATCCGGTAGTGGCGACTGTTCATCTGGCTGAGCGTGGCGATCGCCGTCTCGAAGAACGTCGAGTCCCACGGCGTCATCGCCGTGCCCCAGTGCATCGAGTCCCAGAACCAGAAGCGGTTCTCCTCGTACTCGCGGCGACCCTCCCCGAAGGTCACCGAGTACGGGTACAACTCCTCCCAGCCGTCGACCCCGTCCGGGCCCTCGATCTCGAACGGATTCGGGAACCGCTTGTCTGTCATGTCTTCTCCCCTTGTTCTTTCCCCGTGTTGGAACCTGTTGCGATGCTGTTCACCCGGAGTCGCGGGTGTGCAGAGGTGACACCAGCGTCGAGACGATCGACTCCATGTGGTCACCGGTGTGCTTGGCGATGGGCGCCACCGCCTTCTGCGACCAGACCGTCTCCGGTCGGCTCTGCAGCATCACGACGTTCTCGCCATCGGGCAGATGGCGGTCGACGGCCCACTCGACGTCCTGCGGACAGCCGTAGTGCTTCTCGGCACGGCGGGCGAGCATCGCGATGGCGATCAGGTCGACGTCGGTCACCGACGGCGCATTCTGGCGTTCGGCCTCGATGTCGACCTTCTCGACGACACCGTGGTCGGTCAGCCGGTACTCGACGTGCTTCGTGGAGATCTCGCGCTTGACGACTTCACGCAACACCTTGTCGACGAGGAAGTTGTCGGGCGTGACCTCACCCGACACGACCGCTTCACCCAACCCCCATGAGGCGTCGATCGCCACCTGCGATCGGTCGCCGTTGGTCGGGTTGAGCGTGAAAGCGACTCCCGATGCGATCGGGTCGACCATCTTCTGGACCGCGACCGACATGCCGATCGCGTGGTGCAGGTACCCCATCTGGTGGCGATACGCGATCGCACGATCGGTGAACAGCGACGACCAGCATCGCCGCGTGTGCTCGATGACCGACGGCAGCCCGCGGACCCACAGGAACGTGTCCTGCTGACCGGCGAAACTGGCGTCCGGCAGATCTTCGGCGGTGGCCGACGAGCGGATCGCCACCGGAAGGTCGTCGACCGAGCAGTGCGTACAGAGCGCCTCGTAGGCGGATCCGAGTGCGTCGACCACCTCATCCGGAACGGGCTCGCCCTCGATGAGGTGGCGGATCTGATGCGAGACCTCGAGGTTGTGTGCGAAGTCGTCGTGATCGAGACCGTGCAGCAGCTCGTTGACCCGATCGACGAGCTCCTTGTCCCTCCAGATCAGGTTGTAGGCGTCCGTCGTGAGCGCGAAGCCGGGCGGCACCGGCATCTCGGCTCGCATCATCTCGCCGAGGCTCGAGTTCTTGCCGCCCACGAGCGGCTTGTGCTCCTCGTCGTATCGGTCGTACCAGACGATGAAGTTCGTCATGTCGGCTGCCACCTTTCGAGCGGTGAAGGATCGGACGGTCGGCAGTTCCTCCGCCCAGTCGATGATCGGACAGGCTTCGCACATCTCATGGTCCTGCCTCGGCGGCAGCCGCGACCGGCATGCCGGCCCAGTCGTCGTGGACCCGCCAGGTCGGCAGCGTGGCGATGTCGGGCACCTTGACCTCCTGCACACGGTTTCGGTAGGCCACGGTGGCGTCGCGGCCCCCGACGGTCCAGTCGGCGTCGCCGAGCAGCTTCACTCGGACGTGTTCGGTGTTGTAGGGCTCGCCGGGGTCGTAGCCGAGGGCCGAGACGGCGAAGGCTCGGATACAGCCCGAGTGCGTTGCGATCGCGAGGCGAGCTCCGGGGAACTCGCCCGACAACCGGTTGATTCCCGCCCAGAAGCGACGCACGGTCATCGACGGCGGCTCGAAGTGCACGAGCGGGATCGTGAGCCAGTGCTGGATCGGATCTCCTCCGCCCTGCTGCGTGCGCCAGAAGCGGTCCATCTCGACCAGCCAGAGCGGGCGGTCGCCGACGGCGGTCCGCTCGTGACCTTCGAGGAGTGCGCTGTACTGGCGGAAGGCTGCGGTGACGTCCTTCAGGCCGTCGGGTGCGACGAACTGGAAGTTGCGGAACTCGTCGGCCGGGCCGGGCTCGACGATCGTGATCTCCTTCTCGTACTGCTCCATGCCGTCGATCAGGCCGCGGTGGATCTGCTCGGCGGTCTCGCGTGCCCGGTTCGTCGCGGCGTGGCGGAAGACGATCGTCTCGCCCGACTTCATGCGCCGAGACAGCGTGCGTCCGTACGTGTGCGCCTGCCACGCACCCTGCGGGGTGAGCCCCGAATCCGTCGAGTAGCCCTGTGTCTCGCCGTGGCGGATGAGGTAGACGTCGTTGAGGAGCTGGCGCGCCGATCGAGGCTGGCGCCGAGATCTCCTTGTTGCGGTTGTCCTCGGTCAGCGCCTGCTGCGTGCTCAGGTCGGTGCGCTGCCAGAGCGGCGCGTCGGTGCGTGCTGTGCGGACGGTGCGGCTGCTCGCGGAATCGCTTGAGGTAGAGCGGCGCACCGTCGCCGTCGCGGATCGCTCGTCGCTCCGTGTCCTCGTGCTGACGATCCCGGAATCGGGCGAGATACATCGGCGCTTCGAAGCGGTCGGTGCTCGCCTGCGGTCACCGCACCGGTTCGCGTCGATTCGCTCATGAGTGCACCGACATGAAGCGCTGGTCGACCTGGCCCCGGTAGGTGAAGATGGCTCGGCCCATCTCGGCCTCGGTCCAGCGTGGTCGGTTCGTCGTCCGGGTCGAAGTGGTAGCCGCCCGTGTACACCTCGTTGCGGTTGCCGGCCGGGTCGAAGAAGTACAGACCCGCATCCGCGGGTCGCGCCGTGGCGGGTCGGGCCCGGCGTCGATCGGCACGCCGTGGTAGGCGCACGTGTCGGCTGCGGTACGGAGGTCGTTCCACTCGTCGACCCAGAAGGCGAGATGGTGGAAACCACCGTCGGGTCCGGTGAGGAACGCGATGTCGTGCGGTGTGTGCGTGCGCTCGAGGAACGTCGTGAGCTGGTGTCCGTCGTCGGCGACGATCTCCTCGGTGAGCCGGAACTCGAGCACGTCCTGGAAGAACTGCGTGACGCCGTCGACGTCTTCGCACAGCAGGAAGATGTGGTCGAGGCGTGGCGGGTGCATCCCCACCAGGTCGTCGGGAGCCGGCGGTGGGTTGATCAGCGGCAGACCGTTGCCCACCTGCCCCTGCCCGCATTCGAGGTCGATCGTGTGCCCGCTCGGCGCCCGGAAACGGACCGTGGCACCGGAGGCCTCGGCGAGTTCGCCCGGGTGGAACCGTTCCGACCTCGATCCCCGCCTCGAGCCGCGTGCGCCAGCCGGTCGAGTTCGCCCTCTTCGACGACCTTGAACGCGAGGCCGTCGAGCCCATAGGTCGGGGCCTTCCGGCAGGATCAGCGAGTGGTGCTGGTGCTCGTCCCAGCCCTTGAGGTAGGCCCGGTCGTCTCGCGGCCGGTGAGGACGAGACCGACCACTTCGGCGTAGTACGCGACCGCGAGCTCAAGATCGGGAACCCGCACGGTCGCGTGCGAGAGACGGAGGATCGACTCTCGCTGTCGCCTGTCGTTCCTGCGCCCCTCACGTGTGCACCGTGGCGAACCGCTCGTTCAGCACACCCTCGTAGTAGAAGACCGCTCGTCCGGCACGGTCGTCGGTCCAGGTGATGGTCGGGAAGTCGGGATCGGGCCGGTAGCCGCCCGAGAACACCTCGTTGCGGGTGCCCATCGGGTCGAAGAAGTAGATCGTGCTCCCCCGAGTCAGCCCGTGGCGCGTCGGGCCGATGTCGATCGTGATGCCGTGGTAGGCGAGGATGTCGGCCGCCCGGCGAACGTGGTCCCAGTCGTCGAGCCAGAACGAGAAGTGGTGGAGCGCTCCGTTCGTGCCCTGGACGAACGCGATGTCGTGCGGCTTCGCCGACCGCTCGAGGAAGGCGATGGTCTGGTGGCCACCGCCGTCGAGCAACTGCTCGGTGAGACGGAAGTCCAGCACGTCCTGGAAGAAGCGGGCGACCTCCGGGACCTCCTCGGCGTGGACGAGCAGATGATCGATCCGCGGCGGGGCGATCCCCCGCAGGTTCGGCACGATGGGCGGTGGGTTGAGCAGCGGGAGCCTGCCGCCGACCTTCTCCACGTCGAACACCAACTCCATCTCGTGGCCGGATGGCACCTCGAAGCGGATCGACTCCCCCTGGCCGACCTCGTCGCCGGCGCCCACTCGCTGGACCGGCGCACCGGCTCGCTCGATGCGGGTCTCGAACGCATCGAGATCACCCGGATGGTCGACCTTGAACGCTAACCGGTCGATACCGACGCGGGTGTCCTGCCGGATGGCGAGGCAGTGGTGATCGCGCTCGTCCCAGCACTTGAGGAACACACGCTGGCCGTACTCGTCATCGGTGCGTTCGCTGATGTCGAGCCGAGCACCTCGGTGTAGTACGCAGGCGCGAGTTCGAGGTCGGGAGCCGTGATGTCGACATGGCTCAGGCGCAGGATTCCCACGGAGATGGACCGTACGCACGAGCCCGACGGCGCACCAGCAGCATCCCGCAGAGCGGGACAGGGTAGCGTTCGCCCATGTCACGGAACCGCCTGTCGTCGGTGGCGAGCGCGGTGGCCGTCCTGAAGTCGTTCACGTCGTCATCGCCTGACTGGGGCGTCACCGACCTGGCCGGACACGTCGGCCAGTCGAAGTCGTCGGTCCACCGGATCCTGAGCACACTCACCGACGAGGGCCTGCTCGAACAGGATCCCACGACCGGGCGATACCGGCTGGGGCTCGCCCTCTTCGACCTCGCCGCAGCCGTGCCGTCGCAACGCGGCTTGCACGAGGCGGTGCTCCTGCCGATGACCGATCTCCGCAACAGCACCGGCGAGACCGTGCAGGTCGGCGTCCGCGACGGTCGCCAGGTCGTCTACGTCGAACGCCTCAACAGTCCGAACACACTGCGCCTGTTCACCGAACTCGGTCGACGGAACCATGCCCATTGCACCGGTTCGGGAAAGGCGCTGCTGGCCTACCTCCCCCAGGCCGAACGCGACCAGCTGCTCCGAGGGTGGACGTTGCCGCGTCTCACCGAGTTCACGATCGTGAAGGACACCGACCTGCTCGCCGACCTCGAGGCGATCCGCCGCCGCGGCCATGCGGTGAACGACCAGGAGTCCGAGATCGGCGTCGTCTCGATCGCCGCGCCGATCCGCGACGAGTCCGGCACGACCATCGCGGCGATGAGCGTGGCAGGCCCGGCCGAGCGCATGGACAGCCGGCGCGATCAGGTGGCGGACGCCGTGATGACCATGGCGCTCGCCACGTCGCGGCGACTCGGCTATCGGGGACGCCGCTGAACCGTCCCGCTCTGCGGGACAGCGGTACGTCAGGGGCACCACGATCTCTACGGTGGGTCCGGTGACCGTGCGCACCCACGACGTGTTGCTGCTGGACTTCGGCGGCGTCTGCCTGCTGAACCCGGTCGAGCTCCACTCGCGCGCCGAAGCGGTGCTCGGGCTCGCCGACGGCACCTTCGACTGGCTGGGACCGGTCGACCCGGAGAGCGATCCACTGTGGCAGCGGATGATCGCCGGCGACGGTCTCACGGAACGCGACTACTGGGCCCGGCGCGCCGACGAGGTCGGGCGCGCCGCCGGCCGCACGCTGACGACGCGCGAGTACATGACGCTGCTGTACGAGCCGCCGGTTCCGGAGATGATCCGGCCCGAGTCGATGGCGGTCGTGACCGCTGCGCTCGCGGCCGGCTACGGGGTGTCGGTCCTGACCAACGACATGCGCGCGTTTCACGGCCACGAGTGGGAGCGGGGCGTCGAGTTCCTGCAGCTGGTCGACCACGTCGTCGACTGCTCCGACACCGACATCCTCAAACCGGATCCGCGTGCGTTCCGACGTGCCATCGACATCGTCGACGCCGACCCCGCACGGGTGCTGTTCGTCGACGATCAGCCGCTCAACGTCAGGGGAGCCGCCGACTTCGGTCTCGATGCCATGTGGTTCGACATCGCCGACGCCACCGCTTCGTGGCAGGCGGTTGCCGACCGACTCGGGTTGGCATGACGGCCGACCGGGCCACGGTCGCGGACTTCGCCGCGCGAACTCCGCGAGGCCGAACGAAACGGCACCCCGACCCCGCTCGCCAGCGAACGCTTCGACGACCTCGACTGGGGCCACGCCCGACGGATCGCACTCGCCCGCGACGCGTTGCGGGTCGACGACGGCGACGAGCTCATCGGCTACAAGCTCGGCTGGACCTCGGCGGCGATGCGCGAGGCGCTCGGGATCGATCGTCCGAACTGGGGCACGCTCTGGCGGTCCCAGCGGTGCGACGGTGTGCTCGACCTGACCACCCTGCGACACGCCAAGCTCGAACCCGAGCTCGTGTACGTGGCCGCCCGACCGTTGTCGGGAACCGACGTGACCGCCGACGACGTCGCACGCCGGGCACGGGGTTGGGCCGTCGGCATCGAAGTCGTCCACCCGCGCTGGCCCACGTTCGACTTCACCTGGCTCGACAACACCGCGGACAACTCGTCCGCCCACGCGGTCGCGGTCGGCTCGGCCCATCCGTTCCATGGCGACCCGGCCGCGCTCATCGTCCACTTCGGCCACTCCGGTGGGGACCGGGCCGACGTCGAACGCGACGGGTCAGGCAGTGCCGCCATGGGATCACCGGCCGAAGCGGTCGCATGGCTCGTGCGTTCCCTCGCCTCGGAGGGACGGAGCCTCGACGCCGGACAGATCGTCTTCACCGGTGGCCTCACCGCGCCGTTCGATGCCGTCGCCGGAACTCACTACCACGCCCGATGCGACCAGCTCGGCGCGGTGGAGCTCCTCGCAACCCGACCGGAAGAAAGCTGACCGATCGCGGCCGGGCAGTCGTCGAGCACGCGTGGGCGATGCCCCTGGCCGGCGATCGTGACGACCTCGGTCTCGCGTCGGGGACGCATGCGGTCCGGGGTGCACACTGACGGGTCGGTCACTCCCGGCACCTCCTGACGCTCACGGGCCGAGCCGACGGCGAGGCGACCGCCGCCTGCCCGACTCCGGATCCACGCTCGAGTCGTCTGCGGGGCCGACGCGGCAACCGGCTCGTGCGCACAGTGGGGCTCGCGGCCCGGGCAACGACGAGACTGGCAACGACCGGTCAGGGTCGAAAGCCCCTCCTCGGCTCGAGGCCGGCTCGTTAGGTTCACATCGAGAGGAACCCATCATGTATCGAATCGACGCCTACCACCGGCCGACGTCGGTGGCCGAAGCGGTGGACCTGCTCGCGGCGCCGACACGCTTGGCCCTGGCAGGCGGCACCGCCATCCGACACGACGGCGGGGCGACGCCGACGGAAGTGGTGGACCTGCAGGCGCTGGGGCTCGACGAGATCGAGGCCGAGCGAGACATCGTGCGGATCGGAGCGATGGCCCGGCTGTCGGACGTCGCCGGGCACGAGGCCGTCCCCGACCTCGTCCGCAGGGCGGCCCGGGGCGAGATGCCGAGCACGCTGCGGACACTCGCGACCGTCGGCGGCACGATCGGGACCGCTGCGCCCGACAGCGTGTTCCTCGCGGCGCTGCTCGTGCACGATGCCTCGGTCCACTTCGCCGACGGTGGATCGCTTGCGCTGTCCTCGGTGCTCCACGACGGTCTCGCTGCCGGTGAGCTGATCGTCGCCGTCGGGGTCCAGCCCTCGGGCCCGACCGCCCTCGCCGCCACCGGGCGCACCCCCGCCGATGATCCCATCGTTGCGGTCGTGGCGCGGTCAGCGGATGACGGGATCCGCCTCGCGCTGTGCGGTGTCGGCCCCACACCCGAACTGGTCGACGTCGGCGATCTCGACCGCCTCGAACCACCCGCCGACTTCCGGGGCTCGACGGCCTACCGCCGTCACCTTGCACGGGTCCTGTCGGCACGAGTCCTCGAGGAGCTGTCGTGACGGCCATCTCGATCCTGCTGAACGGTGACGACATCACCGTCGACGCGCCACCGCACGAGTCGCTCGCCTCGGTGCTCCGCCGACTGGGGATGTTCAGCGTCAAGTACGGGTCGGCGACCGGCGAGACCGGCGCGGCGGCGGTGCTGTTCGACGGGCGCCTCGCATCGGCCGACGTGATCCTGGCGGCACAGGCCGACGGACACGAGGTCACCACCGTCGAAGCGCTGAACACGGCGAACGGTCTCCACCCGATCCAGGAGGCGTTCGTCGCCACGGGCGCCCTGCAATCGGGCTATTCGGCGGGGGCGATGATCCTCGGCACGATGGCCCTGCTCGAGCACGATCCGGATCCGTCCGAGTCGGCGATCCGCGACATGTTGTCGGGCATCCTCGACCGGGAGACCGGCTACGTGAAGCCGGTCGCAGCAGTGCGCCGAGCCGCGGCGCTCCGACGCGGCGAGCACGTCGAGCGGTACGCGCCGGTCGTGCTGGAGCCGATGACCGACGGCGTGAACGCCACCGTGGTCGACCCCGACGATGCGGGTCCGCAGGCCGACCCAGCGCTCCCCCGGCTCATCCCGTCGGTCGACGTTCCCGACCTGGCGGTGGTCGGCCACGCCGAGGCCAAGGTCGACGGGCTCAAGCTGGCCAAGGGCAACCCGGCGTTCACCGACGACATCGAGATGCGCGGCCTGCTGTACGCGAAGGTCCTCTACAGCCCCCATGCACACGCTCGCATCCTCGACATCGACGACCGAGCGGCGGTCGCGCTCCCCGGTGTGCACGCCGTGTTGCACCACCGGAACACGCCGCGGGTGAAGTACGCCTCCGGCGGGCAGTCGTGGCCCAATCCGCACCCCTACGACCAGGTCAGCTTCGACGACAAGGTGCGCCACGTCGGCGACCGCGTCGCTGCAGTGGCGGCCGAATCGATCGAGATCGCCGAGGAGGCCGTCCGGCTGATCGAGGTGACGTATGAGGTGCTGCCCGCCGTGTACGACGAGCTCGAGGCGATCCGACCTGGCGCCCCGTCATCCACGACGAAGCCGACACCCACGACATCCACGACCGTGAGCACAACATCGTCCATCACTTCGAGGCCGAACGCGGCGACGTGAACGCGGCGATCGAGGCCGCACCGCACGTGTTCGAACGCACCTTCCGCGTGCACCAGGTGCAGCAGGTGCCGATCGAGCCGCACATCACGATCGCGTGGCTCGACGCCGACGAGCGCATGGTCGTGCGCACGGCGACCCAGGTGCCGTTCCACACCCGACGCATGCTCGCCCCGCTCATCGGCATGGAGGTCAAGAACATCCGCGTGATCAAGCCGCGGATCGGCGGCGGGTTCGGGGCGAAGCAGGAGATGCTGATCGAGGACATCGCCGCCCACCTCGCGATCGCGACCCGCCGTCCGGTCCGGCTCGAACTCACCCGCGAGGAGGAGTTCTGGGCCAGCCGCACACGCCACCCGCAGACGATCACGTTCCGGTCGGCCGTCGACGACGACGGCAACCTGCTGGCCCAGCACATGCGACTCGTCGGCAACACCGGCGCCTACGGCACCCACGGCTACACCGTCCAGGCGGTGAGCGGGCTCCGTGGCCTCAGCTCGTACAACTGCCCCAACAAACGGTTCGACTGCGACGTGGCGTACACCAACATCCCCGTCCCCGGGGCCTACCGCGGGTACGGGGCGCCCCAGGCGCTGTTCGCCCTCGAAGCGCACATGGACGACGTCGCACGCGGCATCGGCCGCGACCCGCTCGAGTTCAAGCGGCAGAACTGGGTGACCGTCGGGGACGAACTCGACATCGCGCCGCACATCGGCGAGCGGGCAACCGACGACACGGTCGAGCTCGACGAGTACCCGAAGGTGCTCGTCGTCGGGCATCGAGGAATGCGTCGCCCAGGGGCAACGTTCGATCGGCTGGCACCGTCGCCTCGACCCGGCATGGCGCCGGCCCGCCGACCGTCCGCACATCCGACGCGGGCTGGGTTTCGCGTTCTGCATGCACGGCTCGGGCATCCCGTTCCTCGACATGGGCGGATGCAGCATCAAGCTCAACGACGACGGGTCCTTCAACATGCTGGTCGGGGCGACCGACCTCGGGACGGGCGCCGACACCGTGCTCGGCCAGATCGCCGCCGAGGTGCTGGGTGTGGCGCTCGACGACATCATCGTCTACTCGTCCGACACCGACATGACCCCGTTCGACACGGGCGCGTATGCATCGTCGACCACGTACATCTCGGGCACGGCGGTGATGCACGCGGCCGAAGCGGTTCGCAAGCGGATCAAGGAGCGCGCGGCCGAGATGCTCGGCGTCGACGAGCCGTGCACGATCGAACTGCACGACAAGCGGGCGTGGGCTCCCGACGGCACATCGGTGTCGATGGAGGAACTCGCCCTCCATACGCTGCACTGGGAGGACCAGGAGCAGATCATGGGCACCGCGTCGTACGTGTCGCCCGACTGCCCACCACCGTTCGCCGCACAGTTCGTGGAGATCGAAGTCGACGTGCAGACCGGCCAGGTCGAGGTGATCAAGATGACCATGGCCGTCGACTGCGGTGTGGCGATCAACCCGATCACGGCGTCGGGCCAGGTCGAGGGCGGCATGACGCAGGCGCTGGGCTACGCGCACTGCGAGGAGTTCGCCTACGACGCGGACGGTCGCATGCTCAACGACCGGCTCGGGCCCGTACAAGATCTACCGCGCCGACGAGATGCCCGAGACCGAGGTGTTCCTCGTCCAGACGTTGGAGGACTCGGGTCCGTTCGGCGCGAAGGCCGTTGCGGAGATCCCGAAGGACGGTGTCGCCCCGGCGATTCGCAACGCCATCATCAACGCGACCGGGGTGGCGATCGACGATCTGCCGTTCACCCCCGAACGTGTCCGGGCCGCGCTCGACCGGGCATGACGACCGATCGCACGATCGCCCGGGCTCTGGCCGACGCGCTCGACGCAGATGTTCCCGTCGCGATGGCGACGGTCGTGCGCACGCGAGCGCTCGGTGCCACGCCACGCGGGCGCCAAGATGCTCGTCTTCGGCGACGGCCGGCAACTCGGCACGATCGGCGGCGGCGAGATGGAGTCACGGGTACGGGCGGCAGCCGCTGACGCGCTGGCCAGCGGGCGCCCGACGACCCTGGAGTTCGACCTCGTCGATCCGGCGCACGGCGATCCCGGGCGTGTGCGGCGGATCGGCGTTCATCTACCTGGAGCCCTACATGCCTCGAGAACACGTCGTCGTGATCGGCTGCGGCCACGTCGGAGCCGCCGTCGTCGAACTCGCCCATTGGCTGGGGTTCCGCGTGACCGCGCTCGACGACCGTGCCGACGTCGCGGATGCGGCATCGCTGCCCGACGCCGACGTCGTCCTCGCCGGGCCACTCGCCGAGTCGCTGCGGCAGGTGACCATCGACGAGTCGACGCACGCCGTGCTCGTGACCCGCAACGTCGCGGTCGACGTCGAGGTGCTCCCGAGCGTGCTCGACTCGCCCGCCCGGTCGATCGGGGTGATGGGCAGCTCGCGTCGATGGGCGACGACCCGCGCCAAGCTCGCCGAGGCCGGGCGTCGGCGACGAGCGTCTCGACACGGTGCACGCCCCGATCGGCCTCGATGTCGACGCCGAGACACCGGCCGAGATCGCGCTGTCGATCATGAGCCAGATCGTCGGCCTTCGACAACCGGCACCTGCCGAGCAGTAGTGGTGACGACCCGCCCGAACGTCTGCCTCCTGCGCGGCGGCGGCGACCTCGCGACCGGCGTCGCCTGGCGGTTGACGCGCGCCGGGTGGCCCGTGGTGGTCTGCGAACTCGCGAGCGCCACTGACGGTTCGTCGAACGGTCGCCGTGTCGTCGGCCGTGTCGGACGGCGAGGTCGACGTGGAAGGCATGCGCGCCGTGCGAGCCCGGCACGTCGCGGAGGCGCTCGAGCTCGCCTCGACAGGGGTGATCCCCGTCCTGGTCTCCCCCGAGCTGCCCGCCATCGACGCCGACGTCGTCGTCGACGCACGGCTCGCGAAGCGCAACATCGACACGTCGATCGACGATGCCGCGACTCGTCGTCGGGCTCGGGCCGGGCTTCACCGCCGGTGTCGACTGTCATGCGGTGGTCGAGACCATGCGCGGAAGCACGGTTGGGCCGGGTGCTGTGGGCGGGTTCGGCGGCGCCCGACACGGGGACACGCCGGGTGTGGTCGGCGGGCGCGGGGCGGAACGTGTGCTGCGTGCACCGACGGACGGCACGGTGACCTGGGAGGTCGACATCGGCGACCTGGTCGAGGACGGACAGCGACTCGGGGTCGTCGGCGGCGTGTCGATCGAGGCACCGTTCGCGGGAGTCGTCCGCGGCTTGATCTCCGATCGGGTGCGACCTCACGGCCGGGCTGAAGATCGGCGACGTCGACCCCCGGCTCGATCCGGTGGCGTGCAACGAGATCTCCGACAAGGCCCTGGCCATCGGTGGTGGAGTCGTCGAGGCGGTGCTGACGTGGTCGAACCGATAGCCCGCGACGAACTCGCCAGCGGCCCTCGGCCTCGGCTCCCACGAGCTGGTGTCGTTCGTGGGGGGCGGCGGCAAGACCACCGGCCTGTTCGCGCTCGGTGCCCAACTCGCCGGCACGGTCGTCCTCACGACCACGACGAAGATGGGCCGCGAACGAACCGACGGACATCACCTCCTCATCGACCCGACCGACGTCGAGCTGTCGGACGCGCTCCGGGGCCGCCGGACGGTGCTGGCATGGCGAGCCGCCGCCGGGCACAAGGCGATCGGCGTCGCTCCCGAGATCTGCGACCGGTGGTTCGATCTCGCCGACCACGTGATCGTCGAGGCCGACGGCTCGCGTCAGCGGCCGTTCACCGCGCCGAATCCATTCGAACCGGTCGTGCCGTCGCGCACGACGCTGCTCGTCGCCTGCGTCGGTGCCGGCGCCTTCGGTCGCGTCATCGCCGACCGATGCCATCGCCCGATGCGCGTCGCTGGGGTGGCCGGTTGTTCCCCGTACGAGCGGCTGACACCGGAGCGACTGGCCACGGTGTTGTCGAGCGATCGCGGCGGGCGCAAGGGATGTCCTCGGCACGCCCGCTTCGTGGTCGTACTGAACCGGGTGCGGCCGTCCGACCACGGGTTCGTCGACGAACTGATCGACGCCATCGACGGCACCGTCGTGGTCGTCGCCGCGAGCTGAACGAGACCCACGCTCCGGGTTCCGAACCGACTCGGCGTTCGCGCTCGCATCCCCCGCGGGACCAAATGCCCTTCACCGTCGGTCGGCCATGGGCG
The DNA here is from genome assembly GCA_963827775.1 of uncultured Acidimicrobiaceae bacterium. Taxonomy (GTDB): domain Bacteria; phylum Actinomycetota; class Acidimicrobiia; order Acidimicrobiales; family Ilumatobacteraceae; genus Ilumatobacter. Next base: position 216,786 of record CAWHCI010000004.1, on the reverse strand, counting down.
ACGATCGATGAGGTGATGCCCGAGCGACCGACGACTCGAGACGACGAACACGAAGCACCGTGTCGATGACGAACGAACGCGGACCGACCGTCGTCGCGATCGGCGGGCACTCGCTGCTCGCTCCTGACCTCCCGCCGACGGTCGCGAACCAGTTCGCCGTCGACGCGAGCGGCGATGAAGCCCATCGCCGACCTGCTCGAACGTGGTGAACATCTCGTGTTGACACACGGCAACGGCCCGCAGGTCGGGTTCATGCAACTCCGTTCGGAGATGGCGCGCGACACCCTCCCCGAAGTTCCCCTCGACTCGCTCGTCGCCGACAGCCAAGGTGCGATGGGGTACATGATCGAGCGGGCGCTGCGCGCCGAGCTGCGCCGCCGTGGCAACGACACGCAGGTCGTCACGATCGTCACCGAAGTCGAGGTCGACCCCGACGACCCGGCGTTCGACGAACCGAACAAGCCGATCGGCCGGTTCTACGAGGCCGACCGAGGCCGAAGCGTTGTCGGCGGAACGCGGCTGGAGGCTGATGCACGACCCCAAGCGCGGCGTGCGCCGCGTGGTCGCCTCGCCGATTCCGCGCCGGATCGTCCAGCTGTCGACGATCGAACAGCTCTGCGACCTCGGCATCACCGTGATCTGCTGCGGCGGTGGCGGCATCCCGGTCAGCCGGGGCGCAGACGATCAGATCGTCGGCCACGAAGCGGTCATCGACAAGGACCGGGTGAGCATGCTGCTCGCCGTCGACCTCGGTGCGTCGCGGCTGGTGATCACGACGAGCGTCGATCACGTCTACGAGGACTTCTACTCCGACTCACCGACGCCCCGGCCCGACCTGACCGCCGCCGAGGTGCGCACGCTGCACGCCGACGGTCACTTCGCCGCGGGGAGCATGGCGCCGAAGATGGAGGCGGCGGTCGACTTCCTCGCCGCGATCGACGGTGAAGTGATCATCTGTCTGCCCGAGGACCTCGTCGATGCGATCGACGGCCGAGCAGGAACCCACATCAGGAGGAACCGCACGTGAGTCAGATCGAAACCGCAGCCATGCTCGACGGACACGCGCTCGATGCACTGCTCGGCAGGAGCCTGCTGACGACGCAGGAGTGGTCCGACGCCGACCTGGCCTCGGTGCGCGCCATCGCCCGATCGTTGGCCCATCTCGACCGGCAGGGATTCGTACCCCGCTGTGCCCCGACGAACTGGCGTGGGCGGTGTTCTTCGACCAGTCGACGCGCACCAAGAGCGCGTGGGCCGGCGCGGCCGCCCGCCTGGGCATGCGGCCCGTCATCGTCGACGGCTCGTCGACCCAGGTGTCACACGGCGAGACCGCCGTCGAGACCGGAGCGATGCTCGGCATGAACGCACACGCGATGGGGATCCGCCACGACCTGATCCTCGGCGAGGGCAACACCTTCATCCGCGACGTGAAGCAGGGAATCGACGACTATCTCGACGCGACCGACGACGCGCGCCACGTGCCGATCGTCAACCTGCAGTGCGACGTCGACCACCCGACGCAGACGATGGCCGACCTGTTGTGGTTGGAGGACAACTTCGACGATCTCGCCGGCCGCAACATCACGGTGAGCTGGGCGTACTCGCCGTCGTATGCGAAGCCGCTGTCGGTTCCGCAGGGCCTGATCACGCTGCTGACGCGCGTCGGCGCGAACGTCACGCTCGCCCACCCGCCGGGCTATCAGCTGACGGAGGAGACGATGACCGCGGCGGCCGACAACGCCGGCCGACGGAGGGTCGTTCCGGGTCGTCGACGACATGGACGAGGCCTTCGCCGGCGCCGACGTCGTGTACCCGAAGAGCTGGGGCGCCTACGACCTGATGGTGGAGCGGGTCGATGCGAACGCCGCGGGCGACACCGCCGAACTCGCGGCGATCGAAGCAGCGGGCGCTCGAACGCAACGCCGAGTTCACCGACTGGATCTGCGACGAACGGCGGATGGCGCCGACGGCCGGCGGCGACGCGCTGTACATGCACTGCCTGCCGGCCGACATCGGTGCCGAGGTCAGCACGGGCGTGATGGAACGGCACCGGGTCAACGTCGCCCGCGAAGCGAACTGGAAGATGTACGTGGTGATGGCGTTGCTCGCCGGCGCGAAGGTCCCCGACCTCGCACGACGCGCTGGCATCACGCTCGAACAGGAGGCCCTCCGATGACCGATCTCGACAGCCCGCGTCGCCGAACTCAGCCAGAGTGCACCTCGCCGCTCGCGGTCGAGATCTGCGCGAGGCGATCCGCATCCCCGCGGACTACGTCGATCGTCCGGTCGACGAAGGCGGCGACCCGGCGTCGGGGCTGAGCAACCACGAAGGGCCGCGCCTCGAGTACCTGAAGCAGACGATCATCGACATCGGCGCCGTGCGCCGCGCCGACGACGTGTGGTTCGACGACTACGGCAACCTGGTGTGGACCGTCGCCGACCCGACGGACGGCATCGCAGCCCGACGACAAGCGCGTCGTCTACTTCGACGGCCACACCGACACGGTGCAGGCGCTGCGGTCCGCGTGGCGCGACAAGCTCGGAGGCATCGACGCCTACGACGGGCTCGTCGACCTCGACGCCGTGGATCGCGAGTTCCTGCGCAGCGAGCTCGGCCACCTCCCGCCCGACGACGAGTGGGAACACCTCGTGTTCGGTCGCGGCGCGGCCGACCAGCTGGCCGGTGTGGTCTCGCAGATCATCGCCACGAAGATCGCGCTCGAGCTCGCGCCCGAGGGCGCGCTGCGCGGCGTGATCGTGCGCGCGTACGCCACCGCGTGCGAGGAGGACAACGACGGCGCCGGGCCGATGTACCTGATGCAGCGACGTGCTGCCGGGCGCCTGCGCCGGACCTCGATCCCCGACGTCGTCATCCTCACCGAGGGAACCGGCGACGCCCAGAAGGGCGCGCTCGGGATCTACCGCGGGTCAGCGTGGACGGATGCAGATCGAGGTGACGGTCACGGGCCGGTCGTGCCACGGATCGATGCCGTGGGAGGGGCTGAACCCGCTGGAGTACGGCGGCGCGATCATCGCCGAGGCGGCCCGGCGCTACGACGAACGCGACGGATTCCTCGACGACCCGTTCCTCGGCCACGGCACGCGGACCGCCTCGTGGTCGCAGCCTCGACACACCGAGCGACTGCGCGGTGCCCGACCGGTTCACGTTCCGCTTCGATCGCCGACTGACGATCGGCGAGGATCCCGAGCAGGCACGGCTCGACGTCGAGTCACTCGACGCGGTGCAGGTCGCCCGCGACGCAGGCCTCACCGTCGACGTGAGCGTGCCGGTCTACGAGGGCGTGACGTGGCGCGGGTACACCCCCGGCAACGAACAGATCTACATGGGGTGGGCGACGCCGGAGGACCACGACGCGATCCGGACCGCCGTCGACGTGTACGACGGCGTCGTGGCGCCGAACGTGACGTGGCGTCGTCGGACGCCGGCGGGATGCAGACCGAAGCCGCGTGTCGACCGATGGATCTTCTCGACCGACGGCGTCGGCTATCCGATTCCGGCCGACGACACCACGATCGACGTGCCGGCGTCGAAGGCGTGGGTCGAGGCCGGTGGCTTCAAGCACCCGGCGATGCTCGGCTTCGGTGCCGGGTACGAGCAGAACACCCACAAGATCGGCGAGTGCGTCGACGCCCGCGAACTGCGCCTGGCGATCGCCTTTCTCGCCCGCTTCCCCGGCGCCTTCGCGGCACGGCTCGTGACTGCCGGAACCCCTGTTCGACGGCGTCACCTCGGGTGTGGTTCGGTCCCGGTCACGCGGAGGTGGCGGGACTGCGCCCAGTCGATCGCCCAGCCTCCGACCACCTCGTCGAGTTCGTCGAACGTCCAACGACCCTCGGTGCTGGCGACGTCCGCCCTCGTCCACTCGAGGTAGCGGCTGATGGTGTTCCCACCGACGCCGTAGACCTGAGCTGTGGCCCGGCAGTTCACGGTGCACAACCAGGCCACGAGCGGGCTGATGTGCGCCGGATCCCAACGGTCGAACGAGTCGTCGTCGGGCGGCTGGATCCGTTCGCCGAGACCAGGCGTGGAGAGCGTCATGCGAGTCCGCGCCGATGGTGCGATCGCATTCACGCGAACGCCGTACCGCGGAGTTCCTGGGCACCGATGATCGAGAGCGTCGCGATCGCCGACTTCGCCGGGCCGTAGTTGCCGTGACCGAAGTTCGAGTGCAGACCCGACGTCGAGGTGGTGTTGACGATCGATGCCCGACCGGATCATCGGCCTTCGCTCGTTCGCGCCAATGTGTCACGGCGTGCCTCATCATGAGCCAGGTGCCCTTGAGGTGCACCTGGACCACGGAGTCGAACTCGTCCTCGGTCATCGAGACGAGCGTCCGATCACGCAGGATCCCCGCGTTGTTCACCAGCGTGTGCAGGCCGCCGAAGGTGTCGATCGCCGCTGCGACGATCGACTTCGCTCCGTCCCAGGTGGCGACCGAAGCACCGTTCGCGACGGCGCGACCGCCGAACTCGGCGATCTCGTCGACGACCTCCTGGGCCGGCCCGACGTCGCCACCCTCGCCGACCTGGCTGCCACCGAGGTCGTTGACCACGACGCTCACACCCTCCCGGGCCATCAACAGTGCGTGCTCACGGCCGACACCCCGGCCCGCCCCGGTCACGATGACCACACGACCTTCGAGTACTCCCACGGTTCCCCTGGCTGTTGGGCCCGACACCGTACGCCAACCGCCGATCCAACCCCGGATCGGCCATCGGCACGCATCAGCGAGTGAGGAGGACGTTCGCGCCACCGACCACCTCACGGACTTCTCGGTCACCACCGTCAACCAGGAGGGCGGCGCAGTGATCACCGGCACTGCAACAGCCCGCCTCGATTCCTGACGTCGCACTGCGACGGACCCGGACGCCGACGAGTTGGGACCTTCAGCCCTATAATCTTTGAGTTCTTGAGTCAATGATTCAAGTATGCGCCTCGAGGTCCTGCCCCGTACCGAACTGACGCTCAGGGTCCTGATGACGATCGCTCGCGGCGGGCGGTGGCGGGCGGCCGACATCGCGGCCGCCGTCGAGTCGTCACCCGAGTACGTCGCCCGTCTCGTCGCGCCGCTGTCACAGGCCGGTTGGATCCGTTCGACCCCCGGTCCGGCGGGCGGCCACGAGCTGATCGTCGACCTCGCCGGTGTCTCGGTGCTCGATGTGATCGATGCCGTCGAGGGACCGATCGACGAGGACCGCTGCGTACTCGTCGACCGACCGTGCCCGGCGGCCGAAACCTGCGCGTGCTGCACGAGGCCTGGATCCCTGCACGCGACGGCATGACCGAGCGCCTCGCGGCAACACCACTGTCCACACTCGTCCACGACCCGGAGGTCACATCATGAGTCCGCACACCGTCTTCCGAGTGGCGGCGATCGCCGCGCTCACCTGGTCGCTCGCCGCGTGCGCCGACGACGGGCCCAGTTCGTCGGCCGGCTCGGCCGGTTCGGGCGGAGAAGGAGCCGCGGCAGCGGCACCGGTCGCTGCCGGCACCCTGCAGCCCGGTGACACGATCGAGTTCCTTGCGTCCGAGTTCGCGTTCGCGCCGATGGAACTGACCGCCGAGCCCGGCACCTACGAAGGTGTCCTGATCAACGACGGCAGCATCAAGCACGACATCCAGTTCGGTGACGGCGACGCAGATCGTCGCCGAAGCCGGCGAGACCGTCACGTTCGACTTCGAGGTTCCGGAGGGCGGCATCGACTTCCTGTGCTCGATCCCGGGCCATGCCGACGCCGGCATGGTCGGCACGGTCGTACACCCCCGGTCCGGAGCGGGCCGCCGATGACGGGCACGGCGGCGGCGGCCGACGTCGTCGAGGCCGATCCCGAAGCTCCTCCCTACGAGTGGCGCGACCCGGTCGCGCCGGAGCGCGGGGAGGGCGACGGCATCACCCTGGTCCCGGGCGGAGCGCGACGGCGGTGGCGATCTGATCGAGGTCGAGATGGTGGTCGAGGAGAAGCTGATGACCGTCGCCGAGGGCTTCGAGCAGCTGGTCTGGACGTTCAACGGCAACGTCCCCGGACCCGTGATCCGCACCTGAGGTGGGCGACACTGTCCGCGTCCACCTGGTGAACCCGGCCGACGCATCGGCTCGACCACTCGGTCGACTTCCACGCCTCCCAGGTCGCCTGGAACGACGAGATGCGCTCGATCGCTCCCGGTGAGGACCTGATCTACGAGTTCACGACCGACTACGCCGGGCGTGTGGATGTACCACTGCGGCACGATCCCGGTCCTCCACCACATCGCCAACGGCATGTTCGGCATGGTCATCGTCGAACCCGAGGGTGGGCTCGCCGCCGATCGACAACGAGTTCTTCCTCGTCCAGAACGAGTGGTACCTCGGCCCGCAGGGCGAGGTCTCGTCGTTCGCCAAGGCCAACCAGGCCGCGCCGGCGCCCGACTTCGTGATGTTCAACGGCGTCGCCTTCCAGTACCTGGACAACCCGATCGAGGTCCCGACCGGCGACGACGTCCGGCTGTTCGTCCTCGACGTCGGGCCGTCGATCGACTCGTCGTTCCACATCGTCGGGACGATCTTCCACGACGTGATCAAGGAAGGGGTCCAGCCTCGCGGCCGGCAACGACGGCAACTGGGGCTCGCAGGCCGTCGACCTCGCGCCGGCGCAGGGCGCCGTGATCGAGCTCACGACCGCCGAGGACGGCCTCTATCCGATCGTCACCCACGCCTTCAACTTCCCGGGCCGCGGCGCGCTCGGCCTGCTCCAGGCCGGCGACGGCGAACCCTGATCTGCCTGGGCGGCCCGCTTCGCGGCGCGCCCAGGCGCGATCCCTAGTCTGATCGACCGGGAGGGCAGCATGTCGAACGAGTTTGCAGCGTCGGTGACGGAGGCTGCCGTCACCGACGCTGCTCGTGCGTGGTTCGACGAGGCGTGGGATCCGGATCTCCCGCTGCTCGAGTGGCGCGAGCGGCTCGTCGACTCGGGTTGGGCCGTGCCGTCGTGGTCGACCGACTGGTTCGGCCTCGGGCTCCCGGCCTGGGCCGACCGCGTCGCGCATCAGGCGATTCGTCTGGCCGGCGGGGTCACCACACCGCTCGGCGCAGGCGCGAGCCTGGCTGCTCCGACGATGTACGACCACGGTTCCGACGAACTGAAGCTCCGCCTCCTCCGGCCGACGCTCACGGGCGAGCTCACGTGGTGTCAGCTGTTCAGTGAACCGGGCGCCGGCTCCGACCTCGCCGGGCTGAAGACGACAGCCGTGCGCGACGGCGACCAGTGGATCGTCAACGGCCAGAAGGTGTGGAACACCAGCGCCGACCACGCCGACATGGCGATCCTCGTAGCTCGCACACGACTGGGACTGCGGTCAAGCACGCCGGCCTCACCTACTTCGTGATCGACATGCACCAGCCGGGCGTCGAGGTGCGACCGATCCGGCAGATGAACGAACACTCGTCGTTCAACGAGGTGTTCCTGACCGATGCGATCGTGCCCCACGACCACGTCGTCGGAGGGGTCGGCGACGGCTGGGCGGTCGCCCGTGGAACACTCGCCCACGAGCGATCGTTCGCCGCCCGGGAGACCGGCACCTACCCGAACGGCCGGCCGGGTCGCGTGCTCGACGAGGCCGAGGCCGAGGCCGCCGAGTGGCGCAAGACGTACGTCTGGTACCCGCAGCGGCAGGGCCGGATCGACCTCGTCGTCGATCGGGCACGGGTGCTCGACCGGATCGACGACCCGGTCGTGCGTCAGGAGATGATGAAGCTGATCAGCTTCCACCGGGCGTCGAGCTGGACCGCGGCCCGGGCGAAGGCCGCCCGCGAACTGGGACGGCCGCCCGGTTCGGAGGGGTCGATCGGCAAGCTCGCGATGTCGGAGGTCGCCCGGCGCTGCAATCGTGTGCACTCCTTGATCGCCGGGGCCCGCGGGCTGCTCACCGACGGTGACGACCCGCTCGACGCCGTGGTCGCCGAGGTGTTGGTGTCGACGCCCGCGCAGTCGATCGCGGGCGGCACCGACGAGATCCAACACAACATCATCGGCGAGAACGTGCTCGGTCTCCCGAAGGAACCTGCCGTCGACCGTGGCGTTCCGTTCCGTGACGTCGGAAGCGACATCGGTCGCGCATAGCCGGCCGATCCTCTGGCGCCCGTGAACTCGGGCGAGCGACGCTCGGCCATGGCGGCGCCGCCCTCGGCCCGGTCGGCCGTTCGACGCAGCCGATCCCGGTCGGCCTGTTCACGATCGGGCGCGACCCGCACGGCATCGGCCAGGTCGCCTCGTATGTCCTGGAACAGGCCACGCCGTCAGCCGCCCCGGAAGTCCGGGGTACGCATCGCCGTCAAAGAGCGTCGGTGCCGCCTCGGAGCCTAGGAGCCGGTGAACCTTGGCGGCCGACGTTGGGCCATCGCGGCGACACCCTCCGACCAGTCGGCGGTCCGGCGCAACCAGTCCTGCTCGACCTTCTCACGATCGGTCGCCACTCGCACCGCGTCGGCGAGTTCGCCACGCATCGTCTGTCGGATCGACACGACCGCGAGCGGGGCCGACGCCGCGATCTCCGCAGCCAGGTCGTGCGCTGCATCGCGCAATGCCGGGAGCGGGACGAGGCGGTCGGCCAGGCCGAACACCGCGGCCTCCTCGCCGGTGATGCGCCGGCCGGTGTAGAGCAGTTCGAGCGCCCGCTGATGGCCGACGATCCGCGGCAGCGTCACGCTCAGACCGAAGCCGTGGTGGAACCCGAGGCGGGCGAAGTTGGCCGTGAACCTCGCTTCGGTCGCGGCCACTCGGAAGTCGGCGAAACAGGCGACGCCGAGCCCGCCGCCGACGGCGGCGCCCTGCACCGCGGCGACGACGGGCGTGCGGGTCGAGAACAGGTCGTAGGCCGCGTCGTACAGGTGACGCGGTGACCCGTCGGGGTTACGGGGCGACTCGTCGGGCAGCGAACCGCCACCGGCGAAGTTCGCGCCGGCGCAGAAGTGCTTGCCCTCCGAACACAGCACGATCGCCCGACAGCCCGGTTCGTCGTCGAGCGCCGCGATCGCGGTCACCATCGAGTCGATCAGGTCGAGATCGAAGAAATTGTTCGGCGGTCGCCTGATCTCCGCAATCGCGACGTGGTCGTCGTCGATCGCCACGTGCACGTCACCGAACGTGCCGAACTCCTTCATGGTCGTCCCGTCGTTGCCGGCGACACGGCTCAGCCGAGCTCGGAGCCGACGATCGACACGAAGCTCACGCACTCGCCAGGCCGCCCGCCGAGGTTGTGGGTCATGCCCGAGCGTCTTGCCCTTGTCGACCGATCAGGATCTGACGATCCTCCGGTGCCTCCTTGCGCAGCTGGAGCCAGCACTCGAAGAGCATCCGCAGACCCGACGCACCGATCGGGTGGCCGAAGCTCTTGAGGCCACCGTCGGGGTTGACGGGAAGCTCGCCGTCGAGGTCGAACGTGCCGTCGAGGACGTCTTTCCAGCCCTCGCCCCGCTCGGCGAACCCGAGGTCTTCCATCAGCACCAGCTCGGTCGGCGTGAAGCAGTCGTGGACCTCGGCCATGGCGATCTCGTGCGCGCGGGTCGGTCGACGCCGGCCTGCGCGTAGGCGTCGTCGGCGCAGGCGCGACACCTCGTGGAACGTGGTGTAGTCGTAGTCCGGGTCGAGCGGGCCGGCGGCGGGGCCGGCGATGAACGACGAGCGCCTTCACGTAGAGCGGCGTGTCGGTGTACTTGTGGGCGTCCTCGGCGCGGCACATGATCGCGGCGGCCGAACCGTCGCTGACGCCGGAGCAGTCGAAGATGCCGAGCGTGACCGGCGATGAGGGGAGCGTTGCAGATGGTCTCCTTGCTCGACCTCCTTCGGAACTGGGCCCGGGGGTTGCGGGCGCCGTTGTAGTGGTTCTTCCAGGCGATCCGGGTCATCACGTCCTTCATCTCGTCGCGGTCGACGCCGTACTTCTCGGCGTAGGCCGGGGCGAGCAGCGAGAACGATGGCCGGCGCGGTGAGTCGCCGGCTTGGTGCCGTCGTCGGGCGACCGTCGCGCTCGACCAGCCCCGACATGCCGGTGTCCTTGAGCTTCTCGACACCGATCGCCATCACCATGTCGTAGGCGCCCGACGCGACGGCGTAGGCACGCGTTGCGGAACGCCTCGGAGCCGGTGGCGCACATGTTCTCGACCCGGGTGACCGGCTTGTAGTCGATCTTGAGTGGCTTGCTGAGCGTGAGGCCCGACGTGCCCGACCCGAGCGTGCCGAACCAGAACGCGTCGACGTCGTCCTGCGCGATGCCGGCCGAGTCGTAGGCGGCGTGGGCGGCCTCGATGAGCATGTCGTCGACCGACCTGTCCCAGTGCTCGCCGAAGCGGGTGCACCCCATCCCGACGATCGCGACCTGGTCCTTGATGCCTCGTGCGGCCATCGTCTGCTCCGTTGTCTGATGTCGTCCGGATGTTCGGGTGTTCTGGTGGATGGCGGCCGATCACGGATCGGTGTCGCCTTCCAGAAGTAGTTGTGGATGCCGTCGGCCGTCAACATCCGACGGAACGTCATCTGGACCCGCATGCCGATCTCGACCTCGTCGGGGTCGACGTCGGTGAGCTCGGACGTGAAGCGCCCGCCGCCGTCGAAGTCGATCACGACCGCGATCGTGGGGGGTGACAGCGAGTAGGCGAGCCGGTCGATCGTGAACGTGGCGACGGTCGCTTCGACGTCGGCCATCGGCACCGGCTCCATGTCGTCGACGGCGCCACCCTTCACCGACACGCGCTGCGGCGGCAGGTGGACGGCGCCGGTCGACCGATCCTTCGAACCGACGAAGCCGTACTTCCAGGCGACGTTGCGTTCCGACGGTGGGCCGGCCGGCGACTCGGGGTCGGGACGACGTGGCGGTTCACGATCGAGGTACCCGCGCCAGGTGAGGAACGTGTTGTAGGCGAGCGTGTCGTTGCCGCCCTCGATCTGTGCATCGACCGGGCTGGCCGACCGGTAGCCGGTGATGGCATCGGTCGTGCGGAACACGGTGACGTCACAACCGTCGGCGAGGCTGACGAGCATGACGACCTGGCCCGGCTGTGCATCGTCGAGGGTGCGGGCGAGCGCGACGAGCCCGTGTGCGCTTCCGACGTTGCCGATCGCCCCCGTCAGGTCCTCGGCGCGCGGCACGGCACCGAGCCCGCCGGCCTTGGCGGCGCTGCGAACCGCGCGTGCGTGCAGTCCGGCGATGATCACCGTGTCGACGTCGGCGGCCGACAGCTCGGTCTGCTTGAACGCGGCGGTGGTCGCCTCGGTGACGAGCGGCTGATAGACCGACTCGCCGAATCGTTCCTCCCACACGCGCGAGTGGTTCCATCCCGGCTGACGCCAGCGGTCGAGGAACTCGTGGGACGCGAGGCGCTGCCGAGCCATTCGGCGATCACCGGTGCGTCGACGTCGGAGCCGATCATCACGGCCGCGCCGGCGTCGCCCGACGACGCCTCGTCGCCGCTCCCGGGCCGCCCGGTGCGTACGTCGGCCGCGCCGATCAGCACCGGACGGGTGTCGTGCAGCGCGGCCTCGACCGCCGCGGTGGTCGATCGCGCCGAGCCGGCCAGGTCGGCGGCGAAGACGTTCGACGGGTAGTCGAGCGCGGCGTGGATCGCGTTCGCGTTCGTCTTGTCGAGGTAGGGCGGCGTGACCGACGCGAAGTACACAGTGGCGGGCGTCGGCGCGTCGAACGATCGCAGGGCGACCCGGGCGGCTTCCACGGCCATCGACGTCGCGTCCTCGTCGTACGACGCGACCGCACGGGTGCCGGACCCGCCCCCCGAACCGAGCGCGGCGGCGATCGCGTCGCGTCGCAGCCGGTAGTACGGCACGTGTGTGCCGTAGCCCAGGATGCCCCTCGCCATGCGCTGCCTCCTCGTCTCGATGCCCGTCGGTGGACCCGGCCCGAACCGACCTCACGACCGTAGACGCAGCTCGGTTTCGAACACGAGCGGCAGGGATCGGCCCACAGCCGGCGACGCGGCCCCGCGCCGATCGAGGTGGAGCCAGATCGCGAGCAGCGGAACAGGACCCGACCGCATCGCGTGCACGATGCCCGCTGGGTTGTGCACGACATGGCCGACGCCCGGCTCGAACCAGCCATCACGCTCGTTCCGCCACTCGCCGGGACTCAGCACGAGGTACACCTCTTCGGGAGGATGCTCGTGATCGGGGTACCGCACGTTCGGAGCCATGAGGCTGATGCCCATCAGTGCGTTCCACTCGGGCCCGCTCGCGAGCGCCAGGATTGCGTTGGCGTGCCCGTCCGCGAAACCCGGCGTCGGTCGTTCCGGCTCCTCCCGACGCATCCAGGTCACCTTCCCGGCGATCGTGGCCACCGCGTCGGCGAGACCTGCGATCGCACCACCGTGTTCGCGAGCCCTCGCGACGGCGTCGTCGAGGTGTGCACAGGCCGGCAACGCTTCGCGTCTCGCACGAGCGGGGGCCGGTTCGAGGTCGCCCCCGAGCAGCGTCTCGAACACGCGCCCCGCCGGCTCACGGGCGTTCGTCGAGCGATCGTCGACGGCGTCGAACGCTCGCTCGGCCGCACGGACGATGTCGAGCAGGTCGGACCGGTGGTGATCGGTGGACTGGTGTCGATCGGTGATGGTCGGCGACCTCCGGAGCGCGGTGACGAGGCCGGAGCAGTCTGTCATGGCGCGGTGGTCCCCCGGTTCCGTCACCAGTCGGTCGGTGCGTCGTCGCTTCAGGAACTGGCCCCAGACGTGGGTCCCGGCGATCCCTCGCGCCGTCACCAGTCGGTCGGTGCGTAGTCCTTCAGGAACTGGCCCCAGACGTGGGTCCCGGTGTTCAACCCGTCGATGATCGGATCGACGATCCGTGCCGCTCCGTCGACGATGTCGAGCGGCGGGTGGAAGCGGTGCTCGGCCGTCTTCGCCTCGGCGATCTCGACCGGGTCCTCGTCGCTGACCCACCCGGTGTCGACGCTGTTCATGTTGATCCCGGAGTCGTGGTAGTCGGTCGCCGACGTGCGGGTCATCATGTTCAGCGCCGCCTTGGCCATGTTGGTGTGCGGGTGTTTCGTGGTCTTGCGCGGTCGGTAGAACTGCCCCTCGACCGCCGACACGTTGACGATGTGCTTGTGGTCGCCCGGCGTCGCCTCCATCAGCGGCTTCAGTCGGGCGTTCAACACGAAGGGCGCCACGGCGTTGACGAGCTGCGTCTCCAGCAGCTCGACCGTCGACACCTCGTCCAGCTGCAGTCGCCACGAGTTCCGGCCGCGCAGATCGACCTGCTGGAGGTCCTGGTCGAGCCGGCCCTCCGGAAACAACGCGTCGGTCGTCGTGCGGTCCTCGGGCAGGAGCGGCGCCTGCGACAGCTCGGCGGCCCGGGTGAGACCGGCCAGGCTGCCCGGATCCGCGGGTCGACGTGGTCGATCGGGGGCGTGGACGAACCCGGCTCGATGCACGTTCGTGGCGCCACGCAGTCCTCGTACGAGCCGACGAGTTGCAGCACGTCGCCCGGGAGCGAGCCGAGCGCCGCCCGCTCGTTCTCCATCATGTGCTCGTAGAACTCGGGCGGTCGACGGACGGTCTGGCAGGCGTTGTTGATGATGAAGTCGAGGCGGGTTCGGGTCGCGAGCACGTGTGAGCAGAACGCCTCGACGCTCGGCGTGTGGCGCAGGTCGAGACCGAAGATCTCGAGTCGGTCTCCCCAGTCCGCGAAGTCGGGTTCGGCGGCGTAGCGCTCGGCCGCATCGCGCGGGAAGCGCGTGGCGACGATCAACTCGGCGCCGCACCGCAGCAGCTTGATCCCGGCCTGGTACCCGATCTTGCACGCGACCGCCGGTGAGCAGCACCGTCATGCCGCTCATGTCGGCGAACTCGCTGCGCTTCGCGAAGTTCAGCGCCGCGCACTCGGGGCACAGCTGGTCGTAGAAGTGGTGGATCCGTCGGTAGCGGACCTTGCAGATGTAGCAGTGCTGTGGCTCGAGCGTCTCGCGAAACGGTGGGTGGTCGGGATCGTCGGCGACGTCGGTCTGCTCGAAGTCGTCCGGGGCGAACACGTCGGGCGTGTGGAACACCGGTCGGCTCCGCAGTGTGCGGATGCCGGTGTCGGCCAGCGTCGCCTCGTCACGCCGCACCCGCTCGGAGCGGCGTTGCTGTTGGAGCAGCTTGGTGCGCCGGCGCCGGATCTCGGGATCCGGGAAGAACACGTCCCCCGCCGCATTGAGGAAGCCGGCCTTCTCCTCCGGGGTGAGCTCCGCCAGCATCTCGGGGGCCGAGATGACGTCACGGAGGACGCCCATCGCGTCGAGCAACCGCCGGCGGACGTCACCGAGACCTTCCTCGCACAGTTCCTCGTCCGGTGACGTCACCGTGGCAACGCTAACCGTCAGTGTCGCGAGATCGCTGCGAACGTGATCGCCGCGGCGTGACCGACGTTCAACGAATCGACGTCCGGACTGATCGGGATCCTCACGCGCTTCGTCGCGCTCGCCAGCGTCGCGTCGGTCAGCCCGGGCCCCTCGGCGCCGAGCACGACCGCCAGGCGAGGCGGAACGTCGACGTCCCACAGGTCCGCGGCATCGGGGGCAGGCGTCATCGCCCACGACTCGAATCCGAGTTCGCGCGAGCGCGCCGAGCGCGCCCGGCCACTGGTCACGACGGGCTCGGCACACGGGCAGGTGCAGGATCTCCCCCATGCTCACGCGCACCGTGCGCCGGTGGTACGGGTCGGTGCACGTCGGGCTGAGCAGCATGCCGCCGACGCCGAACGCCCGGGCCGCCCGCGCGATCGCTCCCACGTTCTCGTCGTCGTTCAGCGCCTCGAGCACGATCAACCGGCGCGCCGTCGATGCGAGCTGTTCGAGCGTGACGAGCGGATGGCGGACCGCCGACACGAGCACCGCGCGCGGCAGATCGAACCCGACGAGGTCGTGCATCACATCCCGTTCGGCCACGTAGACCGGCACGCCCTCCAACTCCGGGCGCACCATGTACGGCCGGAACCGGGTGACACGCGACGGTGACAACAGGACCGAACGGAACTCGTGGCGCGAGTCGATCAGCCGGTCGATCGAGACCCATCCTTCGGAGAGGAAGTACTCGGCACCCTCCATCCGTCGGCGCTCTGCCTGGTCGTTCAGGTGGCGGAAGTCGGCGACCCGGGCGTCAGAAGGGTCGCTGATCGTGATCGTCTGGGCCACGATGCAGACCGTACGCCAGGGACCAGCGTGTCGAGCGGTGCACAGAGGCGCCGCAGGACCGTTCTCACCGAACTCTCGCAATTCCTTCCGCAGTGACTGACGCACGAAGCGCACGTTGGAGGCATGGACAGGTCCCCGCCGTCGAGTCGGCCGCCGGGCAGCGACCCGCTGCTCGTGCCACCGGCTGCCGACCACCTGACCGGCCGGATGCGGCCGGGCACCGACAGCAGGCCCTCGGACGAGGGGCGACACGCCGGTGGCCGACGTCATCCACGCCCTCGCCATCCCGCACGCGGCGCGCGAGCCGTCGCACTCACCGCCAGTGTCGTCGCAACGGGTGCGGTGGCTGCCGCGCTCGCCTACTCGGAGGGAGCGTGGAGCGCCGACGACGACCCCGTCGCCGGCGCCTCCACGGTGCAACCGGAGACGTCCCCCGTCGTCGCGGACAGCTCGCCGACCACGACGAACGCCGCGTCGGGCATCGCCGCCTCCGACAGCACACCCGAGAGCACGACCGCAACGACACCGAGCACGACCGCCGGTGCGACCACGACCCCCGACACGACGGAACCCGTCGGCAACGTCGCTCAGGCATCCGGCTACGCCGACGGGATCTACTCGGGAACGGCCGAGTACACCGAGTGGGGCGACGTCCAGGTCCGGGTGACGGTCGCCGACGGCGTGATCGTCGATGTCGAGGCGATCCAGTACCCGACCGGACGCCGGAGCAGCGCAATCAACGACGAAGCGATCCCGATGCTCGAGGCCGACGCCATCGCGTTGCAGACCGCCGACCTCGACGTGGTCAGCGGTGCGACCTACACGAGTTGGACGTACGCCGCCTCACTGCAGGCGGCACTCGACCGGGCTGTGGCCGCGACGACGCCGGCAGAGGACACGGCATGAACGAGATCTGGTGGTATCTGAGCCGTTCGTCCGGCATCGTCGCAATGGTCCTGATCGTTGCCGCCCTGGCGTGGGGATTCCTCTTCTCCGCCCGAGCGACGGGGACGCGGCGGCGACCGGCGTGGTGGCTCGATCTGCACAACTACCTCGGCGGGCTGGCGTTCGTCTTCGTCGTCGTCCACGTCTTCGCCGTCTACCAGGACGAACTCTCGGGAATCGGGCTGCTGCAGATCCTCGTCCCGATGACCGCCAACGGTTGGGCCTGGGGCATCACCTGGGGCGTCCTGGCCAGCTATGTGTTCGCGCTCGTCGTCGTGACATCGTGGCCACGCAAGCGGGGATCTCGTCGGGTCTGGCTGACGGTTCACCTGACGTCGCTTCCCGCCGCCGTCGTCGCGGGAGTGCACGCCTGGATGGTCGGATCGAGCCGCGGCCAGCTGTGGTTCACGGTGCTCCTGACCGCTCTGGTCGGGCTCGCCGTGTATCCGACGGTCCTTCGGTGTGCCGCGGCCGTCGGGAAGCGCTCGAGCAGACGGGCGCGCCTCCGAACCCGCGCCTGTCCGGCCTCGGCGACGACCACGATCGATCGTCGACCGCCGGCACGACCGACCGACGCACGGATTCTCGACGAGTCCGATCGTCGACTAATCGGCGCAGGGCCCCGATCGCGATGAGTGCGACGCCGGCAGGCGACGGTCGACGGATCGAGCACCACATGGGAACCACGATCACGCTGCACGCGGTCGGCGCGCCCCGGACGCCGTCGATCGCTTCTTCACGGAGATCCGGGTGCTCGAGACGTGCCTCTCGCGGTTCCGCCACGACTCCGAGGTGATGCGCCTCGAGCGCGGCGAGCTCACCGTGGACGAGGCGTCGCCCCAGGTCCGCGAGGTGCTGGTCCGATGCGACGTCCTCCGGTCGGCAACACGCGGTGCGTTCGATCACCGACCGGTGATCGATGGGCGCCGACGCCTCGACCCGAACACGTTCGCGAAGGGCTGGATCATCGAGCAGGCACTGATCCACCTCCAGTTGGCCGGGGTCTGCTCATACTTCGTGAACGCCGGAGGGGACGTCGTGGTGGGTTCCGCGCCTCACGGGCAGACGGCGTGGCGCGTCGGTATCACGCATCCCGACGACCCCGCAGCCGTCTTCGCGCGTCTCGATCTCGTTCGGTCCGCGATCGCAACGTCGGGCCGGTACGAGCGAGGCGACCACATCCGGTGCGTCGTCGGGACGGCCGTCGCCGGCGGAGGCGACGTTCTGACGAGCGTGTCCGTCATCGGCCCCGAGTTGGCGACCGCGGACGCGTTGGCGACCGCGGTGTTCGCCGGTGGCGAGCCACGGCCGAGCTGGTGGCGTCGTGACAGCCCCTACGGGATCGTCTCGGTCGACGCGTCCGGGCGGGTGCTGCTCACCGAGAACGTCGCCGACGTCGTCTCTGTCGGCGCCGGCATGCAGTGAGTGGCCGAGGAGCCGGCGTCCCGGCGACGCGTACCGCGAACGGTGGACCGGCCCGTTTCGCCATCGGGCCGGAGCCAGCAGGCTGACGCACAGCATCGCGACGACCACGGAGCGTGTGAAGTCGTTCGGATTCGACCCGAAATCTCACGGAGTGTGTATCAGAGCGCCGCCGACCAACTCATTTACCTCATGTGTTCGGATCTGCGACGATCGATCGCGCGCCACTGTTCCATGCGGGGCGCGGAGGAGTAGATCCGATGTCATACGTACTCGGTGTCGACCTGGGCACCACGTTCACCGCGGCCGCGATCAAACGGGCCGACCGGCTCGTGATCGCCGAGCTCGGCAATCGAGCGGCGACGATCCCGTCGGTCGTGTTCCTGCGCGACGACGAGACGTTTCTCACCGGGGAGGCCGCGGTCCGTCGAGGAGCCACGGAACCCGGCCGCGTCGCTCGCGAGTTCAAGCGGCGGATGGGCGACACCACGCCGGTGATCCTCGGCGGATCGCCGCTGAGCGTCGATGCCCTGATGACGCGGGTGCTGGCCGACGTGGTCGCCGCCGTCGCCGAACGGGAAGGTGACGCCCCCGACGCGATCACGGTCGCCTACCCGGCGAACTGGGGCCAGTACAAGAAGGACCTCCTGGAGCAGGCGTTCCGACGCGCCGACCTGGACGGCGTCTCGACGATCACCGAGCCCGAGGCCGCGGCCGCGTACTACGCGTCGCAGGAGCGCCTCGAACCGGGCGAGACGATCGCTGTCTACGACCTCGGTGGCGGGACGTTCGACGCGGCCGTGCTCCGGGCGACAAACGACGGCTTCGAGTTCCTCGGCGACCCGGAGGGCATCGAGCGGCTCGGCGGCATCGACTTCGACGAAGCCGTCTACCGCCACGTCGTCGACTCGCTCGGTGGCGCGCTCGGCGAACTCGACCCGGCCGACCCGGTCGCGCAGGCGGCCGTCGCGCGACTGCGAGCGGAGTGCGTGGCGGCGAAGGAGGCCTTGTCGAGCGACACCGACGTCTCGATCCCGGTCCTGCTCCCGACCGTGCAGACCGAGGTCCGCCTGACCCGCGGCGGAGTTCGAGGGCATGATCCGTCCCGCGCTCGCCGACACGCTCGTCGTGTTGCAGCGCGCCATCCGGTCGGCCGGGATCACCCCCGATGACCTGCACGCGGTCCTGCTGGTCGGAGGATCGTCGCGAGTGCCGCTCGTCGGTCAGATCGTCGGCGCCGAGCTGGGTCGCCCGGTGGCGGTCGACGTGCATCCGAAGCACTCGGTGGCGCTCGGGGCGGCCATGATCGCCGCCGACCAAGCCGTCGGAGCCGCCGGCATCGTCACCGACGGCGAGGACCGCGACCCGGAGGTTCTCGCGCCGCCTGCCCCGGTGCTCGATGCGCCGGACGCCACCGCCGATCCCGGACCGCTCCCGCTGATCGTGGCGGCCACGGCGGACTCGATCGGCGGCGACGACGCACCTTCGACCGACCCGGCCCCGACCGAACCGATGCCCGCGACCGCGGCAGAACCGGCCCCGACCGAACCGATCCCAGCCGACGCAACCCCCACGACGGTGCTCGCCGCGACCGGTGCCGGGGGCGAACCCCCGCAGCTCGATGTCGAGTCGGGCGGCAATCGGCGCGGCCTGCTGGTCGGCGGCGCAGTCGCTGCGGCGGCGGTCATGCTCATCGGCGGCTTCGTCCTCGCGCGAGGTGGCGGCGATGACGGTGTCGCAGCGGACACGACGGCGCCTCAGGTCGCCGAGACCACGGCGACGACCAGCGCACCACAAACGGATACGACGACGGTGACGACACCGGACACGGAGGCGCCGTCCACCACCGCTGCTCCGGCGACCACGACCACTGTCGCGGCGACCACCACGACGACCGTGCCGGCGCCCTGCGACGGGATCACCGGCCCCTGCGTCGAGATCGACTCGGTCGAGCGCACGCCGGAGTCGGTCACGATCGCCTGGCGGGCGTTCAACTTCTCGCCGGACGTCAACGGGGTCCACCCGCACTTCTACTGGAACGACGCCGAGGCGTTTCAGGCCGGCACCAACGCACCCGACGGTCAACGCGTCGGTTGGGAGATCACGCAGGACCTCGTGTACACGGGCCAGGACGTCCTGCTCCTCGCCAACCAGCCGTTCGGTGCGACCGGCGTGTGCGGCACGCCGGGCGACGCTCTGCTCGACCCACCCCACTCGGTCATCGACCCGGAGGTCTTCCACTGCGTCGAGCTCCCCTAGGGGTTCTGCACGCGACGGACGGGGATGTCCCCGATGTGCGCGATGGCGGAATCCCGCACGATGTCTTCAGCAACGAGATGCACCGCATCGAGGAGCTGGACATAGCAACCCCGTCATCCGGCGGATACCTCAGGAGAAACAACATCATGAACCTCATCGACTTCTTCAAGAAGCTCTTCCTCAACCCGAGGGAGGCTGCGAAGTTCCAGGCCGATCCCCAGGCGTACCTCGAAGAGCACGGCGTCACCGATGCCAGCTACGAGGAGCTCAACGAGGCGGTCACCATCGTGTGCAGCGAGCCCGTCTCGCAGGGCGCACAGGTCGCCACCGGCGGCTCGGCCGCCAACCAGGGCGGCGGCCAGGCGACGGCCACCACCACGACGACCACGGCGCCGAGCCCCACCAGCTCGAGCCCGGCTCCCACGAGTCCGGCTGCGACACCGACAGCGCCTCCTCCTCCCCCTCCGCCCCCGCCGGACATGCCACCGGCCGAGATGGTGCAGGACGTGGTCAACCACTACGTCACGGAGGTCTACGAGACGAACACCTACGTCACCGAGACCACCAACGAGACCACCGTCTACGACAACGACACCAACGTCGACAACTCGGTGACCACCGTGGTCGATGCCGAGGACGGCGCCGTGGTGGCGATCACCAACGACAACGACGCCACGACCGCATCCGGCGAAGGTTCGGCGGCGTTCGGCGAGGACGCCGACATCGACGGCTTCGCTCAGGGCGACGGTGCGGCCGCTGCCGGCGGGGACATCAATGCGCCCGTCGTCACCGGCACCAACGAGGGCATCGTCAACGACGACGGCACGGTGATCCTCGAGGACTCGCCGCTCGGCGACAACAACACGGTCGTGGAAGACGGCATCGTCGGCAACGACAACGTGCAGTCGCAGGGAGACGGCGACGCAGCCGGGCGGGACGTCAACGACACCGATGTCACGATCGGCGAGGGCGCCAACGTCGAGGACTCGAACTTCGGCGTGGGCAACACGTCGTCGTCCGACGACGACACCACCGTGTACGACAACGACACCACCGTCTACGACAACGACACCACCGTCTACGACAACGACGGCATCGACATCGACGACAACGACGGCATCGACGTCGACGATCAGGACGGTGTCGACGTCGATCTGCTCAGCGATCAGGACATCGTCGACCTGGATCTCGGCTCCGGGGCCGGTCGGGCCGCCAAGGCGCTCGCCGGCGAGTCCGACGGCGACCCCCTCGGTCGTGCAGCCAAGATCGAGTCGTCCGAGACCATCAGCGAACCGGCTGCGCAAGCCGCCGTCGCCGAGCAGGCGGCCCCGATCGAGGAGCCGCCCCCGGTGGAGGACCTGAGCCGGCAACTCGTCACCGAGGAGCCGGATGCCATGCCCGAGCCGGACGAGAGCGAACTGCTCGACCTCGACTGATTCGGCGGGAACCGGCAACATGAGCGAGTCCCGGGTCGACGGCCCGGGACTCGCTCGTGTTTCGGGCCGGTCTCGACCGGCATGCCGCCCACGATCCAGAATCTCCCTGTCATGGCAACGCCACTCTCCGAACTCCTGGACGCCGTCCTCACCGATGCGGGCGCCCGTGAGCAGTTCCGGCTCGCACCCGAGGCGTTCCTGCGGTCCGCCGGCTACCGAGACCTCGACGCCGCCGACGTCCAAGAAGCGCTCTTCGTGCTCGCCGACGGCAGCGAACCGGTGCGAGCCGGTCGGCTGCTCGACGGAGCGAGGGCGATCGGCGATCCGGCCGACCTCGACGGCCTCGACGATCGAGGGCTCGCCGGCGCCGGCGACGGACTGCTCGCGGCGATCGACGCCGTGGCGATCGACGGGACGCAGGACACCACCGGGGAACGGCACGACGCAGCCGATCGCGACGGCGACGACCCGGCCGGCGACCAGGTCGGCGACGAAGCCTTCGGGTCCGGCACCGGCGAATCGGGCGATGTCGACGTCTCGGACCTGCTGCTCCTCGACGACGCCCAGCCGACGGCCGACGCACCCGGCCTGTCCTTCGAACCCGAGATCGACGGCCTCGGCGACCTCGACGTCACCGATCGACCACTCGAAGGCGTCGGCCGGGGAGCCGACGAACCCGACGACATCGATGACGAGTTCGCGGCCGACGACTGGGACATCGACTGAGGAACCGACGTCATGAACGCAACCGACGAGACCGCAACGACGACGGCCACCGCCACATCGGGGCCCACACCAAAACGCTCCGGCGAGGATCTCACGGCGCTGCTCGAAGTGGCCCACCGTGCCACCGTCGCCTACGGCCGGCCGGACCTCACCCACGTGATCGACCGAGCGGCTGCCCGCCACGCCGAACGAGACCTGTCGGTCCTCGTGGTCGGTGAGTTCAAGCAGGGCAAGAGCACCCTCGTGAACGTGCTGGTCAACGCGCCCGTTGCATCGGTCGCCGACGACGTCGCCACCGTGGTGCCGACGATCGTGAGCTATGGCGCCGAGGCGAGCGCCCACGTCGTGTACCAAGCACCGCTCGGTGAGGCCGGCGGCTCGGGAGGGCTGGAAGCGCCCGAGACGCCGGACCCGTCCGACGTGCCCGAACGTCGCGTGCCGTGAGTCTCGACGACGCGATTCGGCTCGGATCCGAGGAGGGCAACCCCGGCAACCGCGAAGGCGTCCGGTCGATCGAGTTGTCGATCCCTCGCCGCCTCCTGCAGAGCGGACTGCGCCTCGTCGACACCCCGGGCGTCGGCGGCCTCGACTCGGCGCACGGCGCGGCCACGATGAACGCGCTCGTCACTGGCCGAAGTCGTGCTGTTCGTCAGCGACGCATCGCAGCCGCTCACTGCTCCGGAGCTGGAGTTCCTCGGGACCGCCGCCGAGCGATGCCCGAACGTGGTGCTGGTCATGCCGAAGACCGACATCCACCCGTTGTGGCGGCGCGTCGAGGAGATCAACCGTTCGTACCTGAGCGATGCCGGGCTGGACATCGACATCTTCCCGATCTCGTCGGTGCTGCGCCAGCGGGCGGCGGCGGAGAACTCCACGGAACTCAACGAGGAGTCGGGTTACACGAAGCTCGTGCCGCTGCTCGCCGACGCAGCCGAGGGCGACGCCGCCCGTCTGACCACCCGCGCCACCTTGAGCGACGTGCTCACCGTCGTCGACCAGCTCACCGCGTCGTTCGAACACGAACGCACCGCGCTCGAGGATCCGGATGCGATCTCGGCGATGGTCGCCGACCTCGAGCGAGCTCGTGAGCGTGCCGACCGGCTTCGCGACCAGTCGGCGAAGTGGTTCCAGACGCTCAACGACGGCGTGCAGGACCTCACCGCCGACCTCGACCACGATCTGCGACTGCGGGTGCGACGCACGCTCGACGAGGTCGACGCCGCGCTCACCGACAACGACCCGTCGACGATCTGGGAAGAGTTCGAGCAGTGGCTGCACACCCGCACCGTGTACGAGATCAGCGGCCACCACCACATGCTCACCACACGATCCGACGACCTGGCCCAGCGCGTCGCCGAACACTTCGCCGAGGACGAGGCGCAGCTCGGCGTCGAGTTGAGCACACCCGAGCCGACCTTCGAATCGCTGTCGACTGGCCGACGAACTCGACCTGCAGACGCCGAAACGCGGCGACAACGTGCTCGCGGCGATGCGCGGCTCGTACGGCGGCCTGTTGATGTTCGGGATGATGGGGCAGATGATCGGGCTGGCGCTTCTCAATCCGCTCACGGTCGTCGTCGGCGTCGGCCTCGGCCGACGAGCCCTGAAGGAGGAGAAGGCGCGCCGACTGGCGCAGCGTCAGCAGCAGGCCAAGACCGCCGTCCGGAAGTACCTCGACGACGTCAACCTGCAGGCATCGAAGGTGTCCCGCGACACCGTCCGCAAGGTGCACCGCGACCTGCGCGACCAGTTCTCGCAACGAGCCGACACGCTCCAGACCACGATCCGGGAGTCGATCCATGCCGCCGAGCACTCGACGCGGCAGGCCGCCACCGAGCGAGCCGAACGGCTGGCGGACGTGAAGGCCGAACTCGGACGGCTCGGCAAGGTCAGGCGCCGGGCGGTCGCCGCGATGGTGGCAGCCGGAGGCCAGACGTGAGCGACACACTCCTCGACGACCTCCGCTCGCTCCTCGACCGCACCCGCGCGGTCGTGCGACGACCCCGTGGTCGGTGCGCGCCCTCGACCGCCTCGCCGAGCGACTGGACGAACCGCTGATCGTCGCGATCGCCGGCAAGGTGAAGGCCGGCAAGTCGACGCTGCTGAACGCGGCTCATCGGCGAGGAACTCGCTCCCACCGACGCCGGCGAGTGCACGCGCATCGTCACCTGGTACCGGAACGGACCCACCTACCGCGTCACGATCGAATCGGACGACGGCACCGAACGACAGGTCCCGTTCCATCGCGACGAGGGCGCCCTCGAGGTCGACCTCGGCCGTCAGCCGGTGGAACGGATCCGGCGAATGACGGTCGACTGGCCGTCGGCACGACTGTCCGACCTCACGCTGATCGACACCCCCGGGCTCGAGTCGGTGTCCACCCGCACGTCGGATCGGACGCACACGTTCCTCGGGACCGACGGCGAATCCCACGCCGAGGCCGATGCCGTGATCTACCTGATGAAGCATCTGCATCGCGCCGACATCGGCTTCCTCGAGGCCTTCCGGGACGACGCCGACGCCGACCGCGAGCCCGATCAGTGCGATCTCCGTGCTCTCGCGCGGCCGACGAGGTCGGCGTCTGCCGCCTCGATGCGATGGTCGCCGCCAACCGGATCGCCACCACCTGGAAGAACGACCCGAGGCTTCGGCGCCTCTGTCAGACCGTGGTGCCCGTCGCCGGCCTGGTGGCCCAGGCCGGGGCATCGCTCACCGAGCAGGAGTTCCAGGCGTTGCGAACCATCGCCCGGCTCCCACGCCCGCAGGTCGATGCGCTCCTGCTCACGGTCGACCGCTTCGTCAACACCGAGCTCGACGAGCTGACGCCGATGGAACGCGAGCTGCTGCTCGAACGATTCGGCGTGTTCGGGATCCGGCTCTCGGTGTCGCTGATCCGACTCGGTGCGGCCGACCACGCCCGAATGCTCGCCGACGAGCTGTGGCGGCGCTCCGGCGTCGAGGAGCTTCGCCTCCTGCTCGGCACGGTGTTTGCCGAACGACGCGAGCATCCTCAAGGCACGGGTCGCGCTCGCCGGTCTCGACACGGCACTCGGCGAGCTGGAGGGCCCCGAGGTCGCGGAGCTCGAACGCGAGATCGAACGCATCGGGGCCAACGCGCACCAGTTCCGCGAGATCCGACGTGCTCCATGCCCTGCGGTCGGGCCGGTTGACTTTCACCGCGACCGAGACGGACGAGGTCGAGCGGCTGCTCGGCACCGTCGGGTCGCCGTCACGGGCACGTCTCGCCGGGCTGCACGACGGTGACTCCCGCCAGGCGGCCCTCGATGCACTCGAGCGATGGAGGATTCGTTCGGAGAATCCGATGAGCCCCCTCGACGTCGTCGACGCCGCGTGGGTCGTGATCCGCACCTACGAGGGGCTGCTCGCCGCCTCCGACGAGAGATAGGCGCGGATCGCCGCCAGCAGCTCGGCTCGGGATCCGGCACCCAACTTCGAACGAATGTGTGCGACGTGGTGCTCGACCGTCTTCGGGGAGATGAACAACTCGGCACCGATCGCCTTGTAGGTCAGGCCGTCGTCGACGAGCCGTGCCACCCGCTCCTCCTGCTCCGACAGTCGGGTGACCGTCCGGTCGACGCCGCGAACCTCCTTGACGTGGGCGCGACGAGTCCGCCACTCCCGCGAGCGCTTGAGGAGCCGGCGCGTCGCGGTGCTCGTCGTCGGCTCGCACGGCGGCGACGCCGCACAGGCGAGCCGCCTCGTGCAGTCGGCCGCGCTCGGCGAGGCGGTCGGCGACATCGATCACGTCGTCGGCGTCGACGCCACCACCCGCGGAGGTCAGCACGATGCGGGCGACCTCGACCGCGATCTGGTGCGCCGAACGCGGCGCGGTCCGTGATCGGCGATGCGCTGCGCCGCAGCGACGAGTGCCTCGTCGTCGTCCACCGACAACGCCGCCAGCAGCGCGACCCACGCGACGTCGAACTCGAGGTGCGGTGGCCGCCCGAGCCGGTCGAGCAGCGCTTCCTGGCCGCTGAGCAGACCCTCGACCGTGCCGGCGCCGACCCGCGCCAGCGCCGCCGCGATCTCGCCGAGGAGTTCGAGGTCGTACAGGTCCGCGGTGCGCCCGGCGAGCGCAACCGACGCGGCCTTCGCCGCCGCGTCGAGGTCGTCCGGCTCCGGGTCGCGGACTGCGAGCGCACACGAGACCGCGGCACGGATCCACTGCTCCCGAGGTGAGAGCGGCGCGGCGCCGAGTTCGTCGATCGCCGCCGCGGCGTCGTCGAGCCGTCCCTGGCGAGCAGCGCACCAGGCCACGCCCAGCAGCTCCGACCGGTGGTGGAGCGGCCCGCCGACTCGCTCGGCGACCGCTGCCTCGGCGATCTGGCCCGCCCTGACCAGGTCGCCGAGCCGGCAGGTGATCGCGCCGGCGATCGCATGCGGGGTCGCCGGCCAGCACCGATGCGGCGACGTCGGGGCTCGGATCAGTGCACGAGCTGCGTGATCGCTCGCCGCGGCGTGGTCGCCGTTCAGCCAGGCGGCGACGGCATCGGCGAGCGTGCTCGCCGTGGGATCGGGAGCGACCGGAGGCACCGAGCGGTCCGCTGAATTGCCGGCCGCCGACGCCGCCCACGGCGCCAACTCGGGCAGGGCAGAGATCGCGAGCGCATCGGCCGTGGCCGCGGCGTCGCCCAACGCATACCAAGCCGCCGCGGCGAGGAGGGCGGCGTCCGAATCGGCACTGGCGTCGCCGAGCACCCGGAGCGCGTCGGCGGGATCGCCACGCAGCAGCGCCAGCTCGGCGGCGATCGGAGCGGTCGACGATTCGTCGACCCCACACCGGTGGGCCAGCGACAGCAGCTCGGCGCTGCGCTCCTGATCGACGCCCACCAGCTCGGCGGCTGCCGATCGATACAACCGGCCTGCGGCTGCCGAACGGTCATCGCTCCCGGCCAGGGCATCGGCGAGCGCCACGGTCCCGCCCGGTGCCGCGTGCTCGACGAGCAGGTCGACGACACGAGACCGGCGACCCGGTGTGGTCGCCGACCGGACTGCGTCGAGCACACCGGGCGGCATGGTGCCGTCGTCGGTCAGTCCCTCCGACTCGATCGCATGCACGACGTCGTCGTGACCCTCGGGGGTCAGGTCGAGCAGCGGAGCGAGGTCGCCCGTGGTCGCGCCGAACGCTCGCAGTTCGGCGCCGAGCCGGGAGGTGTCGTCGAGCAGCGAGAGGCGAATCGTCACGTCGCCGACGAGGTCGCCGTCGACCTGCCACGTCGCGAGCAGGTCGGGACGTCCGTTGGTGGCGGCGATCGCCTCGTCGGCGTCGTGGGCGGTCCATCCGGCATCGACGAGTTCGTCCGCGTTGGTCGGGCCGAGCCGGACCACCGCCCCGTGCTCGTAGCTCTCGGCGTGGACCGCGGCCAGCGTGCCGGCGATCGCGACCGGACGGTGGACGACGACCACCGTCCCACCGTTTGCGCGGAGCTCGGTGAGCATCGCGCCATTCAGCCACTGCGCCTCCGTCGCAACCGTGACGTCGGCGGCACCGGTGGTCGGCGCCGGCGCCGAGGCGGCGCGCCGGCCGCTGACCCGTTCCACCTCGAGGTCCGCCTCGACGAGCGCGTCGACGATCGCGTCGCCGACCGCTGTATTCGAACCTCCCGGCGCCACCACGACCACGACGGACGCTCGGTCGGCGGTGACGACGTCGCGGACCACCGCTCCCACCGTGCCGATACCTGGCCGCGCGCGCATGACGCGACGCTACTGCGATGCACGGGGCCCCTCCGCAGGATTCCGCCCTCGCCTGCGGCGGCGGCCGGGCGCAGCCCACCGCACGGCTCGGCTCGCACGTCTGACACACTGAAGCCGACGGGCAACGGAACGGGGACACGATGACCGAACTGGCCGACTCCACCATCGATCTGCTGCAGCACCTGATCCGGAACGCGTGCGTGAACGACGGGACCGCCGAGTCGGGCAACGAGCTGCGGTCGGTCGATCTCCTCGACAGCTACCTCGCCGGGACGGGCCTCGACATCGCAACGCTACGAACCCGCGCCCGGGCCGCGGTTCGCTGGTGGCACGCATCGAGGGATCCGATCCGGACGGCTCCGAAGATCTGCCTGATGGGCCACACCGACGTCGTGCCGGTGAACCCCGACGGCTGGGACCACGACCCCTTCGGAGGCGAGATCATCGACGGCGAGTTGTGGGGGCGGGGCGCCATCGACATGTTGAACCTCACCTCGTCGATGGCCGTCGCGTTCAAGGACCTGGCCGAGTCCGGCTACCAGCCGCGAGGCGACCTGATCTACTTCGCCGTCGCCGACGAGGAAGCCGGGCGGCACGTGGGGCGCCGAGTGGATGCTCGACCACGAACCAGAGGCCGTGATGGCCGACTACGTGCTCACCGAGATGGGAGGGTTCGGCTTCAGCCACGCCGACGGGCGCTCGGTGATCATCAACGTGGCCGAGAAGGGTTCCGGTGGCGTCCGCCTCACCGTGAAGGGCACGCCCGGGCACGGCTCGATGCCGTTCGGTGCCGACAACGCGCTGCTCAAGGCCGCCGAGGTGCTCCGGCGGCTCGGTGCCCACCGGCCGATGCCTCGACTCGACGACCTCTGGGTGGGCCTCCTCGACACGCTCGGTCTCGAGGGCGACGCACGGGCGGCACTGCTCGATCCCGAGCGGGTGTGGGACACCGCCGAGGCCATCGGTGGTCTCGGGGGCAGGTTGCTGCACGCGTGCTCGCACATGTCGATCTCGCCCAACGTCATACAGGGTGGGCAGAAGCGGAACGTGATCCCCGACTCGGTCGGCATCGACGTCGACATCCGAACGCTTCCGGGCCAGGACGCCGACGACGTCCGCAACGAACTGCTGCAGGCGATCGGCGACCTCAGCGACCAGGTCGGGATCGAGATGCTGAACGATCAGCCGTCCACCAGGTCGCCGACCGACACCCCGATGTGGGACGTGATCGAACGCGCGGTGCTCGCCGCCGACCCGTCGGCACGCGTCCGTCCCGGCCTCATCGTCGGGGGAACCGACGGCCGCTTCTACCGACCCAGGGGCGCCGTCGTGTACGGCGCCGGCATCTTCAGTCCGACCGTCGACATGGCCGACTTCGGGTCACGGTTCCACGGCAACAACGAGCGGATCGACCTCGAATCGCTCCGGCTCGTCACCGACTTCTGGGGTCGCATCGTGCGCGACTTCGACGACGTCGCAGCTTCCTGACGTCACCCGTGGCTACGAACTGGTCGCACTCGATGGGGAGACGCGTCTCGACGGCCCTGCCAGCACGTCGTCGTGCACACCGAGCCAGTCCGGCTCGACGAATTGCCACGCCAACTCGGGGTCGCTGGTGGCCGGTTCCGACGCCGAGACGGCAGGGCGGGCGGAGCCGTTGCCGCTCACGGGGAGATGATCCGATGCTGTCTCGTTGAAGTGCAGCTCGAGATCCGGGAAGACGAGCTGGATGTTGGCTTCGCTGAACGCCTTCCAGATCATGCGGACGATGTCGCTTCGCAGTCGCGGCACCGTGAGCGGCGACGACGACCACATGTGAAGCCGGTAGCTCACCACGTTGTTGCCGAACTGATCCTCGACCCACGCCTCGGGCGCCGGATCGTCGAGCACCTCCGGATGCGCCCGCGCCACCTCGTGGAGGACGCGGCGCACGCGTTCGGGATCGTTGAGGCAGTTCGCCATCACCACGACGTTGAACCTCACCTTCTCGTCGGTGCCGGTGAAGCTCTTGAACGAGTCGGTGAAGAAGGCCGAGTTCGGGATCACGATCTCCTCGTTGTCCAGCGTGCGCACGGTCGTCGAGCGCACGCTGAGCTTCTCGACGGTGCCCATCTGTTCATCGACCTCGACGATGTCGCCGGGCCGGAGCGATCGTTCGAACAGCATGAAGGTGCCGCTGATGAAGTTGCCGAGCACTTCTCGCAGACCGAAACCGATACCGACCGAGAGGCCGCCGGTGATCGCGGCGACCGTCGCCGGCGACAGTTGCAGCTGACTGACCACGTACGCGATGCCGAGCAGGATCAGGGCGTAGCGGACGAGCATCAGGGTGGCCTCGGCCGAGCCGTCGTTGAGCGACGTGTGTTTGACGACGAAGTTCACCACGACGGTGTTCATGAAGTTGATCCCGTCGGTCCACAACCAGATGCCGAGCGTCGCGATGAACAGCGCACCGACGCTGATCGGACTGCCGAACAGATCGAACACGGTCGACCGTGCGAGTCGGCCGACGTCGGCGACGTGATCGAGGATCATCAGTCCGACGACGATCCACATCAGGGGCTTGAAGAATCGCCGCCGGTACCGCCGGGCCTCGCGCGGGTCGAGGCCGATGCTGGCGACCGTCATCACCAATTCCGAGCACAGCAGCACCACGAACACCACGATGAGCTCGTTCAGCAGACCGGTGACCCGGCCGGCGCGTTCCATGGCATCGAGGGCCAGCACGGCCATGCCGATGCCGATCAGCGGCGCGCTGATCGACTCCATCACGTCGACGGGCAACCAGCGGGAGGCCACGGTGCGTCAACGTGGCGATCACCCGTCGCGCTTGCGGGCGCGGCGCAGCCGCAATCTCCCGATCAGCGACCACACCGGTGTGGCTGATCAATGCGGCTCAGCACGAGGATGCCGATGAGCACCAGGAGTTGCTCGCTCACCTCCGGTCGGCCGAGGAAGACCAGCGCGCGGTCGACCACGACCGTCAACTGTTCGATGCCGTCGTCGTTATTCATCGGCGGACTCCAGATGTTCGTCGAAACGGTCTCGGAGCTCGGTGGCGGCGTCCGCCGGTTCGAGCAGGCCCCTCGTCACCTCGAGGTAGACGTCGTTCGCGACCGCGCTGAGCTCGGTCTGCCGGCTCTGCACGATCTGGGGCATCACGATCGCGTGCCGCTGCTGCACCACGAGCGCGGCTTCCATCGGGCTGGTCGTGGCATCGATCGACACCGACGGGTTGACCGGGATCCGACCCACGCCGGCGCGGGCGATCCGACCCTGCGACGGCACGTTGGTGAGGTACTCCATCAGCGCCAGGGCGCCGGCGAGGCTGTCGGTGTGTTGATTGATCACCATGCCCTCGACGTCGAGAAAGCCGCCGGGATCGTCCTTGTCGCCGCCCGGCAGCGTCGTCACACCGAACGTCGGATCGCCG
Source organism: uncultured Acidimicrobiaceae bacterium (assembly GCA_963827775.1). Lineage (GTDB taxonomy): Bacteria > Actinomycetota > Acidimicrobiia > Acidimicrobiales > Ilumatobacteraceae > Ilumatobacter. The sequence goes on along the minus strand of CAWHCI010000004.1, from coordinate 185,675 downwards.
ACGTTGGTCAAGCGTCGGCGTCGACGCATCGATGACGGCGTCGTCCGCGTCGTCGCCGTCGGTCTCGCCGGTGCGGATCGTCCCCGGCCGGCGATGACCCCGACCCGGTTTCGACCAACACGCTGCGGAACGTTCCGAGCTCGCGGGATCCGCCGACGAACACGTCGATCTTCCCGGCCGCGAACAGGTCGCGGAGCACGTCGTACTCGCCGTCGAGGATGACGTTGGGGTTGCCGGCGCGCACGACGAGCCACCGCATCCACTCGGTGAAGCCCGTAGTCGGGCGCGATCACGTTCTCGCGTCCGAACACCCTCCCGTCGAAGGCGTCGACGCCCCAGTACGCGTCGAAGAAGTCGAGTGGAATCGCGACCGAGTGTCCATCCGACGGCGAGATCGAGCACCTCGGCGAGCGACTCAGGAGGCTCCACGCCGTCCGCGGTGGTACAGCACGTCGGTGAACGCGGCGAGCGGGACGCCGCGTCTGGGCGTCGTCGACCGACATCGCCGACAGGGCCCGATCGTCGAGGTCGTCGAACCCGTAGCGCACGTCTGCCTCGGCGTGATGTCGTGGACCGCCCCGTCGTCGACGAGTCCGGACAGCGCGGCGGCGTCGGCACCGATGAGGACATCGGGGCCGAAGCCCGACTTCACCTCGTCGACGAAGCGCGCCTCGATCTCGCCGGGCGGCACGTACTCGACGATGAGCTCGAGATCGGGATCGAGTTCTTCGTAGCTGCGTGAGCAGCTCGGTGAGCACCGCCGCTTCGGCGTCCGGCCAGTCGTGCCAGACGAGCAGTCGATCACGTGTGATCGATGCGAGTCCACATCCTGACAGCACCGGGAGAATCAGCCCGACCGCGAGGACCGGACTCCATCTCTTGTACATGTTGCTTCACTTCCACCGCCCTGCTTCGGTGTATGTGTCCGCTGCCGCTGCCACAGCATGGCAGCGGCGGCATCATGGCACAACCAGCGCCACGCGGGCACGTCGGCACGTGCCGGACGTTCGTTCACCGTTCGCCGGACGGATCGACCGCTCCCCCGATCAGATTCTGTTGGCGGAGACGGTGGGACAGTGTGCGACCTGGCAGAACGATCGACGCCAGATAGCGGTCGACGTCCGCCGCGTCGGCGCGCGCCGCCAGCACGGCGTCGTCGGCCGTGACCGCGGCGAATCGCACCTGATCGCCGGCGCGGAGTTGGGCGAACCCGTCGAGGTCGGGTGCGATCACGGTCGCGATCTTCGGGTACCCACCCGTGGTCTGGTGGTCGGCGAGCAGCACGGTCGGCACGCCGTCACCGGTGACCTGGACCGACCCGCGCACGACCGGCTCGGACGGGATCGACAGCGCGCCCGCCAGTGCGAGCGACGGTCCGTCGAGCCGAACCCCCATCCTGTCGTAGGCGTCGGTGAGCGTGTACGCCGAGGTCGTGAACGCCTCGACCGCTGCCGGTTCGAAGTGCCGTTCCTGGGGGCCGACCACCACTCGAACCACGTGTGCGGCGCCGCGTCGGAAGCCGGGAGGCGGGATCTCGCCCTCCCGCTCGGGGGCGACGCGGGGCATGCCGACGTCGAACTCGTTCCCGCCGACGAGCATGCCTCCGCCGAATCCGGACATCGAGTGCGTCGCCGCGTGCCCGAGCCAGTGCGGCACGTCGAACTCGCCGGCGCACGCCACGTAGGTCCAGCTCCCCGAACGGCCGGGCCGCACGTTCACACGGTCGCCCTCACTTACGGTCACGGCGGTCCACGACGGCATCGCGGCGCCGTGGACGTCGACGTCGAACTCGCCGCCGGCCACCGCGATCGTCGCTGCGCCCGACACCACGTCGAGCACCGCGCCGCCGAGCGACACCTCGATCGCGGTGGCGCCCGGAAGGTTGCCGAGCGCCGAGTTCGCGGCAGCGTGGGCAACCCGGTCCATCGGACCCGATGCCGGCACCCCGAACCGCATGTTGCCGGGACGACCCGCGTCCTGGAACGACACCAGCGGCCCGGCGAACGCGACCCGAATGCGCATCACCACGCGCGCACCTGTCGTTCGAACGTGTCCGGATCGACCCGTTCGAACGTGACCCGGTCGCCGGGATCGAAGAGGAACGGCCGATCGGCTTCGGGGCGCAGCACCCTGGTGGGTGACCTGCCGATGATCGACCAGCCCGTCGGCATCTCGATCGTCGTGACGAGGCACTGCGGGCCCGCGATGATCACGCTGCCGGCGGCGACGCCTCGGACCGGTGCGGGTTTACGCGGCACCTGGATCGCGTCGGTGACCCCGGCCATGTACGCGTAGCCCGGGGCGAACCCGTACATGACGACGCGGTACTCACCGGCGAGATGCGCGTCGATCACCGCCTCGACGCTCAGTTGCGAGCGCTCGGCCACCGCCGCCAGATCCGGCGCGAAGGCACCCTCGTAGCAGACCTGCACGACGTGATCCCGCGGCACGACATCGGTGTCCGACGGGTGGGCGAGCAGCTCACGTACGGCCGACTCGACCGTCGGGTGGTCGGTGACCCTCGGGTCGAAGTCGACCAACAGGTTCACGAACGCCGGGACGACCTCGACCACGCCGGTCGGGGTCTGCCGGGCGATCGCACGATCGAGGCTCACCACCGCCGCGTTGGCGTCGTCGCCGATCTCGGTCGCGAACTCGACGAGCACAGCGTGGTCGGCGATCGGTGTGTAGGTCGGCGGCATCGTCACGGTGCCGGCGGGATGAACCCGGTCACCTCGGCGCCAGCGCCCGCGAGACCATCCCGGATCACGCGGGTCATCGCGACCGCGCCGGCGCCGTCGCCGTGCACGCAGATCGAATGTGCGGCGAGCGGAATCGGTTCGCCGTCGGTCACCGGCATCAGGCCCGACTCGAGGAACCCGAGCAGTCGCTCGCACGCCTCGTCCGGGTCATGGATCATGGCACCGGGCCGATCGCGCGGCACCAATTGCCCCGTCGACAGGTAGCCACGGTCGGCGAAGACCTCCGAGTACACGGGAGCGCCCGACTCCTTCGCCACGATCTCGAGTTCGGTGCCCGAGATCGCGAGCAGCGCGAGGTCGCGGTCGAGTTGCCGCACCGCGTCGACGATTGCTCCCGCGACGTCACGATCGCGCGCCGCGAGATTGCCGAGGGCACCGTGCGCCTTGACGTAGCGGACCTCGACCGGCACGAGGGCAGCGACCGCGCGGAGCGCACCGATCTGTGCCACGACCATCCGGCCGATCTGCTCCGGCGACATCGGGATGACGCGACGGCCGAAGCCCTCCCGGTCGAGATAGCCCGGATGCGCGCCGACGGTCACGCCGTTGTGCGCCGCGGTCGACAGCGTGCGGAACATGGTCTCCGTGTCGCCGGCGTGGCCACCGCACGCCACGTTCGCGCTCGACACGAGCGAGAGCATCGTCTCGTCGTCGCCCATCGGCCACGGACCGAAGCCTTCGCCGAGGTCCGAGTTGAGATCGATACGTCGCACGACCATCGACCCGAACGGTACCCGCCGCCGCCGGCGCGCGCGTTCGCAGCACCACGCACCGGCCGGCCCCCACGGGTCGAGTCCCGACCGGCGGGCCCGCAACCTCGCCGGATCGCTGCGCACCGCGGACCCTCGCGATCCCGTCCGGGCGACCGGTCTCGATCGAACCACGTGGATACGGTGGACCCGTGCTGCCGGTCTCTCGCCTCGCCACCGCCGCCGTGGCCGGCTATCTCCTCGGCACGTTTCCGACCGCCGACCTCGTCGCGCGGCGGGCGTCACGTGGGCGGGTCGACCTGCGCAGGTCCGGTACCGGGAACCCGGGCACGGCCAACGCGCTCAACGTGCTCGGCCCCCGCGCCGCCGCCCAGGTGCTCGTCGGCGACATCGGCAAGGGCGCCGCTGCGAGCGCGGCCGGAGCGGTCGTCGCCGGTCCGGTCGGTGCCCACCTGGCCGGCACGTCGGCCGTGATCGGGCACTGCTATCCGGTGTGGACCGGATTCCGTGGCGGCAAAGGTGTCGCCACGAGCGTCGGCCAGTGCCTCGCCACGTTTCCCGCGTACTTCCCGGTCGACACGGCGGTCGCCGTGATCAGCGTCGCCAACCCGCGGTGGAAGCAACGCGCGGTTCGCGACGACCGTCGTGTCGTCGGCGTGCTGGGTGCTCGGCGGCATCGTGTGGTGGCGCCGGGATCTCGCGAATCTCTGGGGGCCGACGCCGACGGCGATGCTCCCGATCGCCTCGGCCGTCAGCGGCGCCGTCATCATCGGCCGATTCGTCTCCGCCGCACGTGCCGCAACCGACCCGTCGCCGGACGCGTCACCGGACGAATCGACCGCGGCATGAGTCCGGCTCGCATCGGCATCGTCACCGACTCGAGCAGCCAGATCACACGGGACCTGGTCGAACGGTTCGACGTCGAGGTCGTCCCGATGACGGTGACCATCGACGGCGTCGACCATCTCGAGGGCGAGAACCTCGACGCCGACACGTTCTACGCCGCGTTCGCCGACGGTGCGACGCCGGACGTCGCGACGGCACAGCCGTCGCCCGGAAGGTTCGTCGAGGCGTACGCCGCCATGACCGATCGCGGGTACGACCACATCGTGTCGATCCACGTCAGCGCGTCGATGTCGGGCACGGTCGGCAGCGCCGAACTGGCGGCGCGGTCGGCGCGGATCCCCGTGACGGTGATCGACAGCGGGAGCGCCAGCTTCGGGCTCGCGGTCTGCGTGTGGGCGGCCGGCGTCGCGGTCGCCCGGGGCGCGAACGTCGACGACATCCGGCGTCGCGTCGAGCAGCTGACGCCGCGGATCGCGACGGCGTTCATGATCGGCGTGCCACACCTGACCGAACGATCCGGGCGGGCGACCGAGATCGACCTCGGCGACGACGACGGCATCCAGGTCCTCACGATGGTCGAGGGCCGGCTCGATGCGCTCCAACGGGTCTCGACGATCGAGGACACGGTCGACGTGATGTCGGGCTTCGTCATCGATCGGGTGTCGGCCGCCGGGGTGGCAGCGACCGTGGCGATCGGTACCGCGGATACGGCGAGTCGACCGTTGTCCGATCGGCTCGCACGAGCGCTGGCCGGCGTTGACGGCATCGACGACGTCGTGCGCTACCGGGTCGGGCCGAGCATCGGGGCCCACACCGGTCCGGGCACGTTCGGCCTGTTCGTGTTCCCGTCGATCACGTAGCAGCGGTGCCGGACGCGGCCTCGAGCGGCTTCGTCATCATCGCCACGCGTGCGCCGTAGTCGGTCTCGCGCTCGACCGACCTCGACGAATCCGAGCTCGGCATGGAACGCCAACGAGCGATCGTTGCGCGGGCGGAGGTTCACCTCGAGCGCGAAGTCGGTCGCCGTCGGGCGGCGCTCGGCGGTGAGCCGTTCGACCTCGGCATAGAGAATCCGCCCGATGCCGCGCCGCTGGAACTTCGGAGAGATGGCCACCCGGTCGAGATAGACGAAGTCGTCGTATCGCTCGGCGAACCACGCGTAGTTCATCGAGCCGTAGTCGGCCCCGGGCGGCAACACGAAACAGAAACCGGCGATCTCGGTGCCGACCTCGGCGACCAGCGCGATCGTCGACTGATCTGCGATGCGGGCGAGAGCTTCGGGCGACTCCGTCCCGACGGCGGGAACCTCGCCGTCGTTGATCGTGTGCACCGCGGTCAGGTCGGCAGGTACGAACTCACGCAGCATGGCGCCCGACGCTAATCCGGTCGGGGTGACGAAGGCCTCGTCAGCAGCGTGATGTCGAACCAGGACGTGAACCCGTGCCGGACGAGGTTGCGTTCCGAGGCACCACCCGGCTCGACGGTGGTCGTCGCCACATCGCACCGGGCCTCCCGCGCGACACGGAGGCGATGGACGATCAGCGCGGCCTGCACGCCGCGTCGCCGCGCTCCCGGCACCGTCGACATCGCGGCAAGTGTCGCGACCGACTCGCGCACGGCGAGACTGGCGCAGCCGACGGGCTCCCCGGTCGCTGCGTCACGCGCCACGACGAAACCGGCTCCGTCCACCGTCGCCGTGGCCGCAGCGAACGCATCGCTCGCCCTCCGTGCGCCAGGGGCTTCGTGCCCCCACCCGAGCGCCGAGGTCTCCTGCCACACGGCGACCTGGTGGGCGGCCGGCTCGATCACGATCCGACCGTCGGTCGGATACCGCTCCCGTGCGACGAGCGGCCGGCGAAGTGCCCTGATGGTGCGGGTGACAACGTACCCACGCGCTCGGGCCTGCGGTCCGACGGCGGGGTGCGTGACCGGCGTGATCTCGATCGATGCATCCACGTCGGCGGCGGCGCTCCGCGTCTCGATCAGCTCGAAGTCGGCGCTGGTGAACGGCGCCTGCAGCCCGGCCCCGAGCGCCCGGTTGACGTACATGCCACGACCGCACAGCACCAGCTGCCCGCCTGCGACGGGGACGTGCCCGGAGCCCCACGACGGATCCTGCTGCGCGAGCACCTCGGCGAACGCGGCGGCGTCGAGCGCCCATGTCCGCACGACCCGACCCATCATCCGACCAGTCTCGCCGGGTCGCGATCGTCCGACGTCCACCCTTGACTTCAAGTGCGGTTGAAGTCGTACGGTGCCCGATCGTGAACATCACCGACGCGACGAAACCCTCCTCCGGTGGCACCTCGACGACGGGTAGCGTGACCCGTCGCATGACCACCGGACCCACCGACGCCTTGATCACCGCGACCGGACTCGTCAAGCGCTTCGGCGACTTCGTGGCCGTCGACGGCATCGACGTCGAGGTCCGACCCGGCGAGTCGTTCGGCTTCCTCGGTCCCAACGGAGCCGGCAAGAGTTCGACCATGCGCATGATCGGCTGCGTCTCGCCGGTCACCGACGGCCACCTGCGCATCTTCGGTCTCGACCCGGCTCGCGACGGCAAGCAGATCCGTGCCCGCATGGGCGTGGTGCCCCAGCTCGACCAACTCGACGAGCAGCTCACCGTGCAGGACAACATGGTGCTCTACGGCCGGTACTTCGACATCCCCCGCGCCGAGTGCAAACGGCGCACGGCAGAGCTGCTCGAGTTCGTCCAGTTGAGCGATCGAGCCGGCAGCCGCATCGAGCCGCTGTCGGGTGGCATGAAGCGCCGGGTGACCATCGCACGTTCGCTGATCAACGAACCCGAGCTGCTGCTCCTCGACGAGCCGACGACCGGCCTCGACCCCCAGGCGCGTCACGTGCTCTGGGACCGGCTCTACCGGCTCAAGCAGCAGGGCGTGACGCTGGTGTTGACCACCCACTACATGGACGAGGCCGAACAGCTCTGCGATCGGCTCGTCGTGATGGACAACGGCCGCATCGTGGCCGAGGGATCACCTCGAGAGTTGATCTCACGGCACTCCACGCGCGAAGTCCTCGAGCTGCGGTACGCGGCCGGCACCAACGACGACCGCTCCGACGAGCTGCTCGGCATCGGCGACCGCAGCGAGGTCCTGCCCGACCGGGTGCTGATCTACGCCGACAACGGTGAGGCCGCGCTGGCCGAGGTGCACGCCCGCGCCAGCTATCCCGAATCCGCGCTCGTCAGACGCAGCTCGCTCGAGGACGTCTTCCTGCGGCTGACCGGCCGGACGCTGGTCGACTGATCATGTCGATGTCGACGCCGGCCGCCGTTCGGGTCTGGGAGAGCCACTTCACGCTCTACCGCACGATCTGGCGCTCCAACATGATGGGCGCCGTGCTCCAGCCGTTCCTCTACCTGCTCGGCATGGGGCTCGGTGTCGGTGCGCTGGTCAACAGCAACGACTCGTCCGGCGAGTTGCTCGACGGTCTGACGTACTTCGAGTTCCTGGCACCCGGCCTGATGGCCACGACCGCGATGATGATCTCGGCACAGGAATCGCTGTGGCCGGTCATGGGCGGGTTCAAGTGGCAGCGCACGTTCCACGCGCAGGCCGCCAGCCCACTGAGCCCCGGCGAGATCACCGGCGGGCTGGCGCTGTGGCAGACCACCCGGTCGTTGATCGCCGTGTCGGGCGTGGCCGTCGTGCTGGCGTTCTTCACCGCGACACGATCGCCGGGGCTCCTGCTGGCGATCCCGTTCGGCGGCCTGACGGGCGTCGCGTTCGCGGCACCGATCACGGCCTGGTCGGCCACACGCGAGAGCGAGAGCTCGTTTCCCACCATCCTCAGGTTCGGCATCATCCCGCTGTTCCTGTTCGGTGGTGCGTTCTACCCGATCAGCCAACTGCCCGACTGGCTGGAACCGATCGCCCGCATCACGCCGCTGTGGCACGGCGTCGAACTGTGCCGAGGTGCGGTCCACGATCGCTTGGGTGTTGCCGAGGCCCTCGGCCATTGCGCCGTGCTCGCGGCATTCGCGACCGGTGGATGGATCTGGTCGCGACGAGCCTTTGCCACGAGGTTGTCCACGTGACGCTCGCCGATCTGCCGCTCCGGATCATCCCGGCGCCGGTTCTGCAGGCCCGCCGACCACAACGCCTGCTCGAGCGGCACTGGATCATCAACAAGCGGGGCGGGTGGACGATCGTCGTCTCGGGCTTCTTCGAGCCGCTGTTCTACCTGTTGTCGATCCAGATCGGGTTCGGTTCGCTGGTCGGTGACGTCGTCGACGGCGACCGTGTGCTGTCGTACGCCGAGTTCGTGGCGCCCGCGCTGATGGCGGCCTCGGCGATGAACGGCGCCGTGTTCGAGTCGACGATGAACATCTTCTTCCAGCTCAAGTACGACAAGGTGTACGACGCTGCGCTGGCCACGCCGCTCACCGCCGGTGACGTGGCACTCGGCGAGATCCTGTACGCGACCTCGCGCGGCACGCTGTACTCGGCTGCCTTCCTCGTGACGATGGTGGCACTCGGCATGGCCCAGTCACCGTGGGTCGTGATGGCGCTTCCGATCTGCGTGGTGATCGCGATCGCGTTCAGCGCCGTGGGTATGGCCCTGACCACCTACATGCGGTCGTGGGCCGACTTCGAGTACGTGCCGTCGATCACGCTGCCGATGTTCCTGTTCTCGGCGACGTTCTACCCGCTGTCGAGCTACGGCGACTGGGCGTGGGTCGTTCAGCTCAGCCCCCTGTACCACGGCGTGGCGCTGGTACGGGGCGCCAGCTTCGGCGAGTGGTCGTGGGCGTACCTCGGCCACCTGAGCGTGTTGGTCGCCATGGGTCTCGTCGGCCTGGCCGTGACGGCCCGCCGCATCGAGAAGCTGCTGCTGCCCTGACCGGGCCGCACCGTGCCGGCACCGTGCGGCGCGGGATCGGGTGAACGTTCCGCGAACCTGCGCTCGCGAAGGCGACGGCGTCGGCACGCCGACCTAGCCTGGACCCATGCTGTTCCGAAAGAAGACCGACATGATCGAAGCGGGCGACGCGCTGCCGGGCCGCGACGAGCCGATCCCCGTGGTGGCCGACCACGTCGTGCTCGGGACGCCGATCACCCCGCCGTTCCCCGACGGCATCGAGACGATCTACGTGGCGATGGGGTGCTTCTGGGGCGCGGAACGCATCTTCTGGCAGATCGACGGTGTGTACACCACGGCGGTCGGGTACATGGGTGGATGGACGAAGCATCCGACCTACGAGGAGACCTGCACGGCCCGCACCGGACACACCGAGACGGCGCTGGTGGCGTACGACCCGTCGATCGTGTCGGTCGATGAGCTCATGAAGGCGTTCTGGGAGAACCACGACCCGACCACGCCGAACCGGCAGGGCAACGACGTCGGCACGCAGTACCGGTCGGCGGTGTTCACCACATCCGACGCCCAGCACGCCGCGGTCGAGGCGTCACGGGATCGCTACCAGCGGGCGCTCACCGTCGCAGGGTACGGAACGATCTCGACGCAGATCGATCGGGTCGAGGCAGCCGGTGACGGCGTGTTCTACTACGCCGAGGACCACCACCAGGGATACCTCCGCAAGCACCCCGGGGGCTACTGCAATCACGGCTTCTGCCAGATCGGCTACGACCTCGAATCTCATGGGCAGGGTGCTGCTCGTGCATCGCTCCCCGACGCATAGCCGGCGTCACCCACTAGAGTGACGTGGCCGTCGCCACCAGGTTGCGGCTGACGATGACATGAGAGGGGCCGATCGAATGGCCGGATTTCTGGACAAAGCGAAGAGCATGCTGGGCGGCTCGAAGTCTGCGGACGCAGGCGACGGCGACGGCCTCGACGGCCTGAAGGATCAGGCGGGCGCCGCGAAGGACAAGGCCGACGATCTGGTCGAGCAGCACGGTGACAAGGCGCCCGAGGGCGTCAAGGACGCCTACGACAAGGTGTCCGACAAGGTCGAGGACGTCATTCCCGGCGACGGCGAGTAGCCGCACCGGCCGCACGGCGGCCGACACGAACTTGTCGACGAGCCACCCGGCAACGGGTGGTTCGTCCGCGTTCCGGCCCACGCCAACGCCCCGGCGGTGGAATCTCCTGTCAAGATCAGCTCACGTCCGGCCGATGAACGTTCGTCGGCGGCTGGGTTGTCCACGCCTGAACAACCGGCGTGGAACCGGGTTCGCTGATGACCGAGATGACTGCAAACACGCAAGAACGGGCGTCCACCTGGGACGACGCTGCGATTCGCCCCGCGATCTTGACCAACTCTTGCCCTACTAGGAGTGGTCAGCTGACCCGCTCTGGTGTATATTTTGCACAGTTCACGCTTGCCGAACATTCACAACGTTTCGCTACGGGAACCACGAATTCGAACATGTCGGTGCCGCCACCGCCGACCCGACCAGTTGAGGTGGACCAGGTGACGATCTCGGACAGGCGCCAGCGAAGCGGCCGACGGCGCGCGCTGGCGGTCCGCGGTGGTGCCCCGACCGACGAGGGCGTCACCCTGGTCGAGGTCGTGCTCTCGATCGCCCTGCTCGGCATCGTCGTGGTGCCGCTCCTGCTCGCCGTGGCGGCCTCGATCAAGTCATCCAACGTGAGCGAGTCGGCGGCCCAGGTGGAGACACTCCTCGTCAACGCCGTCGACCGCGTCAACCGTGCCCCGCGCAACGACTTCCAGTGCGACGTGTCCAGCCCGATCGTGGCCGCCGTCGAGACCGTCGGCTGGCCCACCAGTTCCGCCACCATCGTCCAGGAGTACCTGGACGAGCCCACCGGGAACTGGCTCTCGGGAACCGGAAACCTCGCCTGCCCCGACAGCACGGGGTTCTACAACGGGATCGTGCAACGCATCACGATCACGATCACCAGCCCCGACGAGCGCGTCAGCCGAACGCTGCAAGTCGTACGAGGAGACATCTGATGGACCACCAGACCGACCACCACAGCCAGGGGCGCACCGACTCCGGCATGACCCTGATCGAACTGCTCATCACCATGTCGGTGCTGGGCACGATCGTCGCGGTCATCGGCGCCGCCGTGATCGTGACCGTTCGCCAGGAACCCGTCACCCGAAGCCGCCTCGACGTGGCCGCGTGGGAGCAGAGCCTCGCGCTGTGGCTCCCCACCGATCTGTCGTCGGCCGGCGCCGACCCCGGCGACGTGAGCGCCGACGAGGGCGACACCCCCTGCGGCGACGCCGTCTGCACGTTCGGTTCGAACGCACTGCAGTTGAAGTGGGACGACGGCACGGGCGAGACCGTGGTGTCCTACCGCTACGGACCGGCCTCCGACGGGCAATCGTTCGAACTCCGGCGAGTCGAGTGCCACGGCGGCAGCTGCATCTCGCTCGTGGTCCTGCGCGACCTGTCGATGCCCCTGGACGACGACGGCAACCCGATCGCCTGGTCCGCAGGCGACCCCGTGCCCGACACCATCATCAACGTCACCGTTCCGCTCGCGGTCGGCTCGAGCAGCTCCGGCTCGTGCGACCCGCTCGCCGTGCCGCCGGACCCCGACTGTGACACCAACACCCGCGCCCAGCGAGTCATCGTCAACGTGAACGGGGCGCCCGGCCTCGACGGCGTCGACCGGAGCAGCACGGTCAGCTTCACCGCCGGCGGCTCCTCGCTCAGCGAACTCGAGCCGGCGACGTTCTCGGGCCCGAACTTCCTGCAGGCGAACAGCGGTTGCGGTGGCCCCGTGACGCTCATCGTCGACGAGTCGGGATCGATCGGCTCCGCCGACAGCGATGTCCGCCAGGGCGTTCGCAGCTTCGTGCAGGCCTTCGACGGCACGCCGACCCAGCTCCAGATCGTCCAGATGTACTCGTATTCCGACGTGCTCGGCTCGGGCTCGGACTGGAACAAGTTCTACGACCTGTCGGAGCCCGCCGACGTCGAGGCGCTGATCGGGCCGAGCGGCACCTCCGGACTCGTCAGCAACATCCAGACGCGGTCGCACCCGAACTACTACACCAACTGGGAGGATGCGATCTTCCGCACCTTCTACAACTCGGACGGACAGACCTACGAGGAGCTCGGCAACCCGAACGTTCCCACCCCCGAGCTCGTGGTCTTCTTCACCGACGGTATGCCGACCCGTGACCGGCTCCAGCACAAGTCCGACTCGTCGAGCTTCGGTCCCCCGTCGACGCCGTCCCGGTTCGACCACGACCGCTACCGTTCCGGCTACAGCTCCGGCGTGTTCAGCCCCCGCGGCTGGTACCGGGCCAGCCACATCGCCGCCCAGTTCAACGACATCCGGATGATCGGCGTGCTCGTCGGCGACCTCGACGACGAGACGCGGGTGTACTGGTCGGGTTGGCCCTGGACCGGCTCGTGGTGGCGCTCGATCCCGAACGAGAAGTTCCTCGGCGACCTCGTCGTCGGCGGCGACCCGTCCCAGTACCACCCGAGCGACCCGCCCGGCTACGTCGCCCGCACCTACGACGGCAGCACCTGGGGTGACGTCTCGTCGGCCGACCTGCTGCTCACCGACAACTTCGGCGCACTGGGCGGCGGACTCACCGAGATCGCCCTCGCCGAGTGCGGCGGCACCCTCACGGTGCAGACTCGTGACCTCGCCGGCGACCCGGCCGATGCATCGATCACCTACCAGGTCGCCGACGAAGTCGTGACGACCACCCGCATCGCCAAGGCCGGTACCTTCGACATCCCGCTCAACGGGATCCCGAGCGCCAGCGTCGACCTCATCCCGCAGTCGTTCGACGGCACCGGCTACGCACCGTCGAGCTGGAACTGCCGGGCCGGTGGCGCGAACCTCACGTTCGGCACCGACTTCGACCTCATCACCCCGGGCGTGCCCGGTGACGGCATCTCGGTGACCGTCAGCGCCAACGCCGCGGTGTCGTGCACCCTGACCGTGAGCCCGTGATGAACGCTCGACGACAGGCCATGCGCGACGGCGACCGGGGTTCGGTCCTGCCGATGGTGCTGGTCATGGTGGTCATCGGTTCGCTGGTCGTGCTCCCGCTGCTCGACTACACGATCGCGGTGTTCCGGTCGAACCGCGTGGTCAGCGAGCGCACGGCCGAGACCGAAGCGGCCAAGGGCGGCCTCCGTGTAGCTCTGTCCGATCCGCGGAACGTGTTCCTGACGTGTGACGGTGGCGGCAGCCTCACACCGTCGCCCAACCCGACCATCAACGGCATCTCGGTGCAGACCACCTGCACCGAGCTCGAGGAGATCGGCCCAGCGCTCGCACTCGGTTTCGAGGTGCCCACCGGAGCAGCTGCGATGCAGCTCGGCGCCGACGTCCCGATCGCGCTGAGTGGCACGACGCGGAGTTCCGGCGCCGTCCCGCCGTACCCGGCGACCCCCGACTGGTGGGCGTCGCCGTCGTACACCGTCGATCCCGTGCTCGCGCAGTACTCGCCGTCGGCCGAGGACGACAAGATCTGGATGCCCGATCTGCCTCGCGTCCCACCGACGGTGCGCTCGGCGACACCGTTCGACATGCCGCCGAGCTTCGACTGCCAGGTGTACTTCCCCGGCCGATACGCCGATCCGATCAACCTCACCGGCCGGATCTACTTCGCCAGCGGCGTCTACTACTTCGAGGAACCGATCACCGTCGCAGCCGATGCCGACGTCGTGGTCGGTTACGGCCTCTCCGACTTCGCACCGGCATCCGACTGCGCCGACGACATCCAGGTCGCCGCCAACGTGATCACGCCGCCGAGTTCGTTCGACATCAACGGCGGCGGCGCCACGTTCGTGCTCGGTGCCAACGCCCGCTTCGTCGTCGACAACTCGACGATCGGCACCACCGCCCGCGTCCGCTTCAACCAGCGATACGCCGACGCCGACCGGGGTGGCCGCGTCTCGATCATGACGGTGAACGGTGACGACGTCGCCGACGCGCCGCACGTGGTCACCGACGTCAACAGCATCCCGCGGTCGTTCATCCTCGACGGCACGACGCAGATCCCGATCAACACGTCGTCGTACCAGCCGTCGTCGGAGACCTACACCGACAAGGCACGCCTGCCCGCTCAGCTCCCCGCGGTGAACACGTCCGGCTTCCAGGAGTCGGGAGCCGCGACCGACCGCGGTGTGGTCGTCGTGACCTGGGACGAGCTCACCGGCCAGGACGCCGGCGGAGCACTGCTCGGCCAGGAGGACGGCCTCGGCGGTTGGACCACGTCGCCCTATCAGGTGCAGTACCGGGTTCAGACGCCGACCGGACCGTGGACGGACGTGTGCCTGCCCGAGGATCTCGTCATCACCCCGAAGCCCGTCCCGACCGACGGCAACGACATCTCCTGCGCGGTCGACGGTCTCGACATCGGCACCGAATACCGCTTCCGGGTCCGGGCCGAGAACGAGGTCGGTCAGGCCCCGTGGCGAGGTTCGAACGAGACGCCCGAGAACACCTCACCGGTCGTGTCGGTGCCCGACGCACCGACCAACGTCATGGCCGTCGCCGGCGCCTCCGACGACGTCGCCCAGATCTCGTGGGACGCACCCGCCGACGACGGCGGCGTTCCCATCACCGGCTACCAGGTCGACGCCTACAGCATCGAGCTCGTGCCACATCCCAACGCCGCGCCCGTCGTGACCGGCACCGTCGAGCACCTCGATGTCGAACAACCCCCGGGCGCCTCGCCCGACCGATCCGTCACCGGCCACATCAAGGCCCACGACCCCAACGGGGACGACCTCGCACTCACGATCGACACCACGCTGCTGCCACCCGGTCTGACCGCAGTGGCGAACGACGCCGACGACACGATCACCTTCACGGCCTCGACGACCGCACCCCTCGGAATGGGCGTCTTCGGCGTGCCGTACACCGTCACCGACCCGTCGGGTGCAACGGCGACCGGATTCATGGGCATCGATGTCCTGCCGGACGGCGGCATTCTGCCTCATGCGCCCGAGGCCGACCCGGTCTCCATCCTCGCTGACGTCGGTGTGCCGATCACCAGCCGTCTCCCGGTCAACGATCCCGATGGCCTGCCGTTCGCACCGGTGCCCGTGGTGGTCACCAGCGTGCTCGGCCCCGAATGGACCGTGACCACGAGCGGGATCGACGTCACCATCACCACGACCGCACCCCCCGGCGTCTACACACTCAACTACGAGTTCACCGACGCAGCGGGCAACGTGGTCGCCTCCACGATCGACGTCGACGTCGCCGCGCCAGACGTCCAACCGGCCGGCTCGTGTTCCACCACGACCGACCCCACCTTCGCCACGCCCACTGCGTGCGAGATCACGCTGCCCGACCTCCCGCCCGGCACGCCGACCTCCGGCTACCAGGGCTACCGCTTCGACGTGACCGCCATCAACGAGGTCGGTCCGTCCCTCCCCGCCAGTAACGCCGACCCCTTGCCGCTCGGATTCGACGGCGGTGGCGTCGGCCTGCTCGGCGCTCCCGAGCGTTACGTCGTGCCCTGGATCCCGGAGCCGATCGTCGACATCCGGGCCGCGGGCGGCGCCCCGATCGAGCTCGCGATCGCCGGTTACGTCGCAGTGCCGATGGGTCGATTCCACGTCGACAACCCGAACGGCTTCGACATCCGCGTCAACGGCGGCGTGATGACCGGTACCTTCGACATCAACGACTCGCGGGCCACAGCCGCTCCCGAGTCGCTGCCGATCGGTTTCAAGAACAACATCGTGCTGCAGCGCAGGATCCGGATCGTCTCGGTTGCCGGCAACGTTCGGTCGACGGCGATCGTCGAGGTCAACGAGGACGGTGCCGGTTACGCCGTCAACTCGTGGGTCGTCGGCTGATCCGTCGAAGCATGCTCGGCGGCCCGGGCGGGCTCCGTCGCAGGTGGTGCCGAGCGAGCCGGTGATCCGCACGGGAGCAACCGTGCGCTCGCGACGCAGCAGCGCTTCGGCACATCGCTCGGGTCGTGCACCGACGCCAGGTCGCGGTACCGCGACCTGGCGCAATCACTCGGCGGCGCGAACCGCCGGCACGGCGGGTGCGCCCATCGAAGAGCGGCCCCATCGACCGACGACCATCGACCGAGGGCGGTACCGCGACCTGGCGCAGTCGCTCGGCGGCGCCAACCGCCGGGACGGCGGGCCCGATCGGGCAGCGAGGCCCGTCAGCCGACCACGGCGGTGACCGTGGTCCGAACCGCGACCGTCACGTCGTGAGCAGGTCGCCGGCGCGGAGTTGCGCGGCATAGAGGCCGTCGGTGGCGACGAGCTCGTCGTGGCGGCCGATCTCGACGATCGTGCCGCGGTCGAGCACGGCGATCCGATCGGCGGACCGCACCGTCGACAGGCGGTGGGCGATCACGAGCGCCGTGCGTCCGTGGAGCGCGGCGTCGATCGAGGCCTGCACCTGGGCCTCGTTGTCGTTGTCGAGATGGCTGGTCGCCTCGTCGAGAATCATGACCGCCGGGTCCTTCAGCAGGAGCCGCGCGATCGCCAACCGTTGCTTCTCGCCACCGCTCAGCCGATAGCCGCGCTCGCCGACCACCGTGTCGTACCCGTCGGGCAATGCGGCGATCGTGTCGTGGATGCGCGCCGCCCGACAGGCCTCGACGACGCGGTCGTCGGTCGCGTTGGGAGCGGCGTAGCGCAGGTTGTCGACGATCGATTCGTGGAACAGGTGCGGGTCCTGCGAGACCACGCCGATCGCACCACGGACCGAATCGAGCGTGAGGTCACGCACGTCGTGGCCGTCGAGGCGGACCGACCCGTCGGTCACGTCGTACAGCCTGGGGATGAGCGACGCCAGCGTGCTCTTGCCGGCGCCCGAGGCGCCGACGAGCGCAACCGTCTCGCCGGGGTCGAGCGTCAGCGACAGGTGCGAGAGCACATCGTGGTCCGGGTCGGCACCGGGGATCGCCTGGGTCTCCATCGATGCGATCGACGATTCGTTCGCGGCCGGATAGCGGAACGTGACGTCGGCGAGTTCGACCCGGCCCTCCGGCTCGACGAGGTCGATGGCGGCCGGCTTGTCGGAGATCGGCTCGTTTGCGTCGAGCACCTCGAACACCCGCTCGAACGAGACCATCGACGTCATGAGATCGACGCGGGCGTTCGTGAGCCCGGTGAGTGGCTGATAGATCGCGCGTGACGAGCGCAGCGAGCGCGACCAGCGTGCCGACCGTGATCTCGCCGCTGACCACGAGCTGAGCACCGATGCCGTAGATCGCAGCGGTGCCGACGGCGGCGACGAGACCCAGCGCCACGAAGAACACACGACCCAACATCGCCGCACGGATCCCGGCGTCGCGCACGGCATCGGCACGCACCCCGAAGTTCTCGCTCTCCCGGTCGAGCGAGCCGAACAGTTTGACGAGCACGGCACCCGACACGTTGAAGCGCTCGGTCATCTGCGTGTTCATCGCGGCGTTGTGCTGCATCTGGTCGCGGGAGATCGTCTGGAGGCGACGACCCACCCGCCGCGCCGGAACGATGAACAAGGGAAGGACGACGAGTGCCAGGAACGTGAGACGCCACTCGAGTGCGAGCATCGCCGCCAGCGTGGTGGCGAGCACGATGACGTTGCTCACGACGCTGCCCAGGGTGCTCGTGACCGCCGTCTGGGCGCCGACGACGTCGTTGTTCAACCGGCTCGTGATCGCGCCGGTCGGTGTGCGGGTGAAGAACGCGATCGGCAGCCGCTGCACCTTGGCATAGAGCGAACGGCGGAGGTCGGCGATCAGACCCTCCCCGACCCGAGCGCTCCCCCACCGTTGCACGATCTGCAGCACGGCATCCGCGAGCGCGGCGCCGACGGCCAGCGCGGCCAACCACCAGATCGGCGCCCGGTTCCCGTCGTCGATCGCGTTCGGGATGGCGACATCGATGATGCGCCGCACGACGAGCGGCGGCACCAGGGCGAGCAGGGCGGCGGCGACGATCGCCGCCAGGAAGACCAGGATCGTGCCGCGATACGGCTTGGCGAACCCCCACACCCGCTTGGCGGTGTCGCGGGCGAGCGTGGCGTCCTTCACGGCCTCCGTGTCCCGAGGCATCATGTGGTGCGGACCCATTCGCATGTCGAGCAGGCTACGGACACGTTGCGAGGTTCGGGCCGCCGCCGATCGGCCTGCTCCGACTCGTACGCTGTGGCGATGCGCGGGCGCACCCCTGTCTTCCTCGCCGGCATCGTCGCGTTCGCTGCGGCGTGCTCGTCGGCCGACGCCGGCGTCACGACGTCGACGTCCGACTCCGGAGACCAGGTGGCGACCCCGACCGCCGGGTCCGATCCCGAGCGCTCCGCCGAGGCCGGCATCACCGGCGACGAACCTTCGCCGCCGCCCTCGACGGCGACCGTCGAACCGGTCGCCGTCTTCGAGCCGGCCCCGATCGAGTGGGAGCAGTTCGACGACGAGGTCGACGTCGCGACGATGGCCGTGCCGGTCGACTACGCCGACCCGAACGGAGCGGTGTTCGACCTCGCGCTCGCGCGCTACAACGCGATCGACACCGAGAACCGGATCGGGACGCTGTTGCTCAACCGTGGCGGGCCCGGCTTCGCCGGTGCCGAGTTCGCCAAACGGTCCTCGTTCATCTTCGACCAGCCACTGCTCGAACGATTCGACATCGTCGGCTGGGATCCCCGTGGCGTCGGCGAGAGTACGCCCGCGATCGACTGCATCAGCGAGTACGACCCCTACTTCAACGAACTCGACTCCACACCGGAGACCGACGAGGAACGCGAACTGCTCGTCGAGACCGCGAAGCTGTTCGCAGACGAGTGCGCCCGTCTCAACGGCGACATCCTCCCGCACATCGGTACCAACAACTCCGCGCGTGACATGGACACGATCCGGCGGGCACTCGGAGAGGACACCGTCTCGTACTACGGGTTCAGCTACGGCAGCGAGCTCGGCGGGGTGTGGGCCACCCTGTTCCCCGACACCGTCCGCGCCGCCGTGTTCGACGGAGCGTCCGACCCCGCAGCCGACCCGCTCGAGGCGAGCCTGCAGCAGAACGCCGGTTTCGAGGCGTCGCTCACCACCTTCCTCGCGCGTTGCAGTGCCGATGACGAGTGCGCGTTCCACAACGACGGTGACGCCGAGGGCGCGTTCGATGCGTTGCTCGCCGACATCGACGAGAATCCGATCCCGAGCGCCGACGGTCGACCGCCGGTCAATCGCGACGTGGCGACGACCGCCGTCCAGCAGGCGATGTACCTCGAGGCGTACTGGCCGGCGCTCGAGCTGTCGCTCACCGCCGCGCAGGACGGAGACGGCAGTGGACTCCTGGCGTTGAACGACAGCTACTACCGGCGCGGACCGGACGGCACCTACGGCAACGAGCTCGAGGCGTTCCGAGCCATCACCTGCGCCGACACGGCCACTCGGAAGACGGTCGCCGACGCCGACGCCGAGACCGAGCTCTACACCGAGGTCTCGCCGCGGCTGTGGCCCGAGGACTCGGCGGGCGGGTACTTCTGCACGTTCTTCGCGCCCGCGATCGATCCTCGGATCGAGATCACCGGAGCGGGCGCCGGCCCGATCGTGGTGATCGGCACCACGGGCGACCCGGCGACGCCGTTCGAGTCGACGGTACGGATGGCGGAGACCCTCGAGGACGGGCGGCTCGTGGTCGTCGAGGCCGATCAGCACACGGGGTACGGCGTCAACCGGTGCGTGGTCGACGTCGTCAACGACTACCTCATCGATCTCGAGGCGCCCGACGACGGAACCGAGTGCCGCTGACCGGGTGTGGTCGACGTGTGTGGTCGACGCGTGTGTGGTCGACGTGTGTGGTCGACGTGTGTGGTCGACGTGTGTGGTCGACGTGTGTGGTCGACGTGTGTGGTCGACGTGTGTGGTCGACGTGTGTGGTCGACGTGTGTGGTCGACGTGTGTGGTCGACGTGTGTGGTCGACGTGTGTGGTCGACGTGTGTGGTCGACGTGTGTGGTCGACGTGTGTGGTCGACGTGTGTGGTCGACGTGTGTGGTCGACGTGTGTGGTCGACGTGTGTGGTCGACGTGTGTGGTCGACGTGTGTGGTCGACGTGGGGTCGTCGTGGCGTGTGCAGCCGGGCGCGAAACGACCGCCGGTGGCCCGTGGGTCAGACCGGCGGTCGTCGATGGCGGAGAAGGTGGGATTTGAACCCACGGACGCTTGCACGTCGCACGCTTTCGAGGCGTGTCCCTTCGGCCGCTCGGGCACTTCTCCGTCGAGCGAGGCTAGCGGGATTCCGGCTCGCTCACGCCTGCGAGACTCCGACAACGCTGTGATCGAACACTCAAGAAGATGTGATGGGCGACCGATACAATTGACACAGACCACACATGCCGATGCGGGCAGACGCAACCCCTTCGCACGATCAGATCCATCGAGGACACCGGAGGAGGTGCACATGACGGCCCAGGGGGTCACCCGCGGCGAACACGTGTTCAAGCTGCTCGTGACCGGCCCGTTCGCGGCCGGCAAGACGTCGCTGATCCAGGCCGTCTCGCACACGCCGGTCGTCGAGACGGAGGTCGATGCGAGCGGATGCGAGGCCGTCGTCAAGGCTCGCACGACCGTCGCGATGGACTTCGGGACGTACGCGTTGCAGGACGACGACGGCAACGCCGACGTGCGGCTCCTCATGTTCGGCACACCCGGCCAGGAGCGCTTTCGGTTCATGACCGACATCATGAAGGGCGATGTCGACGCCGTCGTGTTCGTCGTCGACTTCGAGGCCGAGCACACTCACGCCGAGGCGGGCGCGGCGATGCGAGCCCTGCTCGCCGATCTGCGCGTTCCCGTCGTCGTCGCCGTCAATCGCTGCGACGACCCCACCGACGCCGCGATCCTGGCGCGCCGGCTCGGCACGCTCGCCAGCGAGGCCGCGCTGCCGTGCCAATTGATCGATCAGACATCGGCTCGGGAGGTGGCGATCGAGGCGCTGCTCGCCGTCCTCGACCGGCTCGAACGCTCCGATGTCGAACTGCTCGACCCGCTCGAGCGGGTCGTCGCGCTCGCGGGTGCGGCATGAACCACGACCGAGCAGCGGAACTGTTCGGACTCGCCGACGACCTTCCGCTTCCGGGGTGGACGATCCTCGACGCCGCGCGTGGACACCTGTACACCGGTGAACTGCTGTTCGATGTCGACCCACCGGTTTCGGTACATCTCGACCGTGGCGAGATCTATCTCGCGGAACGTTCGACCGAACCACCGCTGGGCGCTCGCCTGATCGACGCCGGTGCCGTCAACGCCGAGCAGCTCGAACACGGCTCGATGCAGGTCGGCGACACGGCACACCTCGGCCGCTTGTTCGACCGTGTGCCGTCGATCGATCGCGAGTTCGTCATGCTCATGACGGAGATGATGAACGACGAATGCGTTGCCTGGTTGGCCACGCAGGAGGTGACGGCCGTCATCGCGACGCCGTACCGTCACCACTCGTCGGGCATCCACCGCTGGGCCCGTATGGCAGCGACGGAAGAACTCCGGCCCGGCGACCCGCTTCCCGCCCCGGCACCGACGGCCGGTCCGGTCGACCTCGGTGGAGTTCCGCCGAGCAGCGGGCACGACACCGACTCGATCGTCTCGTGGGGAGAACCCGAGGTCCCCGCACCCGTGGTGCGCACCGAGCCCCCGTTCCCCGACGCGCCGACGCCACCGACATCACCGTCGTTCTCGCCTCCGGCGCCACCGCAACCACGTCCCGTTCCTGCCGCCGGCACGACCGCGGAGGCCGGGTCGTCCGCACCCGTCGACTCGATCCTCGAATCCGATTGGGCCGATCGACTCGAGACGCACGGGCTCCCCGACGTCGACAGCGACCCCCTCGCCGTCCCCACGTCACTCCCTCCCCTGCCGACCGGGCAGCCCGGTCGATTCGAGTTGATCTGGCCGTCGGGCGAGATCGACGAGGACTTCGACGCGGGCGCGCCGCTCGAGAGCGAACACGAGCGCGACCAAGACCGTGCCGGGCCGACCGCGAGGGTGGTGCGCTCGGCCGATGTCGGCGAGCCGGACACCAGCCACGACGACACGATCGAACTGTGGGACTTCGAGACGACCGGCCCCTCGTTCGGACCCGTCGAGGAGCGTCCGGAGCCCGAGGCTCCCGTCGCACCCGAGACCACGCCGACGGCGGAGGGCGACCATCACCTGACGACGATCACCGACGACGCCGTGCTGTCGATGCGCCGGGCCGTCGAGACGATCGAAGCCGACTCGACCGTCGCCCGGACGATTCGGGACGCCGACGACTCGACGACCACCGATGCGATCCGGGACGGCGAACTGGTACTGCCCGGCCGCGTCGCGACGCGCACCGAATCGAGCGTCTGGAGCGTTCGCGGCTTCGAGAATTCCACGAACCGCTCCGTGTTCGACGAGACGGTTCCCGCACCGCCCGTTGCCCCACCTCCGGGCGGGCAGACGCACGAGCCCGCCACCGTCACGCCATTGGTTCCGGCCACGGCCGGGGCACCCGGCCTCACCGCCGAGCCGACCCGCGTGTCGGCACTCCGCCGCCTCATCGGCGGCCTCCGCCGCCGCTGACGCGCCGGCCTTCAGCCGAGCCCGGCCAGGAACTCGGCCAGCGCGGCGTTGACCGCCGGCGCATTCGTCATGTTCGGTGCGTGTGCGGCACCCTCCACCGGGACCACACCCCGGTGGTCGTTGGCGGCGGCGGCCAGCGCGTGAGCTCGATCGATGGCGATCGCCTCGTCGGCGGTGCCGTGCACCGCGAGGATGGGGCACGAGATCTCACCGACGCGACCGCTGACGTCGTCGCGCCCGAGGAGCGCCCGGCCGGCCGTGACCAGCTGCTCACGATCGATGGCCTCCCACTTCGGAATCCACGTGGCCGCCAGCTCGTCGTCGCCGAGGATCAGCCCGGCGACCATCTGGAACACGGCGGCACGCTCATCGTCCGAACCCTCACGGAACACGTGCAGCATGCCCTGATAGCCCTCCATCGTCTCGGCGTCGTCGACATCGGCCGCCGAGTCGATGAGCACGATCCCGCGCACGCGGTCGGGATGGGCCAGCGCTGCCCGCAACGACAGGAAACCGCCCTGCGACATCCCGATCAACACCGCCTGCTCGATCCCGAGGTGGTCGAGCAGGCCGATCGCATCATCGGCCGAGTCCCAATAGGTGAAGTCGGCCGGCGCCCGCGTGGCACCGAAACCGCGTTCGTCCCATCGAACACAGCGGTACTCGTCGGACAGGGCCTCCACCTGCGCGTCGAACATCGTGTGGTCCATCAAGAAGCCGTGGCTGAACAGCAGCGCGGGGCCGTCGCCACCGGAGTCCGCGAAGTAGATGTCGGTCCCGTTGATCGTCGCAGTCGCCATCGACCGATGGTAGACCGGCCTGCGAGGGTCGGCGACGGTCGGCGCGAGCGGGACCCGACCGGAGCGGCGTCAGCCGTCGACCGACACCCAGAGGCTCACGGCCCGGGCCACACACGCGCCGTCGGACGCGAACGCGGCGGCTGCGGCGTGCCGCTTGCGCCCGTCCCAGTCGTCGTGCGCGTCCCCGGCCCATCCGACGAGCGCGTAGCGTGCGCCGGCCTCGATCGGGTGGAGGATCTCGGCGGCGAAACGCACGGTGAACGCCACGCGTTCGCCGCGTGACTGGCAGACGTACCAGGCCGACGTGCAGTCCAGCGCAGCCCACACGACACCGCCGTCGACCACGCCGGCACCGGTCGCCGCCCACTCGGGGGCCGTCCAATCGGTCGCGTAGCGGTGGTCGTCCAACGGTGCGGCGTGTACATGCATGGAATCGTGCTGGAGGCCGCACGAGAAGCAGAACGGCACCGGGTGATCAGGGCCGAGGTGCGCGAATCTCTCCCGGGCACGCCGAGCGTCCTCGATCGGGACCGGCTCGGTCGTGACGTCGATGGCCTCTGCCGGCGTCGCAGTCATCACCGCGCTCACCGAGTCGTCGCGGGAGGGAGCGAGCACCCAACGGTCGACACCGTCGTCCCCGGCGCGATTCGCGACGAACAGGTCGGTCTCGAGTGGAACGGGCACGTGCAGCGACACCTCGACCGGAACCCCGATCCGCTCGGCGAAGCGATGCGCCGTCCACCCACCCTGTCCCGAACCGGTCGGCCCCTGGAATCGGCTGCCGATCCGAATCGCTGACACCGGTCCAGTCTCGCCCGTGACGAACCCGGCCCGCCAACCCGGGCCGGCGGCGGCGTCAGCCCGCTCGCCGTTCCGTCAGAGGTCGAGGCCCTTGGCGGCGACCGGCGTCATCGTCGTGATCTCGGGGCGGCCGGCGAGCAGGCCGCCGAACGCGCCCATCGCCGCGCGCATGGCGTCTCCCTTGCCGTGCGCAGCCACCGCCTCGTCGTCGCGGTACAGCTCGAAGAAGTAGAACGCGCCGGGCTCGTCGTTCACGGCATGAGCGCTGTACACCTCGAGGCCCTCCTCCTCGTCGGCGGTCGCGATGACGTGCCGGATGGCGGCCTCCAACTCGGTGTGCTTGCCCTCGGCGGCCGTGAGCTTGGCGATGAGCGAGATCTTCGACATGTGCCGCAAGGTACCGCCGCGCCGGCGACGTGCTCGACCCGGGAGGTACGGTGCACGCGCACCGGGTTTCATCGCGTTCGCAAGTGGGCACCGTCACCTTCGAGCGACGAAATCGTCGCATCCGCAGGCAACGACCGCTCCGTACTCAGGACGACACCGTTCGGAGCCTCGTCGGCGGCTTCAGACCCCTCACGACAGGAGACCCCCATGGCCCGCTATCGCACCACGGTTCAGACCGACCTCGCCCCCGCCGACGCCTTCGCGTTCATGGCCGATCTGCGCAACTTCGAGCGGTGGGACCCCGGCGTCCAGGGCGTCACCCAGGTGGAAGGCGACGCCGGCGGCCCGACCGCGATCTTCGACGTCGTCGTCGACGCTCCCGGAGACGGCCTCACGCTCCGCTACGAGACCACCGAGTGGGATGCGCCCCGATCGGTGGTGGTGCGCGCCGAGAGCAAGCTGTTCACGAGCCTCGACCGCGTCGATGTCGAACCCGACGGCGACGGTTCGCTCGTCACGTACGACGCCGAGCTCAGGCTCAACGGGCCGCTCTGCATCTTCGACCTGTTCCTCCGCCCGGTGTTCGACCGCATCGGCGGCCGCGCCGACGAGGGGCTCCAGCAGGCGCTCGACGGGGTGAAGGTCTGATGCCGCGCCGGGAACGCATCGCCGTCGTGGGATCGGGGATCGCCGGGCTCACCTGTGCGCACGTCCTCGGCCCCGATCACGACGTCGTGCTGTTCGAGGCCGCACCGCGACTGGGCGGGCACGCCAACACCGTCGACGTGGTCGACCCGGCCGCCGGGCGCATCCCGGTCGACACCGGCTTCATCGTGCACAACGATCACAACTACCCGAACCTCGTGCGCTTGTTCGACGAGCTCGATGTCCCGAGGATCGACACCGAGATGAGCTTCGGCGTCACCGATCGTGATCCGTCGTCACCGACCGCCGGGTTCACGTATCGCGCGACCAGCCCGAACACCCTGTTCGCCGACCGCCGCAACGTCGCCCGGCCCGCCATGTGGCGGATGCTGCGAGACATCGCCCGGTTCTACCGGGACGCCAACCGGTTCCTCGACGACGGCGACGACGGCCGGACGAGCCTCGACGACTTCGTCGACGATCGAGGGTACGGCCGCGAGTTCGTCGAGCTGCACCTGTTGCCGCTCGGTGCTTCGGTGTGGTCCGCCGATCCCAACGCGTTCGGCGCGTTCCCGGCGACGAGCCTCTTCCGGTTCCTCAGACACCACGGTCTGCTCGGGATCGGTGACCGGCCGCAGTGGCGAACGATCGTCGGCGGCAGCCGGGTCTACGTCGACGCGCTGGCCCGACGGTTCGCCGGCTCGATCCGCACCTCCACGCCGATCCTGCGGATCGAGCGAGCAGCCGACCCGATCGGTGGGCCGACCGTGGTCACGAAAGACGGCCGCGAGCAGTTCGACCGCGTGATCATCGCAGCGCACAGCGACCAGGCGTTGGCGATGATCGACCGCCCGGACGACCGCCAATGCGAGGTGCTCGGCGCAGTCAGGTACCAACCCAATCGGGCCGTGCTGCACACCGACACCAGCGTGCTGTCGCCACGGCGGCGGGCGTGGGCAGCGTGGAACTACGACCGTCGCAGCGCCGATCAGACCGAGGCGACCCTGACCTACGACATGACCGCACTCCAGCACCTGCCCGGTTCGCAGCGCTACCTCGTCAGCCTCAACAGTGACCGGCACATCGATCCTTCCCGGGTCATCGAGTCGATCGACTACGCACACCCGATCTTCGACGCAGCGGCGATCGCCGCGCAGGCGAGGTTCGACGAGATCGACGGCGTCGACGGGCTGCACTTCTGCGGCGCGTGGTGGGGCTACGGCTTCCACGAGGACGGCATGGCGTCGGCACTCCGGGTCTGTGAGTCGGTCAACACGTTCGCCAGGGTGGCTGCGTGAGAGCCGGCGGCGCCGCCGTGTGCGCCGGTGCGGTGACACACCGGCGGGCCGGGCCGGCCACCCACGAGTTCCGGTATCCGATCAGCTACGTCTGGATCGACCCGGACGACCCCGACGGACTGTGCGCCGCGCACCCGCTGTGGTCGGCGACGCGACCGGCACCCGCCCGCTTTCGGCGCGAGGACTACGGAGACGAGCGATCCGGGAGCCTGTCGGAGTCGGCTCGGACCGATCTGGCGCAGTTGCTCGGCTGGCGACCCGAGGGCGAGGTGCGCATGCTCACCCAGGTGCGACGTTGGGGATGGCTGTTCAACCCGATCACCGTCTACGTCGTCTGGCACGTCGACCCGGACCTCCCCGTCGGTGTCGTGCTCGAAGTCACGAACACTCCGTGGAAGGAGCGACACCGGTACCCCGTCTCGCTGACGGCACCCGACTCCCGCGGCTGGCAGTCGGCTCGCACCGACAAGCAACTCCACGTCTCGCCGTTCCTCGACGAGGAGTACCGGTACGACGTCCGGCTCAGGGGGGACGGCGAGGCGATCGATCTGCACATCGACGTCGTCCGGCCCGACGACGAGACACCGACCGTCCGCACTGCGATGCGGGTCACCCGTCGTGCCCCGACCAGGGCGGCGCTCGCCAATGCCATGCGCACCAACCCGTTCCCGACCCATCGGGTGTCGCTCGGCATCCACATCGAGGCGTTCCGTCTCTGGATGAAGCGGGTACCGTTCGTGTCACACCCGTCGAAACGCACGAGGGACCGCCAACCACCCGACGACCGGAGCATGACGACCGGAACGACGACCGGAACGACGACCGACGTCCATCCCGAGCGGCTGCTCGCGCACGTCGCTGCGTCCCGCCCCGTGTCGTTCGCGGAACGATGGAGCGCGCGGGCCTCCGCACACGTCGTCCGCCTCCTGCTCGCCCGGATCGGCACCGACCGTCTCGAGGTCGTCGATCGCGTACGGGCTCACGCCGAGTCGACCCGTTCCTTCGGTCCCGGTGGCGAGCTCGCGGCCACGGTCGTCGTCGTCGACGAGCGCGCCTACTCGGCGGTGCTGACCGAGGGTTCGGTCGGGTTCGGTCGGGGCTACATCGAAGGTTGGTGGACGTCCGACGACCCGGTCGCCGTGATGCGCATCATCGTTCGCAATCTCGGCACGGTCGATCGGATCCGCGATCGGTGGGAGGCGCTGACCGGACGCGTGACCGATCGGATCCGCACGGCACGCGCGCGCGACACCCGCGAACGCAACCGAGACGACATCGCTGCCCACTACGACATCGGGAACGCGTTCTTCGAGTTGTTCCTCGACGAGACGATGACGTACTCGTCGGCCGTGTTCCCGACACCCGACACCTCGCTGGCCGACGCGAGCCGGCACAAGTACGACCTGCTGCTCGACCGGCTCGGCGTCGAGCCCGGCGACCGGCTCCTCGAGATCGGCAGCGGCTGGGGCGGGATGGCGATCCGGGCGGCGCAACGCGGCTGTGAGGTGACGACCACCACCATCTCGCAGGAGCAGCTGCACGAGGCCCGTCTGCGAGTCGATGCCGCCGGCGTCTCCGACCGCGTGACCGTGATCGATCGCGACTGGCGCGACCTCGACGGAGACTTCGACCACGTCGTGTCGATCGAGATGATCGAGGCCGTCGACTGGCGCGACTACGACGATTTCTTCGCGACGATCGAGCGGTGCCTCGTGCCGGGCGGACGTGCGGCGCTCCAGGCGATCCTGCTCCCCGACGAACGATGGGAACGGGCGAAGAAGACCGAGGACTTCATCCGCCGGTTCGTGTTCCCGAACGGCTTCCTCCCCTCGCTCGTCGCGATCGACGCCGCGGTCACCGCTGCCACGTCGCTGCGCGTGGCAGAGGTCGACGACCTCGGCTCCCACTACGCCGAGACACTGCGGCAGTGGCGCGAACGCTTCGACCGCCGACTCGACGAGATCGCCGCGTTGGGCCTCGACGAGCGGTTCCAGCGACTGTGGCGGTGCTACCTCGCGTACTGCGAAGCCGGATTCCGGGAGCGCCACATCCGCCTCGCGCACATCACGCTGGTGGATCACCGAGCGGCAGGCCGCGTGACCACGTCGTCCCGCGCGGCGGCACCCCGCCGGCGCACCGGCCCGCCCCGGTTGGCTGCCGTGACCACGATGCACACGCCGACGACCACGAGCACCCCGCCGACCAGTTCGACCCGACCGAGCAACTCGTCGCGGATCAGCCACCCGAAGAACACGCCGAAGAGCGGGATCAGATAGGCCGTCGCGGCGGCCTGTGTCGGGGTCGCCCGACGCACGACCGTGGCCAACAGGGCGAACGTCACGGCGTTGGCCGGGATCGCTGCGTAGAGCAGCGGGACGAGCAGCCCGAGCGACCAGTCGACGTCGTCGACGCCCTCGACGACGAGGGCGAACGGCAACAGCACCACCGCCGACATCCAGAGCTGCACCCCGACCAGCATGATCGGTGAGACGTCGCTGAAGTCCTTCCACTTCATGAACACGGTGCCGAACGCCCAGGCGATCGCCGAGAACAGCAGTGAGACGGCGCCGACGAGCCGGGCGTCCCCGTCGAGCGCAGGCGACGCCAGTACCGCGGTGCCACCGAAGCCGATGACGAGGCCGAACACGGCGACGGGCCGGAGCCTCGTACCCAACAGCACGAGCGACAGGCAGGCCGTGAACAGCGGCATGGTGCTCGACATGAGCGACGCGAACCCGGCGGGCACCTTGTCGACCCCGAACACCAGCAGTGCGCTCGACACGGTCGTGATGCTGAAGCTGACCACGAAGATGCGCAGCAGCAGCGACCGCTCGCGCGGCAGGCGCTCGCCACGGGCCAACCCCAGCACGACCAGGAAGGTCCCACCGATCACGGTACGGAGGGCTGCGATCAGGAACGGCCCGGCGTGATCGAGCGCGAACTTCAGCGCGGTGAAGTTGCCGCCGATCAGCATCGCCACCAGGACGATCGTGGCGAGCACGAACAGCGGCGTCGCCGCTGCTGCCTCGGGTCGCTGGTCGGTCGTCACGGTGGCCTCGTCTCGCGGCGGACACTACCGGTGCGCCGACGCCCCCGTGCCGTCCGCCCGACCGCCCGGCCGCCGCGTCGCTTTCGGCACAGTGCGCTGCTACAACAGGTGGATGCGGCGCCTCTCGTTCATCGGTGCCGCCACGCTCGTGGCGGTGTCGACCCTGCTCGTGACGGCTCCGGCCACAACGGTGTCGGCGATGCCCGGCTACGAACCGTTGCCGGCGCCCCAACGTCTGGTCGACACGCGACCGGGAGAGTCGACGGTCGACGGGCAGTTCGCCGGCATCGGTGCCCGAGGAGCGGGATCCACGACGAGCATCACCGTCGGTGGACGCGCCGGGCTCCCGGCGAACCCCGGGTCGGTCATGTTGAACCTGACGGTCGATCAGCCAGGAGGCGCCGGCTTCCTGACGGTCTGGCCGTGCGATCGAGCCCGGCCCACGGCATCGAACCTCAACCACTCCGCCGGACAGACCGTGGCGGTCGCGGCCGTGTCGCGGGTCGCCCCCGACGGCACGATCTGCGTCTACACCCTGACACCCAGCCATCTGATCATCGACGTCGCCGGGGCGTTCCCGGCAGGATCGTTCGATCCGCTCGCGGTGCCGGAACGGCTGGCCGACACCCGCGAAGGCGAGCGGACCATCGACGGCGGGTTCGCCGGCGATGGTCTGCGTCCTGCCGATCACACGTACCGGATCCGCGTCGCCGGGCGGGGCAGCGTCCCGGGCGGCGCGACCGCGGTGGCGCTCAACGTCACCGCGACCACGGTCGGCTCCGCCGGGTTCCTGACCGTGTTCCCCTGCGACTCGAGCCGGCCCGTCGCGTCCAACGTGAACTACGAACCCGGCTCGACCACGCCGAACCTCGTGCTGACCCGACTCGACGCCGGCGGAGACGTGTGCATCTACACGCTGCAACCCGTCGACCTGGTCGTCGACGTCGCCGGCTCGCTGCCGACGTCGGTGTTCTCGCCGCTGCCGGAGCCCCGCCGGCTGCTCGACACCCGAGTCGGCGAGGCCACCTACGACGGAGGCTTCCGGGGTGGCGGTCTCCAGCAGGACGGCGCGACGCTGCAACTCGACGTTGCCGGGCGGGCCGGCGTGCCGAGCGATGCGACCGCCGTCGTGCTCAACGTCACCAGCACGGGCGCACCGGCCCCCGGCTTCGTCACGGCGCACCCGCAGGGCTCGTCGCTGCCCGGATCCTCCAACGTCAACTTCGTCGGCGGACGCACACGGGCCAACCTCGTCGTCGCCGGGCTCGGGCCGTCGGGCGACGTGTGCCTGTTCACACGTGGCGCGACCCACATCGTCGCCGACATCGCCGGATGGCTCACGGGCCCGGCACCCGCCGCGAACGCCTCGTCGTGCCCCGCTCGCTCGGTCCCCGACAGCGCGGCGACGTATCGCAACCAGTTCGTCCGGCGGCCGAACCTGCACGTCGTGCGCGGCACCGACCGGATCGCCGTCTACCTCTGCGACATCCCGGCCGACTCGACCGCGTTCAGCGGCACCGAACGGCACGACCGGACCGACGTCGACTTCGCAGCGCTCGCCAACGCCGAGGTCGCCCCGTACTTCGCCGACGTCTCCGGCGGCGCCTACACCGTGGAATTCACGCCGAACGGGGTGATCCAGGCGGGCCGCAACGACGGCCCGAGCCAGTGCATCGCCGAGGCGCTCGCCCGGACCGGCCCGCCGTTCACGAACGCGTTGGTGGCCGATTCGACCCACGCCGGCGGTGGTTTCGCCAGCCCGGGCCTGATCTTCCCGTCCGACGCCGGGCCCGACTTCACCGTGTTCGACCGGGCACCGAACCAGTCGCGCCGTGGCGGCTGGGTGGGGGGCGCCACGATCTCGGTGCGCCCGAACGTGGGCACGATCGTCCACGAGATCGGTCACACGGTGCACTGGCCGCACTCGTACGTCGGCCCGGTCGACGAGTACGACAACCCGGTCGACGTGATGAGTTCGGGCTTCGGGTTCTGCAGGATCGGCAACCTCTCCTACTCGTGCGACCCCGGCAACACGCTGGCGTTCAATCGACTCGCCACCGACTGGCTCCGCAACGGTCAGGTCATCTCGCACCCGACCGGCACCGCGAACTACGTGCTCGACCGGCCGAACGCCTCGGGTCTGCAGTTCATCGCGGCGCCCGACGCGTCCGATCCGATGAGCCTGATGACGATCGAGGCCCGGCCGGCGGTGGGCAACGACGACTTCCTCGAAACCGAAGGGGTCGCGATCCACGTCATCGACCAGGTCGACCGTTTCGGCGGCCTCAGCGGACTGAGCACCGCCCGCATCAACCGGCAGGCGCGAGGGCCCGGCGACTCGTTCGACCACGTGCTGGGCGTCGGCGAGTCCGCGACCGTGCACGGCGTCACGATCACCGTGCTGCGGCGCGTGGGTGACCGGTTCGAGATCCGTGTGGCCGGGAGCTACACGCCACCGGGAGCGTCGTTCTTCACCGAGTCGGCACTGTTCAGCCGGATGTCGTGCGCGACGTACGCCGTCGACTGGGCGATCGTCGACGGCTGCGTGATCTGAACGACGCTCGCTGCGTCACTCCTCGCCGATCGACAGCACCATCTTGACCTCGGGTGCTTCACCGCTGACGGCGAACTCGGAGTCGGCCGTGGCCGACCGGAAGATGCCCTTGGCCATCAACGACGTCTCCACCGCACGACGAGCCGAGTAGATCGTCGCCCGGGCATCGTGCACGGCGTGCGACTCGGGCTCGGCCGCGGCGGCGTACTCGATCACCTGGCATGCGAGACGGTGATCGCCGGCACCCGAGAGTTCGACCGCACGGGCGACCAGCGTGTCGACGCCACCCGCCAGCGCCGCGATCTCGGCGCCGACGGCCGCGTCGGCGGGCGGCTTCAGGCGCGCCGGGTTGCCGTCCCACCATCCGCCGTACAGGCGCCAGATGTTGCGGATCACGAACTCCGGCTCGTCGTACATCGGCCGGAGGTACGGCAGGCGCAACGTCTCGTCGGGCACCGACACGCCGTGCACGATCTCGTCGAGTTGCGCGCCGGCGTTCATCGCGGCCACGACCTGCTCGACGAGGGTCTCCAGGGTGGCCGCAACGGTGAGCAGGCACCGCCGGATCCGTTCGTGCCCGGCGATCGGGAGGCCGTGCGCCGGCACGAACAGTTCGACGTCGCGATCGGCCATGTCACGAAGCGACCGAGCCCACTCGAGTGGGTAGCGCTGGACCTTCTGCGGGTTGCCGCAGTTGGGGAAGTTCCAGATGAACTGGTCGCCCGCGCTGATCATCTTCCGGTCGGGGATCCACGTCCACGTGTGATCGTCGGTCTCGCCGAGGCACGCGTTGAACTCGAACTCCAGATCCCCGATCCGCTCGGTCAGACGCGTGTCGTACGTGGTGTCGGGTCGGAGCGTGCGGCTCGGGATGAACGGTCGCTCGGCGGCCGCGGCAACGGCCCGCGCCGCGCCACCGAACTGCCGCAGGTTGATCACCTGGTTGTAGCCGTTGGTCGCCTCGTACCGTTCGAAACGTGGCACGACGCGCTCGTGACCGAGCACCCGTGGCGTCGGTCGGTCGTTCGCCGCGGCGTCGGCCGCGAAGTCACGTGAGCCACCCACATGGTCCATGTGACCGTGGGTGTACACCAAGGTGTTGACCGGTGCATGGGTCCACGAGCGCATCGACTCGACGACGCGTGGACCGGTCTTCGCGCTGCTCGAGTCGAATGCCACGATGCCATCGCCCGTGTCGACGAGCACGACGTGACTGAACGACTCGACGATGGCGACGCCGTCCGCGAGCTCGCTCAGTTCCTCGGTGATCCGGTTCGGAGGCGTGTCGGCCACGCCGGAATCGATCATCCGGGTGGAGAGTTCCAACGGGTGCTCGCTCATGTGCCGAGTCTGCCCGTCGGGCCGGGCTCGGCCCCTGTCGGACGTCCTCCCGGGCGAGGGCGGCGCCGCCAGGTGCCTCGGTACACTGGCGACTCCATGGCGCCAGCTCTGAAACCACGCGTGTCGAACGCCGCCACCGGTGTGGGCCTGGCCGGCCTGATCGGCGTCCTGACGCCGGTGTGGGCGGCACATCGAGCCGTGTCGAGGGTCAGGACCGCTCGCACTCCGCGCTCGATGGTCGAGATCCCCCGAGTGAGCCTCGCCGATCGTTCGTTGCACGAGATCATCGACACCGACCGACCCGTGATCATCACCGATCTGGTCGATGGCATCGAATTCCGGCGACGGCCCGACGTCCGGGGGCTCCGTGAACTCGCCGCGACCCACGACCGACCGTTCACCGTCAAGGTGCATCGGCGTGACGCGCCCTACTTCCTGTACGTCGGCGACTACGGCGCGGAGCTCGAGCGGATCGAGCGGCTCTCGCTCGACGAGTTCCTCGATCGCATGTTCGTCACGGGGCCCGACGAGGGCACGTGCACGTATCGCCTGTTCTCGATCGCAGATCTCGACGGTGCCGTCGGCGAGATGATCGACGACATCGTGGCGGCGCTCGAACCGCTCACCGACCGCCGGGCGGATCGGCAGGCCAGCGGCGTCTGGATCGGGTCCGACGGCGTGGTGACGCCGCTCCACCACGATGCCTGGACGGGGATCCTGCTCCAGATGGACGGGTCGAAGCGGGTCGCCATGTACTCGCCGACCGACCGGGCCAACCTCTCGTTCGTGTCGCCGTTCGCCCCGACCGAACGGTGGAGCACGCTCCCACCACGATCGGCCGAAGCCGACCCCGCCGAGCACCCGTTGCTCGCCCACACGACCCGCCACGAAGCGCAACTCGACGCCGGCGAGGCGCTCTACATCCCGCCGTTCTGGTCGCACGAGGTCGAGGCGCTCGAAGCCAACGTCAGCATTCCGTTCCGATTCGGCGACGCGGCCGGTCGACTACGTGAATCCCGGGGTTCCTGCGGCCGGCGGTCGAGGTGTTCCACAGAAGTACGCTGACGTCGCACCGGCTGACGACGTGGCCGAGACACGGAACCGCCCGAGCGGGTGGACGGCTCGGCTACCTGCCCGGCGTCGACGGGATCCGGGCGATCGCCGTCTCCGCCGTGTTCCTGTTCCACGCCGACGTCGTACCGACGGCGGCTTCCTCGGCGTCGACGTGTTCTTCGTCATCTCCGGCTTCCTGATCACCGCGCTCGCCGTCGGCGAGATCGAACGCACGGGGTCCCTGCGCTCGGCGGGTTCTGGGGACGCCGGACCGCCGACTGCTCCCGGCGTTGCTCTACCTGCTCGTCGCCGCCGTCGTGGTCGCCTGGGCGATCATCGACGGCGATGCCCGACGGGCTCTCGGACGCGACGTCACGTGGCCCGCTGGCGTACGTCGCCAACTGGGATCGGCTGCGGCGACGGCTACGAGTACTTCGCCGCGTACGACGAGCCGTCGCTGCTCGAGCACACCTGGTCCCTCGCGATCGAGGAGCAGTTCTACGTCGTCTGGCCCGTGCTGATCGTGGTGATCCTGGCCGGCGACCCGTCGACATGCGTGGTCGCCGCGAGTGACGATCGGCGCGGTTGCCGCAGTGGCCGCCGTGGCGTCGACCGCCTGGTCCTGGTGGTTGGCCCGACGGGGACGCCCAGCTCAACCGGCTGTACTTCGGCACCGACACACGGGCGGTCGGGCTGGCCGCTCGGCTGCGTCGCCGGATGTGTGCTCGCCCGCGGTGTCGACACGGGGCGCCGACGGATCGGCCCACTGGCCACGGGCAGCGCCGCGCCGGGCTCGTGGTCCTCTCGGTCATGGTGGTCACCGTCGACGGGTCGGAGGTCTGGCTGTACGGACCGGCTTCGCGGTCGCGGCCGCCTCGTCGATCGCACTGGTCGTCACGCGGCCTCGGGAGTCGGCCCCGTACAGCGCGTGCTCGCGATCGAGCCGCTGGCCGCCATGGGTCGGGTGTCGTACGGCATCTATCTGTGGCACTGGCCGGTGATCGTGGTGCTCGACTCGGAACGCACCGGGTGGTCGGGCCTGCCACTCGGGATGTTGTGGGTGGCGGTCACCGCCGCGCTGGTCGCGATCTCGTGGTATCTGATCGAGCTGCGGGCTCCGCTGCCCACGATGTCGCGCCCGAGGTACGGCGTCGCCTACACGTTGATCGCTTGCTCGCTGGCGTTCTTCGCGGTTGCGGTCGCCCTCGTGGATCGTTCGGGCGACGACACGGTCCTGGCGGCGACGCCCGCCGCCCCGGCGCCGGCCGCTTCCGACCCGGTTGGGACCCCCCGACCCGACGCCACCCACGCTGCACCGTCCGTGCCGGCGACCACCCTCGTCGCATCCTCCCCCGGCCAAGCCGGCGAACCCCCGGCCGAACGACGAACCCCCGCACCCGAGGACCGGCCGCTTCGCATGCTCGTGCTCGGCGACTCGATCGCCGAGTCACTGAGGCAGCCCGAGACGGTCAACGTCCGCGGCATCGACGTCGACGTCGTGAACCGAAGCATCATCGCCTGCCCGATCACGTGGGAGGGGCGGTGGGCGTTCGACGACGGACGGCTGATCGGCGACCCACCCGAATGCGACGGTGACGATCGGTTCGCCGCCGACGTCGCAGAGGTCGACGCCGACGTGATCATGCTGTGGTTCGGCTGGCCCGGCACGATCGCCGGCCGCGAGCTCGACGACGGCACGATCGTCGCACCGTGCGAACCCGGCTTCGACGAGCAGTTCGGCGACGAGTTCCAGCGCCTGGTCGACCGATTCGACTCGGAGGCGTCGGTCGTCGTCGCCACCGTGGCGCCCCCGACGGAATACCGCGACGTCGCGCAGTCCGATCGACCTGAGTGCCTCAACCGGGTCATCCGCGACGGCGACTTCGCCGTGTACGAATTCGGTGAATGGCTGTGTCCCGCGGCCGACTGCACGAGTGCGCTGCCGCTGATGCGCGACACCGTGCACTTCGCCGACTCGCCCGATGTGAGGGCCGCCGTGTGGCCCGTGATCATCGACGGCGTGCTCGAAGCAGGTGGATACTGACGTGTCGCTGATCGAGGGGGTGTACCGCCACCGGCTCGTCGAGTTCGCTTCACCCCTGATCGACGACCCCGCCCAGGGCGGGCTCGCGCTCGCGGCGATCGAGACATGTCACCGGATCGGAGAGGAACTCGCCGTCGAGGTCGACCGTCTCCGACCGGTGCTCGACGCCGCCGGCATCGAGATCGACGGCGTCGAGCCGGTGTCCGACCGCCAGAACCACACGATCACGTTCCTCGTGGCCGACGCCGACACCGGTGAGGCGGCGGTCGAAGCCCTCCGGCCGCTCGGCTACGAGCCATGGGAGCGGTGGCGCGCGGGCGCACTCGAATCGTTCCGCAGGTCGGGCGACCAGGTCACGTCGGGTCGCACCGACGGGTTGACCACCGTGGTGCGCTTCCGGTGGCGGCCGCGGCGCCACCGCCGCCCCGCCGAACGGGCGCTCACGCCGACCGCCGGCGACTGGCATCTGGTGCAGCTGCCGACCTGGGCGTGGTGGGCCTACCCGGCCGTGCGCATCGGCCGGCTGCTCGCCGAACGGCTCGGGTTGCGGCCGAGGCATCGTGCGAGTCTCGGTCCGTTCCTGTCGACCCCCGACTCGCTGCTCGAGCCGCTGTTCGAGCACGTCGGTGTCACCGGCGACGACGTCGTGGTCGATCTCGGCGCCGGAGACGGGCGTGTCGTCGCCGCAGCCGCCGCCCGGCACGGCTGCCGGGCGATGGGAGTCGAGCACGACCCACAGCTCGTCGAGGCGGCCCGACGGCGGATCGCGACCGCCGGCATCGACGACCGCCGCGACGGTCGACCTGGGCGACGCCAGGGACGCCCAGTTGGCCGATGCCACCGTGGTCATCGTCTTCCTGCCGATCGACGTCGTGGCCGACCTGTTCGACGACCTGATCGCGCGGCTCGCGCCCGGCACGCGGGTGCTCGTCCACGAACAGAGCCGTCTCCCGGCGACGCTGCACCCCGACTCGTCGACGCTCATCGTCGGCCCCGACGCCGTGACCGTGGCCCACGTCTGGACGGTCGGCCGAGCGCCTCGCTGACGTGGGCGGCCCGCTCCCGCGACCACGATCACAGGGGATCGGTCTACTGGCCGACGCCGAGCAACCGGGCGATGACGTTGCGCAGGATGTCGGAGGTGCCCGAGTAGATGAGCCCGCCGATGGCGTCGCGCAGGCTCGCGCTCGACCTCGAACTCCGTCACGTAGCCCGTGGCGCCCTGGATCGCGACGGCCGCCATCGAGGCGAGCGATCCCGACCTCGCCGCCGACGAGCTTGGCGAGCGAGGCGTACATCGTGAAGTCGCGCCCGGTGACCTCGGCCATCGCGGCTCGGTACAGGAAGAGGCGGGCCGTCTCGTGCGCTCCTTCATGTCGACGATCCGATGGGAGACGGCCTGGTATCGCACCGATCGGCTGGCCGCCCTGCTCGCGGTGCTGGGCGTAGTCGATCGCGCTCGTCGCAGCTGGCGCTCCATTGCGCCGACCTGTGGTGGCGAACACGTAGCTGCGCTCGACTGCGAGGACCGCGTTGAAGATGCGCGCGCCGGCGCCCTCGCGGCCGAGCAGTGCGTCGGCCGGGACGACGACGTCGTGGAACTCGAGGTCGCCGAACGGTGTCGTGCGCATCCCCATCTTGCTCGCGGTTGCCGAGCGCTCGACGCCGTCGGCGAGGTGTCGAGCACGAGGAACGCCGAGATGCCCCAGCTCCGGCGTCCGGGTCGGGTCGACGCGAACACGATCGACCATGTCGCAGATCGGACCGAACGTGATGTACGCCTTGTGTCCGTTGAGCACGTAGCGTGCCGTCGTCGCGCTCGCGGACCGCCGTGGTCGAGAGCGAGTACGCATCCGAGCCGGTCTCCGGTTCGGTCATCGCCGAACGCCGCCAGACTCGTGCCGGCGAGCAGGCCCGGCAGCCACTCGTTGCCTGCTGCTCGGGCGTGGCGAACGTGCACCAGCGCGATCCTGGGTGCTGAGCATCTGGCTGGCGAGCGGCGAAGCGTCAGCCCGTTGTCGCGCGCAGCCGTGCCCGAGCCCCTCGAGGGTGAGCAGTGCGGTGGCGAGATCGGCGCACGTGCCGCCGAGTTCGGTCGGCACCGTGCAGCCCGGAAGATGCCGCGTTCGGCGCACCGGCGCCAGTCGTCGAGCGGGAACGTCGACGTCGTGGTCGGCGGCGATCGCGCTCGCGCTGGCCGAGGTTCGGCCCGCGCCCACGTCGGACTGTCGACCGTTGATCGGGTGATCCGGCATCGAGCAGCGCCTGGGTCAGGCGCCAGACAGTTCGGCGGTCGACGTCGTCGCGCGTCACGAGGCACGCTGCCCCGCAGCTCGAGCCGACCGTGTTCGTCGACGTCTTTCCACTCGTCCTGGAAGTCGTCGTTGTTCCACGTCCCAGGCCGGGGTAGAAGACCCGCCGGCCGCCGTGGCCGTCGAAGTCGGCGCCGTTCCAGCGGGGGTCGGCCGGTTCGTCGACCCGCTGGTAGCGGCTGTCGGACGAGAGCCGGCAGCGGCCCGACGGGCGAGCGGTTGTCGATGCGCGCCGTGCAGCGTGTGCATGCCGAAGCAGCAGCACGTCGCCGGGCTCGAAGTCGGTGGTCAGCCAGCGGGTGCCGTACTGCTCGAGCACCACCGACGGGGTCGTCGTCGAGCCAGGTGAGGCCGTCGCGGTCGGCATCGGCGCGGAGGTATCCCTCGTGGAGGCGCTCGGAGCGGTGGCTGTCCTCGAGCAGGATCAGCGCACCCTCGTGCCGGTCGACCCGTGCCGAGCGGAATCCAGCTCGAGAAGATCCGGCTCGTGCCACGGTTCATGTACGGGCCGTCGCAGTGGAAGCCGCAGCCCTCGCCGGGCCGGACGAATCGTGGCCAGCGCATGTCGAACGACTTCGACCTCGCCGCCGAGCAGTGCCGTCGTGCACCGCGAGCACCTCGGGAGCGTCGGTGACGGCGAGGTAGCGGGCCCCGGTGCGCACGCTCTCCGAGAACGCTCGGAGGTTGGCGATCGGCGACCCCGGCAGCGTCGCCGGCGATCGCGTCGTCGATCGGGTGGCGGTCGTCGATCTCGCCGAGGATCGCGTACTTGAGCAGCACCTCGTGGCGGGCGGCTGCACCACGGCGTCGGGTCGAGCAGCTCCACGGAAGAACAGATGGCCATGCTCGTCCATCGCCTCGCGCAGCGCCGCCGGCGTCGCCGAGCAGGTGGTTCGTCGGCTCGAGCTCGCCGAGACCGATTCGGTGCGTCGTGTCGAGGGCGATGCCGTTGGCGGTGAGCTGCATGGGAGGGAGGCCGAACTGGCCAGTCACATGACGCTGCCTGCGGTATCCAGCTCGCGTGAGACGACTGACGTGCCGACAGACCGGATCGCCGGAACGTGCGCCTGCTCACCGATCTGCTCGACGCGCGACGCCTCGTCGACGCCTCGATCGACGGTGATGCCCGACGCGCTCACCGACGGCACGACGTCCCTGACCTGGTCGGAGTACGCCGATCAGGTCGCGCGCGCTCGGCGGGCGTGCTGGTCGAGCTCGGGGTGCAGCCGGGTGACCGCGTCGCCGTCCACCTCCCCAAGTCGGTCGACTCGTTCGTCGCCGTGCACGCCGTCCTGCGCGTCGGCGCGCGTCATGGTGCCGATCGATCCGTTGGCCCCGCCTCGACTACGTGGCCGCGGTGATCGCCGACGCCGACGTCGACGTGCTGATCACCGACCGGCGGTCGGCAGCCTCGGCTCGCCGAGTTCCCCGGCATGCGCGGCGTGGTGTTGCCCGGCGTCGCGTCGCTGTCGGACGCCGATCGGGCCGACGGCGTCGCCTTCGTCGCCCGAGCGCAGATCGACGCGGCGACGCCCGGCGCCGCCGTCGACGTCGATCCCGAGCGACCCCGCCTACATCATCTACACGTCGGGTTCGACCGGCACGACCGAAGGGCATCGTCCACACGCACGCCAGCGCGCTCGCCTACGCGCGCGCAGCCGTCGGCGACGTACGAGCTCGACGCCGACGACCGGCTGGCCAACATCGCACCGCTGCACTTCGATCAGTCGACGTTCGAGCTCTACGCGGCTCCGCTCGCCGGCGCGATGCCGTGCTCGTCGTGCCCGACGCGGTGCTGCGGTTCCCGGCGAGCCTGTCAGCGACCTGATCGCTCGCGAACGGATCACGGTC
This sequence comes from uncultured Acidimicrobiaceae bacterium, assembly GCA_963827775.1. Lineage (GTDB taxonomy): Bacteria > Actinomycetota > Acidimicrobiia > Acidimicrobiales > Ilumatobacteraceae > Ilumatobacter. The sequence continues at coordinate 144,778 of CAWHCI010000004.1, read as the reverse complement.
TGGTACTCGGTGCCGTACGCGCTCGACCAGCTCGTCGACCCGCGGCGCGCTCGACGACCGCGACCTCGCCGTCGCTGCGCTGGGTGCTGTTCGGCGGCGAGTCGTTCCCGCCCGCCGCGCTCGCCGCGCTCATGCGAGCAGCTGCCGCACGCCCGGTTCTCGAACGTGTACGGACCGGCCGAGGTCAACCAGTGCACCGTCACCACCTCGACGACACCGACCGACCGGTGCCGATCCCGATCGGGCGTCGCGTGGCGCGCCGCCGACGGATCCGCGTGGCTCGACCCCGACGATCCTCGTCGACGAGGTCGACCGGGCGCTCGGCGAGCGTCGGGGTGATCTGCTGTGTCGAGCACCGACACGATGATGAGCGGCTACTGGAACCGCCCTGACCTCACCGACGCCGCGATCGCTCGTCCGACGACGACCGGACACAGCGGTGGTATCGTCACCGGCGACCTGGTCGCGCCGACTCGACGACGGCGTGCTCGTCTTCCTGGGCCGAGTCGACCACCAGGTGAAGGTCCGCGGGCACCGCATCGAGCTGGAGGCGATCGACGCGGCTGCTCCGCGAGTGCGCCGGAGTGTCGGCCGCGACGCGTCGTGGTCGATCGACCGCGACGGCGACGACGACCGGCTCGTCGCCGTGGTCGCGCGCCGAGCGGCCGCACGACGGTCGACCGACGCAGCACTCCTCGCGACCTGCTTCGCCGGCGCCTGCCCCGGTACGCTGTTCCCGCCGAGATCTCGGGTCGTGGCAGTCGCTGCCACGAACCGGCACGGGCAAGGTCGACCGGGCAGCGGCGCTCGGCGATCTGGTGAGCCGTCGGACGGACACGAGCAGACCATCGCATCGCCGAACCGCATCCGGACGATGCCGCAGGTGTTCCGCCACGTGATCTACGCACCGTCGACGCACCCACCAGTCGACGACGCTTCTCCGATCGACCTCGTCACGTTCGTCCGCGACGACGTCGCGATCGGCGACGAACCGATCGACGCCGGCACCGATCTGCTGCTGACCGGCCTGGTCGACTCGCTGGGCGTCATGATGATCGTCGACTGGATCGAGCAGCGATCTCGGCATCGAGATCGATCCCGAGCGACGTCGTGATCGAGCACTTCGAGATCGGTCGACGCGATGTTGGCCTACCTGCCGAGCGACGCGATCGAGTGAGCCGATCGAGCGAGGCCGCCGAGTCCGGATCGGTCGCCGCGATCCGACCGGCAGCGGTGGCGCTGTACCCGCACCAGTGCGCCAGATCTGGACCAGCCAACGGCTCGCTCCCGAGGCGCCGCTGGCCAACATGGCGTACCGGATCCGGCTCGCCGGTCGCGATCGACCCCGATCGGTCTGGTCGCGGCCGTTCGACGCGGTCGTCCGAGCCTCCGATGCACTGCGCATCGTCGTCGACGACGACCCGGGCGTCGAGCCGCGGATCCGTGCTGCACGAGCCGCCGCGATCGACCGAGGTGGTCGACCTCGCCGACAGCCGAGCTCGACGCGTGGTGCGCCGACCGGATCGCGCGGCCGATCGACGCCCGGTGTGCGGCTACGACTCGGTACTGCTGCGTCACGGCGACGACGTCTGGACCTGGTGGCTCGACCTGCATCACGTCGTCACCGATGGGTGGAGCGTCGTCGCTGGTCTTCGAGCGACCGTGCGCCTGCGCCTACTGTCCGGCGACGACGCCGACGCCGAGCGCCGGCGACGTGATCCGAGGCTCGTTCTTCGACCACGTCGCCGAGCGCCGACCGCCGAACGGCCGAGCCTGGGCGGCCGACGTGCCGCGGTCGGTCGCCCGCCGACCACGCGCCGATCGCCCCGTACGGCCCGCGGGGCCCTCGCACCACCGCGGTGAGCCCGACACGACCTGCCGGACGTCGACGACGCTGCTCGCGAGCGTCGTCGACCCGACGTATCGGACGTTCAGCCCGTCGACTGAGCCATGCTCGACCTGCTGGCGATGTCCACTGCGGTCACGCTGTGGCGCGCCTCGACGGTCGACGAACGGTCATCGCTCGGGGTTCCGGTCCACCATCGGACCGGTCGCCGGCGCACCGACGCTGATCGGTCCGCTGATGGAGCTGTATCCGCTCGCGTCGACGTCGACGTCGACGAGACGTTCGCCGACGCTCTTCCAGCGCGTGCTGCGTCGACTGGTCGGGGTGCTGCGTCTGACGCAGCCGGACGAGAGTCCCGACGGCCGGGTTCGAGTCGGTGCTCAACGTGTCACCGGTCGCCTACGGCGACTTCGCCGGTCTGCCGACGATCACCTGCGTGGATGCGGTCGGGCCATGTCGACCCGACCACGCCATCCGTGTGCAGGTGTTCGACTACGGCACGACGGAATGACCGGTGGAGCTCGACCTCAACGACTCGACTGAGTGCCGACGGTTCGTGGCACCCGGCGTTCGTCGAACACTCGCCGCGATCGCTCGATGCCGCGCTCGCTCGACCCGACGCCGAGGTCGGCGACTTCGAGATCGCCACCGCTGGTCGACGTCGCCGAGGCGGCGGAGCTGCGACCTGCTCGACCCGACACCGACGATGCCGACCGAGCCGTGCTCGAGCCGGTCCACGAGCAGATCCGCCGCCCGACTCGCGCGCCGACCCCGACCGCGTCGTCGCCGAGCACGACGGTGCCGAGCTCACCGGCTGGCGAGCTCGACCGGCGTGCGGACGCAGCTCGCGCGCTGGCTGGGCGATCATGGCGTGCCGGCCGGCGCCACGGTCGGGCTCCGCATGCGCCGCGAGCATCGACGTGCTGGTCGCCGTCCACGGCGTGCTGCGCGCCGGGGCGGCGTTCGTGATGCTCGACCCCGACGATCCCGCCGCGCGGCACGACGCGATCGCCGCCGACGCCGACCTGGCGCTGATCCTCGACGATGCGTGCCGTGCCGGACGCCGATGCCCGCCGACGCCGATCGATGCCGACTCCGACTGCCGGGGTCGGTCGCTCGACGACATCGCGTACGTGCTCTACACCTCGGGCTCGACCGGGCGAGCCGAAGGGTGTGCCGATCTCGCACCGCGGGCTCGCCGACTACCTCGCGCTTCGCCGCGGCGCGCCTACGCCGACCGCGCCGCAGCCGTTCGTGATGCCGCTGCACTCGTCGCTCGTGTTCGACCTGACGATCACGAGCCTGTTCCTGCCGTTGCTGATCGGCGGCCGCACCGTGGTCGTTCGCCGACGACCCGGTCGACGGCGCTCGGTCGCATCGCTGCCGACCGCAGCCTGATCACGTGCTCAAGGCCACACCGAGCCAGCTCGAGATCCTCACACCGGCTCGCCGACCGAGCCGCTGTCGCTCGCAGGTCGTGATCGTCGGTGGTGAGGCCTTCCGCCGTCCCGTCGCCGAGACGTTCGCCGAACGGTGTGCGCGCCGGTGTTCGGATCTTCAACGAGTACGGCCCCACCGAGGCGGTCGTCGGCTGCATGATCCACGAGTGGGACCCCGACGTCCGACCTCGGGCCCGACGTCCCGATCGGCCACGCCGCCGCCGGGTGCCGAGGTCCACGTGCTCGACGAGCGCCGGCGGCACACGCCCGTCGGGCGCCTGGGGCGAGCTCTACGTGCGGCGACCCGGCATGGCCGCAGCGGCTACCTCAATCTGCCCGAGCTGTCAGCGCCGAGCGTTTCGTCGACGCGTCGATCGAGTCGGCGGTGCGCCGCTGTATCGCACCGGCGACCGTGTCCGCGTCGAGCGGCCCGGCGTGCTGCGTGTACGGCGGTCGGATCGACGATCAGCTCAAGGTCGGCGGCGTCCGGCTCGAACCGGGCGAGATCGAAGCGGCGCTCGTCGCCCATCCCGACGTCACCAACGCGCGTGGTGCGCGTGTGGACGCCCGGTCAGCGCGAGCCGGGTCGCACGCGATGCGTCCGGTGCGGTCTCGGCACCGACGTGCCCGGCATCGAGCTCGACGACGACGGCGTCTGTTCGGTCTGTCGCTCGTTCGACGTCGTCGAGCCGCAGACCACGACCTGGTTCCGGACCGACGCCGACCTCGACCGCCAGCTCGCCGAGCCAGGGCGCGGCACGCACGAGCGACTACGACTGCCTGCACCTGCTCTCGGGCGGCAAGGACTCGACCTACGCGCTCTACCAACTCGTCGAGCGCGGGGCTGGCGGGTCCACGCCCTCACGCTCGACAACGGGTTCATCTCCGACGGCGCCAAGGAGAACGTTCGGCGCAGCATCGCCGACCTCGGGATCACCCACGAGTTCGTCACCACCGACGCGATGAACGAGATCTTCCGCGACAGCCTCGAGCGCTACTCCAACGTCTGCAAGCGGCTGCTACAAGACGATCTACACGCTCGCCGTCGCCCGGGCCCACGAGCTCGGGATCCCCGTCATCGTCACCGGGCTGTCGCGCGGCCAGTTCTTCGAGACCCGGCTGATTCCGCACCAGTTCGAAGCACGGCCGCTTCGACCCCGACGACGATCGATCGCACCGTGCTCGAGGCTCGCCGCGTCTACCACCACACCGACGACGCCGTGACCGAACTGCTGCCCGAACAGGCGGTGTTCGACGACGACGACGATCTTCGAGCGAGATCGAGTTCGTCGACTTCTACCGCTACGTCGACGTCGAACTGGCCGAGATGTACGACTTCCTCGACGCAGCGCGCGCCGTGGGTCCGCCCGGCCGACACCGGCCGATCGACCAACTGCCTGATCAACGTCGCCGGCATCCACGTGCACCGGACCGGAGCGCGGCTACCACAACTACGCCGAGCCCTACAGCTGGGACGTCCGGCTCGGCCACAAGACCCGCGACGAGGCGCTCGAGGAACTCGACGACGAGGTCGACGACGACGAGGTCGAACGGCTGCTCGCCGAGATCGGCTACGAGCCGAAGACCGACGAGGTGCTCACCGCCTGGTACCAGACCGCGCGACGGCGCCGATCTCGATCCCGACGAGCTGCGCTGCGCATCTGCGCGACGCTGCTGCCCGAGCACGCCGTGCCGCGCGCGTTCGTCCGGTCGACGAGGTGCCGCTGGCGGCGAGCGCCAAGGTCGACGTCGCCGCGCTGCCCGGCGCCGACCCGGTTCCATCGGCGCGGCGGTCGACGCGTCGCAGCCGACGACGCCGATCGAGGCACGGCTGTGCGAGATCTGGGCCGACGGTCGCTCGCGCTCGAGTCGGTCGGTGTCACCGACGACTTCTTCGATCTCGGTGGTGCCTCGCTCGCCGCGCTCGAGGTCGTCGCCGCGATCGACGACGAGTTCGGCGACCGACCTGCCCGACGCCGCCGTGTTCCGGGCACGCACGATCGGCGAGCTTCGCCGCCGCGGTCGATGAGCCGTCGGCCGGCGGTCGGCAGCCGGCGGCCGATCCCGATCCCGATCCTCGCCGCGCCGCGCCGCTGTCGGCCGGCGAGGAGGCGATGCTCTTCGAGTACCGGGCCGACCCGCATCGACCCGCGTACAACGTCACCCGCCGGTACACGATCGCCGGCGACGTCGATCTCGGTCGACTCGACGGCGCGATCCGCGACGTCGTCGATGGCACACGGCCCGCTGCACACCTCGTACGGCGCCGGCTCGCCAGCGACTGACGCCGTCGACCGCGCGTGTCGTTCGAGCGGCTGCCGATCACGGACGCCGATGCGTTCGACCGGTTCGCCGACGTGCAGCGGACCGTGCCGTTCGACCTCGACGACGGGCCGCTCGTGCGGGTCCACGTCGGCGACGACCGGCGCCGCGCGAACCGCGTGTGCTCATCGGCGTGCACCACATCACGATCGATGCCGGCACGTTCGACCTGCTCTGGGAGCAGATCGCCGACGCGTACGCACGGTGGCGACGCTGCCCGAGCTCTGGCACGCACCTACGCCGCGCACGGCGCCTGGCAGCGCTCGCCGCAGCCGCCGGCGTCGTCGGCGTTCTGGCTCGCTCGATCGGCGGAACGTCGCCGCACCCGTCCGTTCGGGCTCGCGGCCCCGACCCCGTCGGAGCCCGACGGCTACGTCTCAGCGCGCGGTCGATCTCGACGCCGGCCGAGCTGTCCGCGTGCCGGCGGCACGCCGTTCGCGGCGTCGATGGCCGCCGCCGCGGCGACGCTGTCGAGCGTTCAGTCGCCGACGACTGGGTCGAGTTCGGGATCACGGCATCGACGAAGGACCACCCCGACGCCGCCCGGCTCGTCGGCTACTACCTCAACACGCTGCCCGTCGGCTTCGAACTCGACCGATCGGCGTCGTTCGCCGACCTCGTGCCGAGACGCGAGCGCCACGGTGTCGGCCGCACTTCCCGCATCGCAGCTATCCGTTCGCCTCGATCGTGCGCGACGCCCGCGCCGCCGGGCACGAGATCCCGAACGTCGGGTTCATGCTCGCCTACGAAGCGCTGTCGACACCCGAGCTCGCGGACGCCGATGTGTCACATCGGATCCTGGCGTCGGGTACCGCCGTCGCCGACCTGAGCCTCATCGTGCAGGAGCGCGTCGACTCGGTCGAGATCGGGCTCGAGTACCGCGGGGCCGTCGTCGGTCTCGCCGGCGCCGAACGGGTGCTCGATGCGTTCGAATCGGTGCTCGTGGGTGGCCTGCGACGACCCGCCACCGAGGTCGCCGGCCTGCTCGCCCCGCACCTCGGCCGCGATCAGCGGGGCGACGACGTGCCCGCCACGACCGGCACGGTGCTCACCCGCGATCGCCGAACGGGCCGCGGCCGACCCCACGCTCGCCCGCGGTGATCGCCGCCGACGCCGAGATCACCTACGGCGACCTGGCGGAGCGAATCGTCACCCTCGCCACCCTGTTGCGCGACGGTGGCACGCCGCGGCGGGTCGGGGTGTCGATCGAACGCTCGACCGATCTCGTCGTCGCCCTCCTGGCAGCGCAGTTCGCCGGTGCCGCCTACGTCCCCCTCGATCCGACCGTCGGCACCACCCGACTCGAACGGATGGTGCAGGCGGCCGACATCGACCGCCTGATCGTGCGGCCGGACGGCACCCGTTTCGGGCTGTCCGAGGATCGGGTGGTCGAGCTGCCGAGCGCCCCCGACGGGAACGCCGGCACCGGCACCGATCTCTCTGGCCCGGCCGCGAACGTCGCAGGTGACCGACCGGCCTACGTGATCTTCACGTCCGGATCGACCGGGCAACCCCGCGGGGTCGAGGTCACGCACGCCAACCTGCTCGCCAGCACCGCCGTTCGGTCGATCTGGTATCCGCACGATCCCGAACGCTTCCTGGTGTCGTCGAGCGTCGGGTTCGACAGTTCGGTGGTCGGGCTGTTCTGGACACTGAGCACGGGTGGCACCGTCGTGATGCCGAGCGACGACGACGTCCACGATGTCGACCGGCTCGGTCGACTGATCCACGACCGGAACGTCTCGCACACGTTGATGGTGCCGAGTCTTCACCGTGCGCTCGTCGGCCGATCGGCCGGTCGGCTCCGCAACCTCTCGCTGTCGATCGTCGCCGGCGAGGCGTGCACCGCACCGGTCGTTGCCGAGCACCTCGCTGCCCTGCCCGACACCGAGCTCGTCAACGAGTACGGACCCACCGAAGCCACGGTCTGGGCGACGGCGCACCGGATCGAGTCCGCGGGTGACGGGGTGCCGATCGGGGCGCCGATCCCGGGTGTGACGACCCGCGTCGCCGACACCTCGTTGCGCCCGGTGCCGGACGACGTCCGGGGCGAACTCATGATCTCGGGGCCCACGGTCGCGCACGGATACGTCGACGACCCCGACACGACGACCGAACGTTTCGTCGAGGTCGACGGGCGGCGCTGGTATCGAACGGGCGACCTGGTCCGGAGCGACGGTTCGCTGATCGAATTCGTCGGACGCATCGACGATCAACTCAACGTGGGCGGTGTCCGGCTCGAACCCGCCGAGGTCGAACGTGAACTCGTCGCCTGGCCGTCGATCTCGGCCGCCGTGGTCGTGGCAGTCGGGAGTCCGCCCCAGCTCGTCGCCCACGTCGAGACCCACGAACCGATCGACGAGCCCGCTCTGCGCTCGGCGCTCGGCTCGGTGCTCCCGAGCGGCTCGGTGCCGCGCCGTCTCGTGGCATGGCCGACGCTCCCGCGCACGCCGCACGGCAAGCTCGATCGGGCCGCCATCGAAGCCCGACCGGTCGACGACGTGGACGCCGCGACTCGACGACCCCCGGCCGACAACGCGCTCGACCTCGTCGTCGACGCGTGGATCGCAGCGCTCGGGCGGCGCGACATCGGGCCCGACGCCGACTTCTTCGACGTCGGTGGTGACTCGCTTGCCGCCGTCGAGATCGTGACTCGTCTCGGGGACGCGTTCGGTCGAACGGTCGCGATCGGCACGCTGCTGGCCGCCCCCACCCCGCGGCGGCTGGCCGAGACACTGGTCGGCGACACCGAATCGGCCCGAACGCGAGATCCGAACGAAGCGGGCGACGAGTTCCAGCTCGTGGCACTCCGCCCGGGCCGCGACGACGGTCCGCTCGTCGTGCTCACCCCGGCCTGGGACGACGTCTTCGGCTACCAGGCGTTGGCGGAGTCGTTCGACGACACCACGACGGTGCTCGCGCTCGTCTACCACGAACAGCCTGGCCGCCCGCTCGTCACCACCGTCGACGCCCTCGTCACCGCCTCGCTGAGCGACGTGCGGGCGGCGGTGGAGGGCAGATCGCGCGTCGCCGTGGTCGGCTGGTCGGTCGGTGGTGTGGTCGCCGTCGAGTTGGCGGAACGCCTTCACGCCGGAGGCGACCACGTCGATCTCGTCGCCGCCGTCGACACCTTCTTCCCCGGTGAGCACCGTCATCTGTGGTCGAACCGGTGGTGGAAGTACAAGTCGATGCTGCGACCCGGCAGCTTCGGTGCGGCGGGGGGCGAGTTCCGCACGATGGCGGGGCGGCGGGTCAGACGTGTGGTCGGAAAGCTCGGTCGGACGATGTTGACCTGGTCGGGAGCCGAACTCCCCCCGGAACCGCAACGCACGTCCGTGGGTGGTTTCCCGGTCGACGCGTTGGACCACCCGCTCACGGTCGTGCGGACACCGATGGTCTTCTTCTCGGCGACCACCACCAATCCGCAACGTACGGTGCGGCACTGGGAGCGTGTGGCCGAGCACCTCACGATCGTTCCGGTCGCCGGTCGCCACCGGGGTCTCGACTCGATCATGGCCGCCGACCGCGTCGGCGCGATCAGCGACGAGTTGTCGGCGCGGCTCGGCGGCTGAAAGCCGTCGGACGGCCCGGATCAGTCGAGGCCCGCGACGCCGAGCGCTGCGGCGATGTCGGCCACCGCAGCCCGCTCGTCGTCGGAAACTCGCTCGCCGCCGATCCCGAAGACGGCCGACTCCTTGCGTGCCTCGGCGGTGGCTCGCACCGCGGCGAGGACCCATCGCCGGTAGCCCGCCGCCTCGTCAGCGGTCGCCTTGGTATCCACGAGGGCCGCGGCGCCCTGCAGCAGCGCAACCGCCGCCTCCCGGAGTTCGTCGAGATCCTGCGACTCGGGATCATCGTCGTCATCGTCGACCGCGTCGCCCATGTCGTCGATCAGCGACCGGACCAACTCGTTGTCGGCCCCGTCGGCGTTCCGGTTGGTCAGCGCAACTGCCAACGCCTTGAACTCCCCGAGCATCCCGGTGAGGTGGAGGTCGGAGAGCACGATCAGGGCACCGGCGATCCTCGGAGCGGCCGACAGCAGGCCCCATTCGTCGTCGGCGAAGTCGTCGCGTCGGGTCACGAGCGAGACGCTCCCCACGGGCGGCTGCTCACCCGACCCGCTCGGCCGATGCCCGGCCTCATGTCCCCGGAGCGTCGTGATCGCCGAGATCCTCGAAGTCGCCGCCGCGGCCGGCTCCCGCCGCGAACCGGCGGGCCCCACTGATGCCCTCGGCTGCGACGACGCCGCGGCTGCCCTCCCACTCCTGCGCGAGCGCCTCGCGCTCGGGAAGGCCGTGCGAGTCGCGAGCAGATCGGCGGTCGGCGCGCATGCACGCCTGCGGGAACCTGGCGATGTCGTGGGCGATCGACTCGGCCACGCGCCGGGCGTCACCCTCCGCCACCACGTACTCGCACAGCCCGATCCGCTCGCACTCGTCGGCCATCACCTGGCGGCCGGTGAGGATCAGGTCGAGCGCACGACCCTCCCCCACGAGACGCGGCAGGCGCACCGTGCCACCGTCGATCAGCGGGATGCCCCAGCGACGGCAGTACACCCCCATGTAGGCGGTCTCCTCCATCACACGCATGTCGGCCCACATCGCCAACTCCATGCCGCCCGCGACGGCCGGACCGGAGACGGCCGCGATGACAGGCTTCGACAGATCGAGGCGACTCGGGCCCATCGGCCCGCGAGTGCTCCCGGTCGTCGCCGAACTCGAGCCGGCTGACGCCGTCGTCGCCGTCCGACAACCCGGCTGCGTGCTTCAAGTCCCATCCGGCGCAGAACGCACCGCCCTCACCCCAGAACACGGCGACCGACGCGGCGGGATCGTCGTCGAACCCCACGAACGCGTCGAACAGCTGCCGTGCGCTCGCCGGGTCCATCGCGTTGCGGGCCTCGGGCCGGGAGTGGATCACGGTCCAGACCGGCCCGTTCGTCTCGATGCGTACGGTCATGCGTCCAGCTTGCCCGCCCGAGCGCGCGCTGGTCCGATCAGGCGGCACCTGGTCGCCTCGCCGGGGCATGCGATGTCAGTTCCGGGGCAGCTCGCGGAACGGGGTGTTGCGGTCGGGACCGGGCTCGCGGGGGAGGCCGAGCGCGCGCTCCCCGAGCGTGTTGCGCTGGATCTCGTCGGTGCCACCGCCGAGGCTCATCCCCCGGCAATTGAGCACGTGGTGGGCGAAGTAGTCGTCGTCGACGTTGCGGTCGATGGCGGGATCGGTCTCCCAGGCGGGCGAACCGGGGAACGCGAGCGCTGCGGCGAGTTCGGCGGCGGCGCGGCCATGCTGCGTCCGCCAGAGCTTGCCGATCGACGGGTGTACGCCTCGGGCTCCGAGCCAGGCGACGATGCGCTCCCCCGAGTGCAGGCGGGCGAGGTCCTGACGCACGATCGGGTCCGACGTCCGATCGGCCCGCTGCGCGAGCTCGATCAACTGCCCGACGGGGATCGGGGAGCGGCCTGCCTTGGAACGCGAGTGTTCGGCGCCACCCATCGAGCCCGTACCGGTCTGCTGCCGCTCGTGTCCGAGGAGCGCCACCGCGGTCGCCCAGCCGCCGTTGACGTCGCCCACGACCCAGTCGCGTGGGATCCTGGCCTCGTCGAGGAAGACCTCGTTGAACTCCGACACGCCCGTCATCTGCACCAGCGGGCGGACCGTGACACCGGGCTGGTCCATCGGCAGCACGAACATGGTGATGCCCCGGTGCTTCGGCAGGTCCCAGTCGGTTCGGGCGAGCAGGATCGCGAATTGGCTGTGCTGAGCGCCCGAGGTCCACACCTTCTGACCCGAGACGATCCACTCGTCGCCGTCGAGGTCGGCCCGTGCGGTCAGTGCTGCAAGATCGGAGCCCGAGCCCGGCTCGGAGTACATCTGGCACCAGATCTCGTCGCCGCGAAGACCGGGCCGCAGGAACCGATCGCGGAGTACGTCGTCGCCGTGGTCGCGGATCGTCGGCAAGGCCATGCCCACGCCGATCCCGAACGTGGCGTCCTCGCGGGGAACGCGACCCCGGCTCTCGTCCCGATAGGCCTGCAGGTACTCGGGGCCGAGCCCGCGGCCACCGAACTCGACCGGGTAGTCGATCGCCGCCATGCCGTGGTCGAACAGCGCCGAACGCCAGGCCTTGGCACGCGGGATCGTGCCGGTGACCCCGTCGAGCACCTCGGGCAGCACGACGTCGAAGAACGATCGCACGTCGGCGCGGAAGCCGGCCACCGTCGGGGTGGACGTCATCGCTCACCCATGTGTCGCTGCATCGTTCGATCGTGCCAGTCGCCGACATTCGCGGCCGAGGCGGAGGGATCGCCGCCCGGAACGCCCGGCACTCACATCTGTCACGATGGTGACATGGCGTCGCTGGAGCTGTTCGATCGACGGTCGGCGGCAGTGATCGCGGCGTGGGCCGGCTCACCCGCCGAGTCGATGATGTGGTGCTCGCTGCCGGACGTGACGCCCGATGTGGTCGACGGCTGGTCGCGACGGACCGATGTGGAGGCGTTCGTGCTCTGCGAGGACCGACACGTGGTCGCCTACGGCGAGATCTGGGTCGACGTCGACGAGCGGGAGGTCGAGCTGGCCCACCTGATCGTCGACCCCGAACGGCGCGGCGAGGGCCTGGGTGGTCAGCTGATCGCCGAGCTCGTCGGTCAGGCGCGCCGCCACTACCCGCTCATTTCGCTCCGGGTGCACTCGAGCAACGAGACCGCGATCCGCTGCTATCTCCGGGCCGGCTTCGAACGTGCGTCGCAGGCGGACACGACGGCCTGGAACGCCGGCCAGCCCGTCGACTACGTGTGGATGACGTACCCACGGCCGGTGACCGAACACTGACCTGCCCGAGCGGCGCGACGGGCACGGACCTCCCTGCGGCCCGATGAGGACCAGTCGTCGCCCGTCGGCCGTCGTCGCCGCGTAGGGTCGTGCTGTGCCGTTCCGTTCCGTGGCGTTGTACCGGTGGGCCGACCACGTCGACGACGACCACGTGGCGCAACTCGGCGTGGCGCTCGACGAGCTGGCGGCGGAGGTCGCCGGGGTGCGCAGCTTGACGCACGGCGTCGACACCGGGGTGCTGGGCGGGTCGTTCGACCACGTGGTCGTGATCGACGTCGCCACCGCGGCCGACTGGCGGGCCGTTCGTGACCATCCGTCCTACATCCTGCTGGTCGAGGAGCTGGTGACGAACCACATCGTCGAGCTCGCGGCGGCTCAGTTCCGCATCGACGACCCGACCGCGATGTCGCCGGAGGACGCCGACGTCCGTGACATCTCCGACGACGAGCTCATGGCACGAGCCCGCCGTGCCGCCCAAGCCAGCATGGACGCCTTGATGTCCGAGCCCGACGACGCCGTCTGACTGACGGCTCGCTCGTGCGGTCGCCGGCAGGCGAGCATCGGTGCATGGCCAGAATCGAACCGATCGCTCGCGACGACCTCCCGCAGTACGAGCCGATCTTCGAACTCGTCGAGGCGTCGATGGGGTTCGTCCCGACGAGCATGCCGACGATGGCCCGCATCCCGAAGCTGTTCGAGGCGTTCGCGCAACTGGCGGGCACCGTGATGAACGCCGGCGAGATCGATCGTGAGCTGGTCCAGATGGTGGCGCACGTGGCGAGCACGGCCGCCCGGTGCCGGTACTGCCAGGCGCACACCGCAGCGCACGCCGCCCAGATCGGTGTCGACACGGAGAAGATCGAGGCGGTGTGGGAGTTCGAGACGAACGAGCTCTTCACCGATGCCGAACGGGCGGCATTGCGGCTCGCCCGGGACGCCGCGGAGGTGCCGAACCTCGCGAACGACGAGCACTTCGACGAGCTCGGCCGACACTTCGCCGATGACCAGATCGTGCAGATCGTCGCCACGATCAGCCTCTTCGGGTACCTCAATCGCTGGAACGACACGATGGCGACCACGCTCGAGCCCGAACCGCTGGCGTTCGCGTCGACCCATGTGTCGGCGCGCGGTCGGGAGGTCGGCAAACACTCGTCGTGAGGGTCGCCCGGTCGTGCTACCCCAGCGCGAACCGAGCATCATGGGTCACATGGCGACCGAGCTCGACCGCCTCTGCGACGAGGGCTACGTCGTGCTGCCCGAGGTGCTCCCGGCCGAGTCGCTCGCACGGATCCGGGAACAGCTCGACCCGTACCTGCAGGGCGAGTACCCGGGTCGCAACGACTTCGAGGGCCACCGGAGCGAACGGGTGTACGCGCTGCTCGACAAGGCGCCCGCCATCGCCGAGCTCGTCGGCCACTCGCGCACGCTCGGTCTGATCGATCAGCTCCTGGAGCCGAACTACCTGCTCTCGGCCTGCCTGGCGATCCTGCTGCATCCCGGCGAGACCGCCCAGCCGTGGCACCACGACGATGCATTCGTGACCCTGCCCAGGCCGCGCGAGTCGTACTCGGTGTCGACGATCTGGGCGATCGACGACTTCACCGCCGACAACGGCGCCACCGAGGTGCTGCCCGGCAGCCACCGGTGGGACGGCGCGCCGATCGTGGGTGATCGTGACGACGGGGTCGTCGTCGAGATGCGGGCCGGTTCGGTCGTGGTGTTCCTCGGCACCACCGTGCACCGCGGAGGGGCCAACCGTTCGGCGGGGCGACGTCTTGCCATCACGCCCCAGTACTGCGCGCCGTGGGCGCGCCCGCAGGAGACGTTCACCCTGTCGGTCCGCCCGTCGATGGCGGCGAGCTACCCCCAGCGGGTGCGTGAGCTCCTCGGCTACTCGATCCATCCGCCGTTCATGGGCCATGTCGACGGTCGCCACCCGGGCAAACGGCTCGATCCGTCGTTCTCCGACGCGGCCGCCGGGCCCCGCTCGGGCGAGTTCTGAAACGACCGGGCCGCCTCCGGCGGAGGGTCGCGGTCAGCGGTCTTCGATCCGCGCCGTTGGCCGATCGAGCGATGTGGGACGCTGGTCCGATGACGACCCCGCTGCGGACACCACTGTGCGACGAACTCGGCTCGGAGCTGCCGATCTTCGGCTTCACGCACTCGCTCGACGCCGCGATCGCGATCAGCCGCAACGGCGGGGTCGGCATCTGGGGTGCCACCCGAAGCACGCCGGACGAGATCGAGGCCGGGCTGTCTCACATGGACGCCGAACTCGGCGAGCTCCCCTACGGCATCGACCTCGTGATCCCTTCCGGCATGCCCGAGCGCGACAACCGTGCCGAGATCGAGGCGGCGATCCCCGACGAGCATCGCCGGTTCGTCGCCTCGCTGCGAGAGCGGTTCGACATCCCCGACGACGGTGAACCGGGCGCACGATCGCGCTTCGTGCGCAGTGAGGCCACCGCCCGCGAGCAGGTCGACGTCGCGATGGACTCCAACCTCCGGTTGCTCGCCCTCGGGATCGGCAGCCCCGAGTGGGTGATCGGACCGGCCAAGGATCGCGGGATGAAGATGATCAGCCTGGTCGGTCAACCGAAACACGCCGAACGGGCGCTGCGCGCCGGCGCCGACATCATCGTCGCGCAGGGCTACGACGCGGGTGCACACACCGGAACCGTCGGCACGTTCTCGCTGGTGCCCAGGATCGTCGACGTGGCGGGCGATGTCCCGGTGGTCGCCGCAGGTGGTGTGGCCACCGGTCGTCACATCGCCGCCGCGCTGGCCATGGGCGCCCAGGGCGTCTGGATCGGCACGGCCTGGTTGCTGTGCGCCGAGGAACACACCAGCCCGGAGGTGGCCGCCAAGCTCATGGCCGCCGAGAGTGGCGACACCGTGATCTCGCGCGCCGACAGCGGCAAGACGCTCCGTCAGGTGCGCACCGCCTGGAGCGACGCGTGGGCTGCCGACGACGCTCCGACGCCGCTCAGGATGCCGTACCAGGACATCCTGGTCGGCGACGTGCTCGGCCAGATCGAGCGACATCGGGTGGAGCCCCTGATGCACGCACCGGCCGGCCAGAGCATCGCCTACTTCGACGAGATGACGACCGTCGCCGACGTGATGACCGACCTCGTGCAGGAAGCCGAGTCCACCCTCACACGACTCGCCGAGCGCTGACGACCGCGCCGACCTCCCGCGAGACCAGCCATCCGTTCGGGTCGCCGACGGGATCGTCCGAGTCCACGGCTCAGTGAGCCCGCGCCGTCTCTGGACAGCGAGCGGCGAGCGGCAACGTCGCAACCAGGCGATCCGGCCACGAACGAGCATCGATCGAGCATCGATCGAGCATCGATCGAGCCCGCCGACGTGCCACGAGACCATCGATCCGGAATCGGGGTCGCTGACGGGATCAGAACGTTCGAGTGCAACCCGCGCCGTGAGCCCGAGCCGTCTCTGGACAGCGACCGGCGAGATGCGACGCCGCAATCGGGCGATCCGGCCGGTCAGGTCAGTCGGTGAAGACGTGGGTGCCCCACCAGCCGCCACCCTGGTGCAGGCCGATACCGACCTTGGTCCAGCGCGGGTTGATCATGTTCTGGAAGTGGCCGGGGCTGTTGACCCACATGTTGTGCAGCGTCGTGGCTGCCACCGAGGGACTCATGCTCGACTGGCTGTGCCAGGCGATGTTCTCGGCGTAGCCGAGGCTGCTGTGGCGGAAGCCGCTGCGCGACATCTCCTGCGACCAGGCCATCGCCTGTGCCGACATGTTCGCGTCGTAGGTGACCGGTCCGGCGCCGTGGGCGGCTCGGAGCTGGTTGAGGAGTGCGAGCGACTCTGCGGCGGCCGGGTCGCTCGGGCCCGGAGGCGCCACGGGCCGGGAGTCGAGCAGGCGAGCAGGCGTCAGCGCACGGTAGTCGCTGCCGGCCGGGAAGAACCCGTCGACGTCGACGATCACGTGGGCCGAGGCGTGGCTGTAGATGCAGACCTTGCCGTTCGAGCCGACCTTGGCGATGATGCCGTTGGCGATCGTCTCACCACGCCGGTAGTTGATCGTGGAGGCCTCGGGCCGTGACGAGCCGCACGGGTACACCGTGGCGAAACCTTCGCCGCCCGTCTGCGTCACCGTCAGATTCAGCGAGACCGCGGCCGAGCTCGACGACGTTCCGCCGCGGCCGGTGACGTCGAGCGCCAACACCTTGCCTGCCCCGAGCTGCCCGGTGCCGGCGCTGCGGCCGTCGGTGGTGCGGGCGCCGGGCCGGGTGTCGAGGAGTCGGGCGGGTGCCAGCGATCGGAAGTCGCTCCCGGCCGGGAAGAACCCGGTCACGTCGGCGATCACGTGAGCCTGGGCGTGCGTGAAGATGCACACCTTGCCGTTCGAGCCGACCTTGGTGATGACCGAGTTGGCGATCGTCTCGCCTCGCGAGTAGTTGATCGTCGAGGCTTCGGGACGCGCCGACCCGCACGGGTAGAGCGTGGCGAAGCCGGCGGCATTCGGCTGGGTGGTGGTCAGGTTGACGGTGACGGCAGCAGCGTTGGAGGCCGTGCCGCCGCGACCGGCGACGTCGAGCTCGAGCACCGTGCCGGCGCGACGCACGCCGTCGCCGGCATGACGGCCGTCGCTCGTGCGCTGCCCCGGGCGGGTGTCGAGCAGTCGAGCCGGCGGCAGCGCCCGGTAGTCGGTGCCTGCCGGGAAGAAGCCGTTGACGTCGACGATGAGATGCGCCGGAGCGTGCGTGTAGATGCAGACCTTGCCGTTCGAGCCGACCTTGGCGATGATGCCGTTGGCGATCGTCTCGCCTCGCGAGTAGTTGATCGTCGACGCGCCCGGACGGGACGTGCCGCACGGGTACACGGTGGCGAAGCCCTCGCCGCCGGTCTGGGTCGCAGTCAGGTTCAGCGACACGGCGGACGCGTTCGAGGCGGTGCCGCCGCGGCCGGTCACGTCGAGTTCGAGCACACTGCCGGCCGGCCGCAGGCCGGCGCCGGCGTAGAGACCATCGGTCGTCGGGTCGCCGGCGGCGACCGGAGACGCGGGCAGCGTGGCGAGCGCGAGCGGAGCGGCGACGCACAAGGCGACGGCGGACCAGAAACGACGACGTGGGAGGGGTGAGAACATGGATGACTTCCTGTATTGCGGGCGCCCGCGAGTTGGACACTGTGTCAGAGGTCACGCACCGATGACAACGCGGTCGTCATCAATTTGACACAATCTGGACACTCTGCGTGCTGGCATGACCACTGAGGACGGAACGGTCGGAACATGGCCCGCCTGAAACCCGAGGTGGTCAGGTGGTGGAAGCGCCGTACCCTGGTGATAGGTTTTCGTCGCTCTCAACGAGTCGAAGCTCCTGCCCCCATCGTCTAGTGGCCTAGGACACCACCCTTTCAAGGTGGCGGCACGGGTTCGAATCCCGTTGGGGGTGCGAAGTACAACCTCCAGGTCCCGTGGTGAAGTCTGGAGTTCACGCCGGCCTGTCAAGCCGGAGGTCGCGGGTTCAAGTCCCGTCGGGACCGCTACAGGGCCGCCGTCAGGCGGCCCTGTGCACATACCCCCCGAAGTACCACGTCGGGGTCACTGGTCGAGTAGCTCAGTTGGCAGAGCACACGCCTGAAAAGCGTGGGGTCACCGGATCGACGCCGGTCTCGACCACCGGATCGAACCAGGTAGATGACGGCGCTCGACGCGGTCAGCTACCTGGTTTCGTCGTTCCGGGCCCCCGTCGGAACTGCCGGCGTCCGACTCACTCGAGCATGCGACGGCGGAACGTGACGACCGCCGCGGCGACCGCCGCGAGGGTGTAGCCGGCGATCCAGTACAGGTCTCCGGAGATGTCGCCGAACCCCGCGCCGTCGGCCATCACGGCTCGCATCGCATCGAGTGCGTGCTTGAACGGGAGGGCGTCGCCGATCGTCAGGAACACGCCCCCGATCTCCTCCAGGTCGAACCAGGCGCCACCGAAGATCGTGAGCATCAGCACGAGTGCGTAGGCGCCCGACGTCTGGGCCACCGTGAGCAGCGCGCCGAACACCATGCCCAGCGCTACGAAGAACACCGCCATGAGCACGACGACGAGCGCGACCAATGCGACCGAGCCGTCGATCCGCAATCCCAGGACCGCGCCGACCGCGAACAGGAGGGCCGCCTGAGCGATCGCCACGAGTACGTAGGGCAGCGAGTAGCCGGACACGAAGTCGGTTGCCCGAAGCGGCGTCGTCAGCAGGCGGGCGAGCAGCGACGTCTCGCGGTCGCGCGACAGGATCATCGCCGAACTGAACATCACCATCACGAAGGCGAACAGCACGATGCCCGGGGTCAGGAGCGTCGGCGTGAGGAACAACGTGTCGTCGCTGCCCAGCGCCTGCAACGTCAGGAGGAGCACCAGGGGCAGTGCCAGCGCGATTCCGACCGACAGTGGATCGCGGATCAACTCCTTCAGGTTCCGCTTGGCCAGTTCCATCGATCCCAGCACGGTGCTCACTCCCTGATGTCCGTGCCGGTCAACTCGACGAACACGTCGTCGAGCGACACCTGTCGCATGCCCGTCGAGCGGATCTCCACCCCGAACGGCCGGAGGCAGTCACCGATCTCGTACACGCTCACCTCGTCGGCCTCGATCTCGACACCACCGTCGACCACGCGGACAGTCGGATACACGAGTTGGAGCGCACGGACAGCTTCGTCGGTGAGGTTCGGCGCCTCGACCACCATCACCGGCACACCGCCGACCCGCTGCTTCAGCTCGTCGGGTGTCCCCGACGCGACGATCGCGCCGGCGTCGATCACGGCGATCCGATCGGCGAGCGCGTCAGCCTCCTCGAGGTAGTGCGTCGTCAGCACGATCGTCGTGCTGCCGGTGAGCGTGCGGATGTACTCCCACATCCCCCGTCGGGACTGCGGATCGAGACCGATCGTGGGTTCGTCGAGGAACAGCACCTGTGGGTCCGACACGAGGGCCATGCCGATGCTGAGCCGACGCTGCATGCCGCCGGAGAACGTCTTGGCCTTGTCGTTCGCGCGTTCGGTGAGCCCCGTCACCTCGAGCACCTCGTCGGCACGGAGGCGGGCGCGCGGGCGCGCGATGCCGTGCAGGCCGGCCATCAGCTCCAGGTTCTCCCGCGCCGTCAGGTTGGGCGCCACGGCCGTCTCCTGCGGGGAGACACCGATCACCTGCTTCACGGCGATCGGGTCGCTGGCGATGTCGTGGCCCATGACGCTGGCCGAGCCGGCCGTCGGCCGGAGCAGGCAGCACAACATTCGGATCGTCGTCGTCTTCCCGGCGCCGTTCGGCCCGAGGAGCGAGAACAACTCGCCGCCCGCGATCTCCAGGTCGATCCCGGCCACGGCGTCGTGATCGCCGAACCGCTTGGACAGGTGCTCGACACGAATGGCGGGCGTCGGCGCGGCTCCGCGTACATTCATGGCGGGCTCCCTTCGTCACCACCATGCGCCGCCGAGGCTCGATGGTCCAGGGACGAACGGCCCATCGACCGCGTCGGCACGGGCGCCGGGCGCGGTCAGGATCCGCTGCTCGACACGAGCGACCGGATCGCGTTGGCGATGTGGGTGACGTCATCGTCCGGGTCGTCGCGCACCGCGAGCCGCCAGTCGATCCCGATCGTCGTGTCGAGCAGCGGGACCACTGCGAGGTCGTGCAGCCCGACGGACGGGAGCGCGAGCGCCGGCTGCACCGTGACCCCGCCGAACGACGCGCTGGCGTTCGGACCGAACCTCGGAACCGTCGGCTCGCCACTGCTGTTCATCGCGCCGGCCACCTTCGGACTCGGCGTGGCGATCCTGACCGAGCGACTCGGGCGGCTCGACCCGTTCGAGCGGCTGAGCGCCGTTTCACTCGGTGCGTCGGCGGCGCTCGCCCCGCTGATCGTCACGATGCCCGCCGAACGTGTGGTCCCCGCCGGGCCGGGCGGATGGAGTTGGGTGATCGGGATCGGGATCTTCTGTGCGCTCGTGCCGATGTTGGTGTACGCCGCAGCTGCGCCGGCGATCGGCGCAGCTCGCAGTGCGGTCGCCGGCGGCGTCGAGTTGCCGACGATCTTTGTGATCGGCGCGGTCTTCTTCGGTGAATCGGTGCGGGCGGAACATCTCGCCGCGGCAGCGATCATCGTGACGGCCATCGCGCTGACCCCCTCGGCGCGATCGATCCACGTCCTGCCGGAGGCGGACGAGTCACCGGCGCCGACATCGTCGCCGACCCGTCGGTCGAGGCCGACGTGGATCGCGACGGCGCTCAGGCAGCCGCGGCGAGTGCGGCAGGAGCAGCCGGCAACAGTTCGATCGCCGCCAACGGAGGTTCGGGAGGCCGGCGCGCTGCCAACGCCCCGGTGATCACCGGCACGAGGAGATCGAAGAACCGGAACAGCACGACGGCGAGCGTCGCTGCGGCGACCGATGCACCGGACGCGACCAGCAGCGCTGCGGTCGAGCCTTCGACGGTGCCGACGCCGCCCGGAACGATCGTGACCATCGAGGCGGCCAGTGCCGTGGCGTAGATGACGATCGCTCCTGCGGGGCTCACCGGAAGGCCGACCGACGCCACTGCGGCCACCAGCATCAACGCGCCGAGCATCTTCGACGCGACGCCATGGAGGAGCAACCAACCGAGCGCGCCGGGTCTCGCCCACGCGGCGTCGAGCGCCTCGAACATCTTGTCGGGCACCGTGTCGACCCGGCGGCGGGACGGACGTCGGGTCAACCTGCTCCAGGTGTGGCGAGCACGTGACCACAGGCGCACCGTTGCCGAGCGGTGACGCACGAGCGCGACCCCGATCACCACGACCGCGAGTGCGTACAGGCCGAAGCCGGCTGCCGCCGCGACCCACCAGCCGGTCATCCGATCGGTCAGCGTGAGGACACCGATCGCCGACAGCAGCAGGATGCCGAGCGCCACGAACGACGAGACGGCACTCAGCACACACGCAGCAGCGACGGAGCCGGGCGCGTGCCCGCGTCGTCGGCCGTCGCGAACGAACACCGCGAGTCCGGCAGCGCCGGCAGATTTGATCATCTTCTGGGCCGCGAAACCGACGGCCGCAGTACGGGTCATCGCCCCGGCCCCGGCATCGAGGCCGACGGCACGGTGCGCCGCCCGGTTGAGCAGCCCACGGTTGAACATCGCAGCGGCGGAGATCAACAGGCCGGCGGCAGCGAAACGAAGGTCGAGGGCACCCGCCTCGTCGGCCAGGCGTCGGGCCTCGGCGGCGTGGCGCACAATGAAGAAGGCTGCACCGATCGTGAGCACACCCACGATGACGAAGAGCCAGGGGCTCCTCCGGTTGGTTGACATCACGATCGGACTCCTCGTCGGCGCGGTCGGCGGTGGCGCCCGGTCCTCCATCGGCACGGAAACCCGGCGAGACGAGCGCGTCCTGCCGGTTGTCACCAAACGTTCAGATTTCGTCTGGTTCCACCCGACGCGTTCCGGCCGACAGGTTCGGATCGGGCACCCGGACGCTGACCCGCGTGCCGCCGGCGGTGTAACGGACGCCGGCATCCGCCAACCAGTCCTCCACGCCGTCGCTGCCGGTGCCCGCCAGCCAGTCGATGTAGTTGTGCTCGTCGTGGCCGTACCCCTGCCAACCGCCCCAGAAGTTGTGTTCGAGGTGTCCCTCGTGGAGAGCGTGGCCGTCCGCGTGAAGCAGATCCTCGGCCCGGTACACGCCGTCGAACCGGTTGTTGACGACGAGCGTGCTGGTGCCCGCCGGCACCTCGTCGAATCGCCAATCGGTCTCCGCACCGGCTGCGATCACGTGGGTGATCTCCACGTGGTAGCCCTGCGGATTCGCGCCATGCGCCGAGTTGACGGTCGGATCGGCGGCGAGATCCATCGCCGTGTAGGCGCCGAAGCTGTGCCCGAGGATCATCACCTCGGCCCCTGGCGGCACCCCGGCCGCCTCCAGTGCTTCGATCGTCACCACGGAGTACTCGTTGACGGTCGTGTCGTCGCGGCGAGCCGCCTCGTAGGCGTAGCGCATCTTGCGCACGGTGGGTTCGTCGTTGTCGGACCAGACCTCGACGGCGTCGCGACCGGCGCGCGGTATGCCGAACAGGCCGTCGTCACGGACCCGGTCGACGAACTGGTCGAATCCCCGCGACAGGTCGGTCACGCCCGGCAGCACCACGATGTATCGACCGTTGTCGAGCGCCCGGATCTCGATCTCGTCGCCTGCGATGCGATCCTCGTCCGCCAACCCCTGCATCGCCATGAGGACGGCATCACGGCCGTCGGCCGGGCGGTCGAAGTCGTGGGGGCGACGTCCGACGACGCCGCCGTCGTGGCCGTCCTCGATCCGCCGGGGCCGAGCGTCGTCGCCCGCCCGGGCGCCGACCAGGTCGTCGATCGCGTCGTGAAACCGGCCGGTCGGACCCGGTCCGAACCCGTTGGTCAGCCCTCCATCGGCGCCCGCGGCGCGGCTGGCCCGGCGCTGCTCGTCGGCGTGCTCGAGCAGTCGCAGACCGAGGACCTCGACGAAGCGGCTCGCGTCGGCCAGCGCCGGGTCGCTCGTCGTGGTCCAGTCGGACCGGGCGCGCGCCGCGTCGGGGCCGAGCCACCCCGACGACTCGAAGGCGGTCGCCAACTGCGCCCGGGACCGACGGAGCACCTCGGACGAGCGCACGAACCGGCGTCCGGTCGCCGACAGTGCATCGGCATCGGCACCGACCGCTCCCGCTTCCATGACGACTCCCTTCCGGGCCAGTCGACCCATCGAGCGCGACGGTACGGACCGATCCGGCGCGCTCGGAATGGGCACAACTCCCCGACGGAGCCCGTCCGGGAGTTGTCGTCGCCACGTCGTGTCGTCGGACGCGGCGTTCAGCCGTCGGCCGAGGCGTCCCCGACGATCCGACGTCCCTCGACCCCGATCAGACACTGGTAGGTCCGGTCACCGTCACGTTCCCATGACTCGGCCGATGGCGTGCTGAAGGGTGTCTCCAGCTCCCCGGCCGTCTCACCGACGAAGGAGTCGAACGCGTTCGCACACGCAGCCCGCACCGCGGCCCGCACCGCGGCACGGTCGAACGCCGCATCCCCCCCGAACCGGACCGGGTCGAGCGTTCCCGTGGCGATCCGCTGAAGGTCGTGCGCTCCGTCGCAGGGCACCGCGACCAACTCGTCGCCGACCTGGACGAGGCATTCGCCCACGTCGCCGACCGGCCAGTCGAGTTCGGTGATCGGCGTCAACCCGGCGGGACGGTCGACGTACTCGATCGCCACCTCGTCGGAGCCGTCTCGCAGCCACAGCGCCGCACCGACCACCGCGATGAGCACGACGACCGCAGCGCCCGCGATGACCGGCCAGGGGCGGCGGGCAGGGGGTGGGGGCGCCGGCGCCCGACGATCGGCTCGGTAGACGGTGTCGTCGTCCCGACCGTCGAGCGAGCCGTCCGCCGGCTCGGTCGCAGCACCGGCGGAGCGCTGCACCGTGGTGTCGTCGTCGCCGTCGAGTGCCGCGATCACGTCGGCGACGGCGGATCCACCCACCCCGTTGGCTGCATCACCGAGTTGGGCGTCGACATCGACGTCGAGGTCGGCCGGCGCGAACGCCAGAGCTCGGTTCCGTTCGTCGATCGACCACCCGAGACGCTCCAGGTCGTCGACGACGTCGACCGCCGTCGGCCGTTCGCCGGGTGACGGATGGAGGCACGCGGCCACGACTCGGTCGAGGGCGGCCAGTTCGGCGTCGTCGGTGTCGGGCGGCACCCACGGCGCGAGCCGCTCCCTGAGGGTGGGCGGTGCGCCGCGAGCCATGTGCAGCATCGTGGCGCCGAGCGAGTAGATGTCGGAGGCCGGACCGACCTCGACCTCGTCGTCGAGATCCTCGGGGCTGGCGTAGCGCATCGACACGGCGCTCGTTCGGGCCTGGAACTCGTCCGACCTCGCCATGGCGGCGATCCCGAAGTCGCACAACTTCACCTGTCCGTAGCCGTCGATGAGCAGGTTCTGCGGTTTGACGTCACGGTGGACGATGCCCTGCGCATGGGCGGCGACGAGCGCCGCGGCGGTGTGACGCCCGACGAGCACCGTCTCGCCGACCGTGAGCGGCCGATCACGGCGCAGCATCAGCTCGGCGACCGAGCCGCCGGGCGCGTACTCCATGACCAGCGCCGGGCCGTCGGGAAGGTCGAGCACCTCGAGCAACTGGATCACGTTGGCATGACCGGCCAGCGACACGAGCGCGGTCAGCTCGCGGCGGGTGCGATGCCAGGCGACGGATTCGTCCGACACGTCGCGGAGTACCTTGACCGCGACCGTCGCCCCGGTCGAGGTGCGCGTCGCCCGGTACACGTCACCGAGCCCACCACGGCCGATCCGCTCGATGTCGCCGTAGCCGTCGATCGTGATCATTCCGGGAGTGCCACCTGCACCTTGCACACCTGACCACCTTGCACCATCAGCCCGCGACCCGGTGGGAATTCGGTTCTGGTCGTGCGTGGGAACGACGTCTTCAGCAGGCTGTCACCGTCCATCTGGTCGGGCTGGAGCACGATGCCGCAACGTGATGACTTGACGGCCTGCAGCAGCGGCCACGAGCCGCCGACGGTGCTCGTCTCGCCCTCGGCGATCACGAACACGCCGTGGTCACGACTCGTCCGAAGGAGATCCTGGAGCGGCATGTCGGCCGGCGTGTCGAGCAGTTCCCCGATCGCCTCGACGACGATCACGATCGATCGCCCGGCCGCCTCCGCGAGACGTGCCGCGAGTTTCGTGGCGAGCTGTTCGATCTCCGCCGGCCCGTGTGCGGCGGCCGCCCAGCGGGTCACCGAGGTCAGTGGCGATCGCCGCTGACCGAACAGCACGAAGTCGGTGTCCGGCCTGGTGGCGGCGATACTCCGGATCATCGTGGCGACCGTGGTGCTCCGGCCACTCCGGGGCGCGCCGGCCACGAGGAACGCTCCGTCGGTCTCGAATCCGACCGGGTCGAGCGTGTCGTCGGCCAACCCGATCGTGGGATGCTCGGATCCGGATCGGAGCTCGGTCAGCGCCACCTGGGCCGGCAACGACTCGATCGGCGGCGCGCCCAGGACCCCGTTGCGTTCCAGAGCGGCCGCGCAACGCTCGATCTCGGCACCTTGTTCGGCCAGATCGCCCACCCCGCCGATCACGCCGACCTGGATCTGGCGGTCGTCGAGGAAGCCGCGGCCGGGTGGCGTCCCCGGTCCGAACGCATCGGCGGGTACGTCGACGATCGCGTAGTCCATCTCGTTCGCGAGCCGCAGCACGAGTTGGCGCTGCACCGAGGATGCGAGGTTCGACGACACGGCCGACGGTCGGTCGCCCGACATCACGACGTGCACACCGAGCCCGCGGCCTTCTGCTGCGATCGTGAGGAAGAGCTCCCACCACCGATTCAGCAGACCACCCTCGTACTCCGTGCGGAACGAGCCGACGCCGTCGACGAGCAGGATGACCCGAGCCTCGTCGTGACGGCCGGTCCGTCGGCGGTACCCGTCGATCGTCGCCGCCTCGGCAGCCGCGAAACGTTCGGCGCGTTCATCGAGCAGTCCCTGCAGGAAGCGCAGCAGGCGCTGAACCCGCTCGCCGTCGTCGCCGGAGATGATGCTGCCGACGTGCGGGAGTGGCGCCAGTGGCTGCAGCCCACGCGAACCGAAGTCGAGTCCGTACACCCACACGGGGCCGCCTCGCGCCGCCCCGAACCCGGCTGCCAGACCGATGGCCCGCAGCGCACCGCTCTTGCCGGTCCCGCCCGTCCCGAACACCGCCATGTTGCCGTCGAGATCGGGGCGGAACGCGACCACGGGTTGACGCTGGCGGTCCGGTTCGTCGGCGACGCCGAACACGATCGTGTCGTCGGTACGGTCGGTCGGCAGGGCTTCGAGGCGATACCGCGCCGCGAATTCGGGCAACCACGGGCGGCGTGGCGGCGGAAGGTTCAGCTGCATCGCGGCCCGGCCGATCGTGTGAACCACGCGCTCGATGTCCGACGGCCCGGCCGGAGGCGGCGACACGGGAGCCAGGTCGGCGTGATGACCCGCCCAGGGGAGGGGTGTGCCGAAGCGCAACCCGGCGACGTCGATCGGCGTCCGCCTCGTGCGACCGGCGAAGTGACCACCGGAGTAGGCCGCCTGGAATGCCGTCACCCGACCCGGGCCGGACCGGACGATCGCCCGGCCCGGCACGTCGGGGTCGAACATCGCGGCCTGGGCCGTTCCGATCACGTCGTCGGAGTCGGTCTCGTCGGCCATCCTCAGCGCGATCCGCAGGTTCGTGTTCGCGCGCAGATTGTCCTTGATGACGCCTGCGGGCCGCTGCGTCGCCAGCACCAGGTGCAGACCCAGGGACCGACCACGCTGCGCGACGTTGACCACGCCGTCGACGAACTCGGGGACCTCGGTCACCAACGCCGCGAACTCGTCGACGACGATGACCAGGCTCGGGGGGCAGTCCGGATCGTTTCTCCGTTCGAGTTCGACGAGATCCTTGGCGCGCTTGTCGTGGAGCAGTTGCTCCCGGTGGCGGAGTTCGGCATCGAGCGAGGCGAGTGCTCGGCGGACGAGATGCGGACTCAGGTCGGTCACGAGGCCCACGCAGTGCGGCAGATCGACGCAGTCGGCGAAGGCGGCGCCGCCCTTGTAGTCGACGAGCAGGAACGTCACGCGCGACGGGCTGTTGTCGGCGGCCATCGCGAGGATCCAACTCTGGAGGAATTCACTCTTGCCCGAACCGGTCGTGCCTCCCACGAGCGCATGCGGCCCCTGCGTTCGCAGGTCGAGGTGGAGTGGACCGTCGACCGCCTCGCCGACGACCGCACGCAGACCGCGGTCTCGGGAACGTGGCGACCCGCTCACCAACGGGAGCGACTCGTTCTCGCGCCAACGATCGGTGACCGCATCGGGTGACATGGCGAGCTCGTCACCGACGAGATCGACGAACGCCACCGATCTCGGAAGCTCGGACGCGACGTCGACGGCGGCACCGTTGTCGACGAGCGGGCTCAGCCGCCGGGCCAGCCGGGTGGTCGCGGCGAGGCCCGCCGGTTCGATCACGAGATCGGAGACGGCGTGGCCATCCTGCACGAACCCGGCGCGGCCGCGACCGGTGTTCGCGTCGACGTCGACGAACGTCCGGCAGACCGCCGGAAGTCGCTCGACGGACGCCGCAGACCAGACGACATGGACCGCCACGCCCGGCCCCCGCTCGGCGATCTGCACGAGTCGTGGACGGTCGACGGCAGCGTCGTCGTGCACGACGACCAGCACCATCGGCAAGGGAGCGGGCCCGTCGTCGCTCGTGCGGGCGGCCCACCGTTCGTCGATCAGTGCTTCGACCCAGGTCGCGAGGGCCGTGCACTCGGCGGCGTTCCCGGCCAGCCGTGCGCCATCGGTGTGCGGCAGCCACTTGATCCAATCCCACCGTTGGTCCGGTGCGAATCCGACGACGGCGAACTCGGCCGGCGAGTGCAGGGCCACGTACTGAGCCAGCAGGCCGCGCAGCACCGGCTCGGCGACGGGATCGGGGCCGCCGACGCCGACGTTGCCGCACGACGCCATGTCGGCGACGACGGGCACGCCCGTCACCTCGGCGAAGCGGCAGACCGTGTCGGTGAGTTCCTGCCAGAGCCCCGGCAACGTCGCGTTGTTCGACGGCATCTCCACCGAGTTCCGCGACGCCTGCGTCGCCAGACCCAACCGCACCTGGCCGAACGCATCGTGTTCGGGCCGCCGGGTCCACACGAGGGGCGCGCGGGCGTCGACGGCATCGATCACGTCCACGACGCTCGGGTGTTCACGACGGCGCCCGGCCCGTTCGAGATCCTGGGCATACCCGAGCTGCACCGCGAGGTCGGTCAGAGCGGCCCGGAATCGAGCCGTGCCCACGACCACCTGCTTCTTGTTGGCCGCCCGTGTCTCCCACCAGCTCCCGATCATGATGATCGGGCTCAGCGCGAAGAACACGATCGACAGCAGGTTCTGGGTGACCGCGAACAGCACGCCGGCCAGCACGATGGGCGCGACGACGGTGGCGATCGGAAATCGTTGCGCTGCGGGCGGCTGGGGCGGTTCGGGTGCCCTCAGCTCGATGCCCTCGTACCGGGGGTCGAGGCGAGGCGATCGGTTGAACGCCACGTCGTTGCCGGACGGCGTCGACCTCCCGCCGCCGAGTTCATGATGCGCGACGGAGATCGTGGTGCCGCCCAGCACGATGCGGTCACCGGGGTGCAGCACCGCGCGACGAACGGTTCGGCCGCTCATCAGCAACCCGTTGGCCGACGATGCGTCGACGATCTCCACGACGTCGCCGACGATGATCTCGGCGTGCCGCTTGCTCACCAGCGGATCGAGGAGCCGAACGTCGCGGTCACGCCCGCGACCGACGGTGTTGCGACCACCGTGGAGCGGCAGCGTCATCGGTGCATCCGGGCCGTCGTGCACCGTCAACGTCGCGGCGGCGTCCTCCGGCGCGGAGCTCGACGTCGGCGCCGACGTGCTCGGACCGACGGAACACCCCGATCGCAACCCCGACTCGTCGATGGTCGTGGCCGGAGCCACCACCCGGCGCATGGCCGAGTCGACGTCGACCACGAGGCCGAGCGTGTCGACCGATGCCAGGCACGGCACCGAGTCGGGGAACAGCGCCACGGCCAGCTCCCCCACCGTGGCCCGAGGGTCGACCGCGACGAGCACGTCGTCGGCGACGCCGTCGGCGAGCACCCTCAGCTTGAGCTGCATGACCTCACCCGCGTTCGGCAGCGCCGGGATCCGCCGCCTCGGGATCGATGAGTACGAGATCGTCACGTGTCACGAGACGGACCGCGAGCGCGTACTCGACGAGTCGGGCACGGCGGTTCGACGCCAGTCGACCCGGCTCGCCGTGCAGGCCGCGGACCCCTTGCGCCGACAGCTTCTGGCACACGTTGTCGAGCTTGCGATTGAACTTCGTCGTCGTCCACCCGAGGCGCTGCGCGGCATCCCCCGACGACGGCAGCGCAGTGCCACCGCGGGCCCGGCCGAGCAGCGCCGGCTCGGCCAGCGCAAGGATCAGCCGGAGTTGGTCCGGGGTCATGACGGTCCGCCCGACCGTGGTGTCACCCGACTCGTTCTCGTCGATCTGGCCCGCCACGAACACCGGGTCGGGCAGCGTGATCGAGAACTCGTACGAGGTCGGTCCGGCGGTGAACCGCACGAGCGTCTCGGCGAACACGAGCGGCAGCACCGCGCCCGGAGACAGGAACGCCTCGAGGCGGCCGTCGTGATCGGACACCGTCGCGGTGAGTTGGGTACCGACGTTGGCGAGCAGCCACACACCCTGCGACTCGGAGAGGCTGAGGAACCGGCGGTGCAGAAAGCGGTTGTCGTCCTCGATGACGACGTCGGCGTCGCGCCCGATCGTGAACGGATCCCGATCGACGCGGGTGACCTCACCGCAGAACTCGATCTCGGGCCGCGTCGAAGGTGCGGCGCCGCCGGTGGCGCTGGTGGTCATGTCGATCTCCGTGGGGTCGGGCCGCCGGTCGACCCGTACGTCGATCGGCCGTTCGATGATGCCGGACCACTGTGTCATGCCACTTCCTCCACGGCGAACGAGACCTCGCCACCGAGGTCCACGACCGCACCCGGGACGAGGTCGACGGGCCGGCCCGGCCGGATCGGCATCGGGGTGCGCCCGGGGAGCGCGACCCGGGTGCCGTTCGACGAACCGAGATCGTCGATGGATGCGTGCCATCGATCGACGCGGATCAACGCGTGCCGACGGGACACGCCGGGCGCCGCCACCTTCACGCGGCGCGGATCGGACTCCGCCGTGGCCTCACCACCCGGTCCGTCGATGTGGCGCGGGTTCCGGCCGAGCACGATCGTGCGGTCGACCACCACCCGGGCGCCGGTCGAGAACACGAGCACCCCGATCGGGGTCGCGTCGCGGCCGACGCCGGCGTCGTCGGGCCGCACCGCGGCGGTCTCGACGGTGCGGACCTCGGTGGTTCCGAAGAGGGCGTCGAAGGGATCGCTCGCAGCAGCGGCCGGCGTCACCAGGTGGCGTGACACCAGCGATGCGGGCACCACGCCGTCGTCGACGCAGTGGGTCGGCTCGTCGCCCACGCCCACCCCGGCGGTCCGGATCGTGACCGTTCGTACACCGGCGAGCTCGTGGGTGATCAGCTCGTCGCCTCCGTCGATCTGACGAGCGCCCTCGGGCCCCTCGACGTCGACGGTCACGGCGCCGACCGCCGCGACCCGGAGGAGATCGTCGAAGTGCGCCACGACGGCGACGGTGTTCAGATCGGCGATCGACTCGAGGAGCGCCGGCCAGCCCGGCGGCGACGCGCACCTGGACATCAGGTCGGGGTCGACCGCAGCATCGACCCCGGCATCGACCCCGGCATCGGCGACGACAGCGATCACGTCGTCGAACACGTAGGCGGTCGCGGGGCCCGGGGTGAAGCGTGTGGCGGTCACGCGACACCGCCTCGCGAGTCGACGACGAGCGCCGTCAGGTTGTCGCGAGCCGCGCCCCGGAGGGCGAGGCCGACGAGGCGTTCGGCCGCCGCCTGCGGGTCGTGCACGCCGCAGAGCACCCGACCGATCGTTCGCGACGACAGCTCCGCGTTCAACCCGTCGGAGCAGAGGAGCAGCCGGCCGACCGGAGGTCGCAGCACCCACAGGTCGGGGCGTGCGACGGCATCGACGCCGAGCGAGCGCGTCACGATGTGGCGCAGTGGATGACCGGGTGCGTCGCCGGGCGCGACCCGGCCGAGATCGACCAGCTCCTGCACGTGAGAGTGGTCGTGGGTGACGAGCGTCAGGCTCCCGCCGGTGAGGTGGTAGCAGCGCGAGTCACCGATGCTCACGACCGCCACGCCATCGGCGAGCGGCGTCGTCGCGACCAGCGTCGTTCCCATTCCGGTCGCACCGTCGCGCCGCGCCCAGTCGCGGAGATGCGAGTTGGCACGGTCGACGATCGCCAACACGTCGTCGACGGAGTCGGCGGGTGGTGCCCGGTGTACGAGGTCGACGGCGAGACGGCTGGCGACGTCACCCGCCTGTTGGCCGCCCATCCCGTCGGCGACGGCGAACCACGTGGGGCCGCACACGAACGCGTCCTCGTTGTCGCGGCGATGATGACCGGTCGCGGTGGCGGCACCGCCGCGCAGCAAGGTGGTCTCGGGTGCCGCGACGACGGCGACTGACTCCATGACGCCATGGTGCCCGGTGGACCCGCTCCGGGACATGGGGAGAACTCCCCGTCAGGTGCAGGTGACCGAATGGTCGGGGCCGAGCTCGTCGCTCAGGGTGCGGGCGTAGGCGTCATCCGGCCCCTCGGCTCGCGCCGCGCAGGCGTCGGACGCGACCGCGAAGGGCCCGAAGTAGATGACGTAGATCGGCTCGCCGTCGGCGTCCGGTGCGAGCGACGGACACGTCTGATCGGTGCGCAGGTAGTTCGTGCCGGGGTACTGGTCGAGGACGGCGCCCACGGCGACGGCGGTGGCCTGGTCGCCGACCGGCGACCCGACGATCGTGATGAACCCGCCGTCGCAGGGCGGGCGCTGCATCGGTCGGCCCGGCACATCGAGGTCACCCGTGACGGCATCGGGCTCGGAGTCCGGTGATGTCGTGGCCGGCGCCGACGTGTCGGCGGGGGCGGTGGTCGCGGGGGCCGTGGTCGCGGGGGTGGTGGTCGTGGTGCTGGCCGGTGAGGTGGTCGTGGGTGCCGGCGCCGCGGTGGTGCTCGTGGGCAGCGGCGTCGGCGACAGCGTGGGCGCCGGCGTGCTGGTCGTGGCGAGCGTGGTGGTCGCGGCGGCGGTCGACGGCTGGGACGACGTGGCCGAACCCACCTCGTCACCGTCCGCCGACGTCGCGATCACCCACACGACCACGCCGACGAGGAACACGAACACGACACCGATGACGGCCGGCATGTTGACGTTCCAGCGCTCGCCGGCCGACGGCGGGCCGTACCCGGGTTGCATCACGCCAGTTTGGCATCAGCGTGCGGCCGGGTCACCGCGGTCAGTCGTCGGCGAGCAACTCGACCACGGACTTCGGGAGTGGACCGAGCAGCTCGGTGAGCTGGTGTTCGAGCTGGGCGGGTGAGGCCGGCTCGACACTGGTCGGTTCGTCGAGCGACTCGAGCGGCGCGACGGCAAGGCCCCCGGCGCGACGGGCGACCACGATCCGCTGCGGTGTCGCGTCGTGTTCGGTCTGCTTCGACGAGACGATCACCACCCAGTCGGCACCGGCGGGGATCGTGCTCGGCGCGATGTTCCCGACGTGGCCGAGATCGATGGCGGAATCGGAGGCATCGGCCGGGAGTCCGCCGACGAGTGAACCAACGAGCGATCCGGTCAGCTCGGCGGCGCGGTCGCGGTCGCACACCGACCCGAGCAGGGCCTGCGTGGGGTCGGTGGACGCGGCGTGCGTCACGAATCCGACACCGCCGAGCCAGCAGTCGACTCGCCGGATGCGACCGGGAGTGATCGCCACGACGCTGGCGACCCGGTCGGCCGCGCGGCAGTACGACCGAGCGATCTCGGCCGAGCCGAGCAGGGGTTGGTCGCCGACGAGTTCGTCGCGGGTGGCGTGGAACGTCGCACCGGCGGTGGTGGGTCGGGCGGATGAGGCGTGCGTCATGATCTCGCTCGTTCGGGAGTCGGCGTCCGGTTCGGTCTGATCACCGGGGCGGTGTGGGTCGGTCATCGTGATCGTCTCGTCGATCGATGCGGGCTCGTCGGATCTCGTCATGGCCGGTCACAACCCCAACCAGCCGCCGACGGTACTGCCGGCGTCGGCGATGCCGCCCGCGACCGCACCACCCGCGTCGACGACACCGTCGACCACCGCACCACCGGCGTCGACGACCACGCCGGCCGCGTCGACGGTCAGGTCGAGCGCCGCATCTGCGACGTCGATCACGGCACCGGCGGCGTCGAGGATCACCCCGAACGTCTCCTTGAGCGCCTGATACGCCTCGACGGCGGCATCGGCCGCGAGATCGACGATGTCGGTGGCCCCGTCGACGGCATCGACGATGACTCCCAGGATCTCGCCGGCCACGATCCCGGCAGCCTTGCCGACGAACGGGGCCAGCGCCGCGCCCACACCGGGGAGGAGTGCCGCCGTCGTGGCCTGCGCGAGGAAATTGGCGGCGTATTCGGCGCCCTGGTCGAGTCCGAATCGTGTCGCTGCATCTGCGAGCGCGTGCACGATGCGTTCGTCGAAGGGGAGGCCCGGGTTCTCGACGAAATCCTTCACCAGGTCGACGACGACGTCGCCGACACTGATCACGGTGTCGAGGCCTTTGAGAACGGCCGAGAACGCGTCGTTCGACAGGACGTCGAGCAACTCGTCGAAGCCCAACCCCTCGAACAACTCGGCGTGTTCGCCGATCAGTTCGAGCACGTCGCGACCGAGTCCGAGCGCTCCGAGAACCTCCTCGAGTCGGTCGAGCACCTCCGAACCCGGCGGCTCGACCGATGACGACGAACCGCCGGCAGGTTGCGGTTCGGGCGCGGGTGGACCGATCAGGTCGCCGGCGGGAGGCGACACCGTTGGCGTCGGCCCGCTGCCGCCCGCATCACCGGGGCCGCCCGCTCGGGCCCGGCTGGCGAGCCGCTGCTCGGCGGCGTTGCGGTCGAGTTGGACCGCGGCATCGCGAACGTACCGGGCCGTCGAGAGGATGCGAGGCCGGTGGCCACCGCTCCACTGCGAACCGAACCGCGGTCGCGACACCACCCACCCACGCGACGCTTCGCAGCGTCGACGTGAGCGAACCGGCATGGCCGTCGAGCTCGTCGGCAGCAGACCGGAGCGTCTGCGCAATCCGTTCGAGTTCGTCGGCATCGGCGCCGCGCAGGGTGGTGGGCATGAGTTCCTCGTGGTCGTCGGGCGAGTTCAGGAGCCGCGGCGGGACGCCTGTTCCTGCCGGTCGGCGTGGTACGCGGCCTGGTTGGATGCCTGCGACATCTCGGTGACGATCGACATCAGTGCCGGGCTGTGCACCCGACGCCACTCCTCGACGAATCGGTCGTGGTCGTCACCGGTCCAGGGCAGGCCCTCGACCACGACCGCCAGACGCTGGCGTGTCGCGTCGATCTCCTGCTTCCTGCGTCGCAGTGACCAGGCGAACCGGCGAAGCGCCGCGATGTCGGCACCGAACATGGGCATGACGGATCAGCCTCAGCGGCTGGATGCCTGCTCTTGCTCGTCGGCGTTGCGCTGGGCGGTCTGCGACGCCTGCTCGAGCCCCTGCACGACCGTGTTGAGCGCCTGCCGGTACCGACCGTTCCACTCACCGTGGAACTGCTGCCGGTCGGGGCCCTTCCAGGGCGTCGAGTCGAGCTGCGACGTGAGCTGCTGACTGATCGTCTGGATCTCGTCGGCGCGGCCCTTGAGCTGTTTGGAGAGGTTCCGAACGGCAGGGATGTCCATTCCGGTGAAGTTGGCCATGATGTTTCCTTCTCTGTCGTGTCGACCCGTGTGGCCGACACGAGTCACCGTAGAGAACGTTCTGACCAGGTGGAATGGGGAGAACTCCCCGCGCTAGCCATCGCCGGCGAGGAGGTCGGCGGCGAGTTCGCGCAACCTGGTTCGCTGGATCTTCGTGCCGTTGGCACTCGGTGTCGTCGGGAACTCATCGACCGTGAACACCCGGATCGGCGCCTTGTGGACTGCCAGCCGACGCCGGCACGCGTCGATCACCTCGGCCTCGTCGGCGGCACCGATCACGAACGCCACGGGGCGTGCCCCGTCGGGCCGGTCGACCGCCACCACCTGCGCCGCGGCGACGCCGGGCACGCCGGTGATCACGGACTCGATCTCGAGCGGGTGCACGAGGAAGCCACCCAGCCGGAGCGCATCGCCGCGGCGAGCGAGGAACTCGAACGTGCGGCTGTCCTCGGCGAGAGCGAGATCGCCGGTGCGGAACCAGCCGTCGTGGAGATGGGCGGCGGTGAGCTCGTCGTCGATCCCGACACCACCGTCCGCGAGATACCCCGCCATCAAGCTGGGGCCCCGCACCTCGAGCTCGTCGCCGACCAGTCGGAACTCGGCACTCGGCGAGACCAGTGTCCCGCCGGGGCGGATCCGGTCGTCGGCGTCGAGTCCGGGATCGCGCAGGCTGAACAACGCCTGCACCTCGCTCATGCCGTACAACCCCGACAACGTGGCCCCGCGAACCTCGGCGTCCGAGACCACGCTGTCGAGGCTCGTGTTGAAGCGCGCCACTCCGCCGAGCCGGATCGTCGACAGGTCGGCGCCGTGTGCCATCAGCCGGTGGAACATGTCGTCGCTGCCGTTCACGGCCGTCACCCCTCGCGACTCGATCAGAGCAGCGGTCCGCTCGACCTGGAAGTTCGTGACCACCACCGAACTCCCACCCGCCACGGCGGCGGTCAGCGAGGTCAGTCCGAACGTCCCGCACAACGGCATCGCCACCAGCACCGTGTCGTCTCTCCCGTACCCGAACGCCGCAGCCGCGTCGACCGCATGGACCGCGATCGATCGCTGCGTGTGGAGCACCATCTTCGGCGCGTTCGTC
Organism: uncultured Acidimicrobiaceae bacterium; assembly: GCA_963827775.1. Classification (GTDB taxonomy): domain Bacteria; phylum Actinomycetota; class Acidimicrobiia; order Acidimicrobiales; family Ilumatobacteraceae; genus Ilumatobacter. Next base: position 108,827 of record CAWHCI010000004.1, on the reverse strand, counting down.
GTGCCCGATGTGGTGAACACGAGGAACCCGTCGTCGGGCTCGCAGAGACTGGAGACCGGGGGCGACCCGCGCCAGTCGTGGTCGAGCGACGCGGTCCGCGCCCCGGAACGGGCAATCAGGTCGGCGACCTCGGCGTCGGAGTAGCGGGTGTTCACGGAGACGGCGACGAACCCACCGGCGGCCGCGGCGAGCAGAAGCCGCACGTAGTCGGCGCCGTTCGGCAGGTGCAGGGCGATGCGGTCGCCGGGCTCCAGTCCGCGGTCGCGCAGCGATCGCGCCAGCCGGCGACCCTCGTCGGCCAACGCCGCCGAACCGACGATCGTGCCGTCGTCGAACGTCAGCGCCGACGACGAGCGTTCGAACAGATCCATCACCGTGTCGGCAACCATGCGATCAGTGTCCCAGATGACGTCACGGCCGCGTCCAACTGCACCGCGACCGGTGCCACTCGCCGGAAGTCACGCCATGATGTGGGGCATGTTCCTCGGCGAAGACCTGCTCGCCTGGCTGGCGCTGGCCCTTGGTGGAGCGCTGTGCGCCGGCAACCTCCTTGCCGTGGTCAAGCCGCCCGCCCAGACCGAGGAGGGCCACCTCGAACGAGCTCCGGTCGGTCGCAGCCTGCTCTACGCCGGTCTCGGGTTCGTCGTCGCGGCCTGGGCCCTCGCCACGCTCGTCGCCGGCTGAGGCCGGCCCTGCCGGCCGAGACCCCTCGTACACTGCGGGGATGTCCGGGCGGCCGCTGCAACTGACGTTCCTCTCATCGGCCACCCGCACGTCGCAGCTGCCCGACACCGACGCCGAGGTCGCGTTCGTCGGCCGCTCGAACGTGGGCAAGTCGTCGCTGATCAACGCCCTCGCGAACCAGAAGCAGCTGGCACGCGTGTCGAACACGCCGGGCCGAACACAACTGATCAACATCTTCGAGCACGGGGGCGGCGGCACGGTCGTCGACCTGCCCGGGTACGGCTACGCGAAGGTCCCCGGCCATGTCCGTCGTGACTGGCCGGAGATGATCGAGGGCTACCTCCTCGAACGTGAGGGCCTGGAGATGGTCTTCGTGTTGGTCGACGGCGCCATCGGGCCGACACCGCTCGACGAGCAGATGCTCGCCTGGCTGCGGGACAACGAGGTGCCCCACACGGTGGTCGCCACGAAGATGGACAAGGTCAAGTCGTCCAAGCGACCGACCCGCCGCCGACAGCTCGCCGAGGGGTGCATGCTCGACACGCGGCGACATCGTCTGGGTGAGTGCACCGAAGGGCGTCAACATCGATCAGCTCCGCGGACTCGTCATCGGGCACCTGTCCTGACGGCGTCGCGGACCCATTCGCCTCCCCGCACGGCGCGCGGCCATCATGTCGATGTGATCGACCAGTTCAACGAAGCCTGGGCCGAGCTGACGGCCCAAGGCGCGCCGTTCGCGATGTCCGAGATCGAGGTGCGGGGCATCCCGATGCGCGTGTTCGACAGTGCGCCTCCGACGATGCGGTCGCTCTGGGAGCTCGCCGCCGGTCACGGCGACCGCACGTACGTCGTGTTCGAGGACGAGCGCTGCTCGTACGCGGAGATCGGCGCGCAGGTGAGGGCACTGGCAGCCCTGCTCCGTGACGAGCACGGCGTCGGTTCGGGTGATCGTGTCGGTGTCGCGATGCGCAACTACCCCGAGTGGGTCGTCAGCTACTGGGCGACCGTGTCGATCGGCGCCGCCGTCGTCGGCCTCAACGCCTGGTGGACGACTCCGGAGATGGAGTACGGGCTCGGCGACTCACGGCCGAAGGTGCTGATCGTCGACGACGAACGCCTCGAGCGGGTGCTGCCGGCGCTCCCTGCGCTCCGAGCCGAGCGACCGCTCCACGTGATCTCCGTGCGGAGCGACCGCACGCTTCCCGACGACGCGACCAGGTGGTTCGACGTCGTGCGGCCGGCGGCGGCACCCGATGCCCTCCCCGACGCCGACATCGATCCCGACGACGACGCGACGATCTTCTACACGTCGGGAACCACCGGCCCTCCCAAGGGTGCCCAGCTCACGCACCGCGGCTCGGTCCACAACGTCTTGAACCTCGCGTTCATGACCACCGTCTCCGCGCTGGCCGAGTCCAAGGCGGCCGCCGCGACCGGTCGACCCGTGGACGCGGCGCCCGACCCGGGAGCCGCGACGCCGCCCGTGTTCATGGCGCCGACGCCGCTGTTCCACGTGACCGCGAACAACTGCCTGCTGCAACCGTGCACGATCGCCGGCGGCACGATCGTGTTCACCTACAAGTGGGACGCGGCGCGAGCGCTCGAACTGATCGAACGCGAGCGGGTCACCAACTTCTCCGGGGTCCCGACGATGAGCCGCGAGCTGCTCACGCACCCCGACTGGGCAACTCGCGACACCTCGTCGCTCAAGGGCATGAGCGGCGGCGGGGCTCCGACCCAACCCGACCTCGTCGACAAGATCGACAAGACGCTGACCGGCGGCGCGCCGGGCACGGGCTACGGCCTCACCGAGACCCACGGCATCGTCACCGCCAACCAGGCCCGCCTCTACACCGAGAAGCCCGCATCGTGCGGTCGCGTCGTGCCCACCCTCGATGCGAGACTCGAAGACGCCGACGGTGACGTCGTCGAGGGCCCCGACGCGCTCGGCGAGCTCTGCGTGCGCGGATCGATCGTGATCAAGGGATATCTGAACCGGCCCGATGCGACGGCGGAGTCGATCGTCGACGGATGGTTCCACACCGGCGACATCGCTCGGATCGACGAGGACGGGTTCGTCTTCATCGTCGACCGCGTCAAGGACATGGTGCTGCGCGGCGGCGAGAACGTCTACTGCTCCGAGGTCGAGGCAGCGATCTACGAGCATCCCGACGTGGCCGAGGCCGCCGTGTTCGGGGTGCCCGACGACCGGCTCGGCGAGGCCGTCGCCGCCGCGATCGTGCTGCGCGAGGGCTCGACCACGACCGAGGACGAGCTCGCGACGTTCCTGGCCGACCGGATCGCCGAGTTCAAGATCCCGACGACGATGTGGTTCCGCAGCGAACAGCTGCCGCGCAACGCGAGCGGCAAGTTCGTCAAGCGGGAACTGCGCGACGAGCTCGTCGGCGGGTGACGGGCGCGACCGAACCTCCGAGGTGCCGACGCCCGGGTCGGGCACTCACGCGGCCGGCGCCACCGGAGATCGCGTCGACTGGCGCAGCGATCTGAGGCTCAACCGCCAGGCGATCCGCTGCCAGCGGGATCGAGCCCCGCGGATCGCCTGGTCGACCGCACTCCGACGTGAGCAGCGCATCGTCGGCGAGCGATCGCCGCCGCCTCGGTCGAACCGAACGTGACCTGCGTCGACATCGCTGCGAGCCGTCGCATCTCGTGCGGCACCGAGGGCGCCAACTCGGCGCCATCGGCTGCGATCCGGTCGTCGGTCCAGCTCGGCCCGATCATCAGGCCCGCGTCGACGAGCGAATCGGTGGCGTTGGCCCAGACACCCCTGATGCGCCGCACCGGGTCGGGGTCGCGCCGCCGCCGGCGACGACGCATCCACTTCAGGCCGATGATGGTGCCGATCGCCAGGAGGAACGGGAGCACGGCGAGGGAGGCCACGGCACCACCGCGCACGATCCACCTCCGGAACACGTCCCAGCGGCTGCTCCCGACCTCGATCTCGATCACCTCGTCGTCGACGTCGTCGACGTCGTCGGTGGGCGGAGCGATCGGCGGCTGGGCAGCGGCAGGCGTCTGGGCTTCCGGCTGGGGCGGTTGGTCGTCGTCCTCGCTCGCCTCGATCGACGGGACGGGGTCGAACGCGACCCAACCGACGTTCGTGAGGCGAACCTCGGGCCAGACCGACGCCATCTTGGAGTCGAGCGGCAGCGGTGAGACGAGAACTTCCGGCGGCACCACGAAGCCGGTCGCGACCCGGGCGTCGAACCCGAGCGACCGGGTCATGAGCACGAACGCCGTCACGAACTGCTCCTCGGTGCCCCGGTTCGTGTCGGTGACGAACCGTTCGATCAACGCGAGCTGCTGACCGCCACCGGGTGTCTCCGAATCGAGCTGCCACTCGTCTCGCATCGTCGCCTCGATCCGGCGCAGCCGTTCGACGACGGTGCCGGTGCCGGACGAGACGTTCGGCCTGTTCGGTGAATCCCGCGGCGATCTCGTCGACCTGGCGAGACGCGACGGGGCCGATCAGCGACGACCGCGAGGTGAGTGCGACCTCCGACTCGACGATCACGATCGTTCCCTCGGTCGGCCGTTCGAGCGGTCGCACCGCGACACGGTCGATGTCGGTCTCCACGTCGACGCTGGCCGACAACGGCGGGCCCGGGAACGGCAGCAGGTCGAGATCGTCGGAGAGGTACTCGAGCGCGTAGCTGATGGGTGGTGGCAGGTCGGCGCTCGGAGGAGACGGCAGGCCGAGGCGACCGCCGATCGGCCGGAGCGTCAGACGGGGCACCCAACGCTGACCGTCGTACGTGTCGAGCGCAGCGATCCTCCAGCGGGCCGGCAACGACTGTCCCACCACCCGGGAGCGGTCGGTGATCGCGTACAGGGTCGAACTGGCGGATCGGCGTCGCGCAGGGCCACCATCGCCTCGACCGGGTCGAGCACGGCGGCGTTCAGCTCGGCGTCCTCGGTCTGGCGCGGATCGGCGCGATCGGCCCACGCCACCGCGCCCGCCGTGCCGATCGCTGCTGCCGCCACGGCGGCGACGGTCACGACCACCGTGCGATCGGCTCGAACCAGACCGGTGACGGGCGTCGCACCCTCGACTCGGCACCAGCGCGAGGGCGAGCGCGGTGGCACCGCCGATCACCATCACCCAACCGGGAGGCTGGACCGGCGCACCGATCGACAGCGCGGCCGCCCACCCGACGACGACGACCGCGAGCGGCGCGAGGTGCAGCCGACTGCGCCCGGCGAGGTCGGCCGCGATCGCGGTCGTGCCACCGGTCAGCAACGCGACGGCGCCGACGACGGTCGGCACGGCCGGGCTGGGCCACTCGGTCGTGAGGAGTTGGCGCGGCCCCTGCACCAGGGCCTCGGTGACGTCTCCGACGGCACCGCCGGCCAACACGACCGCCGACGTCACACCGGCCAGCACGGCCACGACCGCCACGAACACCCTCGCGACCACGGGCTGACGGGTCATCAGGGCGGCGGTCGGACCGATGAACAGGAGCGGGCGCGAACAACGGCCACTGCAGCTCGTCGAACGCTCCGCCGGCCGTCACCGCGAGCAGTGCACCGAGCACGAGCGTCAGGCCGATCCTGATGCGGCTCACGTCCATGGTCGCCACCGTTGGACGAACTCGGACGCGTCCGTGGCCGCCATCGTGATACCGGAACCGGACGCCGAGCCCGTGCCGATCCTGATCACCGACAGCTTGTCGGCACTGGGCAGCGTCGTCGACGGGCCGAGCGGACCGGTGACCAGCACGATCGTCGTGTGGTCGAGCCCGCCGTGGAAGACCTCGGCCAGCGCGAGCGCCGCCGTCTCGTCGCACTGTCGGACCGGGGTGAGCAGATCGAGCACCTGCGTGTCGCGGTCGAGGGAACGACGTAGCCCGGGATGCTCGCGTGCCGTGGTTCGCAAGCGGACCGTCACCCCGCTGCCGAGCGCGTGCACGGCCACCGACGCCGCGACGTCGACCATCTCCTCGAAGTCGTCCGGCGTCGCGACGTGGTCGACCGCGTCGAGCACCACGGTGAACTCCGGTCGCCGCAGTTCGACGTGCTCGCGCAGCATCAACGTGCCCATACGAGCCGACGTCGGCCAGTGGATGAGTCGGGGGTCGTCACCGTCGACGTATTCACGCAACGACACGAACCCACTGAGGGGGTCGGACGCGGCGGTTCGGACCACGGCCTCGTCCTCGACGACGTGCATCGCTCCGTACGGGCCACCGAGCGGATAGATCCGCGGGTGCACGATGATCCGTCCGACGTCGTGCCCGTGCCGTCGCCCGACGGCCAGCCCGAAGGGATCGATGCGCTCGATCGACCATGGTCCGATCGGGAACACCCCCCGACGACGGGTCGGGATGAGGCCCAATGCCTCGGCGCGATCGTCGGCCGGGATCTCCGGAACGTCGACCCGGACCTCCTGCTCGTCGCACTGGTCGACGATCGTCACCGGCGCGAGCCGGCGACGGCCGGGATTCGTGACGCGGTAGACGGCCCGGATCGGATCGCCACGGGCGACGCGGGGCGACGACAACGGTGCGCACCACCTGAGCCCGCTGGGCAGCACGCGAGCTCCAGATCGAGACGCCGACGGCGACGGCAGCGGCAACGGCCGCGATCACGAGCTCCTCGTACCGCCACCAGGCGCCGCAGATCGCCATCATCACGGCCGCGACCGCGGCACCGAGGCCCGACCGGGTCAGCATCAGCCCTCGCGGCTGCGCGGCACCGGCACTTCGTCGAGCAGGTTCGCCATGATGGTCACGGTGTCCGAACCTCGGAGCTCGGCTTCCGGTGTCAGTGCGATCCGGTGCGAGCACACCGCAGGCGCGACGTCTTGGACGTCGTCGGGTGTCACGAAGTCACGTTCTGCGGTGGCCGCCCAGGCGCGGGCCGATCGCAACAGCGCGATCGTGCCGCGGGTCGACACGCCGAGCCGGAGGTCGGGGTGGACGCGCGTCGACTCGGCGATGCGAACGATGTAGTCGTTCACGCCGGGGGCGACCTCGATCCCGTCGACCTGGGCGATCACGCTCTCGAGCGTCGTCGGCGTCGGTCACCGCGTCGACGGCCAGGTCGCGGGACTCGCGCGTGTAGTCCTCGAGCACGCGCACCTCGGTGTTGTGATCGGTGTAGCCGAGGCTGATCCGCATCGTGAACCGGTCGAGCTGCACGTCGGGGAGCGGGAACGTGCCCTGGAAGTCGCGGGGATTCTGCGTGGCGAGCACGAAGAAGGGTCGTGGGACCGGCCGGGCGACGCCGTCGGCCGTGACCTGCCGTTCCTCCATCACCTCGAGCAGCGCCGACTGCGTCTTGGGGCTGCCACGGTTGATCTCGTCGCCGATCATCACGTTGGCGAAGACCGGGCCCTCCCGGAAGTTGAACTGCGCCCGACGACTGGTCGTAGACCATCACGCCCGTGATGTCGCTGGGCAGGAGGTCGGGCGTGAACTGGACCCGCTTCCAGGTGCCTGCCGATCGAGCCGGCGATCGCCTTGGCCAGCGACGTCTTGCCGGTGCCGGGCACGTCGTCGAGCAGCAGATGACCCTCGGTGAGCAGGCACGCGACGGCCATGCGGATCTCGTGATGTTTGCCGCGCACGACCTGGTCGACGTTGTCGACGAGGGCCTGAACGACCGCTGCGATGTCACCCGACATGCGCCGAGTGTAGGACCCGCCGCCCACTCCGGGTGCTCATCCTCGCCCGTTTCGTGGCAGCCACGCCGGCCCGGACACGGCGACGTCCGACGACGTGTGAGCGGGCGCGGCCGATCACTCCCAGCGGATGGCGAGGTGATCGAGGGCATCGTCGAGGACGTCGGCGAGCTGCCGGTTCCTGATCGGGCCGTGGTCGAGCTCGTCGACGTCGGGGAACGAGGGCGGTGATGCTCCGGCGGGCGCCCGCAGCAGATGCGAGATCGCGTCGGCGTCGGCATCGACGCGTGGCCGCAGCTCGATCACGTCGGCACCCGAGCCGGACGTCCGGCCGTCGGCGTCGTCATCGTCGTCATCGTCGTCGTCGTCGTCATCGGTCGACGCGACGGTCGTCGGCCGGAGCCGGGTCGACCTCGTCGGGGTCGGCGGGCTCGGGCTCCCGCGCCACCCGAGCGCTGTGCCGCCACCGGTCGACCAGTTCGGGCTCGATCGTGACCTCGTCGGCCAAGCGCGAAGAACGCGGCCACGGCGTGCTTGCAGAGGTCGAGACCGGTGCCGGTGTCGTCGGGACACGTGCACTGCGCCCACACCTCGCGCTTGCCGGGCACGCCCGACCCGCCGCTGGCCTCGATGGTCACCACGTACGGCTGCTGCGCGCGAACCCTGGACCTCGGCGGTGACCGCACCGTGGCCGACCACGATGTCGATCACCGCGCTCGTCGGCCCAGTATCGCTTGCCCCGCGCAGCCGGCCCTGGTCGCTCATCTCGGCGGCGAGCACCTTGATCATCGTGCCGAGCAACCGACCCGGAGGGTTCTGACCGTACGGCTTGCGCGGACGACTCACGGACCCTCCAGCAACACGAGATCGGCGAGATCGTCGGTCGACAGCTCGGACAGCCACGCCTCGCCGGTGCCGATCGACCGCGTCGGCGATCGCCCGCTTCTCGTCGATCACCTGACCGATCCGCTCTTCGACGGTGCCCTGGCACACCAGCTTGTGCACGTTGACGGTGCGCTGCTGGCCGAGCCGCCACGCCCGGTCGGTGGCCTGATCCTCGACGGCCGGGTTCCACCAGCGGTCGTAGTGGATCACCTGGCTGGCAGCGGTGAGGTTGAGCCCGGTACCGCCGGCCTTGAGCGAGACCAGGAGCAGCGGTGGCGCCTCGCCCGACTGGAAGTCGGCGACCATGCGGTCGCGGCCCGTCCTGCGACACACCGCCGTGCAGGAAGGGCGCCGCGATCGAGAACCGGTCGCGCACGTGCACCTGGAGCAGATCGCCCATCTCGCGGAACTGGGTGAACACGAGCGCCCGCTCGTCGAGCGTCGAGCAGTTCGTCGACCAGCTCGTCGAACCGGTTGAGCTTGCCCGACCGACCCGCGAGCCGCGAGCCGTCCTTGAGCGCGTGCGCCGGGTGATTGCAGATCTGCTTCAGGCGCGTCAGTGCGGCCAGCACCCGGCCGCGGCGCTGCATGCCCTCGGTCTCCTTCGGCATCGACGAGCAGCTGGTCGACGACCTGCTGGTAGAGCGTCGGCCTGTTCCTTGGTGAGCTGGGCGTAGGCGATCTGTTCGAGCTTGTCGGGCAGGTCGGGCAGCAGCCGTCGGTCGGCCTTGGTGCGGCGGAGCACGAACGGCTGGGTGAGCGTCCGCAGGCGCGCGGCGGCGTCGGGATCGTTGGTGCGTTCGATCGGGCCGGCGTACTGCTCGCGGAACCCCTTCTGACTGCCGAGGAGGCCGGGGTTGCAGGCGTCGAGGATCGACCACAGCTCGGACAGCCGGTTCTCGACGGGCGTTCCCGTGAGCGCCAGCTTCTGCGCTGCACCGAGCTGACGCACGGCCTTGGCTGCCTTGGTCGACGGGTTCTTCACCATCTGTGCCTCGTCGAGCACGACCGTGGTCCAGTCGACCGACGACAGCGCATCGACGTCGCGGGGCAGCAGGCCGTAGGTGGTGATGACGAGGTCGGCGTCGGCGAGCCCGAACAGCGCCGGCCCACCCTGTTGGCGCCCCGATCCGTGGTGCACCACCACCGACAGGCCAGGGGTGAACCGCCGCGACTCCGACTCCCAGTTGTGGACCACGCTCAGCGGGCACACGACCAGGTGCGGACCGGGACGCTCGACGAGGTGCGCCAAGGTGGTGGCGGTCTTGCCGAGCCCCATGTCGTCGGCCAGGCATCCGCCGAGCCCGACGCGGGCGAGGAACTGCATCCACGCCGAGGCCGCGACGCTGGTAGTGCCGGAGCTCACCGACGAAGTCGGCCGACTCGACGACCTCCTCCAACCGCTCGTCGGGCAGGCCCTCGATCAGCGATCGGATCCAGCCCGAATCGGGTTCGGGCGCCCGGTCGCCGTTGGAGCCGACGTCGACGCCGGCTCCCGCCACCAGCTCGACGTCGGTCTCGCCGTCGGGCGAGTGGCCGGCCGCGAGCCGCAACAGCTCGACGGCCCCGATCGTCGAGCTCGCAGCCTGCTCGTCGAGCAACTGCTTCGCTCGTCGCAGTCCGGCCGGGTCGATCTTGACCCAGCGGTGGCCCGCCCGCATCAGCGTGGTGCCGGCCGCCTCGGCGCGGGCCATCTCGGCGTCGGAGATCGGCGTGTCGTCGATGATGGCCTCCCATTCGACGAGTGCCTCCTTGCCGAAGCGGGCGCGACGGTCGTCCTTCGGTGACTCGCTGGCCGTCGCCCGCATCGTGACCTTCGCCGTGACCAGGTGCTCGGGGCCGATCAACTCGATGCCGAGGCGGTCGAGCACCGCCGGTGCGATGTCGATGAAGTCGTCGGCCTCGTCGAGCTCGAGCTCGACCGCCGACGGTTCGTGCTCGGTTCGCGAGATCGGCGAGCCCGGGCACCGCGGGACGCGACCAGGTCGGCGAGCGAGGTCACCTCGTCGAGCAGGGCCGCCAGCCGCGACTCGCTGCCCGCGAGATCGACGGCTCGTGGGGCCGAGTTCCAGACGTCGTCGGCGGTGCACCATCGCCCGGGGTCGGCGTCGTCGACGAGTTCGAGCTCGACCAGCCACGGGTCACCGGGGTCGTCGGGCAGCGTGAGCCGGACCCGGCCACGCACGACGGGTTCGCCGGCGAGGCGGAGCCGGTGGCGTTCGAGCGTGCGGGTGAGCTCGACCACGGCATGCTCGAACTCGTCGGAGCCGGTGCGGATCACCGGGTCGTGTTTGGCGAGCGCGGCGAACACGGCGCGGAGCGCCTGCACCTCGGCCGACCGCTGCCGACCGAGGTCGGGTTTCCAGCCACCGTGGTGCAGGACCGCTCTGGCCAACCCGTCGACGAGGGCTCGCAGGATGTCGGTGGTGTTCGCCGACGTTCCGTTGCGGCAGATCGCCGGTGCCGATGCAGCTGCGTGGGCGAGGGACGTCCTCGAGCTCCGGCGTGAGCACCGGTCGCCATCGGGCGACGGTGAACGGGCCCTCGTCGAGCACCTCGGGGACGACCCGCCGGTGACCGACCAGTCGGACCGCCAACGAGGTCAGCGAGGCGAACCAGGCCAACGACGGCGAGATCTGGTCGCCGGTCGGCGTCTCCGACAGCCACACCGATGCCCCGAACGGATCGAGGCGGACCGCCGGCACCGAGCGCTGACCCCCGTCGGGCAATTCGAGCTGGATGCGACCGAGCTCGCCGTAGCTGATCGGCGAGTCGTGCCAGCCACCCTCGGGCTCGGCGCTCCACCGGCTGCGGCCGAACCCGCCGTAGAGCCAAGCCGCCGACGCGGGCGACTCACCGTTCCACCCCCACACGTGGAGCGAGCCGGAACGCCACGTGCCCTGGGCGACGAAGGGCGCACGGTCACGGGACATACGAGTACGAGGGTACCGACGGGGTGTGCGCCCGGCCCGGCGTCTCGCGATCGAGCCGGACTCGTAGAGTGGTCACGTGCGGAGTCGACCGCAGTACCAGCCCTACCTCGATGTTCCCGCGGCGCCGTTCCGGTGGCGACTCGGGCTGCGCCCGCTCGACCTCGCCGAATGGCTGCAGCTCGACGACGAGTACGACTCGATGATCGAGCGGAAGCGGCAGGTGATGGCCGACCACGCCGCGACGGCGTTCGCCGTGCTCGACGACGTCGACGCCGAGTCGATCGAGATCCGCGACGCGATCGTCGCCCACCTGCAGACGCTCGACGACGCGCGCGTCGACCCGGTCGCGCTCGAGTTGCACCCGCTCGATGCGGCCGCCCGGCTCGTGCAGGAGGACCTCGTGTTCCTGGTCGAGCGTGACGGTCGTCTGGTGTGTGGCGGCGGCAGCGTGTGCTTCCCGAACCGCTGGGATCTGGTCTCGAAGATCGGCCGGACGATGGCCGAGATCCACGAACCGGTCGCCCAGCTCAACGACCACCTCGAAGCGCCGATCGACCGCTTCTTCGACCGGTTGACGCCGGACCGTTCGTACTGGCGGCTCGGTTGGGGTGTGCTCGACACCGACGAGCTCTACCAACCGACCGATGGCACGGCGCCCGCCCGCCCCGTCGAGACGCCACCGGCCGCGCATCACCTGCGGGTCGAGCGCGAGACGCTGCGCCGGATGCCCGAGACGGGGTGCGTGTTGTTCACGATCCGGACGTACCTGTGCCCACTCGACGCAGTGCCGGGACCGGACGACGCGCTCGCACTCGCCGAGGCGATCGAGTCGATGCCGAACGACGTGGCCGAGTACAAACAGCTCGACCGGGTCGGAACGGTGGTGTCGGGGTGGCTCCGACGAGCGGCCGCCGACCCGGAGCTGCGGTAGCCGAGCTCCCGAACGCTCGGCGTAACCTGCGGCGATGAGTGCCGACGCCGCAGCCCGAGCGATGTACGACCGTGACGCGACCGCGGTCGCGTTCGGCATCGAACTGGTCGAGGCGTCGCCGGAGCGGTCGGTGACGAGGATGCAGGTGCGCGACGACATGTGCAACGGGCTCGCGGTGATCCACGGTGGGATGACCTTCGTGCTCGCCGACAGTGCGATGGCGTTCGCCAGCAACTGCGACAACGACGCCGCCTTCGCCACGTCGGCCGAGATCGACTGGCTCGCCCCGGCCACGTCGGGTCAGTGGCTGACGGCGGTGGCCGAGCAACGATCCGGCGGCGGCCGGTCGGCCGTGTGGGACGTCACCGTGTCGTCGTCCGACGAGCCGGACGGCGACCGACCACGATCGCCCTCTTCCGCACGAAGATCACCGCAGTCATCGAGTAAAGGTCGGAACCGCACCACGATCGAGGCCGTCCGAGCATCGCACCGACGAGATCGCTCGCTGATCGGATCGCTGCGGAGCGCAAGGCGCGGTGAACCCGAGCTGTGACGTCGGCACTCGACTCCGTCGCACGGCTCGTCACGCACCGACGAGGCATCAGCTCGCTGATTCGGGATCGGCTGTGGGGAGCGCAAGGCGCGATGAGCCCGAGCTGCCTTCCGGACAGCGAGCGGTGAGACGCAACGCCGCGATCGCCGCAGCCGGCCCGAATCAGGCGAATTCGGAGCCGAGGTAGGCGGCGATGACGTCGGGGTTCGCCTGCACCTCGTCGGGGGTGCCGAGCGCGATCCGCTGACCGAAGTCGAGCACCATCACGCGGTCGGCGATGTCCATCACGAGACCCATGTCGTGCTCGACCATGACCATGGGGATGTTCAGCTCGCGCTTGATGTCGAGGATGAAGCGAGCCATGTCCTCGGTCTCCTCGAGGTTCATGCCCGCCACCGGCTCGTCGAGCAGGAGCAGCTTCGGCTCCATGGCGAGCGCACGACCGAGCTCGACACGCTTCTGGAACCCGTAGGGCAGCAGCGCGACCGGATGCTTGCGCCACTGCTCGATCTCGAGGAAGTCGATGATGTCCTCGACGCGGCGGCGATTCTCGATCTCCTCCCGCTTGGTGGTCCCCCACCAGACCGCGTCCTGGAAGATCGTTGCCGCGCATGCGGATGTGGCGTCCGGTCAGCAGGTTGTCGATCACGTTCATCTGGGGGAACAGCTCGATGTTCTGGAACGTGCGGGCGATGCCCTTGTCGGCCACGTGATCAGGTCGTGTCCCCATCAGCGACTCGCCCTCGAAGACGATGTCGCCCTCCTGCGGTCGGTAGACCTGGCTGATCGTGTTGAAGATCGACGTCTTGCCGGCCCCGTTCGGACCGATGATCGCGAACAGCTCGTCGGGACGCACCGCGAACGACACGTCGTCGATGGCGGTGACACCACCGAATCGGAGGGTGATGTCGCTGACGTCGAGCAGCGGGATGCCTCCACGCAGGTCAGGGGACCGCGTCGCGGTGTCGACGTCGGCGGGGTGATCGGTCATGAGCGCGTCCCTTCGATCGAGCGGCGAGGCCGGTGCGAGTGCCGGAGGAGTCGGCGGCCGGGCCTCACGACGCCCACCGCTTCTTCGCTCCGATAGTGCTTGACGTCGCGGAACGACTTCTTCTCGCCCTCGTCGCCGTGCAGGCCGAGGTAGAACTCCTTGACGTCGTCGTCGGCGAGGAGCTTCTCGCCGACGCCGTCCATCACGACCTTGCCGGTCTCCATGATGTAGCCGTAGTTGGCGATCGACAGCGCCATCATCGCGTTCTGCTCGATGAGCAGCACGCTCGTTCCCTGCTCGTTGATGTCGACGATGATGTCGCGGATCTGCTCGATGAGCTTGGGTGCGAGCCCGAGCGACGGCTCGTCGAGGACGAGCAGCTTCGGGTTGGCCATCAGCGCTCGGCCGATCGCGAGCATCTGCTGCTCGCCGCCGGAGAGGTACCCCGAGACCTGCTTGCGCCGCTCCGCCAGGCGCGGGAACAGGTCCATCACCCGTTCGTACGCCTCGTCGGTCTGCGCCCGGTCCTTGATGGTGATGCCGCCGCACACGAGGTTCTCGTCGACGTCAGGTCGGCGAAGACCCGTCGACCCTCCATCACCTGGGTGATCCCCGACGACACGATGTCGGACGGCTTCTTGCCGTTGATCACCTCGCCGTTGTAGGTGATCGTGCCCTTCGTGACCTCGCCGTTGTGGTTCAGCAGCAGGCCGGAGACCGCCCGCAGCGTCGTGGTCTTGCCGGCGCCGTTGGCACCGAGCAAGGCCACGATCTGGCCGTCCGGCACCTCGATCGACAAGCCGCGCAGCACGAGGATCACGTCGTTGTAGACGACTTCGACGTTGGCGAGTTCCAGCACGTTGATTGCTCCGTCCGGTTGGTGTCGGTGTTCGGTTCGGTGGGAGCGGAGCCCGGAGGCTCCGCTCCCACGTCACCGTGTCAGTAGGTGTTCGGTTGGCGTGTGCTCAGCCCGAGAAGCAGGCCTCGGTGAACTCGTAGTTGGCGGCGATGTCGCCGACGTACGGTCCCTCGAGCAGCGTGAAGCCGGTGCCACCCTCGTCGGACACCGTGGCGCCCGAGGTGTACTCGGCCGCATCGACGTCGTAGAGGTACGACTCGCGAACGACGAAGTCGTTCGGCTCGCCCGACCCACGTCTGATCCGGGGCCAGGCCCTGGAAGTCGGCGTTGACCTCCTGCAGTGCCGCCACGACACCGGCTCGAGTCATGTCGCCGTTGGCGGCCGCCTGCTCGAGCACGGCCTTGGTGGCGATGCCCTCGGTCCAGGAGACGATGTACGTGTCCGACAGCACGGCGTCGGGCCGCTTGGCCCGCATGCCCTCGATCATCGCGGTCATGCCCGGCGTGTCGACCGCGCCCCAGAGCGCGCGTGTAGGTCGAGTGGGTGTACACGTCGTCGGCGACGGTGGCGAGGTCGGTGTCGAGCAGCTGGTAGTTCCAGGTCGGCGAGTTGCCGCGCCCACTTGCGCCGTCAGACCCTGGGCGTACGGCGCCACCGAGGATCTCGGCGAGCGTCGTCGGGTTGAGCGTCGCCCACACGATGTCGGGCTGCCGCGTTCACGAGCTCGGTGATCACCGGCGTCTGATCGGACCCGGGCACCACGGCACCTTCACCGTCGTACACGATCTCGAGCCCGAGTGCTTCGGCGGCGATCTTCGCGCCCTGCGCACCGTCCTGGCCGTACTCGCCGGGGAACGACACGATCGCGATCGTCTCGGCGTCGTTCGCACCGGCGAGGTACTCGACGCCGTTCATGCCCTCGAAGCAGTAGCTGGTGTACAGCTCCATGACGTTGGCACCGATGGCGGGGTCGGCCCAGCCGGAGTACCACGACAAGCGGGATGGCGAGCAGGTCGTCACTCGACGAGGTCTTCGGCGGTGGCGGCGGTGTGCGGCGAGCCGGTGCTCTGGCTGAACATGATGACGCCCTCGCCACCGGCGTCGGCCATCTCGGCATAGTTCTCCAGGTGCGTCGGCACGTCGTAGGCGTTGTCGAGGATCACGAGCTCGACTTCACGTCCGGCGATGCCGCCCTCGTCGTTGACGATCTCCCAGTAGGCCTCCTGACCGTCGACGATCTGGGTGACGAGCGGAGCGAAGATGCCGGACAGGTCGGCGTTGAGTCCGATTCGGATCACCTCGTCGGTCGACGCCGATGTCGGTGGCGATCTCGGCGGCCGGCTCGGTCTCACCGGTCTCCTCGGTCATCTCCTCCTCGGCGGTCTCCTCGGTCATCTCCTCCTCGGCGGTCTCCTCGGTCATCTCCTCTTCGGCGGTCGCCTCGGCTTCGCCGGTCTCCTCTGTCGTCGCCTCGGCCGTCGACTCCGACTCACCGGCGTCGTCGTCATCGCCGCCGCACGCGGCAGCAACGAGTGCGAGTGCGACGAGCGGAGCCAATCGCTTGGTCACTTTTCTCATGGTTTCCCCCTGTGTTTGGGTTGGGAGGCATCGGGTTGTGATGCCCCACATCTTGATGATCCCACGCCGAGCTTGGCGGAGCGGAATGCTGGACGCAGGTCAGGTCGACCAAACGTCATGAACTAGTAACTGAACGGCCACCGCTTCCAGTAGTTGCGGATCCGGATCCAGATGCCGTACAGGCCCGAGCGGCTCGAAGATCAGGAACACGATGATCAGCACGCCGTACAGCACCAGGTTCCAGTCGAACACATTGAGTGGATAGCCGGGTGTCTGGGTCGCGGCCGAGATCGGTCCCTGGTCCCCCTGCTCGGTGGAGATCAACACGTCGGCCACACGTGCCCCGACGCCGTCCCCTTCGGTCTTGCTCGGCGGCCCACTCGGTGAACTGCTCGACGAACTTGGGACTCAGCACCACGAAGAACGTGCCGAGCACGGTGCCGCTGACCGTGCCGACACCACCGATCAGCAGGATGGCGATGAACTCCACCGAGAGCACGAGGTTGAACTGGGCCGCCGGCAGCTTGCCGGCGAACGACGCGAACAGTGCACCGGAGATGCCGGCGAAGAACGAGCTCGTCGCGAACGCGATCAGCTTGTACCGGAACTCGGGGACGCCCATCACCTCGGCGGCGATGTCTCGATCGCGGATGGCCTGGAGCGCCCGACCGGTCCGGGTGCGAGCGACGTTCTTGGCGATGACGAGGAAGAACAGGAAGATCACGGCGAGGAAGATGTAGGTCTTCTGGCTCTCGCTCAGGTCGAGGAACCCGAACCAGGTGCCGTCCTCCGAGATGCTCACGGCCGGCGGCTCCTCCTTCCACAGCCGGATGTCGTAGCTGGGGAAGTCGCGGCCGAGACCGGGGTCGCCCGCGATCTTCTTGCCCCAAGTCGTGTTCGACATGTGGATGCCCACGAACACGAGGCCCAACGTGACGATCGCGAGGTACAAGCCCGCGCAGCTTGACCGCGACCGGCGACACGATGATGCCGACCAGGGCAGCGCCGACGCCGGCACCGGGCAGCCAGATCCAGATCGGGAGTTCCAGACCCCACACGCTGTCGGTCGAGATGCCACCGAGCACGGCACCCGTGTACGCGCCCACACCCATGAAGAAGGCGTGACCGAGCGACACCTGACCCGCCATGCCGGTCAGGATGTTGAGCCCGAGGGCAGCGACCGCGAAGATGAGCACCTCGTCCATCGCCCGCAGCCACGACGAGTCGCCGAGGAACCGGAGCGGCGGGATGCCGTTGGAGATGATCGGGATGCTCCGCAACACGGGCAGATCCGTCGGCGCGGTGAGCAGCGGGATGTCGAACGGGATCAGGAAGCAGGACGAGGATCGCGATGGCCGCCAACACCTTCTTGGTGTAGGTCGGCAGCATCTGCGCCTCCTGCTCGTAGGACGTGTAGAGGTTGGGTCGGAGGAACATGGCTCACACCCTCCGAATCTCGGGTGTGCCGAACAGGCCGTACGGTCTGACGAGCAGGACGACGATCATCACGACGTACGGCACGATCAGCGGGTACCCGGATCCGAGGACGTCGGTGTAGGCCGAAAGGTACTGACCGGCGTAGATCTCCGCAGTTCCGACGAGCAGTCCGCCGATCAGGGCACCCTGCACCGAGTCGAGACCGCCCAGGATGACCGCCGGCAGGGCACGGAAGGCGATCAGTGCGGTGTCCTGGTCGACGGCGCCGGTCTGCTTCACCGGTGGCTGGGTGGCGAACAGGCCGCCGAACGCCGCCAACACCGCGCCGGCTCCCCAGGCGATCGCGAAGACCCGACCGATGTTGATGCCCTGCGCCATCGCGGCTTCCTGATCGACGCGCCACGGCCCGCATGGCGATTCCCATCCGGGAGCGGTAGAAGAAGAACACGGCGACGAAGGCGCCCGCCGCGGTGATCATCGCCGCGAAGTAGGACCAGTTGACGAAGGCGTCGCCGATGTTGAAACCGCCGGATCCCCACGGAGCGTTCGACGCTCCGGAAGTTGATCTTGACGGCGTCGTTGGCGAGCGCACGCAGCGCGATCTCGAGGCCGAGGGTGATCACCGCGACCGAGAACAGCGGCTGTCCGATCATCGGCCGGATCGCGAGCCGCTCGATGACGAGGCCGAGCAACGCCGAGAAGCACAGGGCGACGATCACGCTGAGCCCCCACAGCAACCACTCGGGACCCGGGAGGTCGTAGATCGGATTGGGGATCTCGACGAAGAACCCGACGATGGGCAGGTTCTGGTCGGCGACCATGAACGAGATGAACAACACCCCGATCATCGCCAGCGCTCCCTGGCTGAAGTTGACGACCTCGGTGGCCTTGAAGATGAGCACGAAGCCGAGTGCGATGAGGGCGTAAACCGAACCGAGCGCCAGTGACTTCATCAGCGTCGCGAAGAAGATGTCGGCCGCCGTCACCAGTTGGTACACGCTGAAGACGATGCCCCCCACGATGAGGGCCAGGGCGAGCAGGTGACTCGGTTGTGACGAGTCGAGCTTGTACCGCGCCATCAGTACATCGCCTCGACGAGATCGCCGAACGCGTCGATCATCGCCGACCGCTTGAGCTTCTGGGTGGCCGTCAACTCGCCGTCCTCGTGATCGAGCTCCTTGGGCAGCAAGGCGAACTTCCTGATGTTCTCGACCCGGGCGAACTTCTCGTTGGTCTGGTCGACGACCCCCTGGATCAGCTCGATCGACCTCGGGCTTCTCGGACAGGTCGCGGTAGGTCGTGTACGGGAGGCCGCGGCGCAGCGCCCAGTCGCCGACGGTGTCCAGCTCGATGCCGATCAGCGCCGTCAGGTACTTGCGGCCCTCGCCGACCACCATCGCCTCGTTCACGTACGGCGAGGTCTTCAGGCTGTTCTCGATCTCCGACGGCGAGATGTTCTTGCCGCCGCTGGTGATGATGATGTGCTTGATGCGGTCGACGATGCGGACATGGGTGCCGTCGACCCACTCGCCGACATCGCCGGTCATCAGCCATCCGTCGTCGGTGAACGTCTCGGCGTCTTGTCGGGCTTGTTCCAGTAGCCCGCGAAGACGCCGTCGTGCTTGGTCTGGATCTCACCGGTGGCCTCGGCGATCCGGAATCCGATGTCCGGGATACGGTTCACCGACCGTGCCGAGCTTCATGCGACCGACGAAGTTGGCGGTCGCGACCGCCGAGTTCTCGGTCATGCCGTAGAGCTCGTAGACCGGCACGCCGATGCCGATGAAGAACTCGAGCACCTCCGGTGCGATCGCCGCGGCCCCGGAGCTCGGCGTAGCGGACACCGTCGCAGGCCGATCCGCTCCCGCATGGCCCGGAACACGAGCACCCAGCCGATCGCAGCCAGCAGCCGCGACGACATCGGTGTGGTCGCCGTCGTTGGCGACCTTCGCCTTGCCGATCCGGCTCGCCAGCGCCATCCCGAAGACGAGCATCTTGCGCTTGAACCAGGTGGCATCGTTCGCCCTGATCAGGGCGACGCGGCGTGCAGCTTCTCCCAGATGCGGGGGACGGCGAAGAAGATCGTCGGCTGCACCTCGCGGAGGTTCTCGTTGACCGTCTCGATCGACTCGGCGAAGTTGAGCACGGGCCCGGCACCCACCATCGTCCACGTCGAGAAGATCCGCTCGGCCACGTGGCAGAGCGGCAGGTAGGTGACGATCTGGTCGCTCGGGGTTGGGTGGGCCGCCCGGCACCCGGTCGGCGGCGTTGACGATCTTGTCGATGCAGAACGCCGACGTTCTTGTTGGTGAGCATCGCGCCCTTGGGCGGGCCGGTCGTTCCCGACGTGTACACCAGCGTCATCACGTCGTCGGCAGTGGCCGCGGCCATCCGGTCGGCGACCGCGTTCGGGTGCTGGGCCCGGTGCTCGCGGCCCATCTCGACGAG
This sequence comes from uncultured Acidimicrobiaceae bacterium, assembly GCA_963827775.1. Classification (GTDB taxonomy): domain Bacteria; phylum Actinomycetota; class Acidimicrobiia; order Acidimicrobiales; family Ilumatobacteraceae; genus Ilumatobacter. Next base: position 88,884 of record CAWHCI010000004.1, on the reverse strand, counting down.
GTTGTCCCAGAACAGCAGCCGATCGTCGGTCTTGCCGACCATGCCGCGGGGCTCGACGAAGATGATCGTGCGGAGACTCGGGAGCTCGGCCCGATCGATCTCGTCGACCTTGTCGAACTGCTCCTCGTCCTCGGCGAAGTGCACGCAGGCACCGCAGTCCTTGAGGAGGTACTCGACCTCGGCCGCCGGGTTGGTCGGATAGAAACCGACGGTGATGCCGCGAACGGCGACCGTCGCCAGGTCGAGGATCACCCACTCCGGGCCGATCCTCGGAGTGGATCGAGACCCGGTCACCCGGCTCGACGCCGAGGCGATCAGCGCCGTGGGCCGCCGTCTTCGATCGACTCCCACGCCTCGACCCCAGGTGCATCTCCTGCCAGATGCCGAAGTCCTTCTCGCGCATCGCGACCTGCTCGGGGGCTCGCTGCGCCCAGTCGCGGGCGAGCGACGCGACCGTCGTCACCCCACTGCCACCCGCGGCGCTCGGCTTCGTCTGCTCCGTCAGCGTCATGTCATCCCCTCACGATGCTCGTCACGAACCGTCCTCCAACCCCTGCCGGTTCGTGTCGCGGGCCGAACATAGCAGGGGCCCGCCCGGCAGGATCAAACCCGAGTTTCACGCCGAGGCCCTCGTGTGAAAGCCTTTCGGCGTGAGCGAGTACACACCACCTCTGCGCGACATCCGTTTCACGATGGACCACATCGCCGACCTCGACCGGATCAGCGGCACCGAGCTGTTCGGTCACGCCGACACCGACGACGATCCACGATGTGCTCGACGAGGTGGGGCGATTCATGTCCGAGGTCGTCGCGCCCACCAACCGCGACGGCGACACGATCGGCGCCTCGTGGCATCCCGACGGCTCGGTGACACTGCCCGAGAGTTTCAAGCCGGCCTACGAGAAGTGGGTCGAGTCCGGGTTCGGCGCGATGCCGTTCGACCCGGACTACGGCGGCGCCGGCTTCCCGTGGATCTCGGCGATCGCCGTCCAGGAGATGCTCACCTCGCGCCAACATGGCGTTCTCGCTGTGCCCGCTGCTCACGCAGGGCGCGATCGACGCGATCCACGCCCACGGCTCCGACGAGCAGAAGCGCCACCTACCTGCCCAAGATGATGACGGGCGAGTGGACCGGCACGATGAACCTCACCGAGCCGCAGGCCGGCTCCGACGTCGGGGCGGTCACCACCAAGGCGGAGCCGCTCGGCGACGGCGTCGTGGGCGATCACCGGCCAGAAGATCTTCATCACGTGGGGCGAGCACGACGTCGCCGACAACATCGTGCACCTCGTGCTGGCGCGTACGCCCGGGTCGCCACCGGGCACGAAGGGCATCTCGATGTTCCTCGTGCCGAAGTTCCTGGTCGGCGCCGACGGATCGCTCGGCGAACGCAACGGCGCGAGCTGCGTGTCGATCGAGCACAAGCTCGGGCATCCACGGCTCGCCGACGTGTGTGATGGCCTTCGACGGGCGCGATCGGCTGGCTCGTCGGCGGCGAACACGACGGCATGCGCAACATGTTCACGATGATGAACAACGCCCGGCTGTCGGTCGGCCTGCAAGGGCTGTGCCTCAGCGAGCGGGCGTACCAGCAGGCGCTGCACGTACGCGCAGGAGCGTCTCCAGGGTCGGGCGATCGGCGCACCGGCCGGCACGTCGAGCCCGATCATCGACCATCCCGACGTCCGGCGCATGCTCATGACGCAGCGGGCGTGGATCGACGCGATGCGCGCGCTGATCTACACGAACGCGGCGCGCGCTCGACCGGGCCGACGCGGCCCGAGCTGCGGGCGACGCCGACGCGGCGCGCAGCTGGCAGGAACTCGCCGATCTGCTGATCCCGCTCAGCAAGGGCCTGTGCACCGACGTCGGCGTCGAGATGACGTCGCTCGCACTCCAGATCCACGGCGGCATGGGCTACGTCGAGGAGACCGGCGCCGCACAGCACTTCCGCGACGCGCGGATCGCCCCGATCTACGAGGGCACCAACGGCATCCAGGCCGCCGACCTGGTCGGACGCAAGCTCGGCATGCGGTCGGGCGGAGTGATCACCGACCTGCTCGACGAGTTCGACGAGCGGTCGAAGGCCGCTCGGACGCCGATCGGTGGGATGGGCGAGTTCGGCGACGCGGCTGCGCGCGGCCGTCGACGATGCCGCGCGCCGCGACCGAGCACCTCGTCGCGACGGCACCCGACGATCAGCGTTCGCTCCTCGGCGCGTCGGGCCCGTACCTCCGGCTGCTCGGCACGACGGTGTGCGCCGGGCTGCTCGCGAAGGGTGCACTCGCCGCCGACCCGGGCGACGACTTCGGCGGCGGCGAAACGTGCGTCGGCACGCTTCTTCGGCGAGCAGATCCTGCCGACGGCGTCCGGACTGCTGCCCGCGATCACCGCCGACGCCGACCTGTTGTACGCCCTCGACGCCACCACCCTCGCCAGCCGCTGACCACCGAACGGAGGGAACCCGGTACCCTCCGTTCGCACCGGGTGGACGCGCTCGGCTCCTCGGATCGCCCTGCGTGATGTACAGTGTGAAAACCTGAGTCGGTACGTGTCAAGTTCTGGTCTGCCCCGTAGACTCGACGCATGGCGTTCGACCCCAAGACCTGGACCGTCAAGACCCAAGAAGCGTTCGCGGCCGCGATCGACCTGGCCAAGGCCAAGTCGAACCCCGAACTGACCCCCGACCACCTGCTCGCCGCGATCGCGGCGCAGGACGGCACGATCGTCGCGCCCGTGCTGGCCAAGCTCGGTCAGTCCCCGACGATGGTCCGCGATCGGGCCACCGAGGCGATCGAGAAGCTCCCGCAGGCGCACGGCGGCGACGAGCCCCGGATGAGCCGCGAGCTCACCAACGTCACCGATCGCGCCGACCAGGCACCGCAAGGACCTGAAGGACGACTACCTGTCGGTCGAGCACCTCCTGCTGGCGATGAACGACCGCCTCGGCGTCGGCAGCGAGGAACTGCTCACCGTGCTCCGGGAGGTCCGGGGCAGCCACCGCGTCACCGACCAGAACCCCGAGGAGAAGTTCGCCGCCCTCGAGAAGTACGGCCAGGACCTCACCGCTCGCGCCGCCGAGGGCAAGATCGACCCGGTCATCGGCCGCGACGACGAGATCCGCCGCGTCATCCAGGTGCTCTCGCGCCGCACCAAGAACAACCCGGTGCTGATCGGCGAGCCGGGCGTCGGCAAGACCGCGATCGTCGAGGGCCTCGCGCGCCGCATCGTCGACGGCGACGTGCCCGAGGGCCTCAAGGACAAGCGCCTCATCGCGCTCGACATCGGCTCGATGCTCGCCGGCGCCAAGTACCGCGGCGAGTTCGAGGAGCGGCTGAAGGCCGTCCTCAAGGAGATCACCGACGCCGAGGGCGAGATCATCCCCTTCATCGACGAGCTGCACACGATCGTCGGCGCCGGCGGCGCCGAGGGCGCGATGGACGCCGGCAACATGCTCAAGCCGGTGCTCGCCCGCGGCGAGCTGCGCTGATCGGTGCGACCACGCTCGACGAGTACCGCAAGCACGTCGAGAAGGACGCGGCGCTCGAGCGCCGCTTCCAGCCGGTCTACGTCGGCGAGCCGTCGGTCGAGGACACGGTCGCCATCCTGCGCGGCCTCAAGGAGCGCTACGAGGTGCACCACGGCGTGCGCATCCAGGACGCGGCGCTCGTCGCGCGGCCGTGCTCTCGAACCGCTACATCACCGACCGCTTCCTGCCCGACAAGGCGATCGACCTCATCGACGAGGCGGCGTCGCAAGCTGCGCATCGAGATCGACTCGATGCCGACCGAGATCGACGTCGTGCAGCGGCGCATCCTCCAGCTCGAGATCGAGCAGGTCGCGCTCGAGAAGGAGAGCGACGACGAGCTCGAAGGAGCGGCTCGACGCGCTCGCACGACGAGCTGGCCGAGCTCAACGACCAGCTCGGCGAGATGAAGGAGCACTGGGAGGGCGAGCGCCAGGCGATCGACGCGATCCGCAACCTGAAAGAAGAGCTCGAGCAGCTGCGGACGCAGCTCGAGCGCGAGGCCGACCTCGAACGTCGCCGCCGAGATCCGCTACGGCCGGATCCCCGAACTCGAGCGCCGCATCGACGAGGCCACCAAGCACCTCGACGAACTGCAGGCGAACGAGCCGATGCTGAAGGAGGAGGTCGACGCCGAGGACATCGCCGAGGTCGTGTCGAAGTGGACCGGGCGTCCCGGTCAGCCGGCTGCTCGAGTCCGAGATGGCGAAGCTGCTCCACCTGGAGGACTCGCTGCACGAGCGGGTCGTCGGTCAGGACGAGGCCGTTCGCGCCGTCGCCAACGCGGTGCGCCGCAGCCGGGCCGGTCTGTCCGACCCCGACCGCCCGATCGGCTCGTTCATGTTCCTCGGCCCGACCGGCGTCGGCAAGACCGAGCTCGCGCGGGCGCTCGCCGAGTTCCTGTTCGACGACGAGCGCGCCATGGTCCGCATCGACATGAGCGAGTACATGGAGAAGCACGCCGTCAGCCGGCTGATCGGCGCGCCTCCCGGGCTACGTCGGCTACGACGAGGGCGGCCAGCTCACCGAGGCCGTGCGGCGCACGCCCGTACTCGGTCGTGCTGCTCGACGAGATCGAGAAGGCGCACCCCGACGTCTTCAACATGCTGCTGCAGGTGCTCGACGACGGCCGCCTCACCGACGGCCAGGGCCGCACGGTCGACTTCACCAACACCGTGCTGATCATGACGTCGAACCTGCCGGGCGACCCCGCGAGCTACTTCAAGCCCGAGTTCATCAACCGCGTCGACGACATCATCAGGTTCGGTGCGCTCGACGAAGCCGACGTGCGCCGCATCGCCGACATCCAGATCGACCGGCTGCGTGACCGGCTGACCGACCAGCGGATCGGGCTCGAGGTCACCGACGACGCGATGGGTGCGCTCGCCCATCTCGGGTTCGATCCGGCCTTCGGCGCACGGCCGCTCAAACGGGTGATCCAGCGCGAGATCGGAGACCGTGCGGCGCTGCTGATCCTCGACGGCGCCGTGTCCGAGGGCGGCACGCTCACCGTCGATGTCGTGGGCTCGGACGACGACCGTCGGCTCGACGTCGTCGCCACCGGCTGACGCCGCCGGTTTTTCCAAGACTTGACTTCGGCTTGGCGGCCGACACACACGGTCGACGCCAAGATACTGATGTTTCCTTCCGCTCGCCGTCTCCAGGGATCCCGCCTCCTGGAGGCGGCGATTGGTTTTTCGGGCAGGTTCGACTCAGCCGAGCGGGGGTTGATCCGGCTGTTTGTCCCGCCGACGCACGCTGCCGCGCACTCGTCAACCGATGCTCGGTCCCGACGTCGCCACGCACCAGTTCGAACCGCAATCGCAGCGGCTTGTTGCCGACCACCGACAACGTCCCGCCGTCGACCTGCGCCAGTCGACGCGCCAGGGCGAGCCCGCGGCCGTGCTTGGCCGACGGGTCGACGGGACCGTCGAACACCGACGACAGCCGTGACTTCGACATGCCGGGGCCCTGGTCGATCACGACGACCGACGGCCCGTCGATCATCAGCGTCACCGCGCCCGCCCCGTGCTTGAGCGCGTTGTCGATCAAGATGTCGAGCACCTGACCGGTCAGGCCCTTGGTGCCGTACACCGGCGGCGCCGGGTTGGACGTGATCACCGAGATGTGCCGGCGGACCGCCTGGAACCGCGGCTGCCACTCGTCGGCGTGATCGTTGACGATCGTCGGCGAGTTCGAACACGGTGCGTTCGTTGGTCGTGCGGTTGCGCGCCGCAGCCAGGAGATCGTCGATCGTTGCGTTGAGCTGATCGGTCTGGCTTGAGCCCCTCCGCGGCGTCGGCCGCGACGTCGGGTTCGGCGCTCAGGCTCAACAGCTCGAGCCGCATCGCGATGCCGGCGATGCCGGTCCGGAGCTGGTGGGTCGCATCGGCGGTGAAGTGCCGCTCGTTGGCGAGCATCGTCTCGACACGCATCGCGCTGAGGTCGAGTGACGATCCGATGTGGTCGATCTCGGGGATGTGGGTGCGCACGAACGGTCGTCGGCTGAAGTCACCGTCGCCGATCAGGCCGGCTCGCGACGCCAGCCGCTCGAGCGGCCGCGCCAACTGCCGTGCCTGCACCGCCGCGAGTCCGGCCGCGGCGATGATGGCGCCCAACGCGAGCATCAGCAAGATGTTGAGGCGCCGCCGGAAGTTCTGATCGAGCGGATCGGCGTCGGCGACGATCGTGAACCTCGTCCCGTCGCTCGCCGTCGCCCGTGACACCCGCGTCGACTCCACGCTGGGATCGACGTCCTGCACGGAACGTGCACCGTCGGCTCGCACCACCTGGAGACCGTCGGTGGGGTCGAGCAGCAGTCGCAGCTCGTCGAGGTTCGGCTCGCGGCCACTCGCCAGGTCCTGCTCGTAGGCCGAGACGATGGCGTTGACGCGCAGCCCGAGCCGGGCGTCGAGCTGTTGCTCGGCCGCGTCGTAGACGATCAGGCCGACCGGGAGCGCGAGCGCGCCGAGCACCACGAGCACGATCGCGATCGTGGAGATGACGAGCCGACGACGCATGGTCGGGTCGGATCAGCCTTCGAACCGGAACCCCACGCCTCGCACCGTCACGATCAGCGTGGGCGGATCGGAGTCGTCGCCGATCTTGCGGCGCAGCGTGGAGACGTGGGTGTCGAGCGTGCGGGTCGACCCCCAGTAGTTCTCGTCCCAGACCGTGGACATGATCTGCTCGCGGGTGAACGTCGCGTCGGGCTTGCTCATCAGCAGTGCCAGCAGATCGAACTCCTTCGACGTGAGTTCGAGTTCGGCGCCGTCGAGATACGCACGACCGCGACTCGGTGTTGACCCGCAACGGGCCGCCGATGATCTCGCGGGGCATCTGGTTCGCAGCCTCGGCGATCCGGAGCCGGGCCTTGATGCGCGCGACCAGCTCGGCGAGACGGAACGGCTTGGGCACGTAGTCGTCGGCACCGGCGCCGAGACCGACGATGACGTCCATCTCCTCGGCCCGCGCCGTCAACATGATGATCGGCAGCTCGGGACGGTCTTCGCGGACCTTGCGGCACACGTCGAGGCCGTCGATGTCGGGCAGGGTCAGGTCGAGCAGCAAGAGGTCGGGACGCCGCGCGATGACCTGTTCGAGACCCTCGACACCACTGGACGCATGGACGGCTTCGAACCCCTCGGTGCCGAGCACGCGGAGCAGCGGTTCGCTGATCCGCTCGTCGTCCTCAACCAGCAAAATTGTGGTCACGGATGTCAGCGTACGCCACCCTCGGACGCGAGTTCACGCGTTCTGCGTGTCAAGCACCGCCGATCATCGGTTCACACCAGGTCGACGGCGCCGACGAATCGCGGCCGCGTGGGCCGGAAAACCCTCGTGATCGGCCAGCGCGATCACGGAGTCGGCCATGCGTTCGAGCGCCGACCTGTCGGCTCGGGCGACCGCCGTCCGCTTCAGGAACGTCGCCGCCGTGATGCCGGAACTGACATGCGCGAACCCGCTCGTCGGCAGCGACGCCGGACAGCCGATCACGAAGTTCGCCGCGCTGAACGGCGTGTGCTGGCCGATCAGGATCTCGCCGGCGTTGACGAGTCGGTCGACGACACGTTCGACGTGCTCGTCGGCGACGGCGACCTGCAGGTGCTCGGGTGCGTAGCGGTTCGCCACGTCGACGGCCGTGTCGAGATCGTCGACGACGACCGCGCCGCCGTTCGGGCCGAGTGCGGCCGCGGCGGCCTCCGCGCGCGCCGCCGGGAGCGCCGCCGAGCTGCCCGGTCAACTCCCGCTCGACGGCCTCGACGACCGTCGGATCGGTGGTGAGCAGCACCACCGAGCTGTCGGTGCCGTGCTCGGCCTCGATGAGCAGATCGGACAGCGAGACGAACAGGATCGGCCGAGCCGTCGGCGATCACCAGGCTCTCGGTCGGGCCGAGCAACATGACGGTGGCGACGCCGTGGCGCTGCATCTCGACCTGCGCGATCGTGACCGCCGGCGAGCCGGGACCCATGACCTTCGCGACCCGCGGGATCGCGCTCGGTGCCGAACCCGAGCGCGGCGATCCCGGAGGGGCCGTTGACCCGGAACACGTCCCGGATCCCGAGCTTGCGGCACACCACCAGGACGGCCGGGTCGACCTCGCCACTCCCGCCCGGCACCGGCGGGACGACGACGGCCAGCGTCGGCACACCGGCGACGACCGCCGGCACGGCGAGCTGATAGGTCACGCTCGGGTAGCTCGCCTTGCCGGACGGCGTGAACAACCCGGCGGAGGTGATCGGCGAGATCTTCTCGCCGACCACGAGGCCGGGCTCGGACTCGAACGACCAGTCACCGAAACGTTCGAGCTGCCGCTCGTTGAACGCCCGCAGATGTGTGATCGCATCGTCGATCGCCGCATCGACGTCGTCCGACACCGACGGCGGCATCGAACTCGTCGTCGGAGACCCGCAGCCCGTCGGGCGCGACCTCGATGCCGTCGAACCGCGCCAGCGCATCGCACACCGCGTCGTCGCCGCGCTCGCGGACGTCGTCGATCAGCTCGCCGATCGACGATCGCAACGACGGATCGAAGATGTCATCGAGCCCACGCGCAACGAGCGCATCACGCGCGGCCTCGTCCATGTCGACCCATCGCTGTGTCCGCAACACGCTCACGATCGGCCACGGTATCGGCGACGCATCGCACGGACAATTCGTTCAGATGGACGATGGACAGCGTTCGCGGCACACCGGTCGGAGTAGCGTCGTGCCACGTTCCAGTCCGCACGATTCGGGGAGCGTCTCCATGCCCGTCACCGTCGTCGTCGGCGCCCAGTGGGGTGACGAAGGCAAGGCCAAGATCATCGACCTCCTCTCGAAGGAGCACACCTACGTCGTGCGCTACCAGGGTGGCCACAACGCCGGCCACACGGTCGTGGTCGACGACGAGAAGTACGCGTTGCAGCTGATCCCGAGCGGGGTGCTCTACGACCACGTGATCCCGGTGATCGCGAACGGCGTCGTCGTCGATCTGCCGACGCTGTTCAACGAGGTCGACACGCTGGAGGGCCGGGGCATCTCGTGCGCCGACCTCAAGGTGTCGACGCTCGCCCACCTCATCTTCCCCTGGCACCAGGCGCACGACGCGATCGCCGAGGCGATGCGCGGCGACGACAAGATCGGCACCACCTTGAAGGGCATCGGGCCGGCCTACGCCGACAAGGCGCGACGGGTCGGCGTCCGCGCCGGCGAGGTCGTCGACGCCGACCGCTTCGCCGCCACGGTGCGAGCGCGCGCGATCGCCGAGAACGAACTGATCGAACACGCCGGAGGCGACCCGCTCGACGTCGACGAGATCGTCACGAGGTTCGTGGCGTTCGGCGAACGCCTGCGTCCGCACGTGACCGACACGGTGACGCTGCTGCACGACGCGCTCGGTCGCGGCGCGCAGATCCTGCTCGAAGGCGCACAGGCGACGTTCCTCGATCTCGATCACGGCACCTACCCGTACGTCACGTCGTCGAACCCGACCGCGGGCGGCGCCTGTGCCGGCACCGGGTCTCGGCCCGCGCGACATCAGCCGCATCGTCGGCATCACCAAGGCCTACACGACGCGCGTCGGTGCCGGACCGTTCCCGACCGAACTCCTCGACGGCGACGGCGACACCCTCATCGACGTCGGCCGCGAGTTCGGCACCGTCACCGGTCGTCGCCGCCGCGCCGGCTGGCTCGACTGTGTGATGCTGCGTCAGGCGGTCCGGCTCAACAGCCTCACCGAGATCGCACTCACGAAGCTCGACATCCTCGACGGCTTCGACACCGTCGAGGTCTGCACCGGGTACCGCCTCGACGGACGGCTGATCGACGCCTACCCGGACCGCTCCGACATCCTCGCCGCGGTCGAGCCGGTGTACGAGACCCTGCCCGGGTGGAAGACCGACCTCACCAGCGCCCGGGAGTCGGGTGAGCTCCCGGCCGAGGCGAAGGCGTTCCTGGCACTCGTGGAGCAACAGGTCGGCGTTCCGGTCAACGTCGTCGGCGTCGGCGCCGAACGCGACGACTACCTGCTGTGGACCGGCGTGACGTGACGCCGTCCTGCAGCGTTCCCCGGCCACGCAGACCGTCCTGGCGACCAGCGTTCCCCGGCCACGCAGACCGCGGCCGGTCGCTCACTCGCTGGCGCTCGCTCGCGTCGCATCGGGCGCCCGGGTCAACCATGCGACGACGTGGCACGCGGTGATGGAGGCGATTCGATGATTCCTCGCTACTCGACGCCGGAGATGACGGCGGTGTGGTCGGACACGTCGAAGTGGGCGCGGTACCTCGAGGTCGAGCTCCTCGCGACCGAGGCGCACGCCGCGATCGGGGTGGTCCCCGCCGACGACGCGGCGGCCTGCCGGGCCAATGCCCCACCGCCGACGACTGCGTTCGTCACGGCGATCCTCGAACGCGAGGCCGTCACCGACCACGACGTGGCGGCATTCGTCGACGTCGTGCAGGGGGCGATCGCGGCCGGCGGTGCGGTCGACGCCGGCAAGTGGATCCACTACGGCCTGACGTCGTCCGACGTCGGCGACACCGTGCTGTGCTGGCAGATGACCGACGCCGCCGACCTCCTGATCGACGAGTCGGGCAGGTTGCTCGCAGACGCTGGTCGACCTCGCCCGTCGAGCACCGCGACACCGTGATGATCGGGCGCACCCACGGCGTGCACGCCGAGCCCACCACGTTCGGCGCCAAGCTCGCGCTCTGGGCGCTCCAGGTCGACCGCGACCGCGCCCGGCTGCGCGCCGCCCGCGACACGATCGCCGTGATGAAGCTCTCCGGCGCGGTCGGCACGTACTCGAACATCCCGCCGTCGGTCGAACGCTTCGTCGGCGACGCGCTCGGCCTGCAACCCGTGCCGGCCACCCAGGTGATCGCCCGCGATCGCCACAGCGAGTTCCTGTACGCGTGCGCGTCGATCGGCGCGACGTGCGAGCTCGATGGCGGTCGAGCTCCGGCACCTGCAGCGCACCGAGGTGCGCGAGGTCCAGGAGGGGTTCAAGCCGGGCCAGAAGGGTTCGTCGGCGATGCCGCACAAGCGCAACCCGATCTCGGCCGAGACGATCACCGGGCTTGTCCCGCGTGCTGCGCTCGAACCTGCTCGCCGGGCTGCAGGACGTCGCGCTGTGGCACGAACGCGACATCTCGCACTCGTCGGTCGAGCGGGTCGTCCTGCCCGACTCGTCGCAGCTCGCGCACTACGTGATGCGGCGCCTGGGCCGGCTGCTCTCGGGTCTCGTCGTGTTCCCCGAGCGCATGCAGCGCCAACCTCGACGCCAGCTACGGGCTCGTGTTCAGTCAGCCGGTACTGCTCGGACTGGTCGCCTCGGGCATGGTCCCGCGACGACGCCTACCGCATCGTGCAGCGCAACGCGATGCGGGCCTGGGACGAGAGCACCGACTTCCGCAACGCTGCTCGAAGCCGACGACGAGGTGCCGAACGACCTGCTCGACGACGCCTTCGACCTGCGCCGGTCGCTCAGCAACCTCGACGATCGTGTTCGACCAGCTCGACGCGGTCACCGTCTGATCCCGCGGGTCAGACCGTCAGCACGCCGGTCTCGTAGGCGCGTGCGACGGCCCCGGCGCGGTCGGAGACGCCGAGTTTGTCGTAGATGTGGATCAGGTGGGTCTTCACGGTCGCCTGGCTGATGTGCAGATGCTCGGCGATCGCCGCGTTCGCCCGGCCGTTGGCGACCTCCCGGATGATCTCGATCTCCCGCGACGTCAACGTCGTCGCAGCCGGCTGACGGACTCGTTCGACGAGCCGCTTCGCGACCGGCGGCGCCAACACCGTCTCGCCCGCGGCCGCACGCCGGACGGCGTCGATCAGGTCGTCGGCGGGCGTGTCCTTCAGCACGTACCCCGACGCACCTGCTTCGACGGCGCGCACGATCGCCTCGTCGGTGTCATAGGTGGTGAGCACGAGGATCTTGGCGTCCGGCCACGTCGGCGCTGGATCGATGTGATCGCAGCGACGCCGTCGACGTCGGGCATCCGGAGATCCATGACGGTGACCGAGGGCCGCAACTCGAGTGCTGCGTCGGTGGCGGCACGACCGTCCTCGACGGCCGCGACCACGTCGATGTCGTCCGCCGACTCCAGCAGCGCCACGATCCCCTGGCGCACCACCGGATGATCGTCGGCCACCACGACGGTGATCGCTTCGGTCATTCGTCGCCCGCCGGGATGATCACCGACAGCACCGACCCCTGCTGCTCGTTCGACTCGATCGTGAACCGACCGGCGAGCGACTCGACGCGGTGCGAGAGTGCCTGGAGGCCCTGCCCACCGGTGAGCGCGCCGCGATCGGCGACGTGCCCGGCGTGAAGCCGGCTCCATCGTCGGAGACGTCGAGCGCCACGGCATCGTCGAGGTACGACAAGGTCACACTCACCCGATCGGCATCGGCGTGTTGCGCCGCGTTGGCGGTCAACTCCTGCGCCGCGCGCAGCAGCGTGACCTCGACCGCGCCCGGCAAGCGGTCGCGGTGTTCCGACGACCCGGAACTCGGTGCTGGCGTCGGCGTGCATCGGCCGTCGACACGTGCCGGTGGAGCGCCTCGTGCAGTGAGGCCGTCTCCAACTCGGGCGGGCGCATGGCGTCGATCAGCCGGCGTGACGCGTCGAGGTTCTCCTGCGCCGTCGCCTCGATCGTTGCCAGCGGCGCCGGTCGCCCTCACCGAGCGCCGAACGCTGCGCCGCCCGACTCAGCAACACGATCGAGGTGAAGCCCTGGGCGAGCGTGTCGTGGATCTCACCGGCGACCCGGGCCCGTTCCTCGAGGATGCCCTTCGAACGCTCGGACGCCGGCCAGTTCCGCTTCGTGTCTCGTTGAGCTGGTCGATCAGCAGCGTGCAACTCTCGGTTCCGGAGCTCGGCTCGATGCATCGACATCGAGATCGCGGCGCCCACGAAGAACACGCAGGTCGGGATGATCGCCGTCCAGGTCGGTGCGTCGACGACCAGCCAGCCGCGATCCACACCGCCGACGCGAACCCCGACAGTGCGATCCCGACGAAGGGGCGATCGGCCCAGGCGGTGTAGCACACCACGTAGATCGGCGAAGCTCAGGATCGACCACCGGTCGTCGGTGAAGATCAGCACCGTCCACGCCGCCAGCGTGACCGCCGTGCCGATCACGCGGACCGTCGTCGACGATTCGGTCAAGAACCCCCACAGCGCGGTGATCATGCCGGCAGCAGCGATCCACGGCATCGCGGCGAGCGCGATGTCGGCCGCGGTCGTCGAACTGTGGTCGGTAGGTCACGATCATGGCGACGACGAACGTCACCGGCACGATGAGGATCCAGACGAACTCGGCCGCTCGGTCCGCTGAGCGACCCGCCGCAGTGTTCCGTTGCGTGGACCGTCGTCGATGGCTGCACTCACTCCTGAACCCTCCAGCGGAACACTAGGCCCGCGATCGCGGCGCTCGCGACCGAGCCACACGACGAGCACGAAGTACATCGTCGGTGTCTGCCACGAGCCGCCGACCTCGGCGGCTGCGAACGAGTCGGGCAGCAGAGCCCGGCGGGTCCCCAGGGTGGCCCACCGCAGCGGGAACACCGAGGCGATCTGCTGGAGCCACGGCGGCACGGCGTCGAACGGCACGTACACCCCGGAGATGAACTGGAGCACGAGCGCCGGCGGCACGGCCACGGCGGCGCCCGCCCGCGGGTTGCGGATCACCCGGCTGAACGACAGACCCGAGCAGGGTCCACGTGGACAGGTTGAGCGCGAGCACCGACACGAGGACGACCGATCCTTCGGTGTCCGGCAGCGTCACACCGAAGGCGGCGACCCCGATCGCGAACATCGTGATGGTCTGGATCACCGCGACGGTCGTGACCATGCCGATCTTGCCCAGCATGTACGCCGCCTTGGGCATCGGGGTGCCGGCGAGTCGCTTCAGCGTGCCGTCGTGCTGTTCGAGCGCGAGCTGCCCGGCGAGGCTCTGGAAGCCGACCGTGAGACCGGTCGACGCGAGCATGCCCGCCACGTAGTACTGGCTGAAGTCGACGCCGGTGCTCCTCGATCTCACCGCCGAAGATCGCGGCGAACAGCCCGAGCAGCACGATCGGGAGTGCGAACGTGAAGATGACCTCCTCGCGGACCCGGGCGAACGCGCGGATCTCGAGCCGGTAGCGATGCAGGGCGAGTCGTCCGAGCGGCGGTGACCACGCCGGCCGAACCGTCGATGTGGCGGTGGGAACCTGGTGGATCGTCATGAGCTGACCTCCGTGGAGCTGACCATGTCGAGGTAGACGTCCTCGAGCGAGGGGCGGGTGATCGTCAGGCCGTCGGGTTCACCGTGGCGGGCCACGAGATCGGCGACGAACTCGGCCGGCCGGTCGGTCTCGACGATCACGGCGTCGCCGTCTCGTGTCAGGTCGACGTCGACGTCGAAGTCGTGGGGTGGTGCAAAGCGAACGATCGCCGACGATCGGTCGCGACGACCGATCCGGTCGGGTGTCGCCACCTCTCGGATGCGACCGCCGAGCAGGATCGCCACGCGATCCGCGAGCGCCTCGGCCTCGTCGAGGAGATGGGTGGTCAGCACGACCGTCACTCCCCGATCGCGGAGATCTCGGATGACCGACCACACTGCTCTGCGGGCCTCCGGGTCGAGACCGGTGGTCGGTTCGTCGAGGAACAGCAGTTCGGGGCGCCCGACGAGCCCGCACGCGAGATCGAGTCGTCGACGTTGTCCGCCCGACATGGTGTCGGCGATCTGGTCGCGCGTGGGCGCCGAGGCCGACCAGGTCGATCGCCGCGGTCGCGGGCATCGAGGCGGGGAACAGCGCTGCGAACATCTCCACGGTCTCGCGTGCGGTCGAACGTTCGAACGACGTCGTCTGCTGGAGCACGATGCCGATCTTCGATCGAAACGACGCGCCGCCGACGGCCGGATCGAATCCGAGCACGCTGACACGACCGGAGTCCGGTCGTCGGTAGCCCTCGACGATCTCGACGGCAGTCGTCTTGCCCGCCCCGTTCGGACCGAGCAGCGCGAAGACCTCCCCGGCGTGCACGTCGAGGTCGAGATGGTCGAGAACCGGCGTCGATCCGTAGGCCTTCGACACGTCGTGGAATTCGATGATGCTCATGGTCTCGAGTGTGAACGGGCTCGACCGCGGCCACATCGACCATCCGGTGGGTTGTGGGCTCAACCGGTCGTCACCCGAACGGTGTGACCCCGGTACCCACCGTTCGGTGTCGTCACCGGGCCGCCGAACGGGAATCCCCAGGCTCTGACCTGGTGCGACGCGCCGTTTGTGACACCCGTCGTGTTCGATGTCCACATGGGCGTCCACAGCTCGCCGTCGCTTATCCCCCAGATTTCTGGGTTGTCCACGCGATTGCTGGCTTGTCCCCTTCCTGCCCACAAGGAACCGCCACCAGGATGGGCTCCCCATGGCTGGTGACGAGAACTTTCCGATCGATACCGGCGGCGGAGACGGACCACGACGCTTCGACGGCCCCCGGAACTCGGGCCAGTCGGGCGGGCGCGGTCGTGTCCCACCGCACAACATCGACGCGGAGGAGTCGGTGCTCGGTGCGATGCTGCTGTCTCGCGACGCGATCGGCGTCGTCAGCGAGATGGGGCTCAACCCGTCCGACTTCTATCGGCCTGCGAACCGCCACATCTTCGACGCGATCCGGTCGCTGTACTCCAGTGCCTCGCCCGCCGACACCGTCACCGTCGCCGACGAATTGCGACGGGCCGGTCTGCTCGACGAGGTCGGTGGTCCCGGCGCGCTGCACGAGCTCCAGAACGCGACGCCGGCGATCTCGTCGGCAGGTCACTACGCGAAGATCGTGCAGGAGACCGCCCTGCTGCGGCAGCTGATCTTCGCCGCCGGCGACATCGCCGAGCTGGCGTACAGCGAGCCCGACGACGTGGTCAAGGCGCTCGACGAGGCCGAGACCAAGGTCTTCAACGTGGCCGAACAGCGCGTCACCGACTCCACGCGCACCATCGAGGAGCTGCTCCCCGAGGTGATGGACCACCTCCAGGAAACCTACGACCGTGGCGACACGATCACCGGTGTGCCCACCGGCTACAGCGATCTCGACGAGTTGCTGTCGGGCCTGCAGGAGAACGCGCTCTACATCGTCGGCGCCCGACCGGCCATGGGCAAGTCCAGCTTCCTGCTCGGTATGGCCACCCACGTCGCGCAGCAGTCCGCCAAACCGGTCCTGATGTTCTCGCTCGAGATGGGCCACCAGGAGATGACGCAGTCGATCCTCGCCGGCGAGGGCCGCGTCGACTGCACCAAGCTCCGCACCGGCAAGTTGGCCGAGAGCGACTGGGCGAAGATCGGCAAAGCGATCGGCCGGCTGGAAGTGCCGCTCTTCCTCGACGACAACCCCCGCGTCACGGTGATGGAGATCCGGGCGAAGGCCCGTCGTATCAAGGCCAGGTACGGCGGGATCGGCCTGATCCTCATCGACTACCTCCAGCTGATGGGCGGCAACGCCAACGCGGAGAACCGGCAGCTCGAGGTCAGCGAGATCAGCCGAAACCTGAAGATCCTTGCCCGTGAGCTCGAGGTGCCGATCGTGGCGGCGAGCCAGTTGAGCCGCCAGCTCGAAGCCCGTGCCGACAAGCGGCCGATGCTCAGCGACCTGCGCGAATCGGGTTCGCTCGAACAGGACGCCGACGTCGTCATGTTCCTCTACCGCGACGAGGTGTACCACGCCGACTCGCCCGACAAGGGCTCGGCCGAAGTCATCGTCGCCAAACACCGCGCTGGGCCGATCGGCACCAAACGGCTCGTGTTCCTCGGTCAGTACACGAGGTTCGACAACGCTGCCCGCAGCGTCTGATGATGAGCTCACGCGAACGTGGAACGGCGGCGTCCACTGAGATCGTCGGGTCAGGGTCGCTGCACGGCCACGACGTCCGACCGTGACGGCCGGGGGTTCGTGTCGAGGCCCCACACATGCGCACTATCGGACAGGGGTGGGTGAGCGAGTGCCGGATCCCGAGCTGGTTCGTCAGAGTGCGGTCTGATGGCGCGGAAGCGACCTCCGAGGTCACCTTCGCTCCAGCGGAACGTCGGCCGAGGAACGGACGTGCGCGAGCGGGGTTCGGCTCGGGAGAGGGGGCCGACCGGGCGGCTCGGTACGCCGGCGTCGAGCAGTGCGGACCCCAGCGGGCCCACGTCGACCGCATGCCATCTGCCATGATCTCGCCGATGCTTCGATCGCTCGGAGGTGCCCTCTTGATCGCCGGTCTGGTCGTCGGTGCGCTGCTGCTCGTCGGCACGCGGCCCGCCGCCGGTGACCTCCACTCGTCGCCGAACGTCGCACCACCGACGACCGATCCGAACACGTCGACGACCTCCGCCATCGCAACGACCACCTCGACCACTGCGGTCGCAACGACCACGACGACCACCAGCACGACCACGACGATCGTCGACGCCGCCACTACATCGATCCCAGCAGGGACGACGGCGACACCGGCATCGAGTGTCGAGGCGTCGAACACGGTGGTCGGCATCGGCGGCACGATCGACTTCGACGGCACGTGCGACCGACCCGACTTCGGCTCGGTCGTGGTCAGGATCACCGGCACGACGACCGAACTCGTCGACACCGGGCTCACGGGTTCGTCGTGGAGCTACCGGTGGACGGCACCGACCGATCCGCTCCTCATCAGCTCGTTCGAATTCGAGTTCTGGTGCGGCGACCCCACCGGTGCGCCCGGGGTGACCTTCCCCGAGGCCCTCCGCCGACGCGTCGACATGGTCGCCAGCGTGCCGGCACCGACCGGAACGCCCGACCCGGTTCAGGTCATCCTGCCCGAGACCGGCTGACGGTTCCGCCGCGCTCACCGCGGTGGCACGGCGGGGCTCAGGACGTGACGACGAACGGGAACGTGGCGCTGCCCTGCGCCGAGCCGACCGTGATGGTGAAACCCTGATCGGCCGGCGCACCGGCGAAGAACACCTGCACGTACCACGAGCCGTCCGCGGCGGCGGTCGTGCTCGCCGAGCCGTACGGCGACGACACATCGATCGTCGAGCCTGCGGCGGCAGTGCCGCTCAACTCCTCGTAGGGCGGCTCCGAACCACAGCTCCCCCACGTCTGGTGGGCCGTGAAGGCGACCCGGCCTCCGGTCGTGGTGGTCGGGGCGTGCGTGGTGGTCGGGGCATGTGTCGTTGCCGGCACCTACGTCGTCGCCGGCGCCTGGGTCGTCGGGGGCGCCGGCGTGTGCGCCGCTCGGAGGTGGGCGGTGGGGCGGGTTCCGTCGGCCCATCTGCTGCGGGGGGTGCCGTGGGGGCGTCCGGCGTCGTGGCCGGCAGCGTCACGACGGGGATCGTGGTCGTCGGCGCGATCGTCGAATCGACCGGCGCGGTGCTCGACGGGGCAACGGAGGTGGGCGCCGACGGTGCACGTAATGCCTCATCCGACTCAGGCGGCGGGATCGTCTCGATCGGTTCGACAGACGTCGTCGTCGCGCGGACCGCGTCGATCGTGGCGGGCGCGATGGTGGCCGTGGTGGGCGTAGAGTTCGCCCGGCGACACCGGTTCGTCGGACATGCGACCCGACAGCGCGGCGGCGCCACCAACCGTGATCAGCACGGCAGCGGCGACCGCGCCGATCCCGAACAGGGCCGGACGGCCGCGACCGGAGCCCTGCAGGAGCGTCGTGAACCGCCCGACATCGGGTTGCGGCGAGAACGTGCCGGCAGCCTCGTCGAAGAGATCGTGCAGGTCGTTCGGGTTCATCGATGGCCTCCCAGCTTGCGGGCGAGTGCGTCGTGCCCAGGTGACAGGTGGGTTCTGGTCGAGCCCAGCGAACACCCGAGGGCGTCCGCGATCTCGCTCTCGGTCATCCGCAACCAGTGCTTCCACACCACCGCGGTTCGTTGTTTCGGCGAGAGCGTCTGCAACGCCCTCACCACGTCGGGCCGATCGCTCCTGGAGAGCGCGATCACCTCCGCCGATCGCGCCGCGGCGTCGTCGCCGCTCCGCCCGAGGGCGTCCTGGTGCTTCCGCGCCGTGCGCGCTCGACGATGTGACGACATCGCGAGGTTCGAGGTGGTGGCACGCAGCCAGGCGAGCGCCTTGGTCGGCTCGACGTCGTCCCAGTGTTCGACCAGGCGGACGACGCATCGTGGGCGAGATCCTCGGCCCGGTGCCGATCACCGACGAGGAGGAAGGCGAGGCGGGCGATGCCCGTGTACTCCCGTTGGTTCAGGTCGATCACGGCGGCGTCGATGTCGATCGGAACGGCGGGCGCAGCTGACGGCGCGGGCGTCTCCCTGTCGTCGCTCGGCACCACGCGAAGCCCGGGCGTCGGGGCCGGCCATCGGTGCCGAGTGTCATCGGCTGCGTGCATCATCACCTGTATCGACGCCGAACGTGGACGTCTCTGGGACAAGCGATCCTGACAAGGATCGACCAAGGCCCCCGACCCGGGGCCGATCGGTCCCCGCCCGCACGCTCAGTGCCGTGCTGGACCGAACGGGAGAACCTCGGCGAGGACTGCGAGACCCATCCGCCACAATGACCCGATGACCGACCTTGCGATCCAGGCCCGGGGCCTCGTCAAACGATTCGGCGACAACGTGGCGCTCGGCGGGCGTCGACCTCGACGTGCCGCACGGCGCGATCTACGGGTTGCTCGGGCCGAACGGCGCCGGCAAGACCACCGCCGTGCGCGTGCTCACCACGCTGCTCCGACCCGACGAGGGAACGGCGTTCGTCGACGGCATCGACGTCGTCGCCGACCCGCACGGCGTCCGCGAGCGGATCGGGCTGACCGGCCAGTACGCAGCGGTCGAGGAACGCCTCACCGGGCGCGAGAACATGGAGTTCGTCGGCCGGTTGTTCCACCTTCCCGAGTCCGAGGTGAGGTCGCGGTCGACCGACCTGCTCGACCGCTTCGACCTCACCGAGGCCGCGAACCGGGTCGTCAAGGGCTACTCCGGTGGCATGCGACGCCGCCTCGACATCGCGATGAGCCTGATCGCCCGGCCGTCGGTGCTCTTCCTCGACGAGCCGACCACCGGCCTCGACCCGCGCAGCCGCCTCGCCATGTGGGACCTGATCGAAGAACTCGAGCACGACGGCACCACCGTGCTGCTCACCACCCAGTACCTCGACGAGGCCGACCGTCTCGCCGAACAGATCGTCGTGATCGACCCGGGCAAGGTGATCGCCGACGGCACGTCCGACGAGCTGAAGGACACGATCGGTGGCGACCGACTGCGTGTGTCGATCGCTCGCAGCGAGAACCGCGACACGGCCGCTCGCCACGCTCGGGCCGCTCTGCACCGGCGAGATCGAGGTCGACCCCGACGGCCGTGGCGTTCTCGGCCCCGATCCGCTCGGGCGACCGGGTCGTGCCCGGCGTGATCCGGGCGCTCGACGACGCCGGCGTCGACGTGCTCGACGTCGAGGTCCGCCGGCCGACCCTCGACGACGTGTTCCTCACGCTGACCGGGCGAGCGGCCACCGACGAGCTCGAGGAGGTCGCGTCATGACCAGCGTCGAGATGGCCGTCAAGGACTCGTGGGTCGAAGCCGAGCGGCACCTCCGCATCATCCCCCGCAACGTCGAGCTGCTGATCTTCGCCACGATCCAGCCGATCATGTTCGTGATCCTGTTCGTGTACGTGTTCGGTGGCGCGATCCAGGTACCCGGGTTCGACACTACGAGCAATTCCTGATCCCCGGCATCTTCAGCCAGTCGCTGGTGTTCGGTTCGGCGTTCACCGGCATCGGCCTCGCCGAAGACCTCAGCAAGGGCCTCATCGATCGGCTCCGCTCGCTCCCGATGTCGCGGTCGGCGGTGCTGATCGGCCGCACCGTGAGCGACCTCGTGCGCAACGTGATCACGTTCTTCGTCATGCTCGCCGTGGCGTTCTGGCCGATCGGGTTCCGCTTCGAGGGCACGGTGCTCGAGGCGGTGCTCGCCACGCTCCTGCTGCTCCTCTTCAGCTATTCGCTCAGCTGGGTCCAGGCGTTGATCGGGCTGTCGGTCGAGCTCGGTCGAGGCGGCGAACTCGGCCGGCTTCATCTGGATGTTCCCGATGACGTTCGTGTCGTCGGCGTTCGTCGACCCGGCGACGATGCCCGACTGGCTCGAGCCGATCGCCGACGCGCAACCCGTTCACGATCGTCACCAACGCCGCGCGTGCCCTCTACAACGGCAACCCGGTCGGCAACGACGCTGCGCTGTCGGTCGTGTGGTCGGTCGGCATCATCGTGATCTTCGCCGGCCTGTCGATCCGCAAGTTCAACCGCTCCACCGTCGCGTAACTTGCGGTGCTGCGCACGGGTTCGGCCTTCGGCTCGAACCTCCAAGCTGCGGTGCTCGTTCCTGCGCTCCTCGCCTGCTCGACTCGCGCCCACGCGATCACCCGACCCCACGGGCCGGCTCCGCCTCCCGAGCTCGCCGTCTCCGCTCCGCTTCGACGCTCACCCACGTTCTCGCCGATTCCACCACTCCACGACGTTCGTCCGGTGCGGCGCACGTGTTCTCGACGCTCACCCACCAGTCACCGCGACGCGGTGCCCCGTCCAGCCTGCGCCCGTCACGGAATGTCGGTCGGGGCGATCGAGTTACATCCGGCATGGCATCGACGACGCCCCCGCCATCGGACTCGAGCTACGACATCGAGTTCTTCTGGGATCCGGTCTGCCCGTTCGCCTGGATCACGTCGCGCTGGGTCGAGAAGGTCGCCGCGCAGACGCGACTACCGCGTCGACTGGCGGTTCATCTCGCTCCGGCTGATCAACAAGCACAAGGACTACGCCACCGAGTTCCCGCCCGAGTACGAGTTCGGGCACACCGCCGGGTTGCGCATGCTGCGGGTCGCCGCGGCGATCCGCGACGAGCTCGGACGTGAGCCGCTCGGCCGACTCGTGACCGCCTACGGCCACAGCTACTGGGATCTGCCGCAGGGCTCGGGCATGGGCACACGACTGAGCACACACGACCACGTCACCGAGGTGCTCGACGCGGCCGGCGTGCCCCGCCGGTTCGCCGACGCGCTCGACGACGAGTCGTGGGACCAGCTGCTCGACGCCGAGTCCGAGCTCGCACTGTCGCGCACCGGGCGCGACGTCGGCACCCCGATCATCACGTTCCAGCCGCCCGACGGTCTGTCGTTCTTCGGCCCGGTGATCTCGCGGGTGCCGAGCGACGACGAGGCCGTCGAGCTGTGGGACGCCGTCACGACGCTGGCGAAGTTCCCGGGCTTCGCCGAGCTCAAGCGGAGCCTGCGCGAACGGCCGCAGCTCAACATCCTCGGCGGCGTCAGCCACGACCCCTGCGCAGGAGGACTGGCAGGGTGGCCACCGTCGAGGCCACCTCGCGGCCGACCGCGACGCCTGACACCCGCCACCCACCAGCCAACCCAGGTCGCCCGCCACGACGACCGGCCGCGGTCGATCGCACGCAGATCCGGCCCGGCGATCATCGTCTGCATACCGTCAAGGACACTGCCCCAGATTTGCGTCATCGCGCGGGACCGTGCACGTTGAGTGATCTCAGGTCGCGATCCTTTCACCGAACGCGAAATTCTCTGGCCACCGCCCCGAGAACGCGCGTTACACTGCCCGATCGGGTCTGATCCGCCGATTCACGTCGTGAACACCGGGCCTGGCGGACGAATAGCGGAGTTGGGTGGACGAGTTGAGAGCAGGCGAGGCCAACGGCATCGGCACACCACGTGCCGACGCGCGTCGACCGCTCCGACGCCACCGACGTGCCGCCGACGGCTTCAGCTACGTCGAGGTCCTCGTCGCGATCGTGATCGTCGGGGTGACCGTCATCGCGGTGCTGGTCGGTCTCCGAACCACCCTGATCTCCGGCCGGGTCGGCACCGAACGAAGCGAGCTGATGCTCTGGGTCAACGAGGGTGCGGAGGCGCTTCACCGAGAACCGTACGTCCCGTGCAGCGCCATCGACCCGAACGGCTACATGACGACATCGGAGGCCGCCGCCATCCGCAACGCGTATCAGTCCACGCTGGATGCCGTCGCCGCTCCGGACGGCATGGCCGGCGGCTCCCTCGTCATCGACGCACCGCAGCTGCTGTCGATCGATCCGTGGTCCCTCACCGAACGCTGGGACGACCGCCAATGCAATCCCCAGTTCGACGTCGCCGCGCTCCGAATCACCGCCACGTCGCCCCAGGGCACCTCCGTCGAGGTCGAGGTGATCGTCGATGACTGAACGCACGAGTGATGCAGACCGCGGCTTCACGCTGATCGAGGTCGTCGTCGTGACCGTCCTGATCGGGCTGATCGCGACGGTGATCGCCTTCGCGATCACAACGGTGCTCCGCGTCACGCCGGTCGCCGACTCCCAGGTCACCAACGCACGCTCGCTCCAGGGACTCACCGCCTGGTTCTCGGACGACGCCGCGTCGGTGGTTGCATCGGGTTCGGGCAGCGTCAACCTGACGTCACCACTGAAGTGCGCCAACAGCGAAGCGTCACCCGGTGCGAACCTCGTCGAGTTCCAGTGGACGGTCGAGGAACCGTCGACGACCACCTTCGTCGCCGCCTACCGACTCGAACCCAACGGCGTGGGCCAGTCGGTCTACCGCTACGAGTGCTCCGGTTCGGGCTCGCCGCCGTTCGCCGGGACGATCACCCAGAAGCTGACCGGAGCGCTGGCCAACTTCAACAACGTCACGTGGACGTCGAGCCCCCCGAAGATCACGCTCGACCTCCGTGCGCTCGACGGCACCACGATCGGGCTGGAGGCCACGCCTCGGAGCCCCGACGACACCCTCCCGGCCACCACGGTTCCCGCAACGCTGCTACCGCCGACACCCTGCGCGGTCACGTTCGACGCGTCGTCGGATCCCCCGGCTCCGGTCGGCCGGGTGACGTCCGATCCACTTTCGCCGCTCGCCTCCTTCCTGATCTTGAGCATGGACGTCGGGGGCGACACGTGCGGGGCCGTCACGATCCGCTACACGACCGGAGACGCAGGCCTCGGCGTCGTGGAACGGACCGTCACCGTCAGCGGGACTCTGGGTTCCGTCACGATCCCTGCCGGGCCGGAGGACTGGACGGCCGACGTCCACACCATCGAGATCTTCAACAACTGTCCACAAGCGACGTGCCCGACCGGCACGCCACTCGACTCGACCGACCTCACGGTGACATGAACAGCGATCGATCACTCAGCCGACGCGATCGGGGCGCGGTGCTGCCGCTCGTCCTCGTGTTCGTGCTCGTGCTCGGCCTGGTGCTCGCGAGTACGGCGCGCTACACCGCCACCAACCTCCGCTACTCGACCGTGGTGGAGGAGCGCACGAGCGCCTCCGCCGCCGCCGAGGCTGCGGTGCGGTACGGCATCCAGCGCGTGCGTTCGAACTCGGTCACGAGCTGCGAGAACGGCCCCGTCAGGATCGCTCCGACGTACGATCTCGGCGTCGACCCCGTGCTCGCCGACGCCGACGACATCGACATCACGTGCCGGCGGCTCGACGGCGGGCCGGCGACGGCGTCCGACTGGGCTGCCGTCGTCACCGGCGAGGGCATCACCGGCACGACCTGCACGATCAGCATCGCCCGTCGACTGTCGCTTCTTCGTCGACGACCACGGCGACCACGCAGCGATCGGTCGGATCTTCGTTCCGTCGGTGCGGCAGAACCGATTCCGCATCAACGTCGATCCGGTCGAGTTCGACGGCAACCTGTTCTACGACGGGTCATCCGACGACTGCGCCACGATCGAACGGTACAACGGGTCTGGGGCGTACGACGACGACATCGTGCTGAACTCGGGCCAGTTCGTCTGCTGGCCGCAGACCTGGCAGCAAGTGGTCGCACCACCGCCCGTCCCGGCATCGCTGCCGACCGCCTCACCGCCGACACCGAGCCCCAGCGGCACCGACGTGAACGGATGCCGGGTCTTCGAACCCGGCTACTACTCGTCGTTGAACCTCGACATCGGCGGCCACAACTACTTCCAGTCGGGGATCTACGTCTTCGACAACTTCGACATCGACACGGGAGGCGGCGACACCTTCATCCTCGGTGGCTACCCACCCGACGGGCGATTTGCGAACCGGCTCGTCACCGCCGGCCCGTGCCTCGCCGCGCAGGCCGCCGATGGGCTCGCGCCCGGCCCGAGCCCATCGGGCGTCTCCGAGCACGGCGTCACGTGGTACTTCACCGGAAGCGCCGAGCTCACGGTCCCGACGCACACCAGCATCGAGCTCATTCCCAAGCTCCACCGCCACGGACCCGTCGAGCGCGCGGTCAGCATCCACGTGATCGGCACGACCACGGGCGACGCGATCACCCCGGTGTACCTCGGACAGCACAACCACCTCGTCGTGCACGGGCTGATCTGGGCGCCGTACCGCACCGTCGACCTTCGAGACTTCGAACCAGACTTCGGAGCCACCGGGCAGCTCACGAGCGGCGTCGTGGCGGCACAGCTGTTCGTCGACTCGACCAACTTCTCCTCGGCAGCCCTGGGCCCCAACCGCACCCAGGCCGACCACGAACTCCTCCTGAGCGCCACCGCGACGGTGGACGGCGTGACGATGGAGGCCCGGGCGGTCGTCGAGCATCGACCGAACGCGGCCCACGGTGATCGGGTCGCCGTCCGCTCGATCCGCATCACCGACTGACGGTCGTCGCCCTCCCGACGCCGAGCGCGAGGTCCCGAGCCACGTCCACGTCGCACCCGGATGCGGCGGGATCTATGGTGAACGGAATGTCGTGGGAGCAGGTCGCCGCCGGGGTCGAGTTGCCGTTCGCCGACGATCTCGTGGTGCCGGAACTGCAACCCTACCCACTCGACGTTCCGGCGCCGCCCGCCGTCGACGACATCGAACGAGCTGCCTTCGACGCGACCACCGAACGCCTTCGGGCAATCGTCACACCGGGCATGACGGTTGCCGTGGGTGCCGGGTCCCGGGGCCTGACGGGCCGTGTCGAACTCGTTCGGGGCACCATCGCGGCGCTTCGTCAGCTCGGCGCAGCACCGTTCGTCGTGCCGGCGATGGGTTCACACGGTGGTGCGACCGCCGAAGGTCAGGTCCACCTGCTCGACGAGCTCGGCATGAACGAAACGACGCTCGGCGCCGAGATCAAGGCGACGATGGACACGGTGGTCGTGACGCACACCTCGAGCGGCACCCCGGTGCATCTCGACGCCAACGCCGCGGTTGCCGACCGATTCCTGCCCGTCAACCGCATCAAACCGCACACCTGCTTCAAGGGTCCGGTCGAGTCGGGCTGCATGAAGATGGCCGTCGTCGGTTTCGGCAAGCAACCCGGCGCCGCCCTCGTTCATTCGTGCGGACCGGTCGAGATCCGCGACCGGCTGCTCGACGCCGGCGCCGCGCTGCGCGAGTCGGGACGACTGCTGGGCGGCATCGGTTCGATCGAGTCGACGTCGGGCGACGTGGTGCGTGTCGAGGGACTCGCCACCGCTGACATCGGCGCCGAGTTCGAACACGAGCTCACCGAGTACGCACGCGCCCTCGTCCCAGCGCTGCCGTTCGACGAGATCGACGTGCTGATCGTCGAACTCGGCGGCAAGGACATCAGCGGCACCACAATGGACCCCAACGTCACCGGTCGGTTCTGGGTACCGGGCCTCGACGATCTCCAGAAGCCGAGGGTGCACTCGATCGTCCTGCTCGATCTCACCGACGTGAGCGGCGGCAACGCGCTCGGGATCGGCTTCGCCGACTTCATCCCGGCGTCGCTCGCGAACCAACTCGACTTCCGGAAGACCTACATCAACTGCTTCACGGCCGGCCCGGCCGGCATGCGGCGCGCCCGCATGCCGATGGTGCTGCCCGACGAGGAGTCGTGCATCAAGGCCGCGCTCTCGATGTGCGGGCGCGGCCCCACCGAACCCAAACGTGTGGTTCGGATCCGCGTCGACGCTGCACCTCACCGGTTGCTCGGTGAGCAACGCACTGCTACCGGCGCCCTGACACTACCTCGACGACGCCTCTCACGATTTCGTCAAGCCCATTCAGGTTGGGGCAACAGCTGTCGATGCAGGTACATGAGCCATGCTCAGACGTCGCGGCCGGGCAAGAGCCCGCCGGAGGCCGACTCGACGACATCGGTGCCTCGTTGATCGAGCTCCTGATCAGTATCACGCTGCTCGGCACCGTCGTGGCGGCCACGCTGACGGGCCTGACGACCGCCGTCACGGCGAGTTCGCTCGATCGTGATCATGCCAACGCGCACGCGTGGCTCCAGACCGCTGCCGACATGCTCTATGCGCGTGAACTCGACCAGTGTGATCCGCTGATTCCTTCCGCCACCGAGATCGCCGACACGATCGCGGAATACGAGGCGACGATCCAGCAGACCGACAATCCGGAAGGCTGGAGCGCTGCGAACATCCACGTGACCGACGTCCAATGGTGGAGCATCGACATCGATCCGACCACCGGACTCGGCACCGAGGCGTGGGGAACCCAATGCGACTCGGGCGACACCAACCTGCAGCGGATCTCGATGCAGGTCACCTCCGAGGACGGCGACATCGTCGAAGAGGTCGAGGTGATCATCGGTGAGTAATGGTCCCGACGCTCCGAAGAAGTTCGCTCGTTGCGACCGCGGCTTCACACTGATCGAGACCGTCATCGTCATGACGACGATCGGGCTCATCGCCGCTGCGCTCGCAGCAACGGTGTCCGTGGTGCTCCGCACTGCACCGCCCACGGAGGAACGCGCGAACGACGCCAGATCGCTCCAGGGCCTGGTCACGTGGATTCCCCAGGACGTCGACGCCGCACCCCCAGGTGGATTCGACACGGCGACCACGGCATGGCCCTGCGGCGGTGCCGCCCCGTCCGACAGCTACAACGTCCTCGCCATCTCGTGGGACGAACGCAAGGGAACGACCAACAACTACGCGGCGACGTACCGGTACGAGTTCGACGGCGACGACTGGCACATCGCACGCTACTCGTGTGACGACGTCGGCACCGGGACGATGAGCACCGGCGCCCGCATGAACCTCACGAGCGCGCTGCCACCCTGGGACAACCTGGCGCCGCCCGCGTCGGTCACGATGTGCGACACCGCGGTCGACGACGCCGGCAACTGCCCGGCCGGTCACGTGATCCTCACGAACACGTCGCCCGACGTCGAGTCGCTCAAGGTGAAGATCACCCGAATCGACGGCGTGCAGAGCACGATCGATGCGGCCCCGAAGAACCCCGACCAGGACCTCGCCGACGACCCCGATGCTTCCCCGAACGCGACCCCGACGATCTCGCAGACCAACTACGTCCTCGACATGCAGGCCGGCGACACCGTCACGGTCGACCTCAACACATCACACAACCCCTACGACGCCGACGGCGACACGCTGTCGGTGGCGATCGACAGCTCCGAGCCGATGCCCAGCGGCATCACGGCATCCACCGCCGACCCGCTCGACCTCACCGTGACCGCCGATCCGAGCTTGTCGACGGGAGCGATCAGCCCGCCGATCGTGCTGATCATCAGCGACCCTCGGGCCGGATGGGTCGACGCGACGGTGACGGTCAACATTCTTCCACACGTGAATCTCCCCCCGACCGTCTCGCCGGCGACCTATCACCTCCAGATCGCGCCCGGTGACACGGCCATCCTTCCACTCGACACGACCCACGGTGCCAGCGACCCCAACGGCGATCCGTTGACCGCGAGCGTGCTGAACTGGCCGAGCTCCGACATCTTCCAGCCCACCACACCCGATCCGGTCAATCCACTGGATCTGGCGGTCGAGGCGAAGACGTCGGCGCTGCCCGGACCCCTGCTCACCCCGATCGAGGTGGAGATCGAGGACGGACTCGGCGGTTCCGCACTGGCGACGATCACGGTCGAGGTCATTGCTGCAACGCCGAACAGCCCTCCGACCGTGACGACCGCGAACGTCGACATCACCATGAGCGCGGGTGAGACCGTCACGTTGTTCCTCGATACAACACACGGCGCCAGCGACCCGGACGGCGACATCATCTTCGCGACGTACTACGTCGGCGACCCCGTGCCGGCCGGCATCACCATGACCCAGCCGGGTGGCCTCGAGGTGGAGCTCACCGCCGACCCGAGCCTCGTCGCCGGGCCGCTCGCTGTGCCCGTCAACCTCGGCGTCGACGACGTGCACGGCAACCACACCCACATCACGATCACCGTCGAGATCACCCCCACGCCGCCCCCGCCGTCCGACTGCGTCCTCGGTTCGCTGACGGCCAGCCCCAACCCGGTCAACCGGCACGGCAACGGGAGCGGCCCTCGGCATCTGAAGAAGGACGTCACCGTCACGTTGACCTACTCGGGGTCGTGCGACGGGCTGGTGCTCAACTACGACACCGGCGACACGAGCGGACTCGGCGTCGGCACCGGGCGTGTCTTCCCGCCCGGGTCGCCGTCGTCGATCGTCGTCTACGCCAAGAACAACGGTGGTACCGAGAAGTGGTTGACCAGCTCGTTCACCCTGACCGCCTCGACCACCTCTGCGGTCACACCCTCGCAGCTCACGACGACGCTCACGGTCAGCTGAGGACGAACAACATGCGATTCACCGATTCATCCGACATCCGGGCCACGACGCGCGACAAGGGCGGCATCCTGCCGATCGTGCTCGTCTGTTCGGTCGTACTCTCGCTGGTCGTCGGCGGCATCGCCACGTACGTGGCGACCGGCCTCCGGTACGGCGAGATCGTCGAGAGTCGGGCCGACCGGCTGGCAGCCGCCGACGGCGGCATGCGATACGCGGTGGAGCGCCTCACGCTCGGCGCATCGCGGATCTGCGCGACCGCCGGCGGTGACACGATCGACCCACCCGACACCAACGGTGCGACCGTGACCGTCACCTGTCAGCAGGTCGGCGACGGGTTCGACGACATCACCGGCTGGGCCCTGATCCTCACCGGGGAGGAGGCGCCGTCGACCGAGGCACTCATCTCGACGCAGGGCGGCGCCTCGACGAACAAGCTCGTGGGCGGGCCGGTGTACATGAACCGTCTCGACTTCGGTGGATCCCTGGCGCCCATCGAGTTCCGCTACAGCCAGCTCCTCTACACCGGCGTCGATGCGAATGGCGACGGCATCTGCGACTCGACGTCGTCGATCCCGAGCCACGTGTCGTTCGACTCGACCTCGCTCGGCGTCGCGTGCACTCCGCGACCGTGGAGCAACGACGCCCATCCACGCGGGCTGTACTCCGAGCCCAACATCGGTGTCCTGCCCACGAACCTCGACCCGGCGCCCACCTTCGTGGGCGGATGCAAGGTGTTCTCGCCCGGTCACTACACGACGGCACCCTCGCTCGGCTCGTACAACTACTTCCTGTCGGGCAATTACCTCTTCGACGGCGTCGTGCTCGACGTTCGACATGCGACCGTCACCGCCGGACACGCCGCCGGCGACGGCACGGACGGCGCCGTCCAACGCATCCCGAACACAACGTGCAACTCTGCCCGCAACGCCGATCCGGGCATCGGCGTGACGACCTCGGGCGCAACGTTCTACATGCAGAACGGTGCCCGCTTCGAACTCAACACCCACGGCACGCTCGAGATCCTGCGCCGCAAGCAGGGCAAGTCGTACGTCGGCATCCACTACCTCGATGACTCGCTGACCTACAACGAGAACGTGATCCTGCAGGGTCCCGGCAACAACAAGGACATGGTCGTCCACGGTCTCATCTGGGCGCCCGAGGCACGGGTGACGTTCTCGAACGTGACCAACAGCGCAAACGGCCAGATCCTCGGCGGAGCCGTCCTGTCGACGATCCAGATGGACTCGTCGGCGTCGGCGGTGGGTTTCGTGATCGCCGTCGAACCCACCGACCTGCACGGCAAGATGCAACTCGATTCCACCGCCGAGATCGACGGCCTGACCACGACGATCCGGTCGATCGTCGACTACCGCCCGACGACGAGCTACACCGCGGTGACGTCCTGGCGCGTGCTCGAATGAGCGAATCCGGCGAGCGACTCCGGTCGGGTCGTCGCGCCGTCAGTCGTCGGGTGCGAACCCGAGGTCATCGCACGTCAACAGCGGCGCGTACGGCGACCCCCGCCTGTTCGCACATCGCCGCACACGTGTCGCCGCGGTCGACGATCAGGGTGACGAGCACCGGTTCGGCGCCGTACTCGCGCACCACGTCGACGGCCTCGATCAGCGACGTCCCGCGGGTGGTGGTGTCCTCGGTGATCACCACCCGATCGCCCGGCTGCGAGCGCTCCGGCGAGGCGACCCATGACCCCGTGACCCTTCGCCTCCTTGCGCACGCTGAAGCTCCGGAGCATCGCGCCCTCGTGTGGCCGCGACCGCCGCGACACCGAACGCCACCGGGTCGGCGCCCATCGTGAGACCACCGATCGAGGTGGCGTCGTCGGGGATCACCTCGAGCATCGCGTCGGCGACGAGCAGGATGCCGTCCGGTCGACACGCCGTCTGCTTCGTGTCGAGGAACCACGACGACGAGCGCCCGACTTCAGCGTGAACTCGCCGCGCTTCACCGAGTGCTCCAGCACGTGCTCGCGCAAGTGCGTGCGAGGGTCGGGTGACAGGGTGGGCAGCTCGCTCATCGCCATCGCACGCTACCGCTCGCAGCCCGAGCGCTCGCCGGGCCGGGGCGGCTGGATGCTCGGGGGAACCCGATCGCTAGGGTCGCTCGCATGGAACTCGGCGACATCCGCATCTTCACCGAACCGCAGCAGGGCGCCACGTACGACGATCTGCTGGCCGTCGCACAGCGCGCCGAACGCCTCGGCTTCGGAGCG
This sequence comes from uncultured Acidimicrobiaceae bacterium, assembly GCA_963827775.1. Classification (GTDB taxonomy): domain Bacteria; phylum Actinomycetota; class Acidimicrobiia; order Acidimicrobiales; family Ilumatobacteraceae; genus Ilumatobacter. The sequence goes on along the minus strand of CAWHCI010000004.1, from coordinate 57,124 downwards.
TTCTTCCGCAGCGACCACTACCTCAAGATGGGCGACACCGACGGCTTGCCCGGTCCGACCGACGCCTGGGTCACGCTGGCCGGCATCGCCCGCGAGACGAACGACGATCCGGCTCGGCACGCTGGTGACGGCAGCCACGTTCCGGCTGCCCGGACCGCTCGCCATCTCGGTGGCCCAGGTCGACCAGATGTCGGGCGGCCGCGTCGAGCTCGGCATCGGCGCCGGTTGGTACCAGCAGGAGCACGACGCCTACGGCGTTCCGTTTCCCGACCTCGGCGCTCGCTTCGACAACCTCGAGGAGCAGGTCGGCGATCATCCACGGACTCTGGAACACCCCCGACGGCGACACGTTCTCGTACGACGGCAACGTGTGGCAGGTCGACCGACTCGCCGGCGCTGCCGAAGCCGGTGCAGACCGGGCGGGCCGCCGATCGTGATCGGTGGTGGCGGCAAGACCCGCACCCCGCGACTGGCGGCGAAGTATGCGGCCGAGTTCAACCTGCCCTTCCCGTCGGTCGACCGCGTTCGTCGCGCAGTGCGACGTCGTGCGACGGGCCTGCGAGGCCGAGGGGCGCGATCCCGGCGATCTCACGTACTCGGTGGCACTCGTGGCGTGTACCGGCGCCGACGAGTCGGAGGTCGGGCGTCGGGCCGCGGCCATCGGCCGCGAGCCGGCCGAGCTGCGAGAGAACGGCGTCGCCGGCACGCCCGACGAGATCCGGGCCACGATCGAACGGTGGTCGGACGCCGGCGCCGAGCGGGTATACCTGCAGATCCTCGACCTCGCCGACCTCGACCATCTCGACTCGTTGGCCGCGGCGATCACCGGCTGACGCCCGCGCCGATGCGTCGGCGTTCCGCGGGTGTCAGTCATGGCGTCGAAGGCGCAGGAGCACCTCCTGGGCGTAGGTCGCCGTGTGCTCCCCGCCGTCGTCGAACACGTGACCGACCGCCAGACCTCGCGAACCGGCGAAGTGATGGCAGCTGACGTCGTGCAGATGCCAACGATCGGCTTCCATCGGCCGATGGAACCACACCGTGTGATCGAGGCTCACACCGGTGAAGTCATCCGGGTCGGCATCGGGATCGTGGCCGACGTAGGCGGCTCGCACCGCGTCGGTGGCCAGATCGTCGGACAGATAGGCCAACCAGCATTGATCGAGCAGGGCGGCGCTCGCCGGCTCGTCGCGAGGGCACGAGTCGAGGACCCTCATCCAGGCGGTCGAACGACCGGAGCCGGCACGCGGCGCGCTGTGCTCGGCGACCACCTCCACCCCACACCGGGCGAAGTGCTCCGAGAACGACGTGTCGGGGACACCGTCGTGCGACGGCACCTCGGGGGCACCGACGGTCTGGATCGCCACCGACGGCTCCGACCGCTGGAACGAGCACTCCGCGTTCAGGATCGCGCCGATCGCCTGCCGGGCCACGACGCGGCGGGTGGCGAAACTGCGACCGTTGCGGATGCGGTCGACCTCGTAGCGAACCGGTTCGTCGTGATCACCGCGTCGGATGAAATAGGCCCGAATCGAGTGCGGCAGATAGACCGGTTCCACCGAGAACGCGGCGGCCCGAAGCGCCTGGGCAACGATCTGACCACCGTACAGACCACCCCACGGATACTGCGGGCCCTGACCGACGAACGTGTCGGGGCCGTGCTGCGCGAGATCGAACATGGGTGCACGCTATTGCATCTAAGAGTTCGGCGGCGTACACTCGTTATCCATGGCTGCCAAGCGTGGACCCAAAGAAATGACCGACGAGCACAAAGCTGCGCTCGAACGAGGCCGCGCCGAGGGGCGCATCGTGCGTGATTATCTCGAAGGACTGAGGAGTTCGAAGCCCAAGCGAGGTCGCAAGCGCACACCGGATTCGATCAAGCAGCGGCTCGACAAGATCGACGAAGCGCTCACCGAGGCCAGCGCGATCGAGGAGCTGCAGCTGGTGCAGGAACGCCGGGACCTGAACGCCGAGCTCGAGCAGCATGGGCGCCGGCGTCGACATCACCGAACTCGAAAGCGCATTCGTCGGCGTCGCCAAGTCGTACGGGCGAGCGAAAGGGCATCTCGTACGCATCGTGGCGTGACGTCGGTGTGTCGGCGGCGACGTTGAAGCGCGCCGGCATCACGCCGCGGCGGCTGACCCGTTCGGGGTCGGGCGACCGACACCGGAACGCGGAACGGGCCCCGCATCAGCGAGGCCCGTTCGACGTCAGGCTCTCGGACGAGCCGGTCGGTGGTCAGTCGTCGGCGACGACGTCGACCGTGACCGGGAACGACACGTCGCTGTGCAGCGACGCCGTGACCGTGTGCTGACCGAGCGTCTTGATCTGCTCGTCGACCTGCAGGACCTTGCGGTCGAGCACGATGCCCGTCTGCTCCTCGATCGCCGAGGCGATGTCGGAGCTGGTGACGGAACCGAACAACCTGCCCTCGGCGCCGGCCTTCGCCGGGACCGAGATCACCTTCGGCACGAGCGTGGACGCAACCGTGGTGGCGGCCTCACGATCGCTCGCATCCTTGAGGTCGCGAGCCCGGCGCATGCGCGCCGCCTGCGTCACGGCACCGTCGGTCGCCTTCATGGCGTGACCCTGTCGGGAACAGGAAGTTGCGTGCATGCCCGTCGGCGACGTCGACGATGTCGCCACGCTTGCCGAGGCCGTCGACGTCGTTGCGGAGAATCACCTGCATCGGTCAGCCCTCGCTCTCTTCGGTCGTCGCCTCGGTCGGCGACCTCGGCGACGCCGGTGTCGGGAGCGTCGGCGGCGGGCGCCGGGCGTTCGGCCTGACTGTCGCGGCTCTCGTCGCGGGGCGGACGACCGTCGCGGCCGCCGTCACGACCACCATCGCGGCCACCATCGCGACCACCGTCACGACCACCGTCACGGTCACGGTCGCGGCCGCGACCCGGACGGCCGGTCGAGGCCACCCGACGGGCGTACGGCAGCAACGCCATTTCGCGTGCGATCTTGATCGCATTGGCGATCTCCAGCTGCTGCTGACGGTCGTTGCCGCTGACGCGCATGTTGCGGATCTTGGCGCGATCGCTCATGAAACGGCTGAGGAGATCGACGTCTTTGTAGTCGACGTACTCGACCTTCTCGATCACGAGCGGGCTGGTCTTCTTCTTGTACTTGCGGGGGTTTTCGGGCTTCCCGCGGCCACGTTGTGGCTTCTTCGCCATGGTGTTTCAGGTCCTTCCAAGGACGATCCGGTCGGTGTCGACGCAGAATCGAGGGGTACGAATCAGAACGGCTCTTCGTCGCCGTAGACGGGGTCGGGTGCACGGTTGGCTGCGGCCGCCGCCACCGCCGCCGCCACCTCCGGAGAAGCCACCGTCGCCGGTGTTCGTGCGCTCGGTGCGCTCGACCTGGGCCTGGGCCCAGCGGAGGCTCGGGCCGACCTCGTCGGCGACGACCTCGACGACCGAACGCTTCTCGCCGTCCTGGGTCTCCCAGCTGCGCTGCTCGAGGCGACCGGTGACGATCGCGCGGGTGCCCTTGGTGAGGGTGGCCGATGCGTTCTCGCCGAGCTCGCCCCAGCACACGACGTTGAAGAACGACGTCTGTTCCTGCCATTCGCCGTTCTGCTGGTACCGCCGGTTGACGGCGAGACCGAAGCTGGCGACACCGCGGCCACCGGTGGTGTACCGGAGTTCCGGGTCGCGGGTGAGGTTTCCGATCAGTGTGACGGTGTTTGCTGCCATTGCTGGCTCCCTTCGTGGTGTCGGCCGACCGGAGTCAGGCCGAGACCGCCATGCCGCGGCGCTCGGCCTCGGCGTCGGGCAGTCGGATGAGCTTGTGGCGGACGACATCGTCCGCGAGGCGGAGCTGACGCTCGAGCTCGTCGAGCGCGCCGCCGTTCGGCGACGCACTCGACCACGAGGTAGTAGCCGGCTTCCTTCTTGTTGATCGGGATACGCAAACGGGCGCTTGCCCCACCAGTCGGGCTTGCCGTGGATCGAACCCCCGGCCTTGCCGATCTCGTCGACCACCATCTTGGTGTACGACTGGGCCTTGGGGTCATCGACGTCGCCGTCGATGATGACCATCAATTCATAAGCACGCATCATGCGTGTGATCTCCCTTCGGACATGGCCGCGTGGTGCTGGACCGGTGCGACCGACGGCCCCATCCGGATGATGGAGCAGGGTCATATGTCGGCGGGCAGTGTAGCGGGGCACCGATCGACATGCTCACGAGCATGCCCGAGGGGTGTCGCAGCGTCGCTGCCGCGCCGGCCGCCACTCGTCTCGGCGCGGCCCGAACCTCAAGTCCGTACCCGGATGCACCGATTCATCTCTCGTGGTTCCACGTCTGCTCGACGCGAGCTCGCCGCTCTGGATGCGCCTCGTCGCGCTCGTCGTCCTGCCGATCGTGGCGGTGGCGGTGCTCGGCGTCCAACGCATGGACACCGAGCGGCAGGCCGCCGACGACGCAACGGCGCTCGTCGACGCCGTCGAACTCCGCGCCGCGGTCACGAGGGTGATCCCGGCCGCCCAGCTCGAACGCGCGGCACTGGTCGGGCTCGCCAAGATCGACGAGATCGGTGTGCCACGAGATCTGGTGGTCGGCTTCGTCGGGATCGACTTCGAGTCGATCTACAACGACAACCAGGTCGAGCTCGACCACGCACTGGCGGAACTGAGCGCCGTACACAACTCGAGGGCGGTGCCCGACGCCGACGCACTCGGTGAGCGGTTGGAGGACGTCGAGGCGCAACTCGCCGAGCAACGCGAACTCAGTGCCGAGGGTCGAGCCTCCGTCGCCGAGATCGACGCCGTGTTCGACGAACTCGACGCCGTGCTCGGTGACGTGTTGTCGTCCGACGATGCCGTGCCGACGTCATCGGTCGCGCTCGACCGGCGACGTGCACAGCTCGACTCGCTGGGCCCGGTCGTGCTCAGTGCCGGCGAACTCAACCGCACGTTCATCGACGGACTGTTCTCCGAGACCCCCGACCCGATCGCGTTCGCACGAGCGGAGGCCGCACATCAGGCCTACATCGACACGTTCGCGTCGACCGTCGCCGACGGCGACCGCGAGGCGATCGAGCTGATCACCGCCCGCCGCCTCGACACCGGGCGCGACGACGAGGTGTCGGAGACCGCTGACGACGCTGCGACGGTCGTGACGAGCCCCGACCTGATCCGGGCGGCCGCCGAGACGGCACTGGCCCAGTTCGACTACCTCAACGAGTTGGCGAACTACACGAACGACCTCCTCGGGCGCACCGCCGAGGAGGTTCGGCGAGAGGCAACCGACGCCCGGGCGGCCGCACGGCGCACCGAGATGCTCATGTGGACGACGGCCGCGCTGACGCTGGTCCTGATCGCCGGCGTGCTCTGGTCGATCCTGGTGCCGATCCGTCGACTCGCTCATCGTGCCGACCGGGTGAGCCGGGGCGAACTCGACCTCGAGCCGCTGCCGATCCGCGGGCCCACCGGGGTGCGACGTCTGACCGCGACGATGAACGAGATGCCGTCCGCACTGGGCCGCGTCAACGACGAGATCACGCGCTTGGCGTCCGGCGACATCGACGCGGACGGAGTCGGCGACATCCCGGGACCGATCGGTGTGTCGCTGCGCAACTCCGTGCAGCACCTCACATCGGTCACCGCGATGCTCCACCGGAGCGAAGCGCTGGCATCGGCGATCATCGACCAGGCCGACGACTCGATCTGGACGATCGACGACGAGGGCACCATCCTCACCTCGAACGAGGCGAGCGCCCGACTCGTCGGACGCTCGATCGAGGAGCAGAGCGGTCGCCCGATCTCCGAACTGCTGTCGCAGACCACCGGTGAGGCGTCGGTGCTCACCCGCACCCAGCCACCGGTCAAGGTGCTGGTCGCCCGCAGCGTCATCGACGCGGGCGACGACCGGGTGACCGCCGTGATCGCACACGACATCTCCGAACGCAGCCGCTTCGAGGAGCGGCTCACGTATCAGGCCATGCACGACGCGCTGACCGGGCTGCCGAACCGGTTCGCGCTGCTCGACCACGTCGAGGCGTTGCGCCGAGATCACCCCGGCGAGGTGGCGGTGCTGTACCTCGACCTCGACGGGTTCAAATCGGTGAACGACGTGCAGGGTCACGCCGTGGGTGATCGTGTGCTCGCCGAGATCGCCTCCAAGCTCGCGTCATCGGTTCGTCAGGGCGAGTTCGTGGGCCGACTGGGCGGCGACGAGTTCGTCGTGGTCACGCCACGATTCTCGAAGGTGGACGACGTCATGGCGCTCGCGAACCGGCTGGTCCGAGAGGTCGAGCTGCCCTACGAGGAAGGCGGCCAGTTCTTCTCGCTGAGTGTGAGTATCGGTGTCGCCGTGCCACCGCCGGACGCAGAACCGCTCGAGATGATCGGCCAGGCCGACAATGCCGTCTACCAGGCCAAGCGGCAAGGCCGGGGCCGCGTCGTGCTGTTCGACAGCGAGATGCAGCGCCGTCTCGACGAACAGACCGAACTCGAACTCGCACTGCGCCGGGCGGTCGCCAACGACGAGCTCGTCATGCACATCCAGCCGGTATTCGACCTGGTCGAGGACCGCATCATGGGCGGCGAGGCGCTGGTGAGATGGATGCGACCCGGACACGGCCTCGTGCCGCCGGGCGACTTCATCCCGGTGGCCGAACGGTCGGACCTGATCCTCGATCTCGAACGCTGGGTGCTCACCCGGGCGTGCGAACGCCTCGTCGCCTGGCGCGAACGTGAGCCGGCGACCGACCGGCGGATCGCCGTGAACATCTCGGGACGGCACCTCGCCGAGGGCGACCTCGTGGCCGACGTCCGCGAGGTCCTCGACGAGACCGGTGCCGACCCGACGCTGCTCGAACTGGAACTCACCGAGACGCATCTGTTGGAGGACATGGAACGCGCCACCCGGGCACTCGACCAGATCCGCTCGCTCGGCATCACGATCGCGGTCGACGACTTCGGAACCGGCTACTCGTCGATGACCTACCTCCGCGAGCTGCCGGTCGACGTCCTCAAGATCGATCGGACCTTCGTGGCCCGAGCCACCGATCACGGCTACGACTCGACGGTGATCGAGGCCGTGTTGGCGATCGCACGGACCCTCGAACTCAGCGTCGTCGCCGAGGGCATCGAGACCGGCGAGCAGCTGGACTACGTCCGCAGCCGCGGGTGCGACGCCGCGCAGGGCTTCTTGATGGCTCGGCCGATGCCCGTCGAAGACGCCGAGCGCGTGATCTTCGCGACGACGGCCACCGACGTTCGTGCCAACGCCTCGGACGATGCCTCGGATGACGCGTCCGTGGGGACCGGGGCCTGACGCGACCCGACGGATCCGCTCAGAGCAGGCGGGCGGCCGACTCGAAGTCGTCGTTCGTGAGCATCGAGAGCTCGTCGTGGCCGAGCGCGGCGACATCGCCTCCGGCCAGCCGGAGCGCCTGCCGGTTGATCGCCTGTTCGAACAGGTTCCGCGGCATAGCGGCCGTTCCCGAACCCGGCATCTCGGTGCGCCTTGTCGAAGATGACGACGAGCGCGTCGTGGGCATCGGGTCCGAGCGTGTACTGGGCGTCGGCCGCCATCCCGCGCGTGATCTCGACCAGCTCGTCGGACGAGTAGTCGGGGAAGTCGATCTCGCGGGCGAACCGCGACCGGAGGCCAGGGTTCGAGTCGAGGAACTGGTGCATCAGGTTCGGGTAGCCAGCGACGATCACGACGAGTTCGTCGCGGTGGTCCTCCATCCGCTTGACGAGCGTCTCGACTGCCTCGGCGCCGAAGTCGAGGCTCTTCGGCCCGGGCGGTGACAGCGCGTAGGCCTCGTCGATGAAGAGCACCCCGCCGAGCGCGCGCCGGATCGCACGGTTCGTCTTGTAGGCCGTGTGCCCGACGTACTGACCGACCAGACCCGCCCGATCGACCTCGACCAGGTGACCGCGCTCGAGCAACCCGATCGACCCGTACATCTCCGCGACGAGGCGGGCCATCGTGGTCTTGCCGGTGCCGGGATTCCCCAGGAAGACCAGATGTTGGCTGGTCGGCACCTCGGACAGCCCCCGCTGGCTCCGCTCGCGCTGGATCCTGAGGAACGCGATCAGGGTCGACACCTGCTCCTTCACCGAATCGAGGCCCACGAGCGAGTCGACCTCGGCCTGGATCTCGTCGAGTGGGCGGGGTGGACCGGTGCGCCCGTCGCTGTGACGGCGGATGTCGACACGACGTTCTGCCTCTCGGTACGCGTCGGTGCCGGCCTGGCGGAGTCGCCGCCCGAGGTCGCGTGGTCGCCGGAGCATGCCCAGGACAGTACCGACCAATCGAGTGCCGATGGTGTACGCGCGCTGCGGGCGCCCGAACGACGACCGGTCCGCCCGGGCCGGTCGGAAGTCACCACCCTCCACCGTCAGCCCGCTGGTAGAAACGTTCCGTGCACCAACCGGTCGACGATCGAGGTCGGGCGCGCCTGCGCCGCTACGCGTCGTTCGTCGCGCGCCCTGGTCTCGTTCCACCCGAAGCTCTTCTCGATCGCGGTCGGCGGCGCGATGCTCTTCGCGCTCGCCACCGTCGCGTCGTCCATCGCCGTGCAGTGGGTCATCGACCACGTGATCGTGCCGCGCTTCGATCCCTCGGGCGACGACGACCTCGCGACGAGCACGGTCGTCGCCGGCTGCCTCGCGATCGTGCTGATCGGTGTGGTCCGGGTGATCGGCGTGATCCTGCGTCGATCGTTCGCCGGCATCACCGAATGGCGGACCGCCGAGTCGCTGAGCAGCCAGGTCATCGACCAGCTCGTCGACCAACCGCCGAGCTGGCACCAGCGCCAGTCGGACGGTCAGCTCCTCGCCCGCGCCGGCGTCGACGTCGACACGAGCGTCAGCGTGATGGCCCCCATCCCGTTCGCGACCGGCACCGTCCTGATGGTCGTGGTCGCGGGTGCATGGCTGATCTACACCGACGTCGTGATGGGGCTGGTGGCCGTTGCCGTCTTCCCGATGCTGATGATCCTCAACGTCGTCTACGAGCACAAGGTGAGCCGCCACTTCGACGATGCCCAGCAGGCGATCGGGGAGTTCTCGGGCGCCGTGCACGAGAGTTTCGAGGCCGTCCAGCTGGTCAAGGCGTACGGCGCCCAGGACCGCGAGACCGACCGGTTGTCGGCGATGGCCGGCAAGGTCCGCGACGCGCGGATCAAGGCCGTGATGATCCGCGGCACGTTCGAAGCCGTGCTCGACACGCTGCCGTCGCTCGCCAACATCGGGCTCGTGGTGCTCGGCGCGTTCCGTGTCGATTCCGGCGACGTCACCGTCGGCGAGCTGTCGGGCTTCATCTTCATGTTCACGCTGTTGGTCTTCCCGCTGCGCCTCATCGGCTACGCCCTGTCGGAGTTGCCACATTCCTTCACCGGGTACCGCCGTGTGCGGGCCACCGTCGACGACCCGCTCGACCCCGACCCCGAGCACACGATCGCGGTCGCCGAGCCACCGGCCGGCGTGCGGCTCGATTCGGTGTCGTTCACCTTCCCGGACGAGCAGCACGCCGTGATCTCGGGCGCGGACGCCGTGATCGAGTCGGGCACCGTTGCCGCGTTCGTCGGCCCGACCGGTGCCGGTAAGTCGACCCTGCTCGACCTCACCGCCGGGCTCCTGGCGCCCACGTCGGGAACCGTGCACCTGGCACCCGGTCCGCGGGCCGTGGTGTTGCAGGAGCCGTTCCTGTTCAGCGGCACGGTGCGCGACAACGTACTCGTCGCGGCGCAACTCGACGACGACGAGGTGTGGGCGGCGCTCGAATTGGCCTCGGCCGACGGGTTCGTGCGCGATCTCCCGTCGGCGCTCGACACCGTCGTTGGCGAACGGGGTGTGACGTTGAGCGGTGGCCAGCGGCAGCGGGTCGCGCTCGCCAGGGCGCTGGCCCGACGCCCCGAGATCCTGTTGCTCGATGACACGACGTCGGCACTCGACCCGACCACTGAGATGCGGGTGCTCGACCGTCTCCGTCACGCGCTGTCGGACACGACCGTCGTGATGATCGCGTCCCGACCGTCGACGATCTCACTCGCCGACGACGTCGTGTTCGTCCGCGACGGCCGGATCACCGCGCACGGGCCGCACGCCGAGCTGATGAGCTCGGTGCCCGCCTACCGCAAGCTCGTCGAGGCGTTCGAGACCGACCGCGAAGCACCCGTCGGAGGCTCGTCGTGAGCGAACCGATGGGTCGGTTCACCGCCGTCGGCGCGATCGGGCGCGGGCTCGACGAGGCGCCTGTCCTGCGTCAAGGACTCGGCGTCACCTGGCTGATCGCCGCGCTGGGCGCCGGGGGCCGCGTCGTCGTTCCGATCGTGGTGCAGCAGGCGATCGACCGGGGCATCTTCAACGACGAGAACGCCGTCGATCTCCAGTTCGTCGCGTGGTGCGCCGTCGTCGGGGTGCTCGCACAGCTCGCCGCGGCCTACTGCCAACGCACCGCGATCGTGCGGCTCGGCACGCGCAGCGAGCGGGCCCTGAACGACCTGCGGACGCGGCTCGTCGGGCACATCCACCGGATCAGTCTCGCCGACCACAACGAGGAGCGTCGGGGCTCGCTCGTGGCGCGGGTCACGAGCGACATCGAGACGTTGGCCGAGTTCTTCCGCTGGGGCGGGCTCGCACTGCTCATCAACGGCACCCTCATGCTGATCGTGGCGGGCGTGATGCTGGCGTACAACTGGCTGCTCGCGCTGATCGTGATCGGGTTGGCGATCCCGCTGTTCGCCTTGTTGCAGGTCGTGCAGAAGCACCTCCGGGCCGCGTACGACCGTGCGCGCGAGCGCAACAGCGACATGTTGTCGGCGCTCGGCGAGCTCGTCACCGGTGCCGAGACGATCCGCGCCTACGACGCCGGAGAACTGTTCCGGGAGCGCACGAAGCACACGGTCGCCGTGCGGCGACGTTCACAGGTCCGCGCCAACGTGATCAGCGCCTGCATGGGCAGTACCGGCGACCTGTTCAGCGCCGTCACGATCGCCACGGTCGTCGCCGTCGGCGTCTGGATCGGTCCGGCGGGTGGGCTGACCGCCGGCGCGCTCGTCGGGTTCATCTTCCTCGCATATCGATTCCTGGAACCGATCTGGGAGTTCACCGAGGTGCTCGACCAGACGCAGAACGCCGTCGCCGGGTTGCGTCGTGTGCTGACCGTGCTCGACATCCCGGCCGGGCCACCGCCGACCGATCGGCCCCGTCCGCTGCCGCCGGGACGGCTCGACATCGATGTCGACGACGTCACGTTCTCGTACCGCAGCCGGGCCGACCGTGGCCTCAACGACGACATCGTGCTGGAGCGGATCTCGCTGCACATCCCAGCCGGCCAGCAGATCGCGATGGTCGGTGCCACCGGATCAGGCAAGACCACGCTCGGTCGGCTGATCGCACGGATGGCCGACCCCGTCGTCGGCGAGATCCGGGTCGGCGGGGTGCCACTGACGCTGATCGACGACGCCGAGTTGCGCCGACGCCTCGTCGTGGTCGCCCAGGAACCGTTCCTGTTCGACGCCACCCTGCTCGACAACATCCGCTTCGCACGCCCCGGCGCCGACCGCGACGACGTGGAGCGCATCATCGACGACCTCGACGTGCGCGACTGGATCGACAGCCTGCCCGGCGGCCTCGACGGTCGGGTCGGTGAACGCGGCGAGTCGCTGTCGGCGGGTGAGCGGCAGCTCGTCGCGCTCCTGCGCGCGGGCATCGCCGATCCCGACGTGCTGCTGCTCGACGAGGCCACATCGTCGGTCGACGCACTCACCGAGGTGCGGATCTCGCACGCGTTGGAGCGGCTCGCGGCCGGTCGCACGACGATCGCGATCGCCCACCGGCTGTCGACCGCTGCCCGCGCCGACCGGGTGCTCGTGCTCGAGGACGGCGTCCTGGTCGAGGACGGCCGTCACGCGGATCTGATCGAGGCCGGTGGCCCGTACTCGCTGCTCTACGACGCCTGGCTCAGCGCGACGACGGCCTGAGCCGGCGCGGTGTGCCCGTCACCCGGAGCACGGGATGTCGAGCAACTCCAATCGGCTGCCGGCGACCAGGCCGACATCGTCGAGGTCACCCTGGGGCACCTCGACCGCCACGAGGAAACTGCGGGGCGTCGCGTACTTCGGGCACGAGTCGGTCGTGCACGGTTCCATGTCGAACGCCTCCAGGAACGAGCCGTCGGGGGCGAAGAACGCGATCGACAGCGGGAGCACCGTGTTCTTCATCCAGAACGTGCCGGTGTGCGGATCCTGATAGCGGAACGCCATCCCGTCCGCGAGCCCGACGTCGGTGACGAACATCAGCCCCAGCGCCCGCTGCTCCGACGAGTCGGCGAGCCAGAGGCAGATCTCGCAGGTCGAACCGTCGGCTTTCGTGACGACGGCCTGTGTGGTGGCGAACCCCTCCGGGCGCACCGCCGCCACGTCGCCCACCGAGGTGGTGTCGGGAGCGGCCGCGTCGACCGTTCCCGCGGTCGACGACCCCGTCGATGGCACCGTGGTGTCGGCCGCGGCCGGCTGCGTGACCGTCGGAGCCGCCACGGCGGGAGCGGACGGAGCGGACGGAGCGGTGGCCGATCCGGAACCCGACGCACACGCCGACAACAGCAGCACGCTCCACCACGCCGATCGCATTCCGGCAGGCTACGGCGACGCCGCCGCGTCGTAGGGTCGGGCGATGACCTGTGAGTCGTGTGGCGCCGAGGACGACGAATTGACTCCGGTGCACCGCAAGTACCTGACCGCCGGCGACTGGGACCGCGAGCCCACCGAACGTGTGCTCCCCGACGTGGAACGGTGGTGCTTCCCCTGCCTGACCCAGTACCCGCACGAGCCGGCCGATGCTTGACTTCGACCGCACGTGAAGTCGTACGTTTCGGTCGTGATGCGCTACGACGACTACGAAGCGAGCCGGACCACCCCCAACATCGTGGTCGACGGGTCGCCGAACGAGGCCACGGTGCTGACGCTGTCGCACTGGCCCGGCATCCCCGCACCGACGGGCCTGGCCCGTGATCTCTCGGCGGAGATGGCGTTCGCGTATCTCGACGCACCGCCCGATCATCCCGCCGCCGACATCGTCACCAACAACCACTTCGACCAGGACGGGCTCATCTCGATCTTCGCCCTCACGGAACCCGACGCGGCACTCCCCCACCGCGACCTGCTGGTCGATGTCGCGGCCGCCGGGGACTTCGCGACGTACCGCGACCGGCGCGCAGCGCGGGCGGCGATGGCGATGGCTCGGCGGGGAGCGGCCGAGACGGCGTGCAGCTACAGCGAGTTCACCCACGAGCTGTACACCGCGCTGCTGCCGGAGGTGCTGCCGATGACGCTCGACAACGACCGGTACCGCGACCTGTGGGGCGACGAGGACGCCGAGCTCACCGCCAGCGAGCAGGCGATCGCGGCCGGACGAGTGACCTTCGACGAGCGACCCGACCTCGATCTCGCGATCGTCACGATCGACGACCGCGAGCCCTCGCGCAGCGGTCACCGCTTCGGTCACGACCGGTTCGACGGGCTGCATCCGATGGCGCTGCACAACGCAACCGGCCGATTCCGGCTGCTGCTGATCCACGGACGCAGCTACCGCTACGTCGACCGGTACGAGACGTGGGTGCAGTACCGGTCGCGACCGACGCTGCAACGGATCGACATGCGCCCGCTCGCCGACGAGCTGACGGCGCTCGAATCGGGTCGGACACGGTGGACCGCCGGCGCACCCGCGGCGCTCACGCCCGAGCTGGCGCCGGGCGACGAATCGACGATCGACCGGGCGGTCGTGACCGACGCGGTCGTTCGACACCTCCGCCGGGGAACCGACGCCGGGCCGACCGCCGTCAGTCGCTGACCCGGACGACGCTGCGACCCCTGGCCTCACCGGCGAGGATGTCCGTGAGCACGGCGTCGAGTTGGTCGAGGGTGACGTCGTGACCGATGTCGGCGAGACGTGACGGCTTCAGATCGGTGGCGATGCGTCCCCACACCGCACGACGACGTTCCATCGGCAACATCACCGAGTCGATCCCCAGCAGGTTGACGCCGCGCAGGATGAACGGCATGACGGTGGTCGGCAACCCGGGCCCACCGGTCAGCCCGCTCGCGGCGACCGAACCGCCGTAGTGGACCTTCTTGAGCACGTTGGCCAGCGTCACGCCACCGACGCAGTCGACGGCGCCCGCCCACACGGTGCGTTCCAGCGGTCGACGGCTCTCCTCCGACAGCTCGTTGCGATCGATGATCGAGCTCGCGCCGAGCGCCGTGAGGAAGTCGGCAGCGCTCGCCTTCCCGGTGCTCGCGACCACCTCGTAACCGAGGTTCGACAACATGTCGACCGACGTCGACCCGACACCTCCCGTCGCCCCGGTGACGAGCACGGGGCCCGAGTCGGGCGTGATCCCGTGGTCCTGCAGGGCCATGACCGAGAGTGCGGCCGTGAACCCGCCGGTGCCGATCACCATCGTGTCGCGCATCGAGAGCCCGTCGGGCACCGGGATCAGGTACTCGGCGGGCACACGGGCGTATTCGGCGTAGCCACCGTGGCGCCCGGTGCCGATGTCCTGACCGTGCGCGAGCACCTCGGTACCCGCCGCGATGCCGTCGACGTCGTCGAGCAGCACGCCGGCGAGGTCGATGCCCGGGATCAGCGGCGACACGGTGGCGACCTGGCCCTTCGGGATCGACGCCAACCCGTCCTTGTAGTTGACGCTCGACCAGCGCACGTCGACGAGCGCGCCGTCGGCCGGCAGGTCGTCGGCGGTGAGCGTGACCACACCACGATCGATCGACTCGCCGTCGGTGACGGCTCGGAACCCACGGAACTCGGAAGCTGACATGGTCGCCGACGCTACCCGTGACGGCCGGGCCGGTCGCAGGCGGCGAACGGCTGCCTATCGGCTCGCGAGATCGACCTCGATCGTCGGGTCGCCGAACGGTGACGCCTACAGCACACTGGGGCCCGGGTGGAGCCCGGGGTCGTCCCGATACCGCTCCAGCAGTGCCCGCTCCGTGTCGGCGTCACCCCGGTCGGACACGAGCAGGAGCCGGGCGATCTCGTCCATCCAGACGGCATCCTCCTCGGTCACCGGCGAGCCGGGTTCCCCGATCCGGCCCCACGCGTCCCAGAGCAGGAGCTCGTCGCCGAAGCGATGCGCGATCTCGTAGATGACCTGGTCGAACACGAAACGTTCACCGCGGAAGACCGGCACGTCGGGACCGACACCGTAGTGTCGAGGATCGACCCCGCCTCGGCGGTATCCCGCCCAGACCTGCGCCGCGGTCACGAAGCCGGGGGAGTCGAGGTCACAGTGGCCGATGTCCAACGGGGTCGGAATCGTCGCCCGGGGATGTTCGATCTCCGGGTCGAAACGTCGCCAGCGTCCGTCGATCCAGGCTTCGACGATCACGTGATCGTGATGCCAGCCGTCGATGAAGTAGCCCGCGAACCCGACCCGTGATCTCGCCGCGACACCGTGCGAACGAAGCACACCGACCGAGAACAGCGTGTGATCGCGGCAGCATCCCTGCACTCGGTCGACCAGCCGGCGACGCTTCGCGAGCGGTGCAGGGTGCCGTGCCTGATCGAGCGTCAGCAGATGCTCGAGCCAGCGAGCGTTGATGTCGCCGCGCGTCTCCACGGGCAACTCGGAACCCGACGCCAGGTAGTGCACGATGACATTGCGGGCCACCACCGACAACGCGGCCGGATCGGCCGGTACCGCCGCCAACCGTTCGGCGTGCCGACCCGGGTCGGAGTACGGCGTGTGTCGGGCGTGATCGATCGACGTGCTCACTCGGCCGCTCCGTGCTCGATGACCCGGCTGGTCAGGCGGGCCGCGGACTGAAGCCGTCGGGGACGACGAGGTCGGCCGGGGTCAGCTCGGCGATCGACGACTTGCCCATCCCGAGCAGGTTCGAGTCGATCCCCATGCGCAACACGTCGAGCACGTTCTCGACGCCGGCCTGTCCGTTCGCGGCGAGACCCCAGAGGTACGCCCGGCCGATCATGACGGCCTTGGCACCCAGTGCCAGCGCCTTGACCACGTCGCTCCCCCGCCGGATGCCACCGTCCATCACCACCTCGATGTCGTCGCCGACCGCCGACACGATCTCCGGCAACACGCGAATCGGCGCCGGTGTGCCGTCGAGGTTGTTGCCTCCGTGGTTCGACACCGAGATCGCCGTGGCGCCCGCATCGACCGCCCGGCGCGCCTCGTCGGCGCGCCCGATGCCCTTGACCATGAACGGCCCACCCCACTCCTCGCGGAGCCAGGCCACGTCGTCCCACGTGGGCGGCGGTGTGCCCATCCACACGCCGTAGGCCTCGAAGAACCCGGGCACCGGAGCGTCGCCGGTCACGAAGTTCGGCACGCCGAGCTGCGGGACCTGACCGGTTCGCAGCCACTCGAACAGCCACGCCGGGCGCAGCATCGCCTCGGGAGCGTGCTTGGCCATCGTGCGCACACTCATGTCCTGCGGGATGTCGGGGCTGCCCCAGTCGCGGCTGTGCACGAACGACCAGTCGAGGGTGAGGATCAGACCCGTCGCTCCGGCGGCCTTCGCACGGTCCATTCGGGCCACCATCGAATCGCGGTCGCCGGCCCAGTAGATCTGGAAGAGCGTCTGCGGATTGGCGGCGATGACGTCTTCGAGCGGCTTGCTGGCGAACGAGCTGAGTCCCATCACCACGCCACGCGCGGCAGCCGCGCGCGCCACGGCGACCTCGCCGTCGGGGTGCACGGCCTGCACACCGGTCGGTGAGATCATGACGGGCATCGACATCGGTTGGCCCATCACCTCGGTCGCCATGTCGCGCGTCGGCCGGCTGGCCGGCGGTGATCGGTCGCACCCCGAGCTCGTCGAACGCCGCGAGGTTGTCGTTCATCGACGAACCACGCTCGGTGCCGGCGATCAACGCGCGGTACACCGATGTGGGCAGCCGACGCTTGGCGCGCCGCTGTGCGACGGCGACGGATTCGAACCACGAGTTCACCACCGGGCCAGCGTAGGGCGCCCTGCGCGACGAAACGGCAGTCGTCGTGCGGTGGGCCGAACCGCGGCATCGACCAGCCGGTCACCCGGACGCGTCTAACGTCGTTCGCATGAGCGACAGCCCGCCTCCACCACCTCCACCACCGTCGGACGGTGTCCCGCCGCCGCCGGCCGCTCCCGTCGCTCAGCAGGCGGCCGGCGCTCCGGCAGCGGGCTACGCCGCGCCCCTGCCCGGCAAGCGCCGCTCGGCCGGTCTCGTGATCCTGCTCAGCATCGTCACCTGCGGGATCTGGACGATCGTCTGGTCGTTCCAGAACGGCGACGAGTTGAAGCGATGGTCGGGACAGGGTCTCGGCGGCGTCGCGTACCTCTTCATCACGCTCCTGATCTCGCCCGTGACCATGTTCCTGCTGGCCGGCGAGGTCGAACAGCGGTACCGCGACGACGGCCGCGAGCCGCCGATCACCACGATCTGGGGTCTGTGGTTCCTCCTGCCGATCATCGGCAACTTCGTGTGGTACCTCCGCATCCAGAGCGCGATCAACGACTACTGGACGGCGCACGGCCAGACCAACGATCCCAGCCTCTGACGGTCACCTGAGGATCGCCGGAGGGTCGCCGGAGGGTCGCCGCATGACCCGGGTGGTGTACGCCGACGGGCCGAGCGCGGCCCGGGTCAGCCCCGATGCCGTGCTCGCGGCCGCCGGGATGAGCGGTGGTCCCACCGACGTCGCGCTCGGCTGGACCCTCGAACGGCACACGTGGCTCGACGATCCGGCCCTGAACGGGGTCACCTACCTCGGGGGCTATGGCCTCGCGGGTGCGATCGCCGCCGGGCGCATCACACCGCTGCCGGTCCGCCTGTCGGCCGTGCCGTCGATCCTCGAGTCGAACCCGCCCGGGCTCGGCGTGGTCGCCGTCGTCCGGCGCGGCGACGGCTTCGCGTTCTCCGGTTCGGTCGGGTGGGGTGACGTGCTCGCCCGCGTCGCGGACCGGGTGGTGGTCGAGGTCGACGCGCACGGGGCCGATCTCGGCGGGCTCGCGGTGCGGGGCAACATCGTCGCCGAGCTGCCGCGCCCGGTCGACGATCGCACCGTCACGACCCGCCACGCCGATGACATCGACCTCACGATCGGCGCACTCGTCGCATCGCTGGTCCCCGATGACGCGTCGCTGCAGTTCGGCCCGGGCGGCGTCGGGGAGGGCATCGCACGCGCACTCGACCGTCCGGTTCGCATCTGGTCGGGTCTGTGCACCGATGCGATCGCATCGCTGCACCCCCGTGGCCTGCTCGCCGCTCCGGTCGTGGCGGCGTACACCCAGGGCGGCGCGCCGATCCGTCGTCTGGCCGCCGCCGGCATGCTCGAGCTCACGTCGACGACGGTCACCCACGACCTGACCAGGCTGTCGTCGATCCCGCGCTTCGTCGGCTGCAACACGGCGCTGCAGGTCGGGCTCGACGGCGCCGTCAACGTCGAGCGCGTCGACGACCGCATGATCGCGGCCATCGGCGGGCACTCCGACTTCTGTGCCGGAGCGTCACGGTCGGTCGGCGGCGTGTCGATCGTCGCCGTGCGCTCGACCACCCGCCACGGCGCATCGACGATCGTGCCCCAAGTGGAGGTGGTGTCGACCCAGCGCAGCGACATCGACGTCGTGATCACCGAGTACGGGATCGCCGACCTGCGGGGAATCGGTGACCGGCAACGGGCGGAGCGACTGATCGCGATCGCCCACCCGGATCATCGGGCGACGCTGCACAGCTGAAGGCGAGTGCGCGTGGGTCAGGCCTGCGTCGCCCGCAATCGCTCGTTGCCGCGACGTACGTCCGCGAGGTGATGGACCGGGTCGTGCAGGAAGTACCTCGCGAACGTCTCCACGGTGAACGACGACCCGTCGCTGCGATCACCGGTTCGTTGCCAGTCACCGCTGCCGACCGTCTGCCAGCGGTCCGCGCAGGCCTCGCCCGCCTTCACCAGCTCGGCCGCCACGGTCGCCGGATCTTGCAGGTCGTACCGCTGTTCGACCGCGGTGACGTCCTGATCCCAGTTCGCGAACCGTGGGCCGTCCTCCTCCAGCATCAGCCGGAGCCGCTCGTCGAACAGCGCGAACACGTCGCGGACGTGGCAGCCGTACTCGAGCGCCGACCACGTCGCCTCGTCGGGTCGGACCCGCACGTGCTCGTCGGCGAGCAGCGGCGCCCACTCGGCGACGTTCGCTCGGACGAGTCCGGCCATGTCGACCGGATCGACGGCGGCGGCATCGAACCCGCACTCGGGGCATCGCTCGTCGAGGACCCACGTCCAGTTCTTGGAGTCGGGAACGATCGCCATGCAGCCGAACGTACCGCTCGACGCACTATCCGGCCAGCGGCAACACCCGCAGCAGGTGGTGCCATCGACACCCGGGACACGCCTCCACGACGTACGCGGTGAGTTCGCCCTGCGCCTGGGCAGCGAGCTGTCGCAGTTCCTTCTTGGTGCTCACGCACTTGCCGGACGCCGGCAGCCGATGACCGAACACGTACGTCACGATTCGCAGCTTGTCCTCCTCGCAGACGGGGCAATCTGCGGTGGTCTCGGTGCCGACGTTGCGGGCGGCGCGAATCAACTCGGGGTGGGCGTCGCACACCTCGGTGCGGCTGATCCGGCCGAGACGGACCTGGTTGACGAGCATCCGGCGGGCGAGCCGGTGGTCGACGATGCCGCGACGCTGCTGGCCACCGCGAAGCGCTCCGACCGAGAAACCCATCGCATCAGGGTACCGATCCGCCAGACTGGTGCCGTGACGACGCCAGCAATCTCGTTCGGACGAGACATCCCCGACGAATCGGAGCTCCGCCTGTGCGGCGACATCGCCGACGGCAAGCGTGCCCTCGAGTTGGGTGTCGGCCACGCCCAGAACGCGATCGCGTTCGCGCTGGCCGGTGCCAAGGCGATCGCCGTCGACCCCGATTCGGCCAAGATCGGGGCGTTGCGCAGCGCGGCGACCGATGCGGAGGTGAGCGTCGAGTGCCACGTCACCGACCTCGCCGACCTCGGCTTCGCCACCAGCGGCTCGATCGAGTTGGTGGTCGCCGACCACACGATCGGCGACGACGTCGACGACCTCGGCCGACTGCTGCGCCAGGTGCACCGAGTGCTCAAGTCGAGCCGGCCGTTCGTGATCTCGGTGCCGCACCCGTTCGCCGGTGTGCACTCGACCGACGAATACGGCTCGAAGGTGCTCCCCTACGGCACGGTCGGGCGCACGATCGGCGACTGGCACATCCAGCTCAGCCGCGCGAACTTCCGGGTCGACCGAATCCTCGAACTCGGCGTCAGCGAGATCTCGCCGGTGCCCACCACCCTGGTCATCCGCGCCCAGAAGGAAGGCGACTAGACCTGCCGGGGTTCAGACCGACCGGCGCGGCCGGATCGACCGAACCTCCTCCCGAACTCGCCGAGGGAACCGGAACCGTTTCCGGGTCGTCCCAGTCGGTCTGAAGACATCGATGCGTCTCGACGGTCGTGCCCGACACGACTCGCGGCTACACGCCGGCGCGTTCTCGTTCGATCAGATCGGCGGGGCGGGGGCGGCCGAACAGGTAGCCCTGACCGCGATCACAATCCAGATCACGCAGGCGTGAGAGCTGCAGCGGCGATTCGATGCCCTCGGCGACGACGTGCAGCCCGAGCGACTGTCCGAGCCGCACGACCGCCTCGACGATCGTCGAGTCCTCGCTCTCGATGCCGAGACCGGCCACGAACGACTTGTCGATCTTGATCGCCTCGACCGGGAAGCGCTTGAGGTAGGTGAGCGACGAGTAGCCGGTGCCGAAATCGTCGACCGACAGGTGCAGACCGAGGCTGCGCAGCTCGCGTAGCGCCACCGTGGCCGCCTTCACGTCGGCCAGCAGCGCGGTCTCCGTGATCTCCAACCAGAGTGAGTCGGCGTCGAGACCGGTCTCGGCCAGCGCTTCGACGACCGTGTCGTAGAAGTTGGGGTCCACGAGCTGCCGGGTGCCGACGTTGATCGACAGGCTGCAGTTCGCGAACGAGTGGCCCGCGGCACGCCACTGCGCGAGCTGCGCCATCGAGTCGCGCAGCATCATGGCGCCCAGGTCGACCAGCAGCCCGGTCTCCTCGGCGAGCGGCAGGAACTCGCTGGGCGGCAGCAGACCACGGTCGGGATGGAGCCAGCGGGCGAGCACCTCGAAGCCGATCGCGCGGCCCGACTCGAGGTCGACGATCGGCTGGAAGTACGGCACGATCTCGCCGCGCTCGATCCCGCGTCGCAGCTCACCGGTGGTACGCAACGCCTGCACACCCGTCTCGTGACCGCCCGCTTCGAACGCCTCGACGCAGTCGCGGCCGCGGGCCTTGGCCCGGTACATCGCGGCGTCGGCGTCACGCAGCATGTCGTTCGGCGACATGCTCGACTCGTGGTTCGTCGCATAGCCGATCGAGGCGGTGACGAACAGCTCGTGCTCGCCGATCATCACCGGAGGATGCACGGCCTGTCGGAGCCGCTCGGCGACGTCGATGGGTTCGCCCCTGAGCACGACGATGAACTCGTCGCCACCGAAGCGAGCCAGCACGTCGTCGTCGCGCAGCGCCTTGCGCAGCCGGGCGGACACCTCCTGGATCAGGAGGTCGCCGACCTCGTGACCCAGGCTGTCGTTGATCACCTTGAACTGGTCGAGGTCGACGAACAGCACCGCGACCCCGTCGATCTCGGCCGTGGCGAGACGGTCGTGGAGGAGATGCATGAGGTACGAGCGGTTCGGCAGGCCCGTCAATTCGTCGTGACGGGCCGCGTAGCGGAGCTGTTCGGCCGCGCGCCGCTGCTCGGTGACGTCCTCGATGTGGGTGATCGCGAGCATCACGCCGTCGTCCTCGGTGGTCGACACACGGGTGCGGGCCCAGATGAACTCGCCGTCGCGACGCCGGTAGCGCTGGTCGATGCGGAACGAGTCGACGATGCCGAGCTCGAGGCGGGCCCGATGCGGTTGTGCGGCGCGGACGTCGTCGGGGTGGGTGAACTCGCGAAGCGTGCAACCGACGAGTTCGTTCACGTGCCGGCGGAGCATCTCGCCGAGCGATTGATTGGCGTCGACGATCCGACCGTCGTCGAGCCGGACGAGCGCCATCCCCGTCGGGGCGGACTGGAACGCCTGCTGGAAACGGCGGCGTGCCTGGGCGAGGGCTCGGCTCTGCTGCTCGCGCTCGGACACGTCGCGGAGACGCACCACCAGGCGGCGGTCGTCCTCGGACGTCTCCTTCGAACGGCGCGGCAGGTGGAACGACGCCTCGACCACGATCCGCTTGTCGACGCCCGCGATCACCTCGATCTGGATCGGCTCGATGTCATCGCCGTCGAAGGCCCGATCCATCGCGTCGCCGAGCACCTGCTGCTCCTCGCCGTCCGCGTGGTCGAGCAGGTGGCCGTCGACGAGATCACCGCTCTGCATGTCGAACATGGTGAGCGCGGCGGCGTTCGTGGAGTGCACGACGCCCTCGGTGTCGACGAGCAGCACCGCCTCGGGCAACTCGTCCAGCAACCGGCGAACCTCGACCTCGGCGGCCTCGACGGCCGAGAGCTGACCCTGGAGCAGGCGGCCCTGCCGCCGTGAATCCCAGACGCTGAGGATCAGCGCTGCGATCGCCACCACGCCGACGACGATGACGGCGATATCGGAGTTGTTCACGGTGCGAGATTAGATCGCCACGGACGGTACGACCAGCCAATCTTCGGTGACGGTTTCGGTGGGGCCGGCCGAGGCGGGTCGGGGCGACCCGGCGTGGACCCGCGGAAACCGGCCGATCAACCGGCGTCGGAGCGGGCCGCCCACCATCCGTCGAGCCGAGCCTTCGACTCGTCGACGCCGATCAGTCCCTCGTCCAGACGGATCTCGAGCAGGAACGCCAGTGCGTCGCCGACATCGCGCCCAGGTTCGAGGCCGAGGTGGTCCATGACCGCGCGACCGTCGAGTTCGGGTCGGATCTTCGCGATCTCCTCGGCCTCGGCGAGCGCATCGATCCGCGCCTCGAGATCGTCCATCCGCTTGGACAGCTGCCGGGCCTTGCGTTCGTTGCGCGTGGTGCAATCGCAGCGCGTCAGCACATTGAGTTCGTGGAGCAGGTCGCCGGCGTCGCGCACGTACCGGCGGACCGCCGAGTCGCTCCATCCGAGCCGATACGTGTGGAACCTGAGGTGGAGTGCCACGAGCGCGGTCACCGCGGCGACGTCATCGTTCGAGTACCGCAGCGCGGTCATGCGCTTCTTGGTCATGCGTGCGCCGACGGCGTCGTGATGATGAAACGTTGTTCCCTTGCCTTCGAGGTAGCCGCGGGTGCGCGGCTTGCCGATGTCGTGGAACAGCGCCGCGAGGCGCACGATGCGGAAGTCGAACGGCGGCCGGTCGTCGGGTTGTTCGTGCGGCGGGCGCACGTTCTCGACCACGGCGATCGTGTGCGACAGCACGTCCTTGTGGCGGTGGATCGGATCGTGTTCGAGCCGCATCAACGACAGCTCGGGCATGAACTGGTCGGCGAGGCCGGTGTCGTACAGGAACCACAGTCCCGTCGACGGGTGATCGACGGTCATCAACTTGTCGAGCTCGTCGCGGATCCGTTCGGCCGACACGATCTCGAGGCGCGCCGCCATCTCCTTCACGGCTGCGACGAGTTGCTCGGACGGTTCGAGTTCGTAGCCGGCGATGAACCGTGCCGCGCGCAACATGCGCAGCGGGTCGTCGCTGAAGCTGATCTCGGGCCCGAGTGGCGTGCGCAGGACCCGCTGCATCAGATCGACGGCACCGCCGTGCGGGTCGACCAACGTGGGGGTCGCGCCACCGGTGAGCTCGAGCGCCATCGAGTTCACGGTGAAGTCGCGGCGGCCGAGATCGGTCTCGATGTCGTCGGCGTACGTGACGTGCGGCTTGCGTGAGTCGTCGGCGTACGACTCGGCGCGGAACGTCGTGATCTCGTAGACCCGATCCCCGAGCTTGGCGCCGATCGTGCCGAATCGCTCCCCCTGTGTCCAGATCGCCGTCGCCCAGCCCTCGAGACACGCCTTGATCTGGTCGGGCCGAGCGTCGGTGGTGAGATCCAGGTCGAAGTCGTCGCGGCGGGCGTCGATGAGCAGGTCGCGGACCGTGCCGCCGACGAGGTAGAGACGGTGACCTGCCGCTTCGAACCGGTCGGCGAGCGGGTGGAGTTCCTCCAGCACGGGTGCGAAGCGGTCGGGAATCATGGCGCGATCAGGCTACGAGACCGATTCGCGATCGGCGTGATCCGATTCGTCTCGGCCGCGCGCCGAGGCTCCCGGCATGTGCGCACGGGGCCACCGGGCTACCGTTCCCACCTGTGAACGGGTCGGTGGTGCGGACGAGGGACGGGTCCGCGCGTGCGTGGCGCATGCGTCAATGGCCGAACGATCCCACCGTCGCGCACCTCATCTTCGTGGACCATCAAGTCGTCCCCACCGCCGCCACGCTCGACGCCGCCGTCGAGCACGCCGTGCGGAAGGGCGCCCGTTCGATCCGCACGTCGGCGCTGTTCCCGGCGGCATCCGCGGCGGCGGCATCCGCGGGGTTCGAGCCCATCGATCGGCTGACGTTGCTGCAGCTGCACCTCGACGACCGCACGATCGAGCAACTCGGAACGACCGACCACCGGATCCGAACGCTGCAGCCGTGGATGCACGGACGAGCCGCAGAGGTCGACCGGGCCGCGTTCGGGCCGATGTGGGGCAACGACGCTGCCGGTCTCCGCGACGTCCGGCGGGCCACGCCCGTCCATCGCGCCCGGATGGTCGGCTCCGGCCGGCGGATCGAGGGCTTCGCGTTGAGCGGGGCTGCGGCCGAGCAGCGGTTACCTGCAACGCATCGCCGTGTCGCCCGAACACCGACGGCGTGGCATCGCGCACGATCTCGTGGTCGACGCGCTCGGGTGGATGCACTCGAACGGCCGGACGCGCTGCCTCGTCAACACCGGTGCCGACAACGGCGCCGCGTTGGCGCTCTACGAACACCTCGGCTTCGAACGACTGGCCGACGAACTGACGATCGCCGAGCGGCGCCTGACCGGATGACGCACCGTGGCCGTGCGTTGGCGCTCGGCGCACTCGCGGTCGCATCGATGCTCGCCCCGTTCGCATGGTCGGGGCCGTCGGTGATGTCGCAGAGCACCGGCGGGCTCGAGCTGCGGGCGCAGACGTTCGCGGTGTCACCCGGCGGTCTCGCCGCGATTCGACTACGTCGTCACCGCCGACGTCCCCGAGATCGCGCCGACGACCACCACGACCACGACGACCACCACGACGACCACCACGACGACCACCACGACGACGACCACGACGACGACCACGACGCCCGCGCCGACCGGCACCGCCCCGGAGGCACCGGTTCCCGCGCCGGAACCGGAGGACGCTCCCCCGGCAGCGCCGCCCACGTCGAGCACGTCGACCACCACCACCACGACCCTGCCCCCGGGGCCCAAGATGACGGTGCAGATTCGGTCGCACCGCGCCGTGGCGACCCGCGCCGGCGTCGCCGATGCGTTGAGCGGCGCACCGGGTCCGGTGCTCGACATCTTGGAGTTCGACCTCGACGACGTCGCCGCGTTCGACGACGCGATCCGGTGAGCGGCTCCTCTCGGTCGAGGTGCCGATCGCCGCTGGTATCGCCGACGTGACCGAGCTCGATCTGCTCGAGCCCGGCGTCCATCCGGTCTCGATCCAGATCCGCCGCGACGGCTCGCTGGTCGCGGCACACACCACGCTCGTCGACGTGATCCGCAACGTCGGTCCGGGCCGCGGACCGTTCACGTTCTTCGTGCTCGCCGCCGTCGAGGACACCGGACCGTTCCCGTCCGACGACGATCTCGCCGACGCCGGCGCTCAGATCGAGGCGATCGGCGAACTGGCCGAAGCGCTCGACGAGCCGCTGACCATCGCGCTGCCGCCCACGTACCTCGATGATCGACAACATCGGGGCCCTCGCCGCGGCACTCGACGGTGACGACCGCCTGCTCGTCCGTCCCGACCAGCCTCTCGATCCGTCGTCGGCCGTCGCGTCGGAGCTCGGCGACGAGTTGGCCCGCGGCATGGCCGGCGGTGAGGCCGCCCTCGATGAGCGCTTCGCCACCACGCCCGCCGTCCGCAGCGGCTGGATCGTGGAGGACAACATCACGATCGACGGCGCCACCGCGATCAGGAACCTCGGCATCCCACTGCTCGTGGTGCCGCCCGACCGATACCGCGAGTTCGGCAACAACCTCGGCGACTTCACCGACCCCACACTCCGATTCAGCACCGCACTCGTCGACGAGTCGTCGCTGCCCGTGATGGTGGTGGACCCGATCACCGAACAGTTGGAGACCGGAGCATCCGGATCGCCGATCGAGCGGGCCGTGCGGCTGATGGGCGACGTCGAGCGCGTTGCGCTACCAACTCGACCCCGATCGACGATCGCTGATCCTGACCACGCCGCGACGTCGGTGTGCCCGACCGCGACGTGCTGTCGGAGCTCGCCGTGTTCGCCTCACAACACCCCGACTTCGGGTTCGAGACCATCGGGCAGTTGACCGACCTGACGAACTCGATGTTCATCGACGGTGAGGTCTATTCGCTCGAACTCGACCCCGACCCGAGCGTCGACCTCGACCCGCGGGTCGCGGCTGGCCCAGAGCGCCAGATTGCGTGCCGCCGACGTCGGCTCGATGCTGCCTGCCGACGACATCCGCCCCGCTCGAGTGGGACGAGACCCTCCGCACGGCACTGTCGACCGGCCTCACCGACACCGAGTCGGCTGCACTCGTCGACGCCGTCGACACCGAGGTCGCCGGGGTGCGCGACCACGTCGTGCAGCCCGAACCGTTCTCGTTCACGATCGCGGGCGACCACGGCACCGATCCCGCTCCGGATCGAGAACAGCGGACCACACGCCGCTGCGCGTCCGGGTCCACGTCGAGTCGGACAAGCTGACGTTTCCCGAGGGTGACCTCGAGCGTCGTGCTCGCAGCCGAACCAGATCACGACGTCGACATCCCGGTCGAGGCTCGCTCCAACGGCGTGTTCCCGGTCGTCGTCGAGATCCTGACGCCCGCCGGCAATGCGATCACCGAACCGGTCGAGCTCACCGCACGCGTCAGCACACTCACCGGGCTCGGGCGGGTGTTCACCGTCGGTGCGATCCTGGTGCTGGCGACGTGGTGGTTCAGCTACTTCCGTCGTCGTCGGGCCCAGCGACGCGCCGAGGGCATCGCTCTGGCCACCGGGCGGCACCCTGCCGTGGCGGGCGCCGACGGTGGGGGCTCGGTCGGATCCGGCACGACGCACACGGGCGAACTGCCGTCGGAGCAGTAGGATCCCCTCCCCGTGAGCATCCGTATCGTCACCGACTCATCCTGCGACCTGCCCGAGGACGTGGTGGCCGCGCACGGCGTACGCGTCGTGCCGCTGTCGATCCGATTCGGCGACGAGGAGTTCATCGATCGTGAGCAGCTCAGCACCGCCGAGTTCTGGGCCAAGTGCGCGCAGCAGGACACGCTGCCCGAGACCGCAGCGCCGGCGCCGGGCCAGTTCGAACAGACCTACCGCGAGCTGATCGCCGACGGTGCCACCGGGATCGTCGTCGTCTCCTTGTCGAGCGAGCTGTCGGCCACGATGCAGAGCGCCGAGCTCGCCGCCCGTTCGGTCGCCGACGAGATCCCGGTCCGAGTCGTCGACAGCCGCTCGATCACGATCGGCCTCGGCACGATCGTGCTCGCCTGTGCCCGACTGGCGGCCGACGGCGGCTCGATCGACGAGGTCGAGGCGCTCGCGGTCGACCGCGCCAGCCGCACCGAGGGTGTTCGGTGCACTCGACACGCTCGAGAACCTGAAGAAGGGCGGCCGCATCGGCAACGCCGCGGCCCTGCTGGCCACCGCGCTCGCGATCAAGCCGATCATCGAGGTCATCGACGGCGAGGTCGAGCAGGGCGGCAAGCAGCGCACCCGGTCGAAGGCGCTCAAGTTCCTCGTCGACAAGGTCGCCGAGCTACGAGGGCCGGATCAGCGACCTCGCCGTGCTGCACGCCGACTGCAGCGACGTCGACCAGTTCGTCGAGATGCTCCGCCCGCACCACGTCGGGTGAGATCGTCGTCGGCGAGATCGGGCCGGTCATCGGCACCCACGCCGGACGCGGCACGATCGGTGTCGCGTTCGACGTCGTGGACTGACCCCCGGCCAGATAGCGGACACCGACGACGGTCGGCTTGACAGTCCGTCTGCAATGACGGCCCGGCGCCGTCCCACCCAACTAGCGTGACGGGCGATCATGGCCTCCAGCGCACCACCTCCGTCACAGGCACCCGAAGACGTGCTGCTCGCCGACCGATATCAGCTGGAGCGCCGCATCGGCCAGGGTGGCATGGCCGAGGTGTGGGTCGCGACCGACACCGATCTCGATCGCAAGGTCGCGGTCAAGTGGCTGAAGACCAACCTCGCCACCGATCCCGTCGTCACCGAACGCTTCCGCCGCGAAGCGATCGCCGTCGCCCGGCTGACCCACCCGAACATCGTCGCGATCCACGACGTGTTCGTGCACGAGGGTCGCCAGGCCGTCGTGATGCAGCTCGTCGACGGCAAGAGCCTCCGGCAGCTGCTCGACTCGCAGCGGCGGCTCGGGCCCGAACTCACGATCCACCTCGGCGCCGCGATCGCCGGTGCGCTCGACGAGGCACACCGTGCCGGGTTCGTGCACCGCGACGTCAAGCCCGGCAACATCCTCGTGACGTCCGACGGCCGAGTGCTGCTCACCGACTTCGGCATCGCCAAGGGACTCGAGGTCGGGGACGAGGACCTCACGAGCGACAACGTGATGATGGGCACCGCGAAGTACCTGTCGCCCGAGCAGGTCCGCGGTCGCCGGCTCGATGGCCGCGCCGACATCTACTCACTGGGACTCGTGCTGTACGAGTGCCTTGCCGGCCGCGTGCCGTTCCTGGGCGAGAGCGACGCCGACACCGCGCTCGGCGCGACTGCAGCGAGACCCGACCGATCTCGGGCACCTGCGTCCGACGTTGCCGATCGGGTTGGTCAACCTCATCCACAAGACGCTGGCCCGCAACCCTGCGCACCGGCCGCAGTCCGGTGCCGATCTCCGGGCGGCACTGCTGGCCGTCGACACCACGCCGCCGGTGATCGACGGCACCCCGGCCGACCCGCCGCCGCGGATCGCCAACCCGCCCACGCGGGCCCTGGGCGCCGGGCCCGGCATCCCCGGAGATCCTCACGTGAGCGGCGTCGTGCCGGTCACCCGACGCGATCCCGAGCAGGCGGCAGCGTCCGCGACGTCGACCGAGCAGGCGGCCCCGCCACCGGCCTCGCACGACGACACTCCCACGGCGACCGAACCGATCGGAGGCACGCCGGCCCGGCAGGACCAGCAGCGCTGGACACCGTCGCTCGTCGCGGTCGGCACGTTGCTCGTGGCCGCGCTCGTGGTGGCGCTCATGTTGTTCGTCGGCGTGAACCGCGGCGACGAGCCCGACGACCTGGTCACCGACACGGTCGTTCCCGGCGCCGACCCGACCGGCGACGCCGACGCCGACGCCGACGGCGGCGTTGACGGCGAGGCATCATCGGCCGGCACGGCGGCCGGCGCCGACATGGTGGCACCGAGCGCCACGATCGACGCTGCCTCGGCCGAGATCGTCACGGTGCAGGCCTGGGACCCCGACGGTGACAACGGCCGCGAGAACGACTCGCAGGCCAGCCTCGCGATCGCCGACGGCAGTGCGAGCACGATGTGGCCGACCGAGTGCTACCAGGACCGTTTCATGGGTGGGAAGCGTGGCGTCGGCCTCATCCTCGGCCTCAACGGCGCAGCGATCGGCACGCTCACCGTGGAGTCGATCAACGCGCCGTATCAACTCGACGTCCTCGTGGCGAACGGAGATGCACCACCGGCCGACCTCGAGGGTTGGACGCCGACCGGTATCACCGCCTTCGACGACCAGCCGGGATCGATCGAGGCGACGATCGCACAGCCCGCGCAGTACGTGCTCGTGTGGCTCAAGGAGCTCGGCCGCGACGAGGCGTGCAGCGAGTCGAATCCCTTCCGGGGTCGACTCGGCGAGATCTCCTTCGGTCCGTGAGCGAGCGCACCGACGACGAACTCGTCGCGGCGGCGCAGGCGGGCGATGCCGCCGCGATGGATCAGTTGCTGCGGCGCCACTACGGCCGCGTGCACGCGGTGTGCCGGCGAATCGCCGGCGGCACCCGTGACGCCGACGACGCAGCGCAGGAAGCGATGATCCGGGTGGTCCGCAACCTCGACCGGTTCGACGGCCGTTCCGCGTTCACCACGTGGATCTACAGAATCGCCACCAACACGGCCCTCGACGAGCTCCGGAAACGCAAGCGACGACCCCAACTCCACGTCGTCGACGGCGACGGCGACCGCGGTCCGCGCGACGTCGCCGACGACCTGGCGCACCGCCGCGTCGACGCCGTCGCCGACCGGATCACGATCGACGCCGCATTGGCGGAACTTCCCGAGGACTTCCGCGTCGTGGTGGTGATGCGTGACGTCGGCGACCTCGACTACGGCGAGATCGCCGCCGAACTCGACATCCCGGTCGGTACCGTCAAATCGCGGATCGCCCGGGGTCGCCGAATGCTCGTCGAGAAACTCGGGAACCGCGAGCCACCGACCGAACGTCCAATCATCGATCCCCCCAACGACCCATGAACGACGAGCAGTTCTTCCTCGCGAACGCGTACCTCGACGGTGAACTCACCGCCGACGAACGTCGGATCGCCGAAGCCGACCCCGAGGTGATGTCGGAGGTCGAGCGAGCTCCGCGCCCTGCAGGCCGAGCTGCGCGACGTCCCCGAAGCGGCGCCGGTTGCGCGCGAGGCGGCCATCGCCGCTGCGATGGCCGAGTTCCGTGTCGGCGCTGCGAGGACCGGCGCCGAACCGGCCGAGGCCGAGCCGAGCGTGGTGCCCTTCCGTCCCCGACCGGCGTACGCCAAGTACCTGGCCGTGGCAGCCGCACTCGTGGCGGTCGCAGGCCTCGGCATCGTCGTGTCGCAGGCCGATCTCGGTGGCGGGGACGACGACTCGTCCAGCGTGGAGGACGCGGCGATTGCCCAGTCGTCCGCCCGCGAGGAAGTGCTCACCACCGTCGTCAACGAACCCGCGGCAGGAAGCGGCGAGCCGTTGGCCGAGGCCGAGAGCGCGCCCGCCGACGCCGCGACCGACGACGCAGCGGGTGACATCGCAGGGGGCGGGGACGCCGACATGATGGAGGAGGCCGCCGAGGAGAGCGCGGAGGCGACCGCCGAGGCGGCTGCCGAGCCGGCGTTCGGTGCCGACGAGGGATCGGCACGCATCGCCGTGCCCCCCGGCTTCGACGCCGACGCCATGATCCGCAACGAGGTCGAACTCGCCATCTACGGGTCGTACCTGTTGGATCAACGGGACCTCGGACTGCTCGGACCGACGCCCGAGACCAGGTGCGACGGCAACTACGACATCCTCGCGACGGCCACCTACCTGTTGGACGGAGACGCCCGGTCGGTGTACATCGCCGTCAACGAGCTCGAGGGCTTCGTTCTGGCACTGGACAGCGACACCTGCACCGAACTGGCCAACGGCGCACTGTTCTGACACCACCGAGGCACGTCATTCGAACCGCTCCCGGTGCGACCGCTACAGTCGCGCCATGCCGGGAAATCCGCTGACCGACCCGAACTGGGCCGCAGACCTCACCGAACAGATCACGACGGCGGTCGGCAACGTCCGCGACAAGACGACCAACAACGCGATCAAGATCGTGCGCGGCGTCGTGTTCGGTCTCCTGGGCGTGCTGCTCGGCACCACGGCGATCGTGCTCCTGCTCATCATCTTGACGCGCGGGCTGCAGTCGCTGCTCGACATCTGGCTCGACTGGGACAAGTCGGTGTGGGTGAGCTACTTCATCCTCGGCGGAATCATGACGATCGTCGGGTGGTTGCTCATGCTGAAGCGACACAGCACCGAAGCCTGAACGCCCCAGTCGCCCCATTGGAGGCTCGCATGTCCGAAGTTCGCAACGTGATCGTGATCGGGTCGGGTCCGGCCGGCCTGACCGCGGCCATCTACGCCGCTCGCGCCAACATGGCACCGCTCGTCATCGAAGGCGAGCCCTCGTCCACGTCCGACCAGCCGGGTGGTCAGCTGATGCTCACCACCGACGTCGAGAACTTCCCGGGATTCCCCGACGGCATCATGGGTCCGGAGCTGATGGCGAACTTCCGCGCCCAGGCCGAGCGGTTCGGCGCCGAGTTCCTGACGGAGAAGGTCAGCCGGATCGACTTCTCCGAACGGCCGTTCCGGGTGTGGGTCCGCGACGACGAGTACCTGGCGACACGATCATCGTGTCCACCGGCGCACAGTCGCTGATGCTCGGCCTCGACGAGTGAGTCACGCCTGATGGGACACGGACTGTCCACCTGCGCGACCTGCGACGGGTTCTTCTTCCGCGGCCAGGAGATCGCCGTCGTCGGTGGCGGCGACTCGGCCATCGAGGAAGCGACCTTCCTGACCCGATTCGCCGACAAGGTCACGATCATCCATCGCCGCGACGAGCTGCGTGCGTCCAAGATCATGCAGGATCGCGCCTTCGCGAACGACAAGATCGAGTTCCTGTGGAACCACACGGTCACCGGGATCCACGGGACCGACAAGGTCGAAGGTGTGCAGGTCACGAGCACCGTGGACGGTTCGGTCTCGGATCTCGCCGTCACCGGACTGTTCGTCGCGATCGGCCACCGTCCGAACACCGACATCTTCCGGGGTGTGCTCGACATGGAGGACAACGGCTACCTGATCACGACGCCCGACGCCACCTACACGAACATCCCCGGCGTCTTCGCGTGCGGCGACGTCCAGGACCAGATCTACCGCCAGGCGATCACCGCCGCCGGCTCCGGGTGCATGGCGGCGATCGACGCCGAACGGTGGCTCGAGGCCCAGCACGACAGCGCTGCCGCCGTCGCCACCGCCGACGCCTGATCCGCTGCGGGTCTCACGCGCCGAAGTACTGATCGAGCACGAACTGCCGGCCCGGCAGTGCGCTCGCGGAGGGCTCCGATCATCCGGTCGATGTCGTATTCGACCGATCGAAATTCGAGTTCGTGACCGGTTGCTCGATCGTGAAGCACCAGGTAGGCGGCGTGTCGAGGGTCGGTGACGTGATTGCTGATGCTGCCAGGGTTGACAAAACGTGTACCGCCGATCACCCGATCGGTCACGTGGTGCGTGTGCCCCGCGAGCACGAGATCGGCGTCCAGGTCGGGAAACAACGCGAGGAGTTCGGCGTCGCTGCGGTCGGGGCTCACGCCCGGGCCGTCGTCGCGGGTCGCACTCGCATGAACGGCGAGGACCCGCGTTCCGTCGGCGAGCGTGCGTTCGTGTCGGGCGCTCGATTCGGAGAGCCACGCCATGGCATCGGCATCCAGCGAAACCTTCGTCCATGCGAACGACGCCGCCGTCTCGACCATGCGATCGACGAGCTTCGGAGTGAGTTCGAGCTCGTCCGCCGGAGGGAATGGGAGCTCGCCTCGGAGGACGTAGCGCTCCGTGTTGCCGAGGACTCGCACCTCGGGGTCGAGTGAGCGGAGCCGGTCCAGCGTGCCGACCGGATCGGGACCCATGGCGACCAGATCGCCCAGCACCCACCATCGGTCGACACCCGCCGATCGAGCATCCGCGATCACGGCGTCGAGCGCCACCGAGTTGCCGTGGATGTCGGTGAGCACTCCGATCCGCACACCTCCAGTGTCGCAGAGCGACCAAGTCGCCGTGTGTGGGTAGTCGCACACCGTGGGTGGGAGCAGGACGGTCCGGACCGGAATAGATGCCTCGGTCGCTCGGTTCCAGTTCGGTACACTCCCCTACGCCTCCGGGCGTACACACAAAGGACGGAACATGGCCAACGGGATCACCAACCTCACCACTGCGACCTTCGACGAGACCGTGAACGCTTCGTCGGCCCCCGTGCTCGTCGATTTCTGGGCCGAGTGGTGCGGCCCGTGCAAGCAGATCGCTCCCCTGCTCGAAGAGCTCGCCGGTGAGCTCGGTGATCAGATCAACATCACCAAGCTCAACGTCGACGAGCATCCCGACATCGCCATGCGGTACAGCGTGATGAGCATTCCGACGCTCCTCGTGCTGCAGGACGGCGACGTCAAGAAGAAGATCGTCGGGGCCAAGGGCAAGGGCGCCCTCCTCGAGGAGCTCGACGAATTTCTGGCCACTTCCCACTGACCCCGGGTCAGCGGGGCGAAGCCATCCGCGACCTGCAACGCCGTCTCGGTGCCGCCGGCTTTCCGCCCACCGGCGCCGAGACGGCGTTTTTTTGCACGTCCACCGAGCGGTCGGTCCGCGAATTCCAGCGTCACCGTGGTCTTCGTGACACCGGGCAGTGCGATCAGGAGACCTGGCGTGCGATCGTGGAGGCGTCGTGGAAGCTCGGCGACCGCTTGCTGGTGCTCGTTGCGCCGAACCTGCGTGGCGACGACGTCGCCGAACTGCAATCGTCGCTCGCCCGCATCGGCTTCGACTCCGGCCGCGTCGATGGCATCTTCGGGCCCGCCACCGCACGGGCTCTGGAGGATTTCCAGCACAACAGTGGTCTCTACGTCGATGGAGTCTGTGGTGCCAGCACCGTCCGAGCACTCGAGGTGCTGGCGCGCCAGACCGGAACCGGGCCGGGCATCACCGCCGTGCGGGAGCTCGAACTGCTCACGGCATCGGCACGATCGCTCAGCGATCTTCGGATCGTCGTCGGTCAATTCGGCGGGCTCAGTGCGCTGACAAGGCAGCTCGTGCAGGCGCTTCGACAGCGCAGCGCGACCGTCGTGGCGTCGGACGAGCCGGACGCGGCTGCGCAGGCCGCCATGGCCAACCGGTTCGCGGCCACCGTCTACATCGGGTTCGAGTCGCAGTCCGGGCCGGGCTCGACGATCCACTACTACGCCGTGCCACAGTTCGAATCGGCCGGCGGACGTGCCCTCGCCACCCGCCTCGGGACCTGCTGCGACCGCATCGTGCCCGAACTTCACCCACAGGTCGAAGGAATGCGCCTCCCGGTCCTCCGCGAGACCCGGATGCCGGCGGTGTTGTTCACGCTGGGTGGCATTCAACAGGCGCTCGACCACGCTCCGCAGATCGTTCATGCAGTGGTCGAGGCGCTCGAACAGTGGGGCCGTGAACCACTGTTATCCCCACGTTGACCCCTGTACGGTCACGAGTTGACGGTTTATCCACAGAATTCTCCCCACCCTGTGATTCGAGCTGACGCGGAAGTTCAGAGTCTGTTCAGATATTGTCCGTACAATTCCGGAATTCCACGCCGCTGACACTCCGAATCGTCGTGTCTCCGGGCGCGGGTCCGATCCGAGCAGGACCTGATCGGATCAGTCGGCCATCCGGCGGTAGATCCGTTCCAGGTCGGCGAGGTCGGCGAACTCGATCGAGATGCGGCCACGCTTGGCTCCCATCTGTACCGCAACCCGCGTCTCGAGGTGATCAGCGAGCAGTTCCTCCAACTCGAGCAGGCCGGGCGGTCGGAGTCTCGTGGTCGGTGCCACTCCGGCGCCGTCCTGGCTGGGCGTCGGTGACGCGGCCGGCTCGGTCGGTCGTCGACGACGACACCGCCGGCCTTGACCGCCTCTTCGACCGCACGCACGCTCCAACCCTCCTCGGCAGCCTGACGCGGCGAGTGACTCCTGCAGCGCCCGGTCGGGGGTGGCCAGCAGCGCACGCGCATGGCCCGCCGAGAGCTTGCCGTCGGCCAGCAGATGCTGGATGCCCGGCGGCAGACCGAGCAGACGGAGCGTGTTGGTGATGGCCGACCGGCTCTTGCCGACGCGCTCTGAGAGTTGCTCGTGCGTGAGCTCGAAGTCCTCGAGCAACTGCTGGTAGGCAGCGGCCTCCTCGAGCGGCGTGAGATCCTGACGGTGCAAGTTCTCGACCAGTGCCTGTTCGATCGACGACTCGTCATCGGTCTCGCGGACCACCGCCGGAATCATCGCCAGTCCGGCACGCCCGGCCGCCCGCCACCGTCGCTCGCCGGCGATCAGTTCGAATCCGGCTCGCTGCCGGTCGTACCAGGATCGGCTGCAGGACGCCGATCTGCTGGATCGACGCCGTCAGTTCCGCGAGCGTCTCCTCGTCGAAGTGCACACGCGGCTGATTCGGGTTTGGAACGATCTCGGCGACCGGGAATGTCGCGGAGGACGGCGCCGTGGTCCCCCTCGCCGGGTTCGGCTTCGCCAGGTGGGATGAGCGAGCTCAAGCCCTTCCCCAAGCCACTACGCCGCGCCATCGTGAACCTCCTTGGCTACGTCGCGATACGCAACCGCGCCGCGCGAACGTGGATCGAACGTGGTGATCGGTTGCCCGAACGACGGTGCCTCCGACAGGCGGACCGACCGTGGAACGACACTTCGCAACACCTTGTCGCCGAAGTGTTCGCGGACCTCGTGCACGACCTGATCGGACAGTTTGGTGCGGGCGTCGTACATCACACACACGATGGTCGACACGTCGAGCGTCGGGTTCAGATTTCGTTTCACGAGATCGACGTTCCGGAGCAGCTGGCCCAGCCCTTCGAGTGCGTAGTACTCGGTCTGGATCGGGACGAGCACTTCATGGGCCGCGGCCAGGCCGTTCACCGTCGAGCAGCCCGAGCGTCGGCGGGCAGTCGATCAGCACGTAGTCGTAGTCGTCGATCACCGCGGCGATGGCATGCTTCAGCCGCGTCTCCCGACTGAAGGCCGGCACCAATTCGATCTCGGCGCCCGCGAGGTCGAGGCTGGCCGGTGCCACGAACAAGCTGCGGACATCGGTGGGTTCGATGCAGTTCTCGAGCGGCACGTCGTGCATCAGCACGTGGTACATCGAGGTCTCGAGGCCCCGGTTCTCGATGCCGAGACCGGTGGAGGCGTTGCCCTGCGGGTCGAGGTCGACGACCAGGGTCCGGAGACCCAGCTCGGCCAGGGCGGCGCCGACGTTGATCGTCGTGGTGGTCTTTCCGACCCCACCCTTCTGGTTGGCGATCGCGATGACTCGGGGAAGTGGGCGCCCGATCGGGCGGGGAACTTCGGCGTCCATTGGTGACAGTCTGGCCCGCGTGACATCGAATTGCGAGGATGGTCGCGAGGTCGCGGTTTCACGTGAAACACAGACCCGCCGGGACGGTCGCCCGGTTTCACGTGGAACACTCCGGATCGGTCACCGATCCGACGTCGGCACCTGGCGCCCGGTCGTCGGAATCGAGCCCTGACCTGGTGTGATCCAACGGTATCGGCCGCTCGCGTCGAGCACCGCCGCATGCAGTGACCGATCCAGTGGTACGTCCGACCGAGCCCGGTCTCACCGTGACGCACCAACCGCCACCGGCACGGACCGCCGGTCCGACCCGACGAACACGTTGCACCGCACCCACATCACGTCACCGTGACGCCCTCGTCCCGCCGGATGCCCACCGTCACATCCACGACCCCTCGCCGGAGACGATCGCCGCGGACACCGGACGTCTCGATGCCTCTGCACTCGGTCCACCCGAGCCCGAGACACCGGCGACGACGTGCCCGATGAACGTCTCGCTCACGCCCTCCCGCGGGCACGATTCCCGGCCACCGGAACCACTCGACGGCCGACACCACCGCCAGACCCCCGGGAACCGGCACCACGGCGAGCACCACCAGCCCTGGGCACCACCTCGCCGGCGTTGCGACGGCGGTGATCGGTGTGAGCCGCACGGTCCGTGTCGGACGCGGAGGACCGACGGCGCACCCGTTCAGGTCGCAGTGAACACGCTCACCGCGCCGACACGGCGGCGGGACCGACCCATCGCGTCGAGCAGCTGGGGATCCCATCGATCGTCCGACGGCGGTTCGCTGATCACGACCCGGCCATCAGGCGCGACCAACTCGACCGCCAACGCCAAGGTGTCCGCCGGCGGCCCGAACCCGCGCGCCGTGACGATGTCGAATCGGGGGAGTCGATCGTCGCCCACCGATCGCACCAGATCGGTGACGTCGCCCGTGATCACGTCGACGTGATGCCAGCCCAGCCGCTTCACCGCACGTCGGAGGAAATCGGTGCGCTTCTCGCGCCGGTCGATGAGGGTGATCATCGCATCGGGGTACGCCGCGGCGATCACCAGACCGGGCAACCCCCCGCCGCTGCCGAGGTCGACGATGCGAGCACCAGCCGGCAGCCGACCGATCGCCTCGACGAAACCGGCCGAGTGCTCCGCCGCCTCGTCGACGGGTCTGGCACCGAAAAAGCCGAAACGCTGCGCATCGCGCAGCGTTTCGATCAGAGCGTCGTCCATGCTCGTCAGGCCGGTGTGATGACCACCCGGCGCCGAGGATCATCGCCCTCGGAGTGACTCTCGACCCCATCGATTTCGATGATCGCGTCATGCACGGCCTTGCGATCACTCGAGGGCATCGGCTCGAGCGCCTTCGCCGTACCGGTCTCCAGGACCTGCGCGGCCACCGTCGTGGCGAACTGCTCCAGGGCCTGCCGACGCCTCTCCCGGTAGCCACCGACGTCGATGCGCAGTCGGGTGTCGTGATCGCCGAGTCGGCGCTGCGACGCCACCCGTGCCAGATCCTGGATCGCCGTGAGGGTCCGGCCACCCGGCCCGACCATCAGGCCGATCTCGGCACCGCTGACACGAACGTCGAGGTCGGTGCCGTCGACGTCGAGCTCGGTGTTGGCATCCTCGATGCCGAACGAGGTGGCCAGCTGCGACATGAACGCAACCGCAGCATCACCCACTTCTTGTGGTGTGACCTCGGATACGGGTCGGTCGTTGTCCATTCGCTGCTGCTCCTTGTTCTGACGCGACTGCTTCGAGCGTGCCGGCTTGGGGGAGGACTTGGCCGCCGGCTCCGACGACGCCTCGCTCCCCTTCGACCGGGCACCGTCCTTGTCGCCGTTCGACGTGTCCTTCTGGCGGTCGCCACCCGGCGACTTCTTGCCGTCGCGCTTCTGATTGCGGCCACGCTGGCGGCGCTCCTGCTTCGGGCGAACCGCCGTCGGCTTCACGCGTGCACGTACCCGAGCCTCGCCCCGCATCCGGCCGAACAGGCCGGACTTGGGCTCGTCGAGGATCTCGAACTCGGCTTCATCGGCGGCGACACCGAGTTGGTCGAGCGCGTGATCCTGCGCCTCGGCGATCGTCTTGGCAGTGGTCTCCACCCATTCCATGCTGTGTGTTGCTCCTCGTCGTCGTGTGGTCGTGTCGTCGTGTCGTCGGCAGTGCGCTACTTGCGCTTGCGACGGCTGGTCGATGCCGGGCGACCTCCCGGTCGACCGGCGTTCCGCCCCCCGACTTCTTGGCCGATGGGGTCGGTCGATTCTTCGGCGGGGTCGTACGTTTCGACGGACGGACCTCCGGCTCGGGCACGTCGTTCTTGCCCTTGCTCCTTGGTCTTCGCCTTCGTCGCGGCCTGGTCGTCGGACCCGGCGTTCTTCGGCCCACCGTTCTTCGCAGCCGTCAGATCGCGTCGCGCCTGCGCCAACGGGCCGCCACCGCCATCGGCCTTGGCGAGTTCGCGGGCGCGTTCGCTTGCGGCCTGGGCCTGTCGTCCCAGGGACTCGTCGCTGCCGTAGAAACGTTTCGTGATGTAGAACTGTTGCAGGATGCGCAGGATCGACTGCACGATGTAGTACACGACGAGGCCGAGCAGAAAGAAGATCTGGAACACGGCGAATGCGACCGGCAGGTACTGCATCAGCTTCTGCTGGCTCTCCGACATGGTCGGGGACTCACCGCGGCCCGGGCGGCGACCATGCGCTGCTGGAAGAAGTAGAGGCCACCGAGCAGTGCAACCAGGGCGGCGTAGATGAGGCCCCGGCCGAAATCCTCACCGAGCATCTCGGCCGGTGACACCGACAAGTCGAGTCCGAACGCCGACATCTCGGTCGCCCGCACGAGCGACTGGTACAGCTCGGAGCTCGACGACAGGTATCGGGGTGCGA
This sequence comes from uncultured Acidimicrobiaceae bacterium, assembly GCA_963827775.1. Lineage (GTDB taxonomy): Bacteria > Actinomycetota > Acidimicrobiia > Acidimicrobiales > Ilumatobacteraceae > Ilumatobacter. Next base: position 17,145 of record CAWHCI010000004.1, on the reverse strand, counting down.
AGCCGATCTCGGCCGTGTCACCGCCCGCGTTGAGAACGGCCTGCGCGACGAGTTCGTTGCCACCGGCGGGGCGATACGTCATGCCGTGCAGGATTCGGAACATGACGATGAACACCGGCATCTGCGCCACCAGCGGCAGACACGAGGCCATCGGATTGACCTTGTGCTCCTGGTAGAGCTTCATCATCTCTTCGTTGAGCTTCTGGCGGTCGCCCTTGTGCTCGTTCTGCAATTGCCGCATCTCGGGCGCCAGACGCTGCATCTCGAGCATGCCCTTGGTGCTCTTCAGGATCAGCGGCGTGACGAGCAACATGACGATCACGGCGATCAGGCCGATCGCGACGGCGTAGTTGCCGGTCAGTTGATACAGCCACGCCAGGACGGCGGCCGGCCACTCGAACACACCTGCGATCATCAGGACTCCTTCTCAGCGGGCAGCGGAACCGGGTCGTAGCCTGACGGACCGAGCGGGCGGCAACGGAGCAGGCGACGGATCGTCAGCCACAGGCCGCGACCGCGCACCGTGCGTGGAGATCGCATCGTGTCCGTACTCGGAGCACGACGGGAAGAACCGACACGGCGACGGCCGACCCTCGGCGCCGCGCTGGTACCAGACGATCGTGCGCAGCATCAGGCGCTGGAGGCCGGAGTCCGGCGCATCTGCTCGATCATCGTCGACACCTCCGTCGTCAACTGATCGAACGTGTGTTCGGCAAGCGTCGGTCGCCCCCCGATCAACAGGAGCCCCGGCGGCAGTGTCGTCTCCCGATCCAGGTTCCGGAGCACCGCCCGGAGGCGTCGGCGCATACGATTCCTCGCCACCGCCGGTCCGAACGCGCGACTGAACGCGAACGCTACACATGTTGCGGTCGAGTCGGGATCTGGACACCAGGTACACCACAGGGCTGCTCGCCGGATCCGCGTGCCGTCTCGTGCCAGGCGTTCGAACGCATGGCGCTCGCGGATCCGATGGATCAAGCCGAGAGTCGGGCGCGGCCCTTGGCGCGACGGTTCTTGAGCACGGCACGACCGCCGCGGGTGCTCATCCGAGCGCGGAAACCGTGCTTCTTGGCACGGCGGTGGGTGTTGGGTTGAAATGTACGCTTCACGTCGTCCTCCTCGAAGACCCGGACGCACTGCGCTGCCGGGTCACCACGATCTCCTGCCCGAGACCACTACACGGCGGTGACCTCGACCTGACAAGGCTACGGTCGCCAGGACGTTCGCCGCAACCAGGCGTCCACGTCGGATCGAGAACACCACCTGGCATGATCCCGGTCGACGGCGGAAACCCGCGACGACGTCCGGGGATCTGACCGAATTCACCCCGCCGGGACACTCCTCGACGGCAGGTTTTGGAGCCTCGTGCGATCGTGCTAGGTTGCTGCGTCCACGTCGCTCCGAGCAGTTGTCCACACCTGTGGACAATGGTGTGGACGTGATGCGGGGCATATCCGGAGGTTCCCAGCGTGAGTGACCAATTCGAGGTGTGGACGGCTGTGGCCCAGCTGCTCCGTGCGCAACTCACCGAGTCGGTCTGGTACTCCACGTTCTCCGAGGTCGTCCCGCAGATCGACGACGACCAGACCCGGCTCGTGATCCAGGTGCCGAGTGCTCTGGCACGCGACCGGATCCTCACCCGCTACCAGCCGTTGATCACCGACGCGCTCGCGGAGATCGGACGGAGTGACTGTCAGTTCGACGTGATCACCGCCGAGACCGAACACGTCGTGCACGAGTCGCCCGACGTGCCGGACGCGGTGACCCAGGTCGAAGCCGCCGGCGAATCAACGCGCGCTCAGGCGTCGGCCGACCAGGAAGACGCGCTCGACGCAGCCGGACTGAACCCGCGCTACACCTTCGAGACGTTCGTGAAGGGAGCGTCCAACCAGTTCGCGCTCGCCGCGGCCCTGCGTGTCGCCGAGACGCCGGCCCGCAGCTACAACCCGCTGTTCATCTACGGCTCGGCCGGTCTGGGCAAGACGCACCTGCTCCACGCGATCGGTCACTACGTCCACAGCAACTACCAGCACCACGTCGTTCGTTACGTGTCGACCGAGACGTTCATGAACGAGTACGTCGACGCGATCCGATCGAACTCGATGGCCGGCTTGCGAAGGAAATACCGCGAGATCGACGTGCTACTGATCGACGACGTGCAATTCCTCGAAGGGAAGGAAGGTCTCCAGGAGGAGTTCTTCCACACGTTCAACTCATTGCACGGCGCGAACAAGCAGATCGTGATCTCGTCGGACCGTATGCCCGACGCGATCCCGACGCTCGAAGAACGGCTCCGCGGCCGGTTCAAGTGGGGCCTGATCACCGACATCCAGCCGCCCGACCTCGAGACGCGGCTCGCGATCCTCCGGAACAAGGCCGAACGTGAGCGGGTGCAGGTGCCGGCCGAGACGCTCGAGTTCATCGCCTCGAACATCTCCACGAACATCCGTGAACTCGAAGGTGCACTCATCCGGGTGACCGCCTACGCGAGCCTGAGCGGTGAGCCGATCACCACCGAACTCGCGCAACAGCAACTCGCCGACCTGCTCACCAACACCAAACCGAAACCACGAACCGATGCCGAACTGCTCGACGAGATCGCGGCGATCCTCGGTTTCGAAGTCGAAGCGCTCAAGGGCAAGAGCCGGCAACGGCCGCTCGTCACCGCCCGCCAGATCGCCATGTACGTGTTCCGCGAGTTCACCGACCTCAGCTACCCGAGCATCGCCCGGTTGTTCGGCGGCCGGGACCACACCACCGTGATCCACGCCGTCGAGAAGATCCAGCGACAGATGGGCGAACGTCAGGCCATCTACGAGCAGGTCACCGACGTGATCCAGAAGCTGAAACTCTCATGACCACCGGACCGATCACGTTGTGGACAATGCCAGGGACAACCCATGGCCACCTGGTGGACATCGCGGGTTCGTCCACCGAATCACATCGGCGTCATCCGCGCGGTGTGGACGTCGGTGGACAACCCCGCGCGGCATCGCGGAGCCTCTACGCTGGGGGAACGAGGGGTTGTCCCCAATCCACAGCTACCTACTACTACTGCTAATTCCGTACATCACCTATTGGGGAGAAGGGCGGCACTGTGAAGTTCCGTTGCGAACGAGAGATCCTGGCCGACGCACTGGCCACCGCCGGCCGCGCAGCCACCAGCCGCACTGGCACGTTGCCCGTGCTGTCGGGGGTGCGGCTCGACGTCGCCGACGGCGAACTGACCGTCACCGGCACCGATCTGGAATTGACGATCCGGCTCTCGGTACCGGTTCACAGCGACCGCGACGGTTCGGCGGTCGTGCCGGCCCGGTTGGTAGCCGACATCGTCAAGGCGCTTCCGGCCGGAGCGGTCGAGGTGAGTGTCGACGACGACGAGATGTCGATCAGTGCCGGGAGGTCGCAGTTCTCCGTGCGACCGCTCTCGCTGAGCGACTACCCCGCTCAGGTCGATCCCGACGGTGAGCCGGTCACGTTGTCGAGCGAACAGGTCGCCGAGGCGCTTCGCCAGGTGGTTCGTGCCGCGTCGACCGACGATGCCCGCGCCGTGCTCACGGGCGTGCTGATCGCCTCCGAGGACGGTGGCCTCAAGATGGTGGCCACCGACTCGTACCGGCTCGCGGTTCGTGACCTTCCCCAGTCGTCGATGCTGGCGGCGGGTCAGAAGGTGCTCGTGCCGAGCCGCGCGCTCGCCGAACTGCAGCGGATCGTCGCCGACGGTGACGATCTGACCGTGCGCCTCGGTGCCCGCGAGGCCGTGTTCGAAGCCGGCGGCACACGGTTGACGACGCCGCCTGATCGAGGGTGAGTATCCGAACTACCGCAACCTGCTGCCGTCGTCGTACCCGAACACGCTGACCGTGGGCCGCGAGGCGCTGCTCGAGGCGTTGCGCCGCGTGAAGATCCTGGCGCAGGACTCGACACCCGTTCGCCTGACGCTCGGCGCGGACACGCTGCAGTTGACCGCGATCACGCAGGACGTCGGCAACGCCGCCGAGGAGATCGACGCGAGCTACGAGGGCGCCGAGATGACCGTGGCGTTCAACCCCGAGTATCTGGCGTCGGGCATCGATGCCGTGGACGGTGACGAGGTGACGCTCGCCACGATGGATCCGATGAAGCCGGCGGTCCTCCGCGGCGTGGGGCACGACGACTACCTCTACCTCCTCATGCCCGTCCGCGTCCCCTGAGCGAGGCCGGTTCCGCCGCTCGCTGCGTTCCGCCTCGCCGCTCACAGCCCGAAGGCTGTTCGGGTTCGTCGCGCCTTGCGAGCGACGCAACCGATCCCCGCTCAGCTTGCTGATTCGCGGCCGGTGGGCGATCGAGTCGGCGAGGCGGTGACGTCTGCGGCCTAGTGCGTCTCACACTCGTTGCCCATCAGGCAACTCGGTTTCACCGCGCCTGGCCAGGACGAAACCACCAGATCAACGCTCAGCCCTCTGATAGCGGTCGATCAAACTTCAACCGTGTGAGAGGGACACGCTGGGCGTGCGTCAGCCGTTGACGACGACGACGGCGACGAGTGCGAGCACGGGGAGTGCCAGCAGGAGGATGCGTCGGTCCGATGCGCGCTCCCTCGGGTCGATGGCGTCGGATCATCGTGACGCCCGCTGCGACATCAGAGCACGAGTGTGACGAGCAGGGCCGCGCCGAGGCCGAGCGCCAAGAACGCATCGACGCCCTGTCCGTCGAGCTCGCCGCCACCCCGGAACACCAGAGCCATGAGGGCCAGCCCGATGCCGGATATCAGGAGGCCGCCGCCGAGCGCAAGAGCGATGGCGAGCGCGACGATGACCGTTGTCGAACGAGATCGACGCGACCGCCGCGGGCATCGACTGGTCGTGCAGGTCGCCGCGGACGACATCCGCGCGTCCGAGTCCATCGAGCCAGTCTCCCCAGTCCATGCACCCTGCGCAAGCTCCGACGCCCTCGACGAACCGGTGAGCGTGCTCGAGCGCCGGCGGTGAGGTCCGGCATCGTGCGGCCGCGGAGCCGTAGGCTTGCCGCTCCATGATCGTCGAGCGGTTGGAGCTCACCGACTTCCGGAACTACTGCTCGGCGTCGTTCGATCTGACGGCGGGTGTCACGGCCGTGCTCGGCCGCAACGGTCAGGGGAAGACGAACCTGGCCGAAGCGCTGGCCTACCTCGCCACGCTGTCGAGCTTCCGGGGTGCGCCGCCCGACGCCCTCGTTCGCGTCGGCGCCGACGCCGGGATCATCCGGGCGACCGTTCGCGACGTCGACGACCGCGAGGTGCTGATCGAGGCCGAGCTCTCGCGCGTCGGGCGCAACCGGGTGCAGGTCAACAAGCAGAAATTGGCCCGCACCCGCGACCTGCTCGGCGTGATGCGCGTCAGCGTGTTCGCCCCCGACGACCTGGTGATGATCAAGGGCGGTCCGGGTGAACGCCGACGGTTCCTCGACGACACACTCGTCGCGCTCAAGGTCAGCTACGACGCGATGCGGCTGGAACTCGACCGTGTGGTTCGCCAACGCAACACGTTGCTCAAACAGGCGGGTGGCCGGTTGAGCGACGAGGTCGCCGTCACACTCGACGTGTGGGACGCACGCCTGGCCGAACTCGGCGAACAGCTCGGCCACGCCCGGGCGACGCTCGTCTCGCGGTGCCAGCCGATGGTGCTCGAGGCCTACGACCAGCTGGCGGGGGAGTCGGCGCCGGTCGAGCTCGTCTACGAGCCGGCCTGGCGATCGACCGGCCTTGCCACAGCGCTCGTCGCGGCCCGTGACCAGGACGTTCGCCGCGGCGTGTCCACCGTCGGGCCGCACCGCGACGAGGTGTCGATCGGCCTGAACGGGTTGCCGGCGCGCACCCATGCATCGCAGGGTGAGCAGCGCACGCTGGCGCTCGCGCTCCGGCTCGCGGCCCATCGTCTGGTCGCGGAACGCACCGACTCGACGCCGGTGCTGGTGCTCGACGACGTGCTCTCCGAGCTCGACCCCGAGCGCGCCGCCGCGTTGCTGTCGAACCTGCCGGCGGGTCAGGTGATCATCACGTCGGCGTCACCGCTGCCACCCTCGGCGCACCCGGAGCGGGTGATCGAGATCTCGGCGGGTACCGTCGTGACGAGTTCCCATGACGAGTCGTGATCCCGTCCCGCTGTCGAGTGCGCTCGACGATGTGGTGCGATCCCTCCGCGGGCCGAGTCGAGCATCGGTCGGCGGGTTGTTCGGTCGGTGGGACGAGGCGGTGGGGGAGCAGGTCGCTCAGCACGTCACACCGCTCAAGCTCGACGAGGCTGTCCTCGTGGTCGAGGTCGACGACCCGGCGTGGGCGACGCAGGTGAAGTTCCTGACGCCGATGATCACCGAGCGGTTGCAGCAGGTTGCGAACGTTCGGGTCGAACGCATCGAGGTGCGGGTCGAGCGTCGTGGTGCGCGCGGCGCGCGGACCTGACGCGGGCTCGGTCAGTCCGCCGGTTCCTCGGTGGTGGTGCCACCGGCCTCGCTGATCGCCGTCGTGAGCCAGGACACGAGCGGAGGGCCGACGAGTGCCGACACCGCCAGCACGACCGCGGCCACGGCGATCTTGATCTTCCTGCCCTTGGCCTTCTGCGCGGCGCGGATCTCGGCGGCGCGTTTCTGGGCCTCGCTCGGCTTCGACTTGGGCGGCATCAGGTGGGCCATCGGGTGTGCCGGCTCGTCGTCGGCATCGTCGTCGGTCTCGTCGACCTGAGCATCTTCGACCATGGCCGGGGTGGGCGGAGGCGCATCGGGGAGCAGCGGCATGTCGACGGCGTCGACCGGTGCCGGCACGGGTGCGACCGGCTTGTTCGCCGGAACCTGTGCAGCAGCCGCTGCGGCGAGCGTGGGCATCTCGGGTGCCGGCGCGTCGCCGAGGGTGGGGAGGTCGGGAGTGTCGAGGGTCGGTGCGGCAGGGGCCGGGGGTGTTGCGGGGGCGTGGCTTGCGGAGGGCATCTCGGGTGCCGGCGCGTCGCCGAGGGTGGGGAGGTCGGGAGTGTCGAGGGTCGGTGCGGCAGGGGCCGGGGGTGTTGCGGGGGCGTGGCTTGCGGAGGGCATCTCGGGTGCCGGCGCGTCGCCGAGGGTGGGGAGGTCGGGAGTGTCGAGGGTCGGTGCGGCAGGGGCCGGGGGTGTTGCGGGGGCGTGGCTTGCGGAGGGCATCTCGGGTGCCGGCGCGTCGCCGAGGGTGGGGAGGTCGGGAGTGTCGAGGGTCGGTGCGCCGGGAGCCGGGGGCGCCGCCGGGTTCGCCGGACTGGCCGACGCGGAGAGTGTCGGTGCGTCCGGTGCCGTGAGCGTCGGCGCGGCGAGGGTCGGTGCGCCTGCGCTGGGAGGAGCGGGTGGGACGACGGGGGTGTCACCGAGGGTCGGTGCACCGCCGGCCGGCAGGAGGCCGTCGGCAGCCGGATGTGCGGGCGGGGCGGGCACCGGCTCGTGCGCAGTCGTGTCGTTCGCGGAGGTCACCGCCGTGTCGGTCATGGCTTCTGCATCGGTACCGGTGGCGCGGATCTTGAGACAGCGGGGCATGCTGGTCACATGTCGAACGACACCGACTCCGTGAAGCAGCGTCTCCAGTCCGATCTGACGACCGCGATGAAGGCTCGCGACGAAGTGACGACCTCGACACTCCGGATGGTCCGCGCCGCGATCATGAACGCCGAGGTCGCCGGTGACACGGCCGTCGAGCTCGATGACGAGCAGGTGATGGCGGTGTTGCGCTCCGAGGCCAAGAAGCGAGCCGAGTCGGCGGCGGTCTACGAGGAGAACGGGCGCGCCGAGTCGGCGGCCAAGGAGCGCGCCGAGCTCGAGGTGATCGAGCGCTACCTGCCGGCTGCCATGAGCGACGATGAACTGGCGGCGATCGTCGACGAGGAGGTCGCCGCGGCGGCGGCGAACGGCGCCGAGGGCGGCAAGGCCATGGGCATGGTCATCAAGGCCGTCCGCGAACGCGCCGGGGACACCGCCGACGGCGCCCGCATCGCCGCCCTGGTGAAGTCGCGGCTCGGTCTCTGACCGGGCTCAGTTGCAGGTGCCGGTGCCGAACCCGACGACCTCGTCGCCGATCACGTCGTACAGGCCGCCCCGGATCATCGGGTCATCGCTGAGCGGCCGTGCCTCGGCGTGTGACACCACCGAGACCATCAGCTGCGGTGGCGCAGCCGGGTCGGTGTCGCGCAACGCCTGAGTCCTGACGCCGAGCCCGTCCGGAAGGGAGTCCCTCGGGTCACCGACGCGCACCCCGTGCTCGGTCGCCAGATCCGACGGCTCTCGCTCCGGCCACCCGTCGGCCGCGGTCGGCGCACCCGACCGAAGCAACTCCGAGCTGCCGACGCTCCAGTAGGCGAGGGCGGTGCGGGACCCCGTCCGCGCGAACGAGAACTCGAGATCCCCCCACCGCACCAGGCGGTACTCGCTCAAGTTGCGCGCGAGTGGGACGCCTCGCGGCTCGCCGTCGGCGAGCAGGGTCGCGGGGTCGATCCATCCGGACTCGTCGGTCGGCGCACCGACCGCGCCCGTGACGGTGGCCACCGCCGCCTCGGGGTCGACGCCGAGGCCCGGAGCGATACCGAACGCCGTACCTGCCGCGAGTGTGATCCCGTTCGGATCGACGTCGACCTCGGGCAGGGCTCGAAGCGTGACGGCTCGGCGCTCACGGATCACCAGCAGGTCGGCGCCGACCCGACGCACCTCCGAACCCGTGTCCAGCAGTTCGTCCGCGAGCGCGATGACCTCGTCCTCGGGTGATCGTTGGCCGGGCTCCGGGCACAAGCCGAACTCGAACGTGTCCGTCGTCAACCGACCGTCGTCGAGCTCCCACCGGAGTTGCATGCAGGGTGTCAGGCCGGTGCCGAAGTCGGTGAGCGAGATCGCGTGGCCGCCGTCCAGCAGCCAGGTACCGGGAAGGTCGTCCACGGTCGCGGGTTCGAGGGTGTCCACGTCGGCGAATCGGGCGATCGCGTCCCCTGTCTCGTCGAACAGGTCGAAGGTCGACACCCCCGGAACGACCTGGATTCGCTGACCGCTGCTGAGTGCGAGGGTCTCGTACCCGCAGTCGAGGCGGTCGGCTGATCGACTGTGATGGCGTTGCCGTCGATGGTCGTGGCCGTTCACCTCGAGCGACGACGCCGAGCCGACGACGTCGATCGTGGCGCTGACCGACGTGGGTACCGGTTGATCGAATCGTTCGACCTGAATCCACTGTCGACCCACCAGGGCGTCGGCCAGCGCGAGGTCGGTGAGTGCATCCGGATCGAGCCGGGCGAAGTCGCCGTCGGAGTCGGTCTCACCTGGCGGCGGAATGGTGGCCGATGTCTCGTCGTCTCGGACGCCCTGACCGATGGTCAGCAGCCAGACCACGGCAGCCGCCGCGCACCGGCACCGATCGCCGCCCGGCGCGGACGGCGACGCTCGGCCGGGGTATCTGCAGCACGGCGACGTCGCCGGCGGCGATCGCTTCGAGTTCGGTTCTGAGCGAGGCCCTGAACGAGTCGTCGGGTGCGAGGCCCGCTGCATCCACGGCCGCAGCGACGTCTCGGTCGGGCCGGCCGGTGCTGGTGCTCATGAGGTCGTCCCTTCGTGGAACGCGGTACGGAGTGCCGCGCGGGCCCGGGCCAGGAGTGATTCGGTGGCCCGCACGCTGCGGTCGAGATGCTCGGCGACGTCGGCAACCTCCAGGTCGTCGACGTACCGCAAGACGAGGGCGGCCCGCTGGGCGTCGGGCAGTTCGCGAGCGCCCCGGTGACCCGGCCGGGGTCGAGGTCGGATGGGTCGATGGGAGCGACGGCTGCATCGGATCGAGCGACCCGTTCCTCCCGAATCCGACGGCGCCGCTCGGAGCGCAACTGATCCGGGAACCTGGATCGGCAGGTGACGAGCAGGTACACGAGGTTCGGCTCGATCGGCGCTCCGTCGGTGCGGAGCCGGCGCATCACCGACCGGTACGTCTCCTGGACCAGCTCATCGGTCCGGATCCGGTCGCCGCCGGCGAGTCGTGACGCGTACCCATGGACCTCGTCGAGCGTACGCTCGTACAGCTCGACGAAATCGACGGTCTCCATGTCCGAATGCAGCATGTCATCGGGAGAACGTCACCGATGCGGATCCACCCGTCGCGCCGGCGCCGAATTCGGTGCGGAGCCATGAGCATGGGAGCCACCCGTCCCGAACGGATGCTGCCCGGACGGGTGTCGAACGGGCCGCCGAGGGTGATCGGCGCTCACGCTCTCCGTTGCCGGAGAGCGAATTCTCCGCAGTCCGGGGACTCAACACCCGGCGTTCGTCGATTTCCGGCGAACTGAGGGCCGGATGAGCGCATCTCTGTGGCACCCTGCTGGTACAATCACACGTGTGTGACTTGGGGTGAATTCGAACTCGTGTTCGACGCCCCGACCACCGGTCGGACGCATCGTCCCACACACCGAACCGAACCCGACGTGATCTGAGGTACTGCGTGTCCGCTGACACCAAACCAGCAACCAGCAACCAACCGAAGGGCAGCTACGGCGCCAAGGACATCCAGGTCCTCGAGGGCCTCGATCCGGTCCGCAAGCGTCCGGGCATGTACATCGGGTCCACCGGCCTGCAGGGTCTCCATCACCTGATCTGGGAAGTGGTCGACAACGCGGTCGACGAGGCGATGGCGGGCTATTGCGACCGCATCGGCGTCACGCTGCTCGCCGACGGTGGGTGCCGGGTCGACGACAACGGTCGCGGCATCCCGGTCGACCCGTACAAGACGGGCCAGCACAAGGGCAAGAGCGCGGCCGAGGTCGTGCTCACCGTGCTCCACGCCGGCGGCAAGTTCGGCGGCGAGGGCTACAAGGTGTCCGGCGGTCTCCACGGTGTCGGTGTGTCGGTGGTCAACGCCCTGTCCGAGCGGCTCACGATCGAGGTCGACCGCGACGGCAAGCACTGGTTCCAGGAGTACGCGAAGGGCGGCGAGCCACAGGGCAAGATGAAGACGGTCGGTGACACGCCCAAGCGCGGCCGCACCACCGGCACCACCATCACGTTCTGGCCCGATCCGACCGTCTTCCAGGCCGAGGGCACCGAGTTCGTCGCTCGCACCGTGCTCGAACGCCTCCAGACGATGGCGTTCCTCAACAAGGGCCTCGAGATCGTCTTCGCCGACGAGCGCCCCGAGCGCGAACAGAAGATCACCTACCAGTACAAGGGTGGCCTCGTCGACTTCGTCAAGCACATGAACGCCTCGAAGGACCCGCTGTTCTCCAAGGTGTGCAACTACGAAGACGAAGACGACGACGGCCAGATGCTCGACATCGCGCTCCAGTGGAACACCGGGTACCACGAGGGCATCCACGGGTACGCCAACGGCATCTCCACCATCGAGGGGGGCATGCACGTCGAGGGCTTCCGTACCGCGCTCACCAGCGTGGTGAACAAGTACGCCCGTGAGAAGAACCTGCTCAAGGAGAAGGATCCGAACCTCACCGGCGAAGACATCCGCGAGGGTCTGACCGCGATCATCTCGGTCAAGCTCCGCGAGCCGCAGTTCGAGGGGCAGACCAAGGCCAAGCTCGGCAACGTGCCCGATGCGCTCGTTCGTGCAGAAGGTCACCTACGAGCGGATGGGCGAGTGGCTGTCGGAGAACCCGCCCGAGGCCAACAAGGTGGTCAAGAAGGGCCTCGCCGCCGCCCAGGCCCGCGTGGCCGCGAAGAACGCCCGCAACGCGATCCGGCGCAAGACGGCGCTGTCCGGTGCCGGCATGCCCGACAAGCTGAAGGACTGCTCGTCGAAGAACGCCGACGAGTCCGAGCTGTTCATCGTCGAGGGCGACTCGGCCGGTGGCACGGCGCTCGACGCCCGCGACCCCCGCACGCAGGCGATTCTCCCGATCCGCGGCAAGATCCTCAACGTCGAGCGGGCCCGCATCGACAAGATGATGAAGAACAACGAGATCCAGGCGCTGATCACGGCGATCGGTGCCGGCGTCGGCGAGGAGTTCGAGGTCGACAAGGCCCGCTACCACAAGATCATCGCCCTCTGTGACGCCGACGTCGACGGCAGCCACATCCGCACCCTGCTGCTCACGTTCTTCTTCCGTCAGATGCGCGACATGGTCGAAGCCGGCTACGTCTACATCGCGCAGCCGCCGCTGTTCTCGACCGAGGTCGGCAAGGAGAAGATCTACCTCAAGGACGAGCTCGCGAAGAACGCCTTCCTCGAGGAGCGACCGAACCACAAGAAGGAGTTCGCCCGGCTCAAGGGTCTCGGCGAGATGGACTGGGAAGAGCTGAAGTCGACCACGATGGACCACGAGACCCGCACGCTGCTGCAGGTCACCGTCGAAGAGGCCGCCGAGGCCGACATGATCATGAGCGTCCTGATGGGCGACAACGTCGAGTCGCGCCGAGAGTTCATCACCACCAACGCCCGCGACGTCCGCAACCTCGACTTCTGATGCCCGCCGCACCCGAACGGAGCGAACCGGGTTCACTCCGTTCGCTCTTGACAAGGAACTGATGTATGTCTGACACACCAACACCTCCGCCGCCGGCCGACGTCGATGACGACGGGCCGGACGGGGACGACCCGATTCAGCCGATCGCGCTGCAGGAGGAGATGGAGAACTCCTTCCTCGACTATGCGATGTCGGTCATCATGTCGCGGGCCCTGCCCGACGTGCGCGACGGCCTCAAGCCCGTGCACCGCCGGATCATCTGGGACATGGAGACGCAGGGGTTCCGCCCCGACCGGCCGTTCGTCAAGTGCGCCCGCGTCACCGGCGACACGATGGCGCGCTTCCACCCCCACGGCGACAGTGCGATCTACGACGCGTTGGTGCGCATGGCGCAGCCGTTCTCGCTCCGCCACCCACTGATCGCCTTCCACGGCAACTACGGCTCACCCGACTTCGGTCCCGCCGCCTCGCGCTACACCGAGTGCCGTCTGCATCCGTTGGCGATGCAGCTCCTCGCGGACATCGACGAAGACACCGTCGACATGATCCCGAACTACGACGGCACCACCGAACAGCCCGAGGTGCTCCCGGCCCGGTTCCCGAACCTGTTGGTCAACGGCAGCCAGGGCATCGCCGTCGGGATGGCGACCAACATCCCGCCCCACAACCTCGGTGAGGTCATCGACGCCACGGTGCACCTGCTCGACGACCCCGACGGCACCACGGTCGACGACCTGATGGAGCACGTGAAGGGTCCCGACTTCCCGACCGGTGCCCAGATCCTCGGCCGGTCCGGGATCATCGACGCCTATCGAACCGGTCGCGGCAGCGTGAAGACCCGCGCCAAGGCCTCGATCGAAGAGGGCAAGAACGGTCGCTACGAGATCGTCGTCACCGAACTGCCGTACCAGACCAGCGTGTCGTCGATCGCCGGGCGGATCGAAGAGCTCGTCACCAACGGCGACCTCGACGGCATCGCCGACGTCAACGACGGCTCCGCCGGCGGCAAGACCAGCCTGGTCGTCACGCTCAAGCGCGACGCCAACGCCAACGTGGTGCTCAACAACCTCTACAAGATGACGCAGCTGCAGAGCAGCTTCTCCATCAACATGGTGGCGCTCGTCGACAGGGTGCCCCGCACGCTCAACCTGCTCACCGCGCTCGAGGGCTACGTCCGCCACCAGATCGAGGTCGTCACCCGGCGTACCGAGTACCGGCTGGCCAAGGCCGAGCGACGTGCGCACATCCTCGAGGGCCGCATCAAGGCGCTCAACGTCATCGACGAGATCATCGCCCTGATCCGTGCGAGCGACGACGCCGCATCGGCCAAACAAGCCCTGATGGTCGAGCCGTACGAGTTCAGCGAGGTGCAGGCGGTCGACATCCTCGACATGCAGCTCCGCCAGCTCACCCGGCTTGAGCCGCATCGATCTCGAGACCGAACTCGACGACGTGCGTGGCACCATCCAGGAACTCGAGGCGATCCTCGCCGACGACGCACTGCTGCGCACGGTGATCAAGGACGAGACTGCTCGCGATCAAAGAAGAGTTCGCCACGCCGCGCGTGTGCGAGATCACCTACGACGACGGCGAGATGTCGATCGAAGACCTGGTCGACGACAAGGAACTCGTCATCGTCATGACCGAGGCGCAGTACGTGAAGTCGGTGCCGGCCGGGTCGTTCAAGTCGCAGGGCCGCGGCGGCCGCGGCGTGAGCGGCGGCAAGCTCAAGGCCGACGACATCGTGCGCCACGTGATCTTCACCACCGCGCACGCTCACCTGCTGTTCTTCTCGAACCGGGGCAAGGTCTACCGCCTGCGGGCGCTCGAGATCCCCGAGCGCGAACGCACGGCGAAGGGCATGCCGATCGTCAACCTGCTGCCGCTCCAGGCGGGCGAGAACATCCAGGCGATCATCGACACCCGCGAGTTCGCGGGCGACCGCTACCTGTTCTTCGCCACCAAGCAGGGCACGGTCAAGAAGACCACGTTCGACGCCTACGACTCGAGCCGCCGCGACGGCATCATCGCGATCAACCTGAAGGACGACGACGAGCTCGTCAAGGTCATCGAGACCTCCGGCGGCGACGACATCTTCATGGTCAGCAAGGGCGGCATGACGATCCGCTTCAACGAAGACGACGTCCGCTCGATGGGTCGCACCGCGGCCGGTGTTCGCGGCATGAAGCTCAAGACGGGCGCCGACGACGCGGTCGTGTCGTGCGACGTCGCCCGCGACGACGCGGCGATCCTCGTCATGACCGACGGTGGCTACGGCAAACGCACCCAGCTCGACAAGTTCAACCGTCAGGGCCGAGGCGGCCAGGGCGTGCGCGGCATCAAGCTCACCGGCAAGAAGGGCTTCGTCGACGGCGGCGTTCATGGTCGGCATCGACGACGAGATCGTCGCGGTGTCGTCGGGTGGCGTCACGATTCGCACTCGAGGTGCGTGAGATCAGTTCCCAGGGTCGCGACGCCACGGGTGTCCGTATCATGAACCTCGACGACGGCCAGACCGTCGCCTCGGTCGCACCGATCATCGCCGAACACGACGAGGAGTGACCCACCGCGGCTGACGCCGCCGATCGCAGTCCGGCTGCCCACCGTTTCCGAACGAGGAGGTGGCCGTGCGAGATCGCGGTTCGATGTTGCTCCTGGTGATGTTCGTGGGCGTGGCGTTGACCGCGGCCATCACGATGGCCTTGGTGCCCGTCCTGACCGATCTGACCGATCGACAGCAGGCCAGGTCGGCGGCCGACGCCTCGGCGCTGGCCGGCGTGTCGGGCGGCCGTTCCGCGGCATCACGGATCGCCGGTCGCAACGACGCAGAGCTCGTGAGTTGGAGCGAACAGGGTGACGAGGTGCTCGTGACGGTGCGGGTCGGCGATCAGCTGGCGACCGCACGCGCCACCGACGGGCCGTGACGGCTGCCTACACTCGATTCGGTGAGCACCACCGACGGCGACGCTTCCTCGCGGTTCGAGGCCGCGATCGCGGATGTCCTGTCGGGGGCCCCTCGACTGCCCGGTGAACCGGTGCAGCACGTGCCCGCTGCCGACGACTGGTCGGTCGACGACCCCGACGACGTCGACGTGGCCGACGACGACTCCGGCGAGGCCCCCTACACACTGCCGCACATCGTGCCGGCCACCACGCACCCGCCCGAAGCGGCGACCCCGGCGCCGAGCGTCCCGGCGCCGCCGGCTGCCGTGCCGGTCCCCACGGTGCCGGCACCTGCCATCTCACCTCCCACCGTCCCGCCTGCTGCGGTGCCACCGACCACGGCCCCGTCCACCGTCGCTCCTCACGGCGCCGCATCGCCCGCTGCCGGGGCGGCACCGCGGGTCGCCGCGACCTCGTGGTCCGATCACATGACCAGCGTTCCGACCGGGGCACAGGGATCTGCTCTGCGCGCGCCGGGGCGTCGGCCACGTGTCCGTCGGGTCACCCGGGTGTTGCGCCACATCGATCCGTGGAGCACGTTCAAGGTGGCGTTGCTGTTCAGCGCCGTGGCGTACCTCGTCGCCCTCACGGCCGGGGTGCTGCTGTGGCGGGTGGCCGACAGTACGGGCACCCTCGACAACGTCGAGCGGTGGTTCACCCAGTTCGGTTGGGAGACGTTCGAGCTGAAAGGTGGCGAGATCTTCCGCAACGCCTGGATCATCGGCCTGTTCGGCGCGGTGGCGCTGACGGGCGCGATCGTCCTGTTGGCCACCCTGTTCAACCTGGTCAGCGACATCGTCGGCGGGGTCCGGATGACCGTGCTCGAAGAAGAGGTCGTCGAACGAACCGTCTCGTCCACGCGGCGATACGTCGTTCGCCGGCCGCCCACGACGTGGCACCGATGACTGGGACGTCGATGATGACGCAGCGGCCGACACCACGCGCAGTGCCGGTTCGGCCCGATCCGACGTGACGTCGGGGGCGCCGCCCACCGACGACTGGTCGATCGATGACGACGAGCGTGACGACGGTGACGACGATGATGTCGCCGCCGGCCAGGCTCCATCGGCTGGTTGAGGAATCCGGTCCTCGCCGGTAGTGTCGCATCCTTGCTGGGGCTATAGCTCAGTCGGTTAGAGCGCTGCCCTGATAAGGCAGAGGTCACAAGTTCGATTCTTGTTAGCCCCACCACGAAACCCCTGGTAGATGAGTTGCGAGGCGCCGAAAGGCGCCTCGTTCTCGTTTCCAGGTCCGCGTCAGGTCCGCGGGGAGATCTCCTCGACTGAGGAACGACTGCTGTCACACAGATGTGCCAGGTCGAGCTCGTCCCGGCGCAATCTTCGACCATCGCGAACGACCGACAGAACCGCGCAGGGCGATGGGTGACCCAAATGGGCTCTCGTGAACTCGACCGAAGACCGGCGGGATCATCATCGAACCACGGTCCACGAGCCGCGGTCTTGCGCGGCCGCAAGGCCGAGGACTTCCTCGACGACGTGAGCCTGGGCGACGAGCAGGAAGTCATGGCGAGAACAACCGGCAACGACAGCCACGGGAACGAACGGGAGGCTCGGAACCACCCACGAAACCGCTGAACGGTGTCATACTGCGGTGCCGCGGTTGCGCCGAAGTCACACGCCTGCCGGCCGCGTCGACCGGATTGCGGATCGCGCCTGCTGTGCGGATCCGGACCCGGCTGCAGGCGGTGCTTGGGTCAGGTGGTGATGACGTCGACCCCGGCCGACCGCCATTGCTCAAGCAGCTGACGACACGGTTCCCAGCCCCTCCTGATCGTGACCGC
>CAWHCI010000003.1:0-70015 GCA_963827775.1 uncultured Acidimicrobiaceae bacterium | reverse complement strand
GGCATGACCGGCAGATGCCGCACACGGCACGCCAGTTGAGGATCACGTAGTCGCCCGGGGCCACGTTGGTGACGCCCTCGCCGACCGCCTCCACGACGCCGGCCGCCTCGTGACCGAGCAGGAACGGGAACTCGTCGTTGATCCCGCCCTCGCGGTAGTGCAGGTCGGTGTGGCAGACACCGCACGCCTGGATGTCGACGACGGCCTCGCCGGGCCCCGGGTCGGGGATCACGATTGTCTCGAGGGTGACGGGCTCGCCCCTGGCGTGGGCGACGACTCCTTGAACTTCCTGTGGCATGGCCGCGACGGTAGCCGAACCGGGTCTGGCCACCGATCTCGAACCGTCCCGCAAAAATTTCAAGATTCTTCGTAACTTTCTGTCCTATCCGGCGCGTCAGACACATGAGCCAGCCCACCTGGGTTGGTCGCTGAGCCCGGGGAAGAGAGAGACACATGTTTGCTGTCGAATGGAGTCAGGGCATCGAGGATGCCTGGAGTGATCTGGCGAGTTTCATCCCGAAGTTGATCGCCGCGCTGGTGGTCCTCGTCATCGGCTGGTTCATCGCACGCGTCATCCGCAAGGTGATCGTTCGAGTGCTCGACAAGATCAAGTTCGATCAGCTCGTCGACAAGGCGGGCATCGGTGGCCCGGTCGAACGTGCCGGCTATCCGGATTCCGGCAAGCTGCTCGCGCAGCTGCTGTACTACGGCCTGATGCTGATCGTCATCCAGTTGGCCATCAGCGTCTTCGGTGATTCGGCGGTCAACGAAGCGTTCGACTCGCTGCTGGCGTTCATTCCCAAGTTGTTCATCGCCCTGATCATCGTGGTGATCACCGGCGTGGTCGCGAACACGGTGAAGTCGCTGGTCGCCTCGGCCACGGCGCATCTCGATGCCGGTGAGTTCATCTCGAAGGCGGCCTTCGCGGCGATCTGGGTCATCGGCGGCTTCGCGGCGTTCGATCAGCTCGACGTTGCGAGCGACACGGTCGACACCCTGTTCGAGACGCTGGCGTACAGCCTCGGCTTGATCGTCGTCATCAAGTTCGGCGTCGGTGGCATCTGGGCCGCACGCGACCGATTCTGGCCGGCGGTCTACGACGGCATCGCGGGCGCCGCCGACTCCACCGCGACGAACGACGATGTGGCGGGCGCCGCCGGCGAGACCACGGCAAGCGACAGCGACTGATCGAACGTGCAAGGACTCGGGGATCGCGACGGAGATGTGGCAGCTGCCACCTCCCCGTCCGACGCCTTGCTCGCCGTGCTGGTCGATGAGCACTCCGCTGCGGTCTACCGGCTGGCACGTTCGGTCGTCAGGGATCCCGGACTTGCTGATGACGTCACCCAGGAGACGTTCATCAAAGTCTGGAAGCACCACGATCAGTTTCGTGGTGAAGGCGCGATTCGGGGGTGGATCCTCCGGATCGCTCATCGTGAGGCCATCGCAACGCTGCGACGGTCTCGTGATGCGGTGACCGACCCCGACCATCTGGCTTCCGCCACCGACAGCATGTCGGTTTCCGCCACCGGCACCATGTCGGTCAGCCGGGTGGTCGAGGGTCGGCTCGCGTATGCCGGATTCCAGGACGCCCTCGACGAGCTGGACGAGCTCTCACGGGCCGTCCTGGTGCTCCGCGAGGTCGAGGGGATGTCGTACGACGAGATCTCGTCCACCGTGGGAGTTCCCGTGTCGACGGTCAAGATTCGGCTGCTGCGGGCGCGCCGTCGGATGTCGGTTCGACTGGAAGGATGGCGCGGATGAGGCGGCTCTTCGACGTTCTGCATCCGTCGACGGCTCGGCTGCGCCGGTGGCTCGAAACCGGCGAGACGACCGGCGTCGCGGAACACGTGCGACCAGTGCGACCGGTGCGCCGACCGCCTGCTGGAGCTCGATGCCTCCGACGCCGTGGTCGAACCCGAGGTATCGAGCACGCTCCAGAGCGCCTTCCTGGTGACGATCGTGCCCCCCTCGGATCTCAACGAGCACGTGTTGAACGGTGTCGCGAAACGGCAGCAGTCCGAGCGAGACCTGGCATTGTTGGCCGGACTGTTCTCGATCGGTGTCGAGACGGCCCAGCTGCTGCTCGAGGGCGACGCGGCCGCAGCACGCGAGGACGACCAACGGAAGGAAGACGAATCGTGAACGACTGGATTGCAGCAGCGATCGCCGTGGGCGCGGGACTGATCGTCGGCGCGGTCGCCGCCCGACTCATCCGCGGCGCGCTGATGCGCTCGTCCAAGCCGGCGGTGTCCGCCGCGGCGGCCCCGGTGGCCAGCCTGGTCTTCTCGGCGATCTTCATCGTGGGACTGGTCGTCGCCCTCGGGTTCGTGCACCCCGACTCGCTCGAGACCATCCCCGAGGACCTGTTCGAGTTCCTGCCGCGTCTGCTCGCCGCCGTGATCGTGCTCATCGGCGGCAACGTGTTCGCGACGTTGGGCAGCGCAGCAACCGACAAGGCGTTGCGTGGCACGGCTGCTCACCGGTTCGGGCCCATGGCGGCGCGTTGGACGATCCTGTCGTTCACGGCGATCCTTGCCGCGGCGCAGCTCGGTGTCGACACGACGATCATCAACATCGCCGCGGCAGCGCTGCTGTTCGGCCTCGCTGCCGCGATGGCCCTGCTGGTCGGTCTGGGCGGCCGCGGTGTCGCCAGCGAGGTGGCGGCCGGGCGGGCCTGGCGCACCACCCTCTCCGTCGGCGATCGCATCGCCGCGTCCGATGTCGGTGGTTCGTCGATCGACGGTGTCGTCGTCGAGATCCACCCGACGATGATCGAGCTGGATGTCGACGGACGATCCGTCCTGGTCCCGAACTCGCAGCTCCTGGACGTCGTCGTCGAACGGATTCGCGACACCTGACGGTGACGATGCCTCGGGGTCAGAACAGCCGGAGGTCGTCGGGGGCCATGCCCCTCAGTCGGTCGTAGTCGACCTCGACCCACCGGAAGCCGCGGCTCTCGGCCAGCACCTTGGCCTGCGGCTTGATCGACTGGGCCACGAACACGCCGCGAATGTCACCGCAGCGACGAGTCGAGCTCGAGACGCTCGATGTACCGGGCGAGCTGTTCGACACCGTCGATCTCGCCCCGCCGCTTGACCTCGACGGCGACCACGGTGTCGTCGTCGTCCCGGCACACCAGATCGATCGGGCCGATCGTCGGTCGGGTACTCGCGACGGACCAGCGTGAGCCCGTCCTCGATCGCATCGGGTGACGCAGCGAGCAGCTCCTGCAGGTGGGCTTCGACGCCGTCCTTCTGCAGGCCCGGGTCGTCACCGAGTTCGTGCGCGGAGTCCGAGAGCACGTCGTGCAGCGTGATCGTCAGCGTCTCGTCCTTGGGGTTGGTCACGACCCACTCGGGGCGTCGTCGTCGGTGATCTCGACGAGCGTGTTGGGGGCGTTCATCCAGTTGAGCGGCTTGTAGGCGCCGCCGTCGGCGTGGATCGCGACGCAGCCGTCGGCCTTCACCATGATCAGCCGGTTGGCCTCGGGCAGATGGGCGGTCGAGCCGGCCGGCGTAGTCGACCGAGCAGCGGGCAATCACGAGACGCACGGAAAGCGAGCGTAACGGTTGCGGGTCGGAACCGGACGCGCTACGGGCCGTCGACGTGGCGCGCGATGCGCTTCTGGATCAGCTCGCGGCGCTCCTGGAGCTCGCGATACGTGAGGCTGTCGACGTCGGACTCGAGGCCGAAGCCTGCCTTCACGCCGTCGAAGTCGAACTCGATCTCGGTCGAGGCGAGACCGAGGTCGGTCGCGATCCGCTGTCCGTGGCGCTGTGCGAACATCATCGAGATGTTCGCGACCTCGGCGAGCAGGTCGAGGTCGGGGGCGAGCCGGGCGATCGCACCGTCGAGGAAGACCATGTTCTTGACGTACAGCATGAGCTCCTTCGGGAGGCGGGCGCCGTAGCCCAGCAGTGCCTTGACGACCCGCTGGACCTCTTTGACCATCTCGTCGCCGGTGAGGGTGGTCGGGTCGATGGGCGGCCGGTCGAGACCGAGGTCGACGATGACCGCCTCGAGGTCGGTGTCGTGCGGCAGCGCGCCGAGGTCGCGCAGGGCCGCCATCTGTCCCGTCACGTCGTTGGTGGTCGCACCCAGCATGAGCCGCAGGAACGCGAGTCGGCGTTCCTTCGAGAGCCGCGCCGACGATCCCGAAGTCGAGCAGGGCGGTGCGCCCGTCGGGCAGGACGAACAGGTTGCCCGCCGTGCAGGTCGCCGTGGAAGACGCCGTGGATCATGCGCACCCTCCATGAAGGCGATCATGCCCGGTGCGGATCACGGCCTCGGTGTCGATTCCGGCGCCCCGCATGCCTGCGACGTCGTCGAAGTTGAAGCCGGAGAACCGCTCCATCACGAGCACCCGCTCGGTGACGAGTTCGGGGTGCGGCCGGGGAACCACGTAGCCGTCCTGGCCGAGATCGTGCAGCACTCGGGCGACGTCGAGCATGTTGGCGGCCTCGAGCCGGAAGTCGAGCTCCTCCATGATCGTCTCGGCGAACAGTTCGACCAGCGCCGGCGGGTTCGCGAGGGCCGCGACCGGGATGCGTCCGACCAGGTGCGGCGCGATCCAGGCCATGGCCCGCAGGTCCTTGTGGACCAGTTCGGCCACCGTCGGGACGCTGCACCTTGACCACGACGTCCTCGCCCGTGTGGAGGCGCGCCGCGTGGACCTGAGCGATCGAGGCGGCGGCGAGCGGCTCGGTGTCGAAGTACTCGAACATGTCGTCGAGTCGGCACGCCGAGGTCCTGCTCGACGGTCAGCCGAACGACGTCGAACGGTTCGGCCGGCACCTGGTCGCGACACTTCTTGAACTCGTCGACGAGCTCGGCGGGGAAGAGACCCTCGCCCGAGGAGATGATCTGCCCGAGCTTGATGTAGCTGGGTCCGAGCGCCTCGGCTGCGAGGCGAAGCCTCTTGGAGAGATCGGCGCGGCTGACCTCGGGCCCGCCGTACGCTCCGCGGCGCTTGCGCCACACCCACGGGCCGATCGCCCGGGCGAGTCGGGCCACGACGACGGCCACCCGACGTGCCGGAGGATGCGTGGACGGTGCCGTCAGCCGGGGAACGTCTCGACGGGCCTGGAGGCGCAGCCGGTCGATGGCGGCCATCCATCGGATCTCGTCGCGGTCGAGGATCCAGGGCTCCGCCTCGGAGAACGCAGCCCAGTTCCGGTCACTCGACGACTCGTCAGCCATCGGACCATGATGCCGGGTCCGGAACCGGAACGGACGGGCTGCCGGATCGTCTATGGTGACGCCGGTCACGCTGCGAAAGCGACCGCAGTCGTCATCGATGCCTTGGGGGGCCACATGTTCGCTGTCACCGACACCACCACCTCGGAGCGCTTCCCGCTCTACACCCGCGCCAACGTCGGTGAGGTCTTTCCCGACCCAGTGACCCCGCTGACCAGGGGCACGTACCTGTGGGAGTCGGAGATCGGTTGGCGCCAGGCGTACGAACGCATGGGCGCGTTCGAGCTCGACGAGTTCCCGGACGACGAGTTCTGCATCCTCGGAGTGGCGGGCGGGTACTGCTACCTGAACGCATCGGTGATGCGGCTGTTCGGCGAGCGCTCGCCCGGGATGTCGTGGAAGGTCATCGACGAGCAGTTCTTCGGGGCCCAGCCCGGCATCCCGGACTACGTCGAGCAACCGGGCGATGTTCGGCCCGACCTGAGTGCCAAGTTGGAGGAGACGATCGGTTGGGTCTTCGCCCAGTCGTCGATCAACGACCTCGATCGACTCACCGATCACCGACATCGTACGATCGAGCTGCGCAGCAACCGGCCCGACCACACGGAGATGTCCGACCTCGAGCTGTGGGAGCTCACGCAGTCGTATCTGCCGTTCCATCGTGAGCTCTTCAGCGAGCACCTGTTCGTGTCGACGCTGGCCTCGGTGCCGGTCGGCGTGATCTCGGGTGTGGCGGAAGCGGTTGGCCGGCCCGATCTGATCCTGCCGCTGATGGCGGGGGTGGGGGACGTCGACTCCGCCGAGCCGAGCTACGCGATGTGGGAGCTGTCGCGGCTCGATCCCAGTAGTGACGAGTTCTCGTCGGGGTTCGACCGGTTCCTGTTCGACTTCGGCAGCCGCGGCCCCAACGAGTGGGAGGGCCGTTCGCCGACCTGGGAGACCGACCCGAACCTGGCACTCGTGGCGATCGACCGGATGCGTGCCGCGCCCGAGTCGGCCGACCCCCGGGCCCACCAGGCCGAGCGGGCCGCCGAACGTGAGGTCGCCGCCGCGACGTTGCTCTCGATGGTGGAGGGCGACCCGGAGACCTACGGGCAGTTGGCTGCGGCGATCGCCTGCTCCGTTGCCTGGTTGCCGGCCCGTGAGCGCACCAAGACGAACAACATCCGTCTCATCCAGGAGTTCCGGATGCCGTTCCGCGAGCTCGGCCGCCGCTACGTGGACCGGGAGGTGTTCGACGAGGTCGAGGACTTCGGGTTCGTGCTCGCGGAGGAGCACGAGGAGCTCTTCGGGCCGACGCCCGAACGGCTCACCGAGCGGATCCGCGAGCGTCGGGGTCGTCACGAGGAGCTCGCCTCGAAGATCCCGCAGTTCGTGTTCGTCGGCGAGTCGACCGATCCGGCCACGTGGGAGTCGAGGAGTGACAACACATCGACGCTGCTCGCGGGCGGCGAGTCCATCCAGGGTTTCCCCGGATGCCCGGGTGTGTCGGAGGGTCGGGCCCGGGTCGTCCTCGACTCACACGACCCGATGGCGCTCGAACCCGGCGATGTGCTCGTGGCTCCGATCACCGACCCGTCCTGGACACCGCTGTTCGTCCCCGCGGGAGGCGTGGTCGTCGATGTCGGAGCCGCGTTGAGCCACGCGATCATCGTGAGTCGCGAGCTCGGCATCCCGTGTGTGGTGTCGGCGACCGACGCCACCCGGCGGATCCCCGACGGCGCACTCGTGCGGGTCGACGGCAACACCGGCACCGTCACCGTGCTCGAGATGCCGTGACCAAGATCACCGGTGCTGCGCTCGGGTTCGGCCTTCGGCGCGAACCTCCGGGCTGCGGTGCTCGTCCCTGCGCTCCTCGCCTGCTCGGCCGGCGCGGCGTGTCGAGCTGACCTGACCGGCCGGCTCCGCCTGCCGTGCTCGCGGTCTCTGCTTCGCTTCGACGCTCGCCCACCGGGCCCCGAGGTCAGTGCTGCGCTCGTCATCGGTGCTGCGCTCGGGTTCGGCCTTCGGCGCGAACCTCCGGGCTGCGGTGCTCGTCCCTGCGCTCCTCGCCTGCTCGGCCGGCGCGGCGTGTCGAGCTGACCTGACCGGCCGGCTCCGCCTGCCGTGCTCGCGGTCTCTGCTTCGCTTCGACGCTCGCCCACCGGGCCCCGAGGTCAGTGACTGCGCTCGTCATCGGTGCTGCGCTCGGGTTCGGCCTTCGGCTCGAACCTCCGGGCTGCGGTGCTCGTCCCTGCGCTCCTCGCCTGCTCGGCCGGCGCGGCGTGTCGAGCTGACCTGACCGGCCGGCTCCGCCTGCCGTGCTCGCGGTCTCTGCTTCGCTTCGACGCTCGCCCACCGGGCCCCGAGGTCAGTGCTGCGCTCGTCATCGGTGCTGCGCTCGGGTTCGGCCTTCGGCGCGAACCTCCGGGCTGCGGTGCTCGTCGCTGCGTTCCTCGCCTGCTCGGCCGGCGCGGCGTGTCGAGCTGACCTGACCGGCCGGCTCCGCCTGCCGTGCTCGCGGTCTCCGCTTCGCTTCGACGCTCGCCCACCGGGCCCCGAGGTCAGTGACTGCCGTGGGCCTGATCGCAGAGGATCTCTTCGCCGTCGGGGACCTGGCCGCCGGCGATGCCGTCGAGCGCGGCGAACGGGCCGCACTCGTGGGGCCTGATCCACACGTGGATCATCGGTGACATCGTGCCGTCGACGAGTGGCGGCGCACACGGGGTACCGACCGGCTTGACGCCGGCGACCTTCGGAGCCACCGGGTCGTCGGTGAAGCACAGATCGCCGTGGACATGCCACTGCATGAGGGCACCACCGAAGTCGGGGACCTCGTCGAGCGGCGTGCCGCTCGGCATCATGAACATGGCCGAGACGAGCTCCTTCGAGCCATCCGGTTGCGGTTCGAACACCAGGCTCTCGGGGTAGTCGGGGTCGAGCACCTTGTCGTCGTCGATCCAGTCCCACTGGATGTAGTGCTCGTGTCCGGTGGCGCCGTCGCCGATCGAGTGGAAGCCGGCCGCTTCGACGACGTCGAGGTCGGCCCACTGCGGCAGATCGCGGACGGTGGCGGCGACGAGGTTCTCGGCATAGGCCTGCTGCTGAGGCGTGACGCCGTCGATGCCGCCGAGGTCGATCGGCATCTCCGGGTCGTACGGCTTCGTCTCGATCACCTCGTGATCGCCGTGGTCGTCGCCTCCGTGGTCGTGCTGACACTGGTCCATTCGTGCGCCGTCGCTGACGGAGGCCTGCCCGGCACCGTGGCCCTCCAGCGCGGCGAACGGTCCGCACTCGTGCGGTGCGATCCACACGTGCACCATCGGGTTCTCGCCGCCGGCGTTGACGGTGGCGGGTGGGCACGTGCCGCCGAAGTTCTCGAGCACGCCCTTCACCACGGGGACCCCGTCGTCGTCGAGGCCCCAGCAGAGGTTGTCGTGGACGTGCCACTGCATGAGCGGCCCGGCGAAGTCGGTCAGCACCGGGTCGTCGATCGGCGTCTCCTCGGCGATGAACATCGCCGAGACGAGGGTCCGATCGTCGCCGTCGACCCGGTACACCAGCGACTCCGGCGCCGTCGGGTCGAGGAACTTGTCGTCATTGATGAGGGCGGTGTTGATGTAGTGCTCGAAGCCGGTGCTCGCATCTCCGATCGAGCGGTACCCGAGCGCACCCACCGTCGTGACGTCGGCGAACCGGGGCAGATCGCGCAGCGTCGCTTCGGTGAGTTGTTCGGCGCGGGCGATCTGGTCGTCGCTGACGCCCTCGACGCCCGAGAAGTCGATCGGCTGTGTCGGGTCCCACGGTCGCGGCCATGCGCCGGTCTCCGCGAGGAATGCCGCATGCTCCTCGTCGGTGTGCAGGGAGTGATCGACATCGCCTCCCTCGGCGCCGTCGTCGGCAACGTCGGCATCGTCGCCGGGTCGCCGTGGTCGCCGTGGTCCCCGGCGGCCAGCGCCGGGGAGAGCGCGGCAACGAGATCGTCACCCTCCGCGATGTCGGTGCCGGCGCCCGGGTCGGCGTCGTGATCGTGGGCCGTCGTATCGGCGTCGGCGGAGAGCAAGCCGCCATCGTCGTGGTCGCCGTGATCGTGGGCCGTCGCATCGGCCAGGCCGGGCACGACGAGCACGCCGACGAGCACCACGGCGCTGCTGATCGCCCGCGGGGGCAGCAGCACCGGTCCGCGGGCCATCGAGGCCGCTGCAGCGGTGACCGCGACCAGCGCCAGCGTGGCGGCGATCGTGTCGGCGAGCCCGGGGCGTTCGGCGACCTCGAGGCCGGCGATCCAGGAGATCCCGGTCAGGCGGGTGACGATCCACCCGCACGCCGCGGCGGTGTTGACGCCCACGAGCGCCAGCGCGGCGACGCGGTCGGCGCGGACGAAACCGACGATCGCTGCGCCGGCCTGGGCGATCGCCAACAGCATGAACAGACGAGCCAGCCCGACGTTGTCGGCGTGGGTGCCCGCCGCAGTGGCGTGGAGCACCGCGGCTCCGGCCGAGGCGATCGCCGGGATCGCGAGCCGGTGTGCGGCCGATCCGTGGTCATCCATCGCATCAGTGTAGGAGTCGCACCCGGCAGGCCGGGTGTCGGAGCAACGGCTCAGAACTCTGGTGCCCGCTTCTCGCGCAGGGCGGCGATGCCCTCGCGGTACTCCGCGGTGCGCATGGCCACATCGAGGAGCTCCTTCGATTCGGCAACCGACGCTGCCGAATCGTGGCGATGGAGGTCACGGTAGATCTGCGCCTTCGTGACGGTGACCGCATTCGGCCCCGTGCTCGAGGCCAGCAGCTCGGCGTAGTCGACCGCTGCGGCGAGCGCGCCCTCGCCGTCGGGGAGCACCTGGTTCCAGAGTCCCCACGACTCGGTGTCGGCGGCGGTCACGACCCGGCCCGACAGCAGGAGGTCGTTCGCTCGCGTCACACCGACCAGCCGGGGGAGGACCCAGCTCATGCCGTACTCCGCCGGGAGGCCGAGTTTCGGGGCCGCGGTCGTGAGCTTGGCGGTCGCCGCCGCGAAGCGGAGGTCGCAGAACAATGCGAGCGCGAGCCCGATCCCCGCGGCCGCTCCGTTGACCGCAGCGATGATCGGGGTCCGGAAGCCGAACATCCACGCGAAGTCGTCGTCGTACTCGGGTCGTCGGTTGATGCCCGGGGCCGCGGGTTCGGGCGGGAGTCCGGTGTCGTAGCCACCTCGCTCGGCGTGCTGCGCGAGGGCATCGCTGTCGCCGCCGACGCAGAACGCAGGCGGTGTGCCGGTCACGACCACCGCTCGCACGTCGTCGCGTTGCTCGAGTTCGGCCATGGCCGCCCGGAAGTCGGCGTGCATCCGGCCGGTCCACGCGTTGTGACGGTGCGGCCGGTGCAGCGACACCGTGGCGACGTGACCGTCGATCTCGATTCGGATCGTCTTCCACTCCATGGGTGCCTCCACGACGATTCTCGCGCCGCCGCCGGTCAATCCCAGAGTGCGGCGAGCACGGGTTCGGCGAGCTCGGACCGGCAGATCAACACGTCGGGCAGCCACGGGTCGCGATGGTTGTAGACGATCGGCGATCCGTCGATCCGACTGACGTGGAGCCCGGCGGCCAGTGCGACGGCGGCCGGAGCGGCCGAGTCCCACTGGTACATGCCGCCGTCGTGGAGGTAGATGTCGGCTTCTCCCATCACGACCGCCATGGCCTTCGCCCCGGCCGAGCCCAGTCGGATCGCATCGCACTCGAGCGCGTTCGCGACGATCACCGCTGCGTACGGGGCCCGGTACCTCGACGTGATGAGCCGTGGTCGCCCGCGGTCGACGTCGGGGCAGCGTCGGTGCCGGATCGGTCGCGAACGCAGCGCCGAGTCGCCGGCAGCGACACGGCACCGGCGGCGAAGTCGGTCGCCGCCCCACAGCGCCACGTGCACGGCCCAGTCGTGGCGTCCGTGCTCGCCGAACTCCCGCGTGCCGTCGAGCGGGTCGATGATCCACACCCGGTCCGACGTGAATCGGCGTGGGTCCTCGGACCCCTCCTCGTCGAGCACGGCGTCGTCGGGTCGGAGCACCCGGAGCTGCTCGGCGATGTAGGCGTGGCCCACTGCGTCGCCGGTGTCCATGACCTCCCACGAACCGGCTCCTGCTTCGAACATCTCGTCGCGCAAGGAGACCAGGCGTCGGCCGGTCTCGACCGCCAACCGCAGTCGCGAGTTCGGCGTCGGTCTCGCCGTTCGGCGCGGGAGCGGGGTCCGGGGTCACGAACGACCAGTATGACGGGGCTGTACCCGCACCGCCGCATGTGCGAACATGTGTTCGATGGCTCGAGTGACTCCCGGCACCGGCGCAACGATCATGCACGCGGATCTCGACTCGTTCTACGCGTCCGTCGAACAGCGCGACGATCCGTCGCTCCGCGACCGGCCCGTCATCGTCGGCGGCGGCATCGTGCTCGCCGCCAGCTACGAGGCCAAACGTCGCGGCGTGTACACGCCGATGCCCGAACACAAGGCGCGACGGTTGTGCCCCGATCTCGTCGTCGTCCCGCCGCGGTTCGAGGCCTACACCGAGGCGAGTCGAGCGGTGTTCGACGTGTTCGACGACACCACCCCGCTGGTCGAGGGCATGTCGATCGACGAGGCGTTCCTCGGCGTCGGCGGACTCGAGCGCATCTCGGGCTCACCGGAGCGGATCGCTGCGAAACTCCGGAGCGACGTGCTCGAACGGGTGGGCCTCCCGATCACGGTCGGCGTCGCACGTACGAAGTTCCTGGCCAAGGTCGCGAGCGGTGTCGCCAAACCGGATGGCCTCCTCGTCGTCGATCCGGATCACGAACTCGAGTTCCTGCACCCGTTGCCGGTCGGCCGACTCTGGGGGGTCGGACCGGTCACCGAACGCAAACTCCACGACCGCGGCATCTACACCGTCGGCGAGGTCGCCCAGCTCGGCGAGGCACACCTCACCGCGATGCTCGGGGTCGGCTCCGGCCGACATCTCCACGCCCTCGCCCACAATCGTGATCCCCGGCCGATCGAGCTCGGGAAGCGTCGCGGTTCGATCGGCTCACAGCAGGCACTGGGTCGCGGCCCGAAACCGCCCGACACGATCGAGGCGTTGTTGCTCGGCATCGTCGACCGCGTGACGCGACGCATGCGGTCGGCGGGGCGCGCCGGCCGCACGGTGACGTTGCGTTTCCGGTACGACGACTTCCGCCGTGCGACACGTGCCAGATCGCTCGCCCATCCGACCGCGGCAACCGAGCCGATCCGCGACGTCGCGCTGGCGATTCTCGGCGAGCATCGGGAGATCTGGTCGGATCGTGGGTTGACGCTGATCGGGCTGTCGGTCGGCAACCTCGTCAACGTCGACGACGACACCGAGCAGCTCATGTTGCCGTTCGGCCGCAAGGACCGGTCGCAGCTCGACGATGCGGTCGACGGGCTCCGGGATCGCTTCGGGCACGCGGCGCTCACGCGCGCCTCGTTGATCGGCGCCCGGCAAGGCTTCGAGGTGCCGAAACTGCCCGATTGAGATCCGGCGTGCCACCGGCTCGATCGCGCAAGCGTTGGATAGGGTCGACTCATGAGTTCGATGCAGTCCGACGTCGAGTTGCTGCCAACCGACTGGCGTGATCAGGTGCGTGCCTTGGCGGAGCAGAACGACGCCGTGATCCTGGCGCACAACTACCAGCTGCCCGAGGTCCAGGACATCGCTCATCACACGGGCGACTCGTTGGGCCTGTCGCGTGTCGCCGCCGATGCGGAGCAGTCGACCATCGTGTTCTGTGGCGTCCATTTCATGGCGGAGACCGCGAAGATCCTCAGTCCCGACAAGACGGTCCTGATCCCCGACGAACGTGCGGGCTGCAGCCTGGCCGACACGATGACGGCAGATCAGCTGCGGGCCTGGAAGGCGGAGTACACGACCGATGGAGTCGAGCCGGTGGTCGTCAGCTATGTCAACACGACCGCAGCCGTCAAGGCCGAGACCGACATCTGCTGCACCTCATCCAACGCGATCGACGTCGTGGCCAGCATCCCGGAGGATCGGACGGTGCTCTTCGGGCCCGACCAGTTCCTCGGGGCGCACGTCCAGCGCGAGCTCCAGCGCGAGAACATGCACATCTGGCTCGGTGAGTGCCACGTGCATGCCGGCATCACCGGCAGTGAGTTGAAGGCCCAGGTCGAGGCCGATCCCGAGGCGGAGCTGTTCATCCATCCCGAATGCGGGTGCGCCACGACCGCCCTGTACCTCGCCGGGGCGGGTGTCGTCCCCGAGGAGCGCACGAAGATCCTGTCGACCAGCGGCATGGTGCGGGCAGCGGAGTCGACCACCGCTCGTCGGGTGCTGGTCGCGACCGAGACCGGAATGCTGCACCAGCTCGAGCGTGTCAACTCGACGACCGAGTTCGTTCCGGTCAACCGGGCAGCGGTCTGCAAGTACATGAAGATGATCACGCCGGCCAAACTCCTCAACTCGTTGCGGAACGGCACCGACGTCGTCGACGTGCCACACGACATCGCCGAACGGGCGCGGGCCAGCGTCGAGCGGATGATCGCGATCGGGTCCCCGTCGCCCGACGCCGACTGACCGAGCGCGCCGCGAGGTCATGAGTTTCACACTGCCGTCGACGCTGGCTGCACCGGAGGCCACCTGGGAGCGCAGTGTCGATGTCGTGGTACTCGGGTCGGGCGCGTCGGGTCTTGCCGCCGCCCGGGCGGTTCGCCCCGAGCGATCGGTGCTGGTCGTGACCAAGGATGACCTGGCCGCCGGGTCGACCGCCTGGGCCCAGGGAGGGTTGGCCGCGGTCCTCGATCCCACCGACTCGATCGAGCACCACGTCGCGGACACCCTGGCCGCCGGCGCGGGCCTCTGCGACGAGTCCGCCGTCAGGACACTCGCCACGGAGGCACCGACGGCCATCCGGAGGCTGATCGAGCTCGGCGCCATGTTCGACCCCGACGAGACCGGCGAGATGGCGCTCACGATGGAGGGTGGGCACTCGCATCGCCGGGTCGTGCACTCCGGTGGGGACCAGTCGGGTCGGGAAGTCCAGAAGACCCTCGACTCTGCGGCGGTGGAGGCGGGCGTCGAGTTGCTCGAGCACGCCTTCGCGCTCGATCTGATCGTCGCCCGCAACGCTCAGGGGCACCGTCAGGCCGGTGGCGTCAGGGTCGCACTGCTCGACGAGCAGGGCACGGTCCAGTCGGTCGGTGTCGTGCGCGCCCGGCGCCGTCGTCATCGCCACGGGCGGGTACGGGCAGGTCTTTGCGTCGACCTCGAACCCGCCGGCATTGACCGGCGACGGTCTCGCGCTCGCCATGCGGGCCGGACTGGCGGCCCGCAACGCGAGTTCGTGCAGTTCCATCCGTCGGTGCTGTGGATCGGCGCCGACGCACGTGGTCAACAGGCGTTGGTGTCCGAAGCCGTCCGTGGCGAGGGCGCGGTGCTGTTCGACGGTCTCGGGCGGCGCGTGATGGCCGGGGTGCACCCGCTGGAGGACCTGGCGCCGCGAGACGTCGTGGCGGCCGCGATCAGCCGCCGGATGGCCGAGGCGCCCGGGGGTGTCGGCGACCACGTCTTCCTCGACGCCACCCACCTCGGTGAGGAGTTCTACGACCGGTTCCCCTCGATCACCGCATCGTGTCGAGTGGTCGGTGTCGATCCGGCACGAGACCGGATCCCGGTCGCGCCCGCCGCTCACTACGCATGCGGAGGTGTGCCGGCCGACCTCGACGGTGTGACCGAGATGCCGGGCCTGTTCGCGATCGGCGAGGTCAGCTGTACCGGTGTCCACGGCGCCAACCGTCTCGCCTCCAACAGCGTCACGGAGGGCATCGTTGCCGGCATGCGGCTCGGCGCGGCGCTCGCGGCCGACCTGCCCGATCCGGTCGATGTCGATGCCGACGCCGGTCGATTCCGCGACGCTCCGCTCCGGAACCCTGCACAGCGGGTCGAGATGCGCTCGGTGATGTCGAGCCAGGTCGGGGTGCTGCGGACGCCCGGCGGGCTGTCCGGTGCGGTCCGTCAGCTCGAGGCGCTCGCGACGACGTCCTCGGTCGGCGTCACCGGGTCGCGGGCCGCGTGGGAGGCGACGAACATGTTGACGGTCGCGGCCGCGGTGGCGACGGCTGCGTCGGCGCGCACCGAGAGTCGCGGCTGTCACCGCCGCGACGACTGGCCCGAGCGCCGGGCCGCCTGGGTGACGGAACTCGAGGTGCGGCTCACGATCGACGGCGATCTGGTCGTCACCGGCATCCCGCACGCGTAGCCCTCGCGGTGGCACCCGGGATCGACGGGCGCGTCGGGATCAGGGGAGTTCGTGATGCACCGGTGGCTGAACCGAACCGAAGCCGAATGCGTAAGGCGTCGGGCCGTGTTCCTCGAGGTACTGCACCCTGCGAACGGCGTCGTCCAGGTCAGGGATCGTGCCGGCGGGGATCCACCACAGTGCGACCCGCTTGCCGCCGGCCTCGAACCACTCGGCACGGCGCCGGAAGAAGTCGACGTGTTCGGTCCGATACACGTAGGCCTTCAGGGTCTCGACCGACTCCCACACGCTCATGTTCACGAGTTGCAGCGGGTTCGGGAAGATCTGGATGTCCGTGGCGTTGCCCTGCTCGCTCTGCAGCCGCCAGACGAAGCCCTCGGCGACGTCGGCTTGGGCATTGATCTGATCGAGGTTGTCCATGAACTCGGCGACGGCCGGGTCGTCGGTCGGGGCGATCATGACGCCGATGTTGATCTGGGCGATGTGGCAGTGCGGCACGGAGCCGAGCGTAGGTGTCCGAGGCCCCGGGTCGGGTACGGTCGCCGCAATGTTCACCTTCCATCCGATCTCCGAGCCGACGCGCCGGCGCCTGCTCGACGGGGGGCTCGACCCTGACGCCGCTGCCGCGCTGGTTCGCCTGGCCGTGGCCGAGGATCTGATGGGCGGCATCGACGTCACGTCGGTGGCCACGATTCCCGCCGAACCACCGGAGCACCGCAGTGTTCGGGGCCCGCGAGCCCGGCGTGGTCGCCGGGCTCCCCGTGGCAGCGGCGGCGATCGAGGCGGTGTGCGGCGATTCGGCCAGCGACTTCGACTACCTCGTTCACGACGGCACCGCCGTCGTCGCCGGGCAACACGTCGCGAGCGTGACGGCGCCGACACGTGGATTGCTGACGGCCGAGCGAACGGCGCTCAACCTGCTCTGCCGGATGTCGGGGATCGCCAGCCTGACGCGCCGGTGGGCCGACCAGCTCGAGGGCACCTCGGCGACCGTGCGGGACACCCGGAAGACCACACCGGGGCTGCGGGCCCTCGAGAAGTACGCCGTCCGCTGCGGCGGGCGGAGCGAACCATCGGTTCGGGCTGTCCGACATGGCGCTCGTGAAGGACAACCACGTCGCGGCTGCCGGCGGAGTCGCCGAGGCCTACGCATCGGTGCGGGCCCTCGAGGCGACGATTCCGGTCGAGATCGAGGTCGACACGCTCGACGGGCTCGCAGCGGCGTGCACCGCCGGTGCCGACATGGTGCTGATCGACAACTTCGACACCGATCGGATGCGGGCCGCCGTCGCCTATCGCAACGAGCACGCGCCCGACGTGCTGCTCGAGGCCAGCGGCGGGCTGACGATCGAGACGGCCCGGAGCGTGGCCGAGACCGGTGTCGACCTGATCGCCGTCGGTGAGCTGACCCACTCGGCGCGGGTGCTCGACATCGGGCTCGATCTCGCCGATTCGCCGCCGGCCGGCGATCCGGCTCCGGTCGCTCAGTAGACGCCGACGACCTCGGCGATCGCGATCACGTCGACGCCCGCGGGGAGGCCGAGCGTGGGTTCACCCTGCTCGCCGAATGCCGACTCGGGTGGCATCGCGATCGCGAGCGTCGAACCGACACGAGCACCCTGCAGGCCCTCGAACAAGCCGGGGACCGTCTGCCCTTCGCCCAGGATGATCTGCAGCGGATCGGAGGCCTCCCACGTGTTGACGATCACGACCTGATTGTCGCCCCGCACGAGCAGGAGATGGACCACGACCGTGTCGCCGAGCTCGGCCACGGCGCCGTCGCCGGCGACCACCTCGGTGACGGTGACCTCCGTGGCGCCGACCGACGACGGGATGTCGATGTCGAGTGGCGCGTCGTCGGCGGTGACCGGCGGGATCACCGACCGGACCTCCAAGACGAACGTGAGGGCGTCCCCGGGTTGATGCTCGCTCGCCGGCCGGCGGCGTTGTCGCCGTAGGCGAGCTCGGCCGGGATGTCGAGCTTCGACGAGCGCGCCGGCCTGGCGTCCGAGCAGGCCGTCGTCCCAGCCCTGGATCACGCCGCCACGTCCGAGCGGGAAGTCGATGCGGAACTGCCTCGCGAGTAGCTGTCGTCGAAGATCGATCCGTCCTCGGCGCGGATCCCGATGTAGTCGACGATCACCGTGTCGCCATCCTGCGCGTTGCGGCCGGTGCCGTCACGGATTGATGTGATCTGACGAGCGCTGTCGGGATCTCGCACGGTCGGAGCGCCTGGGGACGTCGCCCTCGGTGAAGTCGGCGGGGTCGGGCTCGTTCTCGCACTCGTCGGACTCGACGGGCGCTGCGGGGAGCGTGGTCTCCGCCGCCGAGTCGTCGACCGTCTCATCGGCCGACGCGGCGGAGGTCTCGGACGATGTCGTCTCGCAGCTTCGCCGCCGCACGCCGCGAGCACGACGACGATCGCCAGGAGGGTGGGGCGCATGGCGTGCGACGCTACCGGCTCACTGCCGCGGGTGGGTGGCGAGCCAGGCGGCCTCCGCCTCACCGATCGGTGTCGACGGTGCGGCCGAGCAAGAACGGCCACAGCTCCTCGGCGATGCGTCGGTAGTTGCCGGTCGCGCCGCAACTCGCCGAGCAGTGCGTACAGGCCGAGGTTGATGCGTTGGATGAACACGAACGCCTTCGGCACGGTCGCGTATTGGGAGATCGGGCTCGTGCGGTCGAACGTGTGACGCACGATGCTGCTCGCGTACTCACCCGACCAGGTCATCTCACGATCGACGCTGACGGGCTCGTAGAAGCGTTGGAAGTACTCGCCGACGTCGTCGGTGGCGACGGGCGCGCCGGGCTGGAGCATGCCGGCCCGCTCGAGGATCGATCGGAACTCGGCGTCGTCGTTGTCGACCGCCGCTGCCTTCACCATCGACGCGAACGTCGACATCTCGTCGGGGGTGAAGTGCTTGACCAGGCCGAAGTCGAGGAACGTCACGTGTCCGTCGCCGTGGAAGAGGTAGTTGCCGGGATGGGGATCGCCGTTGAACGCGCGCAACAGGTACAGGCTGCGGAACACGAACCGGAAGATGGTCTCGGCGGCGAGGTCACGTTCGCGCCTGGTCCCACGTCAGCAGCTCGTCCCAGGTGGCACCGTTGACGAGCTCGGACGTGAGCACCCGACCCGTCGAGAGTTCGGGGAACACGTCGGGAACGTGGATGTACGGGTGGTCGCGGTAGTAGTCGGCGAACTCCGCCTGGTTCCGGGCCTCGAGCCGGTAGTCGAGCTCCTCGACGAGCCGCTCCTTGATCTCGGCGACCATGTCGTCGGGGTCGAGCCCGCCGAACCCCTGCTTGAGCATCGTGCCGAGCATGCCGGCGTTCTTGAGATCGGCGGTGATCGCCTCGTCGACGCCCGGGTACTGCACCTTGACCGCGACCGGCGTCTCCTCGCCGGTGTCGGGGTGGCTGGCGATCGCACGGTGGACCTGGCCGATCGAGGCGGCGGCGATCGGGTCGGGGTCCCACTCGACGAAGACCTCCGTGGGTGGCCGACCGAGTTCCTGCTCGATCACGTCGGCTGCGAGGTCGGCCGACATCGGGGGAGCGGCCGAGCGAAGCTGGGAGAGCGCCATCCGCATCGGCTCGGGGAGCCCTTCGTCGAGGTAGCTCGCCATCTGGCCGAGCTTCATCAGCGCGCCCTTCATGTGGCCGAGTTCCTCGGCGACCGCCGCCGCGGTCTTCAGCTCGCGGTGCTCGTCGAGCTCGATCCGCCGCTCGGTCGACGCGAACACCTTCCGAGCGGCGGTCGAGGCGTAGGTGCCGCCGACCTTGGCGCCCGAGCTTGGCGACCTTGGCCGATCGCCCGGCCCACGACTTCTTCATCACGGGCCCGAGGCTACGGTCCCGGCTCCGGGTATCCGCCTGAACGGGCAGTCGAGTGCTTCGTCGGTCGGCTCGGCGGAGACAAGTCACCGAACCCGGGATGCGCACCGTTGTGCGCTGGCCGAAAGATCAGGTCCAACGCACGTCAACGACAACCGCCGCTCGGTCGGTGCGAACACCTTCCGAGCGGCGGTTGTGCAATGTGAGTCGGCGGGTGATCCGGCCGCGTATCACGATCGGCCGTTGGCCACCTTCAGGCGAACGATCCCGTCGTCGTCGACTCACGAACCTCGTGGATGCGCTGGCTCAGCCGAGGTCATACACGACGAGGCTGAAGGCGTCCTGGACAGGGTTGTTGTTGGTGTCCCTGAGATAGACGAGCAGCGTCGAGCCTCCCAGCGAGTTGTACGTCCCGATCACGCCAGTGTCTCGAACCGTGATCAGCGCCACATCGCGGCTGATCCAGAAGTCGAGATCGTCGAAGTCGATCTCGTACCGGTTGAGGCCTGCGTTGTACGTCGAGCTGACGATGTTGGTGCCGCCCGCCTGCACCGTCGCATTGGCGTTGATGGCAGCGACGGCATCGGGCATCGTCGGTAGGCCATCGACCTCCTCTTCGGTGTAGTACCGGTCGTCGTGGTTGTGGTCGTCGTAGATGCCGACCACGTCGATGGCGATGTGCACGTTCCCGGCCAGGTTGTAGACCGAGAACATGCCCGCAGCGCTGAGATCGACGTTGACCGCGTTCGGCGTGGGTGGCTCACCCGGCGTCGGGTTGAGGTTCGACGCCAGTGGCAACGGCACCCCGTCGGGGAAGATCGTCAGGAACGTCGGTGCGGTCGGGTCGACCGCGGTGACGTTGAGGGCGAGTCCGGCGGTGTTGTTCGGCAGGTTGCAGTTGCCGACGGCGCCCCAGCCCGACAGGTCGTAGGTCTCCGCCGCTCCGAGTGGCGTCGAACGAGGACCCACCTGGAATGCCGGACGTGTGTCCGCGAGTCGACACGGTTCGATCGGCAGGTAGATCGGCTTCTCGCCGGTCGACGTCGTGGCGTGGCCGATGCCGATGCCGCCCGCCCCGAGGCTGACGGCGATGGCAGCGCCGACGGCCGCCCACTTCGATCGGATTCGATTGGTGTTCATGGTTCCTCCATAGGGTTGGTTCCCGCAGGAGCACCTTCTCAGATCGACATCGGGCGGTGCCAGGGATATTCGGCCCTTGTCTGGCGCGAGAGACCGATCAGCGTCGGGCGCGAGCGGTGACCGAGTCGACGGCTCGCAGCAGTTGCGGCACGAACCGCTTCGAGTTCGACACGACGGCGTCGTGGCCCCCTTCGACGCGGAATGCCTCGGCGTCGGGGATCCAGTCGAACAGTTTGGCCTGCCGGCGCAGCGGCACGACCGGGTCGTCCATCGTCACGACCACCGACGTCGGCACGTCGATCTCACCGACCCAGTCGGACGAGGAGAACTCGCCGATCGCCTTGCCCGCCTGGAGGATGGTCTTCCAGTCGTGGTTCGCCACCTGCTCGGTCGCCCAGTCGCCCCAGCTGGCGCTCTTGCGTTGCAGATACACCTGGTCGGTGATCCAGTCGCGGGCCTGGGACGGGGTGAACCGTGCCAGGGTCGCCAATCCGGTGAGGCCGACGAACGACAACCGTTCGGGCCGCTTTCCGGCGAAGTAGGGCGTCGTGGCGCACAGCACCAGGCCGTCGACGCGGTCTCGGTGGCGTCGCCACGTCAGCTGCGCGATCGGGCCGCCCATCGAGTAGCCGACCGGCACGAACGTGTCGACGCCGAGCGCCTCGGTCACGGCGGCGACGTCGTCGGCGCAGTCCTCCAGCCGGAACGTTCGCCGGCTCCGGATGCCGCTTCCGTGACCTCGGTGATCGAACGCGACCACGCGGTAGCGCTCGCCGAGCGCGCGGTAGCAGGTGAACCAGTTGATGTCGGCGGTGGCGGTCCAGCCGTGCAGTAGGACGACCGTCGGGGCGTCGTCCGGCCCGGCGATGTCTCGCACGGACAGGGCGCCGAGGCCGTCGAGTTCGAGTTCTCTGCCGGGTGGCAGTCGAGGAGCGTCGGCCGCGCCCGAGGCGAACGACAGATCGCGGTCGGTCGAACTCAGATCGACTCCACTTCGAGCACCTTGACGGTGAGCGCACCGTTCGGCGCCTCGTAGGACACAGCGTCTCCGGGCGAGGCTCCCTGCAGGGCCGCACCGAGCGGGCTGGCCGGGCTGATCACGTCGGCGCCGTCGACCTGCTCCTCCATGTTGCCGATCACGTACCGCTCGGCCATGTCGTCGGAGTCGCCGTCGTAGACGATCGTGTAGACGAACTGATCCTCGACGATCTCGCAGTTCTCGAGCATGTGCTCGAGTTGGCGGATCCGCCCTTCCATGTGGCCCTGTTCGTCCTTGGCGGCGTGGTAGCCGGCGTTCTCCTTGAGGTCGCCTTCCTCGCGCGCCCGTTCGATCTTCTCGGCGACCTCGATTCGTCCGCGGGTCGTGAGGTCGTCGAACTCGGCCTTGAGGCGGTCGAAGGCCGCCTTCGAGAGCTGTTGCGTCGACATGGCGAGCAAGCCTACCGAGAGCTCGGATTCAGCCGGAGGGCTCGTCGTAGCTGCGGATCTCCACGGTGTTGCCGTCGGGATCCGACACGTAGACCGACCAGCCGTCACCGCGGGCACCCCACCGACCCACGGGACCTTCGACGACCGTGAATCGCTCATCCGCCACGATGTGGTCGACGTCGGCGCGGTCGGCGACCAGGCAGAGGTGATCCATGTTCTCGCCCGAACGTTCGGCCTCGAACAGATCGATGATGCAGCCCTCGCTGATCCGCACGGATGGGAACGGCACCTCTCCGGCTCGCCACTCGTCGACCCGTTCCGGCGTCAAGCCCGAGCAGCTCCGTGTACCAGGCCAGCGATCGCTCGACGTCGCCGACGTTCACGACGATGTGATCCAGCCCCGTGATCTTCATGCCTTGTGACCGTAACGGACCGAACCTCTAGATTCGACGGCCTATGGCACACAGGATCGCAGTCATCGGTGGGGACGGAATCGGCCCCGAGGTCACGAACGAGGCCATCAAGGTGATGGCGGCGGCGGGCGTCGAGCTCGACACCACCGAGTTCGATCTCGGCGGGGCCCGCTACCTCCGCGACGGCGAGATCCTCGGTGACGACACGCTCGACGCGTTGCGGGGCTTCGACGCGATCCTGCTCGGCGCCGTCGGCACGCCCGACGTGCCCCCCGGTGTGATCGAGCGCGGTCTGTTGCTGAAGATGCGGTTCGAGCTCGACCTGTACGTCAACCAGCGTCCGTTCGGCGGCACGGCGCCGGGCCATGACCGGCCGCACGAGTTCGTGGTCATCCGTGAGAACACCGAGGGCCCGTACGTGGGCGAGGGCGGCGTGCTGCGCAAGGGCACGCCGAACGAGGTCGCGACGCAGGGCTCCGTCAACACGCGGATGGGTGTCGAGCGGTGCATCCGGTACGCGTTCGAGCTGGCTCGGGGCCGGGAACGTCGTCACGTCACGCTCGTGCACAAGACGAACGTGCTGACCTTCGCCGGTGACCTCTGGGAGCGAACGTTCGACGCCGTCGCTTCGGAGTACCCCGACATCGACACCGCGTACAACCACGTCGATGCCGCGTGCATCTACTTCGTGCAGGATCCCCACCGGTACGACGTCGTCGTGACCGACAACCTGTTCGGCGACATCCTCACCGACCTCGGAGGCGCGGTCAGCGGCGGCATCGGGCTGGCTTCGTCGGCCAACCTCAACCCGGCCCGCACCGGGCCCTCGATGTTCGAACCGGTGCACGGTTCGGCCCCCGACATCGCCGGCAGCAACCAGGCGAACCCGGTCGCGGCCATCCTCTCGGCGGCGCTGATGCTCGACTTCCTCGGGGAGTCGGACGCGGCCGGCCGGATCCGCGCCGCCTGCGACGATGCGGGTACCGGCAGCACCACGTCCGTGGGTGACACGATCGCTGCCCGGGTGCGAGACTGACACCGACAGCACGACCCGTTAGGACGAATCATGCCCATCACGCCCACCCCCAAGATCTGGATGAACGGAGACCTCGTCGCGTGGGAGGACGCCACCGTGCACGTGCTGACGCACACGCTGCACTACGGCACCGGCGTGTTCGAGGGCATCCGGGCCTACGAGACGTCGCAGGGCCCCGGCGTGTTCCGGCTCACCGAGCACATCGAGCGGCTGTTCAACTCGGCGAAGATCGTCGGGATGGAGATTCCGTACACGGTCGACGAGCTGATCGAGGCGACGAAGGCCACGGTTGCATCGACCGGCTTGGCGTCGTGCTACGTGCGACCGCTCGTGTACTTCGGCTACGGCGAGATGGGTCTCAACACGATGCCGTGCACCGTCGACGTGTCGATCGCGTGCTGGCCGTGGGGCGCGTACCTCGGCGACGACGCGGTGACGAAGGGCGTGCGCCTGAAGACCTCGTCGTGGACCCGACACGACCACAACATCATGCCGCCCGCCTCGAAGACCACCGGCAACTACGTGAACTCGTCGCTCGCCAAGGTCGAGGCGCTGAAGGCCGGCTACGACGAGGCCCTGATGCTCGCCCCGAACGGTCTCATCGCCGAGTGCTCGGGCGAGAACGTGTTCGTGAGCCGCCACGACAAGCTGATCACGCCGCCGCTGTCGGCCGGTGCCCTCGAGGGCATCACCCAGAACACGGTGACGACGCTGTGCGAGGACCTCGGCTTCGAGGTGGTGTGCGACAACCTCGCGCGGTCCGACGTCTACATCGCCGACGAGATGTTCCTCGTCGGTACCGCCGCCGAGGTGAGCTCGGTCAACTCGGTCGACGATCGGTCGATCCCGTGCCCGGGCCCGAAGACGCTGGCGATCGCCGAGCTCTACGGCCAGGTCGTGCGTGGCGAGGTCGACCAGTACAAGACCTGGTGCGAACTCGCCGTCTGACCGGCTCGACCCTCGGACCGACTCGCTGACCGCGGCATTGCGCCCGGGGCGCAGGCGGGTTCGCCGGGACGCCGTGTCTGCGGTTGTCAAGGAGCTCGCCGGGCGCGCCTCGCCCTCATGGCTCAGGCGGCGTGGGCGAGGGGGAGTCGGTCGGGATGGCAGACGGCATGCCCGGTGCCGTCGGGTCGGGTGATGGTGAGGGTGCGATCGGCTGCGAGGTGGAGCCGCCAACCTCCCTCGTGGACCAGGTGGTGGTGTCTGCTGCATTGGGGGACGAGATACCGGAGGTCGGTCGGACCTTGGTGCTCGAGCCATTCGAGGACGTGGTGGATGTCGCAGTCGGCGAAGGGGATGTCGCAGTTGTCGAACGCGGCATGTCGCATAGATCGCTTCGAGCGCATTGCGTTGCTGCGGGCTGGCGAGCCGCCTGCTGCGCCCGTGGTCGAGCGGGACGGAGCGGCCGCCGAGCACGATCGGCAGGATGTCGGCGTCGCAGGCGAGTCGCCGAGCGGAGGCCACTGAGATCGGGGTACCGTCGCCGAGCTCGCAGACGCTCTGCTCGTGGAGCCTGCCGCGCAGCGAGTCCTCGTCGATGATGACCGTCATCTCGACCTTGCCCGGACGCCGGCTGCTGTGACCGCCGGCGAGGAGGTTGGCGACGGCGACCGCGCCGAGATGGTGACGGTCGAGCGGCGAGTCGTCGGCACCGTCGTGCCGTCGAGCGGTGACGAGTGCGGCGATCTCGTGATCGATGATGGTGAAGGCACGATGCCCGGTCTCCGGATCCCAGTCGATGGTGACGCGATGACGGCCGGTGCGCGGATCGATGATTCGCGAGATCGTGTTGAGCGCTCGGCCGTCGTCGGCATCGTCGGGGGATCGATCTCGGTCGATCAGCTCGTGGGCGAGCGCGCGGCACCGCCGGGCGAAGGCTTCGGGTGAGATCGTGGGTGCGAGCTCGGTGAGCTCGTGCTCGCGCTCGAGCAGGACCGTGAGCTGGTCGTCGTCGAGGCGGGCGACGACGTTGGCGAGCGCGTCGACGTGAGCGCTGCTGATGCGGCCGGAGCGCAGGAGGGCGGC
Source organism: uncultured Acidimicrobiaceae bacterium (assembly GCA_963827775.1). Lineage (GTDB taxonomy): Bacteria > Actinomycetota > Acidimicrobiia > Acidimicrobiales > Ilumatobacteraceae > Ilumatobacter. Next base: position 44,712 of record CAWHCI010000003.1, on the reverse strand, counting down.
CAGTTCGGGCGCCCGTGCGAGGAGCCGTGACCGGCGTTCGATGAGACGCGCGTCGCGCGATGACGTCTTGGTCGTACGGCTCAGCATCTCGGCAGCGGGTGCCCCGTCGCCGTCGTCATGGAGCTCGTCGGCTCGTGTAGCGAGGTCGGCCTTCACCGATGACAACCAGCCCTCGAGGCGACGAACCCGGTGGAGGTGCATCACGACGTCAGCCGCGTCGAGCGAGCCGACGTCGACAACGTCCAGCTCCTCTGCCAACTCGGCCGCCGATCGAAGTGCCATACCAGAGGCGAGACAGACACGCTATCGAACGTACGTATTGCCTATCTGTTTGTCTCCAGTACCCACCAGATGTGGTGCCTCGCGGCGGACAGAAACCAGCGTTCGACATACCAGATGTAGTGGCAACTGGAGTTAAGCAGAGATGCAATACGTACGTTCGATTACCAACACGGAACCTGAGATATTCGCGAAGTTGTCGAGGAATCGGGCCGGAGTGAGCTCGCCCAGTGTCATCGAGGATCGATCGCTCATCGACAGACGTCGAGTTCGACGCCAAGCTCGAGTAGATCTTCCCGGTGTATGCGGTTCCGGCAAGCGCATTCGCCGTGGGGGAGCACCCACGTGACCGGATGCGGTGGTCGGTCCAGATCTGAGGGCGCGCGGTGGGATGAAGGAACTCGTGACCGGTCCCGAGGACGATCTCCACAGCGGGTGGCGGCGCATCGGGACCGTCGACGGGCCGAGATTCCTCGCCTTCGAAACCGGCAGTCCACGTCCGGGCGTGTCGAAGACGAACGTGATCGTCCGACCCCTGGCGCGCCGACACCGACCTCGGAACGTGCGACGGTCGACAGAGCGTTCGCTGTGGTCGAGGTGATGGAACAGATGGTCTCGGCGGGCATGAAGGAACGCCCGGTCGCAGCCGTCGACCAGATCGACGATGGCCTCGCCACCGAGACCAGTTCCACCTCGGATGGGCCGGCGGGTTCGAACGTGGGGCTACGCGGGCGCGACGGTTGCCGTGATTGTGGTTTCGCCGGCCGGCGGCAGGAAGCCCGGCGGCTGGTTGATCGAGATCGTGGTGGTCCCGATCGCGAGCGGGTCGAACTGGGTGTTGAGATAATCGTCGGTGCCGGTGAACAGCAAGCGGGCTGACCGTTATCGCCCCCACCGAAGGATCAGACGACAAGACGTCGACCGTAAGACTCAGCCCACCCCGCACCTGTTGGGCCTCGTCGACCCGCTGCAGCAAGTCGAGTGAGGCCGGCACGACCCGGACAGTCCGATTGGCGGCATCGATGGTGGTCGTGAAGTCGCCGGTGGAGATGTAGAAGCCAGCCTGGACGATCTGGACGGTGGTGATCCACTGGTCGTAACCGGGTGCGGTGATCCGCAGTTCCGTCCCTTGGTTGAGGGTCAGTCCCTGGACGTAGATAAGCGGTGTAGAGGTGCCGGTCACGAGGGGGAAGGTGATCGCCCCGCTGCCAACGGCAGCCGGGTCGGTCGAGATCAACGCCACCGTCGGATCGACGACCTCGATGGTTACGTCAACACCCGGTGCGGGTGGCGCTACCTCGAGCCCGATCCGCCGCTCCACCTGGAGATCACGGCCCAGATTCTCGTCCGGGCTGGGAACCCACGAGGTGCGGCGTCGCTCGAGCGTGAGGTCGGGCGCGTCGACAACCACGTTGCGGGTGGTGTAGCCGTTGGAGGGTGTGGTGTGGCTCGCGGGTTGGGTGATGTCGAGGGTGGTGGTGCCTGCGGTGAGCCCATCGAACAAGGCATCAGCGGAAAGGACGCCACCCGTGAACACGGCAGGTGTGTCAATCACACCAACCACAGCGTTGCTGTTAGTGAAACTAACCGTAACGCTATGGCCGCCCCGGAGTTGCTGAGCGCGGCAGACGCCTGTGCAGCGTGCCGGACTCGCTGTCGAGCAACACATATGGATTGCACCCGAACCTCCTCGAGCGGCGAGAAGGTGGTGGTGAGGAGGTCGTTGCTGGTGTTGAACGAGAAGCCAGAGGGTCTGACATCGACCACAGACGGCATATCAGCCTGCTCGAATCCCACCGGATCAGTTGTGCCGGCATAGAACACTTCGATCGTCACCGGCACATCGTCATCGACGTCGTCACCTTGAACCATGCCCTGCACGTAGATCGGTGACCCCGTGATCCGCGGCGCAGCCGACCCACTGGTGTACCCAGTCGCCACGACCAACGACTCTGACCCAACCTCGGTCGGTGAAGCCGACAACAACACCCCCGACCCAGACGGAACCGACGCCACCACATCCACCGCACCCGGCAATCGCCACCTCGAACTGCACATACGTATCGATCTGCAAATCCAACCCAACCACGAACGGATCCCGATACGGATCAGACGTCCCATAATCCTCCCGCAGATACACATCCGGTGCCGTCACGTCGACGGTGCGGGTGGTGTAGCCGTTGGAGGGTGTGGTGTGGCCGGCGGGTTGGGTGATGTCGAGGGTGGTGGTGCCTGCGGTGAGCCCATCGAACAGTGCGGTGCCCGCTTGATGAGCCGCCGGTGAACACGGCAGGTGTGTCAATCACACCAACCACAGCGTTGCTGTTGTCGAGGTCGACGGTGATGCTGTGGCCGCCCCGGAGTTGTTGAGCGCGGCAGACGCCTGTGCAGCGTGCCGGACTCGCTGTCGTACAACACATACGACGTACACATCAACCTCGGTGTGAGGGAACGTCACCGCATCCAGGTCGTTGCTGGTGGTGAACGAGAAGCCGGAGGGTCCGACATCGACCACAGACGGCATATCGGCCTGCTCGAATCCGACCGGATCAGTTGTGCCGGTATCGAACACATCGATCGTCACCGGCACATCATCATCGACGTCGTCACCTTGAATCATGCCCTGCACGTAGATCGGTGACCCCGTGATCCGCGGCGCAGCCGACCCACTGGTGTACCCAGTCGCGACGACCAACGACTCCGACCCAACCTCGGTCGGTGAAGCCGACAACAACACCCCCGACCCAGCCGGAACCGACACCACCACATCCACCGCACCGGCAATCGCCACCTCGAACTGCACATACGTACTCGATCTGCAAATCCAACCCCACCACGAACGGATCCCGATACGGATCAGACGTCCCATAATCCTCCCGCAGATACACATCCGGTGCCGTCACGTTGACGGTGCGGGTGGTGTAGCCGTTGGAGGGTGTGGTGTGGCCGGCGGGTTGGGTGATGTCGAGGGTGGTGGTGCCTGCGGTGAGCCCATCGAACAGGGCGGTGCCGCCTGTGATGAGTCGCCGCCGGTGAACACGGCAGGTGTGTCGATCACACCGACCACAGGGTTGCTGTTGGTCGAGGTCGACGGTGACGCTGTGGCCGCCCCGGAGCTGTTGAGCGCGGCAGACGCCTGTGCAGCGTGCCGGACTCGCTGTCGTACAACACATACGACGTACACATCAACCTCGGTGTGAGGGAACGTCACCGCATCGAGGTCGTTGCTGGTGGTGAACGAGAAGCCGGACGGTCCGACATCGACCACGGACGGCATATCGGCCTGCTCGTATCCCGACCGGGATCGGTGGTGCCGGTCATCGAACACATCGATCGTCACCGGCACATCATCATCGACGTCGTCACCTTGGATCGTGCCCTGCACGTAGATCGGTGACCCCGTATCCGCGGCGCAGCCGACGCGCTGGTGTACCCGGTCGCGACGACCAACGACTCCGACCCAGCCTCGGTCGGCGACGCCGACAACAACACCCCCGACCCAGCCGGAACCGACACCACCACATCCACCGCACCCGGCAGTCGCCACCTCGAACTGCACACACGTACTCGATCTGCAGATCCACACCCAACCACGAACGGATCCCGATACGGATCAGACGTCCCATACATCCTCCCGCAGATACACATCCGGGGTGTCGATCGACGTTGATCGTGCTCGTGCCTTCGACGAGGCCGGGGCCGCCGGCGCGGAGCGTCGTCGTGCCGAGGGTCGTGCGTGCCGGTGATGTCGATCGGGCCGCTCAACGTCTGGCCGGCCGGGATGAAGACGCGTCGGCTGGATCGTGGCGAGCGGGTCGTCGAGCGTCAGGTCCAACGTCACGCCGCCCGACGGCGCGGGCGCGGACAGCTGCGCCGACACCTGGAGCGTCCACAGCTCGGGAAGGTCGAGCTCGTCCGGGGTCAGCGTGACCGTGAGCGCCACCGTGACGTCCCGGGTGTCGGGGCCGTAGTCGAGCGCGGTCGCCTTGATCTGGGTCGTGCCGAAGTCGACGCCGGTGATCTGCGGATTTGCGACTCGGAACGTAGAGCCCTTCGGGGACGAACGCGGTCGGTTCGGTGATGGCGATCGACGGGTCGAGGCTCTCGAACGTGATCGTCACGCCGCCCGGCGGCGCCGGCTTGGTGATGCTGACCGGCAGATCGGCGGTCTCGTCGGGAGCAATCACCGGGATGTCGTCGATCGAGATCAGGGCGTCGGTCACGCCGATCTCGGCAGTGGCCGTCACCGTGGCGGGTGAGGTGCCCTCGATCGTCGTCGTGCCGACATCGACGCCGGTGACGGTGAACGTCCCCTCGGTCGCGCCCTGGGCGATGAAGACCGCGATCGGATCGACCGTCGCGATTCCGGTGTCCAGTGACAGTGTGACCGTCAGCCCACCCGGAGGTGCGGGGTACTCGAGCGAGATCGCCCCGTTGGTGCTTCGCCCTGCGCCGATCAGCGGATCCTCGAGCGTCAACGTCATGCCCATGACGCTCGCCGTCACCGTGACGGAATCGGTGTCGACGCCACCGTTGCCGTCGTCGACGGTGAGCTCGACGACGTAGACGCCTGGGCGGTCGGGGATGAACGTCGGACCAACGGTGTCAGGGTCGGACAGGGTCGCGATCGATCCGGCGGGACGTGAGTCGAAGGTCCACTGGTGGGCGAGCTGGTCGCCCTCGAACGGGTCGGTCGAGGCGCTCCCGTCGAGCGCCACGAGCTCGCCGACCGTGACCGTCTGGTCGGGTCCGGCGTCGGAGATGGGTGGGTCGTTGACGGGGTTGACGGTGATGGTGACGGTGGCTTCGTTGGAGTTCTCGGTGCCGTCGTTGGCGACGTACGTGAAGGTGTCGGTACCGAAGTAGTTGGCGTCGGGTGCGTAGGTGAAGGATCCGTCTGTGTTGAGGCTGAGGGTGCCGTTGGTGGCGTCGTCGACGAGCACCGCGGTCAGCGGGTCGGCGTCGGCGTCGGTGTCGTTGTCGAGCACGCCCGGGATGGTGACGGTGAGCGTTGCGTCCTCGCTGGTGGAGTAGTCGTCATCGTCGGCGATCGGTGGGGTGTTGACGACGTCGTCGATGATGGCCGTGGTCGTGGTGGTGTCGGTGCGGCCGCCGTCGTCGGTGACGGTGAGGGTGATGGTGTAGGTGCCGGGGTCGCTGTAAGTGTGTGTCGGTGCGACACCGGTGCCGGTGCTGCCGTCGCCGAAGTCCCAGTCGTAGGTGTCGATGGTGCCGTCGAGGTCGAACGAACCGGTGCCGTCGAACGTGATCGTCTCGTCGACGAGGGCGCCGTAGGGGCCGTTCGCGTCGGCGATCGGTGGGTCGTTGACGGGGTTGACGGTGATGGTGACGGTGGCGGTGTTGGAGTTGTCGTTGCCGTCGTTGGCGAGGTAGGTGAAGGTGTCGTCGCCGAAGTAGTCGGCGTTCGGTACGTAGGTGAACGATCCGTCGCTGTTGAGGGTGAGGGTGCCGTTGGTGACGTCGGCGACGAGCGACCGCGGTCAGCGGGTCGCCGTCTGCGTCGGTGTCGTTGTCGAGCACGGTGAGCACGGTGACGAGCAGCGTCGTGTCTTCATTGGTGGTGTAGTCGTCGTCGACCGCGACGGGTGGGTCGTTGACGGCGATGCACGGTGATGGTGACGGTGGCGGTGTTGGAGTTGTCGTTGCCGTCGTTGGCGAGGTAGGTGAAGGTGTCGTCGCCGAAGTAGTCGGCGTTCGGTACGTAGATGAACGATCCGTCGTTGTCGAGGGTGAGGGTGCCGTTGGTGACGTCGTCGACGAGCACCGCCGTGAGCGGGTCGCCGTCTGCGTCGGTGTCGTTGTCGAGCACGCCGGGCGCGGCGACGCTGAGGGTGGTGTCCTCGTCGATCGTGTAGTCGTCATCGGTCGCGACCGGCGGGGTGTTGGGGATCTCGGTGATGATGGCTGTGGCGGTTGTGGTGTCGGTGAGGTCGCCGTCGTCGGTGACGGTCAGCGTCACCGTGAACATCCCGGCCTCGGTGTAGGCGTGGGTCGGTGCGACACCGGTGCCGGTGCTGCCGTCGCCGAAGTCCCAGTCGTAGGACACGATGGTGCCGTCGAGGTCGAACGAGCCGGACCCGTCGAACGTGATCGTCTCGCCCGCGAGCGCGCTGTAGGGGCCGTTGGCGTCGGCGACGGGTGGCGTGTTGGGGACGTCGGTGATGACGGCGGTGGTCGTCGTGGTGTCGAACAGCCCGCCGTCGTCGGTGACGGTCAGTGTCACGGTGAACGTGCCGGCTTCGGTGTAGGAGTGGGTCGGTGCGACACCGGTGCCGGTGCTGCCGTCGCCGAAGTCCCAGTCGTAGGAGTCGATGGTGCCGTCGGGGTCGGACGAGCCGGACCCGTCGAACGTGATCGTCTCGCCCGCGAGCCGCGCTGTAGGGGCCGTTCGCGTCTGCGACCGGTGGGTCGTTGACGGGGTTGACGGTGATGGTGACGGTGGCGGTGTTGGAGTCGTCGGTGCCGTCGTTGGCGACGTAGGTGAAGGTGTCGTCGCCTGCGAAGTCGGCGTCGGGGGCATACGTGAACTCGCCGTGCGCCATCGAGCGTGAGCGTGCCGTTGGCGACGTCGTCGACGAGCACCGCGGTCAGCGGGTCGCCGTCGGCGTCCGTGTCGTTGCCCAGCACTCCGGGCGCGACGATCGTGAGGGTGTTGTCCTCGTCGACGGAGTAGGCGTCGTCGATCGCGATCGGCGGTGTGTTGCCAGGCGGGACGCTGCCGCAATCGGCGTCGCCGGTGAACGTGTGCTTCGCACCCTTGATCGCGACTCGAGACGCGACCACGGCGCAACGGAACTCGTGCCCCTCGCCGGCGACCGTGACCTGCCCGCGGGGTGCGTACACGACGCCGTCGACGTCTGCCCAGTTGCCGGCGATCTTGATCGCGTTCTTCGACGTCGAGTCGGAGAAGAGCTGCAGCCCATCGACGTAGGCCGGGCCGAGTTCGCTGGTCGAGCCCGTCACCTTGATCTTGCCGTCGGCGACGATCGTCGTCGGTTGGTGGGAGAGGGCGTCGGTGAGGACGACGTCGCACGGCGCGTAGTGAAGCCCTCGGGAGAGTTCGTCGCGGCGGAGGTGGAGGACGGCCGGTTGGCCGGGAGCGCCGCATTCGGCGCTGTGGTCGACGTAGTCCGCGCCCGCTGCGTTGGCCACGGCGCCGCCGGGCCGGTAGTCGGCGATGTCGAACGTGACCGGTGCCTCCCGGGCCGCCACCTTCGTTGCTGCCGGGTCGATGAGTGTTGCGCTGACCCGTGAGGCGGATTCGATTCACGTACTCGGTGCCGCCGAGCAGCTTGTTCTTCGAACCGCTGAGCACCAGGTCGTCGTTGCTGTGGACGAGTCCGAACGCGAACGACTTGGAGGCCGACCATCTGACGTCGGATCGTCCCTCGGTCGCATCGGCCCAGATCGCGACACCGGGATCTGGCGTGGGCCCACCTGTTGCGTGGCTCGGAGCGGCCGGAATCGACGGCAGAGCCATCGCGAGCGCGGCGGTGACGACCGCAACGCGTGATCGACGGGGTCGGTGCGCTCGATCCGGAACCTGGCGTGCGGTGAACGACGTACCCATGGCGACCCCTCCCGATCTCACTCCGATCGTCCGCTGCGGTGGCGGAGGTGGCCAGTGCCGAACGGACCTTCGATATCGCGGGCGGATAACGCGCGTGCGTCGACGACGCCGATGGGTCAGGTCAGAGCGGATCGGAGCATGGCGATGAAACGCTCGCGGTCGGCTGCGGTGACGACCTGCGCATTCGGCTCACCGCCGGTGAGACCGAGCAGATCCATCACGACCATGCCGCGCGTGAGCCGGCTCCCGACCTCGACCTTCAGGTTGAGGTGCAGGGTCTCGGTGGCGACCAGAGGATCGATGGCGTAGGCCATCGCGATCGGGTCGGGGAGGTCGAATCCGGCGAGCTTCGTCTCGCTCTCGCAGAATTCGGCGACGGTGCACTGGATGTCGACGCAGAACTCCGCCAGTGGCGTTCCGATCGACCGGAGCTCGCCCGCGAGTGCCGGCTCGATCACCGCGAAGTGTCGCGAGATGTCCCACCCGACGAACTCGACGTCCAGCCCGGAAGCGAGCACCTGCGCGACCGCGTGGGGATCGGCCCACATGTTGAACTCCGCCACCGGAGTGATGTTGCCGATGTGGTCGGCGACGGCGCCCATGGTGACGGTCCGTGCGATCCTGTCGGGCAGCGTCGCGTCGCGTTCGAGCGCACGAGCGACGTTCGTGAGCGGTCCCAGCGTGACGAGGGTCAGGTCACCGGCGTGTTCGTGCGACGCCTCCAACAGCGCGTCGACCGCATGCGCCGAGTCCGGCCTGCGTCCGGCGATCGGCAGCCCGATGTCACCCATGCCGTCGGTGCCGTGCACGTTCTGAGCGGTCTCGAGCGGGATCGACAGGGGAGCGGCTTCCCCCACGTACACCGGCACCTCGTCGCGTTCGCAGAGTTCGCATGTGTAGAGGGCGTTCTGAACCGCCTGATCCAACGGCACGTTGCCGGCGACCACCCCGATCCCGACCACGTCGACATCGGCGTGCCGGAGCGCCATCACGAGTGCGACGGCGTCGTCGCTCGCCGTGTCGGTGTCGATGAAGAACGGACGCGATGTCATGTCGCCCCCGAAGCTACGTGCTGCACGAGATCGATCAGCACTCGACGCAGATCCTGCACGCGGCGGAAGCGCCGCGAGCGCTGGACGTCGGGCGTGCGGCGTGGAAGAGTGGCGAACAGGTGGCCCGGGGCACCGGTGGCGACGCTTCCCGACCGGCCGCCGGCCAGTCACGAACGACGACTCGGCGACGAGTCGGCGACGAGGGGAAGACCATGATCCGAGCACTCCGGTCTGCGAACACGACTCGTCTGCGCGTGGCGTTGACCGCCGCGCTGGTCGTCGCGGCGGACTCCTCGTTCCACCGGCTGCGCCGACGTCCGCGGCCACCGGCGATCTGCTGATCACGGGCGTGGTGGACGGTCCGCTGACGGGTGGTACCCCGAAGGCGGTCGAGTTCTACGCGGTCAACGACATCGCCGATCTGAGCGTGTTACGGGTTCGGTTCGGCGAACAACGGTGGCGGTTCCGACGGTGAGGAGTTCACGTTCCCGGCTGTCGCCGCGACCGCGGGCGAGTACATCCACGTGGCGTCGGAGGCGACCGGGTTCACGATCGTTCTTCGGGTTCGCGCCCGACTACACGAGCAGTGCGGCGAACATCAACGGTGACGACGCGATCGAGCTGTTCCAGAACGGCGTCGTGGTCGACGTGTTCGGCGACATCAACGTCGACGGCACCGGTCAGCCGTGGGAGCACCTCGACGGCTGGGCCTACCGCGTCGACGACACGGGTCAGGACGGGTCGACGTTCGACGCTCGCCAACTGGACCTTCAGTGGTCCCGACGCGCTCGACGGCGAGACCACCAACGACACCGCCGCGACGCCCTTCCCCATCGGCACCTACACCGCAGCCGGCGTGACGCCCGGTCAACCTGGTGATCTCCGGGGTCGTCGACGGTCCGTTGACCGGTGGTATCCCGAAGGCGATCGAGTTCTACGTGGTCAACGACATCGCCGATCTGAGCGTGTACGGGTTCGGGTCGGCGAACAACGGTGGTGGCTCCGACGGTGAGGAGTTCACGTTCCCGGCGGTCGCCGCGACCGCGGGCGAGTACATCTACGTGGCGTCGGAGGCGACCGGGTTCACGTCGTTCTTCGGGTTCGCGCCCGACTACACGAGCGGTGCGGCGAACATCAACGGTGACGATGCGATCGAGTTGTTCCAGAGCGGCGTCGTGGTCGACGTGTTCGGCGACATCAACGTCGACGGCACCGGCGAGCCGTGGGAGCACGTCGACGGCTGGGCCTACCGCGTCGACGCGCACCGGGCCCGACGGGTCGACGTTCGTGCTCGGCAACTGGACGTTCAGCGGCCCGGACGCGCTCGACGGCGAGACCACCAACGACACCGCGGCGACTCCCGTTCCCGATCGGCACCTACTCGACCACCGCCAGCCAACCGGTCGACCTGCTGATCATCAGCGGCGTGGTCGACGGTCCCCTCTCCGGCGGGGTTCCCAAGGCCGTCGAGTTCTACGTGCTCGACGACATCGCCGATCTCAGCATCTACGGGTTCGGCTCGGCGAACAACGGTGGTGGCTCCGACGGTGAGGAGTTCACGTTCCCGGCCGTCGCCGCGACCGCAGGTACGACTACATCTACGTCGCATCCGAGTCGACCGGGTTCACGTCGCTTCTTCGGCTTCGCGCCCGACTACACAGCAGCGCGGCGAACATCAACGGTGACGACGCGATCGAGTTGTTCCAGAACGGCGTAGTGGTCGACGTGTTCGGCGACATCGACGTCGACGGAATCGGCCAGGCCTGGGAGTACACCGACGGCTGGGCCTACCGAGTCGACGGCACCGGTCCGGACGGATCGACCTTCGTGCTCGGCAACTGGACGTTCAGTGGGCCGAACGCGCTCGACGGCGAGACCACCAATGACACCGCGGCGATCCCCATGCCGATCGGCACGTACTCGAGCACTGTCACGCCGCCGGTCGACCTGATATCACCGGCGTGGTCGACGGTCCGCTGAGTGGTGGCACCCCGAAGGCGGTCGAGTTCTACGTGGTGAACGACATCGCGGATCTGAGCGTGTACGGGTTCGGGTCGGCCAACAACGGTGGTGGTTCCGACGGTGAGGAGTTCACGTTCCCGGCGGTTGCGGCGACAGCCGGCGACTACATCCACGTCGCGTCGGAGTCGATCGCAGTTCGACAACTTCTTCGGATTCGCGCCCGACTACACGAGCAGCGCGGCGAACATCAACGGTGACGACGCGATCGAGTTGTTCCAGGGCGGTGCGGTGGTCGACGTGTTCGGCGACATCAACGTCGACGGCAACGGCGAGCCGTGGGAGTACACCGACGGCTGGGCCTACCGCGTCGACGGCACCGGCCCGGACGGGTCGACCTTCGTGCTCGACAACTGGACGTTCAGCGGCGCCGAACGCGCTCGACGGCGAGACCGACCAACGACACCGCGGCGACCCCATTCCCGATCGGCACCTACTCGACCATCGCCGTTCGTGCCGCTGTCGTTCATCCACGAGGTGCAGGGATCCGGGCCGTCGGTGGCCATCAGCGGCACGGTCAAGGTCGACGCGATCGTCACCTCGCTGGTGAGGAACAACGATGCTCGTCAGCGGCTTCCTGCTCCAGGAGGAGGACGCCGACGTCGACGTCGAATCCGCCGACCTCCGAGGGCATCCTCGTCACCTGCGAGGCCCTGTGCCCGGTCGGCACTCGCGGTCGGCGACAACGTGACCGTCACCGGCGATGCCGGCGAACTCTTCGGCATGAGCGAGATCGACGCGTCGGTCGGCGGGATCGTCACGATCAACTCGAGTGGCAACCCGCTTCCCGACGTCGACGTCCGCTCGGCCTCCCGGCTCCCGCACGGAACCGACCAGGAGCTGACGTTCGAACCGAGCTCGAGGGCATGCTCGTCGACGTTCACCGACGAGCTGTTCGTCAGCGAGTACTTCGAGCTGGCCCGCTTCGGCCAGGTCGTGCTGACCGTCGACGAGCGGCCGTTCCAGTTCACGCACGAGAACCTGCCGAGCGTGGCCGGCTACACGGCGTTCCTCGACGATCTGGCGACTCGCCGGATCGTGCTCGACGACGACAACAACAACCAGAACGACGCCATCAACGGCCCGGCCGCCGACGAGCCGTACTACTACCCGATCCCGGGCTTCAGCACGACGAACAAGTTCCGCGGCGGCGACAGCATCACCGGCCTGACCGGCGCGCTCGACTGGGCGTTCGGGGAGTGGCGCGTCAACCCGACCCCGGAGGTGTTCGACTACACGTTCACCCCGAACAACACACGGCCGGCCGCGCCGGATCCGGTGGGTGGGACGCTGAAGGTGGCGAGCTTCAACGTGCTCAACTACTTCACGACCATCGACACGGCGTCAACGTCTGCGGACCGAACAGTCGCTCGGCTGTCGCGGCGCCAACTCGACGGCCGAGCTCGACCGCCAGCGCGACAAGATCGTGTCGGCGCTCGCCGAGATCGACGCCGACATCGTCGGGCTGATCGAGATCGAGAACAACGCCGACGCGTCGCTGATCGACCTCGTCGGAGGCCTCAACGCCGTCGTCGGCGCCGGCACCTACGACTACGTCGACACCGGCACGATCGGCGGCGACGCCATCAAGGTGGCGTTCATCTACAAGCCGGCGACGGTCGATCTCGTCGGCGACTTCGCGATCCTCGACTCCACGGTCGACCCGACGTTCATCGACACCAAGAACCGGCCGGTGCTGATCCAGACCTTCGACGAGATGGCCAGCGGCGAGCGGCGTCACGATCGCCGTGAACCACCTGAAGTCGAAGGGTTCGTCCTGCGACGACGTCGGCGATCCCGGCCTCGGTGACGGTCAGGCCAACTGCAACCTGACGCGGACGAAGGCCGCGACGGCACTGGTCAACTACCTGGCGACCGATCCGACCGGCAGCGGCGACCCGGACTTCCTGATCATCGGCGACCTCAACGCCTACGCGATGGAGGACCCGATCGCTGCGATCACCGGAGCCGGCTACACCGACCTCATCGAGCCGTTCGGTGGGTCCGGACGCGTACAGCTTCGTGTTCGACGGCCAGCTCGGCTACCTCGACCACGCGCTCGCCAACGCGCAGTCTGCTGCCGAGCGTGACCGGGGTGACCGAATGGCACATCAACGCCGACGAGGTCAACGTCCTCGACTACAACGACGACATCCAGGATCCCGGTGAGGCATCGTTCGAGCGGAAGTCGAACGCGTTGCCGATCTACGAGCCCAACGGCTTCCGGTCGTCCGACCACGACCCGCTCGTCATCGGGCTCGTCTGCGACGGCGGATTCCGCCGACTCGTCGACGTGTCGGTGACACCCAGCGAGTTGTGGGCTCCCAACGGCAAGTATCGCGACGTCGTCGCGGTGGTGAGCGTCGACGACGCCGACCCGAACAGCGACGGTGACCCTCCTCTCGGTGACCTCGAACGAGCCGGATTCGGTCGGCCCGGGAGACAAGCCCAACGACATCGTGATCGTCGATGACTTCAACTTCCGGCTCCGGGCCGAACGGTTCGGCGGCGACGACGGACGGGTGTACACGGTCACGTACGAGGTGACCGACTCGTGTCGGGAACGCCACGATCGCCTCGGCGACCGTGATCGTGCCTCACGATCAGGGGACACTGAACCGACCGTCCGGCTCCAGCCCGACCGCATCATCGTCGACGGAGGCGTTCAACCGTCGGCGACGACTCGGCGCCGGCGTTCGAGATGGCGACGTTCCGTGTCGCTGACGACGGCGGAGAGTGCCTCGTCGAACGCGGCGCGCGCCTCGCCGCGACGGTCGAGGCGTAACAGCATCTCGCCCCGTGCGGCGTGCAAGAGGTGAGGCTGGGGGAGCCCGATCGACCCGATCAGGTCGAGTTCTTCGAGTCCGCGTCCGGGTCCCTCGGCGAAGCCGACGGCGACGGCGGCGTTGAGCTGCACGACGGGGCTCGGGTCGATCTCGGCCTGCACGCCGTACAGCGCGACGATCTGCGGCCAGTCGGTGGCGTCGAACTCGGCCGCCTGGCTGTGGAGGGCGGCGATCGCCGCCTGCAGCTGGTACGGACCGATCGAACGGCGTCGCATGGCAGCCTCGAGGATCACCGAGCCCTCGCTGATGAGATCGTGGTCCCAGCACGAGCGGTCCTGGTCCGCGAGCACCACGAGATCGCCGGCGGCGTCGAAGCGGGCCCTCGATCGTGCGTGCTGCACCAGCATGAGTGCGAGGAGACCGCCGACCTCGGGTTCGTCCGGCATCAGCTCGGTGAGCTCGCGCCCGAGCCGGATCGCCTCGTCCGCGAGGTCGACGCGCACCGGTTCGCCGGTGCGTCGCGACAGATAGGCCTCGTTGAACACGAGGTACACCACGCGGAGCACACCCCCGAGGCGGTCCGGCAGCTCGTGCCCGACCGGTACTCGGTAGGGCGTACCGGCGGACTTGATCTTCTGTTTCGCCCTCACGATGCGCTGCGCCATCGTCGCCGTCGGCACGCCGAATCCCTGCGCGATCTCCTCGGTCGTCAGCCACGCCACGCTGCGGAGCGTCAGCGCGATGCGAGCCTCGAGGTCGAGCGTCGGGTGACAACACGTGAACACGAGTCGGAGCCGGTCGTCGTCGATGCCGCTGTGCCACCGCTCATCGCGACGGTCGAGCTCGTCGAGCTCACGATTCGAGATCTCGGCGTGGGCCGCTTCCTGCTTGTCGGCCCGCGCCCGTTCGCGGCGGATCGTGTCGAGCGCCTTTCGCGACGCCACTCGGAACACCCAGCCGGACGGATTGTCGGGCCACCCGTCGACCGGCCACTTCTCCGCCGCGACGAACCAGGCGTCCTGAAGCGACTCCTCGGCGAGCTGGAAGTCCCGGTACTGCCCGATCAACGACGCGAGGATGCGGCCCGAGTGCTCCCGGACCACCTCTTCGAATGCTGCTCGCTCGTGCCCGCGCACCGGGCCCCCAGGGGCGGCGTCAGCCGCCGGGGATCTCCATGAGCGGCCGCACCTCGTTGCGGCCGTACTTCGCCGACGGGAGCTCGGCCGCGAGCTGCTGGGCACGCTCGAGGCTGTCGACGTCGACGAGGTAGTAGCCGCCGAGCACCTCCTTCGTCTCGGCGAACGGGCCATCGGTGACGATCGTCTCGCCGCCGCGGACGGCCACCGTGGTCGCCGTCTCGACGCCCTGGAGGGGTTCGCCGGAGACCATCTCGCCGCTCTCGACGACGCGTTGCGTGAACTCGAACCATTCACCCATGTGTGCCTGCGCGGCTTCCTCGCTGTCGAACTCGGGCTCACCCGGCTCGCTGTAGATCAACAACATGTACTTCATCGGATTCTCCTGTCGTGGACGTGTGTGAGTGAGACGAACCCGCGCGCGCGATTTCGACACCCCGTCGGAGAGATCCTCGCGCGCCAGGCGATCAGCGCGTCGCTCGGTGCCGGCGAACGCCGCACGGTGTGCGGTCCCGGGAGCGTTGCGAGGGTGAAAAAGAGAGCGGCCCCGGGTGCCGCAGCCAGCTTGCGCCGGCGCAGCCCCCGGGGCTACCCAAAAGGTGGAGCGATCCACCACCGATCGATCTTCGGGCGTTAACCTTCTGCTCGATCATCACATCGCCCGTCGTGCCCGAAAGCGCGGCGGGCGATGCCCGTTTTCGGCCGTCGGCCCGGTTGCCCGGACCCGCTGCCGTTCGACACCGGCCATCGGTCACCCGACGCCCGTGGCCCCTCCGTGTCATCGGCCGGCGAACCGGCCTCCGTCTCGGAGTCGAATGCCCGGTCGATCGGCTACCCGATCCCGTTGCACCCTGGCCTCGCCACCGGTTGCCCGGCGGCTGTGCCGCCCCGACCTCGTTGCCCGGCGAACCGGACCCCGTCGTCGGAGTCGAAGCTCGGTCTGTCGGCAAGCCGACCCCGTTGCCTCTCGACGTCGTTCACGCTGACCCGGTTGCCCGTGTCGTCGTTGTGACGCCGCCGAACCTCCACCTCCGGAGCAGTTGGGGTGCTCCGCAGGCCTCGGCCCGGTAACCCTGCGGCCCGTGGCCTCCGGTTGCCCGGTGACTCGGTACCCAGAGCGAGTGGCTTCTCGCTCCGTCCGAACCCGCTTCCACCTCGTGAGCCGAGCCCGTTTTCCTTCTCCGACCACCCGAAGGTGTCCGGCGAACGACTCGGTTTCTTGGCCCCGGTCGGCGTGCGCTGCCCGGTACGGGAGATACTCTCGCGGACGTGAAATACCAGGTCAAGAAGTATTTCTGAATCCCCAGGGTTATCCCCTGAACTTTTCTCCAATCCCCAGGATTTCTCGGGTCATCCACGTGCCGTACACATCGTCGTGCACAGGTTTGTCCCCAGCGCGCCGCTCGATCCGGGGGCGCGTTTGACGATCGCGGCCGAAGCCGGTTGAATGGTTGCCGATGTCGACACACCGCTTCCGCATCATCGTCATTTCGTAGAGCGCGTGGTCGCCCACGTGCTCGTCAAGCCGCCCGCCGGGCGGCTTTTTTGTTGCTCCATCGAAAGCCTGCCCCAATGAACTCCGCCTCGACGCCCGAACCGATCCCGGTCGAGATCTTCGACACGACCCTCCGCGACGGTCTGCAGGTCGAGGGCGTCTCGGCCACGGTCGACGACAAATTGCGCATCGCCGAGCAGCTCGACCACCTCGGGGTCCGGTTCATCGAGGGAGG
Organism: uncultured Acidimicrobiaceae bacterium; assembly: GCA_963827775.1. Classification (GTDB taxonomy): domain Bacteria; phylum Actinomycetota; class Acidimicrobiia; order Acidimicrobiales; family Ilumatobacteraceae; genus Ilumatobacter. Next base: position 28,119 of record CAWHCI010000003.1, on the reverse strand, counting down.
GTGGCCCGGCGCCAACCCGAAGGACATCGAGTTCTTCGCGCGTGCGTCGACCGAACTCGACCTCGGCGTCTCGACGTTCGTGGCGTTCGGGTCGACGCGTCGTCCGCGCGGCAAGGTCGACGAGGACCAGACGCTCCAGCACCTGCTCGACGCGAACACGTCGGCGGTCTGCATCGTGGCCAAGAGCAGCGAGTACCACGTGACCGAGGCGCTCAAGACGACCCTCGACGAGGGAGCCGGGATGATCGCGGACTCGGTCGAGTTCCTGCACGGACACGGCCGCCAGGTGCTGGTCGACATGGAGCATTTCTTCGACGGGTTCAAGGACAATCCCGAGTTCTCGTTCCGCGCGCTCGAAGCCGCGGTGGTGAAGGGCGCCAGCCACGTCGTGCTGTGCGACACGAACGGCGGCTCGCTGCCGCACGAGGTCGAGGAGATCGTCACCGCGGTCCACGCCCACGTCGGCAACGACGTCACGATCGGCATCCACTGCCACGACGACACCGGGTGTGCAGTGGCGAACTCGATGGCGGCGGTGCGCGGAGGTGCGCGTCACGTCCAGGGCACGCTCAACGGGCTGGGCGAGCGGACGGGAAACGCGAACCTGACCTCGATCATCCCGAACCTCCAGCTCAAGCAGAACTACGTGTGCCTGCCCGAGGGGCACATGGAGCGGCTGACCGTGGTGTCGCATCGCATCGCCGAGACACTGAACCGGGCCGTCGATCCACAGGCGCCGTACGTCGGGTCGTCGGCGTTCGCCCACAAGGCAGGTCTGCACGTCAGTGCGATCGCCAGGGCCAAGGACGCCTACGAGCACGTCAGTCCCGACGCGGTCGGCAACGGCACACGGTTCGTCGTGTCCGAGATGGCCGGCAAGGCGACGATCCAGATGAAGGCCGACGACCTGGGCATCGACATGGACGGGCCGGCCGTGATGCAGGTGATCGACGAACTGAAGCGACTCGAACACGAGGGCTATCACTTCGAGGCCGCCGACGCGTCGTTCGAATTGCTGATGCGGCGGTCGGCGGGGTGGGAGCACGACTTCTTCCGGGTCGAGTCGATGCGTGTGATCACCGACGAGGTCGCGACCGGCGCGTTCAACACCGAGGCGACGGTGAAGGTGTGGGTCGGCCCTCCGGAGAACATGGAGCGGCACGTGTTCACCGCCGAGGGCAACGGCCCCGTCAACGCCATCGACACTGCCCTGCGTCGTGCCGTTCAGAGGGCGTATCCCCACCTGGCGAACATCCATCTCACCGACTACAAGGTGCGTATCCTCGACGGCGCCGGCGCGACGGGCGCCGTGACCCGCGTGCTGTTGTCCGCGACCGACGGTGTACGCGATTGGACGACGATCGGCGTCAGCCCGAACATCATCGAGGCCTCGTGGCGGGCGCTCGAGGAGAGCGTCGTCTACGGCTTGCTCCACGCGCCGACCACTGCCTGACGACCCTGACGTCGCCTACGATGAGCGGCGTATGGCAGCCCCCAAGTCAGCCCCCGCCGGCGAACGCGCGTCGGTGCACTACTCGTCGCCGGATGTGGTTCCCGATTCGTGGCAGCCCGACCGGCCCGGGGTGGTCGAGGGGCTCCAGCCGGTCGGTCGGCGGATGGGTGCCCAGGGGCCCGATCAGGGGTTCGCGCTCACGATCGCGGAACGGTTGGCGCCGCGGATCCGCCTCCAGGGACGTGAGCGCCTCGACGACGCGATCCGCGGATGCCTCGGGATCGCGCTTCGCCGTGCGTCGCTCTACAGCCGAGCGCCGGTGGTGCACGACCTGACGATCGCATTCACGATCTGGGGCTTCTTCGACGAGGACCCGCCCGATGATCTGATCGCCCGCCGGCCACAGCTCTTCGAGGGCGTCGGCAACGTGAACCATCACTATGCGGAGGGTCGCGAGATCGTCGACCTCGTGCCCGAGTCGACGCTCCGGATGACTCCCGAGCAGGCCGACGCCGCGTATCCGGCCCGCTGGCGCGAGCTCACCGGCGCGTGACGCGGGCGCGCAGGCGCTCCGCCTCCAGCGGGTGACGAGCCAGATCGGCCGCTCGCTCGAACGAATCGTCGGCGTCGCCCGACCGACCTGCCAGTGCCTGGAAGTGTCCGTTTGCCGCGTGCCAGCGGTGGTCGTCGCCCAGTTCCTCCTCGATGCTGCGGAGGGCTCGCAGGCCGGCGTCCGGACCGTCTGCCATCCCGGCCGCCACCGCCAGGGCCAGACGGGCGGCGGCTGAGGGCCACCGCTCCACCAGCAAGCCGTAGAGCGCCGTGATCTGTACCCAGTCGGTCGTCTCCACCGACTCGGCCTCGGCGTGGAGGGCTGCCACAGCGGCCTGCAGCTGGTACGGGCCGGGGTCGTGTCGTTCCAACGCCCGATCGAGGTGTGCCAGGGCCTCGGCGATTTGGTGGCGGTCCCAGGTCGTCCGGTCCTGGTCGTCGAGCAACACCAGGGAGCCGCTCGCGTCGCGGCGGCCCACCCGGCGGGCATCGTGGAGAAGGAGCAGCGCTCGGAGGCCGAGCGACTCGGCCTGATCCGGCAACAGGTCGTCGACCAATCCCGCCAACCGGATCGCCTCGTCGGTCAGGTCGACCCGGAGGAAGTCGGGGTGGTCGGTGGCCGAGTACCCCTCGGTGAACATGGCGTAGATCACTGCGTGCGTGCCGGCGAGGCGCTCGGGCAATTCATCACGCTCCGGTACGCGATACGGGATTCCGGCGGTGACGATCCGCTGCTTGGTACGCACGAGCCGCTGCTGCATCGTCCGCTCCGTCGTGCCGAACGCTCGCGCGATCTCCCGGGTCGTGAGCCCTCCGACCGCCCGCAACGTCAGTGCGACGCGGGCGTCCGGCGCGAGCGCCGGATGACAGCAGGTGAACAGCAGTGTGAGGCGCTCGTCGGGAATGTCGGTGTCGTCGACCCAGTCGTCGTCAGCCGGAGCGGTCAACAACTCGGATGTGATCCGTTCCGTGACGCGATCGTTGCGATCCCGCCGTCGGAGCCGGTCGATCGCCCGACGGCGGGCGGTCGTGACGATCCAGGCGGTCGGGTTGTCGGGCACACCGGTGTCGCCCCAGGTGCGGGTTGCCTCGAGCCATGCGTCCTGCACGGCGTCCTCGGCGAGGTCGAAGTCGCGCAGTTGCGCTGCGACGACTGCCAGGGCTCGACCGTGTGACGTGCGCATCGCACCCTCGATCGCCCTCCGGGCGCCCACGGCTCGCTCGGCGCCGCCGCTGGTCACATCTGCGCCTCGTAGTCCCAGATCGGCCGGACCTCGATCGCGCCGTCGTCGACGGCCGGTATCCGAGCGGCGACCTCGACGGCATGGTCGAGGTCATCGCAGTCGACGAGGAAGTAGCCGATCAACTGATCGGATGTCTCGACGAACGGGCCCTCGCTCAGCACGATGCGCCCATCGCGACGCCGGACGCCGGTGGCCATCGTCGCCGGCTGCAGCGCCTCACTGCCACACCACACCCCCTCGACCTCCAGCTCGCTGCGTAGCGCGGCATAGCGAGCCATCGTGGCGCGCGCCTCGGCGTCGTCGGGATCGGGGACATCGTCGATCGGGCCCGGAACGGTGAGGAGGAGCAGGTACTTCACCCCGGATCGTGATCCAGCACCCGCCGAACCTCGACGGCACCGTTGCGGGCGGCGGGAATCCGTGCGGCAAATGCCAGTGCGTCCTCGTGGCTGTCGAAGTCGACGACGAACATGCCCGACAGGAGGTCGGTGACTTCGGCGAACGGACCGTCGGTGAGCTGGATCTCACCGCCGACTGCACGCACCCGGGTCGCCCGCTCGTCGCTCATCAGCGCCGCGCCGGTCACCCACGCGCCGCGTGCTTCGGCCTCGGCGCGGAGTTCGGCGTACACGGCGGCCTCGTCGGGCGGGATGTGGTTCACGCCGCCCGACGGCTGGTCGCAGAACAGCAACATGTACTTCACGTCGTGACCTCGCAGTCGGTCGACACGTCCTCGCTGACACCGTAGAGGAACGCTCGAACGCGTGCCGGCCCGACGAGTGCCGAGGCCGTCGTGACGGCGACGATCGTCGTCACGACGGGTGTCGCCCGAGGAACGCCGCGAGGCGGTCGTGAGCCGGCGCGTCGTCGGCGATCGGGACCGCTGGATCGAACCTGCCCTCGCGGATGTCATCGGAGATCGTCATCTTGGCCGCCGCGAGCGTCGCCTCGGCGAGTGCGGGGTCCATGGAGCGGTCCTGGCCGAGTGCCTCGGACAGATCCCACGCATGGGTGAGGGTGTCGAGCATGTTGATGCCGATCCCGAGCTCGGCCGGCATGTCGCCGGCACCGAAGTTCACCGTGCCGTCGAAGACGCCGTCGGCGCCCCAGGCGGCCAGCGAGGCCCGCTTCGCCTGCTCGAACGCGGCTGACGCGCCTCCGCCCGCGGTGAAGTCGGAAGCCTCGCCGTCGGGCGCCGGCTGGCCGCTGACCCCGCCCGCGATGCCGAACATCACGCCGATCGTGTGGTTCAGCAGTTCACGGACGTTCCAGTCGGTGCACGGCGTCGGCAGCACCAGGTGCTCGGCGCCGACGGCGGAGATCACCGTCCCGGTGTGCTCGTAGACGCCGGTCAGGTTGTCGATGTGCTGATTGCTCATGGTGTGCTCCTCGTGTTCGGAGATGTCGGGGACACATCAGTGACGACGCCCGAGGTCTCAGATCGACACATGCGTCCGGATTTCTCTACCTTCGACAGCATGCACATCGGCGCCCTGATCTTTCCGACCGACCGGACCATTCGGCCCGACGTCCTCGCGCGGGCGCTCGAGGAGCGGGGGTACGAGTCGTTCTGGGTGGCCGAACACACCCACATCCCGCTCGGGCGCCGCACGCCGTACCCCGGCGGGGGCGACCTGCCCGACATGTACTGGCGCACGATGGACCCGTTCGTCACCCTGACGGCAGCGGCATTGGCGACGACCACGCTCAAGGTCGGCACGGGGATCGCGCTCGTGAACCAGCACCACCCGATCAATGCCGCCAAGCAGGCCGCGTCGGTCGACCTGCTGTCGGGAGGACGGTTCCTGTACGGCGTCGGTGTCGGCTGGAACGAGGACGAGATGGAGCACCACGGCACCGATCCGTCCAAACGCCGGAGCACGGCCCGGGAGCGCATCCTGGCCACCAAGGCGCTCTGGACCGAGGACGAGCCGTCGTTCGACGGCGAGTACGTGACGTTCTCGCCGAGCGCGTCGTTCCCGAAGCCGGTGCAATCGCCGCACCCCCCGGTGATCATGGGTGGCGGGGGCGGACCGATCACGTTTCGTCACATCGTCGAGTACTGCGACGGTTGGATGCCGATCCACGGTCGCACCGACCCACTGGAGAAGCTCCCGCTGCTGCGCCAGATGGCCGAGGAGGCCGGCCGCGACCCCGACTCGATCGAGATCGGCATCTACGGCTGCCCGATGCGCGGCGGTGACGTCGACCGATACCGGGAGGCCGGCGTCGACCGGGTGGTCTTCTGGTTGCCGGCGGAGGACGAGTCGACGGTGATGTCGGCCGTCGAACACGGCGCCGCGCTCATCGGCTGAGGTGCACGCCGGCCGTGTTCCGCCCCTACGGTCGTGGGCATGACACCTCAGGAAGGCAAGCGGGCGCCCGCATTCACGCTCCTCGACCAGCACGAGCAGAAGGTGCGGCTCTCCGCGCTGACGGGGCAGCGCGTCCTCGTGTACTTCTACCCCCGTGCCGACACGCCGGGTTGCACCACACAGGCCTGTGGTCTCCGAGACATCGGCGGCCGGATCGGTGACACCGTCGTCATCGGCGTGAGCCCCGACCAGCCGGCCAAGCTGAAGAAGTTCGACGACAAGTACGAACTGGGTTTCACCCTGGTGAGCGACCTCGACCACGCAATCGCGGAGAAGTACGGCGTGTGGGTCGAGAAGAAGAACTACGGCAAGACGTACATGGGTGTGCAACGTTCCGCGTTCCTGGTCGGTGCCGACGGCAGGATCGAGCGGGCCTGGCCGAAGATCAGCCCGAAGGACACGCCGACCGAGCTGCTCGCAGCGCTCGAATCGGCCTGAGCCCGGCCATGGTCCAGCGTGTTGTCGTCGTCGGCAACGGGCTGATCGGCAGCGCGGCCGGTCGCCGGCTCGCCGGGATGGGCCACGACGTGGTGGTGGTCGGCCCGGCGGAGCCACGTGACCACTCGAGGCACACGGGGGTGTTCAGCAGCCACTACGACGAGGGGCGGCTCGTGAGCGCCTACAGCGCCGATCCGGCGTGGACGTGGATCACCCGACGGGCGATCGATGCGTTCGCCGATCTCCAGGCGCGATCGGGCGTCGCGTTCCATCACCCGGTCGGCCGCCTTTCGCTGCTCGCGAGTCCGAGCGTCGAGGGGCTCCGCTCGTGGGCGGCGCGGGTCGACCCGTCGGGTGGCGATCTCCGAGTCTGGTCGGCAACGGACGACGCGTGGCGGGAGCGGTTCCCGTTTCTCGAGGTGCCGTCCGACCTGGCGTTGCTCCACGAGGGCTCGCCGGGTGGCTATGTCAATCCACGTCGGCTCCTCCGCGCCCAGAACGTCGTGGCCGAACGCCACGGCGCCCGGTTCGTCGACGTTCGGGTGGTGTCGGTGATCTCTCGAGCCGACGGCGTGACGGTCACGACGGCGGGCAACGAGCTGGTTCGCGGCCGACCGGGCGATCGTCGCCGCGGGGGCGTTCACCAACTTCGGCGACCTCCTGCCGGAACCCATCCCGCTCCGCCTGAAGACCGAGACGACCGTCTGGGCCGAGGTGTCCGACGCAACGGCGCACGCATGTGCGTCGATGCCCGCGATCACATTCGACGTCGACGACCCCGACCTCGACGACATCTACCTCGCGCCGCCGATCCGGTATCCCGACGGCAGGTACCGGATCAAGATGGGCTGCAACACCGCCAACGAGTCGTGGCCGGCAACGCTCGACGAGGTGCGGGCTTGGTTCCGGTCCGGCGACAGCGACCGCGATCTGGGGCCGATGGAGCGGGCGCTCAGGCAGCTGCTCCCCGGCATCGAGCTCGGTGACGTCACGACCCACCGCTGCATCGTCACCTACACGCCGTCGGGCTACCCGACGATCGATCGCGCCCCGGGCGACGCGCACGGGCGGATCGTGGTCGCGACCGGCGGCAACGGCACGGGGGCGCAGGGTTCCGACACGCTCGGCTCACTCGCCGCCGGCTTGGTGCACGACGGCAGTTGGCCCGACGAACTCGATCGATCGGTCTTCGGTGCCCGCCGACGGTGGGAAGCGCCCGCAGCTCGTCTGTCGAACGCTCAGAGGCGGGCGCGGGGCGATCAGTCGGCCGACACGGCGTGAGCGCGGAGTTCGGCCAGGTCGACGTACTCGAGCGCCGACAGGTGCGTGCTCTCGAGCACCACCGGGCAGGGGTGCCCGGCCAGGCGGGCCTCCTCCCACCGATCGGCGCACACGCACCATTGATCGCCGGGTCGCAGGCCCGAGAACCCGTACTGCGGCATCGGCGTCGACAGATCGTTCCCCATCGCCTTCGAGAACTCGAGGAAGTCGCCGGTGACACGGCAGCAGACGACGTGCATGCCCGGATCGTCGCCACGGTTCTCGCAGCATCCGGTGCGGTAGTAGCCGGTCATCGGGTCGTACGAACACGGCATCAACTCGGTGCCGAGCACATTGATCTGCTGCATGCCCGAAGGTGTACCACGCGCCACGCCGCAGCCTCGTGCCGCGTCCGGGCACGTCCGACCCGTTGCCGGAGTGCCCACGACCTGTGAACTGGAACGTGCGCTCGCCCTCGGTGCTCGCGTGACCGAGCAGTCGGGCCCGCCGACACGCCCGCGGGACGTGCCGCGATGTCGTGCTCCTCTCGCCCGGGCGGTCACCTCAAGCGACGTGGCGTTTCGTCTCCTCGCGGATGTCGTCTTCGGTGATGGGCTGCTGGCCGTAGGTCGTCCACGCGTGGAACGCAAGGCCGATTCCCCATCCCGCGATCGACCAGATGGGCCAGAAGTACCCGAGACCGGATGCGGCCCAGATGACGATGAGCATCGTGTTGACGACGCCGTAGACGAGGGCATGGTTCCTGAAGTCGCGTCTGTTCTCGAGTCGTTCGATTGCTGCTGCTCGGCGATCGTCATGGTCATCCATGGTTGAACCTCCTGACAAGAGTTGCCGTCCATGACCATCGTCATGGTGGCCCCGTGGCTGCGGGAAGAGCACAACGTCACGTCGACCCGCCGATCGAGCGAGCGGTGACTCCAGACCTTCGGCCGGCGTGTCCTCGATGGCCCTGTTGCTCGATGTTCACGACGCCAGGACGGTCCTGGACGCCCTCGCACTCGGCATGATGCTCACGGCGGACCGCTGATGGCATGCGGACCGTCGGCGACGACGAGCATCTCCGGCGTGCCGGGTCGGGACACCCAGACCGTTGCCCGACGCGGCACTAGTCTCGACCCATGTTCGAGGGAGCCCACCGGCGACCGGCGTCGACCGGCCAGACGTCGGAGCCGGGTCAGACACGGGCGGTGACGCCGTGAGCGACGAGGCGGCACCGTTGGTGGGCGTCGTGATGGGCTCGTCGAGCGACTGGCCGACGATGTCGAACGCCGTCGACGTGCTCGTCGAGTTCGGCATTGCCGCACGAAGCAAGGGTGGTGTCTGCTCACCGGATGCCCGACGAGATGTTCGACTACGCCGAGCAGGCCGCCGAGTCGCGGGCTGCGGGCGATCATCGCCGGCGCCGGCGGCGCCGCGCACCTGCCGGGCATGCTTGCGGCCAAGACGCTCGTGCCGGTGCTGGGCGTGCCGGTCGCCTCGCGCCATCTGTCCGGGCAACGACTCGCTGCTCTCGATCGTGCAGATGCCCGCCGGCGTGCCCGACGGCGACGTTCGCGATCGGCGAGGCCGGCGCCACCAACGCCGCGCTGTTCGCTGTGGCGATGCTCGCGGTCGACGATCCCGACCTTGCGGCTCGCCCTGGAGCGGTACCGTGCCGCACGGCGGCGATCAGGCCGCCGCCGTCGCATCCTCCCGCCGCCGTGAGCACCGTCGAACCGATTCTGCCGCCCGCGACGATCGGGGTGCTCGGCGGCGGCCAACTCGGACGGTACGCGGTGATCGCCGCCGGCGTCGATGGGCTACCGGACCGATCGTGCTCGAACCCGATCCCGTCGCGCCGGCCGGCCGCGTCGCCGACGAGCACCTCGTCGCCGCCTACGACGATGACGAGGCGCTGCGCCGGCTGGGCGACGAGTGCAGCGTGGTGACGACCGAGTTCGAGAACCCGCCGGCTGCCGCACTCGACGTGCTCGACCGCCGGACGCTGGTGGCGCCGTCGCCGACGGCGGTGTCGATCGCTCAGGACCGGCATCGCGAGAAGGCGTTCCTCGACCGACGCCGGGATGCCGGTCGGCCCGTACGCCGTCGTCGACGACGATGCCGACCGATGCCCGACATCGTCGTACCCGGCGATCCTGAAGACCGCCCGGCTCGGCTACGACGGCAAGGGCCAGCGGCTGGTGTCGGACGCGTCCGAGATGCGTGCCGCGTGGAGGCTGCTCGGGTCGGTGCCGCTGCGTGCTCGAGCAGGCGCCTCGACCTGCGACACCGAGCTCAGCGTGATCGTCGGCCGGTCGGCGTCGGGCGACGTGCGCGTCGTACCCCGTCGCCGAGAACACCCATGCGACGGCATCCTCGATCTGACGGTCGTGCCGGCCCGGTGTCCGTCGAGCTCGCCGACCGGGCCGTCGGCCTCGGCGATGGCGATCGCCGACGCCCTCGACTACGTCGGCGTGCTCGCGGTCGAGTTCTTCGTCGTCGGCGGCGAGCTGCTCGTCAACGAGATGGCGCCGCGCCCGCACAACAGCGGGCACTGGACGCTCGACGTCGGCGCAGACCTCGCAGTTCGAGCAGCAGATCCGTGCCGTGTGCGGCCTGCCGCTGGGCGACACCTCGATGACCGCGACCGGGCGCGGCGATGGTCAACCTGCTCGGCGACCTGTGGGACGACGGGGAACCAGCACTGGGACGCAGCGCTTCAGCCGGGACACACCGCGCTGCACCTGTACGGCAAGACGACCCCGCGTGCCGGACGCAAGATGGGGCACCTCACGTCGTGGGGGTCGCGGGAGCGGGCCGAACTCACCGCCGTCGCCGCCAGGGTCGCGCTCAGCCGGCGAGGTTGACGCCGACGGCCTCGCCGATCAGGTAGGTGATGCCGCAGGCCACGAGCACGATCACGACCTGGCGAACCACGCCGTAGATGATCGGGCGTTCGGCGAATCGGGCGACGAGCCCGCCGACGGCGGCGGCAGCCGCCACGCCGATCGTGAGCGATGCCCAGGCCGCCTGTGTGCCGCCACTCACGAACCAGGGGATCACCGGCAGCAGGGCACCGAACAGGAAGCAGACGAGCGACAACGCCGCCGCCGACAGTGCCGACGGGAGCGAATCGGGGTCGATGCCGAGCTCTTCGCGGGCGTGCACGGCCAGCGCGTTCTCCGGCTCCTGCATGACCTCGTCGGCGGCCGCGGCGGCCCGCTCGCTGCTCATGCCGTGCGACTCGTAGACGGCGGCCAGCTCCACGGTCTCGTGTTCGACGTTGCGCACCAGCTCGCGGCGTTCGATCGCCAACTCGCGTTCGATCAGGTCGTTCTGCGAGGTGATCGACACCCATTCGCCCGCCGCCATCGAGATGCCGCCGGCGACGGCGCCGGCGAGGCCGGCCAGCCGCACGACCGTGTTGTCGACGCCGGACCCGGCGAATCCCGAGGATCAGCGAGACGTTCGAGACGAGGCCGTCGCTGACGCCGAACACCGCGGCTCGGGCCAGGCCGCCGGACACCGAGCGGTGACCACCATGGGGTTCATGGGTGCGTGAGCTCACGACGCCGACGTTACCTTCCCGTGGGCTCGATCGGAGGTGAGCCCACCTGCGGGCGTCGAGGCCACCCGGAACGTCGATTCGGCCTATGGTTCGGTGGTCGAGGAGAACGAGATGGGGCACCACAGCGGGCGGTACGGCACAGGCGCCACACCGCTCACCGAGCGGCTGAGAGCGGTGGCGGAGAGTCGTCGACCCGACGACGAGATGCTCGCCGACTATCTCGCGGCGTACTACGAGGAGCTTCCCGAGTTCGACTCGACGATCGCAGCGACACCGACCTGTACGCGGCTGCCGTCCGTCACTGGGCCCTCGGTGAGACCCGGCACGGGGACGACACCAAGGTGCTGGTGGTCTCGCCCGATCGCGACCGCGACGGCTGGCACTCGGACCGATCGATCGTGTTCATCGTGACCACCGATGTTCCGTTCCTGGTCGACTCGGTCCGCATCGTGCTCGAACGTCACGGCGTTGCCACGCATCTGTTCGTCCACCCGATGCTGCACCGTCTGTCGCGACGACGACGGTCGGATCGTGCGGATCCTGCACTCCGGTACCGATGGCGATGCCGAGTGCGGGGTCGAGGCGTGGACGCAGCTCGAGATCGATCGGTGCGACACCGAGCGAACCGCGGCGCTCCAGGCCGACCTGGTCGAGGCGGTGGCGAGGACGCATCGAGTCGTCGGCGACTTCGAACCCATGCGCGATCGTATGCTCGCGCATGCCGAACTCGATCCCCTGCTGGGCTGGCTGGCCGACGGCCACTTCGTGTTCCTGGGTGCGTCGTCGTTCGACGTCGCAGGCGACGACTACGCCCGCCGACTCGACGCGGACCTGGGCCTGTCGGTCGGCAATCCGATCGTGGACCCCGAGATCGATCCCGCCGCCGACGCGGTCTCGGTCGCACGATCGTCGCAGGTGTCGAACGTGCACCGCGCCGGTCGCATCACTGCGGTCACCGTGCGCTACCAACGACGACGGCGGCTGGCGCGTCGACCGGTTCGTCGGCCTGCTGGCGTCGACGGCCTACCGCCACAGCACGTTGGCGATTCCGTCCGTCGGGGAACGCGCCCGCGCGGTGCTCGGGTTGGCGCGCCGACGGTGCCGAGACGCACACCGGCCGATCGATGCGCAACGTGCTCGAGACGTTGCCGCGCGACGTCGTGTTCGAGCTCGACTCCGATCAGCTCGCCCTGCTCGTCATCGAGGTCGTCGGCCTCCAGGAACGCCAGATCGTGCGGGTCATCGACGTGCCCGAACCGGTCGGCACCTGGTCGACGGTGCTCGTCTTCCTGCCGAAGACCCGGTTCACGCGCCGAGCTTCCCGAACGGGTCGCCGAGTTCGTCGGTGCGGCGTACGGCGCCCCGATCGCGCGACGTCGAGTCGTTCGTCGGGACGAGCAACCTGGCCCGCATCACGTTCACCGTCGAGCGCTCCGGTGACGACACCCCCGATCTCGACGAGCTGTCCGATCGTGTCGATCAGCTGACGACCTCGTGGTCCGACCGTCTCCACGATGTCGCGGCCCGGCGCGACTGGGCGAGTCGGCGGCGTCGGCCGCTCATCGGCCGGCTCGGGGACTCGGTGCCCGAGTCGTACCGCAGCAGCGTCGAGCCCGAGATGGCCGTCGGCGACCTCGAGCATCTCGCCGAGCTGCTCGACTCGGAGCGCACGCTGCGAGCGGCGCTGACCCGCAGCGTCGACGCCGAGGACGGCGTCTGGCGGATGCGGGTCTACAGCCGAGGCACCCAGCATCGCGCTGAGCGAGTTGCTGCCCGCTGCTCGGTCACCTCGGTGTTCGGGCGCTCGACGAGCACCCGCACGATCTCAGGTCGGCGACGAGCACTGCTACGTGTACGACATCGGGCTCCGGGTGCCGTCACGTGTCGTGACGTCGACGAGCATCGGCACCGCGAGGTCACGGCGGCGTTCGAGCGGCTGCTGCTCGGAGAGATCGAACCCGACGGGTTCAACCGCCTCGTGCTGCTCGCCGGGCTCACGTCGTGGCAGGTGAACGTGTTGCGCTGCTACTCGAAGTTCGCGCATCAGACCGGCTTCACGTTCAGCCAGTCCTACGTCGAGGACACGCTGGCCCGACTTCCGCACCTCGCGACGGTGCTCGTCGAGCTGTTCGAGGCCCGCTTCGACCCGACGCTCGACGACGGTGAACGCCTCGCGACGTTCGCCACCGCCGATGACGAGCTGCTGCGCGGACTCGACGAGGTGCCGTCGCTCGACGACGACCGCATCGTGCGCATGTTCCGGTCGCTCATCAAGGCGACCGTCCGCACCAGCGCCTACCTCGACACGCCGACGACGCGCGTTCAAGTTCGATCCGTCGTCGGTGCCCGACCTTCCCGAGCCACGCCCGGCACACGAGATCTTCGTGTGCTCGCAGCGGGTGGAAGGCGTGCATCTGCGGGGCGGCCCGATCGCACGCGGGGGTCTGCGGTGGAGCGACCGCCCCGAGGACTATCGCACCGAGGTGCTCGGCCTCGTCAAGGCACAGATGGTGAAGAACGCCCTGATCGTGCCGGTCGGGGCCAAGGGTGGGTTCGTCGTCAAGCAGCCGAAGGCGACCGCGGAGGAGAACCGGGCCGAGGGGATCGCGTGCTATCGCATGTTCGTGAGCGCGCTGCTCGACGTGACCGACAACCTGGTCGCCGGCGAGGTCGTCCACCCCGAACGGGTGGTCCGGTACGACGGTGCCGACCCGTACCTGGTCGTCGCCGCCGACAAGGGCACCGCGACGTTCAGCGACATCGCCAACGAGATCTCTGCCGAGTACGGCTTCTGGCTCGGCGACGCGTTCGCGTCCGGTGGCAGCGACGGCTACGACCACAAGGCGATGGGGATCACTGCGCGCGGCGCCTGGGAGAGCGTCCGTCGCCATGCGTCCGTGCTCGGCCTCGACGCCGACCTCGACGAGCTGACCGCCGTGGGCGTCGGCGACATGTCGGGTGACGTGTTCGGCAACGGGATGTTGATCTCGCCGAACCTGCGACTCGTCGCCGCGTTCGACCACCGGGACATCTTCATCGACCCCGCTCCCGATCCCGCACGTCGCCCACGCCGAGCGCCGACGCCTGTTCGAACTCCCGCGTTCGACCTGGGCCGACTACGACGAGCGGCTGATCTCCGAAGGCGGTGGGGTGTTCTCACGTCGGTCGAAGTCGATCGACATCTCACCCCAGATGCAGGAGGTGCTCGGCATCGCCGACGAGGCACTCACTCCCAACCAGCTCATCGCGGCCGTGCTCCGGGCACCGGTCGACCTGCTGTGGAACGGTGGTGTCGGCACGTACGTCAAGTCCAGTCTCGAGTCGAACAGCGAGGTCGGTGACCGCGCCAACGACGCGGTCCGGGTCGATGCCGAGACGCTGCGGTGCAAGATCATCGGCGAGGGCGGCAACCTCGGCCTCACGCAGCTCGGTCGCGTCGAGTACGCCCTCGCGGGCGGGCTGATCTACACCGATGCGATCGACAACTCCGCGGGCGTCGACTGCAGCGACCACGAGGTCAACATCAAGATCCTGCTCGGCGAGGTGGTCGCGGCCGGCGACATGACCCTGAAGCAGCGCAACGAACTGCTCGGCGAGATGACCGACGAGGTGGCCGACCTCGTGCTGGCCAACAACAAGGCGCAGACCCTGGCCCTGATGATCGCCCGTCAGCAGGGCCTGCCGATGGTGAACGTGCACGCCCGGTATCTGGATCAGCTCGAGAGCGAAGGCTGGCTCGATCGGTCGCTCGAGTTCCTGCCGACCGACAAGCAGATCGCCGAACGACAGCTCAACGGCAGCGGTCTCCGGACACCCGAGTTCGCCGTGATGATCGCGTACACCAAGAATGCGAACGTCAGCGAGATCATGAAGACCGATCTGCCCGACGCGGGCGTGCTCGAGCGGGACCTGATCGACTACTTCCCGTCGCCGCTGCGCGAGCGCTTCCGCGACAGGATTCTCGATCATCGTCTCCGCCGCGAGATCGCGGCGACGCAACTGACCAACCAGATGGTCAACCTGTCCGGCATCTCCTACGACCATCGTATGACCGAGGACACCGGCGCGTCGGTGACCGATGTCAGTCGTGCCTGGCTGGTGGCGCGGGAGGTCCTCGGATTCCCGGCCTGGTGGGACGAGGTCGGAGAACTGACCCAATTGACGACCGACGCCCGAATGGAGATGTACCTCGACTGCCGCCGGTCGGCCGAGCGTTCGTCGCTCTGGTTCCTCCGTCACCGGCGACCACCGATCGACATCGCGGCCGAGATCGCCCGCTTCCGTGAGCCCGCAGCCGCGGTCAGCGCCGGTCTCGCCGAGCGCCTGCACGGGTCGATGCGACAGGGCTGGCTCGATCTCGCCGAAGCCCGGGCCGAACAAGGAGTGCCCGTCGAGCTCGCTTCGCGCTCGTCGGCGTGGCGCTTGCTGCACACGATCTTCGACATGATCGAGCTGGCCGACCGGATCGATGTCGACCCGCTCTTGGCGTGCGGCACCTACTGGGAGGTGTTCGACCGGCTCGACCTGATGTGGCTCTGGGACGCCGTGGGGGCGTTGCCGCGCTCGGACCGTTGGCAGACCCAGGCCCGGGGCGCGCTCCGCGACGACTTGATGACCACACTCGCCGAGCTGGCGTCGAGCGTGCTCAACGGTGGCGAGGGCGCCGTCGAGTCGTGGGTCTCGGCGAACGAACGTGCGGTGCACCGGGTGATGGCACTGCTGACGCAGGTGCGGCGAGCCGACTCGTTCGATCTGACGAACCTGTCGGTCGCGCTCCGTCAGCTCCGGAACCTGGCCCTCACGTCCCGACGCGAAGCCTGATCGACCATGCGCGGTGGCGCCCCGGGTGCGGGGAGGCACGGGTAGCGTCTGTTCGTCATGTCTGGTGCACCCCGCTATCGATTCGCTCCGTCGCCGACCGGCTTCTTCCACGTCGGGGGTGCTCGCACTGCGCTGTTCAACTGGGCGCTGGCACGCTCGACCGGAGGCACGTTCGTGCTCCGGATCGAAGACACCGACGAGGCACGCAACCAGTCGGAGTGGACGCAGGGCATCATCGACTCGCTGGCCTGGATCGGGATCTCGGCCGACGACCCGCACTTCGAGGGGCCACTGTTCCAGAGCTCCTACGCCGACGCCCATCGTGCTGCGGCGCAGCGTCTGGTCGAGTCGGGTCATGCGTACTACTGCGACATGACGCCGGAGGACATCCGGGCCCGCGCCGAGGAAGAGGGTGTCACCGGCTACGCCGGCTGGTCCCGTGATCGAGGGCTCGGCCCGGGGCCGGGGCACGTGCTCCGCTTCCGTGTGCCCGACGGTGAGACCGTCGTGCGCGACCAGGTTCGTGGCGACGTCGAGTTCGACAATGCGGTGATCGAGGACTTCGTGCTGGTTCGGGGCAACGGTACGCCGGTGTTCATGCTCGCCAACGTGGTCGACGACGCCGAGATGGGCATCACCAACGTCGTTCGCGCCGAGGAGCACCTGCCGAACACGCCGAAGCAGCAGATGATCTGGGAGGCGCTCGGACATGCCGCTCCGGTCTGGGCGCACGTGCCCGTGCTGGTCAACGAACAGCGCAAGAAGCTGTCGAAGCGGCGGGACAAGGTGGCGCTCGAGCAATATCGCGAGGAAGGGATCCTGGCCGACGCGATGGTCAACTACCTGATGACGCTCGGGTGGACGATGCCCGGCGCGGAGGAGGCCGGCACCGAGATCTTCCCGTGGAGCGAGATGGAGTCGGCGTTCCGGCTGGAGGACGTGAACCTCTCGCCGGCGTTCTTCGACACCAAGAAGCTGTTGTCGTTCAACGGTGAGTACATCCGGCAGCTCTCGGTCGACGAGCTCGTGGCGGCCTGCGACCCGTGGTTGCCGGGGGAGTGGAACCGAGCCCGATTCGCCGAGATCGCCCCGCACATCCAGCAGCGGCTCAACACGCTCGCCGATGCACCGGGCGTGGTCGACTTCCTGTTCCTGCCCGATCCGCACGTCGATGATGGTGTCGTGGATCAAGACGATGACCACCGAGTACGCGCGTCCGCTGCTCACCGACGCGATCACGGCGTACGCCGGTGTGTCGGAGGGTGACTGGCAGCACGAACGCCTGAAGGCCACGCTGGAAGACGTGATGACGCGCTACGACCTCAAGCTCGGCAAGGCGCAGGCTCCGGTACGCGTCGCCGTGACCGGTCGGACGGTCGGTCCGCCCCTGTTCGAGGCGCTCGAGGTGATGGGCCGCGAGGAGTCGCTGCGGCGGATGCGGGTGGCGCACAGCCGGATGGCGACCGGCGAGCCGCCGGGTTGAACGAGACGGTGATGGACGACGACGACGACGGCTGGCCTACCGGCCGCTGGACGACCTCGTCGATCGGTCCGAGCCGGCCGTCGGAGACGGGGACTCGGCGCCACCGTCCTGGTGGCGTCGGCCTCCGCGGGCGTCCAGGATCGTCGCCGGCGTCGTGGCGGTGCTCGCGCTCTACTACGTGGTGTCGCTCGTACAGGTGGTGCAGGCGGGCCGCTCCCAGTTCGACGAGCCGGTCGACGCGATCGTGGTGTTGGGCGCCGCGCAGTACGACGGTCGCCCGTCGCCCCAGCTGGAGGCGCGGCTCGATCATGCGTTGGCGCTGTACGACGGAGGGGTCGCGTCGTTCGTGATGGTGACCGGCGGAAAACTGCCCGACGACCGTTTCACCGAAGCCGAAGCAGGTCGCCGGTACCTCGCCGATCGTGGAGTTCCCGAGTCGGCGATCCTGATGGAGGACGCCGGTACCACCACCTACGAGTCGTTGGAGTCGGCATCGGTGGTGTTGCTCGGCGAGGGCCTCGACGACGTGGTGCTGGTCTCGGATCCGTTCCACCTCAAGCGGTCCGACCTGATCGCCGACGGGTTGGGTCTCGACGCCCGCACGTCTGCGACGCCGACGTCGGTCGTCACCGGCTGGACGTCGGTGCGTCGGCACCTGGAGGAGGCAGCCGGAGTCGCGCTGGGCCGCCTCGTGGGATTCGACCGGCTGAGCGACCTGGTGGGCTGAACGGCGACTTCGATCAGCGCTCGAAGTAGATGATCCGGCTGCGCACGGCGCACACGATGAGGTAGACGGCGACCACGCCGGCCATGGCCGGCGTGCTGTCGTTGTAGTGGCAGGTCTCGATCGGGTTGTCGGGGCAGGCGCCGCTGCGGGTGACCGAGAACGCCGACAGCATGGCGACGAGGCCGATGGTGATGGCGCCGCCGATCGCGAATCGTTTGATCGTCGCGGGCTGCGGGTCGTACCTGGTGCAGATCAACACGACGAGTCCGAAGCCGAGCCCGACGAAGACCGTCGACAGGAGCACGTGTCTGACCATGTGGCGAGGAGCGTACCCGGGGCGGTTCGGTCGGCTGTCGATCGGCGTGGCCGATCTGCGTGCGGCCGATACACTCTCCGGTCGCCTCACTGGGGTGTGGTGTAATTGGCAACACGACAGTTTCTGGTTCTGTTATTCAAGGTTCGATTCCTTGCACCCCAACCATCCGGCGGGCTCGGCGGCTCGTGCGGTTGACAGACCGCGGCGGTAACGTCGTGGACGCAGCTTGGCCCGTTCGTCTAGAGGCCTAGGACACCACCCTCTCAAGGTGGCGGCACGGGTTCGAATCCCGTACGGGCTGCCAAGAAAACCCCAGGTCAGAGCCACCCTTCCGGGTGGCTCTCCTGGTTTTCCGGACTCGTTGCCCATGAGATGCCACTATAGACATCGAGGAGAATTGGCATGAAGGGCTCAATGCGCAAACGGGGCGAGTCGTGGGAACTCAGAGTGTTCCTGGGCTACGACCCGGTCACAGGAAAGCAGCGGTACACGACCCGAACGGTTCGGACCGGCAAGCGCGAGGCGCAGCTCGCTCTCGCCGAGATGGTTGTCGAGGCCGAACGAGGCCTGACCGTTCGCACGCGGGCGACTGTCGGCGAGCTGCTCGAGGCGTGGTTCGACTTCGCCGCGCCGGACTTCTCGCCGAAGACGGTGAAGGAGACCAGGGGCTACATCGACCGGTCGCTGATGCCGGCGCTCGGGTCGCAACGGCTGGCGAAACTGAAGCCGGCCGATCTCGATGCGTTCTACCGGCGGCTGCTCGCCTCGGGTGGCTCCGGCGGCCGCCCGCTGGCGCCCGCGACAGTTCGACGCATCCACGGCATCCTGCGGCGAGCATTGAACCAGGGGGTCAAGTGGGGCTGGCTCGGCATCAATCCTGCGACGGCGACGACACCGCCGCGCGTCCCGGCGTCGAACATCACGCCACCGTCGGCCGAGGCCCTGAGCAGGGTGCTCCGGCGAGCCGAGTCGGAGTCGCCGGATCTGAGGTGCTACCTGATGCTGGCTGCAGCGACTGGCGCGCGACGTTCCGAGCTGATCGCGTTGCGATGGAGCGATGTGGATCTTGAGCACGCGACGGTGTCGATCGAGCGAGCGATCGTGAACGGACCCGATGGGCTCGTCGAGAAGGGAACCAAGACCCATTCCGCTCGTCGAGTCTCGCTTGATGCTGGGACGTCCGCGGTTCTCGCCGAGCATCGTGAGCGCTTGATGGGTCGGGCTGCGGCGTGCCGGGTCTCGCTCGCCACTGATGCGTTCGTGTTCAGCAACGCCGCCGACGCGAGCGAACCGTGGTTCCCCGACTCGGTGACGCGCTCGTTCAAGCGGCTGTGCGAGAAGGTGGGTGTGCCTGACGTTCGACTTCACGATCTTCGACACTTCGTCGCCACCCAGTTGCTGAGCGCCGGGGTCGACGTGCGTACTGTGGCCGGTCGCCTCGGACACCGCAACGCTGCGACCACGCTGAACGTGTACGCGCATTTCGTCGAACAGTCCGACCGCAACGCCGCCGACATCATGGGTGGCGTGTTGAGCGACGAGAAGGAAGGCGACCGCCGGGCCACCTGATCAGAGGTCGAGACCGAGCCCGTCCTCTGGGCGGTTGATGGTGGGGGCGCGGAGTTCGGCGAGCTTGGCTTGGAGTTGGGCGTTGGGGTTGTCGACGGCGGGTTCGTCGGGCTGATCGTGGGCGAGGCCAACCGCTGGTTCTCCGGTCGACGCAGCGATATCGGTGGTGTTGTGGCGGGCTGCTGGTCGCCGGGCGGCTTGAGCGTAGACGGCGGTGGGGTCAGCGGCGCAGCGATCGGTCGCGGGTGAGCGGTTGACGCGATGCCCGGCTGCGGCTGCGAGCGCAAGGTTGGCGTCGAGGTTGGCGAGTCGTCGGCGGTCGTGTTCGGCGGGGTCGATGTTGAGGTGGCGGAGTTGGCGGCGGCGGTCGATGGCGGTGTCGATGCTGTTGCGGTCGTTGTGGCAGATGTCGATGAAGGCTTGGCGGGCGGTCCAGGGTTCGGTCGGGTTGGTGGAGGGGTCCGTGTTGTTGGTCGGGTTCGAAGGTGGGTGGGTGGAGGTGGATGTGGTTGGTGTGCCGTCCGCGGGTCATGGCGACGTAGAGGGCATCGGCACCCATCGTGGGTGTGGCGAGGGTGTGGGTTTCGTCGACGGTGGCGCCTTGGGCTGCGTGGATCGTGGAGGCGTAGGCGATGTCGAGGTGCCCGTCGGCGATGTAGCGGGCGGGGATCGGTGCGGTGTGGCCGGTGCGGGTGGTGACGTTGAGTCCGCCGAGCGGGTGGGGGCCGATGATGGTGTAGCGGTCGCCGTTGCGGACGTAGTCGTCAGGGTCGGTCGGTGAGGTGGATGGTGCGGTCGTTGCGTCGGGCCATGACGTGTTGGCCGGGGTAGAAGCGGTGCCCGTCGATGTCGAACCCGGCGGTCTCGTCGAGGTGGCCGGTATCGAGGAGGGTGTCGGTGATTGCCTCGTTCAATCGGTCGGTGGTGTTGCGGGTGTGGGTGAGCACGAGCGCGTCGACACCGTTGGTGTGGAGGCGGGCGGCGTGTCGGGCGAGGCGTTCGATGGCGGTGTCGAGGTCTCGGTGTGGCGTGGATGCGGTTGTGGTGTTCGTAGGTGTCGGCGACGTTGGGGTCGCGGTCGCGGAGTCGGAATGAGGCGTTGGCTTCCCAGGGGTGGGTGAAGCGGTGGAGTTCGGTGAGGTGGTGGGTGGCGACGTCGGGATCAGCGACGAGTTCGGCGAACATGCCGCCGGCTTGGACGGAGCCGAGTTGTTGGTGGTCGCCGACGAGCACGGTCCGCCAGTGGTTCGCTTCGGCGAGCCGGTGGTAGGCGAAGAGTCGGGTGGTGTCGACCATGCCGGCTTCGTCGATCACGACCACCGTCGCCGGGCGCGAGCCGGTACCCGGGGCGCGGGCCGTCGGGTCGGTGGTGTTCGTGGAGGAGTTTGTCGATCGTGTCGGCTCGGATGCCGGCCCCGTTGGCTGAGTTCGTCCGCGGCGCGAGCGGTCGGTGCGAGCCCGATAGACGTCGACGCCGGCGGAGCGCCAGGCATCCGCCGGCAGTGCGCAGCATGCGTGTCTTGCCCGACCCTGCGGGTCCGACGACCGTCGACGACGTTCGCCGGTTGCTCGTGTGAGCGTCTTGACGGTGGCGGCTTGGCCGGCGTCGAGACCTTCTGGGATCTCGGCGACGACTCGTCGGTGTTTGGTGGGGGAGTCGTTGGTGGCCCAGTCGATGATCGTTTGCTCGCGTGCGAGCTGTGTGCGGGTGGTGTAGGTCACGGTCGAGGGGGCGACCCAGACCGGTCGCCCGTCCGACGGCCGCCGTTGCCCGGCCCACGGTTGTGTGTTGTCGATGGTGTCGGGGGCGAGTTCGACGATCTCCGGTGAAGCGAGGGTTTGGTGGCGGAGGTTGTCGACGGTGTCGATCACGTCACCGGCGGAGCCGCCGACGATGTGGGAGGCGATGGCTTGGGTGAGGTGGGCGTCGGTCCAGTTCGACCGCTGCTCGGTCAGCCCGGCGATGATCTGGTCGACGTCGACGACCCGATTCGGGATCGGTGCTTCGTGTGAGCATGCGGTCGGTGATCATCGCGTCGATGTCGACACCCATGCTCGTCTGCTTCGCGTGTCCACCGGTCGCGGAGCGTTTCGGTGTCCAACGACGCCTCGTCGCTCTTGGTGTCGCGGGTCGCGACGGTGATCGTCTTGTGGGCCTTGCCGACCTCGACCGGGGTCGGGTCGCGTCCTTCACGTTGGGTGAACTCGGTGACCCAGTCGACGAGATCGCCTTCGATGTCGTCGGACCGTGTCGACCACGCGTCGATCAGGTCGGGGTCGATGTCGACGATGTCGGCTTGGCCGTGTTCGGACACGGGCCCGAACCGCACGCCGAGACGTGCCATCAGCTCGGAGCGCAGCGCGGCTTGGTAGACGGTGCCGGCGGCTTTGGCCTGGCGGTAGAACTGGCGGCCGTCGATCGTGCGCCACCGACCATCGTGCTCGGTGCGCACGGCGTTGATGACCAACACGTGATCATGCAGCTGCGGATCGAGCGCCCGCGACGTGCGATGCCGATACGCCACCGCGACCAACCCATCAGAGTCCACGACGGCGTGACCGCCCTTGCCGATGCGGGTGTAGGAGGCGTGGGCGTCGAGGTACTCGAGCCCGGCCGCGACCGCGGCGTCCTGGGCTTGGGTCACCGCGAGGGTGACGCCGGGGTCGCCGAGTGCGTAGAGCACGGACACGGACTTCGGTGCCGAGAACGTCGCATCGAACGCGTTCACCGACCGCGCCGACGGCGCCCGCCCCAACCGTGTCCCATCCGGCGCCACCTTCGCCGCCAACAACAACGACGCCTCCGCCTCGGTGACATCTGCGCCCGAGGTGGCGCCGATCAGGTCGGCGCGGCCCATCCACCGGCCGGGTGATTCGCCCTCGCCGGCGTAGTAGTCCTCCAACCCCGCCGCGACCGAGTTCTGGTAGTACCGCCAGTTGTTGGCGCCGACCTTGCCGATGCTCAACACGGCGTCCTCCATTCGAGGACACGACGCAGATGCACGACCCGGCGCAGGGCGCACGAACGTTCCCGCATCTTCAGTGCAAATGTCTGGAACTTCTCGTGAGCGGATCGGGAACGGGAACACGAGCGTGATCTCCTCAGGACTCGAAGACCAGGACGAGCTGATCCGAGGTGCTGCGACGACGCAGGAGTGCGACGACGAGCAGCTGCGCGAGCGGGATCGACGGACCGGAAGAGGAGGTGTCGATGATCGACAGGCAGGCGGCGGGGATGCTCAGTCGGTATCCGCCGGCGGCGAAGCCGCCGGCGCTGGTGCGAGCCTGGTGCGGCTCGATGACGCCGAGGTCGCGCAGACGCGTCGTGGCGCGATGCACGGTGTCCTTCGCGACGCCGAGCGACGCGGCAAGTGACCGCACCGACACCGCGGCCACGACCTTGACGCCCGTCGCCGTCGATGTCGGATTGCTCGAGCATCTCTTCGAGCACCATCCACGCCGACGCACCGACCCGGCGCCGCAACACGTGCGCCGCCGGGCCCAACACCACCCGACGCCGAACCGGCGGGTCAGTGCTCAACGGGCACCTCGTCGATCGGCGCTGGGGCGTCGCACAGTCGCACGACCCGACCCGTCGTCGCCAGCTCCATCAACGCCCACCGCGGCACCCGCAGACACTGCGATCCGAGACGGATCACCGGCAGCCCCGACGTCCCGCCCGACGCCAGATACTCGCGTGCCAGCTGATATCCCAACGACCGACCGATCCGCAACACCTCGGTCGCCTCCGACACCGTCAACAGCGGCGCTGTCAACGTCCGATTCAGACGGCACGACATGCTCCGACGACGACATAGTCGACCAGAACTACACACATGACATTCACACCGCAAGACCCCACCCACCAGGCCCTCCGGACGGACCGGACGCAACGGTCACCAACGGACACTCAGCGGACACCAGCGGACACGAAACAGCCCTCCCAACCCGCTCGAACGTCACGGGACTGTAACCGTCCTCGGAACGAGGACACGGCCCTCGATCGGCAGCGATCCGCCGGGCTCGGCCTACAGGCAGCAATCCAGCCGGAACGGGCGGCGGTGTCAAGGTGGAGCACCCGTCGCGAAGCAGGCTGAACGACCTTGACACCGACACCCGACCGGCACACCATCACCGCCCGGCCGAGCCCACCCTCACACCACTCACCACCCGGTAGGGCGGCCGAACATTATCGACCCCTCGGTCGTGCGCATAATGCCGGGTATGGGCGGCCAGATGGCCGGCGCGGAGTTGTGATTATCGGGCGCTGCACCCGGGCCGACGTAGCGCAGCTCTGTGAGTTGACGAGTTGTGATTACGCGTGCCGAAGTATGCGTGCTCGTATGGGTTCGGTGGGAGGTGAGATCGGGTCGGGGTGTCAATCGCGGTGGGTCGACTCGGGTCGGCTATTGGTTGTGTTGGCGGGACCTGGGCTTGTTTGTGGGTTGGAGATGGGCGAGGAACATCAGCCACCCTTGTTGGTGCGACTCGACGTGTTCGTCGGGGAGGAGGCGGTGGTTGACCGTGACGAAGGTTCCGCTGTCGGTTGGGGTGAGGGTGAACTCGGGTCCGAGTACGAAATCGCGATCGAGCGCGCGGACAATCCCATACCAGTACCGGCCGACTCCGGAACGCATCGTCGCTGATCACTCGCAGCCACGACCCCAGCCATGGCCCCAACCGTGGTTGTCCCCCTCAACCAGTTGACTGAGGAGACAATTCGCTGAACAGGTTGCCGACGAACTCGAGGAGTCTCTCGTCGCTCGGTTCCCGTCCGACCGCACAGAACGGTCGTTCGAACAGTCGTTCACTGTGATGCTCATCGTGCTGACCTGGCGGGCATCGTTCACGTTGGTCGGGGAAGATCGAAGTATCGGGCGAACGCCGCGGAGTGGCGGGGGATGATGCGGAGTACCGGAAGCCCGAACACGAAACGGGAGATACTGCCAAGCTCCTCGAACATCACAGCGTTCAACGCGAATGTGAACGCGAGCACACGCCCGATGATGAAGAACCAGCCGAGAATGGCGACAACGGCGCCAAAGGTGCCGTACATCGACGACGCGC
Organism: uncultured Acidimicrobiaceae bacterium; assembly: GCA_963827775.1. GTDB lineage: Bacteria > Actinomycetota > Acidimicrobiia > Acidimicrobiales > Ilumatobacteraceae > Ilumatobacter. The sequence goes on along the minus strand of CAWHCI010000003.1, from coordinate 3,246 downwards.
CACTGATCTTCTGGGGCAGGTAGAGCTGGCTGACGACGTGGAGCAAGGTCAGCACCGCCGAGATCACCGCCGCGCCCGGAAGCGCCGCGCCAGGATCGTTCGTCGCGCGGGGCAGGGCGATGTACAGCACCGACCACAGCACCAAGTAGATGCCGGCAACGCCGACGAAGGAGACCGACGCGACGGCGATCCCGGCCGCCTGTCGGATCTCGTTGATCAGCACCCAGGTGAGCGACAGCCCGACGAGGATTCCGACGACGACGCCGATGACGCGCATCCGCAGCGGCTGATTGCCGCCCATCTGCCATGACAGTGCGCTGGAGACGACGAGGGCCCGGCTCAGCGACCGGCCCGCCCATGCCATGCTGACGATACCGGCGACGACAGCGATCCACGGCGCCAGCCCGTCTTGGCGAAACGCGGTGTCGAGCTCATCACCGAGCGCACCGCCAATCCCGACATCCGACGAGGAGTTCACGTTCGAGTACCGACCGAGGATCCCCGCCACGCCGAACAGAAAGAGCGCCATCGGAACGAAGAACAGGAACAGGCGGAGGGCGAGAGCGCTCCCGAGCACGGTTCCGGCGGCGTGCTTGTCACGTGCGAAGACCCGCACGGCAACGCCGGAGAACGGAAGCCAGCGCGCCGACCTCGAGAGCGCTCGAGCGGCTGCGCTTCCACCAGCGTCCAACCCGCGCCCACGCTCCGATTCCATGGTCCTCATCGCCTGGCGGCGCCAGCTCCGTCTCCTCCGCCATCTCATGCATCATGGGCGCCTACAGGTACCGGTTGTTGCGCAGCCATCGCATGGCGAAGTAGCCCCAGATGGGCGGGAGGTAGAAGGTGCACAGTCGCGTGGTGATCGCGGCGGCGAACGGGCTCGACTCCGGGGAGCCCGATCGCGATGAGCCCGGCGGTGAGAGCCGCTTCGGACACGCCGATTCCTATTGAGGGGAGCGGTTGGTCGGAAAGCGCCCAACCTTCGATGACCCGCGCGCCGATCGGCTCCGGATTGTCTTTGAAATGGACGAACTTGAAGGTGGGCGGTGAGGGGCAGACCAAAGCGGCAGATCCAATCGACGCCGCTCGAGGATATCGAAACGGCCGACACGTTGTCGGACGTCGCCGGTCTGATGATCGCCGTCACGCCGCTCGTCGAGATGTCGTGGGGCAAGCAGGTCGCGCGGTGCGTGCACGCGGGACAGTGGGGTTGGATGCTCGCTCTGACCCGATGTCGTCGCCCGTTGGAGCGCCGTCTGCCGCCCGATCACGATCGTCCGGCTGACCTCGGTGCCCTGGTCCGAGGTCGCTGACGCTGACTCGGTCCAGATCCACGGCGGCAGGCCAAGATCATCGGCTGAAGAGCGATAGCGGCGGCGGGTGGTGGATCCCATCCCCTCGGATCGGGGGAGCGGAGATCGCCCGTCGAGCCGACAGGTTCATGTTGCCGTCGTTCTGATGAGCGCGCCTCACCAACCGGTTGACCATCCGGTCGGCGCAGTACCGATCCATCCGGCCGCCCTCAACCCCGAGGAATTCCGACAATCGTCGCCAAGATCCGCCGGCTCCCGGCCTGCGATTGTTCGGGCAGCAAGAGATCGATGAGCAGCCGCAAGGTGACTGGGACCGAGACGACGAGGATCAGCACAATCCCGACGACCAACACCCGGCGGTCGAGCGCTGCCAAGGTCGACCCCTCGACCCACGCCGCCGTCAGGAACCAGAGCAGTGGGGCGGCGAGTGTGATCGGAACGAACCCGTACCACGGTGACGGGTAGCCGGAGTTGGCGATGGTGATCAAGAACAGGATCGACGATGCAACGACGACCCGGAAGATGTCGTCGTAGAAGATGTCACCGTACGCGCCGAGGTTGAACGCCATCGGCCACGTCAGCAGTCCGAGGGTCACGGCCGTCAGCGCCAGGGGACCTCCGACGCGACGTTCGGGTGAAGCCACTGCCGTCGCGGTGGAAATCGGGCGGGCCGTCATCTGACACCCTCGTGACCTCCTCGTTGCGGACGTGTTGGTTGTGTGGGCAGGCTGGCGCTCGTTCTCGCCGCGGCCAAGCCATCGCACCACGTTCCGACGACCGAAACCTCCTTGGGATCAGCCCTACTCTCACAAACCGAGGCCACTACCAGGGGGACGTATCAACTGGACCACTACAACGGGTCCCCCTCAAGACGTCGGTGGGCATGCAAAACTGGAAGCGTGACCAATGCCGTGGGCAGCGCGCCGTCTCGTGCGGGCAAATGGGGATGACCGCCGACGACGACGAACCGGTAGCCGAACCGCACCGAGCGCACCGAACGCGTCGGGCGATTCGGTCGATCGAGGCGGCCGCGATCGCTGGGCTGTTGCACAGCCTGTTGTCGCTCGTCGCGACCGGATTGCTGTTGAGCGCTCCCGACCCGGGCGACGGCGACGCCGCAGTTGCGGAGTGGTACCTGGACGACGCCAACCAGCGCCTGATGCTCCTCGCCGTGAACCTGCTCACGGTGTCGGCGATCATGTTCGTCTGGTTCGTCGCGGTGATCCGGCGCCGGGTCGGAAGCCGCGAGAACCGGTTCTTCGGGACCGTGTTCTTCGGGTCAGGGTTGCTGGTCACCGGTTCGTGGCTCGTGGTCGGTGTGCTGTACGCCGCGCCGGCGATCGCGGCGCGGACGTTCGACGTGGTGCCCGACGCCGGAACCGTCGCCATGAGCCAGGCGGGCGGGCTGACGATGGCGTCACTGGTCACGACGCGGCTCGAGGCGGTGTTCATCATCTCGACGACCACCGTCGGGCGCCTCTCGGAGGCGTTCCCGCGATGGCACGTTCTCGCCGGCTACGTCATCGGCCTGACCCTGCTCCTGGTGCCGGTGCCGAACGTCCTCCTCACCTGGGTGTTCCCGATCTGGGTGGCCACGACCAGCGCGATCCTGCTCATCCGGCGCGACGACATCAAGGCCGCATTGGCACCTCCGAACTGAGTGCACGGACACCGCCACATGCCTGCTCAACACCGATCGCCGGTTCCGCGTGCACCACTTCAAACCCTGCCGGATCATCCGTGGACTGAGCGATAACCGGCGATATGAAGCTCCGATTTCTTGGTCAAGGGCTTCGATGAGGGGGTTGAGGTCGCGGTAGACGCGTGTGCGACGTAGCGCTTCAAGCAGCGCATGATCTCTCGTTGGCTCTTGCCTTCAGCGGTGCGCCGTTCGACGTAGATGCGGGTCCTCCTTTTGTTCGTGTGGGTGTGT
>CAWHCI010000002.1:0-340130 GCA_963827775.1 uncultured Acidimicrobiaceae bacterium | reverse complement strand
TGATTGCTAGCCCGACAGCGTCAGGATCGAACCCTTGGCGCCGGCGAGAGCAATGCCGTACATCGGGTTGTGGGGGTTGTTGCCCGTGTCGTTATCCGAGCGTGCCGGTATCACCGCACCACTAATGCTGGCGGCCGTCGTCGCGCTGACCCTCGACATGATGCCGCGACGAAACGCGCTGTCGAAGTGGAAACCCAGGCCGAGGTCGAAGTTCGCGAACGCATTGCCGTTGGCGTCAGTGAGTCCTGGAACCATGTCGCCCGGCAGGCCCATCTTTTCGTAACCCTGTGTGCTCAGGAAATCGCTCTGGCCGCCTTGTCCTCCGATCAGGACGTTCGAGCCGGCGATGTTGACGCCGCCCGCCAGGTCGAAACAGATAAACGGGATCTTCCCTGCGCCATCCGTGATGTTGCATTCAGTAGGGTCTCGCAGGGCGTCGAGGTCCGGCGAAAGGGCCGCGCGTGCGTAGCGTGGATTCAGCAGCGGGGCGATTCCACCGACCGTATAGGCCGCACCTGTCATAAAGCCTTGCGACAAAAACTGGCGTCGCGTGACAGGACGCGGATGATCGGTGTGAAGCAGCGGCAAATCCCAGTTGCCTTTGTCTCGTTTCATGGCCATCTCTATTACTTCCTTTTATGTCCTGTCTTTACTGAACCAGTGTGACTGCGCTGCCGAGTACCGAAGCACAAACACCCTTTGCGATTGCGCGCGTGTCACTGGTACCTCCCAGCAAGCGATCGATGAGGTTGTCGGGACGATTGCCGCCGCCCGAGATAAATGCCGCGAGCTCATCGTGAACGATCGTGTAGCTGGGCTGCGAGTCGAGCTGAGGGCTCGTCGACGAGTGTCCGACTGCACGGAGAATCAAGGGCTCAACAAAGCTGTCGCGATTGGCAACGCTGTTGAACCAGTCGTCGGGCACCGTACCGAGATTGAATCCGGGCCAGAGCGTCTCGTCTTCGACGGCGGCATCGCAGTACTGAATCGCGAGCTGCGCGATGGCAACCTGGTGCGACGACAAGTTGCTCGTCGGCGGCGAGCAGCAGACCGACGTTGGCGCCGAGGTTCTCCGGGTCCTCGTTGATCACGATCCGGCGGACGGCCGGAACGGCCATTCCCATGCCGATCCCGGACACGAAACGGGCCAGCAGCAGCACGCCGAGCGTCTCACCGGCCGCCATGCCGAGTAGTCCGACCATGTTCAGCAGCAGACCGAGCGAGCACCATGCGGCGGGCAAGACCCCGGTCGGCGACCGGCGCCAGGAACACCTGCGACAGGAAGCCGGACAGGAAGCCGATCCCGACGATCAGGCCGAGCCAGTGGGCCTCGATGCCGTACTCGTCCCGAAAGTCGTCGAGCACCGTGAACATCACGCCGTAACCCGACGCGAGCAGCGCGGTCATCAGACCGAACTGAAGGACCCGTGACCGCTTCACGCGGTGAGGCTACCGATCGCCGGCGCGCAGCGCCCCGACGAGTTTCCGGGTGTCGGCGAACAGCTCGTCCTCGTCCGCGAACGACGGGTCGAACACCACCCGGTCGAGCCGTTCGGCCACGAGCCGGGCCACGGCTTCGTCGTCGGCCCCCGTCCAGGCCTCGGCGCGTGCCGGGTTCGAGGCGACCGGAGCGGCCCCGCGGCGGGAGGCGATCGCCGTGAAGCGATCCTGGAGCGATCCCCAGCGACCACGCCGGCGCCGGTCGAGCGCGATCCGTCCGAGACCGAGCGCCGCCAGCACGGCGAAGCCGGTCGCGACGGCGAGCACGACCCGCACGGGATGATCACCGACGTACCCACCGAGTCCGGCGAGCAGGTCGGCGCCCACCGACTCGATCTCGGCATCGGCCGAGAGCGGTACGGCGGCGGTGGGGTCGAAGGCCTGCCACCCGGTCTCGGGGAACCAGACCTCCACCCAGGCGTGCGCATCGCTGGCCTGCACCTCGAACACGCCGGAGATCTCGTCACGGCCGCCCGACACGTAGCCCGTGACGAGGCGGGCCGGTACGCCCTGGGTGCGGAGCATGATGGTGAGCGACGAGGCGATCTGCTCGCAGAACCCCAGCCGGGAATCGAACAGGAAGTCGTGTACGGCATCCTCGCCGGCGTCGGGCAGCGGCGCGTTCAGGTCGTACTCGACGTTCTGCGACATCCACGCCTCGTAGGCGCGCGACGACGTCGTACGTCGAGGACCGGCCCGCCGCCAGTTCGTCGGCGAGCGCGATCGTCTCGGGCGTCGTCGACTCGGGCACCTCGAGGTACCCCTCGAGCACCTGCCGACCCAGACTGCTCAAGCGATCGCCGAGCAGTCCCTGCCGGCGGAGCAACTGCTCGTCGACCCGGACCCGCTCCGACACGACGGTGTAGATCGATCCCTCCGGGAGCACCGTCGACGCCCGGAGCGCGCCGTCGGGACGAGCCCAGACGTCGGTGTCGACCACCAGCTGTTGCGGCCGGCTCGCGTGGAAGACCACGTTGGGCATGTCGGTCTCGAGGTAGTAGGTCTGCACGAAGCGGTCGACGTCGACGTCGTCGGCGAGCGGGAAGTTCCCCAGCGTCGGTGGGACCTCGATGCCCGGCCCGCGCAGCAGACCGCCCGATGTCGTCGTCGGCGTACCAGCGCCTTCCGTCGAAGCGGGCGAAGGTCTGGCCCCGCCAGAAGTCGGGTTCCGGCGCTCGCACGCGCATCACGATCTCGTCGCTCAAGTCACCTCGGACGGAGGTGTCCATCGTGTCGGCGAAGCCGGTGTAGCCACCCGCCTGCCCTGCCGGAGCACGCACGTCGGGATCGTCCTCGATCGCGTCGCCGTCGCGAGATCGGCCGTCGGGGCCGGCGATGCCACCGGCGGTGGGGACGTCGCCGGCGTTCTCGATCAGGGTCGGGCAGCGTGAGGTGGGCGGGGCCGCTCGGCACGGGCACCACCGCCAGCACGGCGATCGTGGCCACCGCGGCGACGCCGAAACCGGTCGAGCGCAGGGCCCAGCGCCGCACCGGGACGACGAACGGCGGTGGCCGCCACGTGCCCGGCTCCCGGGTCGGCCCGGCCAGCTTCGCCATCGCAACACCGAACGCGATCGCCCAGGCCAGCAACCACCAGCCGATCGAGCCGTCGACACGGAGCCCCGACGCGTACATCAGCACGACCGCGGAGATCCCGAGGCCGACGCGGATCGTTCGACGGTCTCGACACTCGAATCCATGGAGCACGATCAGGATCAGCAGCACCTGCGGCAGTGGGCCGCGCAGCACGGACAGCAGGCCGTCGAGCCGGCCCGAGGCGGCGGCAACCATCGCGAATCCGATCGCGGCTCCCACTCCGACCAACGTACGAACGAGCCCGGACGGCTGTTCGCCGGAGACCAGAGACCGTGCCGACACTGCCGCACCGGCAGCGACGCCCAGCGCGACGAGGGTGTGACCGAGCAACGAATAGGAGAGCGCACCGGTCAGCATCCAGAGCGAAGCCAGGGTCGCGGCGGCAGCCCACCAGCGTGCCGAACTCGTGGCCGTGGCATCGGGTTCGACGCGCCGGAACCGATCCCGCCACGAACGTTCCGGCGCAGGAGCCGGCCCCAGGTCGGCCAACGCGGTCCACTCGACGGCCTCGTCGATGCTGGCGATCTTGACGGGCTCGTCACCGTCGACGGCCGCCAACACCGACACGCCGGAGTGCAGGCCCTGTTCGATCGCCCATCGGGCCGCGCCGGCTTCCTCGTCGGGGTCGCCGGTGCCCGAGCGCGCCCGGATGACCCACTGCTGGTCGGCGTTGCGGCGACGGTCGTGCACCATCAGCTCACCCGACCGGATCGACGACGTCCAGTGCACGAACTTCTCACTGTCGCCGTCCTGCCAGGGCCGTACGCCGTCGATCTCACCGCTGATCGCGCCGCTCGCACCCGACAGGTCCCCGTCGGAGGCGATACCGGCCCGCTCGATGTCGACGGGCCGATGGTGCATCGCGGGAGCGACGAGATGGCGGGCGATCGGGACCGTGCATCGACGCCCCCACCAGATCAACCCGAGCAGGCCGGCGCTCCGGACGCGTACCTCGATCTCGTCGATCACGCCGCGGTCGTCGAGGACCGCATCTCCGGCGAACCCAGACGTCGTGCGTCCAGCCGAGTGCGATCTCGTGATCTTCGGCGCGGAACTCGATGAAGACCGGTCGCGGCGCGGTGACCCGGCCCGCGATCGGAACCGGGACGCCCTGCTCGGACGACGGCGGGAGGACGATCTCACCGACCTCGGTTCGCGTCATCGTGAGCCATCCGTCGAGCAGTGCCCCGACGAACATCACGAAGCCGGCCGCCAAGACGATCACGACCGGGGTCGCCCCGGTGAGGCGCGCGATCGCGAGACCGCCGAGCCATGCCAGCGTGAGGCCGAGGCCACCCGCGGACACGCCGACGGGCCGGGTCACGTCACCGACCTCACGTCAGGCCGTCGGCGGCGGAACTCGATCGAGGCACTCCTGCACCACCGCCCGCCCGGCGTCGACCGACCCGGTGCCGCCGGTCACGAGGACACGATGCGACAGCGCCACCGAAGCCAGCGACATCACGTCGTCGGGCACCACGTAGTGGCGACCGTCGATGGCGGCCCGCGCCTTCGCGAGACCGACCAGCGCGACCCCGCCGCGGGTCGAGGCGCCGAGACGCACGTGCGGGTGCTCGCGGGTCGCGTCCAGGAGCGCGACGACGTAGCGGGCGATCGGGTCCGCCACGTAGACGTCGCGAACCACGCCGCGCGCCGCTTCGACGGCATCGATGTCGACGACGGGCTCGACGGCAGCCAGCACCGAACGCCCTCGGCGACCGGTCAGCACGGCGACCTCGTCGTCGACTCCGGCGCGGCCGGGTGTGACGACCGCTGCGAAGCGGTCGAGCGCTCCCTCACCGAGCGGGTACGTGCCCGTCATCTCGATCGGGTTCTGCGTCGCCACGAGCATGAACGGCATGGGGAGCGGCCGGGTACGACCGTCGACCGTGACCGCAGCCTCCTCGGTCGCTTCGAGCAGCGCCGACTGGGTGCGCGGGTTGGCGCGGTTGAGTTCGTCGAACACGACGAGGTTGGAGAAGATCGGCCCGGCCCGGAACACCAGCTCGAAGCCGTCGCCCTGCGGCACCATCGTGCCGGTCACGTCACCGGGCAGCAGGTCGGGTGTGCCCTGGATGCGGTGGAACGACCCGCCGACGGATGCAGCGAGCGCCTGCGCGAGCAGTGTCTTGCCGACACCGGGGATGTCCTCGATGAGGAGATGGCCGCCCGAGAACAGGCAGGCCAACGACGTGGCGGTTGCCTCGGCGCGGCCGGCGAGCACCGAACCGACCGAGTCGGAGATGCGTGTGGCCATCTCCGCGATCTCGCGCGACGGCGCGCGCCGGCTCGGGTGGAACCGCCTCCGCCTCGTTCTCGCTGTCCGACTGCCGCCCGCTCCGTCACGTCCATGTCTGCACTCATGCTGCCAGATCATCGGGACGATCGGGATTCGGCTTGAGGCCGCCATGCCCGCGAGACCCCGACCGGAGTCACATGTCACACCTGCGTCGTCGACGTCGGCGCGCCGTCAACGCGCCGTGAACCCGCCGTCGACCAGGAGCGAATGTCCGGTGATGTACGACCCGGCGTCGGAGGCGAGCAGGAGCAGCGCGCCGTCGAGTTCGTGGTCCTCACCCATCCTCGGGATCCCCGAGTAGGTGCGGATGTAGTTCTCGCTGCCCTCGTCGCCGATCATCGGCTCGGTCATCTCGGACGGGAAGTAGCCGGGACTCAGCGCGTTGACGCGAACTCCCTTGCGGGAGAGCTGGAGCGCCAGTTCGCGGGTCATGTTGACGACGGCGCCCTTGCTCGCGCAGTAGTTCGCCTGCTTGATCGGGGCCGAGCCGACGTGGCCGAGCATCGACGCGACGTTCACCACCGAACCGCTGCCACGTTCGACCATGTGTGGCACGCAGAGCTTCGTGAGGTGCCAGACGGCGGTCGTGTTCACCTGCATCGCCTGCTCGAACTCGTCGAGCGTCTCGTGTTCGATCCCGACCTTGACGTTGATGCCGGCGTTGTTGACGAGCACGTCGATCCGGCCGGCCCGTTCGAGTGCCTCGTCGATCAGATGCGCACGGCTCTCGGCGTCGGCGAGGTCGGCGGCGACCGCGATCGCAGCCGGGGAGTTCCGCGACGAGCTCATCGAGCCGCTCGACACGGCGCGCCGTACGACCACGACGGTCGCCCCGACCGCGTGCAGCACACGTGCGAATCTGGCGCCCAGACCGGCGGAGGCACCGGTGACCAACGCGACCTTGCCGTCGAGCCGGAACCGTGCGAGCGGGTCGTCGATCGTCACCATCCGCCGAGTCTGACCGACGCTCAACCCCGATGACGCACCGACAGGCACGTCACGCACCCCTCGAGCTTCTCGAACTCGGACACGTCGACCTCGGTGACGGCGTATCCCATCGAGCGGAACATCGCAGCCGACCTCGGCGCGTCGGAGGCCATGAGCATCCGGTCGCCACCGAGCAGCACGACGTGCGAACCCGACGGCTTCGGGAACCGCCAGGAACCTCGGGAACACGGTGGGATCGTCGACGATGGTCGGGATGGCCGACGACGGTGCCGTCGGGCAGCGCGGTGACCGCCGACTTGAGGTGCAGCACCTTGGTGACCGGCACGGCGACGACCGTCCAGCCGCGCGGGGACAGCAACGCGTCGAGCTGCGCGATCGCCGCTTCGTTCGTGCGACCACCGACGCCCACGTACACCGTCCGATCGATCTTGAGCACGTCGCCGCCGTCGAGCGTTGCCGGTTCGATGACGCGGCCGAGATCGAGCCCCAGCTGCCCTCGCGGCTCGTTCCGCGCCGTCGACCTCGCGTCGACGGCTGGCCGCTCCGGGTCGCGTGACCACGGCGAGGTCATCGAACACGACGAGCGCATCCTCGACGAAGACGGCGTCGGCACAGTCGTCGGCTGGCTCGACCTCGACGATGGTCCATCCCGACGCTTCGAGTGCGGCGACGTACGCGTGCCACTGCCGGAGGGCCAGATCGTCGTCGATCGGCACCCGTTCCCGGTGGGTGACCAGCCCGGCCGACAGCGACCGGCCGGGACGTCTGACGAGTGCCTGGGGCATGGAAGCGGACGCTAGTGGTCGAGCCACCGGCGCATATCGTCGACGCATGCCCGACCTCTCACCTCGCCCGTGGGTTCCCGAGCCCGTCGAACGACTGGTCGGACGCATCGCCTCCGAGGTCGCCGCCCGGACGGCCGCCGACACGGCGGCGCGGGTGGAGACGTTGGCGGCTGCCAACGCCCGGATCCACGACGAGGAATGCATCAACCTCAATCCGGCGGCGAACACGATGAACCCCAGGGCCGAGGCGCTCTTGGCGTCGGGTCTGGGATCGCGCCCCTCACTGGGCTACCCCGGCGACAAGTACGAGATGGGGCTCGAAGCGATCGAGCAGATCGAGATCATCGCGGCAGAGCTGGCCGCCGAGGTCTTTCACGCGTCGTTCGCGGAGGTGCGGGTCGGCTCGGGCGCCCTCGCCAACCTGTACGCGTTCATGGCGGCATGCCGCCCCGGCGACCCGATCATCGTCCCGCCCGCCACGATCGGCGGACATGTCACCCACAACCGTGGGGGTGCAGCCGATCTGTACGGGCTCGACATCCACGAGGCTCCCGTCGACGCCGATCGATACACGGTCGACGTCGACGCGGTGCGAACACTCGCGCGACGGGTTCGCCCCGGACTGATCTCGATCGGCGGAAGCCTGAACCTGACCCATCATCCGGTCGCGGCCCTGCGCGACATCGCCGACGAGGTCGGCGCCGTGCTGCTCTTCGATGCCGCCCACCTGTCGGGCCCGATCGCGGGCGGCGTGTGGCCGAACCCGCTCGACGACGGGGCCCACGTGATGACGATGAGCGCGTACAAGAGCCTCGCCGGTCCACCGTCGGGCCTGCTCGTGACGAACGACGCCATGATCGCCGAGCGCGTCGACACGATCGCGTTTCCCGGCCTCACGGCCAACTTCGACGCCGCCAACACCGCTGCGCTGGCGATCGCGCTCACCGACTGGCAGACCCACGGCGCCGACTACGCGAGGGACATGGTCGCGTCGGCACAGCATCTGGCGACGGAGCTGGCCGATCGCGGGGTGCCGGTGCACCGTCCCCTCGACGACGAGCCGGCCACGTCGTCGCATGCGTTCGCACTGAGGGCGACGGACGGAGACGGGCATGCGGCGGCGCATCGGCTGCGGCGGTCGAACCTGCTGACGTCGGCGATCGGCCTGCCCGACGACGGCGCTGCCGGGGTGCGGGTCGGCACGAACGAGATCGTCCGCTGGGGTCTCACCGGCGAACATCTCGGCGAGCTCGCCGAGATGATCGCGCGGGCCTGGTTCGGCGACGACGGGGCATCCGGGCTGGCCGACGAGGTCAGCACCTTCCGCCGACGATTCACGAGCATCCACTACTGCACGACGTGACGTGCTGCGCCGGCACGGGGCCTCCCCAGCCCGGGTGATCGCGACGGGCGCGCCGGGACGATCCGATCTCGGCTTGCTACGTTGCCGCGGTGGCCGATTCGTCACCGACATCCTCTTCCCCCCGGCGGACCTGGGCAGACAGCTTCCCGGTGGTGGTGTGGCTCACGATCGCCGTCGTGTTCCTGGTCGCGATCACGATCGCCGGCGACGACGAGCCGTCGAGCGCCGGGCAGGCGGCGACGACTGAGGTCGACGCCGACGCCGATTCGAGGACTGCAGACGATGCGGGCGCAACGGACGCCGAGAGCGAGGCCGACGGAGCCGCGTCCGACGCCTCGGGTTCCGACGATGGGTCGACCTCGTCGAACTCCGATGGCGACGAGCCCCCCTCGTCGGGCGCGACGTCGGTTGGCGGCGAGGCGTCCGGTGATCCGGGCACGACCCGGCCCGAGGACGGCTCCGCCGCGGCACCGACGACCACGCGTGCCGGCACTCCGCCGGCGACCACCGTCGCCGGGACTCCACCGGCCACGACGGTCGCCGCTGCCGAGCCGCCCACGACCACCACGACCCCACCCACCACCATCGTGGTCACCGCGCCGCCGACGACCATCACGGTGACCGTCCCACCGGCGCTCACGACGACGGTGCCGCCGGCGGCACCGCTCGAGGACTGCACCGTGCTCGGCGCCGACGAGTTCGGCGACATCGAGATCGAGCTCACCACCGTGAGCCCGAGCACGACGGTCAGTCTGTTGGAGGTCGGCTTCGTCCTGCGCGATACCGCCGGCGCGGAGGTCCTTGCAGATTTCCTGCTGGTGGAATTCGCTGCGCCGGGCGAGGTGTTCCGCCTGGCCATCCCGACGTTCGAGCCCGTCCCCGAAGGCGCCGACGTGGCGTCGCTGTCGTGTGAGATCGGTGGCGTCGAGGTGATCGACCTGTTCACCGATCAGCGGCTCCCCGGCCCGGACGACACGTGCTCGGTGCTGGGGGTCGATGACATCGGGGACCTGCAACTCGACGTCACCGTGAGGAACCCGGCACCCGAGTCCGCCGATCTGATCTTCACGTACGCGGTTCGTGATCAACAGGGCACCCGCGTGATCTCCGACGTCGGGTTCGCCGACGGGCTCGATCCCGGACAGGTCGCGACGCAGCAGGTCGACACCCTGATCCCACCGCCGGCCGGCCTGGACCCGGCCGCCCTGACCTGCGACGTGGTGGGCCTCGAACTGTTCTGAGGGCGCCGCAACACGTGGCACCCGACGGGTGCACTCCTCGATCCGCGACCCGGATCGGCCGGCGCCGTAGCCTTGCGACGTGGCCGCCAGGAACAGTCGACGCGCACGGGCATCGCGGAAACGACAGCGGCGGATGAACCGGGTCGACCACGATCTCGAACCGGAACAGTGGGCCGCGCTCGTCGACGCATGGGCCGGCTGCGCGTACTGCGGGGCGTCGGACCGGCCGCTCCAGAAGGACTGCGTGATGGCGCTGTCGCGCGGTGGGCGGTACACGCTCGACAACATCGTGCCGGCCTGTCGCTCGTGCAACGCGAGCAAGTGCAACGCCGAAGTCACGTCGTGGATGCGGCGCAAGCGGCTGGACGAACAGCGCTTCCTGGTTCGCTTCCACGAGATCTCCACAGCGCTGGTGGGTACGTTCTCGGGCGACGTCGGCCAGGACGCCGACACCCACCTGCTCACGGTCACCGAACTCGAACAGACCTGATTCGAAGGCCACGCGACTCGAACGTGCTCACGCGTCGGGATGGGGTCATGCCGATCTCCGTGATGGTGCCCCGCCGTGCCCGGGCGACCGGAGCGACCCGATCCGGGTCGAGCTGGTACCGACTCGCTGACGCGCGGGCGGTTGCCCTGATGGAGAAGAGCGATGTCGGCGCCGATGATCTCGTGCTCGACGCGGGAGCCGCTCGACGGTGACGGAGATCCACCGGCTCCCCCGTTTCGGCGTTCACACCGCGGCCCGGATCGATGGCTGCGTGACGGTGATCGAACGACGGCGCGGACGATGACCGACCGACGTACGCTCCGCGCATGCGCATCGTCTCGCTGCTCCCCTCCGCGACCGAGATCCTCTTCGACCTCGGGCTCGGCGACGATGTCGTGGGCGTCACGTTCGAGTGCGACTTCCCCGCCGAGGCACGGTCCAAGCGGATCGTGTCGACCTCGGCGCTGCCGGAAGGGCTGTCACCGATCGAGATCGACACGGTCGTGAAGGAGCGGATCGCCGCCGGAGACGACCTCTACCGGCTCGACCGTGGCGCCTTCTCCGAGATCGACCCCGAGCTGGTGATCACTCAGGACCTGTGCGCCGTGTGCGCGGTCGACGTGAGCGAGGTCGACGATGCGCTGGCCTACCTGGCGTGTACGGCCGACGTGCTCACGCTCGACCCGCAGACGCTCCCCGAGGTGATCGAGTCGATCGGTGCCACGGGTCGGGCGACCGGCCGCGAGGAACGGGCCGCGCAGATCGTGGCCGGGCTGCGCGAACGGCTCGATCGGGTGCGGGCGAGCGTGAGTGGGGCACCGCGTCGACGAACGCTCGTACTGGAGTGGACCGACCCGGCGTTCACCGGCGGTCACTGGGTGCCCGGCATGGTCGAGGCCGCTGGCGGTGAGTCCGTGCTCGGCTTCCCGGGGGCCGACTCCCAGGGCGTCGAGTGGGAACGGATCGTCGACTCGGGCGCCGAGGTGGTGATCGTGTCGCCGTGCGGGTTCCGTCTCGACGGTGCCGCCGATCTGGCTCAGCAGGTGATCGACGCCGAGCGCGTACCACCCGAGGCCGAGGTGTGGGCGATCGACGCCGACGCCGTGGTCGTGCGGCCGGGGCCGAGAGTGGTCGACGGTGTCGAGGTGATGGCGTCGATCCTGCACCCCGGCCGGTGCGTCGACCCGTCACCCGGCCTCGCGAAGCGGTTGCGGTGACGACACACCCGCGCATTCGGGTGGTCGGTGTTCAGCGGCCCGCTTGCGCGTCGTCGATGAAGCTGTCGTAGGGGTATGAGCCATCCACGTGGCTGGCCCGGTCGAGCGCGTCCATGTCATCGACCGTGAGCTCGACGTCGATCGCTTCGAGGTTCGCCTCGAGTTGCTCGAACCGTGAGGCACCCAGGATCGGTGCCGTGACGACCGGCCGCTGCTTCACCCAGCGGATGGCGACGACGGCGGGCGTCGTGCCGTGGATCGCTGCGACGCGGTCGAGCTCGTCGACGATGCCCCACGTGTGGTCGTTGTCGTAGCGCGCCCACGTCTCGGCCCAGCCCTCCTGCTCGGCGGTCTTCACCCGCGAGCCGTCGGGCGCGCCTCCCATCTCCCTGCGGTACCGACCACTGAGCCAGCCGCCTCGGAGCGGAGCCCACGGGATCACGCCCACACCTTCGGCGGCGCAGACCTCGAGGATCTCCCACTCGGTCTCGCGCGCCAGCAGGTTGTACTGGGGTTGGTGGCTGACGAACGCTTCGAGGCCGAGGTGGCGGCTGGTGTCGATGAGCTTCTGGAGTTGCCAGCCCCGCAGATTGGAGGACCCGAGGTAGCGGACCTTGCCGTCGCGGACGAGCCGGTCGAGGGTGGTGAGTGTCTCCTCGATCGGCGTGCCGCGATCCCAGCAGTGGATCTGGAACAGGTCGAGGTGGTCGGTGCCGAGCCGCCGCAGACTCGCATCCACCGAGGCGAGGATGTGCTTGCGCGACAGGCCGACGTCGTTCATCCCGTCGCCGGTCGGGAAGCGGACCTTGCTCGCGATGACGAGGTCGTCTCGCTGCCGGCCGGCGAGCCAGCGGGAGAAGACCTCGTCGGCGGTTCCGTTGCCGTACACGTCGGCGGTGTCGATGAAGTTGCCGCCCCGCTCGACGTACAGGTCGAGCATGCGGTGGCTGGTGGCCTCGTCGGCTTCGCGACCGAACGTCATCGTGCCGAACGCGAAGTCGCTCACCTTGAGGCCGGACCGGCCGAGGTACGTGCTGCCCATCGTGCTCATGCCCGCACCCCCTTGCCGTCGAGGGTGGGTCGTCGGGTGTGGGGTTCGGCGTCGGCGTGCGGGGTGGCCACCGTCTCGGTCGAGTAGGCGGCGATCTTCTCGTCGATCACCTCGATCGCACGATGGAGTTCGTCGAGCTTGGCCACCACGTCGCCGCGGTGCCGCAGCAGGATGTCGAGCCGTTCGGGAATCGCCTCGTCGCCGCGGCGCACGAGTTCCGCGAACTCGCGCATCTCGCGAATCGGCATCGCGGTGACGCGCAGGCAGCGCAGCACGCGAACCCACGCGGCGTCGTCGGGCGAGTAGCGCCGCCGGCCGGTGTCGGTCCGGGCGACCGGTTCGAGCAGGCCCTCCCTCTCGTAGTAGCGCAGCGTGTCGATCGAGACGCCGCACGCTTCGGCCGTCTCGCCCGGGGTCAGGAACTCGTGGGTCGTCGTGTTCATACCGCCCAGTCAACAACCTGGAGTGCACTCCAGGTCAAGTGCTCCGTGCCGTCCCCGCAGCGGCAACGGCATGTCGTCAGCGATCCGGTGGCCGAAACACGAGCCGCACGACCCACGCCGGAGATCCGGCGATGAAGATCGCGATCAGTACCCGGCCGAGGCGGCCTGAAACGTGAGGGTGCGGTGTGGTAGCAGAGGTCGCCCCACGAGCGGCGTCGGCACCGACGGTCAGGACACGAGCGGCGAGCCGAGGCGGGCGGTCACCGCCGCCCGCACCTGGTCGTCGAAGCTGCGGACGTGGGCCTCGACGAGGTCGGCGGCGCGGTCGGCGTCGCCGGCACGGAGGACATCGAGGATCTCGATGTGCTCGTCGACCGCGTGGCGGGTGTCGGCGACGTCGACGAGGTACATGTGCCAGACCCGGTCGCTCTGGGCGTAGAGCATGTCGAGGGTGTCGGTGAGGAAGCGGTTGCCCGCCGCGTCCCAGATGATCTCGTGGCAGCGGCGGTCGACGTCGAGCAGATCGGAGGGCGGCACGCCGGTGCGCAGTGACTGCTCGATGAGTGCGGCCATCTCGTCCCACTGGTCGGCGGTGCCGCGGGTCGCCGCCAGGCGCGGCCGCGTAGGGCTCCATGACGGCGCGGGTCTCGTAGAGCATCGCCAACTCGTCGACGTCGATCGATGCGACGAACATGCCGCGCCGGGGGATGACGATGACGAACTGGTCGCGGGCCAGGCGCTGGAGCGCCTCACGGATCGGGGTGCGGCCGATGCCCAGGCGGTCTTGCAGATCCTCCTCGCGCAGCACGTCGCCGGGCGCGAGCTCCAGCCGGACGATCATCCGGCGGATCCGGTCGTAGGCCTGTGCACTCAAGGAAGTCGTCGTGATACATTGATGATATATCAGACCGAACGGAGTGAACCCGGTTCGCTCCGTTCGCCGACCCGTGGGGAGTCTCCGTGAGCGACACCGTTCCATCGTCTGCGAAGTGCGTGATCATCGGCGCCGGCATCGTCGGCAACTGCCTGGCGGGCCATCTCGCCCGGCTGGGCTGGACCGATCTGGTCCTGCTCGACAAGGGGCCGCTCCCCAACCCGGGCGGGTCGACGGGCCACGCCAGCAACTTCATCTTCCCGGTCGACCACAACAAGGAGATGGCGCTGCTCGGCGTGCAGTCGGCCAACCAGTACCGCGACGTCGAGCGCTCGGTCGACTCGGGCGGCATCGAGGTCGCCCGCACCCAGGAACGCATGGACGAATTCGACCGGCGCATGACCTCGGCCGCCGCGTGGGGCGTCGAGGCGAAGATGCTCACGCCCGCCGAGGTGAAGGAACTCGTGCCGTTCATCAACGACGACGTGATCCTCGGAGGCTTCTACTGCCCGACCGTGTCGGTCGTCGACTCGCTCGACACCGGAACGCTGTTCCGCAACGAGGCCATCGAGAAGGCCGGCATGCAGGTGTTCGCCAACACCGAGGTGTTGGATGTCGAAACGGAAGATGAACCGGCGTCAGGTCTTCGGCGGGTCACCGCGGTGGTCACCGACAAGGGGCGCATCGAGGCCGAGTACGTGGTGATCGCGTGCGGTGTGTGGTCGAACCGGATCGCCAACATGGCCGGCGCCACCATCCCGCTCGTGCCGGCCGTGCACCAGATGGCCGACGTCGGCCCGATGGACATCCTCGCCGAGACGAACAACGAGATCGGCTACCCGATCGTGCGCGACATGGACACGTTCTGTTACGAGCGCCAGTCGTCCGGCTCGATGGAGGTCGGCTCGTACGCCCACCGCCCGATCCTGCATCATCCCGATGAGATCCCCAGCAATGACGAGGCCGCCCTCTCCCCCACCGAGATGCCGTTCACGCAGGACGACTTCGACCAGCAGATGGAGGAGGCCATCGAACTGATGGACATGCTCGGCGACGCCGAGATCAAGTACGCGATCAACGGCCTGCTGTCGCTCACACCGGACGCGATGCCGTGCCTCGGCGAGACGGCCGAGGTGCGCAACCTCTGGTCGGCGGCGGCCGTGTGGGTCAAGGAGGGGCCCGGCATGGCCCAGGTGGTCGCCGAGTGGATGACCTACGGCTACCCGCGGGTGATCGACGCCCACGGCGCCGACATCGCCCGCTTCTACGACCAGGAGCGCAACGACGAACACATCTGGCGTCGGGCCGAGGAGCACTTCAACAAGACGTACGGCATCGTGCATCCGGCCGAGCAGTGGGACGGGCGCCGCAACCTGCAGGTGTCGCCGCTGTTCTCGCGCCAGGAAGAGCTGGGCGCATTCTTCTTCCAGGCCCGAACCTGGGAGCGCCCGCAGTGGTACGAGAGCAACGCCGACCTGATCGAGCGCTACGACATCGCGCAGCGCGAGGTCGAGTGGGACAACCGCTGGTGGAGCCCGATCACCGTGGGCGAGCACCTGAACATGCGGTCGAACTGTGGGATCGTCGATCTGTCGGCGTTCCAGCTGTTCGAGATCGGCGGGCCGGGCGCCGTCGAGTTCGCCGACTATCTGTCGGTGAACAAGATCGGACCGGTCGGCCGGGCCACCTACACGCCGTGGCTCACACCCGATGGTGGTTTCCACTCCGACCTCACGATGCACCGCACGGGCGAGGAGACGGTGCTCGTGGTGACCGGCGTGTTCGACGGCGGCCGCGACCTGCACTGGATGCGCAAGTACATGCCGAAGGACGGCTCGGTCACGGTGACCGACCGCACGCTCGAGATGTCGACCCTGGGTCTGTGGGGGCCGAAGGCGCCGACCGTGCTCGCACAACTCACCGACGCCGACCTCAGCCAGGAGGGTTCGCCCTACGGCGGCCTCGTGAACGTCGCGTTGGACTGCAACGGCGAGCAGATCGACGCCACGCTGTTCCGCATCTCGTACGTCGGTGACACCGGCTGGGAGATCTACGTGGCGTGGGACGACGCGCCGAAGCTCTGGGACGCACTGATGGCGGCCGGCTCCGATCAGGGCATCCGGGCGACCGGCGGTGGCGTGTACGGCACGTCGGGACGGCTCGAGAAGGGCTACCGCCTGCAGGGCGCCGAGCTCGAGAGCGAGTACAACCCGCTCGAGGCGGGTCTCGCCAGGCCGAAGGTGAAGTCGGCCGACTTCATCGGCAAGGAGGCGTACCTGCGCGCACGAGCAGCAGGCGAGCCCGAGGTGCACATGTGCACGCTCACGGTCGAGGACCAGACCGACTCGCAGGGCCGCGTCCGCTGGATGCAGGGCGGCAACGAGCCGATCTGCGACCTGGACGGGAACGTGCTCTTCGACTCGCACGGACGTGTCTCCCGGGTGACCTCGGCGGGGTACGGCCCGTCGGTCGGCAAGCACCTACTGATGGCCTACCTGCCGACCGAGCACGCCGCGCCCGGCACCGACCTGCAGGTGATGTACATGAACGAACTGTTCCCCGTGAAGGTCGTGGGCACCGGCAGCGCCTTCGACCCCGACGACACCAGGTTGAAGTCATGACGACGGCACGGGTGGTGTCAGGCTCTCTCCGTCCAGCGTCCGAACCCCCGCCACACCCACCGACGGTACGGACGGTGTCAGGCTCTCTCCGCCCAGCGCCGGCACCCCCGCCACACCCACCGACGGTACGGACGGTGTCAGGCTCTCTCCGCCCAACGTCCGAACCCCCGCCACACCCACCGACGGTACGGATGGTGTCAGGCTCTCTCCGTCCAGCGTCCGAACCCCTGCCACACCCACCGACGGTACGGAGTGAGCCTGACACCAGGAGTACGGAGCACGTGCGATGAGAGTGCTCGTCTGCGTCAAGCGAGTGCCGGCTCCCGGCGCCAAGATCAACGTCACCCCCGACGGCCGGGCGGTCGACACCGCCAACCTCGGGTTCACGATGAGCCCGCACGAGGAGTGCGGGGTCGAGCTGGCGGTGCAACTCGTCGAGCAGCACGGGGGCGAGTCCCACGTGCTGACGCTCGGTGTCGCCGAGGCCGACGAGCAGTGTCGCTACGCCGCATCGATCGGCGTGAACAAGGCGACCCTCGTGTCGGTCGACGGGACGGACTGGGACCCGCAGCGCACTGCGGTGGCGCTGACCGAAGCGATCCGGGCGATCGAAGCCGAGGACGGCGCGTTCGACCTGATCGTGATGGGCAACGAGTCGGCCGACACCGGCGGCTACCAGGTCGGCATCCGGGTCGCCCGGGCGCTCGGCCGGCCGGTCGTCAACGGGCTCAAGGGTGTCGAGCTGTCGGACGACGGGTCGTCGTTCGTGTGCCGGCGTGAGATCGATGCCGGCTCCGAGGTGTACCAACTCCCGCTGCCGGCGGTGGTCGGCGTCAAGGAGGGCATCACCTGGCCCCGCTACCCCACCATGCGGGGCCGGCTGGCGTCGAAGAAGCTCGATGTGTCGGTCGTGTCGTCCGATGCAGCGCCGGGCGGGCAGTCGAAGGTACGGCTGGTCCGTCCCGAGGAGCAGGTGTCCGACACGGTGATCCTCGGCGAGGGCCCCGACGCCGCACCGAAGGTGATCGAGTTGTTGAAGGAACTGGGCCTCTGGCCCGAGGAGGTCACGTCATGAGCACGTCGGCGCAACTTCGTTCGGGTGAGGATCGGACCGCGTCTGCCGGGCCGACGCTCACGACGATCGCCCGATGGGGTGTCGCGATGAGTGGTCCGATCTTGGTTGTCATCGAGCACGACCGCGGCGAAATGGCAGGCGCGTCCGCGGAGGCCCTGACGTTCGCGCGCTCACTCGCCGGGCAGTTGGGAGTCGGGTGCGAGGCGCTGCTGATCGTCGACGGGTCGCTGGCCGACGAGTGCGCCCGCTACGGCGCCTCGACGGTGCACGTCGTGCCGGTCGACTGGCTGACCGACTACAGCCCCGAGGTCTGCGGCGACGTGATCGCGGCCGCGGCCGCGGCACTGTCGCCGTCGGGCCTCGTCGCCTGCGGTACCGATCGCGGCAACGAGATGCTCGCCCACGCCGCCGCCGTCCTCGACCTGCCGTTCGTCGCCAACTGCCTCGACGTGCACGCCGGCGAAGGCGACGACTGGGAGATGACCCGGGTCCAGTGGGGCGGCTCGTTGAACGAGGACGTTCACCTGTCGTCGCTCCTGCCGATCGTGTCGGTCGCTCATCACGCCGTCGAGGCCGAGGAGGCGCCCGTCGAGACGAACGTGTCGGCACTGGACGTGCCGGTCGCCGACATCGGCCTGCGCACCCAGATCACCGACCGCGATGTCGTCGAGGGCGGCATCACGCTGGCGACCGCGCCGGTCGTCGTGGGCGGAGGCCGTGGCGTCGGTTCGGCCGAAGGATTCGAGGTGCTCGAGCAGCTCGCCGCGATGTTGGGCGGCGCCGTCGGCTGCAGCCGTGCGGTCACCAACAACGGGTGGCGCCCGCACTCCGACCAGGTCGGCCAGACCGGCACCCGCATCGCCCCGCAGCTCTACATCGCCTGTGGCATCAGCGGCGCCATCCAACACTGGGTCGGCGCCAAGGGCGCCAAGAAGATCCTCGCCATCAACACCGACCCTCAGGCCAACATGGTCGTGAAAGCCGACTACGCCGTCATCGGCGACCTCTTCGAGATCGTCCCCGCGATCACCGACGCGTCAGGCTGAACCGGCGACGCGTCGTGCCGCACGACCGGCCGCCGGCCCACTCACGGTTCAGGTCGTCCCGCCCCGGAGCCAGGCGTCGTACTCCTCGTCCGTGAAACAGGCGGTCATGCCGAGGATCTCGTTGTCGGGTAAGTCCACCGGCCATCATCCGCACGATGCGATCGTCGACCTCGAACCAGTCGGACAGACAGGACACGGAGCTGAACACCAACGTCGGGCCGTCCGACGCTCGCAGCGAGTCGCGGAGGTAGACCCCACCGTCGATGCACGATGACCACGGCACGAAGAGGGGCACGAGCGGGTTGTCCGGTGACGCGGACGCCGGCACGTCGACCATCGTCGTGTTCAGCGTCGCGTGCATGAGCGCAACGCCTGGTTCGCTGATCGCCAACATCATGCACCTGCGGTCGAAGGCGTCCGTGGCAACGCCCTGCGACTCCACTCCGTCCAGGTACTGATCGACGAAGAGTGCCTGCACGTCGCAGTTGATCACCGAGTTGCGAAGGCGCTCCGCAGCGACCGGGTCAGGTGGTCGGTCGGTTCGTTCCAGTTGCTCCAGCGTCGACGAATCGAATTCTGCCACCTGCTCGACGAGACACTCGCCGCGAACCGTTTCGAGCTTCGGTTGGCCAACGGGCTCGAGCAGTTGCGTGGTCCGCGCCTGGTCCCGTGCTGTGTTGTGTTCGACAGCCCGATTGAACGCCTGTGACGTGACGTAGATGCCCACGCACACCACGAACGCGATCAGGACGGCTCTTCCTGCTGAACAGCCACGCAACCGCGGCAGGGATCAGCAACACTCCGAGCACCGAGCCGATGACATTGGCGACGCCGTGGCCACCTCGCCACGCCGAGACGGCTGAGCCGAGCGCGGCGATCGCCCCCACCACGACGGCAGTGATCAGCAGCCCGGTGTCAGACGACTCAGCAGCAACGGGTGGCGGCTCGTGCTCGATCGCAGCCGGACGCGGAGGATCCCACACCGGCGCCTCGGATCGCTGGGCCGGGTCCGACCCGTTCTCGTCCATCGGTCAAATCTGGCGCAACGCGTCCTCGACGCCCACGGTGTTCGCCCCAGGGCGGATTCGTGGCCGGTGGACGCCCTCGTTCCAGTGGACGATGGCCGGTAACCCCACGATGCCCGCAGCGTGGCGGGCGGCGTGCAGACGGCAGATGGGTCCCGATCGCCGGCCCGGTGACGAGCTGGCTCAGCCGAACGCCCAGGCCGGGCGGGGGACGCTGAACGGGCGGTGCCCGGTGACGGTCAGACGGGCGAGGACCGCCGTCGACAACGCAACGCCGCTCGCGCCACCGATGAGCAGGGCGCCATCGGCCAGCGTGACTCCGTAGACCAGCCAGATCGCTGCCTCGGTCCACGCCATCAACCACGTGCCGGCAGCGACGCCGTGCAACGTTCGCGTCCGGTACGTCGCGACGACGGCGGGCGCCAGTTGCACGCCGTAGCCGACGCCGATCGCCAACCCGGCCAGCGACCACCCGCCGACCACCAGGAACGGCACCGGGAACAGGCCGACGGCGAAGCCGAGCGCCACCTCGCGCAGGGCAATCCGCCCGCGCAGCCGGGTCCAGGTGACGGCGATCACCACGTAGAGCGCGGCGGCCACCGCCGACACCGGCACGAGGCTCCAGAGTCCCGAGGCCAGGCCGTACGAGAGCCACCACAGGTTCATCGCCAGGCTCAGCCCGGCCCAGCCGCCCGACACGCCATCGCATCGGCCGGTACGGAGCAGCCGAATCGCCTGCGGCAGCGCCATCGTGGCACCGAGCACGTTCGCAACGACCAGCAGTGTGCCGAGTAGCACGGGTGACATTGGTTCACTCCTCTCGAGCGGGACTCGTCCTCGACCTGGTAATGATCGTTTACGTATTAGCCCCTTACAGCATGTAAGGTTCTAACACGCTATAGCGCATCACGGCAACTGCCGTTGGGATAGGCTCGAATCATGCATGTGGCATCGGTCACCGACACCGAGGTCCGGGTCACGTTGGAGACCGCGATCGACGTCGCCAACGGGCTGATCGAGGATGACCTCGACCTGCGCTCCGTGCTGACGGCGGCGGGATTCAGCCGCGCCCCCGACGCCTCGGCCGCCTCGATTCGTCGCGCAGAACAGCGGTTCGAGCAGCTGTTGCCGTTCCTCCAGGAGCTCCCCGATCTCGACGTGACGACCGCTGCCACCCGCGTCAACGAGGAGCTCACCGAGCTGCCGATCACGCCGTCGATCGTCGATCACCACGACGTGGGTCCGCACATCCACTGGACGCCGCCGACGGCAACCTTCGACGACCAGTTCGTCGCCGACGTGCTCATGGCGCTCGCCCAGGAACTCTGCGACAACGGCACCATCCGCCTCGGTCGCTGCGACGCCGATGACTGCGAGCGGCTCTTCTACGACGCCACGAGGAACCGGTCGAAGCGATTCTGCAGCGACCCCCGATGCGCCAGCCGCACCCACACCGCCGACCACCGCGCCCGCCAACGCTCCCGATGACGTCATCGCAGAGGCGACGCCCAAGTCGGCGGGCTTCGACGTTCACCGAGGAATTCCTGTCGACGGGTTGCATATCGAACGTGTGTTCGATAAAGTGCGGTTTCCGGCTTCCCCGATCAGATCGACTCGATTGAGTCCCCAACCTCAGTGACAACGATCGGAGATCACATGCGACATCAGCCTGACGCGGTGTACGCCCACGTGCGCGACACCGACCCCGACGTGCTCGATGCCGACGGTCTGACCGTCCACGTCGGCCGAATTGCGCAACTGCAAGCGTGGCTCGACGCCGAGAAGGTGCGAACAACCCGAGCTCAACGCCGCCTGGCCGACGACGGGCAAGCGGCACCACCGGAACACTCGCTCGCACGTGACGGCCGAACGTCGTCCAAGGACGCTAAGGCCGCGGCCGAGCGAGAGACCGTGTGTACGGCGATGCCGGGGTTCGAAGACGCCTTGGCCGAGGGTGCCGTGTCGGCCGGCCACGTGGATGCGGTTGCTTCGGCGACCCGTTCGCTCGACGAGACCGAGACGGCGGAGTTCGTCGCCGAAGCCGAGTCACTGTTGGATGACGCCGAACGACAGGGCGTCGACGCGTTCGAAAAGAGCTGCCGCGCCTTGGCAAAGTCGATCCGGGCTCAGCACAACGCGCGCGCCGACGTCGACGAGCTCGAGCAGCAACGGCAGCAGTCGAAGATCTCCCGCTGGGTTGACAAGGCGACCGGCATGCACCACACCCACATCGAGTGCGACCCGCTCACCGACCGCCAGATCTGGTCGGCGGTCCAACGCGAGCGGGGCACACTGCGCCGCCGCAACCAACAGGGCGGCACGAACGTGTCCTGGGACCGGCTCACCGTCGACGCCCTGGTCGACGCCGTGTCCTCGACCGGTGGGAACGCCCGCATCGGCATGGTGGTCCACGTCGATCTACCGACGCTCACCGAAGGCCGCCACGACACCACCCTCTGCGAGACCGACAGCGGCGTGTCGCTGCCGGTCGACACGGTGCGGCGGATGGCGTGCGATGCCGGCATCATCCCGGTCGTGTTGAACGGCGAGGGCGTCGTGCTCGACGAGGGCCGGGCCAAACGACTCGCCACACACGAACAACGACTGGCGATCGAAGCGATGCAAGCCACCTGCTCACACCCCGACTGCACGGTGACGATCGACGACTGCCGCATCCACCACATCACACCGTGGCGGTTGGGAGGGCGAACCGATCTGGCAGATCTCGCCCCGGTCTGCGAACCGCACCACCATCTGGTGCACGAGGGCGGTTGGGTGTTCACGATGACGGCGGATCGAGTCGCCACCTGGATTCGTCCCGATGGCGAGGTCTACTGGACCGGCAGCCTCAACGACCGGAGGCCCGTCGCCGCCTGACGGACGCAGCCACGGTCCCCGTCAGCCGACGCAGGGCCCGTGGCGGGTTCGGCTGACGGGTGGCGAGCTTCAGCGCGGCTGCGACCGCTCGTAGGTGCGTCGTCGACACGGACTCGCTGAGCCCCGGCATTGCCGAGTCGTGCCCGAGCCGCCACCACGACCGACCGGCTCTCGGCGGTGAACCGAGAGCCGGTGACGGTCGGCCTCGATCCGGTACGAGAGGCTCGTCTACCGCCGGCGGGTGGGGTAGGTCAGCTCGAGCTCGCGGTAGGTCGAGTTGCCGGAGGCCTCGATGGCGAAGACCTGGACCTCATAGGTGTTGCCGGGCACGAAGAACTCGTCGTCGACCTCGACACGACACGCGCGCTTGCCGCAGATCTGCTCGGGGACGTAATGCGTCTCCGTGAACCGAGCATCACCGTTGGTGAACGCGCCGTCGGTGAAGTCGTCGCGGGTCTCGGCGGCCTCGGAGATCTTGATCGAGTACTCCACGATGTCGGCGTGCTCGCAGGCCGCGTCGCCGAAACAGTCGCTGATCCTTCGCCACACGAGCCGGACATCGTCGCGCTTGACCCGCACCTTGACGTCGGGATGGGCGGGGATGTCATGTGTCAGGTGGGCCGTCGAGCGGACGATCGTGCCGTCATCGGTCGTGCCCGTGAAGGTGTAGTCGCCCTCGGGGTACCGCTCGAAGAACGACTCCAGCGTTTCGCCCGGATACTCGTCGGGAGCGTACGGGTGGTTCGGCCGGGAAGCGAAGGTCAGCTCGCTCGCGGCTTGCTGGGCCGCACTGCCGGCCAGCGCGCCCGTGAACACGGCGTTCCCGGCGGGATCCTCGATGTTCCACGAGACGACGCCGGTGTAGTCGGCAAACCACTGGATCTCGAAGTCCGTGCTGTCGGACCGGGAGCCGTCCGGCGCGAGCGAGCCGGTTTCGATGCCGATCGTGGCGACGTCGAACGCTTCGATCTCGACGTCTGCGGCGGCGTTCGACCCCGGACCGGCGATCGCCGCCGTGGCGAGCAGGATCGCGGCGACTGCCGCGCCGGTGAGGGTTGTGGAGCGTGACATGAGGAGTCCTTTCCGACGATGGATGTGCTCAGTCATCGTCGAACGGAGGAGCTGAACTCCGCCTGACGTCGTCAGCGAGGAGTCAGCGAGCAGTCAGCAACCGGGCTCGCCTGCACCCGAGACGTCGCGACGACGCCGATCGCCAACCCGGCGACCGGCCATCCGCCGACCACCAGGTACGGCACGGGGAACTCGTGATGGCCGGCAGTCGTCGGTGAGGCGGTGTGATGGCGCGGCACGCCCACCGCGACCACGTTCTCCCGTCACGCCCGGGTGCCGACCAGCGACCCGCGGGTCGAACGACCCTGAATCGTCGAGTCCGCCCTGCGAAGCTGGTCGCATGCTGTGGACGGTGCGACCGGTGGGGCCCGACGAGTTCGATGCCTGGACACGGCTGTACCGCGGCTACGCCGCGTTCTACGAGACGCCGACGTCCGACGAACACCAGCGACAGATCTGGTCGTGGATCCACGACGATCGATCGATCATCGCCCTCGTCGCCGTGCCGCTCGACGCCGACGGCGACGAGATCGGCGAGCCGCAGGGGCTCGCCCACCTCCGCGAGTGGGTGCGGCCGCTCCGAGGCGTGATCGCCGGATACCTCGACGACCTGTTCGTCGATCCCGAGCACCGGGGCTCGGGAGCCGTCGATGCGCTCTACGACGCGATGGACCGCCTGGCCACCGAACACGACTGGGCGATCATCCGCTGGACGACCGCTGACGACAACGACCGCGCCCGCGCGGTGTACGACAAGCTCGCCACCCGCACCACCTGGATCACGTACGACATGGTGCCGACCACCTCGAGACCTGGCTGACCCACGCCGACGGTCCGTGACATGCCCGACATGAACCCGCTCGAGCGGGCCCGACGACTGCCATCGCCAGAGGCGGCCAAGGCGCTGTACGAGGAGTGGGCCGAGCGGTACGACGCCGACGTGTTCGACACGATGGGCGTGACGGGCAGCCGGCGGGTCGCCGACCTGCTCGCCGAACACGTACCGGACCGGTCGATGCCGGTGCTCGACCTCGGCTGTGGCACCGGCGCGGTGGGGCAGCACCTCGCCGAGCACGGTTTCACGTCACTCACGGGCGTCGACTTCTCGCCCGCCATGCTCGCCGTGGCGCAGCGGCGGAGCCACTACCGCCGACTCGTCGAGGGCGACCTGAACGAGCCGCCGGCGTTCACCGAGCGATTCGCCGCTTCGGTCTCGGCCGGGACCTTCACGACCGGTCACGTCACCGCTGACGCCGTCCGACGGCTCGTCGACCTGCATGCACGCGGCGCAACGATCGTCTGGTCCGTGGCACCGTCATTCTGGCGCGACTTCGACGCGGCGCTCCGCGCTGCGTCGGTCGAGATCCTGACCAGCGCCTCCGAACCGATCCGCCGCGACGGCGCAGCCCACGACCGGTCCCACATGGTGGTCGGCGTCGTCGGCGTGGGCTGACCGGCGGCCGCGGGGACTCAGCCGTCGGGTTCGACGACGGCGGTGTCACCGACCGTGATCGACCCCGGCTCGATCACGGTCGCGTACATCCGACTCCAGGGCCCGTTCCGATCGTGGATGCGGGAGACGTCGCGGTCGCTGAACCACTGGGCGTTCTTGCTGCACGGCTCGGCGTGGGAGGAGACCTCGCACAACACCGATCCGAGTCGCACCCGTACGCCCGGCCGGACGATCGGCCACTCGATCCCGGAGATCGTGACGTTCTCACCGGCATCGCCGTAGGTGATCGGGTGACCGTCGGCGGCGAGCTGGTCGATCGTCTCGGCGTGCCAGAGACACAGTGCCTGGAACGGGGCGCCGTGGTGTCGGCGGCTGGCCTGCCGGTCGCCGGTCACCCCGGCGAACCCCACCTCGACGGCATCGACCGCCCGCTTGGGTACGCCGCCGTCCGACACGCTCACTCGGACCACGTGGCCCACGGAGTACTCGGGCAGCGCATCGACGGCGACGAGATCGTCACGGGCGGTCAACAGCTCGGTCCACACGGCCTCCAGCGGGCCGGCCAACGCGTCGACGTGAGCTCCCTCGACATCGATCCCGGCGAGCACCTCGGCGATCCGCGATCGCCGGTCCGCCTGCTGCGGATGTGCCGTCGCCGGGAAGTCGTCCAGGAACTCGGTCGCGTGGAGCAACGTTCGACGAGCGTCGGTCTCGCTGAACCGGTAGGGGCCGACGGTGAGGTGCACGAGCAGCATCCTGTCAGGTCACGGGACCGAGGCGTGATCCCGGTCCGACGGTACGGCCTCTACTCTGGCCGCATGCCCGCATGCTCCGCCGGATCACCCGTCTCGCCGCGGATCGTCCGGTGACCCGCCCCTCTCGCGTCGAGTTCGGGATGTACCCGTTCGCATCCGTGGCGTGGGCCTGGGACGAGTTGTGGTCCGCCGTCCACTCGCGAGTCGGCTGGGCCCCCGACGAGATCACGCCCACCGGCGACGTCCACGCCGGCTGGGGCGACGAGCGGTGCGTCGTCACCCAGATCTGCGGTGGACCGCTCGTGGCAGAGCATCAGCACGACTGGGTGGTGATCGGTGCCTTCTCGCTCGACGTACCGCACGCCGCCGACCCGGCCCACTACCGATCGGTGCTCCTCAGCCGACACGATCGACCCGTCGTCGAACTCACTGCCCCGACGACACGGGCGGTGGCGAACTCGGCCGACAGCCTGTCGGGGTGGATCAGCCTCCTCGCCGCCACCGTCGGACCCGGCGGAACCTGGCCCGGCGACGTGGTGTTCACGGGCTCCCACCTCGCCGGCATCCGCGCGCTCGCGGCCGGCGACGCCGACCTCGCCAGCGTCGACGGATGGAGCCTCGCCCTGATCGCCGACCATCTGCCCGAACTCGTCGGCGACCTGCACACCATCGGCCTCGGCCCGGTGGTGCCGACCCCGCCGGTCGCGGCGCTGTCCCACACTCGGCGAGTCACAGGTGACCGAGCTGCGCGATGCGTTCGACGACGCCGTCTCCGACCCAGCCGTGGCCGGCGCGCTCGCGGCACTCCGCATCGCCGAGTTCGTCCGGCTCGACCTCGACGACTACCTCCCGATCCTGTCACTTCGACCCTCCGGCTGACGCTTCCCAACTCCGGGTCGGCCAGCTAGTGTCCGGTACGGTCGTACCGGGAATTACCGCATCATTCGGGGGAATCGTGGAGGCGACATCATCGAAGCGTGGAGGTCGGCGGGGGCGACATCGCGCCGCGTCCGCGCTCGACTCGACACTGCCGGAACAGCGTCCGTTCGCGCAGCCACGACTCCTTCACGCGCCGACCGAATTGGCGAGCGGCGACCAGATCGAGATGATCCACCGGGCGTCACTTCGCATCCTCGCCGAACTCGGGATGAAGGTGCTCGATCCCGAGACCCGTGCGCTGTTCGAAGAGGCGGGCGCCTCGATCGACGGTCAGACGGTGCGGTTCGACCCGGCGCTCGTCGAGGAACTCGTCACCACCGCGCCCGAGCAGTTCACCCTCCACGCCCGGAACCCCGCCCACGATCTCGTCATCGGCGGCGATCACCTCGCGTTCGGCGCGGTCGCAAGCGCTCCCAACGTGTCCGGCCTCGACGGTGGCCGGCGCACCGGCAACCGGCACGACTTCCGGAACCTGCTCCGGTTGGTCCAGTCGCTCAACTCGATCCACCTCACGGGCGGGTATCCGGTCGAACCGGTCGACATCCACGGGTCCGTCCGGCACCTCGACACGACGTTCGATCTGCTGACGCTCACCGACAAGGCACTCCACGTGTACTCGCTCGGCCGGCAACGCAACATCGACGCGGTCGAGATGGTGCGGATCGCACGCGGCGTGAGCGACGAGCAGCTCGACGCCGAACCGAGCATCTTCACGATCGTCAACACGAACTCGCCGCTGACGCTCGACGTCCCGATGAGCCACGGCGTCATCGAGATGGCGCGCCGCAACCAGGTCGTGTGCGTCACGCCGTTCACCCTCGCGGGTGCAATGGCACCGATCACGCTCGCCGGCGCACTGAGCCAGCAGAACGCGGAAGCCCTCGTCGGGTTGATGCTCACCCAGATCGTCCGTCCGGGCAGCCCGTTCATCTATGGCGGATTCACGTCGAACGTCGACATGCAATCGGGCGCCCCGGCGTTCGGCACGCCCGAGTACTGGAAGACCGCCATCGTCGGCGGGCAGCTCGCCCGCCGCTACCGGGTGCCGTATCGCAGCTCCAACGTGTGCGCTGCGAATGCGGTCGACGCCCAGGCCGCCTACGAGTCGATGTTCGCGATCTCGGGGGCGATCGCGGGCCGTTGCAACCTGATGATGCACGGTGCCGGCTGGATGGAGGGCGGCCTCCACGCCGGCTTCGAGAAGATGGTGATCGACGCCGACCTGCTGCACATGGCGTCGGCCGCGCTCGATCCCCTGATCGTCGACGACGACGCCTTGGGGTTCGAGGCGATCGCCGAGGTCGGTCCCGGCGGCCACTTCTTCGGCACCGGCCACACCCAGGGTCGCTATCGCACCGAGTTCTACCGCCCGATGATCAGCGACTGGCGCAACTACGAAACGTGGGACGAAGCCGGACGGCCCGAGGCCGCCCACAAGGCCAACCAACTCGTCAAGGCGTTCCTCGCCGCGTACGAGGAACCCGCCATCGACCCCACCATCAAGGACGAGCTCGCCGAGTTCGTCGCCCGCCGAACCGCCGAAGGCGGCGTCCCCGTCGACTGATCATGATCGGTTCGCACGTGATCATGTCTGCTTCGCACGCCGCTCACGCACATGTTCGATCCATGAAAGGACCCGCATGAAGACATCTGCTCAGGTGGTCGTGATCGGCGGCGGTGTCGTCGGCGCCTCGGTGCTGTTCCACCTCACCGAGAACGGCTGGACCGACGTCGTGCTCGTCGAGCGCAAGGAGCTCACCGCCGGTTCGACGTGGCATGCCGCCGGCGGCATGCACACCTTGAACGGCGACCCCAACGTTGCCCAGCTGCAGCAGTACACCGTGCAGCTGTACCGCAAGATCGAGGAGCGATCGGGCCAGGACTGCTCGATCCACCTCCCCGGCGGCATCACGCTGGCATCCGACCGCGACCGGATGGACTGGCTCGCGATGGCCGTCGCCCGCGGCCGCTACCTCGGCATGGACGAGCTCGAGATGATCTCGCCGAAGGAAGCTCAGGAACTGTTCCCGCTGCTCGATCCGCAGTACTTCCTCGGCGCGATGTGGGACCCCGTCGAGGGCCACGTCGACCCGACGGGGGTCACCAACGCCTACGCCATCTGCGCCCGCCAGGCCGGCGCCGAGATCTCGCGGCAGAACTGGGTCAGCGGCCTCGAACCCCGCGCCGACGGCACCTGGACCGTGATCACCGAGCGCGGCGAGATCCACGCCGAACACGTCGTCAACGCCGGAGGTCTCTGGGCACGCGAGGTGGGTCGGATGGCCGGCGTCGAGCATCCGGTGTTGGCGATGCAGCATCACTATCTCGTCACCGAGCCGATGCAGGAGGTCGCCGACCACGTGGCGGCCACCGGCCGAGAGATGCCGATGGCCATGGACTTCACCGGCGAGATCTACATCCGTCAGGAGGGTGAGGGCATGCTGCTCGGTACGTACGAGCAGAACTCCCGCGCCTGGTCGGAACACACCACCCCGTGGGACTTCGACATGGAGCTGCTCCCGTCCGACCTCGATCGCATCGAACCAGAACTCGACGTCGCCTTCCGCCACTACCCCGCCATGGCCGCCGCCGGCATCAAGACGATCGTGAACGGGCCGTTCACGTTCACGCCCGACGGCAACCCACTCGTCGGACCCGTTCCCGGTCTGCGCAACTACTGGACCGCATGTGGCGTGATGGCTGGGCTCAGTCAGGGTGGCGGGGTCGGCCTGGCGCTCGCGAACTGGATGACCGAGGGCGATCCCGGCTTCGACATCTGGGGCATGGATGTCGCCCGCTTCGGCGACTACGCGACGGTGCCGTACACACGCGTCAAGGCCGAGGAGAACTACCGGCGCCGGTTCCGGATCACGTTCCCGAACGAGGAGCTGCCCGAGGGCCGCAACCTCCAGGCCGTGCCGATCCACGATCGCCTCGTCGAGCACAACGCGGTGTTCGGCGCCGACTTCGGGCTCGAGTCGCCGCTGTGGTTCCAGCGCGCCGGCGAGGAACCGGTCGAGCAGGTCACGTTCCGCCGGTCGAACGCGTTCGACCTGGTCGGCGAGGAGTCGCTGGCGGTCCGTAACGGCGTCGGACTCACCGAGGTCTCCAACTTCTCGAAGTACCAGGTCGTCGGACCGGGCACCGCCGAGTGGTTGCAGGGTCTCTTCACGAACACACTGCCGCGGGTCGGTCGCATCAACCTCACCGCGATCTTGAACGAGCACGGCCGGATCGCGGGCGAGTTCTCCGTCGTCCGCTTCGCCGACGACGGCTTCTTCCTGTTCAGCTCGCTCGGTGCCACCGACAGCCACCACCGCTGGTTCCTCCGGCACATGCCCGCCGATGCCGGCTTCACGTTCGAGGTGCTGGGCCAGCGCATGGCCGGCCTGTCGCTCGCCGGCCCGAAGTCGCGCGACGTCCTCCGGGCCGTCACCGACTTCGACGTGTCGGGCGACAACTTCCGGTTCATGGACTTCCGCAACTTCCACGTCGGGATGGCGCCGTGCGGTGTCGGCCGGATGACGTACACCGGCGACTTGGGCTACGAGCTGTGGATGGCACCCGAGTACCAGCGCCATGTGTTCGACGCGCTGATGACGGCCGGCGAGCCGCACGGCCTGCGTCTGTTCGGAGTGCGGTCGCTGCTGACGATGCGGCTGGAGAAGATGTTCGGCACGTGGTTTCGTGAGTACCGGCCGATCTTCACGCCGTTCGAGGCGCGGATGGACCGCTACGTCAAGTTCGACCACGACTTCGTCGGACGCACTGCGCTCGAGTCGGCCGAACCGCCGAAGCGCTCCCTGTCGTACTTCGAGGTCGACCCCGACCCCGACGAACCCGCGGACGTCATCGGCGACGAACCGATCTGGCACCACGGCCCCGGCGGATGGCACGTCGTGGGCTGGGTCACGTCGGGCGGATACGCGCACTTCACGGAGAAGTCACTGGCGCTCGGGTACATCGAGGCCGGCGTCGCCGACGATCCCGGTGACGGCGACTTCGAGATCGAGATCATCGGGAAGCGACGGCCGGCGACGCTGTTGAGCGAACCCGTGCTCGATCCTGCCGGCACCAGAATGCGGAGCTGACGTGGCACGCCTCGTCGATCTCGACCGTCGCACGGCGCTCCTCGACGACGTGGTCACCTACCTCGGCGAACACGGCCTCGCGAACGTCTCACTGCGCCCGATGGCCGGCGAGCTCGGTGTCAGCGTGAACTCGCTGATGCACCACTTCGGATCGAAGGACGATCTCATCATCGCCGCGCTCCGGCGGTCGGGCGCCATCCAGCAGGACGTCGAGCAGCGGTGGCTCACCCGCCAGCCCAGGATGTCCCAGGCCGATCTGCTCCGTGCGTGGTGGCGATGGATCACCGCGTCGCCTCGCAACCTCGCGATCGTGCGGTTGGGCATCGAAGCAGCGGCGATGGAGGCCACGCTCGACGGCCTGCCTCGTCAGGTGCGTGGCGAACAGATCGGCCTGTGGCGAACGAACATCGAATCGCGGCTGGTCGCCGAGGGCGTGCCGTACGAAACCGCCGTGACCGAGGCCTCGCTCGCCAAGGGGATGTTCACGGGGCTGGTCGTCGACCTGCTGGCAACCGGCCAGAAGGCGCGCCTGACACGGGCTCTCGAGGTCGGACTGGCGCGGCTCGAACAGGTGGTGTGGTCGAGCGCGGGGCTCAGCGAACCGCAGTACCCGGCGGTCACCCGTGTGCGCGACCGGTGAAACGATGCGCTTCGGTGGTCAGCGCAGGTCGGAGGCGAGCAGATCCATCAGCAGGCCGTCGTGGAACGTGCCGTCGGCACCTCGTTCGTACTGCCGCATCACGCCGACCCGCCGAAACCCGACCTTCTCGTAGCACCGGATCGCGGCGTGGTTGTCGGCAGCCGGGTCGATGACCAAGCGGTGATGGCCCTCGACGTCGAACAGGTGGCGGGCAAGGGTTCGCACCGCGTCGGTACCGAAACCACAATTGTGTACGGCGGGGTCGAGGTACACATCGATGCCGGCGTGGCGGTAGTCGGGTTCCTCCTCCCCGGCCCACTGGATCGCCCCGACGACCCGGCCGCCCGAGTCCTCGATCACCAGGACGTGAAGGTCCTCCTCGCCGATCGAGTCGAGCGTGTCCTGCTCGAGATCGTCAGCTCGCCAGCGACGGCGAACCTCCGGCGTCGCACGGATCGCCACCAGCGCCGGGACGTCGGACTCGACCGCCGAGCGCAAGCTGACGAGATCCCCGCGCAGGCCACCGACCGACAACGGCTCAGAGGTCCTTCGCGAGCCGCAGCGCGTCGTACATCGCCGCGTGGATGTTGCGGCTGCTGACCGCGTCGCCGATCCGGAACAGCTGGAAGGCACCGTCGGGGTTGCGGACGAGGTCCTGCGGTCGCCCGTCGATCAATGCGCCGTAGTCGACGGCGCCCAGATTCGACGACGACGCCTTGAGCTCGAAGTACGTGTCGGCGAGGGCCGCGGTGCCGTGGTCGGTCACCACCCAGTCGACGTGGCGAACGGTGCGGTGCGGCGAGTGGTCGCTGCCGACCTCCGCGCACAGGCGTCCGTCCTCGGGCCGGACGGAGAGCACCCGCTGGTGCAGCGTGATCCGGGTGTCGCACTCGTTGAACGCACGGGCGTACGGCACGCTGTTCATGCCGCCGACCTCGATGCCGAGCATACGTTCGGGCGTGACGATCTCGAGGCGTGCGCCCGAGCGGGCGATCAGCTCCGCCGCCGACAGCGCCGAGTGCGTGCCGTTGTCGTCGTAGAACAGCACGTCGCCGGTCGGCGTGACGTCGCCACCGAGCACGTCCCAACTCGTCACGACGCGGTCGGCCCCGACTTCCAGCTCGGGGAGTTGCGGCTGACCGCCGGTCGCCACGATCACGACGTCGGGCGTGAGCGAGGAGACCAGTTCGCCGTCGGCGAACGTGTCGTAGCGAATCTCGACGCCGAGCCGGGCGCACTCGGCGAGTCGCCAGTCGACGATGCCCTGGAGATCGTTCCGGCGTGGATTCCGAGTCGCCAGGTTGATCTGACCGCCGGCCCACGGCATGGCCTCGAGCACCGTGACGTCGTGACCTCGCTCGCCGGCGACCCGGGCGGCCTCCAGCCCGGCGGGGCCGGCACCGACGATCACGACCCGCCGTTTCGCCGACGCCGGTTCGATGACGTGCGGCATCGTCTGCTCGCGGCTGGTCGCCGGGTTGTGGATGCAGAGCGCCTCGCCGGCCTTCGTAGATGCGGTCGAGGCAGTAGGTGGCGCCGACGCACGGCCGGATCTGTGCTTCACGACCCTCGATGACCTTGCGCATCAGGTGCGGCTCGGCCATGAACGCCCGGGTCATGCCGACGAGGTCGACCTTGCCTTCCCGGATCGCGTGACGTGCCGAGGCGACCTCGTCGACCTTCGCGGCATGCATCACCGTGAGGTCGGTGTGTTCGCGAACCGTGCCGACGAAGTCGAGATGCGGAACGGACGGCATCCCGTGGATCGGGATCACCTCGGTGAGCGCGACCTCGTCGGCGACATTGCCGCGGATCACGTTGACGAAGTCGATGAGCCCCTCGGATTCGATCCGGCCGAGCATCTCGAGACCGATCGGCGTGTCGATGCCTCCGGCGAGTCGTTCGTCGATCGCCATGCGGAGGCCGACGATGAACTCGGGCCCCACGCGCTCGCGGACCGCCCGGAGCACACGCCAACCGAACGTCATCCGGGCATCGAGGTCACCGCCGTACTCGTCGTCACGTCGGTTCGTCACGGGCGACCAGAACTGGTCGAAGAGGTGCCCGTACGACTCGATCTCGATGCCGTCCATTCCGCCCGCCCGCATACGCTCCGCGGCATCGGCGTACTTGCCGACGATGCGGTCGATGTCCCAGTCCTCGGCCTCCTTCGGAATCGCCCGATGAGCGGGTTCACGCAGCGGCGAGGGGGCCACCACGGGCAGCCAGTCGTCCTGCGCCCAGCCGGTCCGCCGACCGAGGTGGGTGATCTGGATCATGCACGCTGCGCCGTGCTCGTGCACGTCGTCGGTCATCCGGCGGATCCACGGCACGATCGCGTCGTCGTAGGCGTGCAGGTTGCCGAACGCCGGCGGGCTGTCCTCGGCCACCACGGCAGAGCCCGCGGTCATGGTGAGCGCGATGCCGCCCTTCGCCTTCTCGACGTGGTACCGCCGGTACCGATCCTTGGGCATGCCGTCCTCGGAGTAGGCCGGCTCGTGTGCCGACGAGAACACGCGGTTGCGCAGCGTCAGGTGCCTGAACGGGTAGGGCTGCAGCAGCGGATCGGGCGACGTCGACTCGGTCATGGACCGTCCCTTCGATCACGGTGTGCCATCGGCGTCGAAGCTAGTTGCCGCGATGCGGCGGCCGCGATCCGGCCATGGCGGTGCAGGGTGATCGTCACAGCTTGCTCGCGGAGCCACCTCGGGAGCTCGATGTCGGGCGAGCCGACCGGTTCGGCATCGTCGACCGACACCCCGGACCGGTGGCACGCGGTCGCAACGTCGGTTTCGATCCCGATGCCGATCGCCCGGTATCGGTCGACCCCGGCCGCAACGATTCGCGAAGCGCAGCCCGACGGCGATTCGTGGCGGGCCTCGCTCGTGACGAGTCGGCATCCCGTGGCCGCCGCCGCCGCGGCGACGATCGCCCGCTGGCGGTCGGTCGCGCGGGCACCGAAGCGGACGAACACGCCGCCCGGCAGCGGGCGGTAGCGGAACTCGTTGCGTTCGACCGACAGGCCCGTGGGGTCGTGCCCCACCGACCCGACCTCCCTCCACCAGCGATCGAAGTCGTCGGCGACTCGCTCGAGCGGCACGTTCTCATCGTCGGACCAGCGACACAGCGTCGACACGTAGTTCGGACCGCCGGCCTTGGCGGTCGGTCCGACCACCGATCGCTTCCAGCCACCGAACGGTTGACGCTGCACGATCGCGCCCGTGATGCCCCGGTTCACGTAGAGGTTCCCGGCCTCGACCCGGCCGATCCAGCGATCGATCTCGGTCGGGTCGAGGGCATGGAGCCCGGCCGTGAGCCCGTAGGCCGTGCCGTTCTGGATCTCGATCGCGTGGTCGAGATCGTCGGCGCGGATGATCCCGAGAACCGGCCCGAAGCACTCGGTTCGATGGAACCAGGAACCGGGCTGCACGCCCACCTTGACACCCGGCGACCACAGTCGGCGGTCGTCGGAACGACACTCGGGTCGGAGCAGCCACCGTTCACCGGTCTCGAGCGCGGTGAGCGCACGCTCGAGCCTGACACCCGGTGCCTGGATCAACGGGCCGACGTCGGTGGCCAGGTCGGTCGCCGAGCCGACCCGCAGCGTCGCCACCGCGTCGCGGATCCGTTCGAGGAAGGCCTCGTCGTCGTGGAGCGACGCCTCCACGATCGCGAGGCTGGCCGCCGAGCACTTCTGGCCGGCATGTCCGAACGCCGACGCGACCAGGTCGGCCACCGCTTCGTCGACATCGGCGGAGGCCGAGATGACGAGGGCGTTCTTGCCGCTGGTCTCCGCGTGCAGTCGCAGCTCGGGACGCCACCGGTGGAAGAGATCCGCAGTGTCGGCCGACCCCGTGAGAATCACGGCGTCGACGTCGGGATGGGTCACGAGGCGGCGACCGGCGTCGTCATCGGCCGCCGGCACGAACTGGAGCACGTCGGTCGGGACACCGGCCTCCCAGCACCACTGTGCGATGAGCTCGGCGACACCCACCGTCTGGGGTGCGGGTTTCAGGATGACCGTGTTCCCCGCTGCCAGGCCGGCGAGCACGCCGCCGGCCGGGATCGCGAACGGGAAGTTCCACGGCGGCGTGACGACGACGGTGCCGCGCGAACACGCCTCGGCACCCTCGACATCGTCGAGCCGGAGCGCCTCGCGCGCGTAGTAGTGCGCGAAGTCGACCGCCTCGGAGACCTCGGGATCTCCCTGCGCGACGGTCTTGTCGGCCTCGGCGGCCATCACTGCCAGCGCCCGACCACGGTGGGCCTCGAACCGGTCTCCGACCCGATCGATGATCGCCGCACGTCCCTGCGGTCCGAGCGCCCACCACGTCGCCTGCGCATCGACCGCGGCCACGACGGCGGCGTCGACGTCGCCGACCGAGACCGGCGGTGCCGGAGCAGAGTGTGGTGTCTGCTGCAGGGACGCGTCGATCCACGAGCGGTTCTCGGGACGGGTCCAGTCGGTGTCGGGAGCATTGGCGAACGGTGCACCCGGCGGACGGGGCTCCGGCGCACGGTGCCGGTCCTGCCGGCGGCGTGGCCGGCCGCTGACGGTGTGACGGGCGTGGACGGCATCGGCGAAACGCTTCGCCTCGCGGTCGAACGCGGCCGGGTCGTCGGCGAGCTCGAACAGGTGTGCCAGGAAGTTGTCGGGTGTCGTGTTCTCGTCGAGCCGCCTGACCAGGTAGGCGATTGCGGCGGGGAAGTCACGGCGCTCGACCACCGGCGTGTACATCACGACGTCGCCGGCGATCTCGCGGACCACCTCGGTCTGCGACGGCGACATGCCTTCGAGCATCTCGATCCCGATCCGGGCCGGCCGGCCGGCTGCGGACAGCTCGTCTCGGATGCCCAGCGCCCATGCCACGTCGAACAGGTTGTGGCTGGCCACCCCGATGCGGAGGGCGTCATCGAACTCCGGCGCGCACAGCACGTCGAGCACCGCCTTGTAGTTGGCGTCGACCTCGTGCTTCGTGGCGAACGTTGCGGGCGTCCACCCCGCGATCTCCGCCGACGCCGTCTCCATGACGAGGTTCGCTCCCTTGACGAGACGCACCTTGACCGTGCCGCCGGCGCGACGATGGCGCCGTTCGGCCCACCTCGCGAGTTCGAGGGCCTGCGCGCGGACGTCGGGGAGGTAGGCCTGCAGCACGATGCCTGCGTCCAGGTGGACGAACCCGGGCTCGTCGAGCAGCTGGCGGAACGCGACGATCGTCAGCTCGAGATCGTGGTATTCCTCCATGTCGAGATTGACGAACTTGGGTGGTTCGTACTCGGCGGCGACGGAGAACAGTGGCCGCAGCCGCGCCACCACGCGGGCGACCGTGTCGTCGAATGCGAGCACGCTGATCGCGGAGCAGACCGCCGAGATCTTGACCGAGACGTAGTCGACGTCGGGTCGGCGGAGTCGCTCGACCACCCGATCGAGACGTCGCTGCGCCTCACCGTCGCCGATGATCGCCTCACCCAACACGTTGACATTGCATCGGAAGCCCGCCGCCGCCCTCGCGCCGACGTGCTCACCGAACGCCGGGTCGGTCGCTGGCAGGATCACGCCCGCCGACTCCGCACGGAGTCGGCGCTGGACGAGCGGCATCACCAGCCGAGGCAGCCGTGGCGCCATCTCGGCGCCGACGCGCAACATCGCCCGGTCGATGCGGGAGAAGCCGGTCAGATCGGCACCGGCGACCAGCTCGCGGAATCGTCGCGCTGCCCGCGCCGGGATCGTGAGACGGCTGACCTCGTCCGTGAGCCGGACGGTGAAGTCGGCCGCGGCCGGCCGCCCGACGAGCGCAGCGAGCCTCCGACGACGGCGACGGTCGGCACGGCTCGACGCCGAGTCGAGGACGGCGGCTTCCCGCACGAGCGAGCGCGCTCGTTCGATCGCCGTCCCGACGCGCCGTTCGTCGCGGTCGTGGCGGGTGCCGTCGCATGCGGCACCACCATCGTCCGGACCCGAATGCAGAGACGCATCTGGTGCTCCCACGCCTCCAGCCAACACGCTGCCGGCGCCCTCAGCTAGCACGAACTCGGGCGAAGTACGCTCCATTCGTACCATGACCCACCCGACCTTCTCGATCCAACTGCTGCTCGAGCTGTTCGAAGGGGTCCCCCACGTCATGATCTCGATCAAGGACACCCGCGGGTACTACGTCGGTGTCAACCGGGCGTTCGTGCGCCGTGCCCGGCGACGTCACCACCGTGAGGTGATCGGACACCGAGCCGGCGACTTCTTCGCTCCCGTGCTCGCCGCGTCGTACGAGGCCCAGGATCGGGCGCTCCTGGCGACCGGTCAGGCCGTCAGGAATCAGCTCGAGCTCATCGCCGACTCCGAGCGGTCGGGAGCGGGACGGTGGTACGTCACGTCGAAGGTGCGCGGCTCGACCGACGAGTACGGCACGGTCGTGGTGGCGACCTCGGTCGACGCACAACTCGGTGATCGCACGCGGGAGGCGACGGGCCTGCGGGCAGCGATCGAGCTCGCGCACGAGCGCTGCGACGAACCGCTCCGGGTCGGTGATCTCGCGGCCGCCGCCGGTCTGAGCGCCGACCGGCTCGAGCGCGCGATGCAGCGCACGCTCGCGACCTCACCGAAGCAGTACATCCTCCGCATCCGGGCCGAGCGGGCCGCCACCCTCCTCGCCACGACCGACCGGACGATCGCTCAGATCGCCGCCGACTGCGGCTACTACGACCAGAGTCAGATGACGCGTCAGTTCCGGCGACACATCGGAACGACCCCGGCGGGCTACCGGACAGCCGGCGCGCACGAGGGGTAGGGTCGACGCGTGGGAGACCACGACGAAGGCCGGACGGCCGGGCACGCTCGACAGCCGTCGACACACGACGGCACGGGCGATGGCGGGGGTCGTGGGTCCGCACCCGATGTCCCCCGTCGACCGGGTCTGGTGCGTGTTGTACACATGGCCATCTCCACGCCGATCGAGATCCGGCGGCGTCTGCTCGCCCGCCGGCACCCCGATCATGTCGCTGAGATGCCGTCGGAACGACCGGGCGACGTCGGCCGGCCACCGCTCGACTTCGAGGCGTTCTACCGGTCGCACTATCCGTCGGTGGTCCGCCTGGCGTACTCCCTCTGCGGTTCGATGCCCGTCGCGGAGGAGCTTGCGCAGGAGGCGTTCGTGGCGGCGCACGGCCGGTGGCGCCGTGTGGTCGGTTTCGATCGTCCCGATCTCTGGGTCCGACGCGTCGTGATCAACCGCTCGATCTCCTTCCGTCGGCGCGAGGCGAGCGAACGCAAGGCGTTCGCACGGATCCGCATCCAGGACGAACACGCGGCCGAACCGTTCCTCGCCGACGAGGTGGTGTGGCAGGCGCTCCGGCAACTCTCGCCGCGGCAGGCCGAGGTGTTGGCGCTGTTCTACGTCGAGGACCAGCCGATGGCCGCCGTGGCCGAGATCCTCGGGCTGGGCCCCGAGACCGTGAAGACGCACCTCAAACGCGGGCGCGCCGCACTCGCGGCGAAGCTGGACGAGATGGGTCACGTTCGATGAACATCGAGCGACGGCTCCACCACGCCGCTCGCGAGCTCCGCGAGGTGCCGATCGACGTGCCGGTGCTCGGCGACCTGTCGCATCGCGGCCGCCCCCGGGCCCGGCGTCCACGGCTGGCTGCGTCGGCGGCACCGATGCTGTTCGTCGCCGGCGGCCTGCTGGCGGTCGGCGTCATGCAGCGCGAAGTCCCCGAGCCCGCGCACAGCGACATCCCCACGGCGCCGGCGGAGGCGGACCCGCCGGCACCCGATGCCGGCGGCGCCGACGCAGCGACGCCATCGGTCAGCGAGGAGCTCCGCCTGATCGCCGGACTTCTCGACGATACGCCCCGGAATCCCCGACCACCCGTGGTCGGAAACGACGCTCCGCCCTCGGCCGGCGGCGCCGGACCGATCTGACGGCGATCACTCCGACCGCCACCGCACGATGCGCTGCGGGCTCGACCTCGGGATGCGCTCCACCTCACAACGAGCCTCGAGATCGGTCTTCGTGTACCTCACGTAGTTGTTCAACCGGCCGTTCGGGAACAGCTCGTGGTTCCCGAACCGGTCCTACGCGGCGTCGACGACCAGTTGGAGCCGGATCGTGCCGTCGTCATCGGCCTCGTCGTCGATCATCTCGAGGATGTGCGTGCGCATCGCTTCGTGGTGCGCGAAGGTCCATCGTCCAGCCGTCGAGCCCACCCGGCCGCGTCGCGTTGAAGATCTCGACCCGGCCGCGCTCCTGCCGGGCCTCGGCGTCGGCCGCCCAGGCGGCGTCGGGGACCGGACCGGCGTGCGGGTCGCGTTCGATGCCCATCAGCCGTCTCCCGAACGGCGGCCGTGCCCCACCAGCGGACACATCTGGTGATCGTCGACGACGATCTCGAAGCCCGTCCCGACCGCGATGTCCACCAACCCCGACGACACCAGTGTCGAGCGCACCTGCGACCTCCTCAGGCCGTGCCCGTCGGTGTCGTCGGGGGAACGTTCCCAGTCCCATTGCACGAACACGCCCCCGGATCGGAGCCGTCCCACCAGTTCGGCCACGGTCGCGGGATAGTCGGGCACGAACGAGCACACCGACGAACACACGACGAGGTCGTACTCGCCCGACCACTCGCGCACCTCGTGCATCACCGTGACGCCGGCGAGCGAACGATGTTCCACCTTGGAGCGGAGCACGTCGAGCATCGCCGTCGACGAGTCGATCGCATCGACCG
Source organism: uncultured Acidimicrobiaceae bacterium (assembly GCA_963827775.1). GTDB lineage: Bacteria > Actinomycetota > Acidimicrobiia > Acidimicrobiales > Ilumatobacteraceae > Ilumatobacter. Next base: position 300,012 of record CAWHCI010000002.1, on the reverse strand, counting down.
TCGCGCCCGTGTCGACCAGCCGTTCGGTCAGCAGACCGGTGCCGCACCCGAAGTCGCAGACGTGGGCGCCGTCGAGTCGCACGGCGTGCCGTTCGAGGATCGGTCCCAGCGACTCGAACGCCGCCGCCGCGTAGGCCCGCACGGCGGGTTCGTCGTCCCACCCGGCGGCAGCCGCGGCCCACTCGTCGCCGGACGTCATCTCGGCAGCGTACGCGAACTGTCGGGTGCCACACTCAGTACCACATGTCGGGCATCGACGACTTCTTCCGCCCCACGTAGTCGAGCAACGCGGCGTCGATCGACTCGTCGATCGGGGGCGGTTCGTACTCGGCCAGCACCTCCGCGACCCGCGCCGCTGCCCGCTCCTCGGTGCGGCTCTCGCCGCCGTCACGCCACTGCTCGAAGCTGTTGTTGTCGGCGGTCGCCGAGTCGAAGAACGCGGTCTCGTAGTGACGCAACGTGTGTTGCGACCCGAAGAAGTGGTTGCCGGGGCCGACTTCGTGGAACCCGTCGATGGCGAACTGATCGTCGTCGAGCGACACCCCGTCCAGGAACCGGTGCAGCGCTCCGCAGAGATCGGCGTCCATCACGAACTTCTCGTACCCCATCGTGAGGCCACCTTCGAGCCAGCCCGCCGAGTGCAGGATGAAGTTCGTGCCGCACAGGATCGCCGACATCATCGACATCGTCGACTCGGCCATCGCCTGGCCGTCGGGCAGCTTCGACGCCGTGAAGGCGCCGGCACACCTGAGTGGGAGACCGACCCGTCGAGCCATCTGCCCGACCACCAGCGAACCGATCGCCGGCTCGGGCGTCCCGAACGTGGGCGACCCGGACCGCAGCGCCATCGACGAGAGGAAGTTGCCGTAGATCACCGGGCAGCCGGGACGGATCAGCTGCGACAGCGCGACGCCGACCATCGTCTCGGCATGGGCCTGGGCGATGTCGCCCGCGAGCGTGACGGGCCCCATCGCACCGCCGAGGATGAACGGCACCACGACCGGTGCCTGATTGGCCTCGGCGTACGCGCGGATGGCGCCGGTCATCGCGTTGTCCCACACGAGCGGAGAGTTGACGTTGACGTTGCCCAGGATGACGCAGTGCTCGTCGACGAAGTCGGCGCCGAACACGATGCGGGCCATCTCCACCGAGTCGTGGGCCCGCTCGGGGATCGTGACCGACCCCATGAACGCCTGGTCGTTGCACGTGAGGTGGCTGTACACCATGTCGAGGTGGCGCTTGTTGACGGGCACGTCGACCGGCTCGCAGATCGTTCCGCCCGAATGGTGCAACCACGGTGTCGCGTGGGTGAGCTTGACGAAGTTCCGGAAGTCCTCCAGCGACGCGTAGCGGCGGCCGCCGGCGAGGTCGCTCACGAACGGCGATCCGTAGGCCGGCGCCATCACGACGTGATTTCCGCCGATCACGACCGACTTGTCCGGGTTCCGGGCGTGCTGGGTGAACTCGCTCGGCGCCGTGCGCGCCAGGTCTCGAACGTGACCCGGTTCGAAGCGCACGCGGGCGCCGTCGATCGAAGCGCCTGCCCGCCGGAACTCGTCCCGGTCCTCCGGCTCGTTCACGTCGATCCCGACCTCGGCGAGGATCTGGTCGGCCTTCGCCTCGATCACGTCGAGGCCGTCGGGCGTCAGCAGGTCGTGCGGCATCATGCGCCGCGTGATGAACGCCGGCGCCACCGGTCCCGACTCGGCGCCGGTGCGCTCGCGCACCCTGGCCGCCCGTCCCCCTCCTCGTCGTGCCATGTTTCCCCCTCGGTCTCGGGTGAACGTGCCGGGAACGTCAGCCCATCACCGTGCCGGACGTGGCCGCCGGCTCACGGTTGCGGGAGAACGCTCCCAGGTCGATCGAGTGTCCGGTCCGTTGCCCGACGAACTGCACGGGCTCGGCGTCGTGATCGTGGCCATCGGCAGTGGCATCGATGATCGCACGCAGATACTGGCCCGCGAGCGGCGCGTTCTTGAACTGGTTGCCGCTGGTGCCACACGCCATGAAGAAGCCCTCGAGCGACGATCGGTCGTAGATCGGCACCCAGTCGTCGCTCGCGTCGTACATCGACGCGATGCCGGTGGGTCGGCTCGGCACGCCGAAGTCGGGAATGCGCCGGGCCAGGCGCATCATGTACGTCTCGAACACCTCGACGGTCGGGTACTCGGGGTTCTCGTCCGGATCGTCGACCCAGTGCAGATCGTCGCACTCGGGTTCGGTGCCGCCGATCAGCAGTGTGCCACCGGGCTGCGGGCGGAAGTACTGACCGACGTCGAGGTCGGCGACGAGCGGGGCGCCGTCCTCGAGGCGAGCTCCGATCGGCGCCGGCGCTGCGAAGACCTCCCGGCGGAGCGCGCGATGCCCGATCGCCATCTCGTCCGCGACCCCGGCGAGGCGGTTGATCCCGCTCGAGTGCGGACCGGCCACGTTCACCACCACCGGGGCCTCGATCGACGTCCCATCGGCCAACGTGACGCCGGTGACGGCGCCGGTGGTGCGCTCGATCGACGTGACCTCTGACCGGAACCGGAACGAGGCGCCGTGCTGACGGGCCGCGTACGCGAGGTTCTTCGCAGCGAGCATCGGATCGTCGATGAAACCGCCATCCGGCGTGTAGATCGCCGACAGCTCGCCATCGGGATCGTCGGCGAACGCCGGATCGTCAACGCGCTTCGGCGGGTAGTACTTGCCGTTGTCGAGCCACGGGAAGCGCTGCGCCAGGTCCGACGCCGACAGGTCGTCGTACGCGATCCCGATCTCCCTCCAGAGCTCGGTCATCCCGGCGCCGTCGTACCCGGTGGTCCGCAGGATCAGGTTGCCGGTCTGGATGAAGCGGCACATCCCGTCGGGATCGGCGACCCCGAGGTGCCCCTCCCAGTCGTTCCACCTGGCCGCGGCCTCCCACGCCGTCAAGATGGCATCACGGGTGGAGTAGCTGAAGCGAATGATCGCCGACGACGCACTCGTGGAGCCGGCGCCCGGACCCGGGCCCTTGTCGACCACCACGACCGAACGGCCAGTCCGGGCGAGCTCGAGCGCGACCGATGAACCGATCACGCCCGCTCCGATGACGATCGAGTCGACGCGCATCAGGCCGGGGCTCCCCCACTCATGATCGCTTCCTGCCAGGCGCGGGTGTCGGCGACCGCATTGAACGTGAACGAGTGCAGCGCCTCGACGCCCAGCCGCTCGGCGTCCTCGGCGAAGGCGACCACCATGTCGGTCGGGTCGAATCCGCCCGGAGCCATCATCTGCATGACCGTTGACCGGTTCTTGCCGAGGTACCGGAGTGATGTACCGATGCCGAGCCGGGTGCCCATCTTCATCAGCCGGGTGCGGTCGACGACGCCCGGCACCCCCAGGCGCACGGGGAGCGCGATCCCCGCGCGCGCGCTCGTGATCGAGCCACCAGGCGATGCGGTCGGTGTCGAAGCACATCTGCGTCGAGATCCAGCCACCGAGCCCGTGCTCGGCGAGCAACGCCTGCTTGAGGTGCAGCTGCTCGGTGACGACGTCGTCGGGGATCATCGCGTGGCCGTCGGGATACCCGGCGACCCCGACCCGCTGGACACCGGGGTCGGCGGCCAGGAAGTCACGGAGGAACGCCATCGCCCCGTCGTACGGGCCGGCCGGCTCCGGCGCATCGCCGGCGATCACGTACACCTCGGGGAGTTCACGCTCGCGCAGCCACCCGGCCAGCTTCGCTGCCTCGTCGGCGCCCTCGACCATGCGCGCGGCGAGATGCGGAATCGGCCGGTGGCCGCGGCCGATCAGGCGATCGGTGTACTCGAGCGTCGCACCGATGCCCTTCGCCGGCGAACAGGTCACCGAGACGTGGGCGCCGGCCGGGAGATCGTCGATCGCCTGCTCGATCGACTTCATCGGCACGATCTCGTAGTGCAGGTTGGCAACGAGTTCACCCATGGCCGTCGAGAACGTGGGGGAGCCGTCGACGGCGGCCGTCGCGAACGGCCAGATCTTCCTCACGGTGCTGATCATGCTGGTGTTCCCATCATTCGAAGGTGTCGGGGAGCTCGGCCTTGCGGCGAGCCACGAAGTCGCGGAGTTCCTCGTCGACGGCCTCGTCGATCGGCGGTGGCTCGTACGTCGCGAGCTGCTGTTTCCAGGTGGCGTTGGCGCGTTGTGCCGCGTCTCGGCTGCCCTCTTCGGCCCACTGCTCGAAGCTGTTGTTGTCGGCCGTGGTCGATCGGTAGAACGCGCGTCTCGAAGTTCGCCAGCGTGTGGGCGGTACCGAGGAAGTGCTCGCCCGGCGGGTGCTCGACGATCGCGTCGAGTGCCTGCCCGTTCTCGCTGATGTCGAGCCCCTTCACGAACGTCGCCATCGCCACCGAGCTGGTCGCAGTCGAGCACGAACTTCTCGTAGCCGATCGCAAGGCCACCCTCGAGCCAGCCGGCGGCGTGGAGCACGAAGTTCACCCCGCCCATCACGGTGGGCAGGATCGTGGCCATCGACTCGTAGGCCGCCTGGGCATCGGGCAGCTTCGAGGCGGTGAGCGAGCCGCCGGAGCGGAACGGCACGCCGAGCCGACGGGCGAGTTGCGCCACGGTGTACAGCACGATCGCCGGCTCGGGGGTCCCGAACGTCGGCGCGCCCGTCTGCATCGACATCGAGCTCGCGAACGAACCGAAGACGACCGGCGCGCCCGGTCGGACGAGCTGCGTGAACGCTCATGCCGGCGAGCGCCTCGGCGAGCGTCTGGGCGGCGACGCCGGCCGCGGTCGCCGGCGCCATCGCCCCCGCCAGGATGAACGGCGTGATGATCGACGCCTGGTTGGCCGTCGGCGTAGACCTCGGCGGCGTCGAGCATCGTGTCGTCCCACACCAGCGGCGACGAGGCATTGATCAGGCTGGTCATCACCGTCCGGTCGTCGAGATCGCCGCCGAAGGCGATTCGGGCCATCTCGACCGAGTCGACGGCCCGTTCGGCCGCCGTGACCGACCCCATGAACGGCTTGTCGCTGTACCGGAGGTGGGCGTACACCATGTCGAGGTGACGCTTGCTGACCGGCACGTCGACGGGCTCGCAGACGGTGCCGCCGGTGTGGTGGAGGTGGGGCGACAGGTAGGCGAGCTTCACGAAGTTCTCGAAGTCGGCGAGGGTCGCGTAGCGGCGGCCCTGGTCGAGGTCGTGCACGAACGGTGACCCGTAGTTCGGCGCGAACACCGTGGCGTCGCCGCCGATCTGCACGTTGCCGCTCGGGGTTGCGGGCGTGCTGGGCGTAGATCGCCGCGGTGCGATCGCCTGGACGATCTGGCGGCACAGGCCCGCGGGGAAGCGCACGCGTGTGCCGTCGACGTCGGCACCGGCGTCGCGGAACCGTTCGAGTGCCGCCGGATGGTCGCGGATCTCGACGCCGACCTGTTCGAGGATCGTGTCGGCGTTGTGCTCGAGCAGCTCGAGGCCCTCGTCGGACACGATCTCGAAGGGCGTCAAGGTTGCGGGTGAGATACGACTCGGACGGTCGACACGCCGCCCGCTCGCATGCGTGCGCGAGCGGCGCGGCCGCCCGCTGCGTCGGCCGCCTCGCTTCGGCGTGGATGTCGTCTCGTCGGTCATACGGCTGCTCCTCGTCGTCGCCGCCGGCCGCGACCGGCCGCCGTCGCTCTGCGACCGGCGCCTCGGGCAGCGTGACCAGCTGCGGCGAGGTTGGGCATGGGTGCGGTGGCGTGCGGGAACGCCATCGCCGCCACGAAGAGCTCCTGGAAACGCGGCTCGGTCGCGGTCTCGATCTTCATCGACGTCGCGAACCGCCTGCTCCATCTCGAGTCGGGCGGTGCGGAGAGCAGGGCCTGGACCGCGCCCGTCGCCGGCCGCGTTGCCGACCGAGCGAACGTCGAGCGACGGACAGTCGGGCACGAGCCCGAGCACCATGGCGTGCAGCGGGTCGATGTGGGCGCCGAACGCCCCGGCGAGACGGATGTCGACGATCTCCGGATGATCCGGCGTGCTCGACGAGCAGGTCGATGCCGGCCCGCAGGGCCGCCTTGGCGAGCTGGATCGCGCGGACGTCGTTCTGGGTGACGGCGACACGTGCGGTCGCGCCTCGCCGTGCAGCACGTAGGAGAAGGTGCGCCCGTCCGCGACGACCCGGTCGTCGTGGCCGCCAGCTCGCCCCGGATCACGCCGTCGCGGTCGATGATGCCGGCGAGGAACATCTCGGCGACCACCTCGATGATGCCCGAACCGCAGATGCCGGTGATGCCGGTGGCCGAGACGGACTCGCCGAAGTCGGCTCGTCCTACCAGGTGTCGACGCCGATCACCCGGAAGCGGGGCTCGAGCGTGTCGCGGATCGATGCGGACCCGTCTCGATCGCACCGGCGGTGGCGCGCTGGCCGCAGCTGATCTGGGCGCCCTCGAACGCCGGGCCGGTCGGGCTCGAGGCGGCGAACTGGCCGATCGCGGTTGCCGAGCACGATCTCGGCGTTGGTGCCGACGTCGACGAGCAGCTGCATGCCGTCGGATCGGTGCGGGCCCTCGGCGAGGATCGCCGCCGCGGTGTCGGCGCCGACGTGGCCGGCGATGCACGGACCGACGTAGCAGCGGGCGTTCGGGGCAGGCGAGGTCGAGCTCGACGGCGGCCGTGGTGAGCGCCCGGTCGGTGGCCAGCGTGAACGGCGCCTGCCCGAGCGGCGTCGGGTCGATGCCGAGCAGCAGGTGGTGCATGATCGGGTTGCCGACGAGGACCACCTCGAGGACGCGGTCGCGCGTCGACCCCGGTCTGTTCGACGCAGGTCGCCGACCAGGTCGTCGATCGCGGAGCGAACGGCGTCGGTCAGCTCCCGGTCGCCGCCCGGGTTCATCATCACGTACGACACCCGGCTCATCAGGTCTTCGCCGAAGCGGATCTGCGGATTCATGCGCCCGGTCGACGCGAGCACCTCGCCGGTCGTGAGGTCGCACAGATGGCCGGCGATCGTGGTCGACCCGACGTCGACGGCGACGCCGTAGCGCACGTTCGACGAAGCCCGGCCAGATCGCGACCACCCGCTGCTCGCTCGTGCGACCGCCACCGTGACCGCGCCCTTGCCCGCGGCGAGCGCCGGTTGGAGGTCCGGAAGCACTGGCGAAGGACCAGGGTGGCGAAGCGGCCGGTCGTGCTGCGCCGCGATCGTGGCGGCCAGCGACGTCGGAGGCCGCTGCGACTCGTCGCCGAGCCGAGCGACCGGGACCTCGACGTAGCAGAGGGTGAACGAGCGGGTCGACCGTCATGGGTGGGAGGTCGAGGTCCTTGCGCACGACCTGGCGGTGCACCTGGCTGGCCGGACGGGACGTCGACGACGACGTCGCCGCACACCGCCGCCGCACATCCGAGCCGGTGCCCGGGCCGAAGGGCCGGGCACCCCGGTAGTCGGTCTCGATCGACGCCGGTTCGCCGAGCGCGCCGTCGATCGACCGTGATGCCCCACTTGGCGAACGACCCGGTGCTCGGGATCACCTGGCAGCGGCCGCAGATCCCGCGGCCACCGCAGACCGTGTCGAGATCGACGCCGATGCGACGGGCCGCGTCGAGCACGGTGGTGCCGTGCGTCCACCGTGCCGGTCGAGCCCCGACGGGGTGAAGACGATGCGATGACCGCCCACGGGCTTCGACTCAGCCCCGCCACGCGCCGGCGACGCCGGCTCTCTCGGCCACCGCGCGCCCCTTGGCCCGCCGGGGCGTCGGGATCGCGGTTGGCCCGGATCCAGGCCGCGCAGTCGCGGTCGTGTGCCGCATGAGCACGTCGGCGGCCATGACCGCCGACTTCACCTCGGCGTGCAGCGGGTTCATGATCGCCGAGGTCATCCCGGCGGCGATCGCCATCGACAGGAACGTGCCGGTCACGACCTGGCGGTTGGGCAGCCCGAAGCTGACGTTCGACGCGCCGCAGGTGGTGTTGACCTCGAGCTCCTCGCGCAGCCGCCGCATCAGCCGGAACGCCTGCCGGCCGGCGGTTCCCATCGCCCCGATCGGCATGACCAGCGGGTCGACGACGACGTCGTGCGCCGGGATCCCGTGGTCGGCGGCCCGCTGCACGATCTTCTTGGCCACCGCGAACCGGACGTCGGGATCCTCGGAGATGCCGGTCTCGTCGTTGGAGATCGCGACCACCGCGGCGCCGTACTCGTGCGACGAGCGGCAGCACCCGCTCGAGCACGCTCGTCCTCGCCGGTGACCGAGTTGACGAGCGGCTTGCCCTGGTAGACGGCGAGCCCGGCCTCGAGCGCCTCGACGATCGACGAGTCGATCGACAGCGGCACGTCGGTCGACGCGACTGCACGAGCTTGACCGCGCTGGGCCAGCAGCGCCGGTTCGTCGGCGAGCGGGATCCCGGCGTTGACGTCGAGCATGTGGGCGCCGGCCTCGACCTGGGCGATGGCGTCGGCCTCGACCCGGCTGAAGTCGCCGGCCTTCATCTCCTCGGCGAGCAGCTTGCGGCCGGTCGGGTTGATCCGCTCGCCGATCATCACGAACGGGCGATCGAAGCCGATGACGACCTCGCGTCGTGGCCGAACTCAGCACGGTGTCGGTCATGTGCGTCTCCTCGGGTCGTGTCCTGGGCGGCGTCGAGCTCCTCGAGTGCGAGCAGTTCGGCCGGTCGACCGCCGTGTCGTCGAGGTCGGAGGTGAATCCGCCGGCGTAGGCCAGACGGCCGAGGAACTCCGGCTGTAGCTCGGCTTCGAGTCGGGCCGCCTCGGCGTCGGCGGCTCGGCCGCGAGGTCGCCGTCGCAGGCGCACGCTCGCGCCTGCGCCACTGCGCGATGTCGTCGTCGGCGCGTGTGATGCCGGCCTTGCGTCGTCGGCCCGATCGATCGCCCGCTGGAACTTGGCGGAGCAGCACCACCTGGTGCCGATCCCGGCCGGCCTGGCCGTTGACCTGGGCGGGGATGTCGCGCCAGTAGATCGTGACGACCTGCGCCGGACGATCGACCACGGCGTGCCATCACGGCGACCAGCCGATCCGAGCGGCCACGCGGATCGGCTCGGCGAACGGCCCCGAGCCCGGTGTGGACGTGCTCGAACTCGCAGCCCGAGGCGGTCGGCGGCGGCGCGCGGCGGCTCGGGCACGACGCGGGTCGTCCGATCTGCGACGAGCAGCACGACGCGGCGTGTAGTTGCCGAAGTAGATGTCGCAGCAGCTCGGGATGGCGGTCGAGGCCGAGGCCCTGCCAGACGAGCGCGTCGAAGTGCCGGGCCAGGAAGTCGGTGAGGTAGAACGTGCCGGCGCCTCGTCGTGCAACGCGGCGAACCGATCGGCGCCGGCGAAGAACTCGTAGCAGTGGGCGCCCGGCAGCCGCTCGACGTCCGGTCGGACGCGTCGAGCAGTCGTCGAGCAGGCCGCCGGTGCCGCAGTCGGCGTAGCCCGACGAACACCGGCCGCGGCCGGTCGATCCCGGCGAGCTTCGGCTTCGACCGCCGGCACGATCCGCTCGGGACGGTTGTGCAGCGGTGCCGGCAGGTAGTCGACCTCGACCGTGTCGGCGAGGCCGTCCTGGCCGAGCACGGCCCGCAGCTCGCGGCACGCAGCGCGCCGCAGCGCCAGCACGAGCGGCCGGGTCGACGTGCGACGCGACGGTCCGGCCGAGGCTCGGCGGCAACCGCAGACGGCGCGCCGTGACGAGTTCCTTGGCGGTCTCGGCCGCGACGGCGGCGTCGCGGCAGTACGCGTCGGCGCCGACCGCCTCGCCGAACTCCTCGTTCAGCGGTGCGCCGCCGACGAGCACGATGTACTTCGTCGCGGAGCTGCCGTCTCGTCGAGCGTGTCGATGACGACCTTCATGTACGGCATCGTCGTCGTGAGCAGCGCCGACATGCCGAGGATGTCGGGCTTGTGCTCCTCGAGTGCCGCGAGGTACTTGTCGACGTCGGATGTTGATGCCGAGGTCGACGACCTCGAAGCCGGCGCCCTCCAGCATCATCGCGACGAGGTTCTTGCCGATGTCGTGGATGTCGCCCTTGACCGTGCCGATGCACGATCTTGCCGATCGGTTCGGCGCCGGTCTCGGCGAGCAGCGGGCGGAGGATCGCCATGCCGGCCTTCATCGCGTTGGCGGCGAGCAGCACCTCGGGCACGAAGAGGATGCCGTCGCGGAAGTCGATGCCGACGATGCGCATGCCCTCGACGAGCGCGTCGTTGAGCACCTGGTCGGCGCCCCAGCCGCGGTCGAGCAGGATCGTCGTGCCCTCGACGATCTCGTCGGCGAGGCCGTCGTACAGATCGTCGTGCATCTGCTTCACGAGTTCGTCGTCGGGCAACGTCGCGAGATCGATGTCGTCGAAGTTGTCGTCGCTCACCGGATGTCCCCCGTTCTCACGCGGTCGAATCGATCATGTCGAATCCATCATGCGGAACACATCCGCATCGTGGAACAGTAACAGACGTCCTCGTGCGCGTCATCCTCGGAGACGGGTCGGGCAAGCCCGAGGTCGACGGCCGTCGTCAGGCGGGGATCGGAGTCCGGTGCCGACCGGCGAGCCGATCGGTCACTCGGCCGGCGGTCTCGACCACGAACGCAGCCACCGACGCCGATGCGCCGGGCGCCGGGAATCGATACGACGGGCCGTGTGCCGAGACGGCGGCGATCACGTTGCCGGCCGGGTTGAACACCGGCGCCGCCACCGAGTTGAGGCCCTCGGACATCTCCTCGAAGACCCAGGCGAATCCGGCGCGTCGCACGTCTTCGAGGCGCTGTCGGACCAGTCCGGCGTCGGTGACCGAGTGATCGGTCCACGCCTCGCAGCGGTCGGGAGAGGTACGCCTCCTGGGCCGACCGCGGCGCCGCCGCCAACAGCACCAGACCCGCGGAGACGACGTGGGCATCGACGCTCTCCCCGGTCCAGTCACGGACCTGCACCTCGTGGTCGCCGTCCACCTGATCGAGGTAGTACACCGACGATCCGTCGAGCACGCCGATGCCGGCCGCCTCGTCGATCTGCTGCGACGAGTTCGACCAGATGTGGCCGGGCCATGGCGACGAGGTTGCGCCCCGGGCTCGCGGCCGCCGACAGATCGAGGATCAACTCGCCCAGCGAGTAGACGCCGAGCGTCTCACTCTGCTCGACCGCGCCGAGCTCGACGAGCGTGCCGAGCAGGCGCGACACGGTGCTCTTCGGCAGGTCGGTCCGGTCGGCGATCTCGGACACACCGGCGGGACCGCTGGCCAGGCACTGCAGCACCGCGAACGCACGCTCGACCGATTGCACCGTGGACATGTCACCACCTCCTTCTCGGGCAGCATTCCACAATGCGGAACCAGAACACAATCGAAGCGCCGAGATCGGCGTGGGCGAGCGCTAGCGTGCCGCATCGTGAGCACGGTGCCGGGGCCCGGCGACGTCGGGCCGACCGAGCCGACCGAACCGTCGCACTCCGAGGCGGCCGAAACCGGGGCGAGCGACAGTGGTGGACCGCTCACCACGTCGTTGGCCTGGGCCACCTGGGCACTGTTCGTCGGTCTCGGGCTGATGCTCTCGGGCGCAGGGCTCTTCGCCACGATCACCGGCATCAGAGCCGAGAACGAGCGCTTCCCGACGCTGCTGATCGGTCTGATCACGGCCGCCTACTATCTGGGGTTCCTCGCCGGATCACGCATCACGCTCCGCCTCCTGGCGTCGGTCGGACACATCCGTGTGTACGCAGCGTTGGCCTCGGTGCTCGCTGTCGTGGTGCTCACGGCCGGGATGATCGTCACGCCGGTCGCGTGGATCGGACTCCGCTTCGTCGCGGGTGGCTGCCTGGCAGGACAGTTCGTCGTGGCCGAGTCGTGGTTGAACCAACTCGTCACGAATGCGAACCGTGGTCGCATCCTCAGCCTCTACTCGCTCGTCACGGTCGTCGCCTACGGGGTCGGCCAGGTCACCGTCGGCGTGATCGACGCGAACACGCTGACCGCGTTCGGTGTCGCCGCGATCGTCACGTCCCTCGCGGTCGCCCCGGTGGCGCTGTCGGCCGAGGCGGCACCACCGATCGCGACCACTCCGGAGCGGATGACGTTGCGGGAGTTGTTCTCGATCGTCCCGACCGGCGTGGTCACGTCGGTCCTCGTCGGTGTCGCCCACGGGTCGTTCCTCGGGCTGGCTGCCGTCTACGCGACGCGTGGCGGGTTGTCGCCCCGCGAGATCGGTCTGTTCGTCGCGTTGCCGACCATGGGCAGCCTGCTGCTCCAGGTGCCGATCTCTGCGGCATCCGACGACATCGACCGGAGAGCGGTGGGTGCACTCGCTGCGTTCCTCGCGGCCGGCGCAGCCGTGCTCCTGGTGGTCTCCGAGGTCGGAAGTGCGCCGAGCGTGATCGCCATGCTGGTGATCGGCGGCACGACGTTCCCGCTCTACTCGATCGCCGGCGCATATACGAACGACTGGGTCCCGACGGCGAAGTTGACGGCGGCGGCATCGCAGCTCGTGGTGCTCTTCGGTGCCGGCGCATTCGTCGGCCCGTTCCTCGCGTCGGTGGTCATGGGGCTGGTCGGGAACGACGGCTTCGCATGGACGGTGGTCGTGGTCCACGCCACCATCGCCGTGTACCTGACGTTCCGGATGGTGCGGGTACGCGCCCCGCTGCGGGCGAAGCCATGGAACGAAGTCGCATTGGCCGGGCGCGTGTTCTACCTGCCGGCGACGGCGGTGGGCATGGGCCGGCGGATCCGTGAGTCTCGCAACCGTCGCGTCCCGCTGGCGGGGAACGGCGCGGCGCCGACGTACCCGTCACCACCGTTGGCCACCGGCGACGACGATCCGGGCCGGCCCGACACGCCGTGACGGATCGAGGGACGCGTCAGATCGCCATCCCTGCGACACGACCGTCGTAGATCGCGTGGACCGCGAGACGCGCCGCCAGCGCATCTCCCACCAGGCTCACGTCGACACCCGATGCCGCGAGCTCGTCGGCGACCATGGTCTCGGGGACGTTGGTGGTGGCGAGTACCAGCGTGTCGGCCGCCAGCAGCTGCTCCGATCCGTCGAGATAGCTGCGCACTCGCGCACCGGCGTCCGACCACTCGGTGACGACCGCCTCGGTGATCCAGTCGACGCCGAGCTGCCGGAGGCGCGCCCTGAGCTCCCAATCGCCGGCGGTGCGCTGGATCCAGTACCCGATCATCGGCCAGGAGGAAACGATCGTGACGTCGTGGCCGCGCTCGGCCAGGTACCAGGCCGTGCCGCTGCCGCGCCAGTCGCCGACGTCGTCGACGACGACGACCCGCTTGCCCGGGTCGCACGTTGTGCGACATCACGTCCTCGATCGAGCAGACGTCGGCGCGTCGACGCCGGGCATCCGGTCTGCGGCGGGCAGGAAGCGCTGGAAGCCGGTGCCGGCGGGCTGCGAACCGGTGGCGACGACGACCTCGTCGGCACCGAACGTCGCCGCCTCGTCGGCGTCGACCGGGCGTGTTCAGACGCACCTCGACACCGAGCTGCGGCAGCTGGCGCTCGTACCAGTCGATCAGCTCGAGTGATCTGCGCTGCGGCGCGGCTGCAGGCCGGCGAGCCGGAACGCGCCGCCGAGCTCGCGGGCCGGCCTCGGCCAGCGTCACGCGGTGGCCGCGCTCGGCGGCGACGCGCGCGGCCTCCAGCCCGGCCGGGCCGCCGCCGACCACCAGCACGGTCTTGGCCTGCTGCGGCGCGCTTCGAACGGTCGCCGCCCCACTCGAACTCGCGGCCGGCCGACGGGTTGACCAGGCACGAGATCCAGTAGTCGCGCGAGCGCCGGCCCCAGCACATCTGGTTGCACGAGATGCAGCCGCGCACGTCGTCGGGTCGGCCCGGCGCGCGCCTTGTTCGCCAGATGCGGGTCGGCGATCTGGCCGCGCACGATGCTGACCATGTCGGCCTGGCCGGAGCGCGACCACGTAGTCGGCGTTCTCCGGCGTGCGGATGTGGCTCTCGGCCTGCACCCTGGCGTGGCGTGACCGACGCCCTTCAGCGCCTCGGCCAGCGGCGCGCCGAGCTTGTCGGCGAACTGGAACGTCGGCATCAGGATGCCGAAGTTGAAGTAGCTGCCGGTGCCGCAGCGTGACGTAGTCGATCAGCTCGCGCTCGTCGTGCCAGGCGGCGATCTCGCAGAGCTCGTCGATCTGCATGGCGACCTCGACGGTCGGGGTCGACGCTGGCGGCCAGGCCGATGATGAAGTCGTCGCCGACGGCGCGCGCGGATGCGGTCGAGGATCTCGCGCGAGAAGCGCATCCGGTTCTCGAACGATCCGCCCCAGCGGTCGTCGCGCCGGTTCGACCACGGCAACCAGAACTGGTCGATGAGCGCGTTGTAGGCGGCGAACAGCTCGACGCCGTCGAAGCCCGCACGCCTGCGCGCGGCGCGGCGGCGTGCGACGAAGCCCTCGATGATCTCCTCGATCTCGCGCTCGGTCATCGCGTGGCTGCCGTCGCTGTCGTGGTAGCAGGGCAGGCCGGACGGCGACCAGTTCGCGGATACGAGTTGTCGAAGTCGCCGTGCTGGCCGACGTGGTAGAGCTGCTGGAGCATCGCCGCGCCCTCGGCGTGGCAGGCATCGGTGATCCGCCGGAACGGCTCGATGATCGCGTCGTCGCCGTGACGGAAGTTGCCGCGCGTCAGCACCGCCGGTCGGCGTGCACCGGCACCGGCTCGACGACGATCATCGCGGCGCCGCCGCTGGCGCGTTCGAGGTAGTAGCCGAGGTGGCGCTCGCCGGGCAGGCCGCCCTCCGACATGTTGGCGGTGTGGGCGCCGAAGTTGATGCGGTTGCGCAAGGTGCGGTGCCGGAGCTCGAGCGGTTGCGCGATGTTGGGGAAGAGGTCGTCGTTCACTCGTCGTCCTCGCTCGGATGCGAGCGATCGGGCGCCACCGAGCGAACGGCGACCAGCGGCCTGCGTGGCCGGGGAACGCACTGACGGCTCACCCAGCACCCCAGACGTACTGCGCCGTCATCAGGTCGAGGTGACCACCGCCGCCGTTCTCGAACATCGTGATCGCGTCGGGCGCCGAGCGGCCCGTGTGCTCGCCGCGGCAGAGGTCGAACAGGTCGGCGCGGACGGCGGTGACCTCGATCGTTCCGGCGGTCGTCGGGATCACGAGGTCGCCGCTCTCGTGCGTGGCCGCTTCGCGGGAGTCGACGAAGATCTCGGCGCGGAGCACCACGTCGTCGTCGACCTCTCGGTGATCGGGCAGGAACGCCCCGACACAGTCGATGTGGGTTCCCGACCGGAGGAGCGACCCCTTGATCAGCGGCTGCTGGGCCATCGTCGCCGTCGAGATCAGGTCGGCTTCGGCGACCGCGGCGTCGAGGTCGTCCACCGCCTCGTGGGCGATGCCGGCGTCGACGAGGGCCTGCGCCTTGTCGTGGGTGCGGTTCCAGATCAGCACTCGCTCGATGGAGGGCCGCACGGCGCGATGCGCGGCGATGAGATGGGCGCCGAGCCCACCGGCGCCGACCATCAACATGGTCCGGGCGTCGTGGCGCGAGAGGAGCTTCGATCCGAGCGCCGAGTCGGCAGCGGTCTTCCGGTAGGTCAGTTCGGTGCCGTCGAGCATCGCGACGACCTCGCCGGTCGCGCCGTCGAACAGCAGCACCACGGCCTGCACCGACGGCAGCCCCCGACCGGGATTCTCCGGGAAGATCGTGACGAGCTTGATGCCGATCGCTCCCCCGCCGGCTCCCTGTGTCTGCCACGCGGGGAGCGCCATGAAGCGGCGCGGCTGCTCCCTCCGGGCCGTACACGATGCGTTCGCACGCGGCGATCGGATCGCGATGCCCGGCCTCCAGCGCCTCGACGAGGTCGGCGTACGGAGCGCGACGCGCGACCTCCTCGGCGTCCAGGATCACGACGTCGTTCAGGCTGCCCATGAGCGTGAGATTCTCCCACGAACGACGGCCGACGGTGCGAGCCGTCGTGGCGGTTCGAGAAATCTCGGAGAATTCTCGTCGGCCGCAGAGCGGCGCCGGCAGCCACGATCGATGTCCCGGTGCTCCGCCCGTACCCCATCGACCGACTGCGCCGGCTCGCGTACGCCCTGCCGCGCCGGGAGCCCACCCTGGATTCGCCCTCTTCGAGTCGCTCCTCTCCCGACATCACCCCCGCTCGACTCGGACGACGCCGGCGATGTCGCACGCCTCACACGTCTGGCCCGCGCCCGAGCCGCCGCGCTGTCGTCAGCCTGACCGAGCCCGCCTTCATCTCGTCGACCAGCCGCTCAGACGCCTCAGCGCTCGGGTCACTCTTCGGAGAACCCGAGCCCCCGCAACTCATCCCACCGGTCGCCCGACACACGTCACTCCTCAACTCACCCGGCGGCGCCTGCGCACGCGTCAACGTACGCCGCCCGTACATCAGACCGGATCACGCCGGCAGGGTGACATGGAGGCGCTCAGGAATGTGCGACGGTGTTCATCGATCGTCGAGCCGCGGCCAGTAGGGGTTCAGTAGGGGTTCATTGTGAGCGGTGCCCGCCGGTGACGTCGAACAGGGCTCCAGTGGTGAAGCTCGATCTCGGCGACAAGAGGTATGCAATGGCGGCTGCGACCTCAGCGGCCGTGCCCGCCCGCCCGAGTGGGACGTTGCGTTGTTCCGCTTCCGCCGTGAGCCACCCGTCGTACGAGCGGCCCGACCCGATGTCTGCGTGTCGCTGTCGCTGGCGCGGCGTGTCGATCAACCCGACCCCGACAGCGTTCACTCGGACCTCGTCGGGTGCGAGCTCGAGCGCCAGCGCTCGGATCGCGCTCTGCGAGAGCTGCCCGGCCGGCGCTGACAGCACCCATCGTCACCGAGGGCTCGAAGCCGGTCGGAGCGGTCAGCCCGACGATTGATCCGCCTGAGCTGCGCAGATGGGCCACTGCCGGCCGGGCGACATTGAGCAGCGAGAGCAGCTTGTCCGACACCTCGTCGACGACCACCGACGGATCAAGTTCGAGCAGGCTCCCGTGGTGCCCGCGCCCGGCGACCGCAGCAACTCCGTCGAGTCGTCCCGCGTGATCGACCGCCGTCGCAATCACGTGCTCCGCGGCGACAGCATCGAGCACATCTGCCTCGACAGCGACGAGTTGCGACGAGTCGAGTTCGGCTTCGGCTGTCGCCAGTCGGTCGGCGCTACGACCACAGATCGTGACGATGGCGCCCTCGTCAAGCAGCAGTCGCGCCGTCGCGAACCCGATACCCGACGAACCGCCGGTCACGACGATGCTGCGACCAGCGAGTCCGAGATCCATCGACGAATCCTGCCAGAACACGCGGAATTGCTCGGGCTGCAAGAATCCGCGTCGTGGTTCACGACGCGGCACGCACCGGCTACGACCAGCAAGCCGACGTGTACGCATCGGTGCGGCCGAGCTACCACCCCGCTCTCATCGAGCGGTTCATCGAGAAGTACGCGGCGGCGTCGTCGCCGACGTGGGAGCCGGGACCGGGATCCTCACCGCCCAACTCGTCGACGCCGGATGCGTCCCGATCGCGATCGAACCAGTCGCGTCGATGCGCAATTCGATCACCGCAGCGCACCCGCAGGTCACCGTGATCGATGGGACCGCCGAGAACACGGGCCTCGACGACAACTCGGTCGACACCGTGGTCGCCGCCCAAGCATTCCACTGGTTCGACCCCGATGCCGCGCCCGCCGAGATCGAACGCATCCTGCGCCCGGGCGGATTCCTCGTGTGCGTGTGGAACGTCCGCGACGAAACCGTCGATTGGGTACGGCGATACACCGACGTCGTCGACCGATACGCCGGCGACACACCCCGTCACCGAACCATGAAATGGCGACAGGCCATCGACCGCTCGGCCGCCTTCGTCCCTGTCGACGACTGGACGGTTGCGAACCCCAAGCCGACAACGCCTCGACAAGTCGTCGATCGGGCACTCTCGACCAGCTTCATCGCCGCCCTGGAACCAGCCGTGCAGAGCGAAGTACTCGACCAAGATTCGAGACATCGCTCGCGAGGTCGGCAACTCCTTCGACTTCCCCTACCGCTCCGAGATCCAAGCCTGGAAGCTTGCTTCCTCGCCCTGACCGCCGGCCCGTTCACAGCAACGTCGCCATCGCAACAGCCGAAACCGCTCGAGAACGGCATCTGGGCGCTCGGGTACCTGCGAGAGCACGGGCGTCGACTCGGCCTGTTGCAGGTTTCGGGCCCGCTATCATCGACCTCTTCGCGAATCCTGCGAGCGAAGACCCTCGGGTTGGCGTGGACACGACTGAAAGGATCGAGAATCCCTATGAGTCAGCGACGTCAGGCCGATACGTCTCGGTGCCGAATGTGTTGACCGATGCCGAGGTGCTGCGGCATGTGCGCCCGATGGTGATGGTTCTCGACGAGGTGGGGACGATTCTGCAGGTCGCAGGCTCGTCGCTCGCCACGCTCGGCTACGACCCCGATGCCTTGGTCGGCGACAACGCCCTCAACTACGTCTCGCCCCGCCATGTCGAGACGATCACGTTCGTGTTCAACGGTCCCGGCGACCACGTCGTGCGCAACGTCCAGGAACCGTTTCCGCTGGAACTCATCGGGAGCGACGGCGAGCCGACGTTGGTCGATTGCGCTGCCGAGCGCGTCCACGGTGACGGGGAGGTGCTCTGGGTCGTCACGATGATGCCGCACTCGTTGCAGTCGGCTGCGTTCCACGCGTTGACCGCATTCGGCCGTGGCGCATCGGCGCATGAAGTCGGAACCACCATCGCCGAACGCTTGTCATGGAGCTGGGAGGCCCGCTCCGAGATCCGGACGTTCCTGCTCGCCGACACGATGAGCGGCGTGTTCACGACCGCCTTCGAGCCAGGTGCCACGCACCAGTCCGGCAGCCTCCTCCACGAGCTCGCGGGCCACGTCGCCGATCACGACGCTCCATGGAATCGCGACCTCACCGCTCCGCACGTCACGGTTCCCGTGGAGACCCTCCCGGCAGCAATCGCGAGCGCCGCGAGCGCCGCCGGGTTCGTCGTCGCGTGCATCGCTGTCGGGCGCCTCGACGGCGAACCGCAACTCGGCATCGTGTCGTTCGGCGTTCACGAGCACGCATTCCAGGGCAACTTCGAGATGATCATGACCGAGTCGGTCGCCACCCTCGAGATGACCCTCCAACGAGAGGGTGCCGACGACAAGCTGCGGCGTGCCCGCGAGGAAGACCCGCTGACGGGGCTCGCCAACCGCATCACGTTCAGCAAAGCGTTGATCGACCGCGGCGACGCGACATCGGCGGTGCTCTACATCGACGTCGATCACTTCAAGGAGATCAACGACTCGTTCGGACACGCAGCAGGTGACGCCATCCTCATCGAGATCGGCCGCCGACTCAGGTCGATGTGTCGACCCGACGATCTGATCGCCCGCATCGGAAGTGACGAGTTCGCCGTGCTGCTCACCGGCGTCGACCCGACCAGAGCCGAACGAATGGCTCACCGAATCCTGGCACGCATCTGCGAACCACTTCCCGAGGGCCTCGGGCCGGAATGCATCGAGGCCAGCGGCGGCCTCGCCGTCGCGGGATGCGATGACGACGCTGTCCAACGGGCCGGCCTGGCGATGCTCGCCAGCAAGCGGGCCGGCCGGGCGCAACTCATCATCGCCTGATCCGACCAAGCCGGAGATCACTTCGGGCTCGTCGTCGAGGTCTTGTTCCCGGATCGAGTCCGACGAGAACCGCACGAATCCGCGCCGAGTCGAGAGGCGCTGCACCGCTCCGAATCGGCACGCCGGCGTGCCGCGCAGTCGTCCCGCCAGAGTCGAAACGCGGACGTTGCAGATGCCGTGGCACAGACGACTCCCCCCACACCCGACGGGCGGCGTGACTCCCGTGCGACGCACCGGGGCCGAGACCGCACTCCGATGCGCTCGAGCGGGCGGGGATCGTCCGGAGTCGGATGTGGCTTGTCGACCACGTCGAGGGTGTCCACGAGGCCTCAGCCGTCGTCCGTGGCGACGAGTGCCGCTGCCGCTGCGAGTGCGAACGAACCGACGCCGGCGATGGTGCGCAGGTAGTGCCACCGGTTCCAGGGCGCTTCGTAGGAGCTGCGACGTTGCTCGATCGCATTGTCCGCCGATCCGCGCAGGTCGAACGCGTCGAGGGCATCGTTGAGCGGGACGTTGCGGCCGATCGTGACGCCGAGCACCCCGACGACGTAGGTCGCGGTCGCTCCGGCGAGCAGCCAACCACGGCGGTGGTCGCCGGAGCGGAATTGCATGATGGCGGCGCCGCCGAGCACGAGCGGGATGCCCATGAACGGGATGATGAATGCAGGGTTGACGATGGCCCGGTTGATGTGCTGCATGGTGTCGACGTAGTTGCCTGCCGATACCCGGCGGGTGCCGGGGATCACCGACACCGACCAGCCGTACAGGAGGCCGGACATGAGTCCGGTGGTGACGATGCCGCCAGCGAGGAGTGCGGTCTTGAGATCCATGACGAGGTCCTTTCGGGGTCCTGATGGGTGACGACGTCGGTCAGGCCGGCGCCGGTACGGACATGTTCCAGGCGCCTGCGGCTGCGGCCGCGCCGGCGAACGTGGCGAATTCGCGGGCGGGACGGCCGAGGGCTCGCTGCACACCGTCAGCGGTGTGGGCGTTCTGGCCGAAGACCTCCGAGAACAGGTAGGTGAGGAACCCGACGAGTTCTTCGGGGACGCCCTGCTGGGCAGCTGCATCGGCGTAGTCGTCGGCCGACACCGGGGTGTACCGGATGGTCCTCCCGACGGCCCGACTGAGCTCGGTGGCGATCTCGGTCATCGTGTAGAGCCGCGGGCTGGTCAGCTCGTAGAGCCGGCCGACGTGGCCCGGCTCGGTCAATGCCGCGACCGCCACGTCGGCGATGTCGTCGGCGTCGACCCACGGTTCGAGGGCGTCACCGCCGGGGAGCACGATCTCGCCGGACAGGACGGCGTCGCGCATGAAGGCTTCGCTGAAGTTCTGCATGAACCATGCGCATCGGACGACGGTTGCGTCGGCGCCGGAGTCGAAGACGATCTGCTCGGCCCGCTGTGCCTCGATCTCACCGCGCCCCGACAGGAGCACCAGTCGGCGAACGCCCCGGTCGAGTGCTGCGGCAGCGAGCGCTTGGACCGCTTCCGGGGCGCCGGGGACGGCCAGGTCCGGGTAGTACGAGACATAGGCGGCGCCGACCCCGTCGAGCGCGGCATCCCACGTCGACGGGGAGTCCCAGTCGAACGGGGTCGCGCTGTTGCGTGATCCGATCCGCACCGGCACACCTCGGAGGCGGAGCCGATCCGCCACTCGTCGTCCGGTCTTGCCGGTTCCGCCCAACACCAGGACGGGCTTCTCGTTGTGCTGTGTCGTTCTCATGATTTCTCCTGTGGGTTCGGATCGACACGGATGACGGAGACGACCGTGAGTCCGAAATCGCGCACTCGGTCGAGCAGGCCGTGGAGGGCCGACCGATCGGCGACGTCGCCGGCGATCGTCGAGCCGTCCGGCCCGCTCGTGATGTGCATGCCGTCGAACGACTCGGACCAGCTTGCGCCGATCTGGTCTTCGACGTGGATCTCGTACTGCAAGTTGAATCCTCGTGTCGGGTTTGCGTACCGACACCGTGCACAGCTCACGTCTCCGTGGTCGCCACCCAAAGGTGGTATCCGGGGGTGGAATCGTGTCGAGCTCGCCACTCGCCGCCTACCGGACCATGAGGGTCGGCGTCACGGCGGCCCCGGCGACGTCCGGTGATCGTCGTTCCGGATGCGCCCGCGACCGTGCCCGGGTGTCTGCCCTGCTTCGCTGACCCACGGATGTCCCGGTGGCCGGGTGGCCGGGTGTCTCACCGACGTTTCCACCCGGATTCCACCTTCGGGTGACGACATCGCAGCCCGGACTTCGGACACTGGACGACATGACAACCACACACACCAACCACGCCGCCGACGCGACCACGAGCAGCGCCGTCGTTCGACGGTTCGTCGACGACGTCCTGAACCAGGGGCGGTTCGACGCACTGGCCGACATCGTCCATCCGGACTACCGCTACGAGGGACCCGACGGTGCCCAGGTCCGCGGGCCCCTCGAGCTCGAACGGCTGGTCGGCAGCTACCGAACCGGATTCTCCGATTTCCACGCGGCGATCACGTCCGAGGTCGAGCACGGCGGACTCGTCGCCATGACGATGACGCTCACCGGCATCCACGACGGAGAGTTCGAGGGCCTTCCACCGACGGGCGCGCGCATGAGTCTCCCGATCGCTGTCTTCTCACGCGTCGAGGACAACCGCATCATCGAGGACCGGGAGTTCTACGACACCGCCACCATGCTCGCCCAACTCGGGCACGACGTCAGCTCAGCCCGGCATCCGAGCGCGGCGCACTGAGCCCGGGCGTCGTCACCCCGAGCTCGACTCAGGGGTGGTGTTCGGGGTCGTCGATGACGAGTCCGAGCTGGCGGGCCCGAGCCGTTGCCTGCGTGCGATTCGTGACGCCGAGCTTGTCGAAGATGTGGGTGACGTGCTTCTTCACGGTGTTGAGCGACACGTAGAGCTCTGCGGCGATCTCCTTGTTGCGTCGACCGCTGTTGATGAGCTCGAGGATCTCGAGCTCGCGCTCGGTGAGCGGTACGACGAGGCGCTGTGGCAGCGATGCATCGCCCGGCCGCGGCCGATCCGCAACGGTCAGGGCGTGTTCGAGGGTGCGGAGATGCTCGGCGGGGGCTCCGGTGCCGGTCGGTCGGTCGCGACCGCCCTGCGAGATGAGGCGAGCGAGCAGACCGGCCACAGGTGTGCCTCCGGCAAGAAGCGATCGGACGTGGCCGCCCGGTGCGGCACGCGCGATGGTGCGGCTGAGCGTGCCGAGTGCCTCGTCCTCGTGCCCCGACAGCGCGAGGGCACGGGCCCGCAACATGTCGATGTCGATGAGGTGGCCCCAACGTCGGTCCCGTTCGGCGTGCACGCGCATCGGGTCGAGCAGGCGAAGCGCGTCGGCTGGGTTTCCCCGGCTCAGGGAGAGGTCGGCGAGAGCCAGATCTCCGGGGAGGTCGACGTGACGTGGTGTCCCGTCCGCGCCGTGATGGCGGCCGTCGATCCAGTCGGCTGCGGCGTCGAGTCGCCCCTGGGCGAGAAGGAGCCGGGCTCGCTGTGCCGGCACGGGGTTCAGGATGTCCGCAACGGTCTCGTGTGGCCCGAGACGGACTGCCTCGTCCATCGCTTCGAGCGCCGCGGCCGGTTGGCCGAGCGCGTCGAGGATCAGTGCCTTCGTCGCGAGCCCGGTCGCGAGAAACTGCGCTTGGACGTACGGGCGGCATCGGGCGATACCCGTTTCCACGAGCGTTCGGGCGTGGTCGATGTCGTTGCGCTCGTACGCGACCTGTGCCAGGCCGATGTGGGCGACTGCGGTGGCCAGGTCGTCCGGGCGTTCGTAGGTGGCCTCGCGATCGAGGAGTGAGCGGCAGGTCTGCGCAGCCGCGTCGAGGTCGCCGCGAGCCCGTTGGATGTCTGTGAGGTAGTGCGCGGTCCAAGCAGACGCGATCCTCCGGGTTGCTGGACCGCCAGTGCTCGATGCCGGCGCGCAGCGCCGACTCTGCTCCGGTGACGTCGCCCCTGAGCCATGGCACCGCCGCGAGATGCAGCTCGGCGACGAGCGACAGTGTGGACTGCGGATCAGACGTTGCGTCTCGTGCCTCGGTGGCACGCCGCCGGGTCTCCTCGGCATCTCCGCGGAGGTGTGCGACGTATGCCCGAAGCAAGCTGGTGTTCGCCTCGAGGTCGTCGTGCATGGTGTCGCCTGGCGTCGTCGGGTCGTCGGCGTCGTCGGCGTCGTCGGCGGCATCGAGTAGCTGCTCGGCTTCGTCGGGGCTGCCGTCGTAGAGCGCGAGCCTGGCCCGGGCCAACAGGAGCCTCCGCGACCCCACGAGCGCTGCAGGTAGCTGCGTGAACCACCCCCATGCTGCTCCCTCGGTGCGCAGCAACAGCTCGCCGGCGTGGCGCTGCACGATCTCGGCCGCGAGGTCGGGGTCATCGGCAGCGACGGCGTGCCGAACGGCCTCTGGAGCGAGCTCTCGCTCGTCGTGCCACGACGCCACGCGGCGGTGCAAGGCCGATGCAGCGGCGGGGTCCCTCTTCGAGAGCTGCACCCGGAGCAGATCGGCGAACAGGTGGTGGTATCGCCACCAGCGCCGATCGTCGTCCAGTGCGATCAAGAAGAGTCCCGACCGCTCAGCGTGCTCGAGGATCTCCTGGCTGTCGGTGCGGACCGTCACTGCGTCGCACAGATCCGAAGACAGGTGATCGAGGATCGACGTCTCGAGCAGGAATTCGTGGACGTCGGGCGGCTGGCGATCGAGGACCTCTTCGACGAGGAAGTCCAGGACGAAGCGATGGCTCCCCGAGAAGGCTGCCACGAACGAGGCCGGGTCCGGGTGGCCCGCCAACGACAACCCTGCGAGTTGCAGGCCGACCGCCCACCCCTCGGTTCGCTCGACGAGCACGTCCAATTGGCCCGACGAAATGCCCGGGGCCACCCGGCGGAGCAGGTCGGCTGCTTCGTCCCGCGTGAACCGCAGATCAGCCTCGCGAAGCTCGACGAGTTCGCCGCGTGCCCGTCGTCGGGCCAGCGCGAAGGGAGGGTCGGCCCGGCTGAGCAACACGAACCGAAGCGCCGGGGGTGCATGGTCGAGCAGCAAGGCGACCGAGGCGTGAACCTCGCGCGACTCGACTGTGTGGTAGTCGTCGATGACCAGCACGACGGGATCGGTTGCGTCCACCAGCGCGTTGTTGATGCGGGCGACCAGCTCGGCCGGAGGAGGGGCCGGGTCCTGTGCGAGGTGGGCGTCCACCATGGCGACGAGCGATTCGACATCGGGGACTGCATAGTCGAGTGCGGCCGCCACATGGCGCCAGAACCGGACCTGATCAGCGTCCGCGGCATCGGCGGACATCCAGGCGACGCTGATGCTCCGGGTGGAACACCACGCGGCGACGAGCGTGCTCTTGCCGAACCCGGGCGGCGCGCACACGACGGTGACGGGAGCGGCGAGTGCCCGGTCGAGCCGGTCGAACAGACGCGGCCGAGGCACGAAGTCATCCGGGGGCTGCGGCACGTGGAGCTTCGTCGACAGCACGAGGGAGGAGCGGGTGGCTGCGTCCTCAGCGAGAGGAAGTGGGGAGTCCGTCATGGTCTGCGTCCGGCTTCACACTGCCACCTCTGCGAGTTGGAGTGGACGTTCGTCGAACAGTCTCTCTCGGATCGGAGGGAACTCCCGACCTGAACACCAGGCGGCAGGAGAGTTCGTTGCGCAGTTCTCCACCGACGCGGCGGGGATCCTCCTGATGCCGGCATGCACCACATTGTTCTCGCTCAGGACGTCCTCGCGCGGCTGGTAGACATCGGGCATGGAGCATCCGAAGCGGCTTCGGCAGGCCGTGCTGCTCGCCATCGAGGCGGGTGACGTCGCCGCAGCGGCGACGCACCGCATCGCCACCGGCAACAGCGACCCGGACGACACCGGAACGGGGCTCCGGGGTCGATTCGAACGTTGGGCCCGCCACTCGGGTGGACCGGCGGTCACACGAGCCCAGGTCGAACGGACGTGCGTGCACCTCGACGACTTCGTGACCACCCTGGGGGACGTGAACGACCATGTCACCACACCGGAGGAACGGATCGACACGTCACACGACTGGCGTACACGACTGCAGGAGTCGACGAGAGCGGCCGCTGACATCCACAACGAAGTCACGGCGGCGTTGGCGATACTCGGCCGATATCGGACCGACATCGTGCTGGGTCGGCCGCTGCTCGACAGTGACCGGGGAGGGGCGGGGGCGATCGCCGGAGCGCGCTCGCGAACGTGGCGGTGCGTCGCCGCGCGTCACCTGGACGACGGTCTGCCTCGACTGCGACGACGCGGAGCGGCTGGCGGAGTTCTACTGCCGACTGCTCGGCTGGGAGGTGACCGCCCGCGACGAACGGGGCTGGGTGCAGGCACGCGATCCGGACGGGGGCGTCGGACTGAACTTCCAGTCGGAGCCGTGGTATCGCGCGCCGGTGTGGCCCGAGCAGCCGGACGAGCAGGCGAAGATGCTGCACTTCGAGATCATGGTCGACGACCTCGAGCGCGCCGTGTCGCACGCGATCGAGAGCGGCGCCACCCAGGCGCCGAAGCAACCGGAGGATCGGGATCCCGACCGGATCCGGGTCATGCTCGACCCGGCCGGCCACCCCTTCTGCCTCTTCACCGCCGGCGAGTAGTCGCCGGCGCCATCGGTGGGATGATGTCGAACATGGACGACGGACGTCGCGGAGGTCGCGGACAGGGCTCCGACGCGGCGACGCTCACCCGACACTTCGACAGTGCCGCCGGGCTGCTGCCACTGTGGATCGCCGAACCAAACGTCGACCTCGCCGACGGCATCCGCTCGACGCTGGAGGACCGGGCCGGGGCGGGGTGGTACGGCTACGAGACCAGGCCGGATCGCGTCGTCGGGGCGTTCTGGGACTGGATGTCGACGCGCCACGCATGGGACGGAGCCGGTGTCCGCACCTCGGTGAGCCCGAGCGTCGGCACCTCGATCGGGGTGCTGATCGACCAGCTCGCCGGCCGACGAGGCCGGCGTGATCATCCAGCCACCGGTCTTCACCGACTTCAAGACGATCGTCACCGACCACGGCAGACGTGTCGTGAGGAACCCGTTGGTGCTCGCCGACGGCGGCTACCGCATGGACCCCGACGGGCTCGCCGAGCTAGCGGCCGATCCGACGAACGAGCTGATGATCCTGTGCAGCCCGCACAACCCGGTCGGACGCGTCTGGACAGAGGAGGAACTCGTCACCGTGGCGGTGATCTGTGCCGAACACGGCGTGACCGTGCTCGCCGACGAGATCCACGCCGACCTCGCCCTGCCACCCCACCGGTTCGTGCCGTTCGCCGCGGCAGCCGATGGCGCCGGGGTCCGATGGGCGGCGACACACGGGCCGATCAAGACGTTCGGCCTCGCCGGGGTGTGCGACACCCTCATGATCACGAACGACGACGAGATCGCGGATCGGTTCGCCTCGGTGAGCTCCCGGTTCCACCTGACCCGCAACAACGTGTTCGCCTTGGCCGCGTTCGAGACTGCCTACCGGGACGGGCAGGAATGGCTCGACGACTTCCTCGACCTGATCGCCCACAACATGGCACTGCTCGATGCAGAGCTGCCGGACGAAGTGGATCTGATCACCCCGGAGGGCACCTACCTGGCGTGGCTCGATCTCCGTGCGCTCGGTCTCGACGTTCCCGAGATTCCTCGCTGGCTCGCGTCGTCGGCGGGCCTGGCGCTCAGCCCCGGCCACTGGTTCGGTCGCGAGGGTGCCGGGTTCGCGCGCATGACCGTTGCGTCGCCGACGGACACGATCGAGCGAGCCGCCGAACAGCTCCGATCGGCGGCGCGGCGCCGGGCCGCGCCGCGGCGAGACGGCTGACTCAGATGGCGCCCAGCATCCGGGCGGCGGCGACCGTGTTCTCCAGCAGGCAGCCGATCGTCATCGGGCCGGTCCCGCCGGGCATCGGGGTGATCGCTCCGGCGACCGCCTGCACGGCGTCGAAGTCGACGTCGCCGACGATGCCCGCCTCGGTCCGCGAGACCCCGACGTCGATCACCGCGGCGCCCGGCTTCACGTGGTCGGCGGTGATCATGCGAGCCTGACCGGCCGCGGCCACGATGATGTCGGCCTCGCGACACACCGCGACCAGGTCGGCGGTCCGCGAGTGCGCCAGCGTGACGGTGGCGTCGACGCCCTTGCGACCGAGCAGGAGCACCTGCGGGCAGGCCGACCAGCGTCGACCGTCCGACGACGACCGCTCGCTTGCCCGACGTCTCGACGCCGTAGCGCTCGAGCAGTCGCATCACGCCGAGCGGCGTGCACGGGCACGTGCCCGGGCAGGCCACGGACGAGGCGACCCATCGATCGCTCGGTGAGACCGTCGACGTCCTTCTCCGGGCGGCAGCAGCGCGAGCACCGGCTCGGGATCGAGGCCGTCGGGCAGCGGCAGCTGCACGAGGATGCCGTGCACCGCCGGGTCGTCGACGAGCGCCTGCACCGCGGCCTCGACCTCGGCCTGGGTCGCAGTCTCGGGCAGTTCGACGCCTTGCGAGACCAGACCGGCCTCCTCGGCCTTCCGGTGCTTCATGCGCACGTAGATCTGGCTCGGCTTGTCGGCGCCGACGAGCACCGTCGCGAGGCACACCGTCCGGGTGCACCCATCGCCTCGATCTCGCCCCGGATGCCGGGCGACGATCTCGTCGCGCAACCGGTTGCCGTCCATCAACACCGCGCCGCCGGCCGTCCGTTCGAAATCGTCACTCATGGTTCACGCAGTCTCTCAGGTCGGAATCGGTCGATGGACGCACGATCGGGTCAGTACGAGCCGACCACAACTACAACCCGACGATCTCGCCGTCGTCGTCGAAGTCGATGCGGCGACGCGGCAGGCGCCGTTGCCGAGGCCGGGCATCGTGCGCATCTCGCCGCAGATCGGGATAGACGAACCCGGCACCGACCGAGGCGCGCGCCTCACGGACCGTCAGCGTGTGACCCGTCGGCGCTCCCTTGAGCGACGGCGTCGCCCGAGATCGACAGGTGGGTCTTGGCGATGCACACCGGCAGGTTGCCGAAGCCGTTGGCCTCGTAGTTGCGCGAGCTGCTTGCTGGCGGCCGGCGTGTACTCGACCCGCTCGGCGCCGTAGATCGTGGTCGCGACCGTCTCGATCTTCGACTTCAGGCTGCTCGTCGTCCTCGTAGAGGTAGTGGAACTCGCTGTCGCTCCTCGCAGGCCTCGATCACGGCCTCGGCGAGCGTCGGTCGCACCGGCGCCGCCGTCGCTGAAGTGCGTGCACACCGCGACGCGGGCACCCATCTGCTCGGCGATCTCGCGGATCGCGTCGTGCTCGCTGTCGTGGTCGGTCGGGAACGCGTTGATCGCCACGACCGGGGTGACGCCGTGCGCCTTGACGTTCTCGATCTGCTTGCGCAGGTTGGCGGCGCCGGCCATCGACGTCGTCGGGGTTCTCGGCGAGCAGGTCCTCGGGCAGCTCGCGTGCCGGCGACGATCTTGTACTTGCCCGAGTGCGCCTTGAGCGCCCGCACCGTGGCCACGAGCACCGCGGCGTCGGGCATCAGACCCGACGCGCGGCACTTGATGTTGAAGAACCGCTCGGCGCCCATGTCGGCGCCGAAGCCGGCCTCGGTGATCAGGTAGTCGCCGCCGTGGATGCCGATGAGGTCGCCGACGACCGACGAGTTGCCGTGGGCGATGTTGCCGAACGGGCCGGCGTGCACGATCACCGGCGTGTTCTCGAGCGTCTGCAGCAGGTTCGGCGTGAGCGCGTCGCGCATGATCACCGCCATCGAGCCGGCGCCGTTGAGCTGTTCGGCGGTGACCGGTTCGCCGTCCGGCGTGTAGCCGACCACGATCCGGCCGAAGCGGGCGCGCATGTCGTCGAGCGACGTGGCGAGCGCGAGGATCGCCATGACCTCGGAGGCCGCGGTGATGTCGAAGCCGGTCTGGCGGACGACGCCGTCCATCTTGCCGCCGAGGCCGATCGACGATGTTGCGCAGCGCACGGTCGTTGACGTCGATGACCCGGCGCCACGTGATGTTGTCGAGGTCGAGGCCGAGCTCGTTGCCGTGGTGCAGGTGGTTGTCGATCATCGCCGACAGCAGGTTGTGCGCCGCGGTGACGGCGTGGAAGTCGCCGGTGAGGTGGAGGTTGAGCAGCTCCATCGGGATGACCTGGCTGTAGCCGCCGCCGGCCGCGCCGCCCTTGATGCCGAACGTCGGGCCCATCGACGGCTGGCGCAGCGAGATCACCGCGTTCTTGCCGATGTGCTGCATGGCCTGACCGAGCCCGACCGTGGTGGTGGTCTTGCCCTCGCCGAGCGGCGTCGGCGTGATCGCGGTGACGACGACGTACTTGGCCTTCGGTCGATCGCTCAACTCGTCGATCGCATCGAGCCTGATCTTGGCGAGATCGCTGCCGTACGGCTGGAGCAGGTGCTCGCCGATCCCCATCTTGGCGGCGATCTCGGTCATCGGCTTCGGGCTCGCGCGCGCGGGCGATCTCGAGATCGGTGGGAAAGGACATGGTGACTCTCCGGCGAACCCCCGAAGGCGTGATGACGATCTGCGTGACGATGCTGAATGGCGTGTGAGCGCAGTGTCTCGCACACGATCGACCGCTGTTCCACAATACGGAATCGTTCCGCTGGTGGAATAGGCATGATCGCCGCAGTCCGGCCGAACGTAGCAGCTCGGAGGACCCGATGGGACGCCGAGAGCATCGCCCGATGGAACGCCTCACCCAGCCGCTCGTTCGCGACGACGGTGAGCTCCGGCCGGCCACCTGGGACGAGGCGCTCGACCGCGCGGCCGCCGGTTTCCGGCACGGCCGCACGACACACGGCGGCCGCTCGATCGGTGTGTTCTCGTGCTCGAAGTCGACCAACGAGATGAACTTCATCGCACAGAAGCTCGCCCGAGCCGTCCTCGGCACGAACAACATCGACTCCTGCAACCGAACTTGACACGCTCCCTCCGTGGTCGGTCTGGCCACAGTGTTCGGAGCAGGTGGCGGCACGTCGTCGTACGAGGAGGCCGAGGCCGCCGACGTCATCGTGATGTGGGGCTCGAACGCGCGCAACGCGCACCCGATCTTCTTCCACCACGTCCTGAAGGCGATCCACGACGGCGCGAAGCTCTACTCGGTCGACCCGCGCCGGAGCGAGACCGCGCAGTTCGCCGACCGCTGGCTCGGGCTCCACGTCGGCACCGACATCGCCCTCGTCGAACACGATCGCCCGCGAGATCATCCACGCCGGCCTGGCCAACACGACGTTCATCGAACGGCGCCACCACCGGCTACGACGAGTACGCCGCATCGGTCGAGGACTGGACGCTCGAGCGCGGCGAGCAGGTCACCGGCGTACCGGCCGACGCGATCCGCGAACTCGCCCACGCCTACGCCACGCGCCGACGCCGCGCAGCTCTGCTGGACACTCGGCATCACCGAACACCACAACGGCGTCGACAACGTGCTGTCGCTCTGCAACCTCGCGCTGCTCACCGGCCAGGTCGGCCGGTACGGCGCCGGCCTCACTCCGCTCCGCGGCCAGAACAACGTGCAGGGCGGCGGCGACATGGGTGCGCTGCCGAACAAGCTGCCCGGCTTCCAGGACGTCGACCGACGACGCGGCCCGCGACGAAGTTCGAGACCGAGTGGGGCGCCACGCGTCCCGCCAGAGAACGGCTGGCACCTCACCGAGATGTTCGAGGCGATGGAGCGCGACGAGCTCCGCTCGGTCTTCGTGATCGGCGAGAACCCGGCCCAGTCCGAGGCCGACGTCAGCCGGCCGTCGAGCTGCTGTCGAGCCTCGACCACCTCGTCGTGCTCGACATCTACCTCACCAAGACCGCCGAGCTGGCCGACGTCGTGCTGCCCGGCTCGCGCGTCGTGGTGCGAATCCGACGGCACCGTCACCAACTCCGAGCGACGGGTGCAGCGGGTCCGCAAGGCGCTCGACCCGCCCGGCGAGGCACGCGACGACATCGACATCCTGCTCGACGCTCGCCGCGCCGCCTCGGCCACGACTGGCAGCTACGACGACCACGAGCAGATCTGGGACGAGCTGCGCCGCCTCTCCCCGATGCACGCCGGCATGTCATGGCCGCGACTCGAGGCAGCTCGGCGGCATCCAGTGGCCGTGCTTCTCCGAGGACACGCTCGGAGCCGCCGTTCCTGCACGGTCGCCTGTGGGCCGACGACCCCGACGAGCGGGGCCGGCCGGCGCCGTTCAGCGTGGTCGATCGACGATCCGCCGGTCGAGTCGCTCAGCGACGACTTCCCGCTCCGCCTCACCACCGGTCGCCGGCTCGACTCGTACAACACCGGCGTGCAGTCGGGCGGCTACCGCAGCCCGAACCGACTCGGCGAGACGATCGACATCTCGCCCGAAGACGCCGAGCGACTCGCGATCGCCGACGGAGAGATCGTGCACGTGTCGTCGCCC
Source organism: uncultured Acidimicrobiaceae bacterium (assembly GCA_963827775.1). Lineage (GTDB taxonomy): Bacteria > Actinomycetota > Acidimicrobiia > Acidimicrobiales > Ilumatobacteraceae > Ilumatobacter. The sequence continues at coordinate 268,069 of CAWHCI010000002.1, read as the reverse complement.
CGCGGTGGCATCGGTCGAGCGCCCGGCCCGCATCGATCCCGGGCTCCGGCCCGGGCTCGTGTTCATGACCTTCCACTTCCCCGACGAGGTCGACGTCAACCAGCTCACGATCGACGCCACCGACCCCAAGTCCGGCACCGCCGAGTTCAAGGCTGCCGCCGTCCGGATCGACAAGCTCGAGTCGGCCGTCGCGGTGTCGACCTGATGGGAACCGAACCTCGATGGTGAGCATCGCCGCCGCGCAACAGCAGGCGATCGTTGCGATCGCCAGACCCGGTGACTGGATGACCGCCGCCCAGCGCGTCGACGTCTGGCGACACGCCCGTGACGCGGCGGCGAACCCACTCGACCTGGCGCGTCGAGCCGCGTTGTCGCCGTTCTCGGTCGACGGCGCCCATCCTGCGTCCGACGAACTCTCCGCTGCCGCCGTCGATGTCGCGCATCGAGTCGCATCCGATCCGGGTCGCCTGACGCGTCCGTGGGCCGACGAACAGATCTCGGCGTTCGGCGAAGAGATGCTACACCGAGCTGGTCGGCGTCGTCGCGATCGCGTCGGTGATCGACCAGCTTCCACCTGGCGATGGGGCGAGCCACGTCCCGATGCTGCCGGTGCCCCGGCCCGGTGAACCGACGCGCGATCACGGCCCGACGACGTCGGCGACGTCGGGCGCCTGGGTCTCGCAGACGACCGGCACCACCGTCGCCAACGTCAGCCGCACGCTGAGCCTCGTCCCGGTCACCAACGACGCGTGGCGCGGCCTGGTCGACGTCGCACTACTCGCGTGGCGCCGAGTTCATGGAGGCCGTCTGGGAGCGCCCGCTCGACCGGCCGCCAGGTCGAACTGGTCGCCTCCCGCACCACCGGTCTCAACGAGTGCTTCTATTGAACGACCGCCCACACATGCGCTGCTCCGTGTGAGCAGCGACGCACTCGACATCGAGATCGACCTGGAGCGCGTCGTCGACCCCGACGTTCGTCGGCGACGTCGGCATCGCTCACAGCACCGAGCTGCTGGCGTTCACCAACGTCGTCCACCGCAGCGGTCCGACGCTCGGCAGCGCCGCACTCGACCACGCCCGCCAGGCGCTGATCACGCCGGTCGGCGCCACCGGCCTCGTCGAGGCCGCCGCCACGATCGCCGTGTTCAACGGATTGGTGCGGGTCGCCGACGGGACGGGCATCCAGCTCGACGCCGGCCTCGACGGCTTCTCGCACGCCGATCGGGCACGCCTCGGCATCGACGAGTTCGCCGGCGCCGCCAACACCCGGGCGACGACACCGGCCGACGAGCCGATCGACTCGATCGCCGAGATGTTCGGGTGACGACGATGACTGCACGGAGGACCGAATGGACGTGAAGACGCGGGGCGTCGCGCCCAGCGAGGCGGAGACGGCGCGGTCGAGTCGGTGCTCGGCCCGGCGCCCGGCCGCGACCTGCACGACGTCGTCGGCGGTCACGCCAACCGCGATCGCCGCCACCTGCTGCTCCCCACGCTGCACGCGGTGAACGACCGGGTCGGTTGGATCAGCCAACCGGCGATCGACCACATCGCCGAACGGCTCGACCTCGGCGCCGGCGGAGATCTACGGCGTCGCCAGCTTCTATGCGCTCTTCGCTCGACCGAGCGCAGCGGTCCACCCGCAGGTGCACGTGTGCGTCGACCTCGTCTGCCGAGCGAACGGTGGGCTCACCGAAGCCGACCTTCCGGAGGCGCCCACCCCTCGCCATGCCTCGGCTTGTGCGAACGTGCGCCCGCCGCTTTCGTGATCGACGCCGGGCGACCCGTACGCCAGGACGTCGCCGGGCACGTCACCCCGGTCGACGTGCAGCTCATGGGTCGACGGCTGAACGACCGACCCCGAGGCACCGCCGCGACGCCGCCGTTCCGCAGGCCGGCGACCCGTCCCTCGTGCTGCTGCGACGCGCGGGTCGGCGTCGATCCGCTCGACCTCGAGGCCTACCTCGCCGACGGGGATTCCAGGCGCTCGACCGGGCCCGGGAGATCGGGCGCCGAGGCCGTGATCGCCGCAGTCAGCACGTCCGGGTCTGATCGGTCGAGGTGGCGCAGGCGTTCCCGACCGGCCGGAAGTGGGAGGCGGTGCGCACCCAGCCCGCGACCCCGCACTACCTGGTCTGCAACGCCGACGAGTCCGAGCCGGGCACGTTCAAGGACCGGGTGCTCATCGAGAACGACCCGTTCGCACTCATCGAGTCGATGAGCATCGCCGCGCTTCGCGACCGGTTGCGAACACGGTTTCGTGTACCTCCGCGGCGAATACCCGCGTGCGTTCGCCACGCTCGATCACGCACTCGCCAGCTGCCGCCGACACGGCCTCATCGGTGACGGCGTTCGACATCACCGTGGTCCGGGGCGCCGGCGCCTACATCTGTGGCGAGGAGACGGCGATCTTCAACTCGATCGAGGGCTACCGCGGCGAACCGCGCAACAAGCCGCCGTTCCCGGTTCGAGGTCGGGCCTGTTCGGCAAGCCGACCGTCGTCAACAACGTCGAGACCCTGATGAACGTGCCCCACATCCTGCTCGACGGGTACGACGAGCCATCACCGATGCTCTTCTGCCTGTCGGGTGCCGTGGCACGTCCGGGCGTCTACGAGGTTCGCATGGGCATCACGCTGCGCGACCTGATCGACCTGGCGGGCGGCCTCCGGCCCGGCTCCGAGGTCCAGGCGGTGCTGCTCGGTGGAGCGGCCGGCGACTTCGTCGGCCCCGACGACCTCGACCTCGTGCTCGACGACGACAACATCCGCGCTGCCGGCGCTCTCCCTCGGGTCGGGCGTCGTGATGGTGCACGACCAGCACGTCGACATGGTCGACCAGCTCCGGCGCATCGCGGCGTTCTTCCGCGACGAGTCGTGCGGCCAATGTGTGCCATGCCGAGTCGGCACGGTGCGACAGGAGGAAGCCATCGAGCGTCTGGCCGCCGGAGTGACGCTCGGGCGACCTCGACGCTGCTCGCGTGACGTCGGTCGGGCGATGAAGGACGCGTCGATCTGCGGCCTCGGGCAGACGGCCTACAACGCGATCGAATCCGCGATCGACCAAGCTGGAGGTCTTCCCGATGAGCGACGATCACCGCATGCGCCGAGTCGACGGCCGACGACGGTCACGGTGCCCGCGAGGGCACGACGATCCTCGACGCGTGCGGCGGCCGAGGGCAGCGACATCCCGACGCTGTGCTACGGCGAGACGATCACGCCGAAGAACGCCTGCCGGGTCTGCATGGTCGAGGTCGAGGGCTCGCGCGTGCTCGTGCCGTCGTGCTCGCGACCGGTCGAGGAGGGCATGGTCGTCGCGACCCGATCCGAGCGGGTCGATCACTCGCGCAAGATGGTGCTCGAGTTGCTCGGTTCGTCGGTCGACCTGTCGCTCACCGACCGCGTCGACGAGTGGAACGAGGAGTACGGCGCCGACCCGACCGGCTACGGCGCCGACGCCGCGACCGTCGCACAGCCCGTCAAGATCGACAACGACCTGTACGTCCGCGACTACGCCAAGTGCATCCTCTGCTACCAGTGCGTCGACGCGTGCGGTGAGCAGTGGCAGAACACGCTTCGCGATCGAGATCGCCGGGCGCGGCTTCGACGCGCGGGTCTCGACCGAGAACGACGTGCCCCTCCCCGACTCGGCGTGCGTCTACTGCGGCAACTGCATCCAGGTCTGCCCGACCGGTGCGCTGATGTTCACGAGCGAGTTCGACATGCGCGCAGCCGGCACGTGGGACGAGGACGCGCAGACCACCACCGACACGATCTGCGCCTTCTGCGGCGTCGGCTGCAACCTGACGCTGCACGTGCAGGACAACACGATCGTGAAGGTCTCGTCGCCGCCCGACAGCCCGATCACCCACGGCAACCTGTGCGTCAAGGGCCGGTTCGGTTTCCAGCACGCCCAGAATCGATCATGACGGTGCTGCGCACGGGTTCGGCCTTCGGCTCGAACCTCCGAGCTGCAGTGCTCGTGCCCGCGCTCCTCGCCTGCTCGACCAGCACAGCGCGCCCACCTGACCAGTCGGGCCGGCTCCGCCTCCCGAGCTCGCCGCCTCCGCTCCGCTTCGACACTCGCCCACCACACGGTCGACGACCGGGTGCTGCGCACGGGTTCGGCCTACGGCTCGAACCTCCGACGTCACGTGCTCGCCGGCAAGCCGGAGAACTCTCGTTCAGGCGTCGACGATCTGGGGAGCGACGGGGCGGGTGCCGATGATCACCGGGGCCGCGGTCAGCTGTTCGACCGTGAGATGGCACTTGATCTGGTGACCCGGCGAGATCTCCTTGGTCTCCGGCTCGTCGGTGTCGCACAGGCCCTCGATGAAGCGGTGGCAGCGGGTGTGGAACACGCAGCCCGGCGGCGGGTTGGCGGGGCTGGGGATCTCGCCCGTGAGCGGAATGCGTTCGCGCGCCACCCCGTCCACGTTCGGCACCGCCGACAGCAATGCCTCCGTGTACGGGTGGTTGGGCCCCTCGAAGATCTGATCGGTCGTGCCGAGTTCGACGATCCGGCCGACGTACATGACGGCGATCCGGTCGGCGAGGTAGCGCACCACCCCGATGTCGTGACTGACGAACAGGTAGCTCGTGCGGACATCGCGCTGCAGTCGGGCCAGCAGGTTGAGGATCGCCGCCTGCACCGACACGTCGAGTGCCGACGTCGGCTCGTCGCACACGACCACTTCCGGATCTCCGGCGAACGCACGGGCGATCGCGACGCGCTGCTTGAGCCCGCCCGACAGCTGTCGGGGTCGCATGTCGAGATGGCGCGGCGACAACCGCATCGCGGCCGCGATCTCCTCGGCGCGTGCCTCGGCCGCATCGCCCTTGAGACCGGTCAGCTTGGTGATCGAACGCATCAGGATGCGACGCACGGTCCAGGCGCGGTTGAGCGCCGAGTCCGGGTTCTGGAACACCATCTGGATCGCACGGATCGACTCGTCGATCCGGTTGGTCGCGATACCGGCCATCGGCCTGCCGCGGAGCGTGATCGCGCCGCCTTCGTCCGGTGGGTACACGCCGACCATCGTCTTGGCAAGCGTGGACTTGCCGGACCCGGATTCGCCGACGAGACCGAGCGTCTCACCGTCGGCGAACCCGAGGTCGACGCCGACGAGCGCCGGCACCTCGTGGTTGCGCTGGCGGAACGTCTTCGACACACCGTGCACGCCGATGACCTCCTCGGTGCCGATGTCGTGGTCCCACTCGGTCTCTTCGGGGTCAGGGACGTCGTCGATGCGATCGGGGTGGTGACAGCGCGCCCAGTGACCGGCGTCGGTACGTTGGACGATCGGAGGCACCTCGGTTCGACACACATCGGTGGCGATCGGGCACCGGTCGACGTACACGCACGTCGGCAACGCGTCGCCGATCTGGGGCAGGTTGCCGGGGATCGCGAACAGCTCCCGGTCGGTCTTGCGGATGCCGTGACGCGGGAATCGAGTTGAGCAGGCCCTTGGTGTACGGGTGGCTCGGGTTGTCGAAGACCTCCTCGACCGTGCCCTCCTCGACGACACGACCGGCGTACATGACGCCCACGCGGTCACACATCGTGCGGATGACGCCCAGGTTGTGGGCGATCAGCAGAATCGCGGCGCCCGTTTCGCTCCGCAGTTCACGGACGAGATCGAGCACTTCGGCCTCGACGGTGGCGTCGAGGCCCGTGGTCGGCTCGTCGAGCACCAACAGCTTCGGGTCGCCGGCGAGCGCCATCGCGATCACGACGCGTTGCAGCATGCCGCCGGAGAGCTGGTGCGGGAACCGATCCATGACGCTCTCGGGCGCCGCGATGTGCACGCGCCGGAGCGCAGCGATGGCAGCCTGCTCGGCGTCCTTCTTGGACAGCCCGATCACCTGGTATGCCTCGGTGACCTGACGTCCGATCTTCAGGACCGGGTTCACCGCCTGCACCGGGTCCTGATACACCATCGACGCATCGCGAGAACGGAATTCGCGCAACTCGCGACCGGACATGGAGGTCAATTCGCGACCGGCAGCCGTGACGCGGCCGGCGTCGATCCGGCCGTTGTCGGGCAGGTAGCGCAACGCGGCATACGCCGTGGTCGACTTGCCGCAGCCCGACTCGCCGACGAGACCGTACGCCTCACCCGGTCGGACCTCGAAGCTCACGCCCCGGAGCACCTCGCGCGGTGTGCCGCGCACGATGTATGACATCTGGAGGTTCTCGATCGCCAGGGCAGCGGTCGACATCTCGGTGGAGGCATCATCGGTGACGGTCATGACTTCAACGCCTTGTCGATCGAGTCCGCGATCAGGTTCACGCCGATGACCAGGCTGGCGATCGCGAGGGCTGGGAAGATCGTCGGCCACCAGAGGTCGGAGACGATCGCGGTGTAGTTCTGGGCCACGTCGATGCCCCAGTCGGCATCGGTGACGTTGGTGGCCACGATGCCCAGGAACGCCAGGGTCGCGTAGGTGAACACTGCGTAGCCGAGGCGGACCGTCAGCTCGACGACGATCAGCCCGGTGACGTTCGGCAGGATCTCTCGCGTGATGATGAAGATTCCGGACTCCCCGCGCATCTTCGCCGATGTGACGTAGTCGAGCTGGGCCTCGGCGATGGAGGCAGACCGGATCGTCCGGGTGATCGCGGGCACGAACAACACGGCGATCGTGCCGATCACGACGGGACGCGACTGACCGAACGTGAACACGACCAGGATCGCCATCAGGATCACCGGGATCGACAGGATGGCCTCGATGACACGGCTCAGGACCTCGTCGACCCAGCCCCGGTAGTAGCCCATGATCAGGCCGAGGAACGTGCCGACGACGATGGCGATCCCGGTGGCCAACGGGGCCACGATCAGGATCGATCGTGCGCCGTAGATCACGCGGCTGTAGACGTCACGGCCGATCTGATCCGTGCCGAACCAGCCGCCGTCACCCGGACCGGTGCGCGGTGGGACGGAGTCGACGAAGTCCTTCGGGCCATAGCTGGTCAGCAGACCGGGGACGATCGCCGACACGACCCAGAACGCCACGATGATGACCCCGACGATGAAGCCGGGGCTCTTCAACAGCACCTGCCGTTGCTCGCGGCGGATGGTCTTTCGGGTCAGGGTGCCGGCCTGGTCGTCGGCCGGATTCTCCGCCGAGACGACTTCCGGCCCCGACCCACCGGCCGTCACATCTGACGAATCAGGGATCCCTTCGAGACCGGACATCACTCTTCTCCCAACGCGAGGCGGGCTCGGGGGTTCATCCAGGCGATGACCAGGTCGGCGGCCAGCGTGGCGAGCATGTAGATGATCGCCACCGTCAACACGCCGGCGCGGAGCACCGGGTAGTCCGCCCGGTCGATCGCACGGATGATCAGGCTGCCGAGGCCCGGATACTGGAACACGATCTCGAGCCCGACCATGCCACCGAACAGATACCCGAGCTGCGTCCCGACGACGGCCACGGTCGGCTGCAGGGCGTTGCGGGCGATGTGTTTGCGGAACACGTCACGAGTCGTCAGCCCGCGCATGAACGCAGTCCGCGCGTAGTCGGACTCGAGGGCAGTGATCGTTCCGGCTCGCGTGATGCGGGCGATGTAGCCGAAGTACACCATCAGCACGGCGACCGCCGGCAATAGAAGATGTTGGAGTTGGACGAGGATGCTGGATCCCTCGGGGGCGTTGCCCTGGACCTTGAAGAAGCTCAACGGCACCGCCAGGAAGGCCAGGAGCAACACGCCCGCGACGAACTCGGGAATCGACGAGAACGCCAGGCCGGTGTTGACGATGGTGCGGTCGATCCACGTGTCCTTCTTGTAGGCCGCGACCAGCCCGCCCAGAACCGACAGCGGGATCACGATCGCCAAGGAGAACAGCACGAGCTTGGCGGAGTTGCCGAGCGCCGTCCAGACCAGACTCATCACCGGCTCGCCGGCGGCAACCGAGAAGGACTCGCCGAAGTCCAGCGTGAACACGGATTTGGAGAGGTTACCCAACTGCGTGGGGACCGAGTCGTTGAGGCCGAGCGACTCGGTGACGGCGGCGAGGCGCTCCGGCGACGCAGTTCCACCCGCGATCTTGCGAGCCGGATCTCCGGGAGCGATGTTCGGAATGAGGGTGACGATGATCAGCAGGATGCCGAGCGTGATCAACGACAGCAGCAGTCGTCGAATGATGAATCTCGCCATGTATCTAGTCCCCCGTCGATCGTGGTCTGTCGTCCGGACCGGAGTGAGGCGGGCAGCCCCCGCCCGCCTCACCCCGATACGTCAGGCCTTGGTGGCCTTCTGGAACTGCAGGTGGCCGAGCGCCGTCGTCTGGATCCCCTGCACCGACGCGTCGTGTCCGGACAGGTACTGGAAGAACGTGTGGACCAAGTTCGGCATGTCTTCGCTCAGGAGCCGCTGCATCTGGCCGGTCACCTCACGACGGGCGTCGGGGTCGGGCGTGGCCTGGAACTCGGTGAACAGAGCGTCGAAGTCCGGGTTGTTGTAGTTGGCCGCGTTCCAGTCACCGTCGGTCTGCAACGCACGCCCGAAGTAGACGTCGGGCGTCGGACGGTGGCCGTAGTCGACGATGCCCAGCTGGGCCGACGCTCCGCAGGGGCGGCCGGGGCCGCCGGTGTCGGGTTGGGCGCCCCACGTGGCGCCGGCGCACCAGTACTCGCCGTAGAAGTCGGAGTTCGGCGTCACACGCACCGGTGCGACGATCCCGATCTCGGCGAGGCTCGACTCGACGATGGCCGCGATCTGCGGCACCTCGCCGATGTCACCCACGTCGAGCGTCGTCTCGAACCCGTCCGCGTAGCCGGCGTCGCTCATCAGCTGCTTGGCCATCTCGATGTCGCGCGGTCGCTGCTCCTGCGAGTCGTCGAACGACGGGAACGACGGATGCACGACGTGGTCGTTGGCGACGATCGCCTCGCCCTGGTAGACGGTGTCGACGATCCGCTGCCGGTCGACGGCGTACGCCACTGCGGTACGTACCCGCGGGTCGATGAAGGGGCCGCCCTCGGGCAGCTGCGTGTTGAACCAGATCTTGCGGTGGTTGGCCGACGGCGGGCGCAGGACGTTGATGTCGCCGTCGGAGAGGAGCGTGCCGCCGTCGGTGACCGTGAAGTCCTGGATGACGTCGATCTCGCGGGCTGCCATGGCTGCGACCTTGGTGCCGCCGCTGTCGAAACCCTGCAGAGTGATCGTGTCGAGGTTGACCGCTCCGCCCCACCAGTTGGGGTTGGGAACGAACTTCGACGTGAACGTCGTGGGGTCGAACGAGTCGAGGATCCACGCGCCGGTGCCGGTGGAGCGGTCGTCGAGCACCGTGCCGTTCGCGTAGTCGGCCGGCGTGATCAGCGACTGTGGGTTGTAGATGGCCACGAGCACCGGCAGGTTGCCGTTGGGCGCCTCGAGGTTCATGACGACGGTCAGGTCGTCGGGCGTCTCGGTCGAACCTTCCACCCAGACGCCGTTGACGCCGGCGTTGACCTCGACCATCCGGTCGAGCGTGGCGGCGACGTCGGCGGAGGTGAACGGCGTGCCGTCCTGCCACGTCACGCCCTCGCGGAGCGTGAACGTCCACTGGCTGGCGTCGTCGTTGGGCGTCCACTCGGTGGCGAGTGCGGTCGGCCCGATGCCACCGTCGTCGGCGAGGCCGACGAGGTACTCGAAGCTCTGCGAGAGCACGCAGTACGTGCCGAGGTCGAGCATGTTGAGCGGGTCGAGACCCGAGTTGGCGTCGCCCTGCTGGATGCCGACCGACAGGTCGCCACCGGCCGATGGGGCCTCGGCGGTCGCCTCGGCCGTCGCTTCGGCCGTCGACTCGCCCCCGGTCGCCTCACCGGTGGTCTCGGTGGACTGACTGCCCGAATCGTCGTCGTCACCACCACACGCGGAGATCACCGCCGCCATCGTGGGCATCGACAATCCGATGATGGTGCCACGGCGGATGAAGCTTCGACGGCTCATCTTGCCCTGCTGGTACGCCTCGATGGTCTCGACGTGTACTGCGTTGCGGCCCTGACGCAACCGGTCGAACAGCTTCCAATCCATTGTGTCTCCCCCTGATAGGTGAATCCGGGCGTTGCGGAGCGCCCGCGGCCCTGGTGCTTCGACCATAACCAGTCGCACCCACCCGCGCAAACCACCCGCCCGGTACGCCCGTACCAAGAATTTCTCAGGAATCGGCGCTGTTTCGATGCCGTCGACCGAGCCGATCGGCACCGGCGTCGATGCCCGGGAGCTGGACTTCGACCGCACCCGAGTGGGCGGCCGCGAGGGCGGTGACGAGCGCTTCGACGTCGGACCACGTGGATGCCCGGAGGCCGTCGCCGAGGTGCCGGTTGTACGGCTGGTCGAACACGATCACGGTGTTGCCGGCCGCCCTGAGTTGCACGATGTTGTGCGGCGCATCGTCGATGTAGGCGTCGGCCTCGACCTGGGGTTTCGCGCCGAGGAAGCACAGGTCGCGATACGGGATGCGGTGGACGTCGAGCCACGCTGCGGTGTCGGCGACCGCCTTCTCGTGACCCCAGTGGACGTACAGGCGGTGGGTGATGATGCGAATCCAGATGCCGGCGTCGGACAACCGCCAGAGCACGTCGGCGGCACCCTCGATGACCGACATGGTGCGGAACATGTCGTGCTCCATGACCGCCAGCCGGTGGTAGTGCTCGTAGTCGTCGGGGTCGAACCCCCACTCGTGGAAGTCCCACGAACGTTCCAGGGGCATCGACTCGGGGTCGACGCCGCGGACCTCGGCCATGATCTCGCGGAAGCGTCCCGTGTGGTCGGCGACGACACCGTCGAGATCGACGCCGAGCACGAACTGTCGTTCGGTCATCGCGACCTCACATCGTTCCCGTCACGACCGCCACGGTGTCGGCCGGATCGGCCAGCCGCGGCGCAGCCGGCGATGATCCGCTTCCGAACGGCCCCGGAGACCGCATCGACGGCGATCGTGCCGACGACGATCACGATCAACCCGAGCCCGGCCACCCCGAAGTCCTTGAACAGGATCGACTGCTGGACGACACCGCCGATCCCTCCGGCGCCGACGATACCGAGCACCGCCGATGCACGAATGTTGACCTCGAACCGGTAGAGCACGAACGACGCCAGCTCGGGAGTGACCTGCGGCAGCACGCCCCAACGAAGTCGCTGCAGCCGAGTGGCGCCGACGGCGTCGACCCCCTCGACCGGGTCGGGCCGGATGCCCTCGACGATCTCGTAGAAGAGCTTGCCGAGCGTTCCGATCGACCCGACTCCGATCGCCAACACCCCGGCCATCGGCGAGAGCCCGAACACGGGGATGAAGATCAGCGCCAGGATCACCTCCGGGATGGCCCGGAGGAGATTCAGCACCAGACGGACGGCCCATGCCACCGGCCGTCCCACCAGGTTCTCGGCCGCCAGGAACCCCAGGGGCAGGGCGAACACGGTGGCGATCATCGTGCCGAGCCAGGCGATCGAGATCGACTCCCACATGGCCTCGGTCAGACGACCGAGTTCGCCGATGTCCATGTCGCCGAACAGGAGCGTCCCGAGGTGGTAGATGTCGGCGGGCGCGTCGACGCAGCCGCGACCAGTCGGCGTCGATCCCGAGCGCCGACCAGACGACCAGGGCGATCACCGCCACCGAGAGCCCGAAGCCGACCCGGTCGACGGGCTTGTCGGGCAACTCCGGGCGGTGTCGCCGCCGGTCGAGCACCGAGCTCACACCAGCCTCCGGCGCAGGGTGATCGAGACCCGTTCGACCACGACGACCACGATGAAGAACATGAACACGAGGCCCCAGAGTTCCTCCCACTCGCCACGCCCACGGAAGAACTCGATGCGCTGACCGATGCCGCCCGCACCGACCAGACCGAGCACGGCCGACGCCCGCAGGTTCAGCTCGAAGTTGTAGAGTACGAACGAGCTGTACGCCGGCAGGATCTGCGGCACCACGGCGGTCCGCAACATCTGGGCGAGACCGGCACCGGCTGCGTTGGCGGCTTCGATCGGGCCCATGTCGATCCCGTCGAGGGTGTCGGACGTGAGCTTGGTCGTCACCGCCAGCGAGAAGAAGATCAACGCCAGCAGGCCCGCCAGCGCGCCGACACCGACCGCGGCGACGAAGAGCAGGGCCCAGAGCAGGTCGGGAATCGACCGGATCACGCTGTTGACCAACCGGAGTGTCGCCACGCAGGTACCGGTTCGGGTTGCCGTACGCGTGGTGGTCCAGAGCGCGAGTGGCAGCGCCAACGAGGCGCCGATCAGCGTGCCGAGCACCGCCACTGCACCGTCTCGAGGAACTTCTCTCTGGATCGACGCGACGTGACCTGCCCCAGTCGGGATCGAGCAGCCCGTCGAGCACGGGGTTCGGGCGTCTGCAGGTCGTCGACCAGGCCGCCCAGCGAGAAGCCGACGCTCCACGCCGTCAGGACCGTCAGCGCCACGGCGGCGACCGTGCCACGCGACGGCGAAGGTTTCCGCGGGAGACGGGAGCGCTTCGGCGGCAGCGCCGACGGCGACGACGCCGCCGTCACAGGGCGGCGCGCTTGGCCATCGTGTCGTCGGCGGTGAGGCTGCGACCGTAGATGTCCTCGAACACGTGCGCATCACACTCGCTGCCGGGGCCGTCGAACACGAGCTCGCCCGAGCGCAAGCCGACGATGCGGTCGGCGTACGCAGTGGCCAGGTCGAGGAAGTGGAGGTTCACGATCGTGGTGATGCCCAGGTCACGATTGATCTGCTGCAGGTAGCGCATGACCACGTGACTCGTCGGGGGGTCGAGCGACGCCACCGGCTCGTCGGCCAGGATGATCGACGGCTCCTGGGCGAGCGCTCGTGCGATGCCGACCCGCTGGCGTTGGCCCCCCGACAGATTCGATGCACGCACCCACGCCTTGTCGAGGATCTCGACCTGATCGAGGGCCCGGATCGCGATGTCGACGTCATCGGCGGGATAGCGTGCCGACGAGCGTGCGCCACGTGGCCACCCGGTGCAACCGTCCCGTCAACACGTTCTTCAGCACGCTCGCACGATCGACCAGGTTGAAACCCTGGAAGATCATGCCGATCTCCGACCGCAGGTCGCGGCAGGCCGGCGCGGTCGAGGTCGGTGACCGCTCGCCCGTTGACCTCGAGCGAACCGCCGGTCAGCGGCACCAGGCCGTTGACCGCCCGCACCAGCGTCGACTTGCCCGCACCGGAGAGACCGACGATCACGACGAACTCGCCGTCGTCGATCCGAGAGTCAGGTCGTGCAGCGCCCGCACACCGCCCGGGTAGGTGACGGACGCCTGCTCGAATCGGATCATCGTGCGGAACGACTCATTGCTCGCCTCGGCGACTGCCCCACGACGTCGACACTATGCGAACGACGTGCGGAACGACGTGCGAACGACGCACGTCGAACGGGCCGTCAGCTCAGGACGTCGCCGAGTTCCACCTCGAGCCGCCGGATCACGTCGTAGTCACTCGACGCCACCGGTACGAGGTCGTCGATCTCGTAGAGCTCCTCGAGCAGCGCGAGGCCGGCGGCGGTCCATCGTGATGTCGACGAAGGCCTGGGTGATCGCTTCGACCAGGCTGGCCGGGAGATCACCGGCGACCGCGAAGCCGTCGTTCGGGATCGGACCCGACCAGCCGAAGACGACGACCTGTTCGCCGACGTCGGGGACCTCCTCCACGATGGTGCCACGTGCATCGTTGAACGACGTGCCGGCGACGGCATCACCGTCGTAGACCGCCTGCACCGAGTTGTCGTGACCGCCGGCGAAGATTGCCGTCGACACCGTCGATCGGGTCGATGCCGACTCCCACCAGCTGCAGCGCCGGGATCGCATACCCCGACGTCGAACCCTGATCGACGAACGACACGGTCTCGCCGGCGAGGAGCGCGAGCTTGTCCTGGGCGATCGGGCCGTCCGACGCATCGGCGCCGAGCACCCCGTTGCAGAACAGGAAGCCGGCCTCGTCGGCGACCGGGGTGTCGTCGCAGAACGTCGTCGGGGTCGTTCGTCATCCACTGCGTGACGTACGTGAGTGGAGCCGAACCGCTCCGCCTGCAGGATCAGTTCGGCGCCCGCCTGCTCCTCGGCCTGCACCATCTGACGCGGACCGAGGCCTCCTGCCACCTGGGCCTGCCCGGACTGCAGTGCCACGATCACGCCGGCGTAGTCGGTCGGCACGAGCGCATCGACGCCGATGCCGAGGCGTTCGGCCAGCATGTCGGCGAGTGGCTGCGCGGTCTCGATCAGACCGCCGGTCTCCTGCGACGGGGTGAGCGTGAAGACGATCGAGGACGGCCAGTCGGCGGGGACATCGGCGTCGGCACCGCCTCGAGTGGCCTCGTCGGATGCGTCCGCCGTCATTTCGTCGCCTGCGGTCACCTCGGCCGGAGCGGTCGTCGTCGCCGCGTCCGTGGTCGGCGTCTCGGCCGTGTCGTCGTCGCCGCCGCACGCGGCGAGCACGAGCGCGCTCGCGGTCAGCACCGCGATCACCGGAGCGTCGCTTCATCGTTTCCTACTTTCGAGATGGGTTGCTGCGGGAATCCCGACCTGTTCGCGACCATCGTCGGGATGAGCGGGGCTCGTCGGACTCCGTTGTGGTGACGGAGTCGCTCCTCGAGCGGGACGGCACACCATGCCGAACGGCCACATGATGTTACCCGGCGGTACGAAATGATGCGGCGCGTCGGCCGAGCAGGCGCTCGAACTCCTGCCAGTCGGTGACGTCGCGGGTACCGACCGTCGGACGATTCCACGGACGAACGAAACGGCAGACCAGGGCGTCGGGACGATGCTCGACCAACTCGTCGAGCACGTGTGGCGCATCGTCCAGGTACACGTCGCAGCCGACGTCGGACTTGCGGTCGCTCAGGTGGACCTCGGTCGTGGGAAGGTCGTGGTCCCCGAGCCATCGGAACGTGTCGGATCGGGCCCAGTGGGGCTTGGTGGTGACGATCACCACGCGATGACCGGCACGCGACAACGAGCGAAGCGCCTCGATGGCACCGGGGTACGGCTCGAGGTGGCGGAACACGGAACGACGATGCGACTTCGGGCTCGCCCAGCGCCAGAACTCGGCCATGTCGGCGAAACCACCGAGCCGATGAAGACAATCCCACGAATCGACCATGTCGGGTCGCAGATCGCTGCCAAACTCGTCGGCATGAACCTGCATCCATCCGGCGTTGAAGTCGGTGACGACACCGTCGAGGTCGATCCCGAGTCGCATCGCCACACACTAGGGACGATGCGGGTGGCATCGACCGGCAGGTGTACTCGTTGAGGCGGCCGGCAGCACTCCTCGTCGTCGCGGCCACGGCGTGCGGTGGCAACGGCGTCGGCACGGTTCGCAGCTACACGATCGGTCTGGAGGTCGAGGACGACAGCGACCGCTACCGGTACGTGGCCACCGATCCCGTCGACATCCGCGTCGGCGACGAGGTCACGTTCGAGCTCGAGAACACGGGCACGCTGATCCACGACCTCCAGGTCGTCGATCCCGACGGCAACCGTGTCGCCGCTGCCGAACCGGTGGCGCCCGGCGCCGACGCCACGCTCACCGTCCTGTTCGAGGAGGAGGGCTTCTTCCGGCTCAACTGCCTCGTCGACGACCACCTCACCGAGCACGACATGCAGACGTTCTTCGAGGTCACTGATCCGTCCGGCTGAAGCTGCGAAAATGGGCCTCGATGGGCTCCAACATCGTCATCCCCGTGATCATCATCGCGGTCGTCGTCCCGGCCGTCACGCTGTGGGCCAAGCACCGTTTCAAGGACGGTGTCGACGACGCCGACGACCTGCCCATCGCTCCGAGCGAACGATTCACCAGCAACGCGCTCCGAGAGCTGGAGAGCCCACCGTGGCGTGTGGTCTACGAGATCGGCGCCGATCGTCTGGGCGGGATCGGTCATGTGCTGGTCGGGCTGTCGGGTGTCTACGCGATGCAGACCACGATGGAACCGCTTCCCGCTGCACCGACGACCGAACCCGACGCCCGTGCGATCGGGCGGGCCGCCGTCGCCCGAGCCGAACTCGACGACGCGTTGCGTCGATGCGCACTGAGCAGCGACCGGCTGGTGACCGTGCACTGGGGGGTCAACGAGGGGTCGGAGATCGCCGTCGAACTCCTCCCCGACCACATCGCGGTGGACGGCCGGTCGCTCGACGCCTGGTTGGCCGGCGCAGGGCCCGACGTGCTCACGCCCGCACAGGTCGACCTGGCGTGGCAGTCGGTGCTGACGGCGATCGGCCGTCCCGACCCGCTCCTCGACTGAGCCTCAGCGGTCGAATTCCACCACCCGCGCCAGGAACCGCTCCGGTTCGACGAGGTGCGGATAGTGGCCGAGCGCGGGCCAGATCTCGACCGTGGCCGACGGGATCCGGGTGGTGAGCCATGGGCCGTAGTCGGGCCCCGGGTCGATGCCGTGGAGTGACAGGTAGGGCACGGTGATCGCCTCGGCGAGGGAATCGACGACGGCGTCGAGTTCGGCGACCGACGCTCGGAACACCAGATCCCAGACACCGAGCACGACGTCCTGGTCGGCGTCACGAACGTGGTCCACCCGCCGCCGCTCGGCCCCGTCGAGCGGTCCCGCCATGTCGTCGAAGATCGCGGTGATCGCAGCCTGGAAGTCCTCGGCGTCGCCCTCCAACATCGGTTGGAGCTGCAAGAGCGTCGCCTGGAACGCACTGAGCGACAGCGGCTGGTCGACGTTGACCACCCCGCGGCACGGGCCGCCGGCGGCGTAGGCCGACACGACGGCGCCGCCCAGCGAGTGGCCGACGAGCAGGGCGTCGTCGAGACGCTCCTCCTCGAGCACGGCCCCGAGGTCGGCGGCCATGGTGGCCAGGTCGTAGGGCGGCACCTTCGACGAGTCGCCGTGTCCTCTCAGATCGACCGCCACCACGCGGTAGCCGGCCGCGATCGACGGCGCGATGCAGCGGGTCCCAGGTCCGACGGCTCTCGGTGATGCCGTGGACGAGCACCAACGGCCGGCCGGAGCCGGCGGCGAAGTAGTCGATCGTGACCCCGGGTGCGGGGTGGGCGTGCGATCCGTGTCCGGCCATGGCCACCGACCGTATCCGCCGTCAGCGGAAGAGGTCTCGTTCGGCGTCGCGGATGACCGGCGCCATCGTGGCGTCCGCGCGACGCTCCCACTCGTACCCGCGCACGATGGCGACGGGGACCCGCGACGTGTTGCCCTTCACGAGTTCGGAGGCGGCCGCCAGCTCGTCGGCGACGCAGATCTCCTGCACCCGGAATTCGTGGCCGTGCGGATCGTGCTGGCCGATGTAGCTGTACAGCGGATCGAGACCGGCGATGCCGATCGCGACGTCGGTCTGCCCTTCCCGCCAGGGGCGACCGAACGTGTCGGTGATCACGACCGCGACGTCGACGCCCAACTCGGCGAACCGGGCGCGTTCGCGTCGTGCCGATGCGTCCGGATCGGCCGGGAGCACCAGGACACGACCGTGCGCCCCGCTCGACGACTGGTCGACACCCGAGTTCGCGCACACGAACCCGTGGCGGGTCTGGGTGATGAGCACCGGACCGACCTGACGGACGATCCGCGTCGACTCCCCGAGCACCACCTCGACCACCCTCGGGTCCTTCTCCCACTGCGTCGCCCAGGATCTCGCGAACGCCGACGGCTCGATCTCGTCGAGTTCGACGATGCACCCCTCGGCTTTCGACACGATCTTCGAGGTGATCAGCACGATGTCGCCATCGGCCAGATCGACCTGTCCGAAGATCGACGCCGCGAGATCGTGACCCGGCTCGATCTCGGGGAGGCCGGCCACGGGCAGGATCGACAGCGCATTCGGCACGCCGGAACCGTAGCGCCGCTCGGTTCCGCGCAGCGAGCGTCGGTACGATCGAGTCGGCATGGACGCGATGGCCACCTGGACTCCACGGCACTGGACGACGGCGCTCGTCGCCGGCCTGCTCGTCACGCTGGCCGTCGGCATTCCGAGCGACGTCATTCCCAACCCGGTGTTCGGCAGGCCGGTCGAGGTGACCTGGTGGTCGTATCCCGCGCTGGTGGCGACCGCTGTGCTCGGCGGCCTCCTCGCCGCCACCTACGTGCGCGCGACCGACACGGTGGTCCCCGAACTCGACGACGAGCTCGACCGTCCGGGCAAGGTGGGCGGCCTGGCCGGTCTGCTGTCGTTCTTCGCGATCGGGTGTCCGACGTGCAACAAGCTGGTGATCCTCGCCGTCGGGTCGACGGGTGCACTCGACTGGTTCGCGCCGGCGCAGCCGATGCTGGCGGTGCTGTCGATCGTGTTGCTCGCCTGGGCACTCCGGGCACGGCTCCGCGACGCCGATGCCTGCCGGATAGCAGCCTGACACCGACCGACGGGCCAACATGTCGGTATGACCGCTGACGTCTCGGAGATCTTCGATCCGTCGCTGTGGACGGACGTCCCCGGCTTCGAGTTCACCGACATCACCTATCACCGCGCGAACGACGTCGGAGCGGTGCGCATCGCGTTCGATCGCCCCGAGATCCGCAACGCCTTCCGGCCGAACACGGTCGACGAGCTGTACACGGCACTCGATCACGCCCGCATGACGTCCGACGTGGGATGCGTGTTGTTGACCGGCAACGGGCCGTCGCCGCGCGACGGCGGCTGGGCGTTCTGCTCGGGCGGTGACCAGCGGATCCGGGGCGCCGACGGGTACAAGTACGCGGAGGGTGACACCGCCGACACGATCGATCCGGCGCGGGCCGGGCGCCTCCACATCCTCGAGTGTCAACGCCTGATCCGGTTCATGCCGAAGGTCGTGATCTGCGTGGTGCCCGGGTGGGCGGCCGGTGGTGGGCACAGTCTGCACGTGGTGTGCGACCTCACGCTCGCCAGCGAGGAACACGCGCGGTTCAAGCAGACCGACGCTGACGTCGCGAGCTTCGACGGCGGTTTCGGATCGGCGTACCTCGCTCGGTTCGTCGGGCAGAAGTTCGCTCGGGAGATCTTCTTCCTCGGCCGTGAGTACACCGCGCAGCAGATGCACCAGATGGGTGCCGTCAACGCCGTCGTCCCGCACACCGAACTCGAGGAGACCGCGGTGCAGTGGGCCCGCGAGATCTGCGCGAAGAGCCCGACGGCGCAGCGGATGCTGAAGTACGCGTTCAACCTCGTCGACGATGGCCTCGTGGGTCAGCAGATCTTCGCCGGCGAGGCCACGCGCCTCGCGTACGGCACGTCGGAGGCAGCCGAGGGTCGCGATTCCTTCCTCGAGAAGCGGTCGCCCGACTGGGCCGACTTCCCGTACTACTACTGAGTCGTCGTCGGCCGGTGTGGACATGACCGAGTTCGTCACCGTCGACGACGCCGACGACCCGCGGCTCGCGAACTTCCGCCTCAACGAACGGGGACTCGCCAGTCGTGCCGATCGCCGCGACGACGCCGGTGCCGGTCTCTTCTTGGCCGAAGGCGACCTCGTGGTCGAGCGGGCGCTCGCGGCGGGTTGCCGGCCGATGGCGGCGCTGGCCGACCGCGACCGGGTCCCTCGGGTCGCGCACGAGATCGCCGGCACCGGCGCCGAGGTGTTCGTCGGCGGCGACGAGATACGTAGGCTGATCACCAAGCTCGGGATGCCGCAGCCGATCGTGGCGCTGTTCCACCGACCGCCGCGCCCGTCGGCGCGAGCACTGATGGGACGTTCCCATCGGCTCGTGATCATCGAGGGTGTCGACAACCCGGTCAACGTCGGGTCGATCGTGCGCAACGCGGCCGCGTTGGGCTGGGACGGGTTGGTGCTCGATCACACCAGCGCCGACCCGCTCTCACGTCGGTCGCTACGGGTGGCGATGGGGACCGCGTTCTCGCTCCCCCACGCACGCACCACCGACCTGGTCGGTGAGCTCGAACGACTCGCCGACGGCGACGTCGCCATCTACGGGCTGACGCCCGACCGCGACGCCGCCGACATCCGGGCGGTGCACCCCGCCGGCCGTCGCGCGCTGATGATCGGAGCGGAACGTTCCGGCCTGTCCACAGCCGCCCTCGCCGTCACGACGCCCGTTCGCATCCCGATGGCGGCCGGCGTCGATTCGCTCAACGCGGCCGCTGCGACAGCGATCGCCTGCTACGCGCTCGGCTGAACGAGCTGGGGGCTCGACGAGCCGCGACGACGCCGCTTCCTGCGACCCCCGCCGGTCGACGGCTCCCAGGTGAACGTCTTGGTGGCGAGCAGCGCGCCACCAACACCCCATGCCAGCACGACCGCCAGTTTCGACCAGCTGAAGCCCGGAGCGTCGACGAGCGGATTGAGCGTGTTCTGGAATGCATTGACGAACGGCTTCAGGGGGAAGATGTTGCCGAGCACCTCGAGCCAACGGGGCGGATCGTCCAGCGGGATGAACACGTCGGAGATGAAGGCCAGTGGCAGGATCGTGGCGTTCGCGACCGCCGGAGCCGAGTCGGCGTTCGGCACGATGCCGGCGATCGCCAGCCCGAGCGCAGCGAACGTCGAGACGCCGACGACGAAGGTGACGATCATCGCCGGCACCTTCGTCGGCTCGATCGTGAGATCGTAGGCAACGACGCCGAGGGTGAGCTGGAGGAGCACGCCGACCATCGCGATCGACACGGCCGACAGGATCCAGCCGGCGAGATAGACGCCGGACGGGATGGGGGTCGACCGCCACCGCTTCAAGATGCCCTCGTCGCGACGGATCGGTACGACGTTGACCAGGTTCGTGTACGTGGCCGACACGGCGGTGAACGCCGCCAGGCCGCCGGTGTAGAACTGCTGCACGGACCAGCTCCCGGCCGGGGTCTCCACGGTTCCCTCGCCGAACAGCGAGTTGAACAGCACGAGCATGAAGATCGGCAACCCGAGCGTGAAGAACATGCCGACCGGGCTGCGCACGAACAACACCACCTGATAGCGGGTCTGCTCGATCATGAGCGACGCGAGCGACGGCCACTTCATCGGGGCACCTCGTTGCCACCGTCGACCTGTTCGCCGCCGTCGCCGAGGCGCAGGAAGACGTCCTCGAGTGACGGGCGCCGCACGCTCAGGTTGGACAACTCGACGCCGCGATCGGCGGCCGCCGCGATGATCGGCGCCAACGCCGCGGTGGGCGCCTCGGTGATGACGCTCACCGTCGACCCATCGACCTCGGCCGACGAGGGCACACCGAGGTCGGCGGCCCGGAGACCCGCCGGCAGATCGAACGAGATCGTCGCGTCGGGCACCGTCGACATGAGTTGGTCGGGCGTGCCCTCGGCCACCATCCGGCCGCCGGCGAGCACGCCGACGCGGTCGGCCAGGTGTTCGGCCTCGTCGAGGTAATGCGTCGTGAGCAGCACGGTCGCTCCCCCGTCGCACAGACGCTGCACGAGCTCCCACGACTGGCGCCGGGCCACGGGGTCGAAGCCGGTGGTCGGCTCGTCGAGGAACAGCACCTCGGGGGTTCCGATGATCCCGAG
This sequence comes from uncultured Acidimicrobiaceae bacterium, assembly GCA_963827775.1. GTDB lineage: Bacteria > Actinomycetota > Acidimicrobiia > Acidimicrobiales > Ilumatobacteraceae > Ilumatobacter. The sequence goes on along the minus strand of CAWHCI010000002.1, from coordinate 246,663 downwards.
CCCGAGGTCGATGCGACGCTTCTGCCCGCCCGAGAGCGTGCCGATCCGTTCGTCCGCCTTCTCGGTGAGACCGATCATCTCGATCACGTCGTCGATGTCGCGGCGACGGCGGTAGCACGAGCCGTAGAACCGCAGCGCTTCGCGCACGGTCAGTTCGGTCTCGACCTGCGAGCTCTGGAGCACGATGCCGATGCGATCCCGCAGCTCACGGCCGCTGGTGACCGGGTTCATCCCCATCACCGACACGGAACCGGCGGTTGCCGTGCGGTGGCCCTCGAGGATCTCGACCGTGGTCGACTTGCCTGCGCCGTTGTGACCGAGCAGGCCGTACACCTCGCCCTCGGCGACCGCGAACGAGATGCCGTCGACGGCATCCAGGTCGCCGTACGACTTCCGGAGTTGATCGACCTCGATCGCGGCCACGGTCAGGTTCGGGGGTACGTCGACGACGTGATCGGCAGACCGGTGTCGTTGCGGAGGTGTTCCGCGGCGGGCACGAAGTAGGCGGTCAGTTCGGCGGCGACGTCGTGCTGGTCGTCGTCGCACGTGCGCTCGATCGCGGCGGCCATGTGAGCCAGCCAGCGGTCTCGCTCGTCGGGGCCGACGGGGAACGGGAAGTGACGCATGCGCAGGCGGGGGTGGCCGCGCTCGTCGGAGTAGGTCGTCGGGCCGCCCCAGTACTGGATGAGGAAGAGCGTGAGCCGGTGCCGCGCGCCCGTGAAGTCCGGGTACTCGGGGTACAGCGGAGCCAGCACCTCATCGGCGGCCACCCCGTCGTAGAAGGCGTCGACCAGATCGTGGAAGAACTGCTCGCCGCCCACACGTGAAAACAAGCTGAGCGCCGTCGACTCGGAAGTCACGGCGCTCAGCCTAGGGGGAAGCTGGGGTTGGCGGTCTCGGTGGGCGACCTGCCCTGGAGGGTCAGGCCGCCGGGTTGAACTTGCGGTATTCGACGAGCTCGTCGCGCTTCACGACGAACGGCGTCGAACCGTCGCAGGCGTCGAGGATGACGGCCTCGTCGGCAGCCAGCAGCACGAGGGCGGAGATCACGTCGCCGCCGTAGGCGATCTCGATCACGTCGCCGGTTTCGATTCGTTCATTGAGGAGTGTTGTCATGGTGCTACTTCTTCGTTCGTGTCGGTCGTGGTAAAGGTTCCACGAGCTGTATCGGATGAAACCTCCGCCCGCTTGAGATATTCCTGACGCGAGTTGTGTCGTAGGACACAGCTTCTTGCCGGACTCCAGAATCCTCACTCGAATCGGGGTTCCTCCCAGTGCGGGAACACGTCCGGCAGGTCGGTGCTCACGCGATCGGCGTACACCGCCGGACGCTTCTCCAGGAAGCTCATCACGCCCTCCCGCGTGTCAGCGCTGCGCCCTCGTTCGAGGATCGCCCGGCTGTCGGCGCTGTGTGCGCGCATCGGGTGGTCGGCGCCGAGCATGCGCCACATCATCTGACGGGTGAGCGCCACCGACACCGGCGCCGCGTGTTCGGCGATGTCCGCGGCGATCGCTCGGGCCGCCGGCAACAGGTCGTCGGGCTCGTGCACGCTGCGCACCAGTCCGCCCGCGAGCGCTTCGCCTGCATCGAAGACCCGGCCGGAGAAGCTCCACTCCAGCGCCTGGCTGATCCCGACCACCCGGGGCAGGAACCAGCTCGATGCCGCCTCCGGCACGATGCCGCGCCGGGCGAACACGAACCCGAACCGTGCGGTCGTGCTCGCGAGCCGGATGTCCATGGGCAGCGTCATCGTGACACCGACCCCGACGGCGGCGCCGTTGAACGCCCCGATCACCGGCTTCTTCGACTCGAAGATCCGCAGCGCGGTCATGCCGCCGCCGTCTCGCGGGATCCCGGCGTCGGTCTGGACGTCGCTGCCGCCCCGGGAGAACGTCTCCTCGCCCGCCGACAGGTCGGCTCCCGCGCAGAACGCCCGGTCGCCGGACCCCGTGACGATCACCGCCCGGACGTCGTCGTCGGCGTCGGTGTGGTCGAGCGCCGCGATGATCTCGTTCATCATCGTGCCCGTGAACGCGTTCATCTTGTCGGGACGGTGCAGCGTGATGGTCGCGATGTGCTCGTCGACGTCGTAGAGGATCTGGGAGAAGTCGGCCATGCGGCGGACGGTATCGATCACGCTGCGGCCGGGCGGCATCGGCCCGCCGACGAACGATGGTCGACGATCAGGGCATGCCGCCCCGCCCGTGGTGGCTCCCATGTGCGGTCGATGCGGCAGCCTTGCGAATGCCTTCGTCCGGCGAGCCGACCGAGGAGGTCTCGGACGGCGACAGCCCCCGTGGCGTCAGCAACGTGGTGACCGGTCCGACCGGCACGAGCGCAACGGCGAGCCCCCGCAGCGCCAGTTGCAGCGGGCGTCGCCGATCGCCGAGCCGATCGCAGTACCACATCACACCCAAGCTGTTCACCACGGCGTAGCCGACGAGCAACACCACGGCCAATGGCGACCGCCAGAGCACCGCGGCGACGAACACGGCAGTCGCGACGGCAGCGACCGTCCATGGGTCGCGCCGGATGACTCGCCCGACACGTTCGATCACCGCCACGAGGCGACGGTACCAACGGTCGGCTGCGAGGGCCGTGGCGCGCACGTGCACCGCCGGCTCGCCGCCGTCAGAACCCGGTGCCCGTGTGGCGGCTGCGGTCGGCGTACACGTTGGATGCAGCGGTGTGGTTCCGGATGTCCTCGTGGCCGAGCACGGCATCGATCGGGTCGACTCGACGCCAACCCAGGGCCGTCACGAGTCCGACCGGAACCAGCAACACGGTCAGGATCGGCACGACGACGCGACGGAGCCGCGCCGGCCGGCGTCGGAGTCCGTCGAGGTACAACACCGTCCCGGCCGCGTTCGCGACGGCATACACGGGGAGCAGGAACCAGCCCGTGACGACCGTGACCACCAGCGTCGCGACCGCCGTCGCCAGCAGCCACAGGCACGACGAGCCCGAGTTGCCTCCGGGCGACGAGCGGCGAGGCGGAACGCAGCCAGCGGGCGATCCGGCCGGAATCAGACGTCGAGGAAGCGGGAGGCGGCGAGCCCGGAGCCCACCATGCCGACGAACGCCCCGAACGCGAGGATCAGCAGCGCGACCCTCCACTCGAAGCCGTCGATGACGACGAGCGCGGTCATGCCCGATGCGTCGGGAAAGTCCTTCACACCCTCGGTCCACCGCCAGTTGATGAACAGCATCGCGCCCACCGCGACGATGCCGCCGAGCAGACCCTGGATGAGCCCTTCGAGCATGAACGGGACGCGGATGAACCAGTCGGTCGCGCCGACGAGTTTCATCACCTCGATCTCGCGTCGCCGGGCGAACATCGCCGTGCGGATCGTGTTCCAGATCAGGAGCCCGGACGCGATCATCAGGGCGATCCACAGACCGGTGGTGTAGATGCTGACGAAGCTCTGCAGCTTGCTGATCAGGTCGAGCTGCTCTTCCGCCAGCGTCACGGTGGTCACACTCGGCAGCGTGAGGTAGCGCTCCTTGAGGCCCCGCAGGAACTCGACGTCGGTGCCGTCGTTGGGCACGATCTTGTAGAGCGTCGGGATGTTGTCGGCGTTGAGCAGCTCACGGGTGGTCGGGTCGCCGGCGAGCACCCGGTCAGCGTCGCCGAGCGAGCACTCGACGTCGCAGTACGACCACGAGTCGATCGTGGTGCCCACCTGTTCGTTGAGCGTGTCCTCGATCAGCTGGAGTCCGTCGGGCGCGGTGTTGGCGTTGACGAACACGATCATCTCGACGCCGCCCTCCCACCGGGCGAGCAGATTGTCGAAGCCGTTCTGGATGAGCAGCGTCAAGCCGAAGATGAGCAGCGAGATCGCGGCGGTGATGATGGCGGCGACCGTGAGCGTGACGTTGCGCTGGAACCCGGCGAGGGTCTCACGGAGGGTGTAGGCGAGGCGGGAGAACATCGACGGTCCTATTCGTAGACGCCGCGCGCCTGGTCGCGGACGATCACGCCACGGTCGAGCTGGATGACGCGCTTGCGCATCGTGTTGACGATGCGTTGATCGTGGGTGGCCATCACCACGGTGGTACCGGTCTTGTTGATCCGGTCGAGCAGGCGCATGATGCCCTCGCCCGTGGCGGGGTCGAGGTTGCCGGTGGGCTCGTCGGCGATGAGGATCAGCGGCCGGTTGACGAACGCCCGCGCGATCGACACCCGCTGTTGCTCACCACCGGAGAGCTGGTGCGGGAATCGCTCCTCCTTGCCGGCGAGGCCCACGAGATCGAGCACCGCGGGGACCTGCTGGCGGATCACGTGCTTCGGCTTGCCGATGACCTCCTGCGCGAATGCCACGTTCTCGAAGACGGTCTTGTTCGTGAGCAGCTTGTAGTCCTGGAAGATGTTGCCGATGTTGCGGCGGAGGTGCGGGACACGACTCGGGGGCATGTCGATGATGTTGCGTCCGGCGACCCACACGGCGCCGCGTTCGGGGCGATCCTGGCGGTTGAGCAGGCGCAGCATCGTGCTCTTGCCGGACCCGGAGGGGCCGACGAGGAACACGAACTCTCCCTTGGCGATGTCGAAGCTCGCGTCCTGGAGCGCGACGACGTCGGCGGCGTAGCTCTTGGTGACGTTCTCGAGACGAATCATGGTGGGGTCCTGCCAGAAGGCGCTCAGAGCGTACCGTCATCATCCCGTCACATGGCGGCAGTGGGTCGAGCAGGTGCCGGGGTCCGTGCCTCACCCGTGCCTGCGGGCAACACTGACCCGGTGTCTCCCGGCGACCCGAGCGCGTCGGAGCCGAACACCGGGGCAACCCGCTCGTCGGTCACGGCGAAGTGGTCGAGCACTGCCCGACAGCTCCGGACCTCAGACGAACCGCTCGGACTCGGGGACCGGCGACGGCAAGGAGATCGTGTCCGACATCTGCGCCTCGGTGGTGCCGCAACCGGCGGCGGATCAGGAGCTTCGCCGGTGGAGATGTACCAGCGAGTCGCCAGACGGCGGATCCTGCCCCGCCGGGTCGTGCGCCCCGTCGAGACGCCTGACCTCCCGGGCGGGCACCCCGGCGACGAGCGTGTCGGGCGGCACGTCGGCGGTCACGACCGCTCCGGCGGCCACGATCGATCCGCTCCCGATGGCGACACCGGGCAGGATCGTCGCGCGCGCTCCCACCCAGCATCCGTCGCCGACCGACACCGGCGCCGACGTCAGCGCGCCGGCGCGCTGGATGGCATTCCCGACGAGGTGGCTGTTCGTGATGATGCAGACATCCTGGGACAGGTACACGTGATCGCCGATCGTGACGGCCGCCGCCGCGTCGATCTGGCAGTTGGTGTTGATGAAGCAGCGGCTGCCGATTCGCAGCGTGCGGTGTGGGTTGGTCGTACCGCTGAGACGGAGCGCACCGGCGACGACGGTGCCGCGACCGATCCGAAGGCCGGCGACACGGAACACGGCGGCGCGGGTTCGTCCCGCCGTGTGTGCCGGCAGCAGACGAGCGACGCACGATCCGACGATCAGGCCGGGCCGGAACTGTGCGACCTCCGACCGCACGAGCCCCCGGACCGACGTCATCGTGCGTGTGGGCGACGGGTCGCCTGAACCGAACCTCGCCTGCGGGACGACCCCGTCGCCGAGCGACGGCGACCCGTGCGCCTCGAACGGCTCCGAGCGAAGCATCTGGTCACCCGCGTCGCGCGGCAGTGTGGTGGTCACGGAGCCTCGTCTAGCCCGCACGGGTAAGACACGAGTAAGGGCCGCGTCACCCCAGCGTGACGGTTGTGCGGCGTCGTCGTGGACCGCAGCCCAGTCGAACCAGCGCGCGGCCCGAACAGCCTCCGGGCTGTGAGCGGCGACACGCAACGCAGCCGCGTCGAGCACGGGTTCGACGGCGCCACGAGACAACGCCTCCTGGTCCGCAGTCGAGATCAGATTCGTCGCTGACCAGGCGCGACGAGCCCGAACAGCCCCCGGGCTGAGAGCGGCGAGGCGGAACGCAGTCAGCGGCGAATCTGGCTCAACTGGAGCGTTTCCATTGGAGGAAGCCCTCCATGAAGGGGTCGAGATCGCCGTTGAACACGGCGTCGACCGCAGCCGTCTCGACCTCGGTGCGCAGGTCCTTCACCATTTGGTAGGGCTGCATCACGTACGAGCGGATCTGGCTGCCCCAGCCGACCTGGGCCTGCTTGCCGGCGATCGCGTCGAGCTCGGCCTGGTGCTCCTCCTCGATCTTCGCCGCCAGCAGCGACTTGAGGCGGTTCATCGCCCGCTCACGGTTCTGGAGCTGGCTGCGCTCCTCCTGTGAGCTCGCCACGAGGCCGGTGGGCTCGTGGATCAGTCGCACGGCCGACGAGGTCTTGTTGATGTGCTGGCCGCCGGCCCCCGAGGCCCGGAAGACCTCCATGCGGATGTCGGCCTCGTTGATCTCGACGTCGGGTTCGTCGAGCTCGGGCCACACCTGCACCGCCGCGAAGCTGGTCTGGCGGCGGCCCTGGTTGTCGAACGGGCTGATCCGCACGAGGCGGTGCGTGCCACGCTCGCTCGTCATCAGGCCGTAGGCGTAACGGCCCTTCAGGGTGAACTCGGCGGAGTTGATGCCGGCCTCGACGCCCTCGGACTCGTAGTTCAGCGTGATGTCGAAGCCGCGCTGTTCGGCCCAGCGGGCGTACATGCGCAGCAGCATCTCGGCGAAGTCCTGTGCGTCGACACCGCCGTCCTTCGCGTTGATCTGCACGATGCACGGCGAGTCGTCGTGCTCGCCGGTGAACAGGCTGCGCAGCTCGAGCTGGTCGAGCTTGGTCCGGATCGCAGCCAGCTCGGACTCGATCTCGGCCTCCTGCGACTCGTCGTCGAGCTCGCGGGCCATGTCGTGGAGCACCTCGGCGTCGTCGAGCTTGCCGGCGAGACCGTCGAACGTGTCGAGGTCGTCCTTGACGTTGGCGTACTCGGTGTTGACGCGCTTCGCGAGGTCGGCGTCGTCCCACAGGTCGGGACGCTGCATCTCGGACTCGAGTTCGACGACCCGGTCGCGGCCGTCCGCGATCTTCAGGTAGTCGGCGGCCTCGTCGAGGCGGCGGCGCTGCTCGCGCAGCTCATCGGTGAAGTCACGCATCCGGGTTCAGCTGGCGCCGTGGCACATCTTGTACTTCTTGCCCGAACCGCACGGGCAGGGCGCATTGCGTGGTGTCTTCTCGAACGCGTCCTTGGTGACCGTCTTCGGCTTGGTGGTGGCGGCCGGCTGCGCCTCGGGCGGCGCCTCGACGCCGTCGTCGGCCGCAGCCTGTGCCGCCGCCTGTGCGAATCCGCTCGCCACGGGCTCGTCGTCGCTCGACGAGGTCTGCATGTTGAGCACCTGGGGTGTGCCGAGCTTGGGCGCGGCCTGCTCCTCCTGGTTGCGGACCTGGACGTGCATCACGTAGCGCACGAAGTCCTGCGCGATGCCCTTCATCATGCCGCCGAACATCTCGAAGCCTTCGCGCTGCCACTCGGTGAGCGGGTCCTTCTGGCCCATCGCCCGGAGGTTGATGCCCTCCTTGAGGTAGTCCATCTCCTCGAGGTGCTCGCGCCAGCGCTGGTCGATGATCCGCAGCATGACCTGCCGCTCGACCTCGCGCATGACCTCTTCGCCCATCTCGACTTCGCGCTGCTCGTAGTGGTTGGTGGCCTCGGCCATGATCACGTCGTAGAGCTCGTCGGAGTTGCGCACGCTGCCGAGGTCGTCGGCGGTCGAGCTGCGTGGGCCAGAACAGCGTGAGTTCCTTGGCGAGACCGTCGACGTCCCACTCGTCGGTGGCGACCGAGGCGCAGTGCGACTCGATCAGCGCGTCGACGGCATCGGCGAGGTACTCGGCGGCGGCGGCCTTGAGGTCTTCGCCTTCGAGGATCTGGTCGCGGCGCTGGTAGATCACCTTGCGCTGCTCGTTCATGACCTCGTCGTACTTGAGGACGTTCTTGCGGATCTCGGCGTTCTTCGTCTCGACGGTGGTCTGCGCCCGCTCGATCGCCTTGGTGACCATCTTCGCCTCGATCGCCTCGTCGTCTTCGAAGCGGCCCATGGCCCACTGCAGGGCACCGGTGGCGAACAGCCGCATCAGCTCGTCGTCGAGGCTCAGGTAGAAGCGGCTCTCGCCGGGGTCGCCCTGACGGCCGGCGCGGCCGCGCAGCTGGTTGTCGATGCGGCGGGAGTCGTGGCGCTCGGAGCCGATCACGTAGAGGCCGCCGGCCTCGAGGACCTTCTTGCCCTCGGCCGCGCACTGCTCCTTGAACACCTCGAGGTGCTCCTCGTAGCGGGCGAACGCCTTGGCGCGGTCCTCCTGGAACTCTTCGGGCATCTCCTCGATGGGCCGCGGCAGGGTGAAGTCGTCGACCATCAGGTCGGGCGAATAGCCCTCCTTGTGCACCTCGTGGCGCGCCATCAGCTCGGGGTTGCCGCCGAGCAGGATGTCGACGCCACGACCGGCCATGTTGGTGGCGACGGTGACCGCGCCGAGGCGGCCGGCCTGGGCGACGATGTCGGCCTCACGGGTGTGCTGCTTGGCGTTGAGCACCTCGTGTTCGATGCCGCGCTGCTCCAGCAGCCGCGAGAGCAGCTCGGACTTCTCGACGCTGACGGTGCCGACGAGGACCGGCTGGCCGGCTGGCGTGACGCTCGTCGATGTCGTCGATCACGGCGTTGAACTTGCCGAGCTCGCCCTTGTAGATCAGGTCGGCCTGGTCGGCGCGGACGAGCGGCCGGTTGGTGGGCACCGGCACGACGCCGAGGCCGTAGGTGTTCATCAGCTCGGCGGCCTCGGTGGCGGCCGTACCGGTCATGCCGGCGAGCTTGTCGTACATGCGGAAGTAGTTCTGGAGGGTGATCGTGGCGAGGGTCTGGTTCTCCTCCTTGATCTTCACGCCCTCCTTGGCCTCGACGGCCTGGTGGATGCCCTCCGACCAGCGGCGCCCCTCGAGGATGCGACCGGTGAACTCGTCGACGATCTTCACCTCGCCGCCCTGGACGATGTAGTCCTTGTCGCGCTTGTACAGCTCCTTGGCCTTGAGCGCCGACGGTGAACTGGTGCACGAGGTTGGCCGACACGTCGTCGTAGAGGTTGTCGACGCCGAGCGCGGCCTCGACCTTCTCGATGCCGTCCTCGGTGGGCACGACGACGCGCTTCTCCTCGTCGACCTCGTAGTCGCTCGTCGCGGCGCAGCGACGCGGACGATCGACGGCGAACCGGTAGTAGAGCTTGGCGGCGTCGCCGACGCGACCGGAGATGATGAGCGGCGTGCGGGCCTCGTCGATGAGGATCGAGTCGACCTCGTCGACGATGCAGAAGTTGTGGCCGCGCTGCACCTTGGCGTCGAGTCGGCATCGCCATGTTGTCGCGCAGGTAGTCGAAGCCGAACTCGTTGTTCGTGCCGTAGGTGATGTCGGCGCCGTAGCTGCGCGCGCTTCTGCTCGGGGTCGGACTTGAGCCGGGGACGATCGAGCCCGACGTCGAGGCCCAGCCAGCTTGTGGATGCGGCCCATCCACTCGGCGTCGCGGCGGGCGAGGTAGTCGTTGACGGTGACGAGGTGGACGCCCTTGCCGGCCGAGGCCGTTGAGGTACGACGGGCAGGGTGGACGACGAGCGTCTTGCCCTCACCGGTCTTCATCTCGGCGACCCAGCCGAAGTGCAGGGCGGCGCCGCCCATCATCTGGACGTCGTAGTGGCGCTGGCCGATGACGCGGTCGGCGGCCTCGCGGGTGACGGCGAACGCCTCGACCAGGAGGTCGTCGAGGGTGGCACCGTTGTCGAGGCGCTGGCGGAACTCGCCGGTCTTGGCCTGCAGGTCGTCGTCGGACAGGCGCTTGCGGTCGTCGGCTCGAGCGCGTTGATGTCGGGGACGATGCCCTGCAGTGCCTTGAGTTTCTTGCCTTCTCCCGCGCGGAGGATGCGATCGAGAATGCTCATGCGACCCACCAGCCTACCGGTGGTGCCGCACGGCCGTGGGCGGCTCGGCACGCCCCGCGGTCAGGCCGCGGCGGGCTATTCGGCGATCACGCCGCCCACGGTCCCTGGACCACCACATCATGGTCGGCCGAACGGCGGCGGTTCGGCCGTGTCGTGTTGGCACGGTGCACGAGTGCCGGCGTGGTGGCGACGGCGGCTCGCACGACCGACCGGGCTCCCCCGTCGCGGAGCGCACGGTCGGCCGAGCGAAGGGTCGACCCGGTGGTGACCACGTCGTCGATCAGCAGCACCGCCTGGCCGGAGGTTCGAGGCGAGCTTCGGAACGTGGGCCCGTGCAGCCGGGCCGCCCGGTCGAGGCCGGTCTGCGGTGCGCTGGCCGAGTCGCGTTCGAGCAGCCGGCGGCACGGCAGCCCGAGCTGGGCGGCGACCCGCCTGGCGACCACTTCGGCCTGATCGAACCCACGCTGGTGACGACGACGGCGGCTGGTGGGTGCCCATGTGACCACGTCGATGTCGCCGGTGCGGATGCCCTCGGCGAGCAGCCGGTTGACGAGCAACCCGGCGAAGTGGTGGGCGAGCTGGCGACGGTTGCGGTACTTGAATCCGAGCAGCACGTCACGCGCCCGCCCGACGAACGGCACGGCCGCGATCACGTCGCCGCCGACCGGCATCGACGCCGGCGCCGCCAGCGAGAAACGACACGGCCGACACAACACGGCCCCCACCCGGTCACACCCGGCACAACGAGTCTGCAACATCATGAGGAGAGCATGACGAAGGGGTGTCACACGGTTGCCCAGCAGGCTGCGATCCCGGCGCGGAGTGGGTTCTGACGGCCAGTCCGCGGCGGGTCGCACTCGACGTCAAGGAGTGTCGAGCAGGTCGGCGACGATCGATCGGAGTTGCGACAGCGCCACCGCTCCGACGTTCTCACCCGGCTCGTCGACGATGCGCCGGACGGAGATCGTCGTCAAGAGGTGCACCTGTGCAGCAGACGCCGTGTCGTCGTGGGCGACTTCGACTTCCGTCAGTAGCGAGCGGCCAACGTTCGAGGTCAGTGGCACGACGTGCACCGTGCGAGGTTCTGCCTGAAGTACGACATCGGCAGTGACGACGACGGCGGGGCGCACGAAACCCGGCTCGCTCCCGATCGGCGTGCCGAAATCGACTCCGACGACATCACCGGCTCGCATCGCGTGCCTCGGACGCACCCATGTCGAGCCACGCGGCATCGGAACGATCGAGATCGGCAGCGGCCAGCTCCAGCCCCATCCGACGCTGCCGCTCCCGCCGGGCCAACGCCCGCAGCTCCGCGTCGAGTGTCACACCGTCGGCGTCGGCCAACTCCTTCAAGAGATCCCGCGTCGAGCTCGACACCTTGATCGTTGTGTTCATACCTCTCAGTATACCGATTGGTGTGATGTGACTGCTCGTCCGTCGCGTCAGTCCCGTCTGCTACATGCGGTCGGTGGTCACGAACCCCGACCTGACGGTCGACTGATCCAACGGATCACCGCAGGCTTCTCGAACCAGGCCTTCCATTCCTTCACTGGTCAGACAACAGCCGCAGTCTCGAGCGCCCGTCAGACGACGAGCCTTCGATCACGCATGAGACCTCGCGATCCGAGGACGACAGGGCAAGCGAGAGGCGCCACGGGATGCCGCCTGCCCTGCTCGCGCTCACGACCGTCCCGCACGCATGATCAGGTCTCGCTCCGCGGGCCGAGCCAGCGGACGGCGAGGATCGAGCCGAGCAGGCCGCCGGTCGACGACAGGAGGAGATCGCCGACCGTGTCGCCGTACGTGAGCGCGAGCCCACCCGCTCCCCCGACGCCGTCCTCGCTCACGACCCACTCGAGCACCTCCCACCACACGATCGCCAGCGCACCGAACCCGTAGCCCAGCAGCACCGCGTCACGACGGTCGTGCACGTTCCGGAACCGGAACGCGTGATACGCCGCCACGAGCAGCACCCAGTTCACGAAGTGCAGCACGTCGTCGGTGCGCGGGTACTCGTCGTACACCCCGAGCAGGTTCCCGAGGGTGTCGAGCAGGAACGGCGCCGCCAGCAGCGCATCGGCCGTGTGCGGGTAGGGCGACCAGTCACGGAACCGCGCCAGCAACGGCACCACCACGACCGGCGCGAGGAACAGCGGAGCCCGGAACTCCATCGCCTTGCCCGAGACCGTGTCGGGCGACAGCCCGATCGCGACCACGAACGAGGCGACCAGTGCGGCCTTGACGGCCAGGTTGACCACTCGGGTGCTCGACGCCCGGTCGATGTCGAGCACCCGAGAGTGCATGTCAGTACCGGTAGTGCTCGGGCTTGTAGGGGCCGGCCGGATCGAGGTCGAGGTACTCGGCCTGCTCGTCGGTCAGCTGCGTCAGCCGAACGCCCAGCGCGTCGAGGTGGAAGCGGGCCACCTTCTCGTCGAGGTGCTTGGGCAGCACGTACACGCCGAGTGGGTAGTCCTCGATGTTGTTGAACATCTCGATCTGCGCGATCACCTGGTTCGAGAACGAGCAGCTCATCACGAAGCTCGGGTGGCCGGTGGCGCAACCGAGGTTCACGAGCCGACCCTCGGCCAGCACGATGATCTGGCTGCCGTCGTCGAAGCGCCACACGTCGGTGCCCGGCTTCAGCTCGTCACGGGTGGCACCCGAACGGGCGAGGCCCTCCATGTCGATCTCGTTGTCGAAGTGGCCGATGTTGCAGACGATCGCGTTGTGCTTCATCTTCTGCATGTCGTCGGCGGTGATCAGGCCGTAGTTGCCGCTCGCCGTGACGAACACATCGGCCGTGCCGACGACCTCCTCGAGTCGCACGACCTCGAGACCCTCCATCGCCGCCTGCAGCGCGTTGATCGGGTCGATCTCGGTCACCACGACGCGGGCACCCTGGCCGCGCAGCGACTGCGCGCAGCCCTTGCCGACGTCGCCGTAGCCGAGCACGACGGCGAGCTTGCCGCCGAGCATCACGTCGGTCGCGCGGCTGATCGCGTCGACCAGCGAGTGACGGCAGCCGTACAGGTTGTCGAACTTCGACTTCGTCACCGAGTCGTTCACGTTGATCGCCGGGAACAGCAGCTCGCCGTCGGCGAACATCTTGTAGAGGCGCTTGACGCCGGTGGTGGTCTCCTCGGTGACGCCCTTGATCCCGGCGCCCATCCGGGTCCACTTCTGCGGGTCGTCCTTGAGGGTGCGCTGCAGCAGACCGAGCACGATCGCCAGTTCGGCGTTCGACGCCTCGGTCGGGTCGGGTACCTTGCCGTCCTTCTCGTACTCGACGCCCTTGTGCAGGAGCAGCGTCGCGTCGCCACCGTCGTCGAGGATCATGTTCGGGCCGTCGTGACCGGGCCACGTCATCATCTGCTCGGTGCACCACCAGTACTCCTCGAGGGTCTCACCCTTCCAGGCGAACACCGGCACACCCTGCGGGTCGTCCTCGGTGCCGTCGGGACCCACCACCACCGCGGACGCCGCGTGGTCCTGCGTGGAGAAGATGTTGCAGCTGGCCCAGCGCACCTCGGCGCCGAGCTCGGTCAACGTCTCGATCAGCACGGCGGTCTGGATCGTCATGTGCAGCGACCCGGAGATCCGGGCACCGGCGAGCGGCTTGCTCGGCCCGTACTCCTTGCGGATCGCCATCAGGCCGGGCATCTCGTGCTCGGCGAGCAGCATCTCCTTGCGCCCGAACGGGGCAAGGCTGAGATCGGCGACCCGGAAGTCGTTTCGCGCGGCGATCGTGGACGTCATGGGTTTCTCCTGACCCTGGGGGTCGACTGCAAGTTCGGATGGAGCGAGCCGGGGCCTGCTGGCGCCGTTCGGAACAGCCCGCGCTGGATACGGCCGATCAGGCTACCGGAACGACCGCCCGGCGAGCTGTGACGGCGAGACGTGAGAGCGGAGCCGCGACCAGGACCCGTCGCGTCGAGGAGCAGCCACCGACGAGGACATCCGGGACCAGGGCGGCTGACGGCGTCGAGCGCCAGGCGCGGCGAGCCCGAGTTGCCTCCGGGCAACGAGCGGCCAGACATGACGGCGAGACGGGACAGCGGAGCCGCGAACACGACCCGTTGCGTCGAGGAGCAGCCACCGACGAGGACATCCGGGACCAGGGCGGCTGACGGCGCCGAGCGCCAGGCGCGGCGAGCCCGAGTTGCCTCCGGGCAACGAGCGGCGAGACGCAACGCCGCGATCGGCGTCGTCAGCCGTCCTGGAGGATGACGGCGTAGACGTCGAGGAGGTAGTCGAGGTAACCGGCCCGGTTGTAGAACCGGATCGAGTTGGGACCCTGGCTCGACGTGCCGTACGGCAGCAGCGCCAGGTTCGGCACCGTGTCGTTCTCGCCGATGTTGATGTTCGACACCAACGGCACGGACGTGCTGTCGCCGGGCGACGGGAAGGCCGTCAGGAACGTCTGGGCCGGCGCCCACGAGTACTGCCGCTGCAGACCGGTGGCCGTGAGGTTGCCGATCAGCGCCGACTGGGCGCCGACGGGCTCGCCGTCGATGCTGACGTCGTTGACGAAGTCCTGGAAGCTGAAATCCTCCGCCTGGGCCGGGCCCAGCGGCTGATCGCCGAACGCAGCCTCGCGGGTGTCGAACGCACGGAACGGTGCGATCAGCGGCACGACACGGCCCTCGCGCGTGGCGTCGGAGTCGCCACGGCGGAGGTAGGCGACCACGTCGACGACCATCCTGACCTCACCCTGCAGGTTGAACAGGTGGATCGAACCGTCGGGTCCGACGGGCAGGATCGCCATGTTCGGCCGGATCTGGCCGGGCACGAGGTTGACCGTGCTGGTGGACGGATCGGTACCGGCCGGCACCGGCGTCGGCAGCGCCGAGATGAACGTCGGCAGGCTGCCCGGGAACGCGTTGACGCCCGTGACGTTGGCGATCACACCGACCACGTTCTCGTTGTCGGGAACGACCGGAGTGTTCGGCTTCGACACCTCGGCGGCACCGCGGATCGGCACCTCGATCTGTGAGCGCCCCTTCAGCGTGTTGGCGCCGAACAGGGCGAGTTCGCTGTCGTACACACGGATCGGGTCGATGGCGACGACGCGGTCGCCTCGCTCCGCGTACGAGCTGGTGGAGAACCAGCCGGTGATGTCGACGGCGATGTGGCTGCTGCCGGGAGCGGTCGGGCTGACCAGGCGCATCGACATCTTGCCGTCGTCGCCCGGGCGGATGATCGCCGTGTTCGGGAGCACCGATCCGGCGAAGAAGTTGACGACCGACGTGGTGCCCTCGGGCGACCCGGTGCCGTACGCTCGCAGGAACCCGATGTGGGTCGGCTGGATCACCGTGATGTTCACGACGACCGCGAGCACGTTGTCGTCCTGACCGTCGCCGTCGGCGTCGACGAAGTCGGGCAGGCCGCCACGGCCCACGACCTCGATGTCGACCGTGGGATCGGTCTCCGACGCGCTCATCGGGCGCGGCCCGAACTGGCCCTGGGCGAGGCTCTGCTCACGCGAGTCGAAGATGCGGGCCGGCTGGATCTCCTGGAACTCGCCGCCGGCGCCGAGCGGCGCACCCTCGGCGGCGATCGTGCGATCGGCGTCGGGCGACAGGGCGATGCCGAGCACGGCGGCACCGAGCACGGCGGCGACGGTCATCGTGGCGCGCGGGAGGGTACGGAGGCGGGGTCGACTCACGGAGCCAGATCGTAACCCGTTCGTCATGCGATGTGCAGTCGGGTCGCTCACGATTCGAACGTCGGGAGCGATCGCATCGCTCGGCGACGAGGGCGTTCAGCCGGGCTGCCTCGTCGTCGTCGACGGTGGTCGCCTCCTCGACGAGCATCACGGGGATGTCGTCGCGGATCTCGTACGTGCGGCTCAGCCGTGGGTTGAAGAGCACCTGTTCACTGTCGAGGTAGTACAGCGGGCCCTTGTCTTCGGGGCAGGCGAGGATGGCGAGCAGTGCTGGATCGAGACTCATCGGGGCTCCGTCAGGCTTGGGTGATCAGTGACAGTAGATCGGCGACCCGGTCGTCGCACTCATTCCGGTCGACGGCCTCGAGGTTGAGACGCAACAGTGGTTCCGTGTTCGACGGCCGCAGGTTGAACCAGAACCGGCCACAGTCGACGCTGAGCCCGTCGAGACGATCCTGGTCGTACTGTTCGAACTCGGCGCTCACCTGCTCGATCACCGCCGCAGGATCGTGGACCTGCGTGTTGATCTCACCGCTGGACGCATACCGTTCGAACGGCTTGCGCAACACCGAGAGGGGTTCTTCGGCCCGGCTCAGCTCGGCGAGCATCAGCATCGAGGCGATCAATCCGCTGTCGGCACGGAAGTTGCCGGCGAAGTAGTAGTGCGCCGAGTGCTCGCCGCCGAACACCGCGCCGGTCTCGAGCATCAGCTGCTTGATGAACGAATGACCGACCTTGGTGCGGATCGGCACACCGCCGTGCTCGGTGATGACCTCGGGCACCGACCGCGAGCAGATCAGGTTGTGGAGCACCGTCGCACCGGGATTGGAGCGGAGCACCGCCGACGCCAGCAGCGCCGTGGTGGTCGAGCCGCTCAGACCCTCCCCCGACTCGTCGACGACGAAGACACGATCGGCGTCGCCGTCGAACGCCAGACCCATGTCGAACCGGCCCGTGGACACACGAGCGCGCAGGTCGCGCTGGTTCGCCGGCTGGAGCGGGTCGGCCGGGTGGTTCGGAAACGAACCGTCGAGCTCGCCGTACATCACCTCGAGCTCGATCTGGGGAAGGCGCTCGAACACGGCGGGAACGACCAGGCCGCCCATCCCGTTGGCCGTGTCGGCCACCACCCTCATCGGTGCGATCTGGTCGACGTCGACGAACGTGAGCACGTGCTCGACGAAGTCGGGCAAGACGTTCTGACTCGTTCGCGAACCGGCCCGCCCGACCGGCCGTGGGCCGACACCGTCGAGCACCGTCGACGCGGTGGCGCGGACCTCTGCCAACCCGCTGTCGATCCCCACCGGCTTCGCGCCGGCCAGGCAGAACTTCACGCCGTTGTACTGGGCCGGGTTGTGGGAGGCCGTGAACATCGCCCCCGGTGCGTCGAGTACCCCCGCCGCGAAATACATCATGTCGGTGGAGGCGAGGCCGAGATCGACCACGTCGAGCCCCTGCTCCATCACCCCGCGGGCGAACTCGTCGACCAGCCCGACACCGGACTCGCGCATGTCTCGGGCGACCAGCACTCGATCGGTGTCGACGAGCTTCGCGAACCCGACCCCGAGCGAATGCGCGACCTCGTCGTTGAGCTGATCGGGCACCGTGCCCCGGATGTCGTAGGCCTTGACGATTTCATCCAACACAGACATAGGCGGATCACCACGCTACCGGCGCGGTGGTGACTGCCGACGCCGATCGCGAATCAACGCGGAGGCGGAACGTCGGGAGGACCCGGACGCGCCTGGTCAGCGGCATCATCGCCGAAACTCGGCTCGCGTGACGAGGGACCCGCCCACACGTCGTCACGAGCAGCGACGTCGTCATGTGCGGGGGCAGGCGGCCGCAGGCTCCAGTCGTCGAACGCCGACGGCCGCGACGGTGCGGCCGGCTGCGGGGCACGCCACACGGGAACGGTGTCGGCGTGCGCGACGTCGCCCACCCTGCGCCAGTAGACGCACAGCCCGATGCCGATCAACGTCAACAGCATCGTGATGTAGTCGATCGCGGAGCGACCGTACGACAGCTCGACGGTGCGTGTCGGTCGGCACCACCACCATCATGTTCGGTCCGGCGCGGAACGGGCCCTCGGCACCCGATGCCCGCCAGTTCGGGAAGTAGCTCACCTTCACGAGCACCGGTACGCCGACCTGGTCGACGTCGAAACTGATCGAGTCCTGATCCATCTCGACGTTGCTCACCGTCACGTCGGGAAGCACCACCGGTTCGATCGTGTCGGTCGGGATCACGATGTCGACGCGCCGTCCGTTGGCGCCGGGCTCCCCCTCGCGTCGCGAGATGTCGGGCGCCACCGAGATCCGTTGCCACGAGTCGGGGCCGTCGTCGGCGGGCATCGCCGCCCACTCGTCACGCTGCTGGAACCAGCTGGTACCGAGTTCGAGATTGCGTTCACGGGGATCGCCCTTGCGGGACTCGACCACCACCGGCTGCGTGTCGAGCGGCACGACGATGTCACTCCCGCGGACGAGGTAGATGTCCCACGGCTCCGACGTGGTGATGTACTCCAGATCGGGGTGACCGGCCGCCTCGGCCTTCGCCTCGGGCGAGCGCACCATCGCGTAGCGCACGCCCAGCGCCTGCAGGTGCGGCACGCCGACGTCGGCGTTGTTGTCGACGTAGCGCAGCTCGCGAACCGGGTTCGACGACTGCTTCGACATCGCCGCGGTGCTGAGGAAGTGATACGGCGTCGTGCCCGACGCCTCGAAGAACAGGCCCTCCATCGAGCCGATGCAACCGTCGGTCCAATGGGGCAGCAGCATCAGCGCCATGGTGGTGCCGTACTGGCCGTTGTCGCCGCTGTTCTCCCACAGCGCGCGACCGCAGCCGTACTCGGCGTCGTCGCCGATGTCCTCCATCGTGGTGACCACCTGGTGGTACTCGGTGTAGAACTGGTCGCGACCCTCGTAGCCGAGGAAGTTGTAGCGGGCCCACCCGTCGCCCTGGGCGTCCGCGTTGGTCTCGGTCGCCGTGAACGGGCCCCACGAGTACCGGTTCGACCCGTCGTCGAGCGTCTGATAGCCGTCGAGGGGGAGCTCCTGGAACATGAAACCGAGCACGACCAGCACCCCGACCGCTCCGACGCCGGCGAACACCGTCGACGCCGTCGCCGAGGGCTCGGTGTTGGCCCGCCGATCCTTGATGACGTTCCACCCGATCGACAGCACCTCGTAGATGCCGATCATCATCAGCAGGTAGCGCACGAGGTACAGGAACGGCAGCAGGCGTGGATTCCACAGCAACCCGATGACCGGCAGGCTGTCCTGCGCGAGGTACACGCCCGCCACGAGCACCAGCCCGAGCACGCCGAGCGCGACGCCGGTGAGCTGGCGGCGCAGGATGCTCATCCCGAAACCGACGAACGCCAACGACGTGATCACGATGTCGAGCGGCGCGGTCAGCGGGAAGTACATCTCCCACCAGTTCGTGAGCGCGCCGTACTTCATGTCGGTCATGTACTCGTGGCCGAACAGGAACGGACCGGCCCACCACATCATCAACAGCACGCTCGTGACGCCGACCGTGAGCGAGTACCAGGCCCTGGTGCGATCGATCCAGACGAGCGAGAAGATCACCGCACCGAGCGCCACGAAGATGAGCACGATGCCGTGCGACACGCAGGCCGCGGCGATCATCACCGACGTCCACACCCGGTACTTGCCGGTGCGGAGGCCGTTCGCGAGCAGCCCGAGCGCGAGCACGCCGAGCGACAGCGCGATCGAGAACGAGAACTCTCCGGCCATCGTCGACTTCAGGTTGCCGCCGTAGATGCTGAAGCTCTCGTCGAGCGCGAACGCGAGACCGCCGAATGCGAACATCTCGGGGATCGGGTGGCGGAACGCTGCGAGGCGGCCGAACGCCCAACACGACGCAGGCAGCGTGATCAGGCCGAGGACGGAGACGAGCTTCATCGCGACGCCGTAGGGCAGCACGAGGTTGACGAGGAGGATCGCGAACGCGGGGAGCACCATGTAGAAGCGGTACGCCGGCATGCCGCTGTACCAGTCCATCGTCCACCCGTTGAAACGCAGCGAGCCGAGCAGGTTGTCGCGCAGGAACGCCGGGCCCCACACGTGAGCGCCGAAATCGCCGCCCGTCGGCGTGGTGTCGTCGAACACCAGGTCGCTGTCGGCCCAGAACGGGAAGATCGCCAGCGGGTTGAAGTGGACGACCTTCATCATG
The DNA here is from genome assembly GCA_963827775.1 of uncultured Acidimicrobiaceae bacterium. Classification (GTDB taxonomy): domain Bacteria; phylum Actinomycetota; class Acidimicrobiia; order Acidimicrobiales; family Ilumatobacteraceae; genus Ilumatobacter. The sequence continues at coordinate 226,890 of CAWHCI010000002.1, read as the reverse complement.
ATCACCGTCGTGACCGACAGCGACACGACGGTGACCGCGTACCGGATCATCCGTGCGTTGGTCCACGGGCGGGCCGCCCACGCGGCCGGACGCCGGACGATGCGACGCCATGCACGCTGCACGGGCGTCGGTTCGGCGGGTTCGACGGCCTCGTCGAACCCGTTGTCGGTCGGCGTCACGCCACGTTCGACGCCGGTCGGCTCGTGCCGGTCGTCCCATCGATCGTCGACGAGCAGATCGACGGGTTCGACGTCGGGCCGGGGCGTGTCGAGGTCCTCACTCATGGGCGACCAACATCTTGCCAGCTTCTCGGATCGGGCTCATGTCACCGCACCCGTCAACCCGCCGAGTCCAGCACGACGACGAGGCCCGCCGCGTTGAACGCAGCGTGAGTGACGATCGCCGGTCCGATCCGGCCCGCGATCACCACGCAACCACCGAACACCAGACCGGCGAGGAACAGGCCCGGGTACTCGACCGGGCTGAAGTGCACGAGCGCGAACCAGGCCGATGTCGACACGAGCGCCAGCCCTGCGCCGAGCACGGTCGACGCCGAACGCTGGAGCAGACCCCGATAGACGAATTCCTCGATGATCGGCGCTCCGACCACCACCACCAGCACGAGCAACACCGTCGCCCAGCCCCCGGCCTTGTCCGCCAGCTCCTGAGCCCGTTCCTCGATCCGTTCGTCCGAGAAGGTCGACGGCCAGATCGCCTGCAGCGGCAGGTACAGCCACGGAATGAACAGGAACTGCGTCGCGACACCCAGCGGCACACCGACGAGGTCGATCGGGCGGAACCGAGCGGCGTAGTCGTCGAGCGCGTCGCCGGTGCCGAAGCGGCGACTCGCACCGACGAGCGCTGCTGCCATCACCGCCCAGGTCGCGACCGAGGCGGCGGCCAACTGCGGGATCGTGAGGTCGTCACCGAGCGACGCACCGAGCATCACGATCACGAGGGGCGCCGCGATCACCGAACCGACACCCCACCCGAACGCCCAGGTGCCGGCAGCGGAACCCACGCCGATCACCGGGCGATCGGCGTCTCGCAGCGTTGCGACCATCGTCGCCGGGCCCTTCACGTCGGCGCAGGCTACCGCTGCGGGTCGGATCGTGTGTCCGGCCGCGCCGGTGGACCCCCGCTCGACTCGGATCGGGCGGCGATCTCAGACGGCGATGAGACCGGGTCGCAGGTCGAGACGGCGATCGAGCACCTGCCAGCCCTGCGGAGCGGTCAGCCGGGCAGCGTGACGATCACACAGGTCGTACGCGTGCGGATCACGATCGGCGGCGAGTTCGTCGAGCCACACCTGGGCGTGGGCGTACTGATAGGTCAGCGTCACCGAGGCGGAATCGCTGCACCCCGTCCGTGAGCAGTGCCGGTTCACGACGTGCACCGTAGAACGCGGCGGGAGCCCGAGGGTGGATCCGTTCGCTGCGATCCCGGCTCGGAAGCGGCACGCCGGGGCCGTGCACGGCAGGCGGATCACGACCGATCGACCTGGCAACCGGCCCATCGCGCCGTAGCATATGGACATGGACAAGTTGCCTCCTCCGCCGCCTCCACCGCCCCCCGGGCGTGGTCGGGCGTCCGGTCCACGTCCTGACCGTGACCGGAAGCCGAGTTTCCCCGGCAGTGGTGGCGGCGCCGACGAGGGTCCGTCCGGTTCGAACTCCTGGCGCCGCTGGCTGCCGTGGGTCGTGCTCGGCGTGTTCCTCGCGATCTTCCTCGTTCCCACCCTGCTCTCGGGCGACGAGGGCGACGAGATCACCTACAGCCAGTTCATCGCCAACGTGTCGGCCGGCGAGGTCGAGGGGGTCGAGTGGGAGAACGGCACCGGGAAGATCACCGGCGAGCTGTCCGACGGCACGAAGTTCCAGACCACCGGCGCCGCCGACGGCCCCAACGACTCCGACAAGGAGCTCCTCGACGAGCGTGGCGTCGACTACAAGTTCGGCAACCCGAGTTCGAACTTCCTGCTCAACATGCTCGGCCTGATGCTGCCCGTGATCCTCATCATCGGCTTCTTCGTCTGGATGCAGCGCCGCGCCCAGGGCCAGATGGGCAACGTGATGTCGATCGGCCGCAGTCGGGCGAAGGCGTATTCCACCGACAATCCCTCGACGACCTTCGCCGACATCGCCGGCTACGAGGGCGTGAAGACCGAGATCAACGAGGTCGTCGACTTCCTCCGGATGCCCGAGCGCTTCCACGAGATCGGCGCCCGGGTGCCCAAGGGCATCCTGCTCGTCGGGCCCCCGGGCACCGGCAAGACGCTGTTCGCCCGTGCGGTCGCCGGCGAAGCCGGGGTCGGCTTCCTGTCGGTCACGGGCTCCGACTTCATGGAGATGTTCGTCGGTGTCGGCGCGAGCCGGGTGCGCGACCTCTTCCAGCAGGCCCGCCGGATGGGCAAGGCGATCATCTTCATCGACGAGCTCGACTCGATCGGCCGCAAGCGCGGCGCCGGCCTCGGTGGCGGTCACGACGAACGCGAGCAGACCCTCAACCAGATGCTGTCGGAGATGGACGGCTTCGAGACGTCCGAGGGCATCGTCATCATGGCGGCGACCAACCGCCCCGACATCCTCGACCCGGCGTTGCTGCGCCCGGGTCGCTTCGACCGCCAGATCGTCGTCCCGCTGCCCGAGCACGAGGAGCGCAAGGCGATCCTCGAGGTGCACAGCCGCGACAAGCGCATGGGCCCCGACGTCGATCTCGACACGATGGCCCGAGCGACGCCCGGTATGGCCGGTGCCGACCTGGCCAACCTGGTCAACGAGGCGGCGCTGATCGCCGTTCGCCGCGGCTCCAAGCAGATCGAACGGATCGACTTCGAGAACGCTCGCGACCGGGTGGTGCTCGGCGCGCAGCGCGAGTCGTTGATCATGAACGCCGAGGAGAAGCGGGCGACGGCCTACCACGAGGGCGGCCATGCGCTGCTGTCGGTCGTGCTCCCCCACGGCGACCCGCTCCACAAGGTGACGATCCTGCCGCGCGGCATGGCGCTCGGCGTCACGTGGAGCCTCCCGCAGGAGCGCCACACCTACTCCAGGGAGTACTTCGAGGACACGATCTGCAAGGCGATGGGCGGCCGCGTCGCCGAGAAGATCGTCTTCGGCCATCTCAACTCCGGCGCCGCCAACGACCTCGAGCAGGCCACCGGCATCGCCCGCCGCATGGTGCGCGAGTGGGGCATGAGCGACGAGGTCGGCCCGATGGCCTGGCACAGCCAGCAGCAGGTGTTCCTCGGTGAAGACCTCATGTCGCAGGGCCGCGAGTACAGCGAGGACACCGCCAAGATGCTCGACGAGGAGATCAGCAAGCTCCTCCACGGGCAGGAGGCGCGGGCCCACGAGGTGCTCACCAAACACCGGCGCGGCCTCGAGTTGATCGCCGAGGCGCTGCTCGAGCACGAGACGATCGACGGTCCGGCCGTCGGCAAGCTCATCCAGCAGGGCCTGGTCGAAGCGGGCAGCGACGAACAGGTCGACGTCAACGTGCTCGGCACACCCGACTGACGCCGTCGACCAGCTGGGGAGAACCCCACCCCGGAGACGCCGGTCCGCACCATCGAGATCCGGAGCGAACCGGCGCACGATGGAGGTATGAGCTACCTCGTCGATCCCCTTCGGAGCGCACTGATCGATCCCGCCGCCCTCGCGGCCGCCGCAGCGTGCAGCATGCTCCTCCTCACGGGAACAGCCGCTCGAATCATCGACTTCGTCGAACGCCGGCCGGGCCCGCTCTCGCGCGGCACCGCACGCCGGAACACGCGATGACACTCATGACGACGGCACCACGTCGTGCGCCTCGAGCCAGCTGCGGGCGGTGTCTGCCACGGGCTTCCCGTCGGCCACCTGCACGTTCAGGATGCGAAGCTCCAACGTCGTCAGTCGGGCCGACAGGTCGTTGAGAGCGACGGCGACCTCCGGACCCCACCGTTCCAGCGCGTCGATGCGCATGACCGGCACGACGTTCTCGGCCGGCTGCATCTCCAGATCATCGACGAGTGCGACGAGATCGGTCATCAGCAGCGCCGCCGACGTCGAGAACAGCAGACCGACGTCGATCTCGCCCCGTCGGAGCGCCTCGTCGGTGAAGCGCAGCGAGCGTTGGGGCACGAACTCGGCGAACTGCAGCCCGTACACCGTTTCCAACCCCGCCAGGCACAACGCCCGGTCCTGACACTCCGGGGGACCACCGAAGCGAAGACTCGGCGCCAGGTCACCGAGGTCGCTGATCGTCTCGAGTGACTCGGCCGCGGCGAACTCCTTCGTGACGACGAAGACGTTCTTGTCCTCCGCCGGCGCCGCGTCGAGTGCGGTGAGACCGAGATCGGAGAGACGGTCGTCGAGATCGGCGAGCGCGGACTCGGAGTCGGGATTCGGCTCGGTCGCGCCGACGTAGTTCAGCGCGGTCCCGAGGTATTCCGGCACGACATCGATGTGACCGAGTTCGAGCGCAGGTGCAATGATCTCCCTGGGACCGACGGTCCCGACCCTGACGACGGGGGTACCGGTGGATTCGATGACCTGGGCATACATCTCGGCCAGCAGGACACTCTCCGCGAAGTCGAAGCTCGCGACCCGCATGCCATCGCCCGCCGACGGCCCGGAGGAACCGGAGTCGTCGCCACCGCACGCGGCCACGGTCGCGCCGACGGCGAAGGCGACGAGCACGGGACCGAGGCGGCGAACCACCCCGCCAGTGTCTCACGTCGAACCGGTCCGCCGGACATGAGCCCGGTCGTGGACGACAGTCGGTTGGGTTCCGGCCGGTTGCGCCGACCCTCCGGCGAGCCGCCGCCGCTGCCCCACGAGTTCAACAAGGTCGCGATCGGCTGGATGATCGCGTTCGTCTTCTGGGCGGTGATCTGGATCTGGGTCTTCGTCTCCGACGTTCCGGCCAGGTGGCTCACCGTTCGGGACCTCGAGCTGATGGCACCGATCGTCGACAACCGTCAGAGCTGGCTCACGCCGGCAATGCAGCGCATCAACGAGGCCGGCACGTCGTGGATGACCCCGATCATCGGCTGGATCACGATCATCGTCGGGCTGGCTGCGAAGCGCATCCGGCACGTCCTGCTGCTGATCGCTGCGCTGTCGATCGTCGCCGGGATCCAGACACTCGTGTCGCTGCGCATCCAGCGTCCGCGCCCACTCGGGGTGGACATGATCGGGCGAGTGGGCAGCGACCCCCCAACCGTCGCGCCCGGTGGCACTCCTCACCACCGCGATGGTGTGCGCCGGTCTCACGCTTGATGCCGGCGGGAACCTGGCGGCGCTGGTGGATCGGCATCACCGCGGCGACCGTCGCGCTCTTCGGGTTCGCTCAGGTGTACGTCGGCGTCGACCATCCGTCCGACGTCCTGCCCGCCGCGACCGTCGGGGTGGCCGTCGGCATGGTGCTGTACCGCCTCGCCGCGCCCGAGGCGGTGTTCCCGATCCGCTACCGCACCGGGAACACCGCCCACCTCGACGTCACCGGCGTGCGGGGTGAGGCGATCCGCACCGGCCTCCGGCGCCAACTCGGGATCGATGTGACGAACGTCGAACCCGTCGGTCTGGCCGGCTCGGCCGGATCGACACCGCTTCGCGTCAGCCAGAGCGACGGGCCCGACCTGTTCGCCAAGTTGTACGCCAGCAGTCACCTCCGGTCGGACCGCTCGTACAAGCTGGGCCGGACCCTGCTCTACGGACGCCTCGAGGACGAACAACACTTCAACTCGGTCCGACGGCTGGTCCAGCACGAGGACTACATGCTGCACGTGATGCGCCGCGCCGGCATCGACTGCATGGAGCCGGGTGGCATCGTCGAGATCACCCCCGACCGCGAGTACCTCCTGGTGACCGAGTTCCTCGAGGGTGCCGTGGAGATCAGCGAGGTCGAGGTCACGCCGGATCTGATCGACGCCGGCCTCGAGACCGTCGTGCGGCTGTGGGACGCCGGGCTCGCACACCGCGACATCAAGCCGGCCAACATCATGGTGCAGGGCGATCGCTTCCGCCTGATCGACGTGGCGTTCGCCCAGATCCGGCCGTCGCCCTGGCGACAAGCGGTCGACCTGGCCAACATGATGCTGGTGCTGGCGCTCGGCAGCAGCGCCGAACTCGTCTACGAACGCGCCCTCCACTTCTTCAGCGAGGACGACATCGCCGAGGCGTTCGCCGCATCGCGCGGCGTGACACTGCCGTCCGCCCTGCGTTCCGACGTCAAACGCGACGGTCGCGATCTGATGGAACGGTTCCGCGAGCTCGCTCCCGACCGCAAGCCGATCGCCATCCAGCGGTGGTCGCTTCGACGGGTCGGGCTCACCCTCTGGGTGTCGGTCGTGACCCTCGCCCTGGTCTCGATCTTCCTCGACAACCTGGACGACATCGGGTTGCTGTGATGCGAACTCTGACCGCCGTGATGTCTCCGACGATCCGCCGCCTCGGGGTCGTCGGTACGATGGCCGTGCTCGCCGCGATCGTGGGCGGTTGCTCGGTCGAGGACACCCTGCCCATGCCGAGTTGCACCGAGGACGTCACGGCCAGTCTCGGCGCCCAGTCGGTGCCCACCGCCAAACTCGTGCCCTGCCTCGACCCGCTGCCCGAAGGCTGGAACGTCGACAAGGTGCGGGTCGACCAGGACGGGATGGAGGTCAGGTTCGACTCCGACCGCGCCGGGGACAACGCGGCCGTGTTCCACTACACCGCCACCTGTGACGTCGGCGACGCGATCAGCAGACCGAGCGACCAGCTCGGCGCCGTTCGGTTCGAGCACATCGAGCGCGTCGCACCGGGGTTGAGGGCGCAGCGCTACTACGTGTTCGACGGCGGCTGCATCTGGTGGGAATTCGACTTCGACGCCGACGCGACCGCTGCACTGGCGATCGATCTGGGCGACCGACTGCAGACGGTCTCACGTAACGAGCTCAACGAATCGATCCGCGAGACGTTCATCGACGTGGAGCTGTGACGATCGCGACCGGACCGAACGGGGCGGCCGTGATGGCAGGAGCCGGCACGGCGGTGCTGGCGCTCTGCGACAGCGCACGGCGGGCGCGCACGGGACGCGTCGGGGCAACCGAGGCGCACGTGTTCCGGCGCTTCAACGATGCGCCCGACTGGCTCCACGTTCCCGTCTGGCCCGTGATGCAGTCGGGTTCGCTCGGCGCCGCCTTTGCGGCCGCGGGAGTGCTCGCCAGGGCCGACCGCCCGCGGCGGCGGCCGCGACCGCGCTGGTGGGCACCGCCGTCTGGGGTGGTGCCAAAGTGGTCAAGCACCTGGTCCGTCGTGGCCGCCCGGACGACGTACTCGACCACGTCACGATTCGCGGCGCCGCCCAGACCGGCCTGGGGTACCCGTCGGGTCACGTCGCCGTGGCGATGACGTGGGCCTCGGTCGCCGCGCCCTCACCCGCGGCCGCGTGGGCGGGAGCGCTCGTGTTGGGCGGTGTCGTCGGCGGGAGCCGCATGTACGTCGGGGCACACCTTCCCCTCGACGTCGTGGGAGGACTCGCCCTCGGCGTGCTGTGCGGACTGGGCAGCAGGGCCGTGCTGTCGGCGTGGCCATGACCCCGACCGGACGACAGGCGACCGAGGAACAGACGACGAAGGTGACGAAGCGACGCGGGGTCATCGTGCTGCCACCTCGGGTCGACGTGTTGCTCCGCATCGGAGCTCGCGTGATCCTGGTGGCGGCCATTCTGGTCTTCGCATCGTTCATGCTCGCGGGCAATCTCCCCGAGGATCCGGAAGGTGGTGCGTTCACCGACGCGGTGCTGATCCCGCTCCAGCTCGCCCTCCTGATCTGCACCGCGATCGGTCTGGTGATCAGCTTCCGCTCGATGGCGATCGCCGCCGCGGTCGTGGCGCTCGGCGGCACGGGCGTCGCCGTCATCTCGGCCCTCCAGTACGAGGCCCCGGTGCCGCTGCTGGTGGCCGTTGCGTTCCTCGTGCCGGCGGTGATGATGTGGCTCGACTGGCAGTGCCGCGAAACGCTCGGGAAGATCGCCGTGCTGGCCGTCGGAACCGCAACGCTGCTCGGCGTGGCATGGATCGGATCGTCGAACGTGTACGCCCACTTCCTCGGGCCGACCCATCCCGATTCGGTCGCGACCGGGCTGCCCGACTCGCTCGTCCGGTGGGCCTGGTCGGGTGCGGTCGACCGCGAGGGTTTCACGGTGACGACGATGCTTCGCCGACCGGCCGAGGACCTCGAGCTCGTCGTCACGAACCCGGCCGGCGACGAGGTCGCCCGCTCCGCCACGATCGATGCCCGCGACGTCGACGTGCCGGTGCGCATCACGATCGACGGTCTCGAACCCGCAACCGAGTACCGCTACGTCTTCGAGTCGGCCGGGGTCGCGGACGACGTGCGTGTCGGAACCGTGGCCACGTTCCCCGACGGGTCGGCGTCGCTCACCCTCGCGTTCGGCAGCTGCGCTCGGAGTGGATCGAACGGGGCCGTGTTCGACACCATTCGGGCGAGCGAGCCGGACGTCTACGTCGCGCTCGGCGACCTCCACTACCGGAACATCGCGGAGGACGATCCGTCACGATTCGCATCCGCCTACGACGAGGTCCACGACTCGCCCGGCCAGTCGGCGCTGTTCCGCAGCGTGCCGATCGCCTACGTGTGGGACGACCACGACTTCGGCGCCAACGACTCGGACTCGTCCTCGCCGAGCCGGCCCGCCGCCTGGCAGAGCTACCGCGAGTACGTTCCGCACTACGAACTCGCCGAACCGATCACCGGTTCGATCAACCAGGCGTTCACCATCGGTCGGGTCCGGATGATCATGCTCGACACCCGATCGCACCGCGTCGTGTCCGAGGGCACGCTGCTCGGCGACGAACAACTCGGCTGGCTGACCGATGAGCTGCTCGGCGCACGCGACACCCACGCCGTGACCGTGATCGTCAGCCCGACGGTCTGGATCGGGCCCGAGGAGCCCGGTGCCGATCACTGGGGCGGGTTCGCGGCGGAACGCGATCGGATCGGGGCGTTCCTCGCCGAACACGGCATCGACAACGTCGTGCTGGTCGGCGGTGACGCTCACATGGTTGCCCTCGACGACGGCAGCAACAGCGGATACGGCGGCCACGACGGCTTCCCGGTCCTGCAGGTCGCGGCCCTCGACCGGAGGGGCAGCACCAAGGGAGGTCCGCACTCCGGCGGCGAGTTCCCCGGGGGCGGCCAGTTCGGGTTGATCGAGGTCATCGACGACGGCGGCGACACGATCGAGTTCGACCTGATCGGGCTCGACTGGCGCGGCACCGTGTTGACCAACCTGCGCACCTCGTTCGACGTGCGATGACGCAGGACCGGGTACACCGGGTCGTGACGCTACTGTCGGCTCGCCGGTGGGATCGTTCCAACGACCGGCGGGATCCGGACGAACTGCCATGACGACATCCAGCTCGATCGAGCACGAACCGCAGCGTCGCCAACCGTTCGCGGTCCGCGATGCGATGTCGACCACGCACATGGTCACGTCGGTCGCGGTCTCGCTCGTGGTCCTCGTCGCCTCGTCCGCGATCGCCTGGAACGGCGAGGTGCCCGACTGGGAAGCCGATCTGCTCCGGTGGATGAACGACTGGCCCGACTGGCTCGAGCCGATCATGTGGACGCTGCAGCAGGTGGGCGTGCTGGCCGGGCCGCTGATCGGCGGCCTGGTGATCGCCCGGGTCGCCCGCCGGTGGGAGTACCTGATCCCGTTCCTGCTGCTCATGCCGCTCAAGCTCTTCATCGAGAAGGCGGTGCTCAAACAGCTGGTCGAACGACAACGACCGTTCGTGAGCATCGGCCCCGAGATCAACGTGCGGGGGCCGGCGTTCGAGGGACTGAGCTTCCCGTCGGGCCACGCCACCACAGCGGTCGCGTTCGGGATCCTCGTCGCCGCGTTCCTGCCGCCACGATGGCGACCGCTGCCCGTGCTCTGGGCGGCGGCGGTGTGCGTCGCTCGCATCTACTTCGGTGAGCACAACGTGCTCGACGTGGTGGCAGGTGCGGCGCTCGGCACGCTCTTCGCCACCGTCTTGTGGTTCACGATCCTGAACCGGTGGGTCGAGCCCGACGAGGAACCGCGGCAGTGACCGACCGCACGGTCGCCGAGCTCGACCCGATGCACATCGACGCACCGACCCATCGAGCGCACGTGCGTTCACCGGTCGACGTGCTCCGGCTGATCGTCGGACTGGCGATGATCCTCCTCGGTGTCGCGATCGCCAACCTGTTCGATTCGACGCTGCTGGGGCTCGCCGAAGACGGCGCCGAACTGATCGACGAGCTCCCCGCGTGGACACGCGACATCCCGGCGGCAGTGCTGGCGGTCGCGGTCATCGCGGTCGCGGCCGGTGCACTGGCTGCATCCCTCATCACGACCCGGTACCGGCGGTCGGTCATGCTCGCCGTCGGGTTCGTGGCGGCCGCCGGCACTCAGCCTGCTGCTCGGCGAACTGATCTACTCCGTGGTCGACGAGTCGGTCCAGCGGGCCTTCGACACCACTCGCGCCACGTTCCGGTATCGAGGACCCGACGGCCGCGTCGGGCCCGGCGACCCCTTGCTGGCGGGTGCGGTGGCGATGGTCGGCGTCGCCAGCTCGTTCTTCGCCCGAACGGTCACCTGGCGACTCGCGATCTTCCTGGCGCTCTATGCCGTGATCTCGATCTTGACGTCCGGTGTTCCCGCACTCGGACTGATCGCCGACGTCGGTGCCGGCGTGGCCGTGTCGTCGGCGGTGCTGTTGCTGTTCGGTCGACACGATCTCGCGCCCGATGCGCGCGAGATCGTCGATGCGTTGGGCTCGATCGGTCTCGAGCTGACGGCGATCGCGCCGATCGACGCCGATGCCCGCGGTTCGGTCCCGTGGATGGCGACGACCCGATCGGGCGAGCAACTCTTCGTGAAGGCGCTCGGCCGCGACGAACGCAGCGCCGACCTGCTGTTTCGCGCCTATCGATGGATACGACTCCGCAAGACCGGTGACCATCGCCCGTTCGTGAGCCTGCGCCGCGCGGTCGAGCACGAGGCCCTCGTGTCGCTCCAGGCCGCCGCGCTCGGAATCAGGCACGCCCCGGATCGTCGGCGTCACCGATGCCGGGATCGACGGCATGGTGCTCGCGTACGAGTTGGTCGACGGCGTCTCGGCCGACGCCGCCGACGACATCGCCGACGACGTCCTGGTGGCCACGTGGACGGCGGTGCACGAGCTCCACGCCAGGCGCATCGCCCACCGCGACCTGCGATTGGCGAACATCTTCATCGACACGGAGCGTCGGCCGTGGATCATCGACTTCGGGTTCTCCGAGCTCGCCGCCTCCGATCAGCTCCTGGGAACCGACGTCGCCGAGCTGCTCGCCTCCACCGCCGCACGCGTCGGGCCCGATCGAGCCGTGGCCGCAGCACATCGGGCAACCGATCTGGTCGAACTCGAGGTGGCGATGCCGTGGCTCCAGCCGCTCGCGCTCAGCACGGCCACGCGCAAGGCGATCGACGGCGAACGTGGTCTGGCGCCCATCCGCACGCTGCTCGTCGAACGCTGCGGCGTGCCGGAGGAGGAACCGGTCCGGCTCGAACGCGTCAGTGGCAAGAGCCTGTTCATCGTCGCGACGATCGGGTTGAGCGCGTGGTTCCTCATCCCCCAGTTGGCCGACATCGACGACATCTGGGAGCAGGTTCGAGGCGCCTCGATCCCGTGGGCCACGGCCGCGGTCGCGTTCTCGATCCTGACCTATCTGGCGGCCACGACGAGCCTGCTCGGGGCGATCCCGATCCGACTGAGCTACTGGCCGGCGTTCATCGCCCAGATCGCGTCATCGTTCGCCAACCGGATCACGCCGGCCAAGGTCGGCGGCCTCGCCACGAACATCCGCTACTTCCAGAAGCAGGGTGTGCCGTCGGCGGTCAGCGTCACCGCGGTCGGCCTCAACGCGATCGCGGGCGTGATCGTCCACGTCATGCTCACGCTCGGGTTCCTCCTCCTGGCGAGCGGGGACGACAACGCGCAGGGACTGACGTTGCCGTCGACGAGCGTCGTGTTCTTCGCCCTGGCCGTCGTCGCCACCGTTGCCGCGATCTCGGTGGTCCTCCCGGTGATCCGACGACAGATCGTCGTGCACGTGCTCCCGCAGATCCGGTCCGGGTGGGAGGCGATCAAGACGATCGGCCACAGCCCGGGGCGGCTCGTCCTGCTGTTCGGCGGTTCGGCGACGATCACGATGGCCTACCTGCTCGCGATGTTCGCGAGTCTGAGGGCGTTCGGGTCGACCGCGCCGTTTCCCCTGGTGGCGCTCCTGTTCCTCACCGGCAGCATCGTGGCGAACGCCGCACCGACCCCAGGGGGGCTCGGAGCAGCGGAAGCGGCACTGATCGCGGCACTCAGCACGGTGGAGGAGACGTCGATCGTGATTCCGGCCGTGTTCCTGTTCCGGTTCGTCACCTTCTGGATGCCCATCGCTCCCGGCTGGGCGGCACTCACGTTCCTGCGACACTCCGACCGGATCTGACGCCCTGTCGAGCGCCGAGGGCGTCGTGACATCCGGCCCTGGTGTCGTACGTCGACACCTGCCGCGCGGTGGGACGCGGGCGAAGGGAGTTTCAGATGACCGACACCAACGCGAGCGCCGCCACCGAGCACGCGACGAGCCCACCGACGGGATTGGCGGCACACGCCACCGGGCTCACCAAGATCTACGGCGAGGGCAACACCCAGGTGGTCGCCCTCGACCACGTCGACATCGGATTCCAGGCCGGCAAACTGACGGCGATCATGGGGCCCTCGGGCTCGGGCAAGTCCACGTTACTGCACTGCATGGCGGGACTCGACACCGTCAGCGAGGGTCGAGACGCGGCGTGGGCGACACGCTCATCTCCGACCTCTCCGACAAGGAACTGACGCTGCTGCGCCGGGAACGTCTCGGGCTTCATCTTCCAGTCGTTCAACCTCGTCCCGACGCTCACCGCCGAGGAGAACATCCTGTTGCCGCTCATGCTCGGCGGCCGCGAGGCCGATCCTGCCTGGGCCGAGACCGTGATCGGAAGCCTGCAGCTCGACGACCGGGTGCAGCATCGGCCCGACGAACTGTCGGGCGGCCAGCAGCAGCGTGTCGCCGTCGCGCGGGCGCTCGTGTCGCGACCCGACATCATCTTCGCCGACGAGCCGACCGGCAACCTCGACTCCAACAGCGGCCACGAGGTGCTCGGATTCCTGCGCCGGGCGGTCGACGACTGGGGACAGACCGTGGTCATGGTGACCCACGACCCGGGTGCTGCCTCGTACGCAGACCTGGTCGTGTTCCTCCGCGACGGCGAGCTGGTCGGTGAGCTCGCCTCCCCCACCGCCGACCAGGTGATCGACCGGATCAAGGAACTCGAGGTCTGACATGCGCGCCATGTTGAAGCTCAGCATCCGGAGCCTGATGGCTCACAAGCTGCGGTTCTCACTGACGACGTTCGCCGTCCTTCTCGGGGTCAGCTTCGTCGTCGCGTCGTTCGTTCTCACCGACGGTCTGACACGGACGTTCGACACGATCGTCGAGGACGCCAACTCCGAGGTCGACGTCGAGGTCCGCGCCAAGGACGAGTTCGCCGAGGTCGATCTGGGCGATCGTCCGATCGACGAGGGCGTCTTCGACATCGTCCAGGGCGTCGACGGCGTCCGCGAGGCGATCCCGATCGCCGCCAGTCTGAAGGTGGTCCCGCTCAAGCCCGACGGCACCACGATCGAATCACTGGCGCCGGTCTTCGCCTTCAACTGGCAGGACACCGAACTCGACGCGCTGGAACTGGTTGCGGGCGAGTACCCGGACGAACCCGGTGAGTTCGCGCTCGACGAGACGACGGCCGCCAACGAGGGCTTCATGATCGGCGGGACCTACGACATCGTGGGCATCAACGGCCGGGAGCCGTTCGAGCTGGTCGGCACCAACCGCTTCGGCGAGGAGAATGCGCTGGCCGGCGCGGTGCTGACGTCGTTCACGCTCGACGAGCTCCAGCGGCTGGACGGCAGCGAGGGCCAGATCCTCTTCGTCGACATCGCCTCCGACGTCGAGACGGAGGTCTTGATCGAGCGACTGACCGACGTGCTCCCGCCGGACGTCGAAGCCGTGCCGGGCGATGTCGTCGTCGCCGAGGACAAGGAGGACTTCTCCGCCGTCGTCGACATCTTCGGCAACGTGCTGCTCGCGTTCGCGCTCGTCGCCGTCTTCGTGAGCACGTTCATCATCAGCAACACGTTCAACATCCTGCTGGGACAACGAGTCCGCGAGCTCGCCCTGCTGCGAGCCCTCGGGGCGAGCGGCGCGCAGGTTCGGACCAGCTCACTGCTCGAGTCACTGCTCGTCGGTGTGATCGCGTCGATTCTGGGGCTCGGTGGTGGCGTGCTGATGGCGCTCGGGCTGCGCGGTGTGATGAGTGCACTCGGCCTGACACTGCCGAGCATCGACATCATCATCGCGCCGCGGACCATCATCGTCGCCCTGATCGTCGGGATCGGCGTCACGATGCTGGCGTCCCTCACGCCGGCGCGACGGGCCGCGACCGTCCCGCCGGTCGCCGCGATGCGGGCGGGGTTCCGATTCGGTTCCGGCGAGGGGACCCGGCGGACGATCATCGCGATCGTGTTGTCCGTGGTGGGCCTGCTCGCGATCGGCGTACGGCCTGTTCGGTGGTGCCGGCACCGCATTGTTGCTGGGTTCGCTCGGGCTCGGTGCGGTACTGGTGTTCGTCGCCGTGTCGATGTTCGCACCGTTGTTCTCCAGCCCGTCGGCGTCGGCGCTCGGCGCGCCGCTCGAACACCTGCCCGCGCAACAAGGTCACTGGCCACATCGCCCGGGAGAACGCCTCGCGCAACAACAAGCGCACCGCGTCGACCGCGGCCGGTCTGATGATCGGGCTGGCCCTGATCGCGATGGCCAGCGTGGTGGCCGAGTCGCTGAAGGCGTCGTTCAGCTCCGAGCTCGGATCGACGATGGTCGCCGACTACGTGATCACGGCCGACGGCGACTTCGGCTTCAGTCCGGAGCTCGCCGCACAGATCGACGCGATGCCCGAGCTCGACCCGGTGTCAGCCGTGCGGTACGGCAACATGCGGATCGACGGTTCGACGAAGCAGGTGGTGGGCGCCGACCTCACCGTGTTGACCGATCTCATGGCGGTCGGCGTCGAGTCGGGCGATCCGGTCACCAGCGCCGACCCCGGTTCGATCCTCATGACCAGGGAAGCCGCCGACGAGAACGGCGTCGCCGTCGGCGATGCGATCACCGTCGAGTTCGCCGCCACCGGCGATGCAGACACTGACCGTCGGAGCGATCTACACGAACGAGTTCATCATCGGCCACTACCTGGTCGACCTCTCGGCGTGGGACACCTACTTCGACACCAAGGACGACAGCGTCATCTCGGCCGCCGTCGCCGACGGGGTCGACCCCGCGGCGGCCGACGCCGCACTCGCACCGTTCGCGAGCGAGTTCCCGCAGTTGAACTTCGAGACCCGCGACGAGTTCGCCGACCGGGTCGAGGGGCAGCTCGACTCGTTGCTGATCATCATCAACGTGTTCCTCGCGCTCGCGATCATCATCGCCCTGCTCGGCATCGCGAACACGATGGCGCTGTCGGTCCTCGAACGGACCCAGGAGATCGGCCTGATGCGGGCGGTCGGCATGACCCGGCGGCAGACGAAGGGCATGATCCGGCTCGAGGCGGCGGTCGTGTCGCTGTTCGGCGCCCTGCTCGGTGTGCTCGTCGGCCTCGCGTTCGGTTGGCTCGCCGTGGTGGCGATCCCCGAATCGATCATCAACCAGCTCGCGATCCCGGCGTGGACACTGGTGATCTACGTGGTGATCGCCACGCTGGCCGGTCTGCTCGCCG
Organism: uncultured Acidimicrobiaceae bacterium; assembly: GCA_963827775.1. Taxonomy (GTDB): domain Bacteria; phylum Actinomycetota; class Acidimicrobiia; order Acidimicrobiales; family Ilumatobacteraceae; genus Ilumatobacter. The sequence continues at coordinate 211,035 of CAWHCI010000002.1, read as the reverse complement.
CCGTGTTCCCCGCTCGTCGGGCCGCGCACCTCAACGTGCTGGACGCGATCGCCCACGAGTGACCGAGCCCACCGGTCAGTACGGAGGCGTGTGCTCGTGGCGGTCACACCCGCCACCCTCGATCGAACCCGGCTCGCGAGCGTTGGCGATCGCCGCCCAGAGGTCGGTGGCGGTGACGGGCCCGAGGAACCCGGCGTGCACGACGCCGTGGGCATCGGCGAACACGAGACACGGCACCGCGTCGATGGCGTAGCGCTCGTGGAGGTCACGGCGGTGCTGGAACGTCACCGTGTCGACCGTCACCTCGTCGCTGCGCAGCACGTCGGCCTTGCGAACCACGTCGGCACAGGTCGAACACGTCTCCGACGTGAACACGGCGACCAGCCAACCGTCACCGTCGAAGTCGGCGCGGTCGAGCTGAGCGGGCACCTCGTGCCGCGGCTGCGTTGGCGGGTCGGCCGCCCGACGGCGCCGAACGACCTCGGCGACGAGCGCGACCGCCAGCACCACGGCGACGGCGAGGAGCAGGCGACCCATCGAGACCTGTCTATCAGCGAAGTCAGCCGGCGGGGACGGCCCACGACGACGATCGCGTCTGGCCGCGGCCCGTCGGGAACGACCGTTCGACGAAGATCCGGCTCGAGCTCTCGACCGTGAGCTCGCGACCGAGCACCACGCTGTCGGTGAGATCGATCGTGACGATCGAGGCCGGATCGATCGGGATGTCGCTGAGCGCCTCGACCGGCACCGGACCCGATTGGCCGACCGCGAGCACCGACACGGTGCCCGCCGAGTTGTCGGCGTTGTAGATGATCAGCGCGTCGTCGACCGGCTCGGCCGGGCTCATGCCGGCGTGCCACGTGCTGGCGACGTAGGCGTCCTGTCGCGGCGTCGCGCCGGAGATCACGGAGGTGGCGGTGACGCCGTCCACGGTTCGGGTCACCGCTCGCTCGACCACGATCGAGGGCTCGGACTGCGTGGCGAAGACCGCGGCGTGGCGGCCCTCGGGCAGCTCGGCCTCGGGACCCGGGTCGTAGGTGATCACTTCGCGAGCCGGCACCACGATCGGGTCGAGCAGCACCGGCGTCTCGATCCCGACGAAGAGCACGTCGACCTCGACGTCGTCGTCGGTCGGGTTGTAGATCGAGTAGCGCTCGCTCACCCCGGTGCCCTTGGCCCCGTCGGCGAACCACCACTGATCGCGCAGGGCGGGCGACGCCAGGGTGACCTGACTGCCCTCCCGGCCGCCGCCGAGGAACGTCTGCGCCCGTCCGACGACGAGACGACCCCGGGTGGTCTCGACGCTGACGGCGAGGATCGGTTCGCTCTGCGCTCCGGCGCCCGGGGCACCGAGATCGATGACACGAGTGCTGCCGCGGGGCGACGGTCAGGCCGCTGTACGAACCGGGCCGCCGCGAGCCTTCACGGGTGGCGAACTCGAGGTTCGCCACGACGGTCTGTTCGAACGGGTTGGTGAGGACGACCTGGTCGAGGCTGCCGTCGACCGTGAAGCCGTCGGCGAGGTACCACGTGTCCGACGTGGCGTTGGCGCACGCCGCCATGCTGTCGCCGCCCGGGTGCAGCGACCGTTGTTCGACGATGCCTCCACCGCCGTCGATCTCCACGACGGCGCCGGTGATCGATCCCGGCAGCAACTCGTCGAGATCGACGATGGCCGACGCCCAGCCGTCGACGTCGAGTGCGAGCCGCAGGGGATCACGATCGACGCTGACGAGCAACACGCTGCCGACCATGGGGGTCGGCGTACGGTTGGCGATCACGATCTCGCCCTCGACCCCGTCGAGGCCGGTGGCCGGCACACCCGGGCAGAACCACGTCTCGGTCAGCCCACCGACGGGTGGCGCCGACGGCATCCAACCGTTCGCCGAGACGCTGAACGTCGGTGTGGTCGCGACGAGCTCGGTTCGTGTGCCGACGATGACCGCGGCGAGGGCCGCCAGGAGCACGAGCACCGCCGGGATACGGCGCGTCACGACCGATCTCCGTCGTCGGCATCCGTGTCGTCGACCTGCGCGACCAGTGCCGCGAGATCGACCTCGTCGTCATCGTCATCGTCGTCATCGTCGACCGCGTGCGTCACGTGGCGGACATCGCCGGACGGGCCGTCGACGTCGTGATGCGGACCGGCCGGTGCCGCGGTCGACGGGGTCGCGGTCCCGACCGTCGAGACGACCGGATCGACAACGGGCGCATCGACGTCGTCAGCCTGCGACGCCGGGCCGAACACCCACTCGGGTTCCGGATCGGAGACCCACTCGGGTTCCGGGTCGGAGACCCACTCGGGTTCCGGGTCGGAGACCCACTCGGGCCCGGCGCCGTCCCACCCCGGCGCGCCCAATGCTTCACCGGCGATCACGCCACTCGGGCTCTCCGAGAGATCGATGAGCGTCTCGTCCTGCACCTCGGCCATGCGGCGGCGACCGAACGGCGAGCGCGCACCCGCTGCCACGACGAGGACGGCCAGCCAGAGCGCGATCTGCGCTGCGCGCCACCAACTCCGACTCGGATCCTGCTCGTAGCTGAGGACTCCCGCCCGGTCTCGTCGAGATCGAACGCCGTCGTGACGCCGAATCCGGGACGGCCGGGGATCGGGACGCCGCCGACGTCGAGTTCGATGCGCTCGTCGTACGGCACGGCGATGTGGAGCACGCCGGGCGCCACCTCGTTGACACCCGACGGAGCCCGCCGACCGACACCGATCATCGACGGGAACGCCTGCGAGAGATCGGCCTGCACCAGCGAGTCCTCGCCGGCGAGGCGAGAGGCCTCGGCCGTCGCACCGACGAGTTGGGCACCGACGGGGACCCATGCCTGGTTGGCGAAGATCTCCAGCGAGGGTGGGCCGAAGACCGACCCCAGGTCGAGTTGGTTCTGGAGCGCGGCGAGCAGTCCGCTCGGGACCGGAACCGGATCGTCGACGGTCGACACGGCACCGTCGGTCGTCGGGACCACCACGAACCTGATGCCGAGCGGCGCGAGCAAGCGGCCGGCACGCAAGGTCGATCCGTCGGCGATGAGACCCAGCGCCCGCTCGACGGCATCGTCACCGAGCGTCGTCGGACGAAGGAAGCGGTCGTTGAAGGTGAAGTCACCCGCATCGGCGACGCCGTACGCGATGCCCGGGGCGTACTCTCCGCTCACGATCGGGATCACGCCGGGGTCACCGACGTAGAGCACTCGGTAGTCACCGGCGCTCGGTTCGATCGGCATCTGGGTCTCGAGCAGTCGCGTCATGGGCGTTGCGGGCGTGTGCCACGCTCCGTTCCCGATCGCCAGCGTGGCCGGCACGAGCCCCAGTGCCATGCACACGCCCGCGAGGAGGCCGACCGGCTGACGCCACCCGAACCCGCGTCGCAGGACGTCGGAACCGAATCCGCCGGCCATCGCAGCACTCGCGAGCGCCAGGCCGAGGGCGATCGGCACCGACAGCAGCGACCGCGAGGGCAACGCGACATCGATCGAACCACGCTCGGAGAACACGGCCAGCGCAGCGAACACGAGCACCAGTGCACCGGCGCGAACGCTCCACGTGAGTCGCCACGCACGGCAGATCGCCACGGCGGCGAGCATCGGGACGTACAACGCGACGGCGAGCACGGCGAACCGGTCGTCGGTCGGCGCCAGTGTTGCGATCTCGACCATGCTCACGTCGGTCGGTGTGGCCGACTGCGGCCCCACGATCGCGTCCCAGGTCCAGTCGAGCGACCACGGCATGTTGAGCAGCACGGCGAGGACCGATGAGATCGCGGTCGCCACGAACAGCCAGAGCGCCACCCGCCACGAGCTCCACGCCAGCAGGGTCGCGAGCGACAGCACGACCCCGACCACGATCCACAGCGGCACCACGACCGGCACGAACGCCGCCGCGGTCGCCAGCACCAGCGTCAGGAAGGCGAGCGCTCGAGCTCGATGCCGCAGCCCCGCCGCGAGCACACCGTCGGCGAGATCGGAGACTTCGGCGTCGGGATCGGCCGTCTCGACGCCGGCGGCGCGGCGAGCCAGATGGACGAGCCACGGCAGCGCGGCGAAGAACACCAGCGCCGAGAAGTCGCCACGGCTCAGGACGCCCGGAACCAGCGGCGTGCCCACGTAGATGACCATGCCGGCGATGCGGGCCCGGTTCATCGGGAACACGGTCGCCAGGCGCCACGCCCCGACGGCGCCCAGCAGATACAGCCCCACGACCGTGACGGTCTGCAGCAGGGCCATCCGGAACAGGGTGAGCACGCTCGACACGACCAGCACCGCGTATCCCGTCGGGAGCGCCGCCGTGGCCCCGAAGCCCCGGTAGTCGAACGACTCGCGGTAGTGCGCCCACAGATCGCGCGGACTCTCCGGGAACCGGAGGAACTCGCCGACCGCCGGGACGCCGTTGACGATGAACTCGCGGCTCCCGACGACGATGCCGAGGATCACGAAGACCCAGGCGAGGAGCGGACCGAACGATGCCTCACGCCATCTGCGGACCGTCGCATCGGCACCGACGTAGGTCTCGGTGTCCTTGCCGCGCAGGTAGGACGTCAGCCGGGAACTCCCCCGGACCTGCAGCCCCAGCACCTCGCGTTCGGGGACGACGCGCTGTCCCCGGATCGCACGCCGCCTGGCCACGATGGTTCCCGTCCGCGGGATCAACCCGACGAGCGCGCGGGCCGACGAGAGCGCTTCGCCGAACCGGCCGGTGAACAGGCCGACCACCAGTTCGACGATCGTCAGCAGGATCATCTGGATCGATCGGACCAGCAGGCGCGATCCACCCGTGAGCGTGGCGACCGCACGCATCCGGTGGCGAGACCGCAGAGTGCGGTGGTTGAGGTCGGGACGCCGGTCGACGAGCCGTTCGACATGTCGGACGGTGGCGTCCGGTGCCACGATCACGCGGGCGCCCGTGAGGTGGGCGCGCCAGCACAGGTCGACGTCCTCGCCGTGGTAGGAGACCGCCGAGTCGAAGCCGCCGAGCGTGCGGAACAGGTCGGCGCGCACCAGCACGCAGGCCGACGGCAGCACGAACACGTCACGGACGGCATCGTGCTGTTCCTGGTCGGCCTCACCCTGGTCGACGATCGGGTCGACCTCGCCGAACCGGTCGAGGCCGAGGCCGACGTGCTGGAGCATCTTCGGGTGGTCCCATTCGGTCAGCTTGGGCCCGACCATGCCGGCGTTCGAACGGAAGAGTTCCGCCACCAGCAGCCGGACCACGTTGGGAGCCATCGCGATGTCGTCGTGGCAGATCAGGAAGAAGCCGTTGTCGCCGTCGACGAGCCGCAGGACGTCGTTGACCGCCGTACCGAAACCCGGATTGCCGGCGACGGAACGCACGAAGGCGGACGGGATGACCGACCGGATCCGGGCGGTCAACGCCTCGTGTTCGACGTCGTCGATGGCGGGGACCAGGAACAACGTCCGGAGGTTCGGGTAGTCCTGCGCAGCCATCGACTCGAGCGTCTCGTCGAACCAGTCCCCGGGTTCGTGGACGACCATGACGGCCACGACCGACGGCGCGAGTTGGGTGTCCGTCTCCACGATGCGTCGAGGCTAGCGGCGGCCAGGTGAGTCAGTCGGTCACCGCTCGATGACGCATGTGACGCAGATCACACGGTGGAGGCCCGATATCGATCCCAAATGCTTGCAATAGTTAGCACTTCATGGCACACTTGCAAGTGCACCCGGTTCACTCCGGGTACACGTCCGAGATCCACAGCGGATCACCATCACGGCCCATCACCGAAGGGCCCCCACGAAAGCAGCACCATGATCAACTGGAACGACATCAAGAACTTCGACGTCACCGACGTCGACCTCAGCCGGATCGACCCCACGAGGATCGACCTGACCCGCTTCGACCTCCGCAACATCGAGATGCCCCGCTTCGACATGCCCGACATCGAGATGCCCCGCTTCGAGATGCCGAACGTTCGAGATGCCCGTCGAGATGCCCGAGATCGACGTCTCCGTCGATCGGGTCGCCGGGTTCGCCCGCGACGCCGCCTACGCCGGTGTCGGCGCGGTCGTGATCACGGCCCAGAAGGCCACCGAGCGGCGCCGCGAGCTGACCGACCAGGTCACCACGCAGGTCCGCAAGTTGGCCGATTCGGTCGCCTGACCGGTCGTCCGCACCGCACGCCGCGACCCGTGACCACCCGCGGGGCGGGGCGCGGTCGCACCCATCCGGAAGGGTCACGGCCCCCCGGCGACCCTTCCAGCGTGAGCGCAGGGCGGGCGGTAGCCTGGACATCTCGTGTCCACGCCCGCCACCCCTGCGCTCCGTCGCGTTCCCCTCCCCGAAGGCACGCTGCCCGTCGGCGCCGCCCTCCTCGTCGCCGGATTCGCCACCTACGCATTCTTCAAGGTCGGCGAGGTCGCGCTCGGCGGTGAGGATGCGTTCAAGCCGATCGTGGCGTTGTGGTTCGCCACGTTTGCGTTGGCCGCCGGGTTCTTCCTCCCGCTCGAGCAGGAAATGGGTCGGGCGCTCTCGCATCGACGCGCGCAGGGCGAGGGCGGTCTCCCGGTCGTTCGCCGCATCGTCGCCCTCGGGGCGGCGATCACCGCCGCCGTGCTGCTGGTCCTGGCGATCGCCAGCCCGACCGTGACGAAGGAGTACTTCGACGGCGACTGGTGGATGCTGGCGGCGTTCGCGACCGCGTTCGCCGCGTACGCCCCCGCGCACCTGGCCCGCGGCATCTGCGCCGGCATGGGCCGCTTCCGCTCCTACGCGTTCGTCATCGGATCCGACGGCGTGATCCGCATCGTCGCCTGCGTCGCCCTCGCCGCGCTCGGCGTCAGCAACCCCGCACCGTACGCCTTCGCCGTCGCCCTCTCACCGCTCGTCGCGGTGGTCGTCGTCTCCCTACGCGGCGACCTGGCGACCGAGCCGGGTCCCGAGGCCCCCATGAGCGAAGTCACCCAGAATCTCGGGTGGCTGCTCATCGGATCGGTCTGCGCCGCTGCGTTGTTGAACGCGGGGCCGGTCACCGCCAACCTGCTCGCCAGCGACGACGAAGCCAAGCTCGTCGTCTGGTTCGGATTCGGTGTCCTGCTCGCACGCATTCCGCTGTTCTTGTTCCAGGCGGTCCAGGCCGCGCTGCTCCCCCGACTGTCACGGTTGGCGGCCCGCAACGAGCTCGCCGAGTTCCGCGACGGGCTCCGCAAGTTGATGCTGCTCGTCGGTGCCGTCGGCGTGATCGGCACGATCGGCGCGTTCGTGATCGGGCCCTTCGCGATCGACGCCGTGTACAACGCAACGTTGAGCGGCCGCACGCTGGCGATGCTGGCCGCGTCGAGTGCCGTCTACATGGCCGGGCTCGCGACGGCGCAGGCCGTGATCGCACTTCAGGGGCATGCGTTCGTCGCGGCCGGCTGGGTGATCGCCGTCGTGACGTTCGTGCTCGGCACCTGGTTGTCGAGCGACCTGCTCTTCCGTCGCATCGAGATCGGGCTGCTGCTGTCGAGCATCGCCGCGCTCGCATGTTTCGGCGTCGCGCTGCGACACCAGCTGCGCGCAGGAGTCGGCTCCCACGCCCGACTCGGTGATGGATGCCATCACCGACATGCCCGTCGAGAGCTGACGGCACCCGGGCCGAGCGCCGGTCGACTCAGAGCTCGATGCCGGCCTTCGCGGCCTCGACCTCGAGGTCGTGCGCGACCATCATGCTGATCAGCGTCGGGAAGTCGACCTCGGGCATCCACCCGAGCCGCTCGCGTGCCTTCGACGAGTCGCCGATGAGCAGATCGACCTCGGCCGGCCTGAAGAACTTCGGGTCCTGGCGAACGTATTGCCGCCAGTCGTCGATGCCGACCTCGCCGAACGAGCGCTCGACGAGCTCCTCGATCGAGTGCGTTTCACCGGTCGCGATCACGTAGTCCTCGGGCACGTCCTGCTGCAACATCAGCCACATCGCACGGACGTAGTCGCCGGCGTAGCCCCAGTCGCGCTTGGAATCGAGGTTCCCGAGCACGAGTTCGTGCTGGAGGCCGAGCTTGATCCGCGCCACGGCGTTGGTCACCTTGCGCGTGACGAACTCGATCCCGCGACGGGGTCCCTCGTGATTGAACAGGATGCCCGAGCACGCGAACAGGTCGTAGCTCTCGCGGTAGTTGACCACGATGTCGTGCCCGAAGACCTTGGCGCAGCCGTACGGGCTCCGCGGGTGGAACGGGGTCTGCTCGTTCTGCGGCGTCTCCCTGACCTTGCCGAACATCTCCGACGACGAGGCCTGGTAGAAGCGGATCGGGTTGTTCTGGCTGCCGCCGACCATCCGGATCGCCTCGAGCATGCGGAGCACGCCCAGACCGGTGATGTTGGCCGTCAGCTCCGCCTGGTTGAAGCTGAGTGCCACGAAGCTGATCGCGCCGAGGTTGTAGACCTCGTCGGGCTGGGCCATGTTGAGCGCCGCGACGAGCGATGGCAGGTCGGCGAGGTCGCCGGGCACCATCTCGATGAACGGCATCTCCTCGAGCACCGCACCGACGTGCGGGTTGCTCTGGCCCTTGACCATTCCGTAGACGTCGTAGCCCTTCGAGTGCAGGAAGGACGCCAGGTGCTGGCCGTCCTGCCCCGTGATTCCAGTGATGAACGCGCGTGGCACCGTCCCGTGCTCCCTTCGTTGTCGAACGGGGCGAGTCTAAGAGGTGCATCGGGTGGCGCCTCGCCATCCGGGTCGTCCGGTCGCTGGCCGATTCTCCCACCCGGTGGCCTAGCGTGTGCGTGCCCAGGACGGCGCCACCACGATGACTGCTCCACCCCTCGACATCGCCATCGACATCGGCCCGCTGTACGGCCATCGCACGGGCGTCGGGGTGGCCGTCGAGGGCATGACGGCCGCCCTGCGCGAGCGAGACGACGTTCGCCTCGATCCCTACCTCGTCAGCTTTCGCTCGACCGCCCACTCCGGCCATCGCAAGTTGCCGTTGCCGGGGATCGTGGCCTCACACGTGTGGTCGCGTCTCGACGTACCGCGGGCCGACCGCTGGCTCGACGGCGCCGATGTGCTGCACGGCACCAACTACCTGGCACCGCCGTCGTCGCTGCCAACCGTCGTCTCCGTGTACGACTGCTGGTTCCTCGCCCATCCCGACCTCGCAAGCCCGGTCGTACGCCGCGCGGGCGCCGCACTCCGGCGGCGGGTGGCCGCGGGCGCGTGGATCCATGCCAGCTCCGACGCCACGGCCGACCGGGTCCGCGACCTGCTGGCGACCGAGCGCGTCAGGACCGTCCACCTCGGCGCGCCCGCCGTCGACGAGACCACCGTCGAACGCCCCGCCGTCGCCGCCGATCTCGGTTCGCGACCGTTCGTGGTCTGCGTCGCCACCGAGGAGCGACGCAAGGGCCTGCGGTTGCTCGTCGACGCGTTCGACCTGCTCGCCCGGGATCACCCCGAGGTGGCACTCGTGCTCGCCGGCGCCGCCGGCGACGACTCCGACGCGGTCACCGCAGCGATCGACCGGACCGGCCGAGCCACCCGGTCGCGCATCCACCGGATCGGCGTGGTCGACGAGTCGGCCAAGCGGTGGCTCGTCCGACACGCCGCGGTGCTGGCGTACCCGTCGGTCGACGAGGGATTCGGCTTCCCCGTGCTCGAGGCCCAGGTGCTCGCCACGCCCGTCGTCGCGACCAGCGTCGGATCGGTCACCGAGGTCGCGGGCGATGCCGCCGAACTGGTCGACGGGCGCGATCCGTCCACATTCGCCGAGGCGATCGACCGGGTGCTCGACGACGACGCTCGCCGGCTGGCATTGATCGAGGCTGGCCGGCGCAACGTGGAGCGGTTCAGCTGGGACACCGCAGCCGGGCACCTCACCGACCTCTACCGCGACGCAGTGGCCGATCGATGACCGTCACGGTGCTCGCCGGCGGCGTCGGGGCGGCGCGGTTCCTGAGCGGTCTGGTCCGCGCCGTGCCACCGGCGGATGTGACGGCGGTCGTCAACACGGGCGACGACACGGTGCTGCACGGTCTGGCGATCTCACCCGATCTGGACACGATCACGTACACGTTGGCGGGAGCGATCGATCCCGAACGCGGGTGGGGGCTCCAGGGCGAGACGTGGCGGGCGATGGAGGCCCTCGACCGGTACACGGCCGTGCGGCCCGACGGCTCGTCGGCCGCGCCGGCGTGGTTCAACCTCGGCGACCGCGACCTCGCCACCCACTTCTACCGCACCGCCCGGCTGGCGGAGGGCGCCACACTCACCGCCGTGACGGCGGAGATCGCCCGTGCGTGGGGTCTGGGGCTGTCGATCGTCCCGATGACCGACGACCGGTTCCGCACCATCGTCCGACTCGCCGAGTCCGGCCACGAGGTCCCGTTCCAGGACTACTTCGTGCGGCTGCGTCACGACGTCGCGGTGTCCGGCCTGCGCTTCGACCACTCGGCCACGCCGACCGACGAGGTGCGCCACGCGATCGCCGACGCCGACGTGGTCGTGGTGGCCCCGTCGAACCCCCTGGTGTCGATCGCGCCGATCCGCGACCTCCCCGGCGTCGACGACACGTTGACGGCGCGACGCTCGTCGGTGGTCGCGGTGTCGCCGATCGTCGGCGGCGCCGCACTCAAGGGCCCTGCCGACCGGATGCTCACCGAACTCGGGATGGACGCGTCGGTCGTCGGCGTGGCGCGTCTCTACGCCCCGATCGCCGACGTGCTCGTGATCGACCCGGCAGACGCCCACCTCGTCGATGCCGTCGTCGCTGAAGGCATGCGCTGCGTCGTCGAGCCGTCGGTCATGACCACGCCCGAACGGGCCGAGTCGTTGGCCGTGGCCTGCCTCGCGGCGGTGCGCTGAGGCGTCAGCGGGTCAGTGCGAGCCCGTCCACCAGTGACGTCCACGGCGACCACGACAGGTGGATGCGGGCACGAACGGGCGAGACGGCGAAACGGGCGATCTCGGTCGCCGGAGCGGTGACGTAGTCGGGTTCGGGCGCACCCGGCCCTGCCACCGCGTCCCAGAGCACGTTGATCGACGTCTGTTCCCCGGTGCCGATGTTCACGACCAGCCCACTCCCCCGCGTGCCCGCCTTGGCCAGCGCGTCGACGGCGTCGTCGATGAAGAGGAAGTCGCGGGTCTGGCGGCCGTCGCCGGTGACGGTCGGTGAGCGGCGTTCCTGCGCCGCCTGGCGAAACGCTGCGACGACGCCTCCGTCGGGTCGCTGGCGCGGCCCGTACACGTTGGCCAACGCGAGCGCGGTGAACTCGAGCGCCTCGTGCTCTCGGTATGCGGCGAGCACGTCGACCGTCGACCGGGCGATCACCCCACGAACGCCCCGCGGCTCGAGCTCCTGCTCCTTCAGTGGGAGATCACGGCTCGCGGGACGACCGTAGAGCGCCGACGCGGGAAGCGCGACCACGACCTTGCCGACCCGGTGCAGGCGGGCCGCCTCGACGACCGACATGGTGAGTCGGAACGAGTCAGCGAGCGAGCCGGACGTCGGCGCCGGGCGCGGGATCGCAGCGAGGTGGTAGAGCACGTCGGGCGAGCGCATCCCGATCAGCGACGCGAACTCGTCGGATCCGGCATCGAGGTGGTGGATCTTCAACGAACCGCCCATCGAACGCGCCTCGGACAGGTTGGCGAGGCTCCCCTGCGACAGGTCGTCGACCACGTCCACCGCGGCACCGTCGGCGATCAGGCGGTCGACGAGATGTGAGCCGATGAACCCGGCACCCCCGACGACGATCACGTTCATGATCACCCATCATGGCCGGTCGGCGCGACCGCGGCGGCGACATCGCGGTCGCAGGCGGTCAGCCGGGATCGGGAAGCCGTCGGGACACGACGGTCGTGCCGGCGGGAAGCGAGTAGTTCGCCCCCAGCACCGCATCGGTCACTACGCATCGATCGCCCACCGATCCGGCGACGATCGACCGCTCGATCACCGAACCCGGTCCCACCTCGGCGTCGGGCAGCAGGAGCGAGTCGGTGACGGTGGCACCGGCCGCGACCGACGCGCCGGGCCCGATCACGCTCTCGACCACGATCGCCTCGGCGTCGAGAGTCGCCTGCGGATGCACCCCACCGACGGCGGTCTTCCGCGCGCCGCGTATGAGGTCGAGATTGGCCTGGAGGTACTCGTCGGGTCGGCCCGTGTCGAGCCAGTAGTCGTCGGTCGACGTGCCGTACAACCGTCCGTGGCTGACCAGTTCGGGGAACACCGATCGTTCGACGGACAGCCGGCCGAGTGGCGGGATCAGCTCGAGCACCGCCGGCTCGAGGACGTACGTGCCGGCGTTGATGAGATTCGAGTCGGTCTCCCCCGGCTCGGGCTTCTCGACGAAGCGCCGGACCGCGCCGGACTCCTCGAGCTCGACGACGCCGAACGCCGACGGATCGGCGACCGCCGTCAGGTGGATCGTCGCATCACCGCCGAACGAGTGATGCGATGCGACGAGGTCGCCGAACGCCAGGTCGCTGATGATGTCGCCGTTGGCCACGAGGAACGTGTCGTCGACACCGACCTCGCGAGCGGCGAATCCGATCGCGCCGGCCGTGTCGAGCGGTTCGGGCTCGACCGCGTAGTGCACACGCACACCGCCGTGGGTGCCGTCGGGGAACGCCGAGCGGAACGGCTCGGGCTTGAACCCCAGCGCGAGCACGACGTCGGTCACGCCGGCGGTCGCGAGGCGCTCGACGAGGTGCACGATCATCGGCCGGTGCAGCACCGGCAGCATCGGCTTGGGGACGTCGTTGGTGAGTGGGCGCAGGCGGGTGCCGAACCCACCCACCAGGACGACGGCGAACATCAGCCGTCGGAGCCGTCGGTGGAACCCGTCTCCGTGTCGTCGGATACGCCACTGTCGGTCGGCACCACCGACGACGTGCCCTGCAACAGATCGTCGGGCAGGATCTGGCCCGAGTCGACCGCGCCGAGCTGTGGAAGGTCGGCTGCCCACGGCGGCATCACCTGCGGTGCGTCGTCGGTCGTGAAGTAGATCGCGAAGACCATGCCGTCGTTGGCAACCCGGATCTGATCCATGTTGGCGATGTAGCGGGTGCCACCATCGGTGTCGGTGAACGAGTCCCAGGCCTTGACCGAGACCTCGGCGTCCTCGCCGTCACACTGTGTCTCGCCTTCTTCCCAGACCTCCTGACCGCCGAGCGCGTTCTGCGGCGGGAACGTGATCTTGCCGTCTTCGAGCTGGACCTCGTAGGTCTCCAGGAACACGTCGAGCACGGCGTTCTTGCCGACACCGCGCGAGTTGTACGGATGCCAGTGGATGACGCCGTCGTTGTGGCTGTGGATGCCCGTGCGCACGAAGTTGGTGTTGGTGAACTGGCCGTTGGCGTCCCGCTCCTCGAGGTCGCCCTCGAGCTGGTACCAGGTGTCACAGAGGTAGAACCCGTACGCAGCGTGCCAGTGATCATTGATCGTCGGGGGCGACTCGTCGGCCGATGGCAGGGTCTGGCGGCTGTAGACGATGAGGGCGAGACCGAGGATCAGCGTCGCCGCGACGGCGAGCGGGAAGATGGTGCCGCCCTGGAAGCGGACCTTCTTGCTCTTGCCCTTGTTCGCGAGCTTGGCTGCCTTCTTGGTCGACGAGGAAGTTCTTGCCACGGCCGTGAGGCTATCGGGGGCTTTCGTCCATCCCCAGTCGGCTCGGCGACCCGCCGACGGTGCGGAACAGCTCGTCGTACGCGGCGCCGACGGCCTCCGGTGATGCCTCGGCGACCGCCCATGCCCGCCCCGACCGGCCCAGCTCCGCCGCCCGCTCCGGGTCGTCGACCAGTGCCCGGATCGCGGCGACGAATGCGTCGAGATCGCCCGGCGGTGTTGCGATGCCCCCGCCGGATTCCTCCAGGAGCCGAGGGATCTCCGTGCCGTCGTCGATCGACGCGAGCACCGGCCGGCCCGCGGCGAGGCTCGAGTACGTCTTCGACGGCACGCTGACGTCGCCGAGACCCGGACGGAGCGGCACCACGTGGACATCGCCGGTGGCGAGGACCTCGGCCAGCCGCTCGACCGGCTGGTAGCCGGCGAACCGGATGTTGCCGACTCCCTCGGCCGACCGTTCGAGTTCGGGGCGCGCGGCACCGTCCCCGTTGACGAGGAACGTGACGTCGGGACACCGGCGGGCGGCCCCGACGACGAGGTCGAGCGACTGGGAGAAGCCGACGTTCCCGGCATAGAGCACGACGGGCTCGTCGCCGATGCCCAGTTCGGCGCGGTACTCCGTGTCGCGCTGGACCGGGCCGGATCGCGTCGGTGTCGACGAAGTTGCCGATCACGCGCACTCGGTCACGGTGAGCGTCGCCGACCTTCGCGGCCACGTTCGCCCGGAGGTCGTCGCTGAGCACGGTCACCACATCGGCACGCTCGTAGGAGAACCGTTCGAGCCATCGACGCGGCAGCGATCACGCAACGGTTCGTGATGGCGCCGGTGCGGATCGCAGCGTCGGGGAAGACGTCCTGGATGTTGAACACGAGCGGTGCACGCCGGAACAGTGCGGCGATCCACCCGGTCGGACCGAGCGTCAGGGGCGGCGACATCGCGAACACAGCGTCGACCCGACGGAACCAACCCCCGGCTCGCAACGCCGCGAGGCCGGACAACGCCGAGAATCCCGCGAACCCGATCGCCCGGCGCACGAGGTTCGACTTGTCCGTTCCCGGGAACGGGTGCACGCGGGTGATCGAGCCCCACGCGGTCGACTCGGTTCGGCCCAGCCGTCCACGCCACTCGGGTTCGACGGCGTGGCCGGCGTACCACGGCAACGATGTCACGACGTGCAGCTCGTGACCTCGGCTCGCCAACTCGTGCACGATGCGCGTCATCACGGTGCCGGTCGGCGCCGTGTCGGGTTCGAAGTGCGGGCACAGGACGACGAGCTTCATCCCGCCGCCCGCCGGTAGGCGTCGGAGATCGCCCGCCCGGACACCTCGTCGGTGTAGTCGCGCCGGCGAGCCCGCCCGAGCTCGACGAGCTCGGCTCGGCGCACGCGAGCGGTGTCCACCGCCGCAGCCCACGCCTCACCGTCGTGCGACCGCACGACGATCCCGGCATCGGCCACGACCTCGACGAGCGCATCGGCGGAACTGCACACCACGGGCGTGTCGAACGACATCGCCTCGATGACCGGCGCGCCGAACCCCTCGAACTCGCTCGGGAACACGAGCGCGTCGGCATCGGCGATCAGGGCGTCCCGATCGCGCTCGGCGACCCGGCCGGGCCGGACCACACGATCGCGGTGCGGGCTCGACTCGATCAGCCGGGCGAGTTCCCCCTCGACCGAACCGGCGCCGCCGATGAGCACCAGCATCGTCGAGTCGTCGAGATGCTCCAGCATCTCGATCAGCACGCGGTGCCCCTTGTGCGGATGGGTGATCGCCGGGTACACGACGTAGGGGCGGTCCGCCACGCCGTAGCGGCGACGTACGACGTCGATCATCTCGTCGGAGGGTCGCACCGCGGCGGGGACGCCGTGCGGCACGACCACCAACCGGTCCTCGTCGACCCCGAAGGCATCCACCACCTCGCCACGCACGAACTCGGTCGGGACGGCCACGATGGCCGCCCGCGCCACCGAGCGCGGCACCATCGCATCGAGATAGCGGTGTCGCACCGAACCGAAGTACTGCGGGAACCGCCGGTACTGCAGGTCGTGGATGGTCAGCACGATCGGCCGCGGACCGACCATCGGCACCGTGCCGCCACCGTGGTGGATCACCGCCGCCCCACGAGCCCGGAGCGCCAGCCACGAATGCTCCAGGCCGATCCGGATCACCCGATGGCCGCCCGAGAACGGCATCGCCGTCGTTCGGAACCGTTCGGTCAGCACGGGGTGATGATCGAGCACCGCGGCGTCGCACAGCAGGTCGATCTCGAACTCGTGGTCGTCGAGGCCCATCAACTGCCGCGTGAGGTACGCCTCGGACCCGCCGACACGGCCGGGTGCCATCCACGTGAGGTTCACCGCCACCCTCACGCCGCCACCTCCCGGTAGGCCGCGACGGTGGCGTCGACCGTGGCGTCCCACGTGAGCTCTGCCGCGCGGGCCGACCCGAGGGTGACGAGTTGATCGGATCGGTCCATCGCCTCGCGCACGCCGTCGGCGATCGAGGCCACGTCGGTCGGTTCGACCAGCACCGCGGCACCGCCCGCCACCTCCTCGGTCGACGTGCCGCGGCTGGTCACGACGGCGGTGCCGTGGGCCATCGCTTCGGCGACAGGCAGACCGAACCCCTCTGCCAGGCTGGGGTAGGCGAACACCGTGGCGAGCGAGTAGAGCGCCGGGAGGTCGTCGGCATCGACGAATCCGAGGAACCGCACGTCACCGGTCGGCGGGCCCGTGTCGCCCCACCCGGCGGCGCCGGCAGCCACCAGCGGCAGACCCACACGGGCCACCGCCTCGGCCAGTGCCCCGAGGTTCTTCGCGCGGCTCGATCGTGCCGACGAACAACACGAACTCCGACGGCAGGTCGTACCGCCGAGCGATCCTGGCCCGGTCGCCGTCCGTGATGGCGGTGGCCTCGACACCCCAGGGCACGAGGCGCAGCCGGTCCCGGTCGAATCCCTGCGTCGCCAGATCGTCGATGGTGGACCGGCTCGGGCACAGCACGAGATCGGCCGACCGGCACCGCGCGAGCCCGCGCCGCATGACCCGCACACCATGGGCCGTGAAGCGCTCGGGCGCGTCGAGGAACGCCACGTCGTGAACCGTGACGACGTGAGGTGCCGCGGTGGCCGCCGGGATCACGGTCGTCGAATGGCACACGTCGATCGCGCCCGTCACCCGCTCGACCCCGGGCCACTCGAACCGGTTCCAGGTCTCGTACAGCCATGGTCTGGCCAGTGGAAGTCGCCTCGTGCCCGCCGGTGGCGTGAACGGCGGGTCGGGGTCGCGGCGGTGACGGCCGGCGACACCGACCAGTTCGACATCCGTTCGTTCGACGAGTCGGCGAGCGACCTCGAGCGTTGCGATCGCGGTGCCACCGGGGACCGAATGCCAGCACTGCTCCAGGGTGTAGGCGATGCGCAGCGGTTCCGGCACCGCACCATCATGGCGACTGACCCTTCCGTGATCCACCTTCGCCGGCCGAGGACCACGCCGCCCGCGTCAGACGACGCCGGCCGCCGACGCAGGTTCCCGATACGCCGCCGCGAGCGATTCGACCGTTTCGTGTGCGTTGAGCCCGCTCGGGTTCGGCACGACCCAGAGCCGGGCGCCCTCGAAGTCGCCCGGTTGTTCGCCAATCGCGGCCTTCGGTCTGCGGAACGCGGAGCGGAACGCCGTGATGCCCGCGATCGCGACCACGGCCGGCCGGTGTTCGGCGACGAACGCGCGGAGCTCGTCGCCACCGGCCCGGAGCTCGGCCGTGCCGAGTTCCGACGCCTTCGCCGTCGTACGGTGCACCACGTTCGTGATGCCGATGCCACGCTCGATCAGGTGGGATCGATCGGCGTCGGTCATGCCGTCGCTGCGATCGATCTCACGCTCGATGATCCCGGCCCGGAGCAGTGCCGGGTAGAACCGGTTGCCCGGGTGGGCGAAGTGGGTCTGGCTCGCCGCCGTCCAGAGCCCGGGATTGATCCCCACGAACAACAGGCGGACGCCGGGGCCGATGAGGTCGGGCACCGTGAGTTCGCGCGCGGCCTCGAGTTGTTCCCGTGTGAAACCCATCGTCGGCAGGGTACGTCGAGCCGACAGGATGGATCCATGGCGCACCCGTACTGGCCGCTGTTCGACGTCGAGGTCCGCACGCCGCGCCTGACGATGCGGTACATCGACGACGAGATGGCCACCGAGCTCGCCACGCTCGCGGCGCACGGCATCCACGACCCCGACCGGATGCCGTTCGCCATGCCGTGGAGCACCCTGCCGTCTCCCGAACTCGAACGCCAGGCGCTGCAGTTCTACTGGCGGTGTCGCGTCGAGACGACGGTCGACACATGGACGATCAACTTCGCCGTCATCGTGGACGACGTGGTGGTCGGAACGAGCGAGCTTGATGTCGGACGGCAGCTTCTCGAAGCTCCGCCAGTTCGAGACCGGGTCGTGGTTGGGCAGGGAGTTCCAGGGCCAGGGGCATCGGCACCGAGACTGCGGATCGCCACGCTGCAGCTCGGCTTCGTCGGGTTCGACGCCGAGTGGGCGGTCACCGGCGCCTGGCACGACAACGATCCGTCGCTCGGCGTCACGCGGTCACTCGGCTACGATCGAGCGGGCAGTCGACGAATGGTGCGCAACGACGATCACGGCGACGAACTGATCGGCTTCGAGCATGCCGCGACGGCACTTCCTGGATTGCCTGCAACGCGACGACATCGAGCTCATCGCCGTCGAGCCGGCGCGAGATCAGCTCGGCATCACACGGTGAGGTGGCCCACGAGCTCGCGCAGCGGCTCGCGGTGGTGGCGCAGCAGCGGCTCCGCGGCGAGCCGCAGGACCGCGTTGTCGAGCACACTGTTCGCCGGGCGCGGTGCCGGCCGAGGCGGGTCGAGGTCGGCCGTGACGATCGGGTGGACCATCGCAGGGTCGTGACCCGACTCGGCCACGATCTCGCGGACGAACTCGAACCACGAGACGGCGCCACCGTTCGTGACGTGGTACACGCCCGACCGCCGGTCGAGCGCGAGTCGGCGCACCATCGGCGCCAGGTCGGCGGTGAAGGTCGGGCACCCGCGTTGGTCGTCGACGAACGACAGGCTCGGCTGTTCCCGAACGAGCCGCAGGATGGTCTTCACCATGTTGTTGCCGTTGGCGCCGCACACCCAGGAGGTCCGGATGATGCACGCATCCTGACCGACCTCTCGCTCGCCCGCGAGCTTCGAAGCCCCGTACGCCGACTGCGGGTTCGGTTCGTCCCACTCGTGATACGGCCGGTCGAGCGTGCCATCGAACACGTAGTCGGTGCTGATGTGCACGAGGTGTGCGCCCGCGAGCGACGCGGCCTCGCGCAGCCAGCGGGGCCCGAGTGCGTTGACCCGGACGGCGCGATCGACGTCGCCCTCGCAGGCGTCGACCGCAGTCCACGCGGCGGTGTTGACGATCACATCGGGCCGCAGGGTCGTGACGGAGCCCAGGACCGCCGACCGGTCCGACACGTCGAGGCCCGCACGGTCGAGCCCGATCACGTCGTCACCGTGGAGCTCGCAGTGGGCGACGAGGTCGACGCCGAGCTGACCGGCGGCGCCCGTGACCAGGATGCGCATCAGAGCCCCACGCGTCGCTTGAGCGGCTCCCACCAGTCGCGGTGCGCGCGATACCACTCGACGGTGTGCGCGAGGCCGGCGTCGAAATCGCGTTCGAGCTGCCACCCGAGCGCCGTCACCTTGTCGATGTCGACGCTGTAGCGGCGATCGTGCCCGAGCCGATCGGGCACCCACTCGATCGCCGACTCGTCGCGACCCGTCAGTTCGAGCAGGCGCATCGTGATGTCGTGGTTGGTGAGTTCGTTGTGGGCACCGATGTTGTAGATCTCGCCGGGCTCGCCGCGTTCGAACACGAGATGGGCGGCTCGATTGTGGTCCTCGACGTGGATCCAGTCGCGGACATTGCCGCCGTCGCCCATCAGCGGCACCGTCTTGCCGTCGAGCAGGTTCGTGGTGAACAACGGGATCAGCTTCTCGGGGAACTGGTAGGGCCCGTAGTTGTTGCTGCACCTGGTGACCACGACCGGGAGTCCGTAGGTGGTGTGGTAGCTGAGTGCGAGCAGGTCGCTTCCCGCCTTGGCAGCCGAGTAGGGCGAGCGCGGCGTGAGGACGTCGGTCTCGCGGAACGAGCCGTCGTCGATGGTGCCGTAGACCTCGTCGGTGGAGATGTGCACGAACTTCGACACGTCTGCCCGCAGTGCGACGTCGCACAGCACGCTCGTTCCGAACGTGTTGGTGGTGACGAACGCGTACGGATCGGCGATCGACCGGTCG
The DNA here is from genome assembly GCA_963827775.1 of uncultured Acidimicrobiaceae bacterium. Lineage (GTDB taxonomy): Bacteria > Actinomycetota > Acidimicrobiia > Acidimicrobiales > Ilumatobacteraceae > Ilumatobacter. The sequence goes on along the minus strand of CAWHCI010000002.1, from coordinate 191,159 downwards.
ACGTGGGACTCGGCGGCGAAGTGCACGACGGCGTCGTGTCCGTGGAGGTGCTCGGTCACCGCATCCTGGTCACAGATGTCGCCCTTGACGAACCGCGCCCGGCGATCGTCGATGACGTCCTCGATGCTCGACATGTTGCCGGCGTACGTCAGCTTGTCGAACACCGTGACCTCGTGGTCGGTGTGTTCGAGGATCCAGCGAACGTAGTTCGAGCCGATGAAGCCGGCTGCGCCGGTCACGAAGAGTTTCACGCCACCCCTCCCAGTTCGGAGAACATCGGTGCCGAACGGTCCTTGGCCGAGAGCCGGCTCGGGTCGTCGGGATCGATCGCCAGTGGCCAGTCGATCGCCAACTCCGGGTCGAGCGGGTTGCACGACAGACCCGGCATGCCGGGTTGCCACTCCTGGTCGAAGCAGTACACGTACTGACTCGCCTCGGTGAGCGACTGGAACCCGTTGGCGACGCCGCTGGGCACGAAGACCTCGACGCCCGGACGCAGCATGATCGTGGCCACGGCCCCGTAGGTGGCCGATTCGGGCCGCACGTCGACGTAGGCGCCGAAGGCCTCCCCGGCGGCCATCGTCGACAGCTTGTTCATGTCTTCGGCATGCATGCCACGGATCGCGCCGCGCCGCGTCTCCGTGATGTTGACTTGCGAGAACGTGCCGACAGCGGTGACCCCGGCCGCCTCGAACGCGGAGCGCCGGAAGAGCTCGCGGATCGTGCCCCGATCGTCGGAGATCTGCTTGAGGGTGATCACGAGGAGACCCTCGATGTCACCGGTCGTCACCTCCAAGTCGATCATGCCCATCAGGTCACTCGACGTCGATCTGGCAATGGTCGCCGACCATCAGCCGCAACGATCGTGGCTTCTGGGTCGATCGGCGCACCGTTGCGTCCGAGCCGATCAGGCTGTCGGCGAGGCGCGCGATGTCGCTGACGGACGAGTCGTCCATCAGCACGGAATGCTCGACCTCCGAACGCTCGACCACGCAGTTCGCGCCGACGGCCGAGAACGGACCGATGAACGAGTCGACGATGCGGGCACCTCGGCCGATCGCGACCGGCCCGCGGACGGTCGAGTTGACGATCTCGGCACCCTCGGCGACGACGACGCGCCCCTCGATCGACGAGGCCGCGTCGACGGACCCGTCGATGCGGGTCTCGATCTGTTCGAGCAGGAGCCGGTTCGCTTCGAGTAGCGGCGTGAGCTTGCCGGTGTCGATCCACCACCCGGTCAGGAGTTCACACCGCACCCGTTCGCCCTCGTCGATCAGCCACTGGATCGCGTCGGTGATCTCGAGCTCACCGCGAGCCGACGGCTCGATCGCGGCGACCGCGTCGTGGACCCGGCTCGTGAAGAGGTAGACGCCCACGAGGGCGAGATCGGACGGCGGATCGTCCGGCTTCTCGACGAGGTGGACGACGTGCCCGTCCGCGTCGAGGGACGCGATGCCGAAGCGATGCGGGTCGGGCACCTGTTTGAGCAGGATCTGGGCGGTCGGCGGTGCGGCGCCTTCCCGTGCCGACCCGAACGCCGCGACGAACGCGGCGAGGTCCTGCTCCATCAGGTTGTCGCCCAGGTACATCACGAAGTCGTCATCGCCCAGGAAGTCCTGTGCGATGAGGACGCAGTGCGCCAGGCCGAGTGGCGCGTCCTGCGCGATGTAGGTGATCTCCGCTCCGAACCGGCTGCCGTCACCGAGCGCGGCCATGACCTCGTCACGGGTGTCACCGACGATGACACCGATCTCCGTGATCCCGGCCGCGACCATCGCCTCGACGCCGTAGAACAGGATCGGCTTGTTGGCGACCGGGACGAGCTGCTTGGCACGCGTGTGCGTGATCGGGCGGAGCCGTGTTCCGGCGCCACCGGCCAGGATGAGAGCCTTCATGCGGGCCAGAGCCTACGGCGTGCCACCGTCGCCTCCCGACATCCGCGGCCCCCGCCGGGCGATCAGGTGTCGGAGTCGACCGCCACGTCGGTCGCAGGGTCGTCGAGCGCCGACTCGGTCACCCCGGTCTCGTAGTCGGCGGGCGCGGGGCCTTCACCGCGGAAGTACTGCAGCACCGCCTGGGCGTCGTCGGCGAGCCGGAGGACGGCGGCGTCGCCCACGGTGTCGTCGTAGACGGGCAGGCGATAGGTCCGGAGCCCTTCCTCCGCTGCCTGCCGCAGCGCTTCACCGGCTTTGATCGGGTCGAGGCGGTCGTCGATCCGGACGCTGTCGACGACTGCACCGATCACGTCACCGGACCCGAACGGGGACGAGCGGAGCTTGCGGAGCGCCCCGTCGACCGCCGCACGCATGAAGAGTTGCTGGCGCTCGATGCGACCGAGGTCTGCTCGTGGGTCCTCGACCCAGTCGGTGCCGTCCCACTGCTCGTAGGACCGGCTGCGCGCGAACGCCAGCGCCTGCACACCGTCGAGCACCTGGCATCCCGGGTTGATCTGCAGACCGCTGTTCGCGTCGCGGGCGCCGTATCCGACGCACACCTCGACACCCCCGAGATCGTCGATGATCTGCTTGAAGCCGAAGAAGTCGACCTCGACGTAGTGATGGATCGGAATGTCGAGCGACTCGCTGACCGTCGCAGCCAGCCGCTCGGGCCCGTCGTTGTAGGCCGTGTTGATGCGCTGGCTCTGTCCGGTACCGGCGATCTCGACCCAGAGGTCACGGGGCAGGCTCATCAGCGCGGCGCCGCCGTTGCGCTCCTGGCGGAGCACCATGATCGTGTCGCTGCGGCGGGTGGTGCCGACATCGGCTTCGGTGCCGATCACCGCGCTGTCGGGCGACGACGGATCGGCACCCTCGCGAGTGTCGGAACCCACGAGCAGGTAGTTCTCGGCCGGATATTGAATCGATGGATCGTCGCCCGGAATGTCGGCCAACACCGACTCGAGGCCGCCGATGCGTTCGATGTCGTCGGTGCGGGCGTCGGCGGCCCGCAGCACTCCGGCTGCGCCGACGAGGGCGATGACCACGGCGATCGAGGCCATCCAGGGCAACGGGGAACGCGACCTGCGACGCCGCCCTGTCTCGGGCATCGGGTTCAGATCGGTCGGCAGCACCGGGAAAACGGTACCTCCGCTTCGAGGATTCGCCCCGTCAGGCTGGTCGGAGATGTACGACGTCGCCGACGGAGACCCGATGCGTGATCGCGCACTCGTCGATCACCACCAGTCGGCCGTCGGGTTCGACGTCCACCGCCCTCCCCACGAGTTCGCCGGCGGCCAGCTCGACGCGCACCGGGCGACCCAGCGTGGACAGGGCGGAGCGGTAGCGCCGGTCGATGTCGGCCGGGAGCTCGTCGTAGGCCGTGAGCACCGAGCGCAACACGTCGGCAGGGGCGATGTCGTCGCCGAGCCGGGCGCCACCGTCGGGCGCCCACCCGACGTTGAGGCCGAGGCCCACCACGACCTCACCACCCGGGCCGCGCTGGGCCAGGATGCCCGCCAGCTTGTCGTCGCCGACGAGCACATCGTTCGGCCACTTGAGCGTCGCCGCCACGCCGGCACTCACCCGCGCCGCTTCGACCGCAGCGAGCCCGACCCGGCGCGTCAGCTCGCTCGGATCGTCGGGCACGACCCGGAACAGGATCGACACGAGGAGGTTCGTCCCAGAGGGTGCGGTCCACGTGCGGTCCAGGCGGCCCCGGCCCGCGACCTGGTGGTCGGCGTACAAGACCGCACGATCCGGAGCGCCCTCCTCGGCGGCGGCGAGCAGGTCGTCGTTGGTACTGCCGGTCTCGGCCACGTGCCGAATCGACCAGCCCGCGGGCCACCCGACGGCGTGCGCGTCGGAGGCTTCCGATCGGCCAACATGGTCCCTGGAGCTCACGACACCTACATTGGCAGCTGTGCTGAAGAAGATCCTGATCGCCAATCGTGGAGAGATCGCCGTCCGAGTCATCCGAGCGGCGCGGGAGATGGGGATCGCGACGGTCGCCGTCTACTCCGACTTCGACCGCAACGCGCTCCACGTCCGGCTTGCCGACGAGGCGTACGCGCTCGGCGGCGTGACCGCTGCCGAGAGCTACATCAACACCGACGCGATTCTCGACGCGATCCGCAAGAGTGGCGCCGACTCCGTTCATCCCGGCTACGGGTTCTTCTCCGAGAACGCCGAGTTCGCGCGAGCGATCACCGAGATGGGCGTCACGTGGATCGGGCCCCCGCCGGAAGCCATCGACGAGATGGGCGACAAGGTGTCGTCCCGCCTCGCCGCGCAGCGCGGCGGCGCACCGATCGTGCCGGGCACCACCGAGTTCGCCGAGGGTCCGGATGAGATCCGCGACTTCGGCAACGAGCACGGCTGGCCCGTGGTGATCAAGGCCGCGTACGGCGGTGGCGGTCGCGGCATGAAGGTCGTGAGTTCGGCCGACGACGTCGACGACGCGATGGCGTCGGCACGACGCGAGGCCAAGGCGTTCTTCGGACGCGACGAGGTGTACGTGGAGCGATACCTCACCTGGCCACGTCACATCGAGATCCAACTCGTCGGCGACCAGCACGGCAACTGCGTGTGGATCTCCACGCGGGACTGCTCCGCGCAGCGTCGCCACCAGAAGCTCGTCGAGGAGGCGCCGGCCCCAGGCCTTCCCGACGGTGTCGAGGAAGCCATGGGCGAGGCCGCGGTCAAGGCCGCCAAGGCGGTGGGCTACTACAACGCCGGCACCGTCGAGTTCATCTACCAGGACGGCGAATTCTTCTTCCTCGAGATGAACACGCGGCTCCAGGTCGAGCACCCGGTCAGCGAGATGGTCACCGACATCGACCTCGTCGAGTGGCAGATCCGCGCGGCGTCGGGCGAAGAACTGCCGATGACCCAGGAGGAGGTCAACGCGCTCCGGCGTGGCCACTCGATCGAGATCCGGATCAACGCCGAGGATCCGGCGGAGGGCAAGTTCCTCCCGTCGCCCGGGCCGATCAGCAAGCTCGTGCCACCGGGTGGCTTCGGTGTGCGTTTCGACTCGGGCTACGAGTCCGGCGACGAGATCAGCCAGTACTACGACAACCTGGTCGGCAAGCTGATCGTCTGGGGCCGCGATCCGCGAGGTGGCGATCGCCCGCACGATCCGTGCGCTCGAGGAGATGGTGATCGAAGGGGTCGCCACCACGATTCCCGCCGATCTCGCGATCCTTCGTCATCCGGAGTTCGTGGCCGTGGAGCACTCGACGAAGTGGGTCGAAGAGCACCTCGACCTCTCGGGTGTCAGCGCAGCCGCGATCGCGCCGCCCGCCGACGAGGGCGAACCGCTCGTCGAACGCACCACGACGGTCGAGGTCGACGGGAAGCGCTTCGGCGTGAAGATGTGGGTGCCCGAGTCGGTCGGCGTCGCCGCGCCCGCCGGGAAGGCACGACAGAAGCGGTCCGCATCGGGCGGGGGGAGCAGCGCCGGATCGGGTGACGTCACCGTGCCGATGCAGGGCACGATCGTGAAGCTGCTCGTCGAGGTCGGCGATGAGGTCGAGGCCGGTCAGGGCATCGTCGTGCTGGAGGCGATGAAGATGGAGAACCAGATCAACGCCGAGACCGCGGGCACGGTGAAGGCGATCAAGGTCGCAGCCGGCGACACGGTCGGCGGCGGTGACGTCGTCGCCGTCATCGGCTGACCCACCGGTCCGACCTCACCGACCACTCCACACCGAGGATCGGAGCGCCAACGGCTCCGCGCCCACGGTGACGAGCGGACGCTCGCTACCACGCAATGTGACTGACATCACATCGACATCGAGCGTCGCGTGTGACAGTCTGCTGCCACGTCGCGAGGGGGTTTGCGGCGTCCACGTGCCCACGCCGTGGGCTCAGGAAAGAAGGGGATTCCCATGCAACTGTTCAGCCGCCGCTTGCTCCTGGCCGGTCCGCCGGCCGAGACGATGGGCTACGCCACCGACATGCGAGCGTTCGCCGCCGACAAGACGGGTCGAGACATCGCCCTCTGGTACGGCATGTTCGGCGGTCCCGTCGGGACCTACGTCTACGCCACTCGGGTCGAGGGCGTCGGCGACGTCCATGCCATGATGACCGGGCTCATGGGCGACGAGGAGTACATGTCCAAAGCAGCAGCGGGAGCGGGCTACCTGGCCGCACCGTCCGAGGACAACCTGGCCGTGCCGATCCACGGCGAGCTCGGCGAGGAGTCACCGCCGGTCGGCGCCGTCGCCCAGATCACGAACGCCACGATCGCCAATGGTCGCTACGCCGAAGGCTTCGGCTGGGGCGTCGACATGGCGCAGCACTCCGAATCGGTCACCGGCGTGCCGACGATGTTCCTCGCGAACCGATTCGGCCCGTTCGGCGGTGTGACCTGGATCGGCGTACAGGGCGACGGCGCTGCCGTCGACGCGGCGAACGACGCACTCTGGTCGGACGCCGAGTACATGCAGCGACTCGGAGCCGCGGGCGATCTGTTCGCCGAGGGATCGGGCCACCAGGCCTTGGTCACCCGCATCGCCTGAGCAACTCGTTCGGACGGGATCACTCCAACGTCAAGCCGGTCAGCGTGACGACGACCTCGTCGTGCTGGCCCGCGAGGAGTGAGGCCCCGATCACCACACCGACCGCGGCGAACGCCAGACCCATGCTCGACACCCAGCGTTGCGGCGGCTCGGCGGCGTACCGCGCGGCAACCACCACGGCCACCGGCACGAGCGCGCCGAGCATGTAGGACGCCATCGGGAGCAACTCGCCGGCGAGGCCGTCCTGCGCGCCGTTCAGGATCACGCCGAGCTCCTCGCCCACGCACGGCCGCCACCACATCGTGGCGAGCAGGGTCACCGCAGCAACGATGCCGGCCTGCCCGCGCACATGACCGAGGTACCGCTCGCCCGGGACCTCCGCGCGCACGCCCGGGATCACCAGCAGCGCGAACAGCACGATTGCGAGCAGGCCCGAGACTCGGAGCCAGGCTCCATCGAGCAGGAACCGGTTGTCGGCCAGCAACCAACCGCCGACGATGCCGGCGACGGTTGCCCCCAGCAGCGCCTGCCATTTCGCGCCGGCCGCCGCGACTGCGGCCAACGTCGGCACGATCAGCAGGAACGTGCACGGTTGGATCGTCGCTCGCACCGCCTCGGAGAACGGGCCCACGATCGCGGCGATCACGGCGACCTCGACTCAGGTCGCCGGTTCGTCGAGCAGCGCTCGGATGGCCGCCTCGGTCTGGTCGTACCGGCCCTCACCCCGATGGTCGTACCGGATGTTGCCGTTCCGGTCGAGCAGGTACACCCGCGGCCAGTAGCCCCGTGGGCCCTCCTGCCAGTCGTGGAACGTGTGCTTCCGGGTGTCGAGCGCGATCGGCCAGGTGACGCCGAGGTCGGCGGCCGCCTCGACGATGTTGTCGACCTCGGCCTCGTACGAGAACTCGGGTGCGTGGATGCCGACGACCTCGAAGCCCTGATCCTCGTATTGGGCGTACCAGTCCTGCATGTGGGCGAGCGTCGCCTTGCAGTTGCTGCACCCGAACGTCCAGAACTGCACCGCGACGACCTGGCCGCGCAGCTCCTCCAACGACGTCACGTCGCTCTGGAGCCAGCCGTCGATGTCGCGCAGCGGCGGATGCGGGCCCCGATCCGGGAGATCGGGCGGCGCAACCGTGGTCAGCGGCGCCGTGATCACGGCGCCGGGCAGCGTGTCGGCACCGGCAGGCGCGGCGACCACGTCGTCGGACTCGTCGGACGAGCCGGTGAACACGACGGCACCGACGACCGCTGCCAGGCCGACCAGTGACACCAGCGCCGCGCACGCGACCCGACACGTTCATGGCGAACAGTGTCGCAAGGGCGGTCGCCGGTCACCAGGCGCCGGCGCTTACCAATCGCGAAACACCCGCGACGGCGTCGGGCGTCGGGGGTGGCTACTCGGCCGCTTCGGCGAGCGCCTCGCTGAGCGCCGGATGCACGAGCAGGCTCTCGACGATGTCGCTCACCCGCAGGTTCGCCGTGACGGCCAACGCGATCACCGAGATGAGTTCGGCTGCGTGGCGACCCGACGATCGACCCGCCGAGCACCTCGCCGGTGGCCGGGTCGGAGATGATCTTCACGAAGCCGCGCGGATCGTTGTTGATGAGCGCCTTGGCCGTGGTCGAGAACGGCACCTTCGTGACCCGGATCTTGCGGCCGCTCGCGAACGCCTCGGCCTCGGCGAGACCGACGTCGGCGATCTCGGGCTCGGTGAAGATCGCCGACGCCGCCTTGTCGTAGTCGAGGTGACGGTGCTCGATGGTGTGGAGACCCATCACGTGCTCGGCGACCTTGCGGCCCTGCATCGAGGCGACCGACGACGAGCGGGAGCTTTCCGCGACACGTCGCCGGCGGCGTAGATGTGGCGCTGGTTGGTGACGCAGTGATGGTTGATCGGGATGTAGCCCCACTCGTCGACCTCGACGCCGGCCGCGTCGAGGCCGAGCTCGTCGGTGTTCGGCACCGATCCGATGGCGAGCACCGCGTGCGTCGACCGCACGACGCGGCCGTCGTCGCACCGCACGACGGTGCCCGTACCGTCGTCGGTCCGCTCGATCGACTCGGCGCGGGCACCCTTGAGCAGCCTGACGCCGCGCTCGATGAAGTCGTCCTCGAGCACGCCGGCGACCTCGGGGTCCTTGCCCGGCAGCACGTGCTGGCGGCTGACGACCAGCGTCACGTCGGCGCCGAACGACGAGAACATGTGCACGAACTCGACGCCGGTGACGCCCGACCCGACGACGGTGATGCTGTCGGGGAACACCTTGCGGCGGGTAGCAGTCGCGTGTGGTGAGGATGCGATCGCCGTCGGGCTCGCACCAGTCGGGGATGCGGGGACGCGATCCGGTCGACGACCAGCGCCTTGTCGAACTCGATCACCTCGGTGCCGTTCGGACCGGTCGCCTCGACCGTGTTGGGGCCCGGTGAACCGGCCGATGCCGTCGAACATGCGGACACCCTGGCTCTGCAGCAGCTGGACGATGTCGTCGTTCAGGTCGGACGCGATGCCGTTGATCCGCGAGGTGAGCGCCTCGATGTCGACCTCCGGGGTCGACTGGGCGAGGCCCATTCCCTCGATGCCGGCTGCTGTAGCTCAGCGCACCACCGGTGGCGATCATCGTCTTGGACGGGATGCAGTCCCACAGATTGGCGGCGCCACCGAAGACGTCGCGCTCGATCACGGTGACCTGCGCACCGAGCCGCGCGGCGTAGGTCGCGGCCTGATATCCGGCTGGGCCACCGCCGATGATGACGAATCGCATGTCGCCAGGCTAGGGCGTCGCAGCTCGCAGCAGCGTCCACGTCGGGACCACCCGGCCGCCGACGCGGCGCCGGGTCTCAGGGATGGACGTGCGACGACCCGTCGACGAGGGCCTCGTTGGCCATGAGCAGCACACCGGTGCCCAGCGTTTCCGTGTCGCCGAAGCCATCGCCGACACCATCGTCGCCGCCGGCCGTGCCGGGCCGAGCGCCGCCCGACACGATGTTGGGGCAGTAGGACGACGGGTAGGCGATCTGGTCGAGCCGTTCACCGACCCACTCGAAGTGCATCCCGTCGGGACGCCGGAAGTTTCCGCCCCACGCGAAGCCGTGCTTCCGGAAGATGCGGACCACGTCACAGTTCATCCGCGGCCGGCACCCGCCACAGTTGGACACGGTGTTCGTGTCGAGCGCCATGCCGTAGGCGTGGCGCGACAGGAAGCCGATCTGACCGCTCACGCGGCTGAAGCGGGGCACGTAGCAGCCTCCGTACGCGTTCGCGTTGGCGACCTCGATCGCGCCGGCCAGGCCGGCGGCTGCCACCTCGGCGAGTGCGGCCTTCAGGTCGTCGACGATCTTCACGTGGCACTGGGCCCGGATCCGGATCGTGTCGTTCATCAGCACGCGCCCGTCGGTCAGGTTCGTGGCCTTCCAGGTCGGATGCATGATCAGCGACCCGTCCGAGGCGAACCGGTACCACGGCTCGCCGAGCGCGACCTTCGTGCGGGCCGTGCTGAGCGTGCTGTCCGGGCTGGCAGGATCCCAGCTGCGGATCACCTTCGTGTCCTGCCGTCCGGCGAGCCCTTCGGCCGCAACGGCGGCGTCGAACGCCGGACGGTCGCCGAAGCCGTAGACGATCGCTCGCGTGTCGGCGGTGGCGCCGAGTCGGGCGGCGACGTCGTAGTCGAACACCAACTCACCCCAGCCGATCTGGTCGTACGGGCGGATGCCGGCGATCGTCAGTGGCACGGCCGAACCGTTGGCGGCCTGCATCACGATGACGTCACCGACCTGTGCACCGGTGAGTTCGGCCGTGACTTCGTTCATCACCACCGTGTCGGGCGAGAGCACGGCCGACACGTCGGAACCCATGATCGGGCCGACCGACCCACGCGGCTGCGAGAGGTAGACCATCGGGATCAGGTAGCCCGACGGAGGTGCGTGCACCGTCGTGCCGCCACGGGTGATGCGCTTCATGCCCAGCGAACCACTGCGACCCACGGTGGCGACTCCGCCGATGCGTTCCGCGACCCGGCCGGCAGCCTCGACGACGAACCGGTCGACGTCGCCGACGTCGAAGACCACGGCCATGTCGCCGGGTGGCGGCGGTACGCGCTCGGCGCGTTCGGAGACGGTCGCGGGCGAATCGAGCGAGGCGGCGAGCGCGACGGCGCCGCCGACCGCCAGGGTCAGGCCGAGGGCGGACGCAATGGCGCGGCATGACGAACCGGGCGGAGATCGACATGGGGCAGCATCGTAGAGAGGGTTCGGCAACTTCTGGTGTCGCTCCCCGGACGAACCGCTACGGTCTCTCACTCGTGAGCGACACCACCGACGAGCAGCACGCGTCGACCGGCAGCGGTCTCGTCGCCGAGAAGGCGCGCCGGCTGGCCCGTGTCGACGAGCTCCGATCGTCGGGTGTCGAGCCGTACCCGTACCGCTTCGACCGGTCGCACACGCTCGACGAGGTCCGGACGGCGTGGGGCGAGCTCGAGCCGGGTACCGAGACCGAGCACGAGGTCACGGTCGCCGGGCGCCTGATGCTCAAGCGCGACACGGGCAAGCTCGTGTTCGCGACGATTCGCGACCGTGGTGGCGAGATCCAGCTCTTCATCTCCAAGGCGGTCACCGGCGACGACCACTTCGCCGACGTGAAGGAGCTCGACCTGGGCGACTGGGTCGGCGCCACGGGCACGGTGATGACCACCCGGAAGGGCGAGCTCTCGGTCAAGGCCGAGACGGTCCAGCTGCTCTCCAAGGCGGTGCGCCCGCTGCCCGACAAGTGGCACGGTCTGACCGACACCGACACCCGGTTCCGTCAGCGGTACGCCGATCTGATCATGAACGACGAGGCCCGTCGCACGTTCGAGATCCGCCACGAGGTCATCGCGAGCTTCCGGCGCACGCTGCGCGAGCACGGGTTCATCGAGGTCGAGACACCGGTGCTGCACGTCGAGGCGGGTGGTGCTCTCGCTCGGCCGTTCGTGACGCACCACAACACGCTCGACCTCGACCTGTACCTGCGGATCGCGCTCGAGCTGCACCTCAAGCGGCTGATCGTCGGCGGGATGGAGCGGGTGTTCGAGATCGGGCGCATCTTCCGCAACGAGGGCATCTCGACCCGTCACAACCCCGAGTTCACGATGATGGAGCTCTACCAGGCGTTCGGCGACTGGAACGACGTGATGGACATCACCGAGGAGCTGATCACGCAGGCGGCCCGCGACGCGATCGGGACGACGGTGGTGACGATCCGCGGGCAGGAGTTCGACCTGGCCGATCCGTGGCCGCGCAAGCGGATGGTCGACTACGTGAGCGAGGCGATCGGACGTGAGGTCCATCCCGTCGCAGCCGATCGACGAGCTGCGCGCGCTCGCCCGACGAGCACGGCATCCGGGTCGAGGAGCGCTGGGGCGGCGGCAAGCTGGTCGAGGAGCTGTTCGAGACGCTCTGTGAGGACGACATCGTCGGCCCGACGTTCGTGACCGGTCACCCGACCGAGATCTCGCCGCTCGCCCGCGTCGACCGTGACGATCCGTGGCTCACCGAGCGGTTCGAGATCTTCGTCGACTCCAGCGAGCTCGGCAACGGCTACTCCGAGCTGAACGACCCGGTCGAGCAGCGGGCACGGTTCGAAGACGAACAGGCCGCCAAGGATGCCGGCGACGCCGAGCGCGGGAGCGGTCGACGAGGACTACCTGCGAGCGCTCGAGTACGGGATGCCGCCGACCGGCGGCCTCGGCATCGGCATCGACCGGGTGGCGATGCTGATCGCCGGCGTCGACTCGATCAAGGAAGTGATCCTGTTCCCCACGCTCCGCCCGGAAGCGTCGGGACCGGCCAAGTCGGCACGCATGACGTCGACGCCACATCGCGAGGAGGCCAGAGCCACCAGACGTCGCCAGCCGACAGGAGCCAGCACGACTGACAGGACATGCCGACACCACCCAGTCCCGACACGAGAGAAGCGCCAGCGACGAGGCGGACGGAGGGAGCAGTCGAAGCGGAGCGGAGACCAGTCCCGACCATGAGGAGGGAGCCATGAGAATGGCATGGGGCGCCGGCCTCTCCACCGTCGCTGCCGACGGCACCGTGCTCGACGCCTGGTACCGCTGGTTCGGGTGGGGCGAGTACGGCGACGACGAGATGATGCGCGAGCACGCGATCGACGAGCAGCTCGGCCTGCGCGACGAGCACGACGAGATCCGCAACGTGACGATCCGGCCGGTGCGCATCACGATCGACGTCGACGAGGCACCGGGCTCGGTGGCCGACGGCTACCTCCGGCTCCACCTGCTGTCGAGCCGGATGGCGGCGCCGCACTCGATCAACATGGACGGCATCTTCGGCGCGCTCACCAACGTCGTGTGGACGAACCTCGGCCCGGTGCCGGTCGCCGAGATCGATGCGGTTCGTCTGCGGGCCCGCAAGGCCGGCCAGACCGTGCGGGTCCACGGCGTCGACAAGTTCCCGGCGATGCTCGACTACGTGGTGCCGTCCGGCGTCCGAATCGCCGACGCCACCGTGTGCGGCTCGGCGCCCACCTCGCCGAGGGCACCGTCGTGATGCACGAGGGGTTCTGCAACTTCAACGCCGGCACGCTCGGCACGTCGATGGTCGAGGGCCGCATCTCGGCCGGAGTCGTCGTCGGCGACGACAGCGACGTCGGCGGCGGCGCGTCGATCCTGGGCACGCTGTCGGGCGGCGGCACGGAGTCGATCTCGATCGGCGAGCGCTGCCTCCTCGGAGCGAACTCGGGCATCGGCATCAGCCTCGGCGACGACTGCGTGGTCGAGGCCGGGCTCTACGTCACGGCGGCGACCCCGGTGTCGACCCCCGACGGCGTGGTGAAGGCCCGCGAGCTGTCGGGCATCAGCGGCGTGATGTTCATCCGCGACGGACAGTCCGGCCAGGTGATCGCCCGCCCCCGCAGCGCGCCTGGGGCGAGCTCAACGCCGCACTGCACGCCAACGACTGACACGCCGACACGAAGGCGAGCCGCTCGCGAATTGCCGCTCGGCGCGCTGGGTCCGAGGTCTGCCGGCGGTTGCCACTGTGCGCCCCGATCCGGCGTTAGGGACAGTTCCGGACCGGCAGGGCGGATTCAGGGGTACCTTCTGTCTGATGTCGATCGGATCAGAGAAGTACGTTGCCTTGACGACTTACCGCAGGGATGGCACGCCACGGTCGACGGCCGTATGGATTGCGGAGCTCGATGACGGCAAGGTGGGAGTCATGACCCCAGCCAGTAGCTGGAAGGTCAAGCGGCTCGCCAATGACGATCGGGTTCAGCTTCAGCCAAGCGACTCGAAGGGTGATGTGCGAGACGGTTCGTCACCCCTCGAAGGCACAGCCGTTGTGGTCGACGGCGTTGAGTTCGAGGCGATACGCGAGCGAGTCCAGGCGAAGTATGGCTTGATGTACCGGCTCTGGGGCGTGGGGACGACGGTCGCTCGCCTGATCGGCAAGGGCGACCACACCCCCGACCGCGGCATCGTCATCACACTGACCTGAGCGCGCCGTTTCGCAGGGCCCGCCCGTCGGGACAAGTCACGTCTGATGATGCCTCACCACGCGTGGCAGACCCGGCGTCTGGTGGCGCCCGATCGCGCCGACGAGCAGGCGATCAGGGAGACCCGCACCTTCTCTGACGCAGCACCAGCTCGTCGTCGAGCACCCAGGCTCGACATCACCGCCCGCCACTCAGAGCGCGGAGCACGACGCCGTCTCGAAGGCCAGGTACACCTGGTACACCTCGGGAGCCACGAACGGCAGGGTCTTGCTGTGGACGGCGCCGTTGACACCCGTCGAACGATCGACCCAGAAGCGGGTGTTGCACGGCCCCGCTCACGCTCCGCTGCCGGCGCCGACCAGTTCGCCCAGTTCGTCGCTGCCACCCGGTAGACATCTACCCACCGAGAATCGCCCAACCAACCATGGCGATCAGCCCGATCACGATGAACGACACGAGCAACGGCAGCACCAACAACAGGCCCCGATCACCCTTGCGTACGCCGAGGAACAAGAAGATGGGGGCGCCGAACATCGCCCCGCTCATGAACGGCACGAAGAGCAGCACCGCGCACAGCACCGCGATGCGTCCTTCAACAGTGGTCGGCAGAACGGAGCGACCCCGCAACGTCCAGCGGGGGGTCTCATCCGGCCGAGATGGCAGGGACACGACCAGCCGGGTGCCGCCGATCAGTGCCACGAGCCCAACGACCAACGAGGCCAAGCCGATGGGGAAGAGGACGGACGGCGCCGCAACCCCGAACCGGACATCGGCCGAAACCCCGGGCGAGCCGTCTGCGTTCATGATCACCACAGCCCACTCCCCACTCTCGATCGTCCAGTCGAGGGTCTGTTCACCGCTGCCACTCACCGACGCCACCCAGAAACCCTTCGTCCCCGGAGCGGCAGGATCGGTGGCGCCCTCGCTCCTGGCGTACACCACCTCGACGATGTCGTCCTGCATCGAGTCCCACTCGGTGATCTCATCGTGGGCGACGCCGTCGAGGTACCCGGCAACCGCATCAGCCGGAGCGATGCCCATGAAGATCGCGTCGGACCCCGCCGCAACACCCTCGGCCCGGACATCGTCGGGCGTCGAGACGAACTCTGGCATGGTGTTCCAACGCAGCAGCTCGACGTCGTCGGTGACCACTGCACGGGACGACACCTCCATCGTCAACGGATCGCTCAAGTTGTACTCGCCGAAAAGGGGAGAGTGGAACAACGATGCGAGACCAAAGTTGTAGACGAGGACCAGGCCCACCACCACCAGCCCGGTTCCGAACCCGATCACCTTGGTTCTACGCGTCACCGGAACCACCTCTTTCACTCCGCCACCGCGCGAGGAAGTCGGATGTCTCTACCACTCTTGTGCCACGTCCGCGCCGCCGCGACCAGGGCCGAACGATCAGATTGCTTCGAGAGTTCGTGTTTCGGCCGCCATGCCGTGCACAACCAGCATCATCGCCACCCCGACCACGGCCACGACCACCACGACCACCGCGGTCGACCGGACGACCCGCATACCGTCACCCTCCACGGAGCCCGAGACGCGCCGCCGATGTGCCGATCGTGGGCGGTCCGATCGACCCGCCATCAAGGGTGCTCGAGTGATGCTGGCGTGCGGCGGGAAGATCTGGCCGGCGGGCGTTCAGGCGGCGTCGGGGACGGTGAGGGTGGTGCCGTCGGGTCGGGTGATCCGGATGGGGCCGTTCGGCAATCGCGTCACGGTGTAGCGCTTGGTGTGTTTGAAGATGTTGTGGTGGTCGCACATGATCTTGGCGTTCGACGCATCGGTGGGTCCGCCCCTCGATCTGGGTTCGAGGTGGTCGATCGCTGAGATCTGGGCGCGGAGGTTGCAGCCGAGCCAGCCGCACACCGGATCGATCGCGATGATCGACTCGCGCAACGCCCCGGTGAACAGTCTGCGTTTGCGACCGGCGGACACGATCACGCCGGCTCCGTCGACGACGATGAAGCGGATCCGACCGATCAAGGCGGCGGCGACGACCTGACGGGGGTCGACGGGCACGCCGTCGGTGGTCTCACACCGGCGATCTTGCACCGTTGCGGGATCGATCTCGACGACGGACGCGTCGTCGGTGACGGCTTCCTCGACCCGCTGCTCGAACTGGTCGAGATCCGACACGACGTTGACCGTGGTGTCGATCGTGCGGCCGTCTCCGGTGCCGGCCTCGGCAGCGGCCAAGACCATCGCGACGAACGCATCGGCACGCCGCTGTTTCGCGTCGCGCGGCATCAACGACGCAGTTGCCTCGTCGCCGTAGGTGTCGCGCACCCACTGCCCGTCGCGGTCGAACTCGGCGTCACAGAACGCGTCGAACACCTGCCGCATCGAGGTGCCCTGGATGACGCCGTGGGCGGTGTCGAACCGGAACACGACACCGTCGAAGTCGCACCGGGCGTTGCGGTCGTCGTGGGCGCGCTCGTGGTCGGTGTGCGCTCCGTCGGCGTCGGCGAGCTGCTCCCACCGCGTCGTGACGACGCGGAAGTCGGCGAACTCGAGTGACTGGGCGGCTTCGAGCAGGATCTCTTCGGACCCCGCGACCTGGTCACCGGCCCGTGGGTTCGCGACGAGGCGGGCCAGCTCGCGCACCTGAGCCACACCGACCCGACCGGCCATGAACTCATCGGCCACCGTGGTCAACTCGCGCACCAACTTCGCCGAGCGCATCCGTGCCGTTGCGTCGCCACGCGAGCAGTTGGTGGTCGCCATCATCCACGACGACGCGGAGCGATGACCGTCGCGCCGATGGTGCCCGGTGCGGTCGGCGTGCTCGGTCGCCCCGACGATCGCGGCTTCGATCCGGCGGCCGGCGACGTCGAGCTCACGAACGGTGGCGTCGAGGTCGTGCGCCGACAGTTCCGCCCACTCGTCGGTCGTGTCGGGCAACTCGACGACCAACGTCTCCATCCCGAAACGCTACCCGAACACATGTTCGATCACAACCAGAAACCCCCAGCTCGATCAGATGATCGCGCGCCCGACCATCTCCTCGAGAGATGATCCAGTGGTAGTGCGTTCGCCAACCCGACCCGAACCCAATCGGCAGGTCCTGCCAGCCCTCCCCGACGGTGTCTGCGAACGAGCATTCCGGCCCATTGCTACCATGTGAAAGGCATTTTCTGGTGATGCTTTGGCGTCGACGGTGACTACCATGACCGGATGCCGGCCGATCTCCTGCCTCTCGAACCGCTGACGACGCTCGACGCCTACGAGCGCACCGGTGGCATGGTCGGGCTGGCTCGGGCCCGCCGCGAGACGCCCGACGAGATCATCGACCTGGTCGGCCGAGCCGGCGTGCGCGGGCGCGGCGGCGCAGGGTTCCCGGCCGCTCGCAAGTGGGCCGGTGTACGCGCCGCGACCGGCAGCGACGACGACTGCTTCGTGGTGGTGAACGCCGCCGAGGGCGAACCCGGCACGTTCAAGGACCGTGCGCTCATCCGCGCCAACCCGTTCCTCGTGCTCGAAGGAGCGTTGATCGCTGCGCACTGCGTCGGGACCCACCGCATCGTCGTGGCGACGAAGGCCAAGTACGTCGAGCAGATCGCGGCGCTCCGGTCGGCGATCGCGGAGCTCTTGCAGGCCGGGTGGCTCGATACGTGCACCGTCGAGCTCGTGGAAGGGCCCGATCACTACCTGTTCGGCGAGGAGACGGCCCTGCTCGAGGTGATCGAGGGGGACGACCCACTGCCGCGTCAGATCCCGCCCTACCTCTACGGGCTGTACACCACGGGGCCGCAGCTCGGTTGGTCGGCGGGCGTCGACGAGTCTCCCGGCGGACCCGCCACCCCGAGCTCGAACCCGGTCGTCGTCAACAACGCAGAGACCTGCGCCCACGTCGCACTCGTCGTCCGCCACGGCGTCGACCGGTACCGCAGCGCCGGCACGCCGGAGTCTCCCGGACCGACGATCGTCACGATCACCGGCGACGTGCAACGGCCGGCGGTGGCCGAGGTGCCGCTCGGGGTGCCGCTGGGCGACCTCATCGAGCAGCTGACCGGTGGACCGCGACCCGGTCGTTCGATCAAAGCCGTGCTGTCCGGTGTCGCCAACCCGGCGCTCACCGCCGCCGGTCTCGACGCGCCCGTCACCTACGAGGGGCTCGCAGCGGCGGGGGGCGGGCTCGGTTCGGCCGGCTTCATCATCTACGACGACACCCGCAACATGGTCGACGTCGCCTACCAGGTGTCGCGTTTCCTGCACGTCGAGTCGTGCGGCCAGTGCAACTCGTGCAAGCTCGGCACCCACGACATCACCGCGCTCCTCGAGCACCTCGTGCTCGGGACCGACCCGGGCACCGACGTGATTCCGTCGTTCCGGCGTCACCTCGCCGGCGTCACCGACTCGGCCCGCTGCTACCTGCCGACCCAGGCCCAGGTGCTGGTGGCGAGCCTGCTCGACCGGTTCCCCGCTGATCTCGCGGAGCGGCTCGCGGGTCTGCCCGGCGACGCCGAGGCGCCCCTCCCGCGGATCGTCGACCTGCGCGACGGCGTCCTCGGACTGGCCACCGGACCCCCGTTCAAGCAGCCCGACTGGACTGCCACCGACGTGCCCGTCCGGCTGACGAGGAGATGACCCGACTGCTGCCGGGCATCCCCACCACCAGGCTCGCCGTCCGCCCGGTCGCCATACTTGCCACGTGCTCGACGGACGGGAACGGGGGTGGGCCCTGGCGGCAGTCGGGATGTTGCTCGTCTCGACCGACTCGTACTTCATCCGTCGCGCCGACTTCGACGCGTGGACGATCGCGTTCCTGTTCGCCGTCGCCTCCACGGTCTCGCTCGGGCTCGTGTTCGCCGTTCGCACCGACACCTCGGCGACCACGCTCGCGCGGCGCGAACCATGGCCCTTCGTCGCGATCGTCGTGCTGTCGGCGCTCACGCAGTTGGCGTTCGTCGGCGCCGTCAACAACACCGCCGTGGCGAACGTGGTCGTCATCGTCGCGGCGACGCCGATCGTCAGCGCCGGACTGGCGTGGGCGCTGCTCGGGGAACGCGTCGAGCGACGCATCGCGATCGCGATCGCGGCCACCGTGGCGGGGATCGTCGTCGTGGTCGGCGGTTCGGTCGGCTCGCCGACGCTCGACGGCGACCTGCTGGCGCTCGTTGCGGTCGCGCTCGTGTCGTCGAGCCTGATCCTGTGGCGGCGACACCCCCTCGTCGACCGCCCCCTCGCCCTGGCGATGAGCTCGGCGAGCCTGGCGCTGATCACCGCCCCCCTCGCGTCGGTCGGGGCGGCGCCGGCGCGGGTGTTCGTCGCCGCCGGGCTGATGGGGCTGCTGTTCAACCCACTCGGACGGATCGCCTACACGACCGCTCCCAAGTACGCGCCAACGGCCGAGGTCGCGCTGTTCACGCCGATCGAAACGGTCGCGGCGACGGTGTGGGCGTGGGTGTTCTTCTCCGAGCGCCCATCGGCGCCGACGGTGATCGGCGGCGTGATCGTGATCGCTGCCGTGCTGTGGGGCACGGTCGGCGCCCGCGCCCGAAACCCCCGCCGATCGACCCGGTGCTGACTTCTACGCTCGCCACATGGAGCTGCGCTGGCCCCACGAGCGGATGCTCGACGGCTATGTCGCTGCGCTGCGCACCGGGTGGTCGCCGAACACGATGCGACCGGAGGCCGCGCACGAGGAGCTCGACCAGATCGCCGAAGACCCCAACCGGTTCATCGTCTCGCTCGTCGATCGCGAGGCAACCGGTCCGCCGATCGAGCAGCCCGACGGTTCGTTGACGCCCCGCCTCCCGGGCTACCGGAGGTGGATGTGGGACGGAGCGTTCTCGGGCACCGTCAACCTCCGCTGGCAGCCAGGCACGAACGAGCTTCCGGCTCACGTGCCGGGTCACATCGGCTACAGCGTCGTGCCGTGGAAGCGACGACGGGGCTACGCGACGCAGGCGGTCGCAGCGATCCTCGACGACGCCCGAGCCGAAGGCCTCACCGAGGTGGAGATCACCACCGACCTCGACAACATCGGCTCACAGCGGGTGATCGAGAACAACGGCGGCGTCCTGGTCGAGCGGTTCGAGAAGTCGGGTGCCGACGGCCCGATCCCGAGCCTCCGCTACCGCGTCGACCTGACACCGGCGTGATCCACGTCGGAGCGACTCACGTCGGAGCGACGAACTCGATGCTCTCGCGCAGGAGTGAGCGCCACCGGCGACGGTCACGCTTCGGCACGGCGACCCACTCCTTGAACACCTTCTTCGCCGGGGCGAAGGGTCGCCCCACGCCCTGATCGATCAGTTCGGCCACCCGGTCCTTCGGCAACTTCACGACCATGCCGCTCCCCTGGTAGTCGACCAGCCCGAGGAACTCACCCGACACCCGAGCGCATCGGCCGCCCATGATCGTTCCCTCCTCGACGCGGGGATCTTCGAGCTGGAACTCCTCGATCAGTTCCCAGAACAGGCTCTCGTCGGTCTGCGGCATCGCAGTTCCTCTCAATCGATCAGCTGCGCGAGCAGCCACTGGTGAACGGGCAGCAACGCCGACAGGCGCTCGGCACACCACTCGACGAACTCGGGCGACGACACCGATGCCGGCAGATCGTCGACGAACCGAACCTGAAAGCCGGTGTGCCGGAGCAAGTCGGCACGCGGGTGATCCGGATCGAACGGTGCCGGCACCTTCTTGACCTGGTCGCCGGCGACGTCGGCGTCGCGATCGGCGACGAGGCCGTCGAGCATCGCCGCCAACTCCTCTCCTGCAGCCGCACCCACCGCTTCGCGCCAGCGCTCACGCACCGCCGGCGTGAAGCCGATGCCGCTCGCGAACCCGGACCGGTGAGCGTCGACGCGGATCCAGAACATCGGCGACGTCTTCTTGTCGGCCCCCTCCCAGGTGGTCAGCAGGAGATGATCCTTGTAGCGGGCCGCCCCCTCCGGCGCGAAGCGCAGGTCGCGGTGGAGCGGCGACACCGAACTCCGCGGTACGACCGTCAGATCGGCGCCGAGCGCGTCGGCAACGTCGGTGATCAGCGCGAGGCCGGGCTTGGTCACACCCGCGGCCAGGGACGCCTTGTGGCGGGCGTAGTCGTCGGCGGTCATCGCCGGAAGGTCGTCGAGCAGCGCGAGGGCGGCCGGGTCGAATCCGTCGAAACTCACTGGTCTGCTCCTTCGATCGAGCCGCCGACGGGCTCGAGACGTTCCGCACGCTCGGCCAACCGGCCGACGAACATGTGCCAGCCACCGGTGTGCTGTTCGGCCATCTCGGCGGTGAGCCCGTCGTGCCGGACGGACAGCTCGGTCACGGCGCCCCGCGCCGTGAGTTCGATCGTCACGACGCTCGACTCGAGCGGCACGGGGAAGCCACCGGTCTCCCAGCCGTACGTGTACGAGAGTCGCCGCATCGGCGCGATCTCGCGGATCGTGCCGGCCACCGTCCAGCCGTTGTCGTGCACCCACCGGATCGTGCCGCCCACGCGCAGGTCGACGATCGCGTCCACGGCCATCCACTCGGTCAGCCCGTCAGCGGTGCTGATCAGCGACCACACCAGATCGATCGGCGCAGCGATCACCCGATCGCACTCGGCGATCATCATGACGCTGCCTCGCGCTGCCCCGCCAGACGCTCGGCCGCGCCCGCCAGCCGGTCGACCGACTGCGACCAGTAGTCGTCGAAGAACTGTCGCAACTCGGCGATGGACGCGCCGTCGGCTCGGTACAACCTGCGTCGGCCGGCCGGCTCGACCCGGACGAGGCCGGCCTCACGGAGCACGGCCAGGTGTTGGCTCACCGCCGGTTGGGTCATGTCGAGTTCGGCGGCGAGCGCACCGACGGGCAGCGCCTCGTCACGAACGAGTCGCAGCATGGTTCGCCGGGTCGGGTTGGCCAGGGCCCGGAACCGTGCGTCGTCGTCCACGACCGACATATAAGCAGACTCGCATGTTTCAGCGCAAGACGGTCACCCCGCCGTCCGATGACCCAGCCCGCACACGGCGGGCACGTCGCCGATCGGGATCGACTCCAGTCGCACGTCGACGTAGCCCGCCTCCTCGAGCTGCGCGACGATCCGTTCACCAGCCGCCAGCGCCTCGTCCTCGGTTGCGCCGGTCAGTGGCGGACGGAACGTGACGGCCATGGTGCCGCCGGGAACCAGGCGATCACGCCAGGCCGTCAGCGTCGCGACCGGGTCGACCCAGAACTGCCACACGTTGCTCGAGAAGATCGCGTCGAACCCCGCCACCTCGGGCGGTGGATGCCGTGCGTCCGCGACCACGAGCGTGAGCCGGCCGTTCTCGACGGCCGATCGGTTCCGGCGGGCAGCCATCGATCGCATCGCCGTCGACCGCTCCAGGCCGACGACCTCACCCGCCACCGCCAACGCCGCCTCGAGGCCGATACCGGGCCCGTGACCGATCTCGAGCACGCGGTCGGTCGCCGACAACTCGAGCAGATCGACGGTGGCCAGCGTGCGGAGCACGTTCGACTCACGCTTGGACATGATCCGGCCGGCCACCCAGCCGAGCGGGCCGTGCGGGTTGCCGAACTGACCGACGAGGCGCTCCTTGATCACGATGCCTCCCGACGCGCCGCCATCACGGCGCCGATCTCGTCCACCACCGCGGCGGCGAGTCGCAATCGCTCCTCGGACAGCTCGGGGTGACCGACCAGCAGCGGCTCGAAGGCGTCGCGCTCACGGCGGTGCATCTCGTCGATGCGGGCCTCACCCACCGGGGTGAGACGGATGAGCGGTGCGCTCCGGTGCTGCGGATTGTCGATCCGCTCGACGAGTCCGAGGTCGAGCAGTTCGTTGACGAGGACCTGGATGTGCTGGCGGCTCACGCTGCGGGCCCTGGCGACCGCGGACACCGTGTGCTCACCGTCGCGGCGCAGGAACTCGAGCACGGCCCGCATCGGCACCGTGACCTCGGAGCCGTCGTGGATCGCCTCGGCGGCGAGAACAGTTCGGTGGAGCATCACACGCGTGCGGTCGATCACACGGGAGAATTCGTCGTAGGTGGGCATGACAACCAAATTGTCATATCGACAAGTTAGTTGTCAACCCTCCCGAGCGTCGAGCTGCGCCCTGACCTCGACGATCGCGTCCCGCAGGGTCGACACGATGCGGTCGACGTCGTCGCGGTCGATCACCAGCGGTGGCGACATGATGTTGAGATGCACCAGTGGCCGAACGATCAGGCCACGCGGCTCGCAGGCGTTGGCGACCATCTTGCCGACGTCGTATTCCTCGGGATAGTGACGCTTGGAGCCCTTGTCGTCGACGAACTCGACGCACGCCATCAGGTGCGAACCACGCACCTCTCCCACCATGGGCAGGTCGCCGAGTGTGCGGAGCTGTTCCTGGAAGTACGGCCCGATCCGTTTCACGTGGGCGAGGAGCCCTTCGCGCTCGATGATCTCGATGTTCTTGAGTGCCGCGGTGCAGGAGACCGGGTGGCCGGAGTAGGTGAAGCCGACGGCGAAGTAGCGATCGTGGCCCGTCTCGGCGATCACGTCGTAGATGCGGTCGCTGACGATCGTCGCCCCGAGCGGCAGATACCCCGAGGTGAGACCCTTGGCGCTGGTGATGATGTCGGGCGTGATGCCGAACACCTCCTCGGACGCGAACCAGTGCCCGAGCCGCCCGAACGCGGTCACCACCTCGTCCGACACGTAGACGATGTCGTGCTCGCGACAGATCTGCCACACGCGCTGCAGGTAGTCGGCGGGCGGCATGATCACACCCCCCGACCCCATGATCGGCTCGGCGAAGAACGCACCGACACGATCGGCGCCCAACTCGTCGACCTTGGCGATGAACTCCGCGACGAGGTCGTCGGCGAACTCCTGCTCGGTGCGGTCGCCACCGTGGACATAGAAGTTCGGCGAGGAGAGATGGTGGATCGTGTCCTCGATGTACTCGAAGCCCGGAATGCGATCGCCGGGCTTGCCGCCGATCGACACGGCGGCGTACGTGGTGCCGTGGTACGCGTCGACGCGACTGAGCACGTGGCGCTTCTCGGGCGTGCCGCGGCAGTACTGGTAGAACTGGATCAACCGGAACGCGGCATCGACGGCGGTCGAACCGCCACTCGACAGGAAGACCCGGTTGAGATCACCCGGCGTCAACGATGCGAGCTTCTCGCACAGCAGACCTGCCGGCGCGTTGGTCATGTCGACGAACGGGTTCGCGTACGCCAACTCCCGCACCTGCTGCGCGATCGCATCGGCCATCTCGTCGCGGCCCAGACCGATGTTGGTGCACCACATCCCCCCGACGGCATCGATGTACTCGTTGCCATCGCTGTCGACCAACTGCGCACCGGCACCGCGCGCCACAGCCAGCGGATCGTCGACCATGACCGAGTCGAAGATCTGGTACGGGTGGATGAGGTGGCGACGATCGCGAGCGACGATGTCAGCGGTGGTACCGGCGTCCATCCGGCCATCTTCGCCGCGCAGCCGGCGTACGACACGACGGCACTGCCGGCGGGACCGGTGAGCGGCGCGGCGTGGGCGTCGCCCGGGAGCGCCAACGAGGCAGACTGACCCGGTGAGCCCGCCCGACGACAGAAGACGTTCGTTCGACGAGGCCGCCGAGACCTACGACCAGGTGAGGCCGTCGTATCCCCGCGACGTGTTCGACACCCTCTTCGAGCTCGTGCCGGAACGACCCGAGATCGTCGAGGTCGGCCCCGGAACCGGGCAGGCGACCAAGGATCTCCTTGCCCGGGGAGCGTCGGTCCGCGCCGTCGAGATCGGGCCGGCGATGGCCGCCAAGCTCCGGGAGAAGCATGTCTCGGACCGCCTCCAGGTCAGCGTCGGCGACTTCGAGGTGCTCGACATCGAGCCGGCGAGTGCCGACGCAGTGTTCTCCGCCACCGCCTACCACTGGATCTCGCGCAGGGCGCAGACCGATCGGCCGGCAGTGATCCTGAGACCGGGCGGCGTCGTGGCGATCGTCGACCTGATCCAGGTCGACGCGCCCGACGATCACGGCTTCTTCGATGCCGTACAACCCATCTACGAGCGATACGGGGAGCCGCACACGGGGCCGCCGGCGCCGACACGTCACGACGTCGATCCGGCGATCCGCGCGGCGCTGCAGACCGATCGTCGATTCGCCGACGTCTGCGTGCGCCGGTACGACTGGAACCAGACATACGACGCCGCCGACTACCGAAAGCTCATGCTGTCCTACTCCGGGACCCAGATGATGAGCGAGGCCCGCCGGGCGGGCCTGCTCGACAGTGTCGAGGCGTTCGTTCGGAGCGAATTCGGAGGCGCCGTCACCCGGCCCATCGTCGTCACACTCACGACCACGATCCTCCGATGACGGGGAAACGTCTTCTGACCCGCCGCTAGCTCAGGTAGACACCGTTGGCCTGCTCACCGAACTCGGCGAAGAAGCCCGACGCGTCGAGCTTCCCGTCGGTCTCGAAGCAGAATCCCGTCTGCCGGCCGTCGACCTTCGCCGTGCAGCTCGCATCCGAGAACCGGCCGCTGAACGCGGCGGGCGATGTCGGGTCGACCGCTCCTCCCTCTCCACGGTCGACCCGACCGCCCGTCGCCCGCCAGTTCACGGACATCGACACCTGCGACGCGATCCCCTGGCAGTTCCCGAAGAACAGGCTGTCGCTGAGAGGAAGGTGGTCGAGTCGCAGCCGTGCCCGCCGACGTCGGACCGTGAACGCATCATCGGGAATCGCCATCGTCCAGAAGACGCCGTTGGGCAGCACGCCAGGCGTGAAGTCGTGGACCTGACCGGTCGGCCCCGCACCGGGGTCGAAGAGATCGACTCAAAGGAACGCGAACGCACCCTTGCGTTCGACGCCGTCGGTCCCGACGTAGCGGCCCTTCATCGCCCGCAGATCGAACTCGCAATCGAAGGGGTTGCCGTCACCGTCGCGGACGGTGCCGGCGACGACCGCCATCGCCGACACGCCCTCGAAGTCGGTGATCGTGCTCGGGTCGACGTCGAGGCCGAACCCACCGAGCCCGAGGATCGGCGTCGTCGCGTCGGTCGGCCCGGGCAACCACCAGTTGATGAAACCCACGTTGGGATCGCCGCTGTCGACGCCGCCGGGGATCGGCTTGGGCGCGGCGCCCTTCGGGATCAGGTCACATCTGCCGCCGTCGTGATGGTGGTGCCCGTGCTGATCGAAGTCGGCGGCGGCCTTCGACGCCGGCAGCGCAGCTGTCAGCGCGACCGCTCCGCCTCCCGCGATCAGTGCCCGACGACCGATGTGCGCCTGCGCTTCCATGTCCTCGTCCTCCTGTTGCCCCCGCAACGGACGTGAACAGTCCCCGCACTCCAACTGCCCCCGCAGTGAGTTGCGATCACCACCGTACGGACGAGGGCGCCGCGGGTCAAGATGTCCGGACCTGCCGACCGACGCGCCGGCGCCCGAGGGCTAGCGTCGGGACATGCCCAAGGCTGAGCACGGCGACCCGGTGGAACTGATGGCCGACGGCCGCGCCGTGCCGATCACCAACCCGAACAAGGTGCTGTTCCCGAAGTTCGGCCTCACCAAGCTCGACCTGGCGAACTACTACCTCGCGGTCGGCGAGCCGCTCATGCGCTGGATCCGCAACCGGCCCGTGCTGCTCGAGCGGTATCCGAACGGGGTGGGTGGCACGTCGTTCTTCCAGAAGCGGATCCCCGAGTCGGCACCCGAGTGGCTCACCACGACGACCGTGCAGACGATCAACGGCACCCCGTCGCGGGCGCTCGTGATCGCGGATCTCGCGCACGTGCTCTGGGCCGCGAACCAGGGCGTGCTCGGCCTCCACGTGTGGCAGTACACGGCCGACAAGCCGCAGTGGTCCGACGAGTTGCGGATCGACCTCGATCCGTCGCCCGGCCAGACGTTCGACCACATTCGTGAAGCGGCGATGCACGTGCGGCTCTACTTCGCGGAGCTCGGCATCCGCTCGTACGTGAAGACCACCGGCAGCAAGGGCCTGCACATCTACGTTCGCGTCGTCGACGGCTTCGATTCGTTCGCCGTGCGCGGCGCATCGGTCACCGTGGCCCGCGATCTCGCGCGGCTCCACCCCGACCTGATCACCGACGAGTGGTGGAAGGAACTCCGCGACGGGAAGGTGTTCGTCGACTTCAACCAGAACGCGCCGCACAAGAACGTCTTCGGCGCCTGGGGTGTGCGCGCCCGCGTCGGTGCACAGGTGTCGACGCCGTTCGAGTGGGACGAACTCATGGACGTCGTACCCGACGAGCTGACGATGCAGACCGTGCCCGACGCGGCTCGCCGAGTTGGGTGACCCGTGGGCGACCATGAACGACGTGCCGCAGGACATCGCACCGCTCGTGGAGCGCTTCGCGGAGGACATCGCCGACGGCATCCCCGACGCACCCTGGCCGCCGGTCTACCCGAAGATGCCGAACGAGGCGCCTCGGGTTCAGCCGTCGCGGGCCAAGAAGTCGGACTGACCCGGCCCGCCCGTCACGGGTGGATGCGGTCGATGTCCTCCCTGCGGCCGTAGACGACGATCTCGTCGCCGGCATCGAGGTGCACGTCGACCGGGGGCGCTCCGAGGAACGAGTCGCCGTGCCGCACGCCGAGCACCTTCACCTTCGGCAGCGCGTCGTCCATGCCGCGCAGGCTGCGCACGGTCGGCTCCGGGTCCTCGGCCACGCGGACCGACCCGACGATGAAGTCGTCGTCGACCGCGTACAGCTCGACCGTTCGGTCCTCGAGATGCGGCAGCAGCCTCTTCCGAGCCTGTCGCTGCCCGACCTTGGCGAGGTACCGCTGCGCCGGCTTGTTGGCGATCAGCAGGAACGCAAAGGCGAGGCCCGACAGCACGACCAAGGTGCGCTCGGTCGTGTTGCCCGGCCCGGGCGCCAAGAGGCCGACGAGCACGGTCACCACCAGTGTCGGCGTGCCGAGGTTGCCGACGAACATCGTGGTGCCGATGATGCGGCGACGCGCCGGGTGGTTGACGACGTTCTCGGCCTCGGTCGTGGTGAAGCCGGCGCCGCTGAACGCCGAGCGGGCCTGGAACGAGGCGACCTCGGGTGGGAGACCGGTCGCGATCAGCGCGCCGGCAGCCAACTGCGTGAACGCCATCGACAGGACGGCCACGACGAGGAACGTTGCGACTGCGTACATGGCCGCAGGATGCCACGTCGGGCCCCGGAGCGAGCGTTCCGAGGGCACGGATCACCGAATCGCGCACGCCGTGACCGGCGTCACGAGCATGCGTGCAACACTTCGGGGGAGTCGTGCGCCGTAGGGGATGATGGAGGAACTGCGAGACACCGAGACCGTGGCGGTCCGACAGGGGCCCGCCGCCACGCTCGAGGTGTTGTACCGCGCCGAGTACACCGGCATGGTTCGTCTCGCGTTCACGCTCATCGGGAACAACGCCGAAGCCGAAGAGGTCGTGCAGGACTCGTTCGTCGAGATCTCACGCCGCTTCGACGAGTTGGAGCAACCCGGCGCCTACCTGCGCACCGTCGTGGTGAGCAGGTGCCGGTCACATCTCCGACGACGGCGTGTGATGCAACACCACGCGCCGACCCGGCCGCCGGATCTCCCCCCGGAGGCCGAGTCGCTGTGGGACGTGCTCGAACACCTTCCCGAACATCAACGCATCGTGGTGGTACTCCGGTACTACTGCGGCTACCGGGCCTCGGAGATCTCCAAGATCATCGACACCCCCGCCGCCACCGTTCGGTCGCACCTGCGACGAGCGCTCGGCGCGATGCGAAAGGAGCTGTCGTCATGAGTCGCTTCACCGACACCTTGGAGCGCAACCTCGAGGTGATCGCCGACCGAGCCACTCCATCACCCGATGCCTGGGCACAGATCCAATCCCGGATCGACGACCAGGAACCGATTCAGGAGACGGAGATCATCATGCTCACCGAGAACACTCTCACCCGCCGACGCTGGCCCCTCGTCGCAGCAGCCGCTGCGGTCGCGGCACTGGCCATCGGCGCCATCGCCCTCGTCAACCGTGACGACGGCGCCGAACAACCCGCCGACGTGCCGACACCCACCGTCGCCCCGGCACCCGAACCCGAGTCCGCATCGAACGCCGTCACGGAGCTGCCCCCCATCGACTCACAGGTCACACCGGGCCGATACACGAGCGACACACCCGGCGTGACCGTGACCTTCACCCTCGACGAAGGCCAGACCGCTCCATGGACGCTCACGAGCAATCAGGAGCCCGGCGGCATCCAGCTCTGGTCGGATGACAGCGGCCGGGAGTTCATGGCAATCGGACGGGTCGGGTCGTGGTACGACGCCGACGAGGCGCGGCGACGGCGACATGACGGGCCTCGGGAGCATCCCTCCCGACGACATCGACGGCTGGATCGAGCAGAACGGCGTCATCGTCACCGAGAGCGCGAACGTCGAGGTCGGGAGCCGACCGGCTCAGTACCGACAGATCCGCCTCGACACCTCACCGGGTGCCTCCGCCGACTTCTGCCCGCCGGGCGAACAGCCGTGCCTGTGGGCCGCGACCGGCTCGGCCGACACGGTCGGCACGGAGCCGGGCCCGATTCCGTTCAGCCGCGACCGCCTGCCACTCGATCTGGCTCGTCGACATGGACGACTACGAGCCGTTGGTCATCCTCGCGATCCCGAATCTCGACGACGAACAAGCGTGGTTCGACACCATCGTGCAACCGATCGTCGACAGCATGGAGTTCGGTGAGCCGACGCCGATCATCGAGGGCGGCACGGCCCGGATCTCGACGTTCGGCCAGGACGCGGCCGCCGACGGTGCGCTGCCCGAGGCCGGCGGACAGGTCGCGCCCGGTACCTACACGACCGACGCGATCGGCACCCCGGTCACGGTCGACATCCAGGACGGCCAGACCGGGCCGTGGACCCTCGTGAGCAACGACCAGAACGGCATCCAGCTGATCTCCGACGACACCGGCCGCGAGTTCATGGCGATCGGGCGGGTCGGATCGTGGTTCGACGCCGAGCGAGGCACGCACCGAGGACACCCGCGGCCTCGGCAGCATCCCCGCCGACGGCATGGACACGCTGGATCGCCGCCAACGACGTGATCGTCGTCGACTCCGCCGAGGTCCAGGTCGGTGGACGTGACGCCAGCTACCGCCTCATCCGGCTCGACACCACGCCGGGTGCGGCGGCCGACTTCTGCCCGCCCGGTGAGGCGCCGTGCCTGTGGGCAGCGAGCGGCTCCGCCGACCTCGTCGACGACGAATCGACCCCGGTCCCGTTCGGACGCGACCGCGTGCAGGCCGATCTGGTCGGTCGACATGGGTGAGTTCGAACCCGTCTTCATCTTCGCCGCCGCCAACCTCGACGACGACGGCCCGTGGTTCACCGACACCGTGCAACCGATCGTCGACAGCATCGTGTTCGGAGAACCCGCACCCGTGATCCCCGGCGGCACCGCGCGGATTCCGGAACGGCAGCAGTTCTTCGCCTCGTACACCGGCACCCGGACCGTCGGGCCCGAGCTGGAGGACGGGACTCGCGAGGTGATCGGACGAACACCGTCGAGGGCGACCTCACCGGAGAGCTGTCCGGGACCGGTGTGCAGATCACTCCGACGAACGGCACCGACGACCTGGTGTTCACGGGCACGATCGACGGACTGGGAACCGGCACCTTGACGATGAAGCAGGAGTGGACGGCCGCGAACAACGACATCGCCACCAGGACGTTCGTGGTCTACGGGACCGGCGACCTCGACGGGATCACCGGCCGCGTCTTCACGTCGGTCGACGTCCCCGACGAGTCGGGCCCCGAGCCGATCTACAGCGGTCGGATGACGTTCGAGCTGGCCGTGCCCGAAGGCTGACCTCGGCGAGGATCCGACGCCGCTCAGCAGAAGCGCACGGAGGCGATGGGTGGGAGGTTGGCGGAGACCAGCTCCCACTCGTCGCCTCCGTCGCGTGTCCACCACAGCGACCCGGTCGTCGAGCCCATGACGAGCCGCTCACCGGTCTCGTCGATGTCGAGGGCGTGACGGTAGACGAGGTCGTAGGCCGGCGCCGCAGGGAGACCACTGCGGAGCACCTCGAAGCTGTCGCCGCCGTCTCGGGTCCGCGTGACGACGAACTCGCCGTCGACCGGCACCCGCACCTCGTCGTTCACGGCCGGCACGAACCACGCCGTGTCGGGGTCGTGCGGATGCACCGCCACGGCGAACCCGAACGTCGACGGCCCCGCCGCATCACCGGTCGGGGCGATCTCCGTCCACGAGTCGCCGTTGTCGACCGATCGGTAGATGCCGCAGTGGTGCTGGGTCCACAGCACGTCGGGCTCCGCTGCGCAGCGCACGATCATGTGCGGGTCCTGGGTGTCGGGGTCGTCGGCGAGGTCGGGCGGCACGAAATCGGCCCGCATCCCGGTGGCGGCGATCTGCCAGGTCGCTCCCCCGTCCGAGGTTCGCCAGGCGCCGCCGCACGACAACCCCACGACGAGCCGCCCGGCATCCACGCGGGTCGATGCAGATCGAGTGGATCCCGGCGTCGTCGTACCCCCCGCCGAACCACTTGTCACGCGCGGGCACGTTCCACAGCGACTCGACGAGTTCCCAACTGTCGCCCCGGTCGCCCGACCGGAACAGCCCGCCCGGAATCGTTCCGCACCACAGCACTCCGGGCTCGTCCGCGTGACCCGGCTCGATCACCCAGGCGAGCTGCGTCGCCCACTCGACCTCGCGCTGCGACATCGGATTCACGTGCGACACGCCGTCCGGCTTGGCGGGGTACTCGGGCGCCGCGACCTCCTGCCACGTGGCGCCGGCGTCGTCGCTCCGGTGGACGTGCACGCCGAAGTGGCCGTGGTCGAGGCGACGCGTACCACGCACCGTCGCGGGCGTCGCAGACCGCATTCGTGACGTCGACCCCGGGGAACGCCGGCTCGGAGATCGCGCCCGCTTCGAGGTCGACCGTGAACAGGCCCTTCCTCGTGCCGATCAGTGCTGTTCCACCCATGTCATCCTCCCGAGAGTGCCTGGAACACGTGGATGCGGTCGCCCGTCGGCGACGGTGTCGCCGAGTGACGCCCGGTCGGTGATCAGGTCGTCGTTGACGAACACGGCCACGTGTCTGCGAACGGCGCCCGCATCGTCGAGCACGTAGCCGCGGACCTGCGGTCGCCGGTCGAAGTAACCGGCGAGCACCTCGCCGACCGTGCCGCCCGGCACCGATGCGGTGGGGCAGTCGACATGGCGCCGGAATGCCTTCGCGAACGTGACCTCGACCACGGTCGCGACTGTACGTGACCGGTGCAACAAGCGGTTTCGACGCACTCAGTCCTCGACGGAGAACGCCACCATGGGGATCTGCTCCATCATCTCGACGAGGCCGGCTTCGGTGCCGTCGTATGACACGCCCATCACGTCGTAGAGCTTCGCAGCGGTCTTCGGGTGCTCCCGCTCGTACTCGGCCATCACCGACGCCGCCTCGGCCGGCTCCAGGAACCCCACGCTCGCCTCGTGGCGCTTCGAGCTACTCGGGCGGCTCGGGCAACCGGCCGGCGACCTCGATGACGGTGCGGTAGAGCGTGCCCGACCGGCGACCCCGGTGCTCGATCATCAGGAACCGCTTCCCGAACACGAATCCGAGGCGTGCCCGATACAAGTACGACGGGCCTTCAACATCCACTTCTTCCAGCCGGTCGGCGTGCGAGACAGGTCGAAGAGTGCCATGCCCGGTAAGGTACCGGTCGCATATCGTTGCTATCACAATCGTTGTTCCATCGATGACCCAGATCACATGACCCACATCGATATCCGCCGCGCCGACGAACGCTTCGCCACGAAGCTCGACTGGCTCGACTCGAAGCACTCGTTCAGCTTCGGGCCCCACCACGACCCTGCCAACACGCACCACGGCTTGCTGTGGGTGAACAACGACGACGTCGTACGCGCCGGCACCGGCTTCGACACCCACGCCCATCGCGACATGGAGATCGTCACGTGGGTGCTCTCCGGAGCACTCGAGCACCGCGACTCGGAGGGCAACCACGGTGTGATCACGCCCGGTCTGGCCCAGCGGATGTCGGCCGGCACCGGCATCCGCCACAGCGAACGCAACCCCAGCTCGGACGCCGACGTGCACTTCCTGCAGATGTGGGTGCCGCCCGACACCGGCGGTATCGACCCCGGCTACGAGCAGCTCGACGTGTCGGCCGAGCTGGCGAGCGGTGACCTCTTCCCGATCGCCTCGGGCAAACGCCACGAGAGCGCCATCACGATCTTCCAGCGCGACGCCGTGCTCTGGGGCGGTCGCATCGCGCCCGCCCTGTCCGTCGACGTGCCGGTCGATCGCCATGTGCACCTGTACGTGGCCCGCGGATCGGGCGTACTCGAACCCGGCGGGCAGCTGGGCACGGGCGATGCCGCGCGGCTGTACGACCCCGACGGTTCGACGTTCACCGCGGGCCCCGCCGGTGCCGAGGTGTCGATCTGGGCGACTGCCTGATTCGACGGGCGACACCATCCGGCCACTGCTTCCGCCGGCGCCCCCACCTCCGCCGCAGACCCGACCGCCCGGAGCGCCGTCGGCGCCGGGGTTCTGATTCCGACGTCCACCTGACATCCTGAACGCCGTGACGACATCCCTCGACGACTTCGCGGAGCTCGTGCGCTCCCGCCGGACACAGATGCTGGTCGACCGCGAGCGCGATGTGCCGATCGACCTGATCGAGCAGCTGTGCGAGCTCGGCACCTGGGCGCCCAACCACAAGAAGACCTGGCCGTGGAAGTTCACGATCGTCACCGGGCACGGCCGTGCCCGGCTCGGCGAGGCGTTCGTCGACGACATGAGCGAGCAGGGCGTCGGCGACGCAGGCAAGCGCGCCAAGACCATGACGAAGTACACGCGCACGCCGGTGTCACTGGTCGTCGGGTGCGCGCCGCACGACCACCCCACGTTCCACGAGGAGAACCGCGACGCGGTCTCGGCGGCGATCCAGAACATCCTCCTCGGTGCCACCGCGGCCGGCTTGTCGTCGTTCTGGTCGACGGCCCCGATCATCGACTCACCTCGCGCGCTCGAGCTGTGCGGCTTCGACCCGGGCGACCGCATCCTCGGGATCATCTACCTCGGCTGGCCGAACGGTTCGGTCGACACACCGGCTCGCCCGGCACCGACCGTGCACCACCTGGCCGACTGAACCGACTGAGCCGACGCGGCCCTCGGCCGGTCAACCGTCGCCGAACTGGCCGGGTACGCCCGTGCCGATCCGGGTGTCGACGAGCCGCACCGGGGCCGCCGGCGCGGTGTAGCCACCGGCATCGGTGACGTACCCCGACCAGTCGACCACCACGTCCGCCGCTGCCGACGAGTAGACGCACACTCGCCCGTCGGCCGACGGCCGGGCGAGCACCAGATTCGCCACGACCGGCACGTTGATGTGGTTCACGTTGGACGTCGTCGGCCGATCGACGTCGCACGGGTACACCGTGAGGAACCCCGGCGCGGCCGGTTCGACCGCTGTCACGTTGAGCGCATGGGCGGCTGCCGGCCCGGGCACGTCGATCGTCATGACCTCGCCTGCTGCGAGTCGCCCCACCGGCTCGCCGTCCCGGGTGTCGGCGAGCCGCACCGAGTCCACCAGCGCGACGTACCCGTCGTCGGCGAACGTGCCGGCGAGGTCGACGACGAGGTCGACCTCGGACAGCGACGACACGCAGACGCTCCCGTCCGCCGACGCGGGCACCACGACCAGATTGGCGACCACGGGTTCGGTGATGTAGTTCAGGTTCGAAGTCGGCGGGAGGGACCGGTCGCACGGGAAGGCCGTGAGGTGCCCGGGCGCCGACGGATCGACGGCCACCAGGTTCAACGCGACCGCCTCCGATCCCTCCGAGCCGGGCACGGTGAATCGCAGCACCTCACCGGCGCCGACGCGGCGCGCCGGCGCACCCGTGCCGATGCGGGTGTCGACGAGGCGGACGGGTCGATCGGCGGCATCGAACGACACCGACGTCTCGAACGTTCCCGACAGGTCGACGACCAGATTCGTCGGCGCCAACGAATACAGGCAGACGCGCCCGTCCGGATCGGGTCGGGCGAGCACGAGGTTGGCGACGACGGGTTCGTTGATGTGGTTCACGTTCGAGGCGAGGGGCAACCCGCTCGAACACGGGTACGCGGTGATGAAGCCGGCCTCGAGTGGGTCGACGGCGACCACGTTGATCGCCGCAGTCGCCACCTCCGGCTCGAAGTCCAGCTCGAACGTGCCGCGGGCCGGCAGGTGGACCGGTGCCGGCACGTGATGGAATGTCGGTCGGTACAGCGACGTGATCACACCGTCCCACCGGTTGTGGGCGAGCGAGATGACGAAGGCATTGTCGATGCGGCCGGCCGCGGCCGCCGGGATCCAGGTCGCGAAGAACGAGTTGCACTCGGTGCACTTCACCGGTGCGGGCAGCTCGCGGTACACCGAGAACGGTCCGGTCGGTGACCTCGACTCCGCGAGCAGGATCGTGTCGCCCCACCAGTCGCCTTCCTTGTTCACCGACACGAACCCCGCACCGGTCCACTCGAACTGGTTGGCGTTGATGAGACGGTCGCGGGAGGTGATGATCGACACGGCTCGACCGGCATCGGGTTGCCAGGCGCGTCCGTCCCAGTACCGGGGCGGATCGAACAACCTGCCCCTGGGCACCCGGGCGACGGTGATCGTCGTCGAACACGAGCGGTCGAACGCCTCCACGAAGATGTACACGTCGAAACCGAACTGGCGGTAGCAGTGCGCGTAGAGATACGTCCACTCGTCGTCGCTCGTGATCGACCAGCCGTACAGGTCGGCCGACGAGTCGGGCGGCCGCAGCTCGTCCACCACCGTGTCGGACGCCGGGTCGAACACCGCGACCCACGTGCCGACCGGCACCGTGTGGGTGAAGTAGGCGTCGCCCCGCTCCTCCATCTCCGCCGCGAACACGTACACGTGCCCGTCGTCACCGACCGAGGCGTCGAGCGGCCAGAACCAGCGTTCGAACGGCGTGGTCCGGTCGGCGAAGAACATCGATCGCGGTGCGGCACGGCTTCCGCCGTACCTGACGGTGAAGCAGTTCCCGTCCTGGATGGCTGCGATGTTGTGCACGATGACGATGTCGTCGCCGCCGATGCGGATCGCAGCGTCCTGGAACGTCCAGAGCACCCGCCCGTCGGGCAGCGCGAGCGCCCGCTGGTAGTCGGCACCGACGACGCCGCCGGGTTCGGTGTCGAACAGCGTGTCGAGCCGCTCGGGCCGGAGGTCGGCGAGGCAGACGGTCACCGACGTGACCGCAGCCGCCGCCACCGGTGTCACCGGTGTCACCGAACCGACCGATGGTTGCGCGAGCGTGCCGAGGCCGGCAACGACGGCGACGGCTGCCAGCTTCGTGATCCTGCCGCCGCCCATCACGGTCACGTCGGTCGGGAGCGGCCGATCACATCGCCCTTGCGGAACACCGTGACGGGGCCGTCCTCGCTCACGGCGATCACGACGGCCTCTGGGTCGTCGTGGCTGTAGCGACGCGCCGACGTGTGTCGAGTGCCGCCGACGGGGTCGACGGACGCCTCGGCATCGGCGGTCGGGATCAGCAATGCCCCGAGCGCGAGCAATCGGCCGGCGGTGTCGAACAGCGCCGCACCGTCGGTCTGGGTGAGCACGTGACGGAGCGGCGCCAGATCGGTCGGCCGATCGATACGCAGCGGCGGTGGTTCGCGCAATCGTTGTTCGACTCCCGCGGCATGCTGCGGCCGGTAGACGAGCAGCGCCCCGATGCCCTGCGCGCCGAGATCGTGCACCGCGAACCGGAGCAGGTGACCGAGCGTGGCCGTGTCCAGCTCGTCGAGACCGCAGGTCGCCCACTGCAGCCATGCGTCGACCGGAGGTTCGGTGTGCCAGCCCAGGCCGTCCCACCTGGCGACTCCGAACGAGCCGACGAGCCGCACCTCGCCGTTCGGGTGACGTTGGACGAGCATCGCCCCGGTCGCTCCGGCCAGCACCACGAGATCCCGCTCGGAACCGGCGGCGCGGTCGAACACCACCATCGAGTCGACGCCGTTCGCCGTCCGGATCGTCCAACTCGTCAGGCCGTCGGCGTACCGACGCACGGTGTCGTCGAACTCGTCCGCCGTGCTGCTGGTAACGACGTCGAGGCCTGTCTGCTCATTCCAACTGTCGACCGGGTACTCCGGCAGGACGAATGATCCGTAGCTGGGGATGCGACGCTCGTGGCGAGGTGGCCGCAGGGCGTAGTCGATCTCATCGACGAGGACCTCGGGAACCGACGACCGTTCGATGACCCCGAGTCGCTCCTCGATCAACTCCTCGGTGAGCCGCCGGAGCCGACCCGGACTGATCTGGCGTGCCGCCTCCATCGACCGGATCGTACCGATCGATCGACGGGGTGACCTCAGCGCTCGGAACCGATGGGCATGCCGCTTCCCCAACGCTCCACGAGATCGACCACGATCGGGTCGACTCGTACCTCGGACTCGTGACGGATCCGCTCGCCGTTGACGAGTTCGACGACCGCCTCGGCCAACGCTCCGACGGGATCTCGTCCCAGACCGAACCCTCGAACCAGCCCGGCCCGAGTCTGCCAGCATCGGCTGGAGCGACAACGCAACGCTCTCGAACTCGCCGACACGTCCGCTCGAGGTGATGGGCGAGTTCGTGCGCCAGCGACTCCCGGTAACGGCCCGGCGTCGTCGGGATCTGGATCTCGATTCGCCTCGATCGACGGTGACGTACCGAGCGTCACCGTCATCGACGTCGCCGACCAGCTCGACCGAGTCACGTCGTCGACGCACGACGCTCGCGAGCCGCGAAGCCGCTCCGAGAACCGATCGACAGGTCGATGTCCGACTCTCGCCGCACGTCCGCCGGCACGTCCTGCACGACAGAGCCGAGCGTTCGCCGGTGCGCCGGCCCCGCCGCGACTGCCCACACCGCCGGCGTGACGACCGCCGACGACCACGGCGACACCCAGCGATCGAGCCGACGCCCGCACCGATCAGGCCAGAGCAGTTTCGGCGACATCGAGTCCGGCGTCGCCGATCGTCCGCGTCGCCACCGCCGTACTTCGTCCGCAGGCGCCACGACCACAACGCGCCGACTCCGACGACGAACAGGATGCACAGCACCAGCCGCACCCCGAATGCCCACGGCATGAAGTCGGTGTTGTTCGACGACGTCGTTGCCCAGACCCGACGCCCGCACGAGGTAGACGACGCTCTCGGGCAGCACCGTGAGGATGATCAGGCCGATGATCTGGACGCCCATGAACGGGATCGCGCCGCGATGGATCTGCGCGGTCGTGACCTCGGGCGGCGCGACCGATTGCAGGTAGAACAACGAGAATCCGACGGGCGGCGAGATGAAGGCCAGGTTCAGGTTGACCGCCATCAGCACGGCGAACCAGACGAGGTTGACGTCGAGCGCGATCGCGGCGGGGATGAGCAGTGGCATCACGATGAACGAGATCTCGAGGAACTCGAGGTTGATGCCCAGCAGGAACACGATGATGTGCGAGGCGATGATGAAGCCCCACAACCCGCCGGGCACGTTCTCGAGCCACGACGTGATGCGGTCCTGGCCGCCGAGCCGGTCGAAGACGAGCGCGAAGAACGTCGACGCCAGCAGGATCTGGAGCACCAGGCTGGTGATGTTCGACGTGGCCCGCGCTGCGCCCCACAGCACCTTGAAGTTCAGACGGCCGTACAGCGCAGCGAGGATCATGGCGCCGAGCGCACCGACCGCGCCGGCCTCCGAGGCCGTGGCGTAGCCCCGGAAGATCGAGCCGAGCACCGCCAGGATCAGTCCCATCGGCGGGATCACGGCCAGCACGAACTGCTTGAAGAGCTGCCCGCGAGTCATCGTGCGCTCGGCCTTGGGGATCGCCGGGGCGCTCCCGGGCTTCGAGTACGCCACCATCACGACGTACATCGCGAACAGCGATGCGCGAGCATGATGCCCGGGATCAGCGCACCGGCGAACAGCTGGCCGACCGACACGGGGATGAACTGGGCCAGCACGATCAGCACCAGGCTGGGCGGCATCAGCTGCGCGAGCGTGCCCGACGCGACGATCACGCCCGGCCGCGAGTTCGTGGTCGTATTTGTATTTGACCATCACCGGCAGCGACAGCACTCCCATCACGATCACGGTGGCGGCGACGACGCCGGTCGCGGCGGCGAGCAACGTGCCGACCAGCACGACCGCGACGGCGACGCCGCCGCGGAGCGGTGCCGAGCATGACGCCGATCGTCGTCAGCAGACGTTCGGCCAGCCCCGATTTCTCGAAGATCGCGCCCATGAACACGAAGAACGGGATCGCGAGGAACGTGAAGTTGGAGGCGCTGTCGGCGAACCATCGGTTGAACAGCCCGTTGAGCTGTTGCGGCTGCATGTCGCCCTGGGCCCAACCGATCAGGAAGAACACCGTCGCGGTGCCGGCGAACGTGAACGCGACCGGGTACCCGATCATGATCAGGAACATGAACAGCCCGAGCATGATGAGGGCGAGGATCTCGGGGTTGATCATGTGCCGCGCTCCTCGTCGGTACACGCCCGGCCGGCTCATCGGAGTACTCGTCGATGTCGAAGTCCTCGACCGAGAAGGTCTGGCCGCCGGCCAGCGCCGGGTTGTCGGACTCGTGTCGGTACTCGTGCCCGCGGAGGATACTCGATGTTCTTGATCACCTCGGCGATGCCCTGGATCATCAGGAACACGAAGCCCATCATCAGCGCTGTCTTGATCGGGTAGAGCGGGCAGCCCGCCGGCGTTCGGTGAGACCTCCCGGAACTCCCACGACTGCTGCACCGACGGCCAGCTGTACTTGATGCCGATGTAAGCGAACGGGAGCAGACCGACGAAGTGGCCGACCAGGTCGATCCACGATTGGGTCTTGCTCGACCGGTTGCCGAACCAGAAGTCGACCCGCACGTTGATGCTGTCGCGAAGGATGTGGGCGAGACCGAACACGAAGATCAGCGTGTACAGGTACCACTGGGCCTCGATCAGCGCAGTTCGACGTGAGGTTGCGTCCCTGGTTGGCGCCGACTCGGCGCAGCACCACGTTGACGACCGAGATGATCACCGTCGGGAAGATCAAGAACGCGCTGATGACCCCGAGCACGCCGGCGAACCAGTTGGCTGCGACGCGATAGCCGTGCAGGACCGTCATGATCGGGCCCCGCGGTCGGAGTCCCTCCGAGTCGTCGGGGTCGACTCCGACGGTCGTGCCCTGTTCGGGGTCGGTGCCGTGATCGTCGTCATCGACGTACTCGATATGTGGCTCTCGGCCACCTCGTCGTTGTCGTCCAAATCCTGACTTCCCTCCACCGGATCTCGGGGCGCACCGCAGTCGGCGATGCACCCCGCTGTGCAGATGGTGCCGGCTACTCGGCCGAGGAAGTCGAGCATCGCCTTCTCGGCCAGACCGAACCAGGGGTCGAGACCGGCCTGATAGGCGCGGTAGCTGTCGAGGACCTCCTTGTAGCCCGGCGTCCGCCGCCGCGTTCTCGTCGAGGATCTCCTGCACGGCGCCGTGCGGACGCCTCGCAGCACGTCGTCGGGGAACGGCAGCGATCGTGATGCCGCCGTCCTTGATCGTCCGCGAGCGCGGGCGGGTTCAGCGTGTCGTACTTGGCCAGCATCTGCGTGTACGACTCGGCGGCTGCCGACTGCAGCACCGCCTGGTACTCCTCCGGCAGCTTGTCGAACTCGTCGGCGGGGAACATACACGTCGAGTGACGGACCCGGCTCCCACCAGCCGGGGTAGTAGTAGAAGTCCGTCACCTTGTTGAACTCCTGCTTCAGGTCGTCGTACGGGCCCACCCACTCGGCGCCGTCGATCGCGCCGCTCTCGAGCGACTGGTAGATCTCGCCGCCGGGGATGACCTGGACCGAGACGCCCAGCTTCTCGAGCGCCTGACCGCCCATGCCGGGGATGCGCATCCGCAGACCGCCGAGGTCGTCGACGCTCTTGATCTCCTTGTTGAACCAGCCGCCCATCTGGCAGCCGGTGTTGCCGGCCGGGAACGGTGATGACGCCGAACCGGTCGCGGAACGCGGCCTGGATCAGATCGAGCCCGCCACCCTCGGTCATCCACGAGATGTGGCCGCGGGCGTTCATGCCGAAGGGCACGCACGTGCTGAGCTGGGTGATCGGGTCGATGCCGGTGTAGTAGTAGGACGCCGGTGTGGCCGGACGCCACGGCGCCGGTCTGCACGCTCTGGAGGATCTCGAGCGCCGGGACGAGTTCGCCGCCCGGCGCCGCGGTGATCTTGAACCGGCCGCCGGTCAGTGCGCGCACACGCTCTGCCGAAGAACACGGCGCCGCCGTAGATCGTGTCGAGCACGATCGGCCAACTCGTCGCCATGTCCCATTCGATGTCGGGCAGATCGCTGGCCTGCAGCGCGTCGTCGAGGTCGGCGATCGCCGGTCGCTCTCGGCGGTGCCGGCGTCGCCGGATTCATCGGTGGCCAGCGGTGCCGCCGCTGACCGAGTCGTCGTCGTCGCCCGAGCACGCGGCGAGCAGGCCTCCGGCGGCGGCGATGCCGAGCGCCCCGACGAACGAGCGTCGTGACCACCCTCCGGCTGCGGCATCAGGGTCGACGAGCAGATCGTCGCGTTCGGTCAGGTGTTCGGACATGTGTACCCCCAGGTCGTACCCCGCACGGCCCTCCGTCGTGCCGTGATCGCAACCGTAGGGCCAAAGTGCCGGCAACGTCCAGTAGTCCTGCCGTTCACTGTGCGACGCCGGGTCAACGCTCTCCGAACTCGATGGCGATCGCCGGCACGTCATAGCACCAGGCGTCGTAGGTGAGGCCGATCGACGGTCGCCGTCCCAGACGTACTTGGCGCCCATGAGCTCGCCGCATCGCCGGCGTTCGTCGGGGTCGGTCACGTCGCGGGCACGACCACGTTGCTCAGCGCCGGCCAGCTTCACGACGACCTCGGGTTGGGCAAGCATGTTGCGGTACCAGTCGGCCCCCGGCCCGTTGCCCGAGATGAGGTAGATCGTGTCGCCCGACACCCCGAACCAGATCTCGATCTCGTGCGGCTGTCCCGAGACCCGTCCCGTCGTGACGATGTCGCAGCACTCGACGTCGACGTACCCGTCCAACCAGTCCACCCGGCCATGCTGCCAGCCCGATCGCCATCGCGCCCGATCGCTGCAACCGGTAGCGTCCGCGACATGGACATGACGCGCACGCTTCGACGGGGCCTCGATCGTGTGGTGAGCCCGGTCGTCGCGGCGGCGTCGCGGTCGTACTACGGACGCCTCTACTACTCGAACCGTTGGCACCCTCACGACGCGCTCCTCCAGGAGGCGCTGGACGACACGGTTGCGTACATCAAGCAGGCGATGCCCGACGCGCTGATCCGACGCGACGAGATCGAGGTGCTCCACTATGCGCTCTCCGCGACCAAGGTCGACGGTCTGTTCCTCGAGTTCGGGTGCACTCCGGTCGGACGATCTCACAGATCGCACGGCGCGTCCCGGGGCGCACCATCCACGGTTTCGACTCGTTCGAAGGTCTCCCGGAGGCCTGGAGCGGCTACAGCTCCGCGAAGGGAGCGTTCCGGCGGTCGGATCGACCGAAGGTGCCGGGCAACGTCGAACTGCACGTCGGCTGGTTCGACCCGACGGTCGCCGACTTCGTCGCCGCCACGGGCGGACCGGTGGCGTTCGCGCACATCGACTCCGATCTCTACAGCTCGGCGACGACCGTGCTCGATGCGTTGGCGCCGCGGATCGTGCCCGGCACCGTGATCGTGTTCAACGAGTACTTCAACTACCCCAGCTGGCGACAGCACGAGTACCGGGCGTTCCAGGAGTTCTGTGAGCGCCATGCAGTCCGGTACGAGTACCTGTGCTGGGCGCAGTACGAAGTCGCGGTCAAGGTGACCGAGATCGGTGCGCCCGACTGATCGCGTCGTGCCGCGGCCGCATCGGGCCCAGCGGTCATTCGCATCCCTCGGCGTTCTCCCAATCGAACTCCGTCTCGATCTCGATGTCGAAGCTCGTGTCGACGCGACGACCGTCAGTGGTCGAGAACAGCACGGTGTGGACCTGTGACTCGAACGGCCGCAACTGCTCCAGCTCGATGAATGCTGAAGCTTCGACTGCCAGGGCGATTGGTGGACCGCCCACCGTGGTCAGGTCGGCACCGATCTCGGTGTACGAGAACCGGGCGGTACTCTCTCCGAACTCCGCGACCCGTGGTCCACCGACAACCGGAGGCGCGGTTGCAGTGATTTCGGCCGGACACGCGGCGACAAGAAGCTCGCGCTCTTCGACGGTTTCGACCGTGTCCAACCCGAGTTGGTCGCGGCTCATCCAGAAACCCGCCCACGAGTCGAACGTGACCGAGCGAACGATCGGCTCCACCAGCGCCGCCTCCTCGGCCTCGATGCCGAGAGGCGTCGGCCGACGCGCGTCCAAATCGCGCAGCTCCGACTCGAGATCCTCGAAACCCCGGAATCGGCCACGATCGTCGAGGAGCATGGTCGGGAGGACCGCCAACCGGTTGAACAAGAACTCCGACATGTCCCGCTCGATGGGACCCGTGTCCACCGCCTCGTTCTCGAAGTCCAGTCGGTACCCGTCGTCGGTTTCACTGACGACGAGATAGAACGTTCGCACCACTTTGAGCGTGC
Source organism: uncultured Acidimicrobiaceae bacterium (assembly GCA_963827775.1). Classification (GTDB taxonomy): domain Bacteria; phylum Actinomycetota; class Acidimicrobiia; order Acidimicrobiales; family Ilumatobacteraceae; genus Ilumatobacter. The sequence continues at coordinate 147,598 of CAWHCI010000002.1, read as the reverse complement.
TGCCGATGGCCTGTTCCACCGGCACGCGGCACGGAGCTCCCCGGTCCCAAGCTTCGAGCTGCACCGTCTGGGACGGTTCGGCCACCGCGGTCGTCGGTGTCGATGCCTCGATCGACATCGCGCCGTGCTGGGTCGTCGGAGGTGATGGGAGTTCGACGAGGCCTGACTCCGTGGCCGTCGAAGTCTCCGGTGCAGCGGCCGAGTCCGACGAGTCGGTGCCCGACGAGCACCCTGCCGCGACGAACGCCACCGCAAGCGCTGCGAACGATCGGCGCAGCGACGACGCCACGATCGCAGCGCGGTCCACCAACCCGCCTCACTCGCAGCCCTCTGCGTTCTCCCAGTCGAATGTGGTCTCGAAGACGTGGCGGAAGCCGGCGTTGCGGTACGGGGCGTTGGGACGACCATCTGTCGTGTCGTACAAGGTGATGGCCACTTCGGATTCGAATGGCCGCATGCGCTCCACTTCCAGCACACTCGGCGACTCCACGACGAGCGCAACCGTTCCCAAGCCATCGGCCGACTCGAGATCAGAGCCGGTCTCGACGTACGAGAGCCAGGCGGCACCCTCGCCGAACTCCTCGACTCTCCGTTCTCCGGCGAACACGGCCGCCGACACGGCCACCTCTGCCGGGTACGGAACTTCACCGATCGTGCGCTCCTCGATGGTGACGACATCGTCCATCGTGAGCACGCCCCGACCCAGCCGGAAGTCGAACCATGGCCCCACCGACCCAGAGCGAACGTTTGGTCCGAGGCGCTCCGCGTCCACGTCTGTCACACCGAAGGGTTCGGACGTTCCAGCGTCGAGCTCGCGAAAGGCGCCTCCGAGGTCCTCGAAACCGATGAAGTGTCCGCGCACATCGAGCAGGACGGACGGCAAGACCGCCCACGTCTCGAGCAAGTACTCAGCAAGCTCTGTTTCGCTCAGTGGACCGCTCCTGGTCTCGACGTCTTCGAAGTCCAGCCGAACGCCACGCTCGGTGTCGCTGACGACCAGATCGAACGTTCGGTCGAGCACCGGTCCCTGCGCTGCAATGACCTGGGCGACGGGCACGCGACACCGGGCACCCCAGTGCCAGGACCCGAGTTCGACCGTCTCCGGCGCGATGGTCGTCGATGTGGACGTCGTCGACGAATCGGTCGACGTCGTGGTCGGCGCAGGATCACTCACGGGAGGCGGCAACTCGGCGAAGGGTGACTCGCTCGTCGTCGGCGGGGACATTGGCGCCGAGTTCGATTCACGGACGCCACTGCTCGAACACGCCGCCGTCGCCACGGCCATGGCAACGACGACCAGAACGCCGAGCGTGGCTCGTCTCACGGTTGGTACTGACCGAAGACGTCTCTCAGGGCGTCGCTGACCTCGCCGAGCGTCGCCCCGGCTCGCAGGGCTTCCTTCATCGGGTAGAGGAGGTTGTCGCTGCCGCGTGCGGCCTCGCCGACCGCGTCGAGCCTCGCCGCGACGTCGTCGGCGTCCCGGTTCGCCTTGTACTCGGCGAGTCGCGCCTGTTGGGCAGGCTCGAGCGACGGGTCGATCGGGAACACGCTCGGCTCCGGCTCGTCGTCGATCTCGAACTTGTTGAGCCCGACGATCACGCGCTCGTCGTCGTCGATCGACTTGGTGTACTCGTACGCCGACTGCTCGATCTCGTCCATCTGATAGCTCGCCTCGATCGCGCGCGACCGCACCGCCGATCTCGTCGATGCGCTCGATGTACTCCCACGCCAGCCGCTCGACCTCGTCGGTCAGCGACTCGACCAGGTACGAGCCGGCGAGCGGATCGGCGGTGTCGGTGACGCCGGTCTCGAAGCCGATGATCTGCTGGGTGCGCAGCGCGAGTCGCGCCGCCTCCTCGGTCGGCAGCGACAGCGCCTCGTCGTATCCGTTGGTGTGCAGCGACTGCGTGCCGCCCAGCACGGCGGCCAGCGCCTGGAGCGCGACGCGCACCACGTTGTTGACCGGCTGCTGCGCGGTCAGCGTCGAGCCGCCCGTCTGCGTGTGGAAGCGCAGCATCGTCGACTTCGGGTTCGTCGCGCCGAAGCGCTCGGTCATGATCGTGTGCCACATCCGGCGGCTCGCCCGGAACTTGGCGACCTCCTCGAAGAAGTCGTTGTGGCCGTTCCAGAAGAAGCGACAGCCGCGGCGCGAACTCGTCGACGTCGAGGCCCGCATCGACCGCAGCCTGCACGTACGCGATCGCGTTCGCCAGCGTGAACGCGATCTCCTGCGTCGCCGTCGAACCCGCCTCGCGGATGTGGTAGCCCGAGATCGAGATCGTGTTCCAGCGCGGCACGTGCTTCGCGCAGTACGCGAAGATGTCGGTGATGATGCGCATCGACTGGCGCGGCGGATACACGTACGTGCCGCGGGCGATGTACTCCTTGAGCAGGTCGTTCTGGATCGTGCCCGAGATCTTCTCGGCGGGCACGCCCTGCTCCTCGGCGACGAGCTCGTACATCAGCAGCAGGATCGCCGCCGTCGAGTTGATCGTCATCGACGTGGTGACCTGATCGAGCGGAAGACCCTTCAGGAGCGCCCGCATGTCGTCGAGCGAGTCGATCGCCACACCGACCTTGCCGACCTCGCCCTCGGCGCGGGGGTGATCGGAGTCGTAGCCCATCTGCGTCGGCAGGTCGAACGCACACGACAGGCCGGTCTGGCCGGCGTTCAGCAGGAAGTGGAACCGCTCGTTGGTGGCCGCCGCGTCGCCGAAACCCGAGTACTGGCGCATCGTCCAGTGACGGCCCCGGTACATCGACGGGTAGACCCCGCGGGTGAACGGGGCCTGTCCCGGCAGGCCGAGCTGCTCGGCGGCATTCCAGTCGGCGAGATCGTCCTCGGTGTACAGCGATTTGATCTCGATCCCGGAGTCGGTTCGGCGTGCATCATCGGCCATCCGTCCAGCGTAGATGGCCCTGTCCGGTGACGCATCGGCGGGATCGTCGCTCGTGTGCGACGATGGGGAATGCGCAAGTTCGTGATCATGGGGATTCAAGGCAGCGGGAAGGGCACCCAGGCGGCGATGCTCGCGGAACGGTTCGACCTGGTCCACATCAGCGTCGGCGACATCTTCCGCTGGCACATCCAGTTCCACACCAAGCTCGGCGCCGCCGTGAAACGCATCGTCGACGCCGGTGAGCTCGTCGGCGACGACCTCGTCGAGTCGGTGGTGCAGGAACGGCTGCAGCTCCACGACTGGAACTACGGCTTCATCGTCGACGGGTTCCCGCGCAACGCCGTGCAGGCCGAGTTCTTCCTCGAGAGCTACGACATCGACGGTGTGATCAACCTCGAGATGCCCGACAGTGAGGTCGAGCGCAGGGTGCTGTCACGTCGCCTCTGCTCGGGCTGCGGTCTCGATTACAACCTGATCGCGAGCCGACCGGAGGTCGAGGACACCTGCGACGTGTGCGGCGGCACGCTCGTCCGGCGGCCCGACGACAACCCCGAGGCGCTCGCCAACCGACTCCGCGACTACCACGAGAAGACGACGCCGGTGATCGAGCTCTTCGAACGCAAGGAGTTCGTCGCCCACATCGACGCGACCCAGGACCGCGAATCGGTGCTCGCCGCCATCGTGGACGAATTCCACCTCCCCACCGACTGATCACGGCTTCGCCGGTGCTCAGGAGAACCAGGCCGTGCGCTTGGCCATTGCCTCGTGGGCAGCTCGCCATCGCCGGTTCCGGGTTCGTGCCTCGGCGACGATCGTCTCCGACATCCGGCCGGCGGCGAACGCGGCGGGACCGTCCAGTCGTTCGGCACACCGCGTCAACCAGGCTCCGGTCACTGCTGCGTCGTTCAGCTCGCCGAGCGAGTCCTGGATCTCTGCGGCGTCGGCTGCGAACTTCCGAGCCTGTCTGCCCACGGCCGGAGCAACGGCGTCGGCCGCGTACCTCACTCGCTTGGCGAGGATGCGGACCGCGTGGAGGTCCTCGGGCGCCGGGCGGCGGCCGAGTGCATCGATCGCACGGTCGAGTCGCTTCCAGCGCTTGCGCACCAGCTTCGGCATCACCTCACGGGCGGGGCGATCCGCACGCGGCCGCGTCGCGGGATCCTCAGACGCCGCCACCAGGCGATCGAGGAGCCGCATCGACCGTTCGTCGTTCAGGTGACGCAGGAGCCGCCGACGCGCGCGTCGGCGTTCGAGTTCGAGTTCGTGCAGGACACGGCCGGCCGCGTCACGGTCGATCGTGGGATGCCGATCGACGACGTCACGGAGCGTCACCCCCAGGACATCGGCGTCGCGGACCGCTCCGAGCTCGTCGATCAGTGACTTCAGCTCCGCCCCCAGACCGACCGTCCACTCGGCGTCGAGCAGCGGTTCGAACGTCTTGAGGTCGGACCGCATCCGCCGTGCGGCGACACGAGCCTGATGGACACCTTCCGGATCCGTGCCGAGCCGGGCTGCCGGCAGTTGGAGCAGCAGCCGGGTGACCGACGACGCGAACGCGGCCTGGATCACCTGCCGTGCGGTCGGCTCGGACGGGAGGGGAACGACGTCGACGTCGGGCGGTCGCGTCGCCGGCGGGCCGAGGACGCGCACCACCTTCGGAACCGGGCGCTCGGCGCGACCGCTCGCAGCCGTGAGCCGCTTCACGACCGCGGCCAGCAAACGGTCGGCGGCGTCGGGGGCGAGCTCGGCTTCGATCTCGCGGAACGACACCACCGCGCCGTCGGTTCTCGATCCACGCACCAGATCGTCGGCCAGCTCGGCGACGAGGACGCCGTCGTCGGTGCTCCACCGGCGCAGCCGCCGCCGCGTGTGGACATGGGCGACGTCCTCGACCGGGGTGCCTCGGGTCAGGGACGACACGAGGTTGAGCGCACGCACCGGCGGCAGACCGGGGTCACCGGGGATCATGACCTCCTCGCGGTCGAGCACGACACCCTTCGATGGTCGCGGGATCTTCAGCGTCCATCCGTGACCGTTGCGATGACGCAGCGTGCATCCCCATCGGGCGAGGCGCAGGTCGGGGGTGTCGAAGTAGGTGTCGTCCTTCACTCGTTCCTCGACGTCGCCGAGCGACGCGCCCGCGACCGCGTCGCCGAGATCGGGCAGCTCGAAGGTGTCGGGCACCATCATCTTCAGCTCGCGCTCGCGCATCGGTCCTCCCCGCGTCATCGGGTGCTGCACCGATCCTCGCACCCTGGCCGCGAATCGAACGGCTCCAGGTCGCCTACGACACGGCGTACGAGAACTCGTCCTGCTGACCGAGACCGGCTCGTCGTACCCGGGCGGTGCCGTCGTGCCGTGCGCCCGGGTACCTTGACGACATGGGTGACCACGAGCGATCCGGCCGACCGTTCTGGCTGCACCAGATCGCCGAATACCTGATCGGCGGCGTGCTGATCGCCAGCGCGTGGTACAGCCCCGAGCCGGCCGTTCAGGCCGTCCTGGGAGGGCTGATCATCGCCAACGCAGCGTTCGCCGACGGTCCGGTCGGCGCGTTCCGCGTGATCGGTCACACACTCCACAAGTGGATCGACGTGGGCATCATGGTCCTGTTGCTCGCGGCCGCGTTCCAGGGCTGGGTCGGCGTCGGCACCACCGGCAGGATCGCCCTACCCGTGATGTCGGCCGCACTGTTCGTCCTGTGGCTCAACACCGACTTCGACGAGACGGGGGACGCTCAGACGAAATAGGCGAGCCACGGTGGGTCCACGTCCGTGCCAGTCAATCCGCGTCGCCCGCTGACGCCGGCGCGCCACGTCGTCAGCCACCGGTCAGCACTTCGTCGAACGGCGACGTCGACATGCGCTCGGCACCGTCGTCGGTGATGAGGTACTGATCCTCGAGCTTGATCCCGAACCCGTCGTCGGGGTGCGCGACGTAGCTCTCGACACAGATGACCATCCCGGGCGCGAACGACCCGGCCAGTCCGTAGGGCACACCCGGCGTAGCGCGAGGCACGTACGGCCACTCGCCGCACATCCCGAGGCCGTGGGCCAGGCATCCGTACGCGTACGTGCGGTAGCGGTCGGGAATCGGCCAGGCCGACCGGGCGTAGTTCTCGAACGAACGATGCGATCGCAGAAGATCCGCGTTGTGTCGCAGCTGCTCGAGCGCCAGCGCATGCACGCTGCGCTGCAACTCCGTCGCCGGACCGTCACCGACCAGGTAGGCGCGCGAGAAGTCGACGGCATACCCGCCGAAACCGATCGCGTCGGTGTCGAGACAGAACACGTCGCCGTCCATGCAGGGAACCGGAGCCGCCTCCTGGAAGTACGGCACCGTCCGGGCGCCGGACTGGGCGAGCCGGGTCGCCACGTACTCGCCTTCATTCGCAACGAGATGACGGTGGAACTCGGCCCACACCTCGATCTCGGTCGCGCCGGGCACGAGGTGTCGGCGCATGTGCTCGACGGCGGTCTCGACACGATCGACCGCTTCACGCATGACGGTGATCTCGCCTCTCGACTTGATCGACCGCGCCGAGACCACCGCCTCGGCGCCGGAGACCACGCGGGCACCGCGGTCGCGCAACGCGTCGGCGAGCATGAATTCGACCCGTTCCAGACCGATCGTCGGCGCGTGCCCGACGGTCCGACCGACCGCGGCGATGACGTCCGCGGCGAACGTCCGGTTCCCGTCCATGTAGGAGTCGCCGCTGATCGCGGTCACACCCGGGGCGGGTCGAACTTCCGAGACCACGCAGGAGTCGTCGGCGAGATGTTCTGCTCCGGCGTACTCGTAGAGCACCGTGGCACCTCCCGGCGCGACGAGCACGAACCTGAAGGGACCCATCATCGAAGAGACGTTCATGTTCCGCACGCCGGTCGCAGAGGCGATCGTGATCGGGTCAGCGGTCAGGAGGGCGTCGAACCCGAACGATGCGATCGCATCGCAGAGTCGACCGTGTCGCTCACGGATCAGTTCGGGGATCCCACGCATCGATCGTGGCCCGTGCGGCTGCGCCGCTCCCGGGATCCGGTCGGTTCGCGAACGTGCTCACGACGACGCGGCGACGATCGCGATCTCCATCTTCCACTCCGGCCGAGCGAGCGCCGGCACGGTCACCAGAGTCGATGCCGCGAGGTGATCGCCGAGGAACCGGTCCCGCGCCGCCATCACCTCGACGAGTGGCTCTCCGACGACCGCGTACGTGGTGACCGACACGACATCGGCCGGCTCCATCCCGGCGGCGTCGAGCATGGCGCCGATGTTCGACCAGACGACGGCGGCCTGGTCGCCAATGTCTGCCGGAACGGTTCCGTCGGGGCCGGTGGGGACGACGCCCGACGTGTGCAGCCACCTGGTCGCGTGCTCCGACAGCACCGCATGCGCGTAGTTGGCGGCCGGGGGAGCGATGGAGTCCGGGTCGATCGAACGATTCACGCACCCAGTCTCGCACCCTGCAGTCGTCACGATCAGAAACGGCCCTCGGACCGTCACGCAAGACCGGCTCGTCAGATCACGGCGTCGGCGACGATGCGGCCGCCCTCGAGTCGCAGCACCCGATCCGCGCGGTCGAACGCGACCGCCCGGTGCGACACGGCGATCACCGTCATGCCGGCGTCGGCGAGGTTCTGCCACAGCCGCAGCTCGGTCTCGACGTCGAGCGCGCTCGACAGGTCGTCGAGCACGACGAGTTCGGGGTCGTGCACGATGGCTCGGGCACCCGCGAGCCGCTGCCGCTGCCCGCCCGACAGCCGGAGCCCCCGCGGGCCGATCATCGTCTCGATCCCGTCGGGCATCTCGGCGATGTCGGCGTCCATCACCGCGAGTTCGGTCGCGCGGGCGACCCGGTCGGCCTCGACTCGTCCGAAGGAGATGTTGTCGGCGACCGAGTCGGAGATCAGCTGGGGGACCTGCGGCAGGAACGCGGCGTTCGGCGGAACCAGGAACGAACCACGATCGTCGATCCGTACACCGTTCCAGCACACCTCGCCGGTCGACCTCGGCCTGCCACGCCAGACCGAGCAAGGCCCGGAGCAGGGTGCTCTTGCCGGCACCGACCGGACCGGTGACCACGACGAACTCCGAACGCATCACCGAGAACGACACGTCGTGCACACCGGCACCCGACGGGTAGCGGGCGGACAGCCCGATCACGTCGAGCCGCTCGAGTGGCACTCGTTCCGGACGCCGGTCGGAGGGCCGCGGCCGGTGTTTGCCGACGCCGATCGGCAGCGACCGGTCGGTCACCGTGTTCCGGGGATCGGCGTCGGCCACGAGACCCGCCATGCGGCCGAACGCCACGCCGGCCTGCTTGTGCCGGGCCATCGCCCGCCCGGCCATCCGGGGCAGGAAACTCAACCAGCCGAGGTAGGCGACGAAGAGGGCCAGTTCGCCCACGTCGAATCGTCCCGACGACGAGCGCTCCCGCCCCGACCAGCAGGACCAGGCCGAGCCCCACGTCGGTGGCGCCGCGGCTGAAGGCGTACACGCCCTCTTCGAGTACACGGTCGCGAACAGCGGTCTCGCGTCGCCGACCGACGAGCACGCGCAGCCGGTCGAGCACGTCGGGCGCAGCGTCGTTCACCTTGACGGTGGTCGCAGCCGCCATCACGTCACCGACCAGCCCGGTCACTGCACCGGTCGCCTCGCGGTCGGAGGCCCGGTACTGCCTGATCCGGGCGTCCAGCGACTTCGTGACGACGGCGACCACGACCAGCGGGACGACGAGCACGAGGGCACCCGCGAGGTTTGTTGCACCGAGGACGACCCCGGCCATCATCGTGAACACGAGACCGGCCGACACGTCGATCAGCCCGTCGACGAATCTGGCGACGTCCTCCGCGTCGTCGCGGAAGTGTGTCACCGCTTCGCCCGCCGAACCGACCGGCTGGCCCGCCTCCGGGCCACCACTCGCCACCTGGGCGGCCAGCATGTTCGCCCGCAGGAACGTCTGCATCTGCAGCCAGACACGCGTCCAGACGAGCGCGCCACCGTGGATCGACGCCATCCGGGCCACCTCGACCACGATCAGCACGGCCACCCAGCGGTAGACCTCGGCCGAGTCGCCACGGGAGAGCGCGTCGAAGGCGCGGCTGAGTGCCCAGCCGATCGCGACCGGGAGCGTGAAGAACAGGACGAACAGCGCCCAACCGCCCCAGAACGTCCAGCGGCTGTGGCGGATCACTCGCCAGATCAACGACCACTGGTTCATCGCGACGCCTCCGGCTGGTCGATCGTGTCGAGGTCGTCGAGGGCCAGGGTCAACAGCCGGTGGAAACGGCTCGTGGGATCCTGTGCGAGTGCGTTGCGGTTCCCGTGCTCGACGACCCGCCCGGTGTCGAACACGACGATCTCGTCGACGTCGCGCGAGTGTCGAGAGCCGGTGCGCGATCACGAGGGTCGTCCGGCCCCTCATCAGGGCCCGCGATCGCCGATTCGAGCTTGGCCTCGGTGACCGGGTCGACCCGGGCAGTCGCCTCGTCGAGCACGACGAGATCGGGGTCGCGCAGCCACACCCGCGCCATGCGCGAGCAGCTGTGCCTCGCCGGCCGACAGGCCGGCGCCGCCGGCCCCGAGGGCACGGTCGACGCCACCGTCGGCGAGCCCGTCGAGACCGACCGCGCGGAGCGCACGGACGACGGCGTCGTCGGTGGGGGTGTCGTCGAACAGGGTCACGTTGTCCCGGATCGACCCGGCGAACAGCTCCACCTCCTGCGGCACGAGCGCGACCCGGTGCCGGAGCTCCGACATCGGGATGTCGGCGATCGGCACGCCGCCGAGCGCAACCGTTCCCGTGGTGGGTTCGATCAGCCGGAGCACCAACCGCGAGAACGTCGTCTTGCCGCTCCCCGTGCGGCCCACGATCCCGACCGAGTGGCCGGCACCGAACGCGACGGAGACGTCGACGAGCACCGGTTGGTCGTCGCCGTAGTCGAATCCGACGGCGGTGAACCGCACGTCGAGCGGTCCGGCGGGCGGCGAGGTCGTGCCCTCGTCGACGATCGTGGACTCGATCGCCATCAGGTCGGCGACGCGCCGCATCGCGCCGGTCGCCTTCTGCACGGTCTGGAGTTCGTGCACCACGTCTTCGAGTGGTCGTTCGATGAGGAGGACGTACTGGAAGAGCAGGAACGCCGTCCCGATGCTCATCGCTCCGTTGGCCACGAGCACGGTGCTGGCGACCAGTGCCACCACGATGCCGGCGACGACGGCGCCCTGCACCGCCCACCACATCCCCAGGAAGGCCGATTCGCGACGCACCGAGGTGACCAGGGCGCCGGCGGAGTCCTCGACGAATCGCCACATGGCATGGCTGCCCGCGCCGTTCGACCGCAGATCCTCCGAGGCGTTGAGCCGTTCCTCGATGCCGCCGTACAGGCGGGCGTAGCGCACCCAGCTCCTCCGACGACTCGGCCACGGCGCGGTGACGGAGCAGCAGCACCAGCCCAATCGCAATCGTGATGTAGACCGCCATGCCCAGACCGACGCGCCAGTCGATCACCGAGACCACGACGACCATCCCGCCGATCAGCAACGCGGCCCCCAGCGCCTTGGGCACCACGCGGCCGAGCAGCTCGGACACCGACGTGACGTCGCCGTCGACGCGTTGGATCAGCTCGCCCGGGGTGTGGCGCCGATGGAACTCGTGATCGAGACCGAGGACGTGGGCCGTGATGTCGAGTCGGAGCTGGTTCGTGGTCCGCCAGGCCGAGATCGTGGCGGAGCGGGCGACGAGCACCTCGACGACCTGGCCGACGACCACGATCGCCAGGAACACGACGGCGAGATTGCGCAGCTCACCGGTGCTCGCACCGTCGCCGGCGCGGTCGACGATCCGGCGCACCACCAGCGGCCCCGTGAGCAGGAGGAGCGACCCGATCGCGACCAGCACGGCGAGCGCGGCCCAGCGCCCGGCGTCGGACCGGACGAGGCGCACGAGGGCGCGATGGGACGAGGGGGCCGAACGGGACACGGCTCCATCGTCGCAAGTCGGGACGTCGAACGACGACCGGGTTTCGTCCCGGTGCGGTCACTGGTGGTGGTGCCGCTGCGTCCGATGAGCACCGACGGCCATCAGGACGAGACCGGCCGCCATCAGCGCATACATGCCGCTGCCGACCGCGGCCGCGAGTGCGATCCCGGTTCCGGTGAGGACGATGCCGAGCGTGAGGTTCGGATCCACCTCGTCGACGGGCTCGCCCGTGGCGCTCCGCCGGCGGACCAGCACGACGATGCGGATCACCAGAGCTGCGATCACGACGGCGAGACCGAACCAGATCATCGAATTGCACCTCCGGGCCGATGATGCCCCTCGAGGCGACCCTCGAAGTAGTGCGGAACGGCTCGTTTCCTCCCGGTTTCCGGAGGTGGCCGCCGCGACCCGTCGGGTGTTGGTGGCGACGCGGCGCCTGGGGAAGACTGCGCGCCATGGGGAGGACCGAGGAGCGATTGCGGGCGTTGCCGCCCGAGGCGCTGTTCCTCGTCTCGGCGATCTCGCAGTACATCGGCGCTGCGATCGCAGTGTCGATCTTCGACGAGGTGGCACCGCAGACGGTTGCGTGGCTGCGCGTGATCGGTGCCGCCGTGGTGCTGGTGCTCGTGTCACGTCCGTGGCGAATGCACTGGACCCGCGAGCAACTGGTCGGCGTGGCGGTCTTCGGGATCGCCACCGCCCTGATGAACGTGTTCTTCTATCTCGGGCTCGACCGCATCGACCTCGGCAAGGGCGTCACGATCGAGTTCATCGGGCCGATCGCGGTTGCGGCCGTCACCACCCGGCAGCCGCCGCAACGCCGGGGCGCTGACCTTCGCGGTGGCCGGCGTGCTGGTGCTCGGGGGCGTCGAGGTCGACGACAACCTCGTCGGTCTGCTCTTCATCCTCGCCGCGTCGCGCTCTGGGCCGTGTACATCGTGATCGGTTCTCGGGTCGCACAGGTCGATCGGGGCGTCGCCGGGCTCGGGCTCGGCCTGGCGATCGGGGCCGTGGCGATCGCCCCGATCGGTGCGCCGGGGAGCGGCCACGTGTGGCTCGATCCCCGCCTGCTGGCGCTCTGCCTGCTCGTCGGCGTGTTCTCGAACGCGATCGGCTACGGCATCGACCAGTTCACGATGCGGCGGATCCCGATCCGTCGGTTCTCGCTGCTGCTCGCGCTCCTCCCCGTGACCGCGGTGATCGTCGGTTGGGTCGCACTCGATCAGCAGCCATCGGGCATCGATCTCGCCGGCATCGCGCTCGTGCTCGTCGGTGTCGTCGTGCAGGAACGCGACGAGATCCAGCGCGTGGAGGCGGTCGTGCGCACCGACCCGGCCTGACGTCCGCGTCGCGCATCGTCGGCGGCGAACCGGGCTCGGTACGATGCGGTCACCGACTCACGTACCACGAACGCAGCACGGGGGCTTGCCATGGCGAACACGATCGACGACGACCTCGCAGAACTCGAGGAGCAGGCGACCACGCCGAAGGACGACATCGAGGCCGAGCGGCTCCATCGCAAGCAGCGCCTCGCCGCCGGGCTGCGCACCATGGGACGGCTCCACCTCGCCGAGGGCGTCGCCGGTCACGTCACCGTCCGCGATCCCGAGTTCCCCGACCGGTTCTGGGTCAACCCGTTCGGTCACAACTTCAAGCTGATGAAGGTGAGCGACCTGATCTGCGTCGATCACACCGGCGAGGTCGTCGTGGGTGATCGTCCGGTGAACGCCGCCGCGTTCGCGATCCACAGCGAGCTGCACAAGGCCCGCCCCGACGTGATGGCCGCCGCCCACTCGCACTCGATGTACGGCCGCACGTTCTCGACGCTCGGCAAGCCCCTCAAGATGATCACCCAGGACGCCACGATGTTCTACAACGACGTCGCGCTCTGCAACGTCGGCAGCGGCGCCGTCGTGCTCGACCCGGCGGTCGGCAAGGCGATGGGTGAGGCCCTCGGCGACAAGAAGGCACTCATCCACCAGAACCACGGCCTGATCACGACCGGTGGTTCGGTCGACGCAGCCGTGTGGTGGTTCATCGCACTCGAGCGCCTCTGCCAGAGCCAGCTCCTCGCGGAGTCGGCCGGTGAGCCGATCGAGATCGCCACCGAGTTGTGCGAGGACGGCTTCAAGGCGCAGGGCAGCGACATCGCCGGATGGTTCCAGTTCCAGCCGTTCTGGGACGAGCTCGTGGCCCGCGAGCCCGAGTTCCTCGACTGACCCGAACGATTCGCGAGAATTTCTCGACTTTCGACAACATCGTCATCAAGTTCGGCCAGGGGCCGACCGAAAGATGGTTCGGCGCGCCGACCGGGAGCACACTTGGCGGGAACCCCCGGTCGGTGACGCCGCCAAATTCGGCTCGAGACGACGTCTCGCCGGGTGACGTGGCAGCCGGTTCGAACGCTCAGGCTGCGGCCGCGATCGTGGTGCGGTGCATGACGCGCTCGTGGCCGTCGTAGCCACCCGTCGCCTTGTGCAACACCGACCGGTTGTCCCACATCACGAGCATGTCGGGTTCCCACCGATGCCGGTACACGAACTCGTCGCGGCCCTGCCACCGGAACAGTTCCGACAGGAGCGACCGCGCCTGGTCGTCGGGCATGCCGTCGATGCCGATGATGTAGCCGAGGCAACTGAAGAAGCCGAGCCGACCGGTCTCTGGGTGAGCTCGGATGAGCGGGTGGAGCTGCGTGGCCATCGCCGTGTCGGACGGCCGGATGTCCATGCTGCGGTCGGCCTCGGTTGCCTGATCGCCGTAGAAGCCCGACGGTGCGTAGCCGCCGCGGGCCGAGTGGATCGCCGTCAGTCCCTCGAATCGCTCGCGCATCTCGGCCGGCATCGCGTCGAGCGCGGCGTGCTGGTTCGCGAAAAGGGTGTCGCCGCCCGTAGGTGGCACGACGACCGATCGCAGACAGGTGCCGGCCGGCGGGTGTTCCTGGAAACTCCAGTCGCTGTGGAAGTTCTCGGCGAACAGCGGCGCCGTCTCGTCGGCGGCCCGGCAGACGGCGATCACGTGCTTGCGACCCGGAATCGGCGCGATGTACGGGTCGTCGCCGAACCCGCCGAATGCCAGCGTGAACCGTTCGAGGTCGTCGTCGTCGATCGGCTGGCCCGGGAACGAGAGCACGTGGTGCTCGAGCCAAGCCGCCCGGATCTCACGAACCGTGCCGTCGTCGAGTGGGCGGGTCAGGTCGACGCCCGTGACGCGTTGCTCCACACGCCTGGCCCGACGGAGTGACCTCGATCGCCATGGCCGCGACCGTACCGGCCACGGCTGATGCCGAACGGAGCGCCCGTCCACCGACGTTCCCGGACGAGGCCGAAGACCCCGACGACCTCGCCCGCCTCACCCAGATGGCCCGCACCTGCCTCGCCGCCTTCGCCGCCGCCTGAGTGCCGAGCCGGCACGATCGAGTACGGATCCCAACCCGCCCGCCGGGGAACGCGCTGGTCAGGTTGGCTTGGATGCCACCGAGAACTCGACCGCCTGTGGAACACCCACCCCGACACCCGGCTCGATGAACGGTTCCAGAGCCGCACGAAGCGCACGGGTGACGTCCTCGACGCCTTGTTCCGTCAGCGCCGTGTAGGCAGGCCCCGTTGCGAGCGCGGCCCGAATCTCGAAGTCCACATCGGGTCCCTCCATCACGAACTCGACCCTGGATCGGTTCCCTGGCTCGAGCCGCCTGCGGTCGGCGACCGCGTCGGTGGTCCTCCGATGCCCAGCGTCGTGCGGCACTCCTCGACACCCGTCATCGTGATGTCGTCGCGACGCCCGGCCTCCCAGGTCGCGCGGTCGAGCTTCCATCGTTGGCCGAGCACCGGCTTGCCCTGGTGGGTGGCCCACGACGTTCCGTTGGGCTCGTAGCCGAGGCGCTCGGAGATGCTGTTCGAGCCGGCATTGTCGACCGCTCCCTCACTGTGGGCCTCCTTTGCGCTCAACCCCTCGAATGCGAGGTGAAGGATCGCCGACCGCATCTCGGTGCCGATCCCGCGCTCGACGAACGTCGGAGGCGACCCATGACGAGGTCTCGACGGTGCCGAACGAATCGAACTCGTCACCGATCGCGTCCTGCATGCCGACGGGTTCCCCATCGACGATCACCACGAAGTAGAGCCGCCAGCGGTCAGCTGTCACGGTGCCGCGACCGCGCCAGACACCTCGGAGCCAGCCCTGCACGCGCGCATCGGGGTCCGGCTCGTAGAACGAGCTCGGGTCGTCCCACGGTGGCGGGTCGGCGGTGGCCTGACCCGCCCGCACGAGTGGGGCGAGTCGTCCGAGCAGATCGTCGGTCGCGCCATGCAGTTCGAGCCGGGGCGTGACGACGCGGACGTCGAGCGGTGGATAGAGCGACACGCCGCGATCGTAGGCAGCGCGCCGGGCGGGATTGGCAGGCGTATCGGCCGGCTCAGTCGTGCGACAGGCCCGGGGCGCAGAGGCCGTCGAGCTCCTGCACGATGATGCGGTCGCGGTTCTCGTAGGTGACCTGGTTCGTCGGGTCCGGCTTGAGGTTGAACACCCGGAACTCCATCTCGGTGGTGTCGACCGACAGGATCCGGCCGATCAGCGGCTCGCCGAGACCGAGGATCACCTTGATCGTCTCGAGCGCCTGGATCGACCCGACGATGCCGGGCAGCACACCGAGCACGCCGGCCTCGGCGCACGACGGCGCCAGCTCGGCCGGCGGCGGCTCGGGCACCATGTCGCGGTAGCGTCGGGCCCTCGAGCGGGTGGAACACGCTGACCATGCCCTCGAACCGGAAGATCGAGCCGTGCACGACCGGGATGCCGAGCTTCACGCTCGCATCGTTGAGCAGGTAGCGGCTCGGGAAGTTGTCGGCACCGTCGACGACCACGTCGTAGCCGGCGATGATGTCCATGATGTTCGTCGCGTCGAGCCGGGTGTCGTAGGTGACGACGTCGACGTCGGGGTTGAGCATCGTCAGCGTCTTCTTCGCCGAGTCGACCTTGCGGTCACCGATGCGATCGACGTTGTGGAGGATCTGGCGCTGGAGGTTCGACGCGTCGACGTCGTCCATGTCGACGATGCCGATCGTGCCGACCCCGGCCGCCGCGAGGTAGAGCGCGGCGGGCGAGCCGAGCCCGCCGGCGCCGAGCATCAGCACCTTGGCGTCGAGCAGCTGCTTCTGGCCCTCGACACCGACCTCGGGCAGCAGCAGGTGCCGCTTGTACCGGTTCATCTGTTCGGGGCTCAGCGACGCCGGCGTGCACCCACTCGCGGCCCTCGTCCTTCCAGCGGCCGTAAGCCGCCCTCCATCGACTCGACCGTCTCGTAGCCGAGCTCCTGCATCGTCTTGGCGGCGAACGCGGAGCGCACTCCGCCGGCGCAGTAGACGACGACCGGGGTGGTCTTGTCGGAGATACGGCCCTCGATCTGCGACTCGAGGTGGCCGCGCGGGATGTGGACCGCGCCGGGCAGCGCACCCTCCTGATACTCGTCGGGCTCGCGCACGTCGAGCACGGTGTAGCCGGCGGCGATGTGCTCGGCGGCACCTTCGGTCGACACCTCGGTGATCTCGGCCTTCGCCGACGTCAGCAGGTCACGGAACGTTGCCATGGACGCTAAAACCTACCCACCCGGTCGGGTATTCCCTCGTGCGGGACTCTCAAGCGACGGCAGACGATGCCGATAGTTCAATTGTGAAACGCAAGCCGCCGCAAGACGGGAGAGAACTCCTCGCCCAGCAGGTGAGTGCTCGCAACATCGCGGCGCGCATCGCCGGCGTGCTCGGGGGGCTTTCCGTCGCGTATCTCGGCAGCCGATGGACGATGATCGAGTTGACCGGCGACGGCGGGGCGTCGGCCGCGGCATTGGCACGGGAGCTTGCGATCTTCCTCACGTTCGCCGGGGTGACGCTCACCATCACCTCCACATTGCCGATTCGGAGCGACCTCCTCGAGATTCGCCGACTGGTCCACGACAACGAGATCGAGCTTCACGAACGCAATCGAGCCCAGCGGTTCCTCCGGCGCGTGCAGCGTGCGTTCGACATGGCCGAACGTGAACGAGATCTGTTCGAGGTCGCAGGCGTCGCGCTGCGTGGCGCATCGGACGGCCCGGCGGAGCTCCTCGGCGCCGACTCGAGCAACGCCCACATCGAGCAGCTCGCAACGGCCGCCGGCCACGCTGCACCCGGCTGTTCAGTAGCCACGCCACGCAGTTGTCCTGCAGTACGGAACGGACAGACCATGAAGTTCGGGAACCCGAACGGCCTCGCGGCGTGTCCCCGCCTCCGCGAACGAGAGCTGGACGATCACCACGTCGTGATGTGCGTGCCAGTCAACGTGCTCGGTACCCCGTCCGCCGTGCTCCACGCAATTCGCGACCGCACGGACGCCACCGAACACGAGCTCGAGACCTCGGCCGCAGCGCTCGAAGGACTCGCCGTCAGTTTCGGCGCACGGCTCGGAATGCTGCGGGCGATGTCACAGTCCCAGCTCCAAGCCGACACCGATCCGCTCACGGGCCTCCTGAATCGACGCGCCATGGAGAACCAGGTCCGGAAGATGCGAACTGACCACGCGACGTTCGCCGTCGTCATGGCCGACCTCGATCGCTTCAAGGATCTGAACGACACGTTCGGCCACGACACCGGCGACCGGGCGCTGCGGCTGTTCGCCCGCGTCCTCAGGTCGGCCCTCCGCGAGGCCGACATCGTGGCGCGTCACGGCGGCGAGGAGTTCGTCATCGTGCTGCCGGGCGCGAACGTCGTCACGTCGGCCCCCGTGCTGCACCGGCTGCAGCAGCAGCTCAGCGAGGCCCTGTCAGATGCCAAGCTGCCGACCTTCACGGTGAGTCTCGGGACTGGTCGACTCGACGGCGAGCGACGAGCTCCCCGAGCTCATCAAGCTTGCTGATCGCGCACTCCTCCAGGCCAAGGTCGACGGACGTGACCGAATCGTGATCTGGGACGCGTCGCTGCCGACCGAGCCCACGACGAAGCCGGACAGATCGTCGGGCGACGGCGCCACGCCGGACTCGACCGCGGCAAGGGCCTGAGGCAGACGGACACACGCTCCGGTGTCCTGGGCGCCGACGGAGATCAGCCTCGAACGAGCGACGGAAGGATGTCGGCGATCTGACCGATCAACAGGTGATCGGCGTGATGGTCCATCTCGGTCGACTGCCCGTTGACCACGATCACCGCGGCTCCCGCACGCTTGGCGATCGGCACGCAGTTCGCGACCGGATACACGCTGAGCGTCGAGCCGATCGCGATCAACAGGTCGCACTCCTCGCTCACGCGCAGGGCTCGATCGATCACCTCGGGCACGAGCGACTGGCCGAAGCTGATCGTGTCGGACTTCACGATGCCGCCGCACACCAGGCACGGCGGATCGGCCTCTCCGGCTCGCACACGATCGAGCGTCTCGCGCATCGGTCGGCGGTCGCTGCAGTCCCAGCAACGGGTGTATCGCACGGTGCCGTGCACCTCGATCACCTGCTCCGGATCGTTGCCCGCCTCCTGGTGGAGCCCGTCGACGTTCTGGGTCACGAGCGCGTGCAGCTGACCCCGGCGTTCGAGCCGGACGATGCACTCGTGACCGAGATTGGGCTCGGCCGTCCACACCGGCGTGTCGAGGCGGTTGAGCCACGCGCGGCGACGCACCTCGGGATCGGCGAGGTAGTTCTGGATCGTCGCCGCCTTCTCCGCATCGGGGTTCTTGGTCCAGATGCCCTTCGGTCCACGGAAGTCGGGGATGCCCGAATCGGTCGAGATCCCGGCACCCGTGAGCACGACGACGCGCTCGGCGGCTGCGACCCGCTCGGACGCCGCCATCACACCGACGGGAAGTTTCTCCATGGTGTGATTGTGGCGCGTCCGGTCGACCGACCAGACTTCGGGGTGTGATCCTCGCCCGCGCCGTCTTGTCCCTCGCGCTGTTCGGCGGCAGCGCGTACGCGGCCACGAACGGCCTCGATGCGGCGACGGTGACCGAGCGGGCCGACCGCGACATCGGCGTTCGCCCCGGCAGCCACCTGCGACATGGAGACGGTCGAGGCGCTCGCCGGGCGGCACCCCGGCATCCGCCAGTTCGTCGTGATGGTGACCGACGACTTCTCCGACACCACCGGCGCGGTCGAGGTCGCCGTCCAGACCGACGGCGGCGACTGGCGCTGCCGGAACACGGCCCGGGAGACCGCTCTGTTCGGCCGCAACGGCACCCGGCCCCTCGTCGAGCGCCGGTCGGGCGACGGCACGACGCCGGCCGGCGTGTTCCCGCTCGGCGAAGTCACCGCCTGGGACGGCCAGACGTTCAGCATGTTCGGCAACCGGCCCGACCCGGGCGTCGAAGCCCCGTACCGTTCGGTGCGCCGGGAGGACTGCTGGGGAGCCACGCCGAACACGGCGCGCTATCAGCACCTGGTCAACCGGCCCGGCTGCTGGTGGCCCCGACGAGTGGCTCCAGACGTACGGCGAGGCCTACTCGCACGCCGCGGTCATCGGCGCCAACCTCGATCCGATCTCGGGCGACGAGCCCGGCGAGACGCCGTTCGCCGCAGCGATCTTCCTGCACCGCACGAGCTACACGTCGAGTGGCGTCGGCAAGCCGACGAGCGGGTGCGTCTCGCTCGGCTACGACGACCTCGTCGACACGCTGCGGAGCATCGACCCCGACCTCGACACCACACTTCGCGATCGGGCCCCGCTCGTGGCTCCGCTCGACGGCCTGACGTACGCCACCGCTCGCCACCAGCTCGTCGAGGCCCAGACGGCCCGAGAGATGTCCCGCCAGGTACTCGGCGTCGGCGGCGACGCCGTCGATGTAGGTCGACTTGCGGGTGCGCATCAGCGGCAGCCCCATGAGGTAGAGACCGGGGCAGCCGGTCACGACCCCGCCGTCGTGGTCGATGCCGCCGTCGGGCCGCACCACCGGCAGCCCCATCCACGAGTAGTCGGGCCGGTAGCCGGTCGCCCACATCACCGACGAGATGCCGGTGGCCCGAAGATCGAGCTCGGGGATCTCGTCGCCGATCGACAGTGTTGGCGGCCGATGGGCTTCGTCCAGCTCGGCGTCGAGACCGTGGCCGGTCGCCCAACGGTCGATTCGATCCAGCAGCTGGGCCTGGCCGTCGTCCGCCACTGCGACCGAGCGGCGCAACGAGCCGTCGAACGTCGCCCGGTCGCCGTCGAAGCCGCGGAGGCGACCGGTGATGCGAACGCCGATGCGTTCGAGCTCGACGAGGTCGACGCTGCGTCCCTCGGCGGTGCCGACGAGCTGCAGCGACGGTTCGGAGCGGGCGGCCTCGAGATCGGCGAACGTGTCGTGCGTCCGGTCGAGCGTGCCCATCCAGTCGAACCACCGGTGGATGTCGACGCCGCGGTACCGACGCGGCAGACGTGTGTGCCCGCCGACCGCGATGGTGACGGGCCGGCCCGACTCGTGGATCTCGCGGGCGAGTTGGATGCCCGAGGCCGAGGCACCGACGACGAGCACGCCGCCGTCGGCGAGTTGCTCGGGCCGCTTGTAGAACTTCGGCGTCGTCTGGGCGAGACGGGCCGGGGCGTCGGTCGCCGATGCCGGGATGTCGGGCGTGGCGCCGGCGCCCGTGGCGGCGATCAGGAATCGGCTCCGGAACGTGCCCGACGACGTCTCCAGTTCGAAGCCTGCACTGGTGCGAGTGGTGCCGAACACCATGGTGTCGCCGATCACCGGAGCACCGAACGACTCGGCGTAGGCGCGGAAGAAGGTCGCGACCTCGGGCATCGTCATGAAGCCGTCGGGATCGGGGCCGGCGTAACCGAAACCGGGCAGACGGGTCATCCAGTTCGGGGTGAGCAGCCGCAGCGAGTCCCAACGCTCCGATTGCCAACGCTCGCCGATCCGGCCGCGCTCGAGCACCACGTGGTCGATGCCGCGCCTGGTGAGGCACGAGCTCATGGCGAGGCCGGCCTGTCCGGCGCCGACGATGACTGCGGTGATGTGCATGGTGACTCCTGTTGCTCCGTCGGCCTGTCCGGCGGATAGGTCATCAGCATGGAGAACCAGCGCGGTCGAGTCCTGGAGAGACTGTGGAGAGCTTCTGCAGAGGTCGTTCCCGATCGCGAAGATCCTGCTCAGCGACGGGTTTCCGCTGGCGACCGGGCCCTCGGGTCGCTCGGGTTCCGCTTCGCCGCGCCGGATCCCTCCACTCCGGCGTCCGGCTTCCCTCCGCTTCAGCGCATCAGGACGGAGCTCTCCGTGGACGTCATCCAACTCATCCCAACGCACGCGACGATCCGGCCCTGGGCCGACCCGGTGGTCGACGCCAAGGGCCACGACCCCCGCAGCGCCTACGTCGAACGGTTCTGGCTCAGCGTCATCGGGCCGACCGCCACGTGGATCATGCGCCGGTTCGCCGACGAGTTCGATCGCGAACCCGACGGCTTCACACTCGACCTGCACCACGCGGCGACCTCGATGGGCCTGTCGTTCGCGAAGGGTCAGAACTCTCCGTTCGGCAAGGCGCTGCACCGATGCGTGATGTTCGGTCTCGCTCAGCCGACGAGCGACGGGTTCGCCGTGCGCCGACGGTTCCCCACCGTCGCCCAGCGGCACCTCCGGCGACTCCCCGACGATCTCAGGGCGACCCACGACGACTGGGCACGGCGCATGGTCCGGCCCGACCGGCTCGACCTCGAACGCCGCCTCGTCGAGGCCGGCGTGCCGGCCGGTGCCGTCGCACGGGCCTTCGAGGCCGTCGCGTTGGCGAGCTGACCCGGGCGGTCGTCAGCGTGCGGGGCGCCGGGCGAACAACTTGATCTTCCAGCCGTCGCGCGTGAGCACGAAGCCGACGTCTTCGACCTCTCGTCCGCGCTCCGTGCGGGTGGCCCACGCCTTCTTGCCGTCGACGACGACCCCCGCGAGCGTCTCGCCGCCGAACAGCGACGACGAGATCGACCCGCCACCCAGGACGCGACGCATCCGGTCCTCCATCGCAGCCGTGAAGCCCGGGAGGTCGGCGACGTCCCGGATGCCGTTCTTGATCGCGGCCTCGTAGTCCTTCACCAGCTGTCGGTGGGCGACCGGGTCGTACGACGCCCGGTCGTCGGTCACCAGCGCCGCCGAGGCGGCCATCCGTTCGGTCAGCTCCCGCAGTTCCCCGAGCGTGCCGAACCCGAAGCGGTCGCAGAGCTCGGCGACGTCGGGATCGGCTGCGGACAGGGCACGCACGCTGTTGCCGGCGATCTTCATCAGGTCACCACGGTCGAAGCACGCGAACACCGCCGCCAGATCGCCGGACGCCATCGCCGACTGCGCACTCGCGAATGCCGCCTCGGGCGTTCCGAGGTCGTTGCTCATGATCGATCCCGGCCGAGCGGATGGTCGTGGTCGCAGATCAGCTGCATCCGAGACCCGGTCACCCCGGGTTGAACTCCAACGCGAGATCGATCAACAGGCGGGTGCCGAAGCCGGTGGCACCCTTCGACTTCCAGCCGGAGTCGCCGTCGACGTTCATCGGGCCGGCGATGTCGAGATGGGCCCAGGGCACGTCGCCCACGAACTCGGACAGGAAGATCGCCGCGGTGGTCGCCCCGGCGTACGGGCCGCCGACGTTCTTCATGTCGGCGACGACCGAGTCGAGCAGCTTGCGGTAACGGTCCTTCGCCAGCGGCAGCTGCCACACCGGCTCGTCGACGTGACTCGGCTCGACGCCTCGACCTGCTCGATCAGGCCGTCGTCCGACCCGATCACCGCGGCCATCTCCTGGCCGAGCGCCGCCATCGCGGCACCCGTGAGCGTGGCGATGTCGACGATCGCGTCGGGTTCTGCCTCGGCGGCGAGCGACAGGCCGTCGGCCAGGATGAGCCGGCCCTCGGCGTCGGTGTTGTGGATCTCGACCGTCTTGCCGTTGCGGATCGTGAGCACGTCACCGAGCTTCATGCGCCGAACCCGACGGCATGTTGTCGGTGCACATCAGCCACGCCGTCACCTGGTTCCGGCACCCGAGGTCGCGGAGCGCTGTCATCGCGGCGAGCACGGCGGCGGCACCGGACATGTCCATCTTCATCAGTGCGTGCATCGGATTGCTCGGCTTGAGGCTGATGCCGCCCGAGTCGTACATCACGCCCTTGCCGACCAGGGCGAGGTGCGCCGTCGGGTCGCGCGGCGAGTAGGTCAGCTTGACCATGCGTGGTGGTTCGACCGATCCGCGTTGACGCCGAGGATGCCGCCGCACCCGAGCACCTCGAGTGCGTCCGTGTCGAAGACCTCGACCGACAGACCGTGCTCGCCGGCGAGGTCGATCGCCCGGCGCGCCAGGTCGCGTGCGCGTCAGGTGGCTCGGCGGCGTGTTGGCCAGCTCGCGGGCCAGCGTCGCGGCGCGAGCGGTGACGACGCCACGATCCGCGCCCTGGCGGCCGGCTTGTCGGCCTGCGGCGCACCATCAGCGCGAGCGACTCGACCGGGTGCTCGATCGATCGTGTCGTTCTTCTCACCCACGAAGCGGTACCGCGCGAGCACCACCCCTTCGACCACCGCCTGGCGCAGCCGCGGCGTCGAGTGGAGTCGGCCAGGTTGGTCGCGAGCGACCGCGGCGCTGCCGGCCGCCCGGGCGAAGGCTGCCGCGGCGTCGCGGAGTTGTGAGATCGACGGCGTCGTCGCCCACCCCGACGGCGATCGTGACCGGGCCGTCCTTCGCCGGCACGACGAGGGTCTCGCCCGACCTTGCCGGCGAATCCGAGCGACTCCATCGCCGCCCGGTTCAACCCGAGCTGGCGGGGCACCGGCTCCGGACGGACCGACCGCGAGGCCGACGGCATCGACGGATCTCGGGGCGGAACGGACGATCGAGATGACGACGGGGCGGCATCGGACATCCCGACAGTCTGGCCGAACCACCGTTCGTGCAGCGTAACAGGCCGACCGGGCTCGCCGCGCCCGTCCTGTTGCCCGGGCACGCGTCGACGCCTGGTAATGTCGGCGTCTCGTTCCGTGAGGCACCGCCTCGCAGCAGCGTGAACACCAGCGGCCGGCGGCAGCGACGCATCGGCCCGACACTTCAGGAGGAAGTATGACCCGTAGGGGGACGACCAGGAACTGGCAGAAGGCTGCCGGCGCGCTCGCCGCGTTGGCACTCGTCGTGACGGCGTGCGGCGGCGACGACGACGACGCCGACGCGGTGACGGCGCCGCCGAAGACACCGGCCGAGGACACCGGCGGCGAGGACACCGGCGGCGAGGACACCGTCGACGCTGCCCAGGGCGGCAGCGTGCTCGCCGCCGTCACCGATCGCGGCGTGCTCAACTGCGGCGGCAACAACGGGCTGGCCGGCTTCGGCACCGTCGACGCCGCCACGGCGAAGCTGCCGGGTTCGACATCGACTTCTGCAAGGTCATCGCGGCCGCCGTGCTCGGCGACGCCGAGGCGATCGACGTCACGCCCTCGAGGCCGCCGAGCGGTTCCCGACGCTGCAGTCCGGTGAGATCGACGTCCTGATCCGCAACACGACCTGGACGGCCAGCCGTGACGGCGCCGAGCAGGCCACGTTCCTGCACACCAACGTTCTACGACGGTCAGGGCTTCATGGTCGCGCGCCGACAGCGGCATCGCATCGCTCGAGGACATGGCGAACGCCACGATCTGCGTGCAGACCGGTACCACGACGCTGCTCAACCTGAACGCCGTGTTCGACGACCGGGCATCCCGTTCACCCCGCTCGAGTTCGAGTCGAACGACGAGCTGCAACCCGGCCTTCCAGGCCGACCAGTGCGAAGTCTGGACCTCGGACGCCTCGCAGCTCGCCGTCGTTCGCCGCCAGCATGGAGCTCGAGACGACGATCCTTCCGGACATCATCTCGAAGGAGCCGCTCGGCCCGGCAGTCGCCGACGGCGACAGCCAGTGGGCGCAGATCGTCGACTGGGCCACGATGGCCACGGTGCAGGCGTGGGAGTACGGCATCACGTCGGAGAACGTCGATGACTTCCTCGCCAGCGAGGACTCCAACATCCTGACGTTCCTCGGTCAGCCGGTCGTCGACGACGACGGCAACGAGGCCGTGAAGGACCTCGGGCTCGGCCTCGCCCCCGACTGCGTTCTACAACGTGATCAAGCAGGTCGGCAACTACGAGGAGATCTTCGAGCGCAACCTCACGCCGATCGGGCTCACCTCGAGGGAAGCCCGAACGATCTGTGGACCAACGGCGGTCTGCTCTACATCCCGCCGTTCCGCTGATCACCGTGCCGTGACCGGCCGCGGGCCGGACACGACACCGTGGTTCGAGACGTGGGAGGGGCCGCAGGGCCCCTCCCACGTGGTACACATCGAGATCTGAACCTGGGGGGCTCCATCGATGATCATCTTCCTGCTGTGGGTCGTGGCGATCGGCGTCGCGGCGACGATCGCCTACATGATCGGGCGACTGCTGCTGGACTGCTATCGCGTCATCGGGCAGCGCCGCTACGACAAGTCCGTCGACCAACTCGCGCCGCTCTGGCGGGACACCAAGGTGCTGGCGATCCTCGCGCAGGTGGTGTTCGGAGTCGTCGTCGGCATGGTCTTCTGGTACCTCTGGGGCAACTTCCGGGCACGCACTGATGCGATCGGTCTCAACCTCAACTTCGACTTCCTCGATCAGCCGGCCGGCATCACGATCGCCGACAACGCCCTGACGCCCGCCGACACCGTCGGCGAGGCCATCACCGCCGGTTTCTACAACACGCTGCGCTTGATCGTCATCGGCATCCCACTCGCCGTCATCCTCGGCACCCTGGTCGGCATCGCCCGCCTGTCGTCGAACTGGCTGATGCGCAAGCTCGCCACCGGCTACGTCGAGTTCTTCCGCAACATCCCACCACTCGTCGTCATCCTCTTCATCTGGTCGGGCGTCGTATCTCACCGCGTTCCCCCGGTCGTCCGAATCGTGGACGCCGTTCGGACACGTTCATCTTCAACAACAGCCGCTTCGCGTTCCCGTCGATCGAGGGCCTCGACAACTTCGTCGCCTACCGCTGGATCCTGCTCGATCGCATTGATCGTCGCCGGCGGCGTCGTGTACTGGCGCACGAAGGTCGTTCATCGAACCGGCGCACCCGCACCACCGAGTCCTCTGGGGGCTCGGGACGTTCCTGGGCATCAGCGTCATCGCCTTCGTCGCGCTCGGAGGGCCCGCCAAGGTCTCGCTCCCGACGATCGACGAAGCCGGCCGCGTGTACGAGGGCGGCATCCGCATGCAGATGCCGTACGCCGCACTCGTCACGGCCCTCGTGCTCTACACCGCCACCCACATCGCCGAGATCGTCCGAGGCAGCATCCAGGCCGTCCACAAGGGCCAGGTCGAAGCATCGGAGGCGCTCGCCCTGTCGAGCTTCCAGCGCTACCGCTTCGTCATCCTCCCGCAGGCGATGCGGATCGCGTTCCCGCCGCTCATCAACCAGTTCCTGAACTTCTCGAAGAACACGTCGCTGGCGATCGCGATCGGCTTCGGCGAGATGACATCGATCATCTTCGAACCTCGCCGGCCAGTCGCTACCCGCACCACAGCTCGTGTTGATCCTGATGCTGCTGTACCTCGTGATCTCGCTGGTGCTCTCGGCGATCGGCAACATCATCAACCGTCGACTGCAGATCGTGGGGCGCTGACATGGACGAAGACGTACGCGCAGCAGACATCGACAAGGACGCAATCGGAATGGCCGTGCTCGGCGAGGACCCCGTGCCCCTTCCGGAGCCCAAGCGAATCGTCGAGCGGATGGCCCCGGGCAGGTGGTTGAGGGTCAACCTGTTCAACACGCCGTTCAACTCCGTCCTGACGGTCGTCGTCGGCCTCATCGCGGCCTTCCTCACGTGGCAGGCGATCGTGTGGCTGATCTCGATCGATTTCACGATCATCCGGGACACGTTGCGGATCTTCATGATCGGCCAGTTCCCCGACGACGAGTTGTGGCGCCTGTGGGTGTCCGCGTTCATCGTGATGGCCGCCATCGGGTTCGCGGCCGGCTGCGATCGCCCGGAACAGCTACGAGCTCGCGGAGCTCCAGGGCATCGAGGCCGCCCACTCGAGCTCGCTCGAGCTCGCTCGTCGATTCTGGGCGATCATCGGGATCCTCCTCTTCTTCTCCGCGTTCGCGCAGACCTGGCCACCGAGGATCGGCGTCGTCGCAGCCATCGCCACCGTGTTCGTCGTGCGCGAACTGGCGTGGCGGGCACCGAAGGCGCTGCGGACACGAGCCATCTACATCACTGCACTCCTCGTCATCGCATCGATGCTCGTCATCGCCGGCACCTCGACGCTCGGCGGCGCCTGCGTCGGCCTCGTGGTCTTCATCTGGGTGCTGAGCGAGCTCGGACGCCGCGACGTCGCAACGACGACCGCATCCAAGCTGCTGACCTGGTTGGTCTCGCTCGCCGTCGCCGCCGTCGTCGCGTTCATCATCCGGGCGATCGGCTTCGACGGGTTCGGCTGGGCGGACTGGGGCGGTCTCCAGATCAACCTGTTCACGGCGGTCGTCGGCGTCACGCTCGGCATGCCATTCGGCATCCTGCTCGCACTCGGCCGCCGGTCCCGGCTCCCGGTGATCAAGACGGCGTCGGTGCTCTACATCGAGTTCATCCGCGGCGTTCCGTTGATCTCGCTGCTGCTGTTCTCCAGTCTGCTGCTGCCGTTCTTCCTGCCCATCGACTTCGAACGCCCCGCCGACCTCACGTTGGCGATCGTGGTCATCATGGGCTTCAGTGCGGCCTACATCGCCGAGATCGTGCGCGGCGGCCTCCAGGCGGTGCCCAACGGCCAGACGGAGGCGGCTCAGGCCCTGGGCCTCGCCCCAGGTGCGCAGCAACGCTTCATCGTGCTGCCCCAAGCGCTCCGGGCCGTCATTCCCGCAATGGTCGGCCAGTTCATCGCACTGTTCAAGGACACCTCGCTCCTCGCGGTCGTCGGCATCCTCGAGTTCCTGAGCGCTGCGGCCATCGCGAACAACCAACCGCAGTTCCTCGGCAAGGGCCTCGCACCGGTGACCTACCTCTTCGTCGCGCTCGGGTTCTGGGCCTTCTCGTACACCATGTCCAAGGAGAGCCGCCGGCTCGAGGCACGTCTCGGAATCGGGCAACGGTGAGCTCCCGCCACCTTCGCCCACATCCCACCGTCATCCACAGGAGCTACTCGTCATGAGCAACGTTCAGGTCAACGCCGACGCCACACAGATCATCGGTGGCACCGGTGAGACCATCATCGAAATCGCCGGGATGAACAAGTACTTCGACGACTTCCGTGCACTCAACGACATCGACCTCAAGGTGGGCCAGCAGGAGGTCGTGGTCGTGATCGGGCCATCGGGCTCGGGCAAATCGACACTGATTCGCTGCATCAATCGTCTCGAGCGCCACGACGGAGGATCGATCATCGTCGACGGCATCGAACTCTCCGATGACGTGCGCAACATCCAGGAGGTCCGGCGCGAGACGGGCATGGTGTTCCAGTCGTTCAATCTGTTCCCACATCTGACGGTCCTGGAGAACATCACGCTGGCACCCCGCAACGTCCGGGGCATTCCGAAAGCGGAGGCGGAGGCCAGCGCGATGGAGCTTGCTCGAACGCGTGAAGATCCCCGACCAGGCCAACAAGTACCCCGGTCAGCTCTCGGGTGGTCAGCAGCAGCGTGTCGCGATCGCCCGCACGCTCGCGATGAAGCCGAAGGTCATCCTGTTCGACGAGCCGACATCGGCGCTCGACCCCGAGATGATCAAGGAGGTGCTCGACACCATGAAGGACCTCGCTCAGGAGGGCATGACCATGATCTGTGTCACCCACGAGATGGGATTCGCACGCGAGGTGGCCGACCGTGTGGTCTTCATGGCCGACGGTGAGATCGTCGAGGTCGGCACTCCCGAGCACTTCTTCACGAATCCGCAGGAGGAACGCACCAAGCTCTTCCTCAGCCAGATCCTCTGATCTGCGTCACTCGCCGACATTCGCCCCATCACGCGCTGACGCTCGCTCCGTTCCGGGGGAACGCATTCGGAGCACACCGTGTTGGCACCGGCGGGGCACCGCCACCGCCCGGAGCAACACGGTCGCCACACGAGGGTGTTCTTCTCTTCGTGATTTGAACGTGTTCAGATCTTTTCCTTGACTTCTGATTTGAACGTGTTCATATTGTAGTTGAACACGTTCAACTACATCGGTTGGATGCCACCGACAAACCCGAGGAGACCACCGTGAGCCACACACTCGCCGCCTACTTGATCTACATCGCCATCGCCGTGCCGCTGGTGGTGTTCGTCGCCAGGACGCTGTCGCGGCACGGGGCGATCTTCCTCCGGGAGGTGTTCCACGGCAACGACGGTCTGGCCGCAGCGGTCAACCACCTGCTCGTCGTCGGCTTCTACCTGCTCAACCTCGGATACGTCTCGCTGTTCCTGCGCACGGACCGCATGGTCGACAGTGCCGAAGAAGTGCTCGAACTGGTGTCGCGAAAGGTCGGCGTGGTCGCGATCGTCCTGGGCGTCGTGCACCTCGTGAACGTCTGGGTGTTCAACACGCTGCGACGCAACGCCACGTTCCATCGACAGACCGAGCTGCCCGTCACGACCGACGAGTTCACCGAGGTCACCCAGCCATGACCCCGGCGACGGCACCGACGGTCAGCCGGCAGCCACTACGCCCGTCGGGACTGACCGTGCTCTACGACGCACACTGCCCCGTGTGCCGGCGGGCCCGTCGATGGGTCGAGCGGCACCGCCAACTCGTACCCGTCCGATTCGTCCCGCCGGGTCCGACGCCGCCAACGCCCGCTTCCCGCAGCTCGACGTCGGCAGCATCCTCGCCGACGTCACCGTCGTCACCGACGAGGGCGCCGTGCTGCGAGGCGACCCCGCGTGGATCACGGTCCTGTGGGCCGTCGCACGGACCCGGGTCACGGCGATCCGACTCGCGCAGGGCCGCCGGCGCCGGATGTTCGGGCGGGTGAAGGGTGCGACCGAGTTGATCCGGAAGCTGTCGACCGATCACCCGACCGAGCACTTGGCGACCGGACCGTGGCCGCCGCCGACCCAGCCCGGCGACGCCGGTGCCTGCCCGGGCTGTGGCACCTGAGCGAAGATGGTCACGATGGCGAGTCGGGGCGAACAGACCAGGTCGGCGATCATCGACGCCGCACTCGGCCTCTTCGAAGAGGTCGGGTTCGAGGCCACGACGATGCGAGCGGTCGCGCAGCGCGCGGGCGTGTCGGTCGGAAACGCGTACTACTACTTCGACTCCAAGGATGGGCTCATCCAGGGCTTCTACGACCGGGCCGCCGAACGCCACCTCGCTGCGTCCGCCGAGCGCCTCGAGGGCGTCACCGAACTCGACCGACGGATGTACCGGCACCTGGAGTCATGGTTCGACACCATGGCTGGCTATCACCAGTTCGCCGCCTCGTTCTTCCGCACCGCCGCCGACCCTGCGAGCCCGATGAGCCCGTTCTCAGCGGAATCCGAACCGGCGAGAACGGCGGCGATCGAACGATGGCGTGATGTGCTCGACGGCGGCGACACCCAGATCCCGGGCGCGTTCAGCGACGAACTG
The DNA here is from genome assembly GCA_963827775.1 of uncultured Acidimicrobiaceae bacterium. GTDB lineage: Bacteria > Actinomycetota > Acidimicrobiia > Acidimicrobiales > Ilumatobacteraceae > Ilumatobacter. Next base: position 117,205 of record CAWHCI010000002.1, on the reverse strand, counting down.
CCGGAGGTGCTCTGGCTGTATCAGATGGGTCTCGTCATGTTCTGGGTGCACGACCGATCACCCGATCAGGTCGCCACCCGCATGGTGACAGCCAGGACGGTGCCGCTCGTCGTCAAGGCGATCGGGTTGGTGGACGTCCCGGAATTGCGGAGCATCGTCGAGGACCTGGTCGTCCTGATGCAGGACATCCGCCTCGCACTCACCTGACCCCCGGGCACAACGTCACGGCTGGAGTCAGACCGCAACCCCTACGGTCACCGCTGACCGACCGTCGACGCGGCACCGGAGGTTCGCGCCACCGAGCGCGTTCGCCGTTCTGAGCCGGGATCGAGGCGGTCGAGCGCAAGGCGCCCCGAGCCCTGTCCATCCGGGGGATGGAGAGCGGCGAGACGGAACGGCGCGATCGGCCGCCTCGGCCCGGCTCAGCGGGACTGGAGGGCTTCGATGAGCTTGGGCATCACCTTGTGCACGTCACCGACGATGCCGAGGTCGGCGACGCCGAAGATCGGCGCCTCCTCGTCCTTGTTGATCGCGATGATGTTCTTCGAACCCTTCATGCCGACCATGTGCTGGGTGGCACCCGAGATGCCGGCGGCGATGTAGACGTTCGGCTTGACGACCTTGCCGGTCTGGCCGACCTGCATCGAGTACGGCACCCAGCCGGCGTCGACGATCGCACGGGACGCGCCCGCCGCACCCTGCAGGAGCTTGGCGACTGTCTCGACCATCGCGAACTTGTCGGCCTCACCGAGGCCGCGACCACCGGCGACGACGACGGCGGCCTCGTCCAGCTTCGGACCGGTCGACTCCTCGACGTGAACTGCGGTGACCGTCGCACCGCCGGCCGCGCCGAGATCGGGCACCGCGGCAGCGACGACCTCGCCGGCGGCGCCGCCGCCGGCTTCGGCCTCGAACGACTTGGGCCGGAAGGCCGCGAGGTACGGGCCGCTCCCGGTGAACGAGGTCGTGACCATCGTCTCGCCACCGAACACCGGCGTCGTCACCTTGACGGTGTCGCCGTCGACGGCGACGTCGGTGTTGTTGGTCAGCACGGTCTTGTCGAGCTTGACCGACAGCCGGCTCATCACGTCGCGGCCGCCGTAGGTCTGCGGGAACATGATCAGGTCGGGTGCGTCGCCACCGTCGATGACGGCCTGCATCGCGGCAGCGCCGGCCGGGCCGGGCAAGCTTCCCGTCGAGGTCGCCGGTGGAGTAGACCTTCGCGGCGCCGTACTCGCCGAGTGCCGGCGGCGATGCCGGCGCCGTCGCCGACGACGAACGCCGAGACGGTGCCGAGTCTCGCGGGCCTTGGTGAGCAGCTCGAGCGTCGCCGAGGTGGGCGCACCGTCGGCCGCTTCGGCGAAGACCCAGATGTTGTCGATTGCCATGATGTCGTTCTCCTGTCTTCGCTCTGCTCAGATGACCTTGAGACCCTCGAGGAACTCCACGATCTTCAGGTGGGCCTCGCCGTCGTCTTCGACGATCTCGCCCGCCTCACGGGCCGGGGCCTCGGCGACGTCGACGATCTGCTGGTCGGCACCGGCCCAGCCGACGGCGCGTGACGCCGAGGTCGGCGGCGGTGACGGTGTCGACCGGCTTCGACTTGGCGGCCATGATGCCCTTGAAGCTCGGGTAGCGCGGCTCGACCACGCCGGCGGTCACGCTCACGACGGCGGGCGTCGGGCACTCGACCTCGTCGTAACCGGCCTCGGTCTGGCGATTCACCTTCACGGTGCCGCCCTCGACCGCGACGCTCTTGGCGAACGTGATCGAGGGCAGACCGAGCACCTCGGCCATCTGCTCGGGCACGGTGCCGGTGTAGCCGTCGCTCGACTCGGTGCCGGCGATGATCAGGTCGGCCTCGCCGGCATGCTTGGCGGCAGCGGCGAGCACCTTCGCGGTGGTCAGCGCGTCGGAGCCGGCCAGATCGGGGTCGGAGACGAGCACGCCCTTGGCGGCGCCCATCGCGAGCGCGGTGCGCATGCCCGGACACCTCGTCGTTGGGTGCCATCGAGATGATGCTGACCTCGCCGCCGCCCGCGGTGTCGACGAGCTGCAGGGCCATCTCGACGCCGTAGCTGTCGGACTCGTCGAGGATGAGCTTGCCCTCGCGCTTGAGAGTGTTGTCGGAGGGATCCAGCTCACCCGGCTGGGCCGGATCGGGGATCTGTTTCACACAGACGATCACGTTCATGGATTCACAAGCTACTGATCGGTAGCTGCAACACCCAAGCCGAAGGTCACAATCTGAGCCCGAATTCGGCACTGTTTTCACGATCGAGCGCCAGCGAGCGAACAACCAACCACGGCCTGCGTGGCCGGGGAACGCAACAACCGACACGTCGACCCCGACCGAAACCGCCGAGAGCGAGCGCCAGCGAGCGAACAACCAACCACGGCCTGCGTGGCCGGGGAACGCCGCAACGCGATACCGTCACCCTCTTGCGAATCCTGCTCGTCGTCAACTCGTTCGCGTCGTCGGTCACCGCGCGCGTAACACGGTGGTCGTGCACCGGCGGCTCGCACGCGGCCACGACGTCGACGTGGTCGAAACAATCGGCGCGGTCACGCCACCCGCTTCGCCCACGATGCCGCCCGGCGCGGTGTCGACGTCGTGATCGGATACGGCGGCGACGGCACCCTCAACGAAGTGGCGACCGGTATCGCCGGCACCGACACGGCGCTCGGCGTCCTGCCCGGCGGTTCGACGAACGTGTTCGCCCGAACCCTCGGCATGCCCAACGATCCGGTCGCCGCGGCGGATCTGCTCGCCGACGGGCTCGACGCAGCCGATCTGCGACCGATCGGTCTCGGTCGGGTCAACGGCCGCTTCTTCTGCTTCCACACGGGCATCGGCTTCGACGCCGCGGTCGTCCAGGCGGTCGAGCGGCGCGCATCGCTCAAGCGGTGGCTCGGGCACCCGCTGTTCATCTGCGCCGGCCTGTCGACATGGGTGCGCGGCTACGACCGCAAGCATCCGCACTTCCGGCTCGACGCCGGACGCACACGGCGTCATCGACGACGGCTACTTCTCGATCGTGCTCAACACGAACCCGTACACGTATCTCGGCAACCGTCCGCTCGACCTCTCCCCCGCCGCCACGCTCGATCGAGGTCTCGTCGTCCTGACGTTCCGCACGATGCGGGTGACGTCGGTCCTGCGAGGGCTCGGGTCGGCGCTGCAAGGGGGCGGCGTTCGTGCCAGCGACGACCTCGTCGAGTGGCGCGATGTCGACCGGCTCGTGGTCACCCACGAGGATCCGTTCCCGTATCAGCTCGACGGGGACTACCTCGGGTGGGTCGACCGGCTCGAATTCGACCATGTACCCGACGCGGTGCAGCTCGTGTTCCCCGGCACGTCAGCCTGACGTCGCCGCCCGGGCCGCGATCGCCACGTCCGGCACGTTCGTGCAGATGCCGTCGACGCCCCACGCGATCAGTTCGCGCATGCGGTCGGGGTCGTCACACGTCCACGTGTTGACGGCCAACCCTCGGCCGTGGGCAGCGCGAACGACGTCGTGTGCGAGACGATCCACCCACGGATGGATCGCCGCGTGACCGGTCGACGACGCTCGTTCGATCACGCGCGTCGTCGGCGTCCGTGACCAGCCAGGCCGTGCGGACGCTCGGCAGCATTCGTCGGATCGCGTCGACGGTCTCGACGCGAAACGACGACACGAGCCACCTGGTCGGTGTGCCCCGGCGAAGGAGCTCCACCGACAGCCGGGCGGCGACCCAGTCGGAGGGGTCGAAGTCGGGCTCGCCCGGGTCGTTCTTGACCTCGACGTTGACGAACATGCCGGTGCATGCGTCGAGCGCAGGTGCGAGTTCGGGCAGGTCGTCCGGTAGGTCGGCGGCGAGGGTCTCCCTGATCACCCGCCCGTCGGGCAGGATCGGGTCGTGGTGCACCACGAGCCGGTCGTCGGCCGTCCGTCGAACGTCGAGTTCGACACCGTCGGCGCCGAGCTCGCCCGCGTACCGGAATGCGGCCAGAGTGTTCTCCGGCCGAGCGTGCGACGCACCACGGTGGGCGATCACGAGGGTCATCCCTGGATCGTGCCAGATCGGACCGGTCGGCCGGACACTCCGGAGGAAGCACCCGTGCCCCGCCATCTCGAAAAGAGATAGCTGACGACGTTCTATCTGATCTTCTTGATAACGGTCCGGACAACGCCTAACGTACGCCCCGCAACCCCGGCGTCTCGCACCGTCAACGCAACGGAATCAGCGCAACGCCACCCCCTCGCCGGCCAACACAGGCCGCCCAACTCACCTACGAGGAGCTCCTCCGTGTCGATCCTTGCGTCCAGTCTCGCCCTCGCCGCCGCCGAAGAAACCTGGCGCGATCATGCGCTCTGCAGAGACACCGATCCGGAACTGTTCTTTCCGGTCGGGACCACCGGTCATGCTCTCACCTCGATCGAGCACGCCAAGCGGGTGTGCGACGAATGCCGGGTGAGCGGCGACTGCCTGGACTTCGCACTCGAGACGAACCAGGACTCCGGCATCTGGGGCGGCCTGGCCGAGGACGAGCGCCGTGCGATCCGCCGCAAGCGGGCCGCCGAGGTGCGCGCCGCCCGTGCGGCCGCCGCGACCGCCGCCGCGACCGCCGCAGGCTGACGTCACCCCGGGCTCACCCGTCGGGGGCGCCGATGCACCGGTCGTAGGCGGCCGACTCGCGATCGACGACGACCACGGAGAAGTGCTCGCCGCTCTCGGTCGTCCCGCGCACGATCTCCTCGACGCCTCGTGCCGACAGCAGGCAGTCGAGCGCCGGCGCCATCGCCACCGCGAACGCACCGTCGACGGCGACGGGTGCCGGGAGGCCCAGCTGTGAACGTCGGGACCGGGCGTCGATGCCGTTGCGGAGCGCGACGTCGAGCACCTCGGCGTCGAGGTCGCCGGCACCACGCAGGTCGAGTGGGATGGCCTCGATCGTCCGCCACCCCGGGCGGGCATCGAGCGCCGAGCCGACCGCTCGTTCGACCTCCAGCGTTCCCCGCGTCTCCGACGCGTCGTCGAGCCGTGGCACGCCGACGAACACGATCGCGAGACACGCCGGGATCGCCACTGGGACGACCCAGCCGGGGATGACCCACCCGGCGCCCTGTTGGATCGGTGCGGCGACCAGGCCCACCACGACCGACAGGACGAACACGGCGCCCGCCTGGAGCGGGCCGTACAGATACCGGTAGGCCGGTTCGACGAACAGCGACGCGGTGACGACCGAGATCAGGACCACCCCCATCGCCGCGGCGCCGGCGGCCCACGGGAGCAGCTCCCCGTCGTCGCCGTCGTCGTCGTGATCGCCGTGATCGCCGCCGGTCGCCTTCTCCGCACGGGCTGACCGGTACCGGCGAACCGACCACCAGGTGGCGCCGGCCAGGGCAGCGACGATCAGGAGCAGCCACCACCGATGGAACCCCGTCAGCTCCTCCACGCTCGGGCGAACCGTGACGCGGCCGAGCGGTGTCCCGGGCCACGTGAGGCGGCTGACGTGGCCGACCGCATCGCCGACCCCGACCGACTCGCCGTCGGCACCGACGGTCGCCAGCCGGATGATGTTCGCATCCGACCCGTTCCGGAGATCGACGATCGGACCCGACCAGAGGACGACACCGAGCACCAGGGCGCCCGCGGTCGACGCCCACGATCTGCGGACCGCCGACGCCACCAGCACGGTCACCAGCAGCGCCCCACCGAGGACGAGCGCTGATGCATGCAGTTGCGCGGCGAACGACGCCCCCACGACCGCGCCCACCCACGCCCGGCTCCGGCCCGAGAGCACCGACACCGTCGACCAGCAGGCGAGGTACATCGGCAGGATCGCCAGGTGCGGGTTCCACGGACTGGCCAGATCGGCGCCGAGTGCGATCACGAGCACGAGGAGTCCGAGCGCACACGTGGCACCCCAGGCCCCCGGCCGGAAACGACGAGCGATCACGACGAGCCAGATCGCCCATCCGGCGTTGAGCACCAGCGACGTGGCGGGAAGCGCGGCGGCCCGCCGACCGCTGATCCAGTACGGCAGGGCGAACACCCACTCGCGCAACGGCCCGGGATGGAAGACGTCGAGCCGGGAGTGAGCGCCGACGAGCCGCACGTGACCGTCGAGCTCGCGCTCGAGCGCGATCCGGAAGATCGCGAAGTCGTTGTGGGCGATCCAGGGCCTGAACCAGGCGAGCCCGATCAGCCAGACGAGCAGCAACGTGCCCGCGACGGCGGCGACGCCGAGCTGCGCACCCGTGGGGCGCCGCGCCACCTCACTCCTCGCTGATGGGTACCGAGAGCTCGACCACCGTGCCACGCGGCTGGCGGTCGGACGGGAAGCCCGCCCGCTCGGCGTCGGCAGCGGTCAGCGGCCGCATCACGATGTCGCCGTTGAGCTCGGTCGTGACGAGGGTCCGGACGATCGACAGCCCGAGGCCGGTGGCGGCGTCGAGGGTGAACCCCGCCGCGACTCCCCGACCGTCGTCGACGACCGAGAGATCGAGCGACCGGCCGTTGTTGTCGAGACGCACCACCACGGACCCGCCACCGGAACCCTCCGGGAACCCGTGATCCACCGCATTCTGGAGCAGTTCGGTCAGCACGACCGACAGCGGCGTCGCGATGGCGGCAGGAATCCGGCCGCCATCTCCCTGGACCGCGAACTTGACCGGCCGGTCCGGTGACTGCAGCCCCTCCTCGGCGAGCCGGAGCAGCGGTCGCACGATCTCGATGAACGTCACGTCGTCACCCGGCTCACGCGAGAGTGCCTCGTGCACCAACGCGATCGTGCGGATGCGCCGAACGGATTCGCCGACGGCAGCGATCGCCTCGGGGTGCGTCAGGCGCCGGGCCTGGAGACGCAGCAGCGACGAGATGGTCTGGAGGTTGTTCTTGACGCGGTGGTGGATCTCGCGGATCGTGGCGTCCTTGCTGAGCAGCAGTCGGTCTCGCTTGCGGAGCTCGGTGACGTCACGGAGCAGGAGCACGCCACCGGTGACGTCGTCGCCGTCGAGAAACGGCACGCATCGGCACAGCAGGGTCACGTTCGAGCCCTGCTCGAACTCCTCGATCACGGGTTCGCGGCGCTCGAACGCCTGCCGGACCGGGCCGTCGTGGAAGCCGAGTTCGGCGAGACGCATGCCGATCGCCGATGCCTGGATTCCCACGCGATGCAGCGCCGAGCTGGCGTTGGGCGAGACGTACAGCACCTGACCGGCGGCGTCGAGCCACAGCACACCGTCGCCGACACGTGGGGCGGCGCTCGAGTCACCCACACGCTGGGGGAACGGGAACATGCCCGACGCGATCATGCGGACGAAGTTGGAGAAGATCTCGCCGTACACCCGCTCCAGCTCGCCGGGCCCTCGGCCACCCTTCTCGATCCACTCCCGGGTGAGCACGGCGATCGGCGACCCGTCGGACACGACGGGAATCGCCATCATCCGCGTCTCCTCGTCGATGCCCTGGACATCGATGTCACCCTCGGCGATCTCGGCGCTTCCGAAGGCCTGGTCCAGCACCTTGGTTTCCGACTCGTTGGCACTGGCCGTCACCCAGTCGTTCGGGTACATCGTCTTGCCGGTCGCCGGGCGCACCTGACCGACCACGATCCATGTACCGGCCGCATTCCGCACGTACAGCAACAGATCCGAGAACGAGAAGTCGGCGAGCATCCCCCACTCGGAGACGAGGCGATTCAGATGCGCCGCCTGGGCGACATCGAGTGAGGTGTGATCTCGAACGAGTTCGGTGAGCTTCGACACGGACACCGAGTCTGCCGCATCGCGGGCCGCCTCGCAGACATCCTCGGGACCCCCGTACGCTGCAGGCATGAGCGACACGGAACTGCGCGCCGAATTCACCGCCTTCGACCAGTCGACGAAGCAGGACTGGGAGCTGATCGCGAGCCAGCTCCCGGTGACGCAGTCGATGGCGGCGGCCAACATCGTCGAGCAGCTCCGGATGCTCGAGCGCGATCACGGCGGGTTTCCCGTGTCCCGACTCGAACACTCGCTGCAGACCGCCAGCAGGGCCGAGAACGACGGCCGCGACGAGGAGTACGTGCTGTGTGCGCTCCTGCACGACATCGGCGACACACTGGCGCCGTACAACCACCCGTCGATCGCCGCGGGCATCGTGAAGCCGTTCGTCTCCGAGGCCAACCACTGGATGGTCGAGCATCACGGCATCTTCCAGGGCTACTACTTCTGGCACCACCTCGGGATGGACCGCAACACCCGGGACCGCTACCTCGACTCGCCGTACTACGAGCGGACCGAGGAGTTCTGCGCGAAGTACGACCAGACGGCGTTCGACCCCGACTACGTCAGCGCACCGCTGTCGCACTACGAGCCGCTGATCGCGGCGTACTTCGACCCGGCGAGCGGCTGAGGCCGCGCTCCGACGTCAGCTCCGCGTCGGGCCCGAGCGGACCGTCAGGAACACGGCCTTGAGGTAGGCGCCGAACTCGAAGCCGATCGGGTGGTCGACCGCGTGCCCGGTGCGACGCGTCTCGATCACGTCGGCGCCCACGGAGTCGGCTGCGTTCAACACCGCCTCGACGAACTCGTCGCTGCCGACCCGGCTCGAACACGACGCCTGCACGAGGGTGCCGCCGCGCCGGACGAGAGCGAGCGAGAGGCGAGTGAGCCGCCCGTACGCAGCCAGGGCGCGCGGCACCGCTGCCCGATTCGATGCGAAGGCCGGTGGATCGACGATCACGATGTCGAACTGCTCGCCCTTGCGGGCCAGATCGGCCAATACGTGGAACGCATCGCCCGTCGTCGTGTGCACCGCGCACCGGCGAACCTCGGCGATTCGATGGTTGTGCTCGAGGTTGCGCCGGGCGGTCTGCAGCGCCGGTTCGGACTGGTCGATCAGGTGGACCGACGCGGCACCTCCGGCCGCGGCCGACACCGAGAATCCACCGGTGCTCGCGAACACGTCGAGCACGTCGGCGCCGGCTGCCATGCCACGAACGAGCGCACGGTTGTCACGCTGGTCGAGGAAGTGGCCGGTCTTCTGCCCGTGCACGACGTCGGCTTCGAGGGTGAGCCCACGCTCGCGGAAGAACACCGGCTGGTTCGGTGCGGGACCGAAGATCGTGTCGCCGTCGGCGAGACCGAACGTCTCGCCGCTCGCCACGGCGCGGCTCAGGCGGAGCACCACGCGTTCGGGACCGACCAGGCCGAGCAGTTGGTCGACCACGATCTGCAGGTGCGAGAACCACGCCGGCGAGTACAGCTTGACCACGAGCGTGGTGTCATACCGGTCGACGACGAGGCCGGGCAGGCCGTCGTTCTCGCCGTGGATGCACCGGTAGGCCGTGGTGCCGGGGTCGGCCTCGAGTGCGCTCCGGCGCTCGAGGGCCTCGGCGAGCCGGCGGTGCCACCAGGCCGCGTCGATCGTCGTCGGGGAACCGACGTGCAGGATCTTGACGCGGATCGGCGAGGTCGGGTCCCAGAGACCGATCGCGGCGAACTTCCGGCGGTCGTCGAACACGACGGCCAGATCGCCCGCGGCGCCCTCGTGGTTCACCGACGCGATCGAACCGTCGTACAGCCACGGGCTGCCACCTCGGATCTGCCGAAGCGCGTCTGCCGTCACCTTGACCGCCAGGCGACGCTCGCCGACCACGGGCAGGTTCGCGAGGGACGTGGTCATGGCGCGAGGTGCCGAGCGAGCTGGAGCAGATCGGCCACGTCGTTGATGTCGTGGTCGAGCATCGGGGCGGAGACGAGCAGCGGTGACAGGTCGGCGAGTTCGGCACGGCGCTCGGCTTCGCGCGTGGCGACGACCGCGACCTGATGGAACCGCTCGCCGATCTCGGTCAGCACGGCCTCGGTCGCGGTCGGGTCGGCGTCGAGCTCGTCGGCGACGTCGGTGGCGAGCCCGTCCCCGGCGACCCGCACCAACTTGCGGGCGCTCGTGGCCGATGCGCGGGCCATGAACGACGTGGGCATCACCCGATTCGCGATGATCGCGCCGAGATGCATGTCGCGGCGCAGCAACTCCCGGCTGAGGAACATCGCCTCGTGACTCGGCGCCGCCTCGAGTGTGGAGACCACCACGAACGTGGTGCGGTGGTCGCCGAGCAGCCGTTCGACCTCGTTTGCGTGGTCGACGAACCCGCGCTCCATCGCCTGGAAGAGCATGAAGAACTCGGCGATGTCCTGCAGGAACCGTGAGCCGAGCACACGATCCGCGATCTGGTAGAACGGCCGCGAGGCCACCGTGAACAGACGGGATCGATACGGGACGGTCAGCCACTTCAGCAGGCGCGAGCCGAAGAACTCCTTCATCTGCCGCGGCGCGTCGAGCACGTCGAGCGCGTTCCGCGACGGTGGCGTGTCGACGATGATCAGATCCCACTCACCCGTCGCGTGGAGTTCGTGGAGCTTCTCCATCGCGAGGTAGTCGTGACTGTGGACGAAGCGACCAGTGAGGTTCTGGTACAGCGGGTTGACCAGGACGGCGTCGCGGATCTGGTCATCGGGCGCATGGTGGCGGATGAGCTCGTCCCATCCCTGCCTGGTGTCGAGCATGGACGCCCACAGTTCGCCGCTCGGTTCGATCCCGACCTCGGCGAACGCCGAGTCGGGCACGCGGGTCGCCTCGTTGCGGATCTCGCCCACGCCGAGCGCGTCGGCCAACCGCTTCGCCGGATCGACCGTGACGACGAGCACGCGGCCACCGATCTCGGTCGCGGCGGCGGCAGCCATCGCCGCGGCGGTGGTCGTCTTGCCGACACCGCCGGCGCCGACGACGAGCACCATCTCCTTGGCCGCGAGCAGTGCGAACAGATCGGGTCGTTGCGTCGACTGCGCCATCAGTCGAACTCCTCGGCGAGCGCATCGGCCACGAGTGAGACGACCCGTCGACCGGTGGCACGGGTGAACAACTCGGGCACCATCAACATCGGCAGGTCGGTGTGCTCGCGCAGGCGGCTCAGGTGGGCGCTGCCGATTCGACGCCGGGCCTCGGTGATGTGTGCTGCCTCCAGCACGGCACGGACGTTCTTGCCGGCGGCGTCGACCAGGAGATCCTCGACCTCGTCGAGCCGATCGACGATCGCGGTCTGGCGCCGGTCGAACAGTGCCGGCAACACCCGATTGGCGATGAGCGTGGTCGCTTCGACGCCGGTCTCGTCGGCCAGCCGATCGAGCAGACCGAGCGTCTCGGTGACGGGCATCTCCTCCGGCGTGGTGACCACGGCGACACCGGTCACCGTCGGATCGTGCAGGACCTCGAGCATCCAGTCGGTCTGATCGCGAACCAGGCCGACCTGCACGAGGTCGCGGATCACGAGCGGGGCGCCGATCTGGGCGACGATGTGCCCGGTGGCCTCGGCGTCGACCACGATCAGGTCGTAGTTGTGTTCCTTCGCCTCCCAGCAGAACTTGCCGACCGTGAGGATCTCCCTGACACCCGGTGCGGCGTCGGCAACGAAATCGAACGTGCGAGCGAGCGGACCGATCTTTCCGAGGAAGGGCACCTTGACGAACAAGCGCAGGTACTCCCGGAGCGCGTCCTCGGTGTTCATCGCCATCGCGAACAGGTTGGGCTCGACCTCACGCTCCTTGAACGTGAGCGGCGACGCGTCGAACGCGTCGGCGAGCGATCCCTTCGCATCCATCTCGCACACGAGCGTGCGTCGCCCGTGGCTCGCCGAGAGGTGCGCGAGTGCGGCGGCGACCGAGGTCTTGCCGACCCCGCCCTTCCCGGTGACGAAGACGAGTCGGCGGTCGAGAATCGACGGGGCGGCCCCGCTGGCCATCAGCCCCCGAATCCGATGCGGCGGTCGCCGTCGGCCGAACCGACCTCGACGTACGCGATCTTCGCGGCCGGCACGCCGAGCTCGCGCCCACGTTTGTCGGTGACCCACAGCACGTCGGTGGCACCCGACAGCGCCGCGTCGACGCGCGTCTTGAGGTCGTCGCGGTCTCCGTCGTCCACCTCCAGATTGAGTTCCCGAGGAGCCTGCGTCACACCAATTCGAACGTCCACACACCAGACGGTATCGGGCCGGGAACGAACTCCGGCCGGAGCGACGCGGGCCACTAGCGTGAGGCGGTGCCCGATGCCTCTGCCCACCGTCGTTCCGTCGACGCCCACCGCTCGCGCTGGGGCGAACCCGACTTCGTCACCCGTGCACCCGGCCGCGTGAATCTGATCGGTGAGCACACCGACTACAACGACGGGTTCGCACTCCCGATGGCCTTGCCGTTCGACACGGTGCTGGCGGTGTCGTCGCACGGCGATGCCGATGCGGGTCGGGTCACCGTCTCGTCGGACGGGTTCGGCGAGGTGACGATCGATCCCGCCGCCGATCCGCGCGACGTCGCCCCGTGGGCCCGCTACCTCGCCGGTGTCGTGAGCCTGCTCCGTGAGGCAGGCGTGCCGGCGGGCGGGTGGCGGGCGACGATCGACACCGACATCCCGACGGGCGCGAGCCTGTCGTCGTCGGCGGCGATCGAGGTCGCTGCGATCTACGGACTGCTTCGACGAGCCGGGCACGAGTGGCAGCCGATCGACGTCGCGCGATTGGGCCAGCGGGTCGAGAACGAGGTCGTCGGGATCCCGAGCGGCATCATGGACCAGTTCATCTCGGCCGGCGCGGTCGAGGGACACGCCAGCCTGATGGACTGCCGCGCGCTGACGCTCACGCCGGCGCACATCCCCGACGAGGTCCGGATCGCCGTCATCGACAGCGGTACTCGTCGATCCCTCGTCGAGGCTGCATACGGCGATCGTCGCGCTGCGTGCGAGCGTGCCGTCGCCGAACTGGGTCTGCCGGCGCTTCGCGACGCCACCCTCGAACAGGTCGCCACGATCACCGATCCGACCGACCGCCGACGCGCGCACCACGTGGTCACCGAGAACCGGCGCACCCTCGATGCCGTCGACGCCCTCGCTGCGGGTGACGTCGAACGGTTCGGAGCGCTGATGGACGAGAGCCACGTGAGCTTGCGGGACGATTTCGAGGTCTCCGGTCCCGGCCTCGACGCGATCGTCGAGGTGGCTCGCACTGCGCCCGGTTGCCTCGGTGCACGGATGACGGGCGGCGGGTTCGCAGGTTGCGCCGTCGCCCTGGTCGCCGCCGACGACGTCAACACGTTCGAGCACCGCGTGCTCGACGCCTACGACCACGACGGACACACCGCCCGCGTGTGGGTCTGCGGACCGTCGGCCGGCGCGTCGGTCGGCGCACCCTGACCCGCTCCGCCGCCGAACTCCGTGATCTAGAGGTCGGGCTCGGGCTGGGCGATGAGATGGATGCCGAGCAGGTCCGAGGCCTTCAGCGCGCGACCGGTGTCACGATCGAGCAGCACGTGCGCCCGGAGCAGGACCGGCTGGGTCGAACCGAAATCCGCCGTGTCACCGAAGCCGACGTCGGTCCTGCTGAAACCGGTCTGCAGGGTCTCGTGCGGGTGGAGATGCAGCGGTCCGGTGCGAATGAGATAGCGCGGCTGATCGCACGTGGCGCAGATCGGCCCGGCCTTGAGGTGGCTGTCGAACGGGTCGATGCGAACCTCTCGACCGACCTCGAGCCGCCAGCAACCCGGAGCGCCCTCGAGCGGCGCGAACTCGACACCGGGGATCTCGCCGCAGACATCACGGAACGCGTCGCTCGTGATGATCGCGCCGTCGAGCGAGACACAGACGTCGAACGTCATCTCCGGCATGTCGTTCGGCGCCTTCGCCTGCGCCGCATCGGTCACCCGTGAGCAGTCGTAGCAGTGTTCGGCGCCCCCGTAGACGAAGACCGGGATCTCCTGGAACACCAGCTCGTACGGCGACCCCGACACGACGCAGATCGTACCGTCCGCACGAGTTCGGCCTCCGGAACGTCGTGCCGTTCGTCAGCTGCGATCCACGAGCGCGACCCGGTACGAGAACTCGTAGCGACCGGACGCCAATCGGTACCGCGGCAGCACGTCCGGCCCGCAGCTGGCCGTCCCGAGCCCCCGGTGTGCGGTGTCGAGGCAGACCACCAGCCGGTCCGACGGCGGGAGGTCGACGACGTTCCCCGCCGCGAAGAGCTCCCCGGCCGTGTGCCGCACGGCCGACACGTGCATCGTCGCCGGCCGGCCGGCGTCGATCCGTACGGCCTGACCTGCGACCGTGTCGATCAGCTCGAACCAGGTGCAGTCGGTTCGGAGCCCGAACTCCTGGGGGACCAGGTAGGGCAACGCGTCGGGCGGCCCTTCCCACACACCCGACATGGCGCTCCGGTTCCGATCGGGATAGTTCTCGTGTGGGCCGCGACCCGACCACCGCATCCGATCGAATCGCGCGGGGAGCTCGAACGACACGCCGACACGCGGGAGATCGGCCAGCGACTCGGGCACGTCCACCGTGTGCCGGTAGGTCGTGCCGCGCTCGTCGCGTTCGACCCGCAGGTCGTGATCGACCAATTCGTCCGCCGACCGCACGTCGATGCCGGCTGCCTGCCAGTGTCGCAGCGCCACGTTCGGAGCGCGACGGCGCCGCTTCTCGGGCATGAGCTTGAACCCATCGTTGTCGGTCGCCGCCCGCCAGAGGTTGAGGCGGGGCGCGACGAGCTCACCGGCGCCGGCCCCCTCCGACCCCGACGGTCGACGGGCAGCGCGACGGCGTCGCAAGCGAGCCTGGTCCCACGCGACCAGATGACCGGCGGGGGCGAACCACGTCTCGTGCCGCGTCTCCCACCGGACGCTCAACAGCACCTCGTGCGCCGGGCCGGGGACGTCGACGGGCAGGGGCACCGTGATCGACGACCGCGGTGCGACACGTGGAACACGCAGCGTGCCACGGCGATCGACATCGCCGTCGACCAGCAGCTCCCAGGTGGCCCGCAGGTCGGCCAGGTCGGCGAACGACCGCCGGTTCTCGATCCTCAGTCCGCCGCGAGCCCGGTCGACGGCGACGGGCCGGTGGACCCAGGCGAGCTCGCGCATCGCCGGATGTGGCTCGAGGTCGGCCGAGACGAGACCGTCGGCCACGAAGTTGCCGTCGTTCGGCGTGTCGCCGAACTGGCCGCCGTACGCGAGCCGGGTCGTCCCATCCGGCGCTCGCTGCCGGAGGGCGTGGTCCTTCCACTCCCAGACGAAGCCGCCCTGCAACCCCGGCGTCGACACGATCACGTCCCAGTAGTCGGCGAGCGAGCCGTTGCTGTTGCCCATCGCGTGGCTGTACTCGCTCATGATCAGCGGTCGGGATCCCGCGCCGACCTCGCCGTACTCCCTGATCGCGTCGATGTCGGGGTACATCGGGCCGACGATGTCGCTGACGTTCGTCTCGCCCCCGACCCAGCCGCCGTGCAGGATCTCGCCTTCGTGGTGGAGCGGCCGGGACGGATCGGTCGACCGGATCCACGTGGCGAGCGCATGATGGTTGACCCCGTCCCCGCTCTCGTTCCCGAGGCTCCACGCGATGATGCACGGATGGTTGCGGTCGCGCTCGACCATGCGCGCACCGCGGGAGAGCCACGTGGCCCGGTACGACGGGTCGTCGCAGAGGCTCGTGTTGTAGGCGTGGCTCTCGATGTCGGCCTCGTCGAACACGTAGAACCCGAGCTCGTCGCAGAGGTCGTAGAAGGCGTGGTCGTTGGGATAGTGCGAGGTACGTATCGCCGTGATGTTGTGGGCCCGCATCGCGACCAGGTCCGCGCGCGATGTCGTCGACCGTGACCGCCTTGCCGCGATCGGGGTGGTGGTCGTGGCGGTTGACCCCGAAGACCCAGACGGGCTGCCCGTTGACGAGCAGCTGCCGGTCGCGGACCTCCACGTTGCGGATCCCGACGTGTTGCACCTCCGTCTGACGGGAAACCCCGCGGTCGTCGATCAACTCGACGGTGACGGAGTAGCGGGACGGGGTCTCGGCACTCCAGGCCTTCGCGCCCCGGACGTTCCAGTGGCTGGTCGTGCGGAACCCCTCGAACACGTACGGCCGGGCGTCGCGGTGCGGGACCGCCTCGGTCATCACCCGTCCGACCCGACGTCCGTTCGGGCCTCGCAGCGTCGATCTGACGGACCAGCCGGCTTCGGGGGCACCACCGAAGTCGACCACGCCGGACACCTCGACCGAGCCGTCGCCGGTCGCGGGGTCGTAGCCGACGTCGACGGGAACGTCGGAGAGATGCACGGCGGGTCGCGACTCGAGCCAGACCGAACGGTGGAGTCCCGCCATCCACCAGTGATCCTGATCCTCGACGTAGCTCTGCGCGCTCGTAGCGCACGACGACGATCGCCACCTCGTTGGTGCCGCTCGCGACGAACGGGCCGACGTCGTATTCGCTCGGCAGGCGGCTGTCGGTGCCGTACCCGACGAACTGCCCGTTGACGTAGACGGCGTGCACGCTCTCGGCGCCGCCGACGTGCAGCACGCATCGCTGCCGGAGCCAGCGGGCAGGGAGCGTGAACGAGCGGCGGTACACACCGGTCGCGTTGCGCTCGGGCAGCCTGGGTGGCGGCCCGGGGAAGGGCATCTCGACGTTGGTGTAGTGCGGCAGGTCGACGAAGCCACCGAGGTCCTGCATCGTCCAGTTGCCGGGCACCTCGACCGACACGGCGCCCGCACGTCCGCCCGTCACCGCCGCTGCCGGCACACGATCGGGGTGGGCGAACATCTCGAGCTGCCAGCTGCCGTCGAGCGACTCCCGCTCGAACCCGGTGAGCGGGACGTGCATCGGCAGCCGGTGGATCGACACGAGCGCCGGATCGGCCCAGGGCCGCAGTGCGCCGATGACGGGCAGCACGATGATCCCGGGTCAGGCGCCGTCGGTGACGGTGCTGCCGTTCGGTGTGCGCTTCCACGTGGCGCCCGTTGCCAGCGCAACGCACCGATAGGCACCGTCGTAGACCCCGATGTGCTTGTTCTTGACGATGCAGTCGCAGAACATCTCCATGAGGTCGGTCTCGTTCGTCATCAGGTCGATCGCCTGCAACGTCCGGGGAATCGTGCGCGTCTCGATCGTGCCGTCGCCGAGCTCCGCGCTGCGGATCGCTCCCCACGCCTCGTGCGCACCGACCCGGGCGTTGAAGATCTTCGGAATCGGGTAGAACGCGAGCTCGGACGGCTTCGTGATCAGCACGTCGCCGACCCGCATCAGGTAGTTGGTCGCGTAGACCCCGTGGAACGTGTTGTCGAACAGGAACACGTGCAGTCCCCGTGCCTCGCCGTCGCGGATCTCGTCGGCGAAACCGCGAGCGTCGTCCCAGCTGCGGTGCATCTGCACCGAGCTCGCGGCCGCGCCCAGCTCACCCTGGAGCCACTCCCAATTGTCGGCGTGGTCGCCGAGGTTGACGAACAGGGTGAGCTCGTCGCGTTCGATCATCGGCCGGCAGTGCTCGATGATCGCCTTGAACAACTCACGTTGTGCGCCGGCGCCACCCATGGTGAGCACGAACCGGCGGGGCTCGCCGTTCGCCATGCGCCGCAGTCGCGCCGCGCAGTCGACCTCGATGTTCTCGACCAGTTCGTGGTCGACGTGATGGCCGACGTACTCGATGGCGTCGGCCGGCGTGGGGTTGAGGATCTCGTCGTCCTCGTCGAACTGGTTCATGATCCGGAAGCCGTAGTACCCCGACGGCGACTGCACCGCGTGGGTCGCGCCCTCGGTCAGCTGAAAGGCCATCGGCCAGTTGTCGAACATCATGTCGACGACGTTCGTCATCCCGCCGGCGACCGCGCCCATGCAGTTCCACATGTGCGCCGTGAGGATCGGCATGTCGGACGGCATCGCGTGGTGCAGGTTCGCGAACAGCTCGCTCTTGCGGTAGTCGCGGGCGTTCGCCTTCAGGAATCGCCACGGCCAGCCCATCGCCTGGTTGTTCAGCAGCCAGTTGAGACCTGGCAGGGTGCTGTCGCCCGACGTCACCGATTCCCAGATGTACTTCTCGAACAGGCTGCTTCGCTGTGAGACGCGGGAGTACTTGCTGTAGTTCGTGTTCCACCAGTTGATCGCATCCTGCGTGATGCCGGGGATCGCGAGCAGATCGAGCCAGTACGGCGTACGGCCCATCGACCTGGCCGTGGACGCCCCGGCCATGGCGATGCGATAGTGGCCATAGCCCATCCGAATCGTGGAGATCACCAGCCCGGTCTCGCGATCGATCGGATCGCCGTCGGCGTCGCGACGGATGTCGCGAATCCCGAGCACGTCGCCCAGCTCGACGTTGTCGTGCACGCTCAGCTCGTACTGCTCGTCGGGGTCGTAGTCGAATTGCTTCACGAACATCTGCTGCCACTCCAGGGCCTTGCGGTCCTGAGCGGGCGTGATCGTGTTGCCGTAGAGGGAGAAGTGTTCGGGGTCCATCGAAGGCTCCTTGTCGGGTCGTCGGTGGCGTCAGGCCAGGTCGCGGAGACGTTCGGCCAGATCCTCGGGGATCACCGGATTGAAGAATTCCTCGGAGGCGACCTCGGCGGCTGCGATGAACCGCTGCACACCGGCCGAGCGCCAGGGCGACACGATCTCGATGTTGAACCAGGCATCGTCGTAGCCGTCGGTGACCGTCGGTCGCTGGTTGAGCCACATCATGTAGGGAAGTGGCCGGTCGTGGAGCCGATCGAGCCGGGCGAACAGATCGACGAGCAGTGTCGCGAGCTGGTTGCGTTCGTCATCGGACGCCGAGGGAAGATCGGGGATCCGACGAGTGGGAGCGACGTCGATCGCGAGCGGAAACGTCGGGGCGTACGGCACCGCCGCGGTCCACCCGTCGGCTGCGATGACCAGCAGGTCGCCGGGATCCGGATCGGGTGTCCACCCGGCTGCCAGCCTGCGGGCCTGACGGCTGGGGACATGGTCGTAGGCGTAGATCTGTCCGTGTGGATGGGCGATCGTGGCGCCGACCTCGGGACCGCGGTTCTCGAAGACCAACACGTAGTCGACGTCGTTGCGTTTGCCGAGCATCTCGGTGCGCTCGGCCCAGAGATCGATCACCTTGCGCGCCCCGGCCAGCCCGATCGAGAAGAAGGTGGCGTCGTGCACCGGCGTGTACAGCACGACCTCGCACCGCTCGTCGGGCATCGCCGGCCAGCGATTCGCGAACCAGCGGACGTCGTACGGCTCGGGTGCCTCGATCCCGCCGACGCAGAACGGACACCCGGTCGACGGCAGGTTCGGGCGCTTCTGGCGCGTGCCGACCACGTGGACCACCGTGTCCAGGAACGGATCGATCCGGACCTCGCTCATGACGCCTCCCTCGCTTCGACGATCAGCACCGACTCCGGGTGTTGGATGGGCGGCTGGAGCCCGCGCTCGACGAGCTGCCGTCCGGCGATCGGCCCCGTTCCACCATCCATCCACGCCGGGCGGGACCGGCCACCCTGCTTGATCGAGCCGATGTCATCGATGACGCTCACCGTGTAGGTCCGTTCCGGGTCGAGTCCGACCAGGCGCATCGGCGCCGGCATCGTCGTCGCCGACGGAGCGAGTTGCACGTAGGCGTACACCCCGTGGTCGGCCGAGTCGGAGACGACACCGTGCACGAGCACCGACGGATCGGGGTGCGCGACCCTGACCGTGCGACCCGCGTGCAGCAGGGGGCGGAGTCGACGGTGCAGCGCGATGGTCGCCGCGACCTGGCGGCGTTGCTCGTCGTCGGCGTTGAGCAGGTTCCACTCGATCCCGAGGTGGCCGAACAGCGCCGTGGCCGCTCGGAACCCGAGATCGTGACGCCGCAACGTGGTGTGCGCCCGCTCGGGTCCGATGTGGGCACCCATCACCTCGGGTGGGAACAGCATCGAGAAGCCACGCTGGATCAGCTGGCGCTCGACGGCGTCGTTGCAGTCGGACGTCCAGATCCGGTCGGTTCGGCGGAGGATGCCGAGATCGGCACGTCCCCCGCCCGAAGCGCAGCTCTCGATCTCGACGCCGGGGTGGGCGTCACGCAACCGGTCGATCAGCTCGTACACGCCGACGACGTGGCCGTGGGCACCGGCCCGACCGAACCGCGAGCCCTGGACGATGTCGCGGTTCATGTCCCACTTGAGATAGCTGATGTCGTACTCACCGAGCAGCGCATGGAGTGAGTCGAACAGGAAGTGCCGCACCTCCTCGCGACCGAGGTCGAGCACGAGCTGGTTGCGGCCGAGCACCGGCTCGTATCCGTGCGTGGCCAGCGTCCATTCCGGGTGCTTGCGATAGAGGTCGGAGTCGGGGTTGACCATCTCGGGCTCGACCCAGAGGCCGAACTCCATGCCCAGGCCGGTGACGTGGTCGACGATGGGTGCCAGACCCGACGGCCAGACCGCATCGCTGACCCACCAGTCGCCGAGGCCGGCGGTGTCGTCGCGCCGGCCGCCGAACCACCCGTCGTCGAGGACGAAGCGCTCGACCCCGACGGTCGCGGCGACGTCGGCGAGCTGCTGCAAGGTGTCGAGGCGATGGTCGAAGTACACGGCCTCCCAGGTGTTCAGGATGACGGGCCGGTGTCCGGTGGACGGCGACTGCGACCTCACCGACCGGTGGAACGCCTGGCCGGCGGCCGAGATCCCGGCGGCGGACCATGCGACGACCACGTCGGGCGCGGTGTACGACGAGCCGGGAGCGAGTTCGACCTCGAGCGGTGCGAGCAGTTCGCCGGCCTGAACGTAGCGGCGGCCGTCCGGCAGCCGTTCGGCGAGCAGCGCGTAGTTGCCACTCCAGGCGAGCTGGATTCCCCAGACCTCGCCGCGCTGCTCGTCGAACCCCGTCTCACCGGCGTACACGGCCGGCAGGTGGGCGTGTGAGGTGCGCCCCGTGCGGTTCTCGATCGTGGTCGCGGCCTCGAATGGCGTGCGGCCCGGCTGGAACTCCCGGCACCATCTGCCGGCGAACGTCATCAGTTCGCCCGCGTGCGCCGGCAGCGGGATCGTCGGTGCCAGCTGCAACAGCCCGTACGGCGTCGACCCGGCGTTGTGCAGCGTGACGCTCGTGGTCAGCACGTGGTCGACCGTGAGCTCGATCGTGATCGCCAGCTCCGCGATCTCGTCGTCGAGATGGAAGACGACCGAGGCAGCATCCGGCTGCTCGACCTCGCGCAGGGTGAACCTCGGGGCCCAGCCGGAGCCGTCGGGCCGGGCACCGCGCAGGCCCGGCCGGCCGGTGTAGCCGGTCGACGTGTCGGCGACGATGCCGAGCGGGATCGGGGTGTCGATGGTGGCGTGGGCGACGGGCTGCGCAGCCAGCTCGGGGACGAAACCGTCGATCGCCGGCCCGATCGACAGGATCTCGGGCATGCCACCGTCGTGGCCGACGACGACGCACAGGGCGTCGGAACGCAGGTCGACGGTGACGATGGCGATCAGCCCTTGTCGGCGCCCAGGGTCAACCCCGCGATGAAGTGTTTCTGCAGCGCCAGGTAGACGAGCAGCGTCGGGATCGCGACGTACATCGATGCGGCCGCGATCAGGTTGTCGTCGGTCGCGAACTCACCGCCGAGATTGGCGAGCGACGACGTGATCGGCCGGTCGGCACCCTGCTGCTCGAGCACGACGGCCCAGAAGAAGTCGTTGTAGATCCAGGTGAACTCGAGCGTCGCGAGGGCAGCCAGGGCGGGCCGGGTCAGCGGCATGATCACCTGCCAGTAGAGGACCCACATGCTCGCGCCGTCGACGCGGGCAGCTTCGTTGAGCGACTTGGGCAACAGCTTCATGTAGTTGCTCAGCACGAAGGTGCAGAAGCCGCTCTGGAACGCCACGTGGATCAGGATCAGACCCCAGGTGCTGCCGTTGAGCTTGCCGGAATTCGACATGAAGTCGGGCAACGGGACGCGGTTGTACATCTGGAACAGCGGCTGGATGATGATCTGCTGCGGCAGCAGGTTGCCGGCCGTGAACAACACCAGGAACGTGATGTTGAACTTCCAGCTGTACCGGCTCGCGGCGAACGCCACCATGCTCGAGAAGAAGAGCGTCAGGAACAACGCCGGCACGAGGATCAGCGTCGTGTTCCAGTACTTCTTCAGGATGTCGCCCTGTTCCCACGCCTCCCGGTAGTTGTCGAGCGTGAAACTGTTGGGCCAGCTGAACGCGCCCTCACGGACCGTTTCGCTGAAGGGCCGGAACGATGCGAACACCGCGCCGAAGATCGGGATGATCCACACCAGCGCCGTCAGCGACAAGAACACGTAGAGCACGACGCGCGAGGCGCGGATCGGCGCCTTGTTCCGCTCGAACTCGGCCTCCATCAGGGCCTCGGTCGAGGTGTTGGTCGTGGTGGCAGACATCAGGACTCAGCTCCTTCCTGGGTGTTCCGGTAGTGGTTCGTGACGTACCAGATCACGAAGCCGAGGCACATGAGGAACAGGATCGTGGCGTAGGCCGAACCACGCCCGACGTTGCCACCACCCTCGCCGAGCAGGTTGTTGGTGGTGAGGATCGACAACACCTCGGTCTTGCGCGGGGTGTTCAGCACGTAGATGATGTCGAACGCCCGCAGCGCTTCGATGACGGTGATGACGGCAACGACGACGTTGATCGGCTTGAGCGTCGGGAAGATCACGTGCCGGAACGCCTGCCACTCACTGCAGCCGTCGAGTCCGGCGGCCTCACGCAACGAGTTGTCGACACTCTTCATCCCGGCGAGATAGAGCACCATGATGTAGCCGGTGTGACGCCATGCGATGGCGACCAGGATGGCGATGAAGTTCTTGGACACGCCGTAGCTGTCGCCGAAGGAGATCAGGAACGACTGGTTGCCGAGCCAGTCGACCGGCTCGCCGCCGCCGAACAGCTGGGTGGCGAGGCCGTTGTCGGTCGAGTAGATCACGCTCTGCCACATGAACCCGACCACGGCCAACGACAACACCACGGGCGTGTAGAACACGCTCTGGTAGAAGCGCGAGCCACGGATGTTCTTGTCGAGCAGGTAGGCGAGGAACATCCCGAAGATCGTCGGGCCGATGAACAAGAACACCAGCAGCACCGCGTTGTTGATCACGGCCTGCCAGAAGTCCTTCTCGAAGACCGTGAGGATCTGCTCGTAGTTGAGGAACCCGACCCAGTTCATGTCGGAGAATCGGATGCCGTTCCAGTCGGTGAACGACAAGAAGAGCGACGAGATCGTCGGCACCCAGACGAGCAGCACGTGCAGCGCGGTCGGGATGCCGACCATCAGGTAGAAGACGGTTCGATCCCGCCCCTTGAACTGCGACGGCTTCCGGTATCTCTGCCGAGGTGGTCGCTTCGGCGGGCGCGCCGAATCAGAGTGTGCGGACGAGTCCGCGATCGTGCTCGCCATGTGTACCCCCAGGTCGTGGCGTTCGGTTGTGGACGATCCGCCGCCGCCCCGGCCGGAGCTCGGGGTGGCGGCGAGGAACGATGATCAGGCGAGGATGACTTCGGCCTGTGCCTGCATGTCGGCGAGGATCGAGTCGATCTGCGACGGATCGGACAGGAAGTCTGCGAACCGCGGTCCGGCGACGTTCGAGGCGAACTCGGGGCTGGTGTCGCGGTCGAGGAACTGGGTCACCGACGGCGCTGCAGCGACGGCCTCGAGGACCTTCTGCTGCAGTGGGCTGTACTCGACGGTGACGTCTTCCGACGGGGCCACGACGCTCGGGTCCTCGGCGAGGTAGGCGTCCTGTGCCAACGGCGTGCCGAAGTGGTACAGCATCTCCTTGGCGGCATCCTCGTTGCCCGGGTCGGCGGCCATCAGCCAGCCGTCGATGGGCGCCTCGACCGTGCCGGTGCCGAACTCGGGGTTGAGCTCGGGGAAGACGAAGAAGTCGAGGTCGCTGGTGTCGCCGTCGGGGAACTGCGAGCCGATGAACGTACCGATGGTCATCATGCCGGCCTCGCCGTCGACGATCGCTGCTGCGGCCTCCTGCCACTCGCGACCGTTCGGGTTCTCCTGGTGGAACGGGAGCAGCGACTCCCACGTGGTGAACACGTTCTTCACGCGCTCGTCCTCCCAGCTCTCGTTGCCGGCCATCAGGTCGACGTGGAACTGGTAGCCGTTGAGGCGGAAGTTGAGCTGGTCGAACGTGCCCATCGCCGGCCAGTTGCCGTCGTTGGCGAAGGCGAACGGGGTGATCCCGGCGTCCATCATGTTCGACGACAGGCTCTGGAGCTCGTCGAGGTTGGTCGGCGCAGTCCAGCCGTTCTCCTCGAACACGCTCGGCTTGTAGTACACGCCCCAGATGTAGTAACTCCACGGAACGAAGTACTGCTTGCCGTCGTTGCCGGTCGAGGCGACCTTGAAGCCCTCGCCCAGCTGGTCGTTGAGGCCGGCGTCCCAGACGTCGGTGATGTCACCGAGCAATCCCTGGTCGGCGAAGAAGCGCATGCGGAACCCGGCGAACCACGGGATGACGTCATCGGGGTTCTGGAGGTAGGTGGTGATGTTCTCCTGGAACGTGTTGTGATCGACCTCGTTGATGCTGGCGTTCACGTCCGGGTTCGGCAGCGCGGCAACCGCAGCTGCGAGTCCGGCCTGGGGCAATTCGTCGGAGTAGTTGGAGCCGATGCTCAGGTCACCGGTGGCGCCGAAGCTGCCGCCGGCGGCGGCCGGCGCGGTGGTGCCCTCGGAGGCGGTGGTGCCCTCGGAGGCGGTGGTGCCCTCGGGGGCGGAAGTGCCCTCGTTGCCCGAGCCCGAGTCGTCATCGTCGCCACCGCACGCGGCGAGGGCGGCCGGCAGGATCAGGCCTGCTCCGGCGGCGCCGGCTGCACCTTTGATGAAGCGTCGACGACCGAGCGAGTAGCCGTGGGTCGAGGGACTGGGTGAACGGGTGGTGGACTGTTCGGTCATGAATACTCCCCTTGTGCGTGAACAGAAATGTTCATATTCGAACACAGCTTGGTCGCCAGCTCCGAGAAAGTCAAGACGAAGTCGGCCAAGGCTCGACCGAAATGTGCGGCTCGTCGCCGAATTGTGATCGTTTTGGTGCGAACGTGTTGACACGAGGCGGTGCGTCGGTCACGCTGGGACGAGGGGAATTCCGTTCATGCTCGCACGCCAACGCCACAGCTTGATCCTCGACGAGGTTCGACGTACGGGCTCGGCGCGCGTCCGCGAGCTCGCTGATCTCCTCGACGTGTCCGAGATGACCGTGCGCCGCGATCTCGACACGTTGGCGGCACAACGTCTCATCGAGAAGGTCCACGGCGGGGCGATCCGGGTGGGCGACCTGAGCTCGTTCGAACCCGGATTCGACGCCAAACAGGAGCGGCAGCGGCACGAGAAGGAACTGATCGCCGAACGCGCACTCGAACTGGTCCAGCCGAACTCCGCGATCGGGCTCACCGCCGGCACCACCACGTTCACGTTCGCCCGATACCTGAGGACCGTGCCGAATCTGACCGTCGTCACGAACGCGCCGTCGATCGCCCAGACGCTGTACCGGGAACAGGGCCAGATCGCCTCGGTCGTCTTGACGGGTGGCGTCCGCACCCCCTCCGATGCGCTGGTCGGGCCGATCGCCACCAGCGCCCTGTCGACACTGCACATCGACGTGCTCTTCCTCGGCGTCCACGGGATGGACGCCGGCCTCGGGTTCTCGACGCCGAACCTGGCCGAGGCCGAGATCAACCAGGCCTTCATCAGATCGGCTCGCCGGGTGGTGGTGCTCGCCGACCACACCAAGTGGGGAACGCGCGGCCTCGCCCAGATCGCGCCGCTCGACCGGGCCGACCTCGTGATCTCCGACTGGAACCTGCCCGCCGAGGCACGTCAGACGTTCGCCACGCTCGGCATTGACGTGGCACTCGTCACGCCGCGTAGTATGGCCGACGAGTCGGAACACGTGGGGCTGGAATCGCTCCCAGACACGACATCAACCACGCTCGCCGACACAGCGAGCTGACACTCAAGGGGACCGAAGAACATGGCAACCGTGCAACTCGACAACATCAACAAGGTGTACGAGAACGGGTATCACGCGATTCACGATCTGAATCTCGACATCCAGGACAAGGAGTTCCTGGTGCTGGTCGGTCCGTCCGGCTGCGGCAAGTCGACCGCGTTGCGCATGGTCGCCGGGCTCGAGTCGATCTCCGGCGGCGAGATGAAGATCGGCGACCGGGTCGTCAACGACGTCGAGCCCAAGGATCGCGACATCGCGATGGTGTTCCAGAACTATGCGCTGTACCCCCACATGTCGGTGTACGACAACATCGGGTTCGCGCTCAAGCTGGCCAAGGTGCCCAAGGACGAGATCGATCAGCGTGTGCGCAAGGCCGCCGAGGTGCTCGAGCTCACGGACAACCTCGATCGCAAGCCAGGCCAGCTGTCGGGTGGTCAGCGTCAGCGTGTCGCGATGGGCCGTGCGATCGTGCGTCAGCCGGCGGCGTTCCTGATGGACGAGCCGCTGTCGAACCTCGACGCCAAGCTGCGGGTGCAGATGCGTGCCGAGATCGCCGCGCTGCAGCGCGAGCTCGGCGTCACGACGGTCTACGTCACGCACGACCAGGTCGAGGCGATGACGATGGGCGACCGCGTCGCCGTCATCGAAGGACGGCTACCTCCAGCAGGTCGACACCCCGCAGAACCTCTACGACCGGCCGGTGAACGTGTTCGTGGCCGCCTTCATCGGTTCGCCGTCGATGAACCTGTACGAGTCGACGGTCTCGATCAACGGTGATGCCGGTTCGATCACGATCGGCTCGCAGACGCTGTCGCTCGACGCGAGCGTGCTCGCCTCACGACCGGCCCTGCGGAACTACGACGGCAAGAGCGTCGTATTGGGCATCCGGCCCGAGGACTTCGAAGATGCATCGCTCGCGAGCGGTGGCGGCGAGCGCCGATCGCTGACGGCACCGGTGACCTTGCTCGAGGCGCTCGGATCCGAGATCATGGTCCACTTCCGGCTCGACGCGAGCACCGTCGATTCCGGCGACCCCGACGCCGTCGAAGATGCCGGCGGCGAGACCGCCGCCAACGCGGTCGGCCGCTTCAACCCGCGCTCGACCGTGCGAATGGGCCAGACCGCCCAGATCGCCGTCGCCACCGAGAACGCCCACTTCTTCGACCACGAGACGCGCCAGGCCATCTGGGACTGACGCGCCGGAACTCCCGAGCGGCCCCGTGAGCATCCAGGCCGTCATCCCGCTGTTCGACCGGTTCACGGCCCTCGACGGCATCGGGCCGTACGAGGTGCTGCAGCGGATCCCCGCCATCGACGTGACGTTCGTCGGCCACGAGACGGGCGAGGTCCGATCGGAGAACGGGTTCCTCGGTGTCACACGCGACGCGACGTTCGAGGACGTACCGCGCCCCGACGTGATCGTGTTCCCCGGCGGCGTCGGTACGCGCCCGCTCGTCGGCGACGAGCGTGTGCTCGGCTGGCTCCGCACGGCCCACGAGACCACCCGGTTCACGACGTCGGTCTGCACCGGTTCGATCGTGCTGGGCGCGGCGGGGCTGCTCGACGGGCTCACGGCGACGACCCACTGGGGTGCCTACTCGGCGCTCGAAGCAACCGGCGCGACCCCGACATCCCAACGTGTGGTCGAGCATCTCGACGAACGCATCATCACGGCCGCCGGCGTGTCGAGCGGCATCGACATGGCGCTGCGCCTCGTCGAGATCCTGTTCGACCGGGTTGCCGCCGAGGCGTGCCAGCTGATGATCGAGTACGACCCGCAGCCGCCGTTCGACGCCGGCGCGGTCGACAAGGTGGGCGAGAGCGTGATGGAACGGGTCATCGAGTACGCCCAGCACCGCCAGTAGTGCCCCACGGCTGCCGGTCAGCGCACGACGACGTAGCCGTCGACGATCGAGAGCCGATCCGAGCGGGGCGCGTCGGGCAAGGCGAGGCCGTGCACGCCGGCGCGTGTCTCGCCGATCCACGTGCTGTGCTGGTACTCGTGGTTGATCACGCCGAGCATCAACGTCTGGGCCACGACGCGCAACTGGTCCGGAGCACCCACCCGGCCCGCGTCGATCTCGCCGACTCGGAAGCGCACGCGGCTCGCGACGGTGTCGCGATACCACCGCAGCCGATCGAGGTCGGGCAGGTCGCCGCGGTCGGTCTCGGGCGTGGCCGAGTCCATCAGTCGATCGAGCTCCGCATCGATCGACGGCTCGGCCGCCGTCAGGTTGCGCACCATGAAATGGGCGACCGCGGCCTGGTGGCCGAGGTGCCAGCCGATGCCGCTCGCGTGGTCGGACTCCCGCCACTGCACCTGTTCGACCGAGAGGTCGGTCCACAGCGCGTCGGTGTAGGCGAGCGCACGGTCGTACTCGGCGAGCAGTTCGGCGATCGATGCGGTCGTCATGGGGTGACTCTCCTCGGGTCGGGATCGCGGCGGGCGGCCGGCTCGCACGCAGAGCGCGAGGCCCGCGACGCCCGCGCCGACGACGGTGTCGGCAACGGTCGCTGTCGGTCGCTCTGATCGGTCGCCCGTCACGGGCACGGAATCTACCCATCGTCGTCAGGCGAGGGGTGCCGGCGGCGGGCCGAGGACCTCGATCCCGTGGTCGGCGCAGACCCGGGCGACGTGGCCGGGGTCGACGTCGACCGGAGCGGGCATCGCCGAGGGGTCGGCCGGCACGCCGAGCGCCCGGACGAACGCGTCGAACGTGGGGTGCGCCGTCGCGCCGCTCGTCACGGTCAGGAACCGGGCCTGGTCGCTCAGCACCTGGAAGATGTGCGGGATCCCGTGCGGCAACGATGCGACGGCGCCGCGGGTGACGACGTGAGACTCGCCGTCGAGGTCGAGCCGGATCTCGCCGTCGATCACGTACATGATCTCGTCCTCCTCACGGTGCACGTGGAGGGGAGGCCCGAAACCGCGCGGTGCGGTGAATTCGACGGCACTCATCCGGGTCGCCGAGGCGCCGGCGCTGACCTTCACGCTGGCGAGGTGGTTGAGGAAGAAGCGGTGGTCGCCGCCGCCGGGCTCGACCGCCGCGAGGTCGGTCATCGCCGGGTTGCCGGTCGTGCTGCGGGTGCTGGTGGAGATGTCGATCGCCGTCATGCCGACACCGTGCCGGACTGCCCTTTCGAAATCCTTTCGGGAGGGACTCAGGCCGCGGCGATGATGTCGTCGTAGTCCGCGACGGGTACCGCCAGGTCGTCCATCGCGGCGGCGAACGCGTCGTGGGCGGTGCGTGCCTCACCGAGCCGGCCCGCCGCGTGCAGGGTGACGATCAGGGCACGGTGGGCGGGCTCGTCGTAGGCGTCGGCGGCGAGGATCCGCCGCAGGAGCGACTCGGCACGATCGTGATCGCCGACCCGCTGCGCCTCGCTCGCGATCCGGCGAGCCGATGCCACGAAACGTGACCTCGTGTCGTCACGCGTGCCCACCGACCAGTCCTCGTACACGTCGTCCGGCAGGAAGTCACCCGGGTAGCCGTCGACGATCGCAGCATCGTCGGTGAGCGCGGTCCAGCGCGCCACGTCGACGTCGACCGCATCGAGGTCGAGGCGCACCGACGAACGATCGGCGATCACCGCACCGTGGAGCACCCTGCGCACGGCGGACAGCTGCACGGACAGGCGCGCGTTCAACCGGTCGGAGAGCTCGTCGGGCCACAGCATCTCGATCAGTTCGTCGCGGGTGACCGGCCATCCCTGCGCCGCGACCAGCCGCTTGAGCAGCGTTCGAGCGCGCCTCGAACCCCACTCGGATGTCGGGACCTGTGCTCCGTCGACGAGCACCTCGAACTGGCCGAGCGTTCGGATCTCGACGCGATGCGGTGCGATCGCCGGCCGGTCGCGGACCGTGCCGGTCGTGAAGCGTTCGATCTCGACGGCCGGTGCTTCGACGTCGCCGGCGAAGCTGAAGTGGTCGTCGCCCGGCAACTCGACGAGGCGTACGTCGGCGCCCGCCTCGACGAGCAACCGATGGGTCTCTCGCGCCCGCTCGACGGAAACGACGCGGTCTCCCTCGCGGTGCAGGATCAGCACCGGGCACGTGACGTGTGGGAGCACGCCGCGAGCGTCCATCTCGATGTTGAGGTCGAACAACGGGCCGAGCGCATCGCGGGTGGCGGCCTGGCGCTCGTAGCGCGGCCACCAGTCGGCGAACTCCTCGTCGCCGGCGAGCGACGGGGCGAAGTGAGCCACGGTGATCGAGTCGGGAGTGCCCCAACCGGAGACGAAACGCCGACGCAGATCGCTCGGCCGGTAGTCGGCGGCGGTGATCGTGTCGCGGTCGGCGTCGGTCACCAGGCTCGCGCCCGTCCCTTCGAGGATCAGGCCGGCGACGCGCTCGGGATACGTCGCAGCGAACATGATGGCCATCGGACCGCCCTCCGACATGCCGTGGAGGTAGGCGTGTTCGACGCCGGCATCGTCCATCACCGCCCTCAACTCGTCGACGCGCTCGTCGAGGCCCGGGATGTCGAGGCTGCGGTCCGACATGCCGGTGCCGCGCTTGTCGAACACGACCTGACGGCTGAAGGTCGCGTACCGCTCGAACATGCGCCTGATGATCGGCGAGTCCCACGCCAGCTCGATGTTCTGCGCCATCGGTGGCACGGCGCAGATCGTCACCGGTCCGTCGCCGTAGACCATGTAGGCGATCGTCGATCCGGTCGCCCGGGCGAAACGGATCTCGGGCACGGGGTCCATGTCTCCCGAGTCAACCACAGTGGAATGTTCGATCGGGGCGCGTATCAGATCGACCCGATGCGTCTCTGTGTGATCGAGGGACGGACGGACACCCTGCCCGGGACAGCGGGTGCGACATGGCGGAGTCGCATCGGCCGGGCGTCCTCGTCGCCGGCACAACGGCGTGCCGACGACGAGGACGCGATCCGGGTCGGCGCTCGACGACGATGACGTCGTCCTCACCCGTGAGGTCGGAGTTCGTCCGCAGCGCCCGAACCTCAGCGGTGGGTCTCTCCGCCGACCACGGTGCCCCGCACGGCGATGTCCCTGATCGTCATCGGGTCGACGTCGTGGGGGTCGTCGGACAGCGCGACGAAGTCGGCGAGCTTGCCCGCCTGGATCGTGCCGAGTTCGTGGTCGAGTCGCAGTTGATGAGCTGCGTCGACGGTGACGGCCCGCAGCGCGCGTTCGACGGGGATCCGCTCGTCGGGCCCGAGCACGTCGCCCGACGCGGTGACGCGGTTCACCGCACACCACATCGTGTGGAGGCTGCCCAGCGGCGTGACGGACGCATCGGAGTGGATGCTGTACCGGACGCCCTCACGATCGGCGGTCGCGCACGCATCCATGCGCGCCGCCCGATCGGGTCCCACGGTGACCGCACGGTGCTGATCACCCCAGTAGAAGATGTGGTTCGAGAAGATGTTGGCGCTCATGCCCATCGCCGCCATCCGCCGGTACTGCGACGGCGTCGTGAGTTGCGTGTGCTGGGCCGTATGGCGGTGGTCGAACCACGAGTGGTCTGCGAGCGCGGCTTCCACGGTGTCGAGCAGGAGATCGACCGACTGGTCACCGTTGACGTGGGTGTGCACGGTGACGTGCGCACGGTGGAACGCCTCGAACCAGGCAGCGAACTGCTCGGGTTCGAGCAACCAGATCCCGTTGGGGCGTTCGGTGCCGTCGGGGTGCGGGAGATAGCCGGGAGGGTTGAGGCGGGCGGTGAAGCCCTGGATCGAACCGTCGAGCACCATCTTCACGAGTCCGAAGCGGCATTTGGGGTTCGAGCGGGCACGCAGGTCGACGACCTCCCCAGCGATCTCGTCGGGTGTCCCCGTGTGCCCACGGGAGGGGTTGAGCAGCGGCACGAGACGGACGGGGAACCCGTCCGTCGACGCGAGGTCGGCCCAGAGTGCGACATCGGCGTCCTTCACCAACCGCGCGCCACCGAGCTCGGTGACCGTGGTGCAGCCGACGACCCGCGCCATGTCGGCGAATCGGCGGATCGCCGCCGGGTCGCCGAGCGCCGACCACAATGCGATCATCTCGGCGCGGGCGAGCGACATCGCCGGGGGTTCCTGGAGCTCGCCGACCGGCCGACCGTCACCGCCGACCGGTACACCTTCGACCTCGGTACCGTCCGCGAAGCCCTCCCGTTCCATCAGGGCGGTGTTGACCGTCACGAGGTGCAAGCTGGCGTGAAGCACGCAGATCGGCCGCGTCGTCGAGACCACGTCGAGATGACGGGCGGCGAGCCGCTCGCCGGGGAAGTAGATCGGATCGAACCCCCACACGATCAGCGATTCGTCGGGGTCGTCCAGTTCGGCGTCGATCCGACGGAGCAGGTCGATCAGCGACTCGAACGTCCGGCACCCCTGCCGGGGCTCGCCGTCGGGCCCGAGCCGTGGGAAGTAGCCCGCGTACTCCCAGGCCCAGACCGCACCCTCGAGCGAGTGGGCGTGAGCTTCCACGAACCCGGGGAGCAGCACGTCATCCGCGAACGTGTCGTCGACCGGCAACGCCCCCCAGGCGGCGGTCATCTCGTCGACGGAACCGACGCCGAGAATGCGGTCGCCGCGTACCGCCACCGCCTGGGCCGTCGGGAACGTGGGATCGAGGGTGACGACCCGGCGGGCGCGATGGATGACGGCTGGCTGGTCCATGTCTGCCATCCTGGCAGTCAGGAGCCCGTTCATGAACGTCCTCATCGCCGTCGACGACTCGGAGGAGTCACGCAACGCCGTCGACGTCGCGTACCGCTTCTTCGGACCCGACGCCGACTACAGCATCCTGAGCGTGGGCGACCGTCCACCGATCTTCGTCGGTGGCTACGGCGCCGGCGCGATGCCCACCGCGGCCGACCTGACACTGCAGCTCGACGCCGCCCACGCGGCCGCCGAGGACGCCGTGTCGCACGCGGCCGAGCGGTTGCCCGACGCCGAGATCGACGTCGAGGACGGACAACCCGGATCGATCATCTGCCAGTTCGCCGAGGACCACCGCAGCGAGGTGATCGTCGTCGGGTCCCACGACCGCAGTTTCTGGCTGCGCCTGTTCGATCCGTCGGTGCGGCGTCACGTGGTCGACCATGCACCGTGCCCGGTGCTCGTGGTGCGCTGATCGAGGCCGGCTTCGGACGGATCGAGCGCGACGCGGTCGATCCGAAGCGATCGCGTCGAGCACCTCGTCGGTCGAACGCACGTCGCCGAACGATCGATAGACGGTGTGGAGCGTCGCGTTGAGTTCGTCGTCGCTGTTGGCGGCGTTGGCGTCGGCGACCATGACCACTCGGTAGCCGAGCGTGCTCGCATCCCGTGCCGACGACTCGCAGCACACGTTCGCGACGGTGCCGGCGATCAGCACCGTGTCGATGCCCAGCGTCCGAAGACGCCCGTCGAGATCCGATCGACCCGGGAAGAACGCACTCGGCGCCGACTTCTCGGCGAAGAGGTCGCCGTCGTCGACGCCGAGTTCCGGCCACAGTCGATCGCGGCACCGCCCGACACCGCCCGACACGCGGTAGGCGGCGGCGACCTCGGACCCGAGGAACTCCTCGTTGACCTCGATGTCGGCAGCCGGCACCACCCAGACCACCCGACCGCCGGCGATGCGCAAGCCGGACGCCAACCGATTCACGGCGTCGATCACCCCGAGTGCGTACGTGTGCTCGTCGACGAAGAACGGCACCATGTCGATCACGACGAGCGCTGAGCGCTCGGCTCGGAGTCGAGGGTAGGCATGGCGTTGCCCGCGGCGCGCCTCGTGCCGCTCGTACTCGCCGGCGGCAATACGCCAGCGATGCTGCTTCGGCGTCGGCACGAGGCCACGGTAGCTGGGCGAGCTGCGTCGGGTGCACGTGTGAGCGAGCACCTGATCCCCACGACACGGCCGGGACTCGTCGACCGGTCGGACATCAGGTGTGAGCAGACCGAAGACGTCGGCGGGTCCCCCAGATGGGCCGAATGGCGCCAGACCACCGACCCATCCGCCGATGTGGAGCTCTCTCCGAACGAACTCCGTGAACTTCTGGACGACTGGCTCGAGCGTCGGGACCGAACCGGCAGGTCGGGTTCGCCGTTCAGGCGTCAGAATGTCGCGTATGACCGAGGTGGCGAGTCTGCACACCGACGACCTCACGCCGTCCGACACCGCCACGATCCGTGGCCTGCTCGATGCCGCGTTCGATGGCCGGTTCGACGAACACGACTGGGAACACGCGACCGGGGGCCGACACGTCGTCGTCCGGGCCTCGGGTGTGATCGTCGCGCACGGCGCTGTCGTGCCCCGCCGCATGTGGGTCGGCGGCGATGAGCACCACGTGGGCTACGTCGAGGCGGTCGCCACCGAGCCCGGTGCGCAGGGTCGGGGTCTCGGAACGTCGTTGATGCGCACCCTCACCGACGAGATCACGGCCCGGCATCGCATCGGTGTCCTGTCCACGGGCGCGTGGGGCTTCTACGAGCCGCTCGGTTGGCAGCGTTGGCGGGGGCCGACGTCGGTGCGCCTGAGGAACGGCGAAGTGGTTCGGACACCGGAGGAGGACGACGGCATCATGGTGATGGCCATCGCCGGAGAACTCGACCTCGGGGCGACGATCACGTGCGCGGAGCGGGCCGGAGATGACTGGTAGCAGCGCCGAAGATGCCGCCGAGCGGGTCGCCTTCGCCGGTCTGAAGGGGCGGCTGTACGGCCTCGCATTCATCGACGAGTTCGGGCCGATCTATGCGGTCTACACGCTGTGGTTCAACGACAACGGCATCTCGACCGCCCGGCTGTCGACCGTGTTCATCGTGTGGGCGGTGGTCGCGCTCGCGCTCGAGATCCCGAGCGGCGCCCTCGCGGATCGGATCGACCGTCGCCGCCTCCTCGGAGCGGCCTTCACGATCAGGGGCGCCGGCATTGCGCTGTGGTTGGTGTGGCCCACCTTCACCGGCGTGTTGATCGGTGCGTCGTTGTGGGCCCTCCACGACGCACTCGCGAGCGGTGCGTGGGAGGCGATGATCCACGACGAACTCGACGAGGTCGGCCAGGCCAGGTCGTACGCAACCGTGATGGCCCGCATCGGGCAGTTCAGCCACCTCGGCATCGCCGCGAGCACCCTGCTCGGCGCAGCGCTGCTTCGCATCGACGTCGGGCTCGAGACGCTCGGATGGCTCACCTTGGCCGCGCACGCGGGTTCGATCGCGCTCGTGGTGACGCTGCCGGAGGTTCGGTGGCGCGGCGCCGCCGACGAGGGGACGGTCCGTCCGGCAACCGCGGACGCGCCCGACAGTCCGTCCGATCGGTCGATCGGCGCCGGGCCCGTCGCCGAGACGATCCTGCCCGACCTCACCGCCGACGACACGTTCTCGTATCGGGCCTGGTGGTCCACACTCCGGACCGGGGTGCGCGACGCCAGATCGGACCCCCTCATCGCCCGGCTCGTCGCGGTCGGCGCCATGTTGGAGGGCTTGTTCATCGTCGACGAGTACGTCCCGTTGATCGTTCGCGCCCGTGGCGGAACCGATGCGACAGCGCCGATCGTCGTGTTCGTGGTGTGGGTCGGGCTCCTCGTCGGAGGCGAGATCGCCGCGCGCCGGCCGACACTGTCCGGCCGGTGGCTGGGCGGCGCGCTGATCGGCGGTGTCGCCGTCATGGCGGTCGCCTTCGCCACCTCGTCGGTCTGGACCCTGATGCTGGTCGCACTCGGGTACGCCGCCCTCCAGGCCCTCTGGGTCGCATCCGATGCGCGACTGCAGGAACACACCCCGGCGGCGACCCGGGCGACGGTCACGAGCGTGCGGGGCTTCGGGTCGGCGACGATCAGCATGCTCGCGTTCGTCGCGATCGGGGCGATGTCGGACGGCGACGACCCGACACGTGGCCAGTTCGTCGTGCTGACCGCACTCGCCGTGGCCGGCGTGCTCGCCGTGCGTTGGCTGCCGCCACCTGCTGAGATGGAGTCATGACCACGTTCGTCCTCGTCCACGGCGCGTGGGGCGGCGCCCACACGTGGCGCAACGTCCGACCGCTGCTCACCGTCGGCGGGCACCAGGTGTTCACGCCTGCATTGACCGGGATCGGCGAGCGGGCCCACCTCGCCAGCCCCCAGGTCGGACTGACGACCCACGTCGAGGACGTCACGCAGCAGATCGTCTACGAGGATCTCACCGAGATCGTCCTGCTGGGATTCAGCTACGGCGGAATGGTCGTCACGGGCGCCCTCGAGTACGTCGCCGACCGGGTGTCGGAGCTCGTGTACCTCGATGCGTTCGTGCCCGACGACCGGCAGGCGGTGGTCGACATCACCGGGCCGGCCGAACGCGGACTGGGGCTGGGCTCCGACTGGTTGATCCCCCCGACCGATCGCACGTTCGACGACCCGGCGGAGGCCGAGTTCGCCCTGCCACGTCGAACGCCTCAGCCCGTGCGCACGTTCACCGAACCGGTTCGGTTGACGCGTTCGCTCGAGTCGTTCGGATTCGGACTCACCTACATCAAGGCCACCCAGGACGAGCGTTCACCGGCCGGCGCCGACGCGTTCTGGGATGCCGCCGACCGCTACCGGAACAGGTCGGGTTGGCGGTACGAGGAGGTCGACAGCAACCACATGGTTCCCCAGAACCGCCCCGCCGAGCTCGCCGAGATCCTGCTCTCGCTCGAGTGAGGACGTCGGCCGGCCGAGTGGGTCACTCCGCGCCGTCGCGACAGAACTGCGCGAAGCGGTCGACGTAGTCGGCCAACTCGATCAGCGTCTCGGGATCGGTGAGTTCGCCGTCGGCGTCGAGCTTGTCGCCGTACGAACCGATGCCGAGGGTCTCGAACACCCGCATCGGTCGGCGGTCCAGCATGGTCGTGAAGTGCTCGCGGACGCCGAGGCCCGCCCGCTGACCAGGCGTCGCCGCGACGAGGCCGACCGGCAACCCGTCCCACACCTTCGGTGGACGCGACAGCCAGTCGATCACGTTCTTGGTCACCGCCGGCAACGAACTGTTGTACTCGGGACTGAACAGCAGCAGACCTTCCGCCGCTCCGACGACCCGGTTCAGTCGCTCGACCGGTT
This sequence comes from uncultured Acidimicrobiaceae bacterium, assembly GCA_963827775.1. Classification (GTDB taxonomy): domain Bacteria; phylum Actinomycetota; class Acidimicrobiia; order Acidimicrobiales; family Ilumatobacteraceae; genus Ilumatobacter. Next base: position 80,437 of record CAWHCI010000002.1, on the reverse strand, counting down.
CGGGCAGGCCGGCAGCCTCGGTGTCGCCGTCGTAGAACGGAAGATCGGAGATGTCGTGCATCGTCACCCGGGCCGCGGTGGCAACACCGGCAGCCGCCCGCGCGACCGCTGCGTTCACCGATGCGCGCCGGAGGCTGCCGACGATCGCGACGAGTTCGACGTGGTGATCGGCCTGTGCGGTCACAGTGCCGTGCTGCAGAACGTGTCGCCGGCGGGCAGGCTCGATTCGGTGATCACGTCACCGATCTCGTCGTCGGTGAGCTCGCTCAACATGCCGCGCACCATGCCGCGGTCGACCGCGCAGATCACCGGGTGATCGATCGCGACATCGCCGAACGGGCAGTGATCGTTGATGATCCGCAGCTGGTCGTTCCGGCTCTCGGCATGGGCGGCGAAGCCATGGGCGGTCGAGCGCGTCGGCGACGGCCTGCATCGCGGATCGCATCGACCGGTGGCCGTGTTCGAGCGCGTCGCCGTTCAGGCCGGCGGCCATCGCCGCGGCCGTACTCGGCGCCGATCTCCTCGGCCATCTCCTCGGCCTCGCCCGGCGAGAGCTTGGTGAGTGCCCGGCCGAGGAGCGACAGCACGAGGTCGTCGCTGCGGACCGGGAACTCGGTGACCGCGTCGGCCACGGCCGAGTAGCGCTTCGACGGACGACCGGCGCCGCCACCGGCGACCTTGCCGGTGTGGACTTCGAGATAGCCACCGGCCGCGAGCTTGTCGAGGTGGTGACGGGCGACGTTCGGGTGCACCCCGACCTCGTCGGCCACGACCGCGGTGGTCGAGCCCGTCGTCGCCGCCCCGGTCGCGCACGAACAGATAGATGGTGCGGCGCGTCGGGATCGCCGAACGCGTCGGTGATCGCCGACACGGTGGCGGTGAACCCGGCGTTCGTACCCATGGCGGAGATTGCTACTACCGCCGTAGTGTAAATGAGGGGGCGGGTCGCCAGACTGGCAGAGATGATGAACGATCTGCTCGTCGAAGCCCTCCGTCCGGTGCAGGATCCCGAACTCCACCGCTCGATCGTCGACCTCGGGATGCTCAGGCAGGCCGACCTCGCCGACGACGGCACCGCGCGCATCCTCGTCGCACTGACGATCGCCGGTTGCCCGCTGCGCAACGAGATCACGAACCGCGTCACGTCTGCGGCCGAGACGCTCGACGAGGTGAGCGCGGTCGACCTCGAGTTCACCGTGATGACCGACGACGAGCGTGAGCAACTCCGTCGCACCCTGCACGGCGATGCCTCGGGCTCGGCCGGCTCGCATCAGGCGCACGGCCACGCCGAGGGCCGTGCGATCCCGTTCGCGCAGCCCGGTTCGACGACGCGTCCGCTGCTGATCTCGTCGGGCAAGGGCGGCGTCGGCAAGTCGAGCGTCACCACCAACCTGGCCGTCGCGCTCGCCGGCATGGGCCACCGCGTCGGCGTCGTCGACGCCGACATCTACGGCTACTCGATCCCCCGCATGCTCGGTACCGACCGACCGCCGACGGTGATCGACGAGATGCTCGTCCCGCCCGAGATGTGGGGTGTTCGCTGCATCTCGATGGGCTACTTCGCCCCCGAGAACGAGGCCGTCATCTGGCGTGGCCCGATGCTCCACAAGGCGCTCGAGCAGTTCCTCACCGACGTCTACTGGGACGAGCCCGACTTCCTGCTCATCGACATGCCGCCCGGCACGGGCGACATCGCGATCAGCCTCAGCCAGTACCTCCCCCGCGGCGAGGTCTACGTCGTCACCACCCCGCAGCCGGCCGCCCAGAAGGTCGCCCGGCTCTCCGCCGCCATGGCCGAGAAGGTCAACCTGCCGGTGAAGGGCATCATCGAGAACATGTCGTGGTTCACCGGCGACGACGGCAAGCGGTACGAGATCTTCGGCGCCGGCGGCGGGCAGGAGCTCGCCGACGAACTCGGGCATCCCGCTGCTCGGTCAGCTCCCGCTCGTGCCGACGCTGCGCGAAGGCGGCGACGATGGGTCGCCCGATCGTCGCCGTCGAACCCGAGAGCGAGACGGCGGCCGCGTTCCGGGCGATCGCCGAACGGATCGCCGTCGAGCTCAAGCCGAAGAAGATCTTCTCCCCCGAACTCAAGGTCATCTGAACGGCCTCGGTGCGGCGGGTTTCGGACGTGGTGGGCGGAGAACCCGCGCGGCGGGAACGTTCGACGGGGTCCTCCTGACGGCAGACTGGTCGGCATGGAGTTGTTGGCTCGCTATCGGTTCGAGCGCCTGGTCGCCGAGTCGATCGACGACCTTCCGGACGAACTGGTCCCGGTGCTCGACAACGTGGTCATCCAGGTGCACGACCGGCACCCCGACGAGCCGACGTTGCTCGGGCTGTACGAGGGGACACCGCACACCGAGCGGACCGGGCACGAGGCACCCGACGTGATCTCGATCTACCGGGCGGCGCTGTGCGACGTCTGCGACGACCTCGACGAGTTGACCGAGGAGATCTACGTCACCGTCATCCACGAGATCGCCCACGCCGCCGGGATCGACGACGACGAACTCCACGAGATGGGCTGGGGCTGATCTCCGGATTCTCGCGTCCGCATCGCGACCGCTACCGTTCCGCCCGTGACCGACCTGCCGTCGCCCCCCGACCCTGCTCGGCAGCCCACACCTCCCCCGCCGCCGCCACCGCAACAGTCGACGCCGCCGCCACCACCGCCACCGCCTCCCGACCTCACGGCGCCTCCCGGCTACGTGGGGTACACAGCGACGCCGATGAGTTCGGTCCCGCTGCAACGGATCGGCAAGCTCGCCACCGCCACGGTCGCACTCACCACGGTGAGCGCCGTGGTCTCGCTCACGACGATCTGGGCCTCCCGGGCAGCGAAAGGCGACGCCGAGGCGCTGCTCGCCGACACGATCACCACCGACGAGTTCGTCGAGCAGGCAGCGCCGTATCTGCTGATGTCGACCGTGCAGGGCGTCGCCACGCTCGCGACCGCAGTGTTGACCGTGATCTGGATGTTCCGAATCGCCAGGAACCACCGCACGCTTCATCGTGCGACCACGTGGGGGCCCGGCTGGGCGATCGCCGGGTGGATCCTGCCGCCGCTGCTGTTCGTGATCCCGTTCCTCATGTTCCGAGAGATGTGGAAGGCGTCCGACCCGGACGTGCCGGTCGGTGGCGACTGGCAGTCGCGGCCGGTCTCCCCGGTCGTGCCCGTCTGGTTCGTGCTCTACAGCCTGATCCCCGTCGCGCTGCTCGTGTTCCAGGCCGGGACCGGCCTCAACTTCTCGGCGTCCGAACGCGACCTCGCGCAGCAGATCGTCGACGACCAGCAGGCCACCGTCATCGGCGGGGTGGTCGCGGTGGCCGGCGCCGCCGCGTTCATCGTGCTCGTCCGCGGTCTGACGGCGCGGCATCGTCGCCTCACCGGCGAAGCGACCACCAGGGACTGACGTGGCTCACATCTTCGTCGTTCGCCACGGGAAGGCGGGAGAGCGCCGACTGTGGACCGGCGACGACATCGACCGACCGTTGAGCAAGAAGGGCAACAAGCAGTCGCGATTGGTCGGAGAACGACTCGCCGACCTCGAACCGTCGCGGCTGATCAGCAGCCCGTACGTCCGATGCATCCAGACCCTCGAACCGCTGGGGAAGATGATCGGCGCCGATGTCGAGGTCGATCAGCGGCTCTGCGAGGACGAGCCGTTCGAACCCGTGCTCGACCTCATCCGCGAGGTACCCGAGCGATCGGTGCTGTCGACGCACGGCGACATCATTCCCGCCACCATGCAGGCGCTCGAACGCCGCGGCATGAAGGTGATCTCCCCGCCCGACTGGCGCAAGTCCGCGGTGTGGGTGCTGAAGCGCAACAAGCGGGGCGACATCGTGCACGCCAGGGTGTGGCCGCCGCCGGTCGTCTGAGCATCAGGCGAGCCCCACCAGCGACGACTCGATGTCCAACGCCGGACCCAGCGCGATCAGCACGATGATCAACGCGAGCGAGACCCCACCGAGGATCAGGCCGGCGATCGCCTGACCCCGTCCGGACTGGCCCGGGTTGCCGTTGATCTGACTCAACGCGACGCTCCCGAAGACCACCGCCAGCACGCTCGGGACGAAGAGGAAGCACATCGGGATCGAGATGATGCCGAGCACCAACGACGCGACCGCCAGCCCGTTCCGGCCCGGTGACGCCGGAGCGCCGGGCGGACGGCCCGGGAAACCGGGCGGAGGCGGAGGTGCGGCACCCGGAGGTGGTGGTGGCGGTGGTGTTGGAGTCGATGGAGGAGGAGGCGGCGGCGTGTCGGCCGGGGGTCGTGGCGGCACTCCACCGGGCGGGGGTGGGGGTGGTGGAGGTACGCCGGTCATGGCGCGACCCTATTCGCCGCCCGCGGCCTCGGTCATCGACGCTCGGAATCCCTCGACCAGGCCGCGTATGTCGGCCGGTGGGTTCAGCTCGAGACAGACGTCGAGATACGGCAGCGATGCCTCGGCCTGTTCGAGGAAGCGACCCTGCACGATGCCGAGGAAGCAGTACGGATCGGGATACGTCGGGTCGAGATCGATGGCGGTGGTGAGCGACTCCACCGACTCGCGCAACGTGGCGGTGATCCGGTCGGTGTCGGTCTCGCCGATGAGCGACAACGCCAACGTCCAGCCGCGATACGTGAGTGCCTCGACGTCATCGGGATCGTCGTCGAGCACCTGCTGGTAGAGCGCAGCGGCCGCGCCGGGGTTGCTGGGCCTGGATCGCCCGCGCCTGCGACAGCACGACCTGTCGCTGGTCGCGAGGGTCGAGACCTGAGATCTCCTGACCCGGGAGCCGCTGCGCCGACGAGGCGCTGAGCGCCCACCAGACGATCGCGGCGAGCAGCACGAGCACCGCGGCAATGCCGATCCGACGTGGCCAATTCGTACGGCAGCCGTCCGGGCAGCGCCGCCTGCCCCTCCTCGATCGATCGCAGCGTGGCGGCCGCACGCACGGTGTACCCGTCCTTCAGCTCCCGGTAGTCGACCTCGTCGACGTCGCCGGCCTCGAACTCCCGGTCGAGGTCGGCCAGCGAGCGCAACAGGAAGCGGCGCTCCTCCTCGAGCGACGCGAGCTCGATCAGGGTTCATCGCCGGGCTCGCCCTGTTCAACGGACTCGGCTTGTTCGTCGAGTGCCGCTGCGACGAGGGCATAGTCGTCGGCACTGGCGGCGCCGAGCTGTCGAGCCGTCGAGCTGCCACCGCCGGAACGCGATCGCGAGACCGCCCACGCCGAGGACGAACGCCGTCGCCGGCAGCGCCCATGCGAGCGCCTCGATGCCGTCGGCCGTCGGCACCAGCAGTTCCTCGCCGTCGTAGGCCACCGTGATGTCGGCGATGATCTGCTCGTCGGACAGGGCGCCCTCGTTCACCGCCTGGCGAACGGCGACGCGGATCTGGTTCGATGCCGTGTTGCGCGATTCGTAGACGCTCTCGCCCTGGCAGACCGGACACGCGAGCCGTTTCGAGATCGACTCGATCCGCTCGTCCGGGGTGCGCGGGCCGGTGTCCCGGGTCGCGCCGTACGCGACGAGGCCGACCACGACGAACAGCAGGGCGATCCAGCCCGGCCACCGTTTGGCGCGACGGTTCAGCTCGGACCGGTTCATCACGCAGCACCCTCCCGCAGGGACTGCATCAGCTGGCTGAGCTGGTCGGCGCGGACCTCCGAGATGATCCGGCGCCGCACGAACCCGTTCGGATCGATGATCCAGGTCTCGGGAACCAGCGCGACACCGAACTGGTTGACGAACTCGAATTCGGTGTCGTACACGACCGGCCAGTCACCACCGCGCTCGGCGAAGAACTCGTCGACCTCGGCCTCGGAGCTGTCCCTGACGATCGAGTAGAACTCGGCACCGTCGACGCCGAACGCCTCGCTGCTGCTCGACGAACTCGATCAGCTCGGGGTGCTCGCGGATGCACGGCACGCAGTTGTGGGTGAAGAAGTTCAGCACGACCCAGCTGCCCTTGCGGCGTGACAGTTCGAACTCGGAGCCGTCGGCGTACTCGACCGACCGCGCCGGGTGCCGGGTTGCCCGAGCAGCGGCGACCGTGCCGAATCGCCCGGCGCCGAATCCGACGACCAGAGAATGAACAGCAGGCCCGACGAGCACGATCGCGACCACGCCCACCACGATCGGTGCCACGTGCCGTCGCGCGTCGTGGCAGGGCGTCGGAGATCGGTTGTTCGTCGAGTGTCTCAGTCACCGGCGACCACCTCGGGTCGAACCGGTTCGTCGGCCCCGGTGTCGGGCGCGTCGACCCCTGCCGACGTGGTCTCGTCGTCGTCCGACGACGAACGCTCCTCGACCGGGACGCGGGCCGACACCGGTGCCGAGCGGGTCGCGGCGGCGACGACCCGGGAACGCCGCCAGCACCGTGCCGACCGCCATCAGGAGCCCCCCGATCCACATCCACAGGATCAGCGGCTTCTTGAACACCTCGATCGTCGCCTCGTCCCCACCGACGGTCGGCGTGTTCGTCCCGGCGATCGTGAGGTAGACGTCGTGGGTCAGGCCGGTGCGCACGCTCGGGGTGCCGATCGGTTGGCCCATCTGGAGGAAGGTCGTGATCGCCGGCCCGTACGCCTGCCCGCCGTCGAGCCGGACATTGGCCCGCACGACCTCGGTCCGGTCGTCACGCTCGGCCACCACGTCGACCAGTTCGAACGTGTGACCGCCCCACGCGACCTCCTCGCCGACGCGCAGCCGGAGCTCGGTCGACTCGGTGTAGGCGCTCGACGTGACGAGCGCGACCGCGACCAGGATCACCCCGAGGTGGACGATCATGCCCGCCGTTGGCCCGCCCGACGAGGCCGCGCCAACCCTGCCGACGGGTGGCGAGCACGATCTGGCGGAGCGCGGCGCCGGCGGCGAACCCGGCCAGCGCGAAGGCGATCAGCGGCGCACAGTCCGTCGGCGCCGAGCGCGACGGCGACCGCGAGCGCGCCGGCGCCGCACCAGGCCGGCCAGAACAGGCGGGTCCGGAGCAGCTCCTCGGACGCCTTGCGCCACGGCAGCACCGGCGCGACCGCCATGAGGAACAGCAGCACGATGCCGATCGGCATCGACATGCGGTTGAAGTACGGCGCACCGACGACGGTCCGGCGGTCCTGGACCGCCTCGACGATCAGCGGGAACACCGTGCCGAGCAGCACCACGAAGGCGAACACGGTGAAGATCACGTTGTTGGCGAGGAACGCGCCCTCGCGCGAGACCGGCGAGTCGATCACGCCCGGGCGACCGCAGCCGGTCGCCGCGCCAGGCGATCAGGCCGAGCGACACGACGTGACGATCGCGAAGAAGCCGAGCAGGTAGCCGTCGATCTGCCCCGCCGCGAAGGCGTGCACGCTGTTGATCACGCCCGAGCGGGTGAGGAACGTGCCGAGGATCGTGAGCGCGAACGTGGCCACGAGCAGGCTCAGGTTCCAGACCCGCAGCATGCCGCGCCGCTGCTGCACCAGCACCGAGTGGATGTACGCGGTGCCGGTGAGCCACGGCAGCAAGCGAGGCGTTCTCGACCGGATCCCAGGCCCAGACGCCCGACCAACCGAGCACCTCGTAGCTCCACCACCCGCCGAGCAGGATGCCGATCGTGAGGAACCCCCACGACGAACAGCGCCCAGCGACGGGTCTCGAGCAGCCACCCCTCGCCGACGCGGCCGGTGATCAGCGCCGCGATCGCGAACGCGAACGGCACCGTGAACCCGACGTAGCCGAGGTAGAGGATCGGCGGGTGGAACAGCACGAGGATGTGGTTCTGCAGCAGCGGGTTCGGGCCCGGGCCGTCGAAGTCGCGGGCGACCTCGGCGCCGGCGGCGAACGGGTTCGCCGGGCCGAAGCTCACGAGCGCGAAGAAGGCTGTGACGACGAACATCACCACGAGCGCCCAGCGCGACGAGCTCGTCGCCGGCTCGCGAACGGAACCGCCACGCGACCGCAGCGGTGAAGCCGGCGAGCACGAGCACCCAGAGCAGGATCGATCCCTCGAGCGCGCTCCACATCGCAGCGACGTTGTAGATGCCCGGCGTGCTGCGCGAACCGACCTGCTGGATGTAGGCGATGCGAGTAGTCGCGCATCTCGAGCGCTCGCTGCATCGCGAACACGGCGAGCAGCGCGCCGGCGAGGATCAGCCAGGCGTACGTGACGCCCTGGCGGATGCCCCGGCCGGTTGCCGGTGACGATCGCCGAGCCCGGTCGACAGCGCCCCGACGCACGATGCCGCGAGGATCAGCAGGAGCCCGGCGTGGCCGAGGGCACCGTTCGCGCTGACGGCGAGCATCGCGTCAGGCGGATCCCGTGTCGCAGGCGTCGGCGAGTTCGTCGGCCTCGGCGAGTCGCTCGTCGTTCACCGACACGTACTCGTCGGAGTGGCTTGACCTCGACGCGGTCGCCGAGGAACGTGTCGGTCGCCGGATCGAAATTGCCGTGCACCACGACCGGCATGCACTCCTTGAAGATGCCGCCGGGTTCGCCGCTGTAGTACACGGAGATCACCTCGTCGTTGAACGCGATGTCGAACGACGTGTCACCGCCGGTCGACACGACGGAGCCGCGCTCGACGACACCCTGGAGGCGGAGCCGCCGGTCGGCGTCGCACCCCGATCGTGTGCCGACCTCGTCGACGTTGCAGTAGTAGTCGACGGCCGAGCGCAGGAACTGGGTGACGATGACGCCACCGGCGACGAGCACGAGGCCGAGCACGATCATCGGGAGCACACGTCTGCGCCGTCGGACGCCGGTGCGGGGGCGTCGTCGTTGCCGGTGCGTGGGGTGAGGTCGGTCATGCCGGGTCAGGTCCAGTACTTGTCGGCGTCGTCGACCTGGTCGCCGAGCTTGCGGCCCTGACGGATCGCCCGCCACGCGAATGCGCCGACGACGGCGAAGGTGAGCGACGTAGCTGCCGTAGATGTAACCCGCATGCTCGATCGCGATCATCCCGATCATCGTGTGACCCCCTCGGCGCGGCGGGCGTCGAGCGCGGCATCGAGGCCTCGGTCGTCGAGCACGTCCTGCATCGCGAGCGCCCGGCTGCGATGGAGCAGGAGCCACACGTAGAGCAGCGTGAACGCGACCACGCCGACGAACAGGCTGAAGAGCATGAGGCCGTCCATGTCGATGTCGCCGTCGGTGTCGAGCACGCTCGCCTCCTGGTGCAGGCTGCGCCACATACGCACCGAGAAGTGCACGAGCGGGATCTCGAGCACGACCAGGAGGCCGACGACCGCGCTGCGTTTGGCCCGCTGGTCGTGGCTGCCACCCAGATTGCGGACGGCGAGGTAGCCGATGTAGGAGACGAAGAGCAGCGCCGTGGTGGTGAGCCGGGCGTCCCACTGCCAGAAGACACCCCACGTGATGCGACCCCACATCATGCCGACGGCCAGGGTGACGGCCATGAACACCACGCCGATCTCGGCGCTCGCCCCTGCGACGCGGTCGAACCCGAGCGAGTGCTTCTTCGTGAAGAGGTACAGCCCGGAGCACACCGCCGTCACCACGAACGCGAGGTAGGCGAGCCAGATCGTGGGCACGTGCACGTACAGGATGCGGACGGCGTCGTCCTGGTCCCGGTCGGCCGGCGAGAAGCCGAGCCCGAACGCCACCAACCAGGCCATCGTGACGACGGTGGCGACACCCAGCACCTGGGTGACCCGTGTGCCGGTGCCGCGCCGACGGGTGGCCGGCACATCGGCGATCGGTTCGGTGGAGGTCGTCGTCATCGTGTCCGTTTCGGTCGTGGTGGCGAGTGGCCTGCGTTCAGTTGCTCTCCTCGATCAGGGGACCGAACGCCAGGGCACCGCCGACCCCGAACGCGACGGCGAAGACGGCGAGCAGGCCGATCCACGGCCAGCCCTCCGAGAGCGCCACCCCGCCGGTGCCGAGCGCTGACTCCACCGCTCGCGTCGCCCCGATCAGGACGGGCGCCACCACCGGCAGGATGAGCAGCGGGAGCAATGTCTCGCGGCCCGAGAAACCGGCGGTGAGGCCTCCGTACAGCGTACCGACGCAGGCGAGCCCAGCGGTGGCGGCCACGAGGGTTGTGACCAACAGCACGACCCCGCCGACGGGCACGGCGGCGCCGTACAGCAGGATCGCCGTCACGATCAGGACGACCTCGAGCACCGCAAGCTGCGCAGCGAGCGCCAGCGACTTGCCCCAGAAGATCGCGATCGGGTCGACGCCGGCGACACGGAGCGCGTCGAGCGCCCCGTCCTCCGCCTCCACCGAGAACGCCCGCTGGACGAGCACGAGCAGGCTGAACAGGGTGGCCAGCCAGATCAGGCCCGGCGCCACACGTTCGAGCACGTCGGAGGCGTCGAGGGCGAACGCGAACATGATCATGGTCACCCCGGCGAAGGGCAACACCTGGTTGATCAGCACCTTGCTGCGCCACTCGATCCGGAGATCCTTGCCCGCGACGAGGCGGGCGATCCGCCAGCGGTCGGCGGCGTTCACCGGCCGCTCCCGTCGTGGCCGAGTCGGATCTGGCCGCCCTGGACGTCGACGATCCGGTCGGCGAGCGACCCGGCCCGTTCGAGCTCGTGGCTCGCCACGATCACGGTCGCGCCCGACGCGACCGCCTGGCGGAGCACGGCGTCGAGTTCGTCGCGACCGGCCGCGTCGAGACCGGCGTGCGGTTCGTCGAGCAGCCACAGCTCGGCCCGGCGGGCGACCAGGCAGGCGAGCGCGGTGCGCCGCTTCTGACCGGCCGAGAGCTTGCGGACGGGTACGTCGCGGAGCCGGCCGTCGACGCCCATGCGGGCCATCGACGCCTCGATCTCGTCGTCGGAGGCGCCGACCGTGGCACCCCAGAACGCCACGTTCTCGGTCACCGACAGGTCGGCGTAGAGGCCGTTGCGGTGTCCCAGCAGCCCCACCCGCGGGCGGATCGCATCACGCTGGGCCGTGAGATCGAGGCCGAAGACCGTCCCGGTTCCACGCTCGACCGGGAGCAGGCCGGCACACAGGCGGAGCACGCTCGTCTTGCCGGCCCCGTTCGGCCCGCGGAGCAGGACGACCTCGCCGCGATCGACGCGCAGCGACGCACCGGCCAGGACCGGGAACCCGCCCAGCACCGCGACGACGTCGTCGAGCTCGACGGCGGGTTCGACACCGCGTCGATTCTCGTCGCGTCGGTCGTCGTCGGAGTCGGTCATAGAGCAGCCGCCACGCTACTGGCGCGGGCCCACCGACGAGCCGAACGGCCGCGCCGTCGTCGGCACCCCGAACGTCGGCGACGGCGAGCACGCCGAGGGAGCCAGTATCGTGAGCATGTGACCGACCAGCTGGCGGCCGACGGGGTCGACGACGAACCCCAGGATGCCGGCGACGACGCACCGACGTCGGAGACGCCCGATCCGACGAACGCGGCCGAATCCGACAGCGACACCACCGACGACATCGACGATGCCACGCCGGGATCGGCCGAGCCGGTTGCCCGTCGGCAACGGGTGTCACGGTGGGACCGTCCGCCCGAACCCCGCGACTGGCGTTTCTACGTCGGCGGGATGGGCAAGATCCTCATCGCGACCGGGCTGCTCGTCTTCGGATTCGTCGCCTACCAGCTCTGGGGAACGGGCATCGAGACCGCCCGCGCCCAGCACCAGCTCGAGAACGAGTTCGAGTCGCTGCTCGCGGAGTTCGGAGGTTCCAGTGCCGCGTCGACCGCGGCGGGCGACGGCGATGGCGACACGCGCACGTCGGTCGACACCGGAGCCGGCAGCGGTCGACGCGGCACCGGTGAACGATCCCGCCGTGCGGCCCGAGACCGACGACTCGGATGCAGCCGGCGACGAGGCATCGCCCGATGCCGACGAGGCCGACGTCGATGCCGATGCCGGTGCCGAGGTGATCCCGGTCGCCGTCGATCTGTCCGACGAGGCGGTCGTCCAGGACCCGATCCCACAGCCCTTCCGCGGCGACCCGCTGCTCCGGCTGGAGATCCCGAAGATCGGACGCGACGACATCGTCGTGCCCGGCGTGGCGCTCAACGACCTCAAGGACGGACCCGGCCACTACCCCGACACCCCACTGCCCGGCCAGCTCGGCAACGCGGCGATCGCAGGTCACCGCACCACGTACGGTGCACCGTTCTACGACGTCGACCAGCTGTCCGCCGGCGACGAGATCGTCACGACGCTGCTCAACGGCGACCGGTTCGTCTACGAGGTCACGTTCGTCGAGGTCGTCGCGGCGACCGACTACTGGGTCGTCGCGACCACCGATCCGAACATCGCCGAGCTGACGCTCACGTCGTGCCACCCGAAGTACACGGCCCGCGACCGCATCGTGGTGCACAGCGTGCTGAACCCGGCGAAGTCGTCGAACGTCGGTGTGCCGACGTTCTACACACTCGACGCCCCCGCCGACGACGCGCCCATCCCCGGCGACGACCCGGTGCTGACGGCGCCGGCCGCCGAACAGGACGACACGGCACAGGACGACACGGCGACCGACGGCGCAGCGGCGCCCGCCGAGAGACCGGAGCCGGTCACCGACGCCGATCCGACCGACGGATCGTCCGCCGGGTCGTCCGCCGAAGGGTCGGCAACCGCCGAACCCGTCGCCGACCCCGAGTCGGGCGACGTGACATCGGCGGCGCCCGCGGCGGCTGCGGCCGAGACGCCGACACCCATCGATGCGTTCGAGCAGGGCTGGTTCCACGATCGTTCGGCGTTCGCGCAGATTGCGATCTGGGCGCTGGTCCTCGTGCTCATCTGTGCGGTCGCCTACCAGATCGCCAAGCGGTTCCGGCGGGCGTGGGTCGGCGTGCTGGTCGGCACCGCCCCGTTCCTGTTCGCGCTGTACTTCTTCTACCAGAACGTCAACCGCCTGCTCCCCGCCGGGATCTAGTTGTCGCTGCACTGGACCAGACACCCCAAACGTTGACTGACACGGCACCAGCGGGGAGACGCGGGCGTCGCGCCCACCCCGATGGTGCCGGGATGTGTTCGCCCCTCCCCGAGGCGGCGTCTGCGATGTCGCTATCGAGTCGCCGCGAGGCGGCCTGAGACCGGCGTGAGGTCGTACATCTCGAACGTGTCGATGACGTCGGTCGTGTCGACGCCTTCTCCGTGGTCATCCCGGCCTTCTTCGGTCGCGAGGTAGTCGAAGAGATCGCTTCGATCGGCGAACGTGACCCAGACGACGACGGTGTTCCGGTCACGGTCGACGCCGACCTGGCGGGCGAGCATGCCGGGCACCTTGCCCTCCATCTGCTCGCTGGGCCGGCTGGCCAGGTGGACGAGGTCGTCCAGACGACCTGGCTTGGCGGTCGAGACGCTGACGAAGGTGTAGGTCGGTTCGGTCATGTCGGGTTCTCCTGTGTGTCGACGTCCACCAACCGGTGGACGAGAGCGATGACTCGCTCGGTGGTTGCCGGGTCCGCGGCGGCCGCGAGCGCAAGGATGAGCGGAGCGTCGGTGGAGGGTTCGACGTCGTCCCGGAAGACTCCGCCCTCGATGCCGGTCCTCAACACGTCCGCGAGGACGTGCACGACCCGGTCCTCGTGCCGGCGGAGGACGTCCCGGGCACGCGGAGGAAGGGCCGCTCGCAATGCCGCAGTCTCCTGGTCGTCGTGACCACCGGCATGGGCGAGGGTTCGGACGACGGCGTCGAGCCGCGCGGCCGGATCCGACTGCTCGAGCACGTGGGCCTCGAACTGGTCGTCGTGGGAGGCGATGACCTCCGCGACGCCGACGAGGACGGCATCGATGTCCGGGTAGTAGCGGTACAGCGTCTGGCGCGATGTGTCGGCCGCGGTGGCGATGGCGGCCATCGACAGCGCCGACGCGCCGCGTTCGACGATGAGCGCCAGGGCAGCCCGGGCGATCGCTTCGGACTGTCGGGCTCGATGGTCGAGCCTGGCTCGTTCCCAGTTGTCGGCCACGTTCGACCCCTCCTGCAACACAGTGTTCTGATACTGCGACAGAGTGTAACAACCCGACGACGCCACACCACCCGACGAGGTCGAGTCGCGACCGATCAGACTCCCGCGGCTTCGAGCACGGCGTCGTGCCCGACCCGGTCCTCGATGTTCGACGGCGTGTCGACGTCCGACGTGATCGCGACGAGCAGGGCGGGCAGTACGGCCAGCGTCGCGATCAGCGCCAGCAGGATCATCAGCGCCGTGAGCAGGCCGTAGGCCGCGAACAGCGGCATGGGGGCGAAGGCGAGGATGCCGAAGCCGACCGCCGAGCTCACCGCGGAGGCGACGAGCGCCAGACCCGTGCCCTCGCCGGCGATCCGGACCGAGGTCGCACGCGATCCGTGCCGCTCGAGCTCCTCCCGGTACCGGGCGATGAAGTGGATCGCGAAGTCGATCCCGATGCCGATCGACACTGCGGCGATGGTGGCGGTCACGAGGTTGATCGCGAACCCGGCGGCGTACATGAACGCGTAGAGCCAGGCCACCACCATCATGATCGGAACGATGCTCGCGAGGCCATAGCGCAGCGACCGCAGGAACGTGCTCCCGACCAGAAAGCACAGCACGAGCGCGACAGGCAGTGACACCTGCAGTGCGCGATTGGTCGCATCGAGCGACGCCTCCCGGACGAGCGCGCTGCCCGTGACCTGCACGAACGAGCCGCCGAGGTCGTCGGAGAGTGCCTCGGCGATCGGCGTGAGCTGATCGCGCGTCGCGGTGACCGCTTCCTGGGCACGGCTGTCGACCACGCCCATCTCGAACACGGTGCGCGGATCGTCGCCGAGCACGACGGCCGTGTTGACGTCCTCGGGCGTCAGGGCCGACCGGGTCGCGTCGAACGGCACACCGGTGCGGCTCGCGACGGCGACGATGGCTTCGACCTGCTCACGGGAATCGGGCAGACCGTCGCCGTCGACGTCGCTGACCGCGACACCCGTCTGCTGGGCGACGAGGCCGGCCATCAGGTCGGACTCGGCGGCCGCGTCGAGCACCTCGAGAATGCCGCCGTCGACCTGGACCCCGTCGGCGTCACGGGCGAGCGAGTCGGTCTCGAGGGCGCGGATCTCGTCGACGCGGCTGCGCACGGCCGCCAGCGCTGCCGGATCCGACAGGTCGCCCTCGACGTAGAGCAACGCAGGTTCGCCGCCGCGGTCGCCGACGTGCGCGTCGAGCAGGTCGAGCCCCACCACGAAGTCGGTGTCGCTCGAGAAGAAGTCCTCGACGTCGAATTCTGCCGGCACCTGCACGGCGAACACGGCCGCACCGGCGCTGATCGCCACTGCGGCCGGCAGCACGACGGCCGGGCGGGCGGCGAGGGCGCTCACCACGCGACCGATCCGCGTGGCGAGGCGACTGGTGGCGGCCGCGATGGGAAGCTCGCCGGCCCGGATGCCGACGGTCTTGCGTCGCTGGACGAGGTACGGCACCGCGAGCGTGACGACCGCGGTCAACGTCGCGAACACCGCGCCGAGCCACGGGAGGATGAACACGAGCAGCAGCACCGAGGCCATCGAGAGCCCGGCCGCGCCGACGCTCGCGACGACGCGCCCGACCGTCACGCGCCGCCGGTCGACGGGCGCCGGGACGTCGGCCTCGATGCGGGCGACCACGAACGGCGTCACGATCCCGAGCAGCAGGTACGCGGCAGCGAGTGCGATCGCAGCGCCCAGCCCGAACTGCGTGATCGACGGGATGCCGGACGTCAGGTTGGCGAGGAAGGCGGTGGCGTCCGACGTGAGCGCCAGCAGCAGCGCGGCGGACACGGCGGTCATGCCGGCGACGATCGCCGGCCCGGCGGTGTGACCCAGCGCCCGCTCCTCGCGGTAGCGGCCCAGCGCGTGGAAGGCGAAGTCGACGCCGAAGCTGATCATCGCCACCGGCACGATCAGCGACAGCACCAGGTCGTCCTCGAGCCCGATGAGGTTGCTGATGCCCTTCAGCCACACGATCAACGCGAGGAATGCCACGCCGACCGTGGCGAGCGCCCAGTAGCTGCGGAACGTGATGCCCACGAGCAGGAGCACGGCGAGGATCGTGAACCCGATGAACGGACCGGCGACGGCACCCTGCTCCTGCGAGGTGAGGTTGACGTCGATCGCGACCCCGTAGGCGCGGAGACCGTCGACGCGGAAGACCTCCTGAACCCGCCGGTCGAACTCCTCGACATCGGTGTCGCCTCCCAGGTTCACCGACGTGTTGCCGAAGCCGAGCGCCTCGTTGTCGGAGAGCACGGTGACGGTCACTGCCGGAACGACCCAACCGCTGTCGGTTCGTTGCGACTGAGCCGAGATGCCGAGCAGTTCGGAGCGCTCGCCGTATCGGTCGATGACGGACGTGCCTGCTGCCGTCACCTCGGTGTCGGTGGCCGCGGCAACGCCGTCGACACCCGAGGCGCGCAGCTCGCGGTCGACGAGGTCGGCGAGGCCGAGCACGCCGGTCACGTCGGTGCCGCTCTCGATGTCGAAGTAGGAGTAGAGGGTCGCGCCCAACTCGGGGTCGGTGCGCAGCGCTGCTTCGGCGGCGAGGAGGCCGGCGAGCGCCTCGGCGCGCAGCATGTCACCACCCTCGGCTTCGACGATGACGAGCGTCGGGTGCACCGACGACACGAAGCTGTCGTCGATGCGGTCGCGGGCGGTGAACACGTCACCGGAGGGCTCCGTCGAGGCGGACGTATCCGGCGCCATCGTCAGGAACGGCACCAACAGCAGGCCCGTGATCACCGCGGCGACAGCGATCATCGGGCCGGGTCGACGCTGGAAGCGATCGAAGATGGAGGCGAGGGTGGCAGTCATGGAGAACTCCGGTTCGAGAGTGGCGAGAACGTGGCTTGACACTGTCTGGTTGACAATGTCAAGCGGTACGCTAACGACAGGGCTTGACACTGTCAAGCAGTTTCTTGCAGGATGTGACCATGACCACGACCACCGCCGCGACCACGGCCACGACGGCCACGACGACGGCCACGACGGCCGGAAAGCCGGCGCTGCCCGATGCGCTCCGGGCCGCCACCGCCCAACTCGTCTCGGAGCGGACCGACCGGCTTCAGTCTGCGTGAGGTCGCCCGCCGTGCCGGCGTCTCACACGCGGCCCCGGCCCATCACTTCGGCGACGCACGCGGCCTGCTCACGTCGGTCGCCGCGGAGGGCTTCGCGACGCTGTGCGCCAACTTCGACATCGCGGTGGCCGGCATCGACGACCCGGTCGAACGGCTCACGGCGATGGGCAAGGCGTACGTCCACACCGCGATCGAGAACAGCGGGCACTTCGGCGTCATGTGCAACGACGAGCTCGTCGACGGCGACGACCCGGCGTTCGTCGATGCGTCGAGCGGCGCGTACGAACGCCTGCTCGCCGTGATCCGCGACATCCGCGACGCGCACAACCCCGATCTCGACGTGGACGCTGCCGCCACGATGACCTGGTCGGCCGTGCACGGCCTGGCCACCCTGTCACCGAACCTCGACGACGTCGCCGAGAAGACCGACACGGCGACGTCACCGCTCGACGAACTGATCGAGAAGTTCACCGAGTTCATGATGCACGGCTACGCCACGCGCGGCGGCTGACGACCGCGGGGCCATCCGCGAGGGGTTCAGCGGCGGGCGTCGCGGATCCGGACGAAACCGAACGGCAGGCCCGACGCCAGCATCTGGTTCATCAACGTGCCGAGCGTCGGTGTGAACCGGAGCTCGACCTCGGCGGCGGCATGCAGCATCAACAGGTCGTCGAGCGCCTCGACCGATCGCGGGTGGACGACCTCCTCGGAGATGTACTGACCATGGGCTTCCGGCCACGGCGCGAACTGCGCGGCGTCGAACGTGTAGCGGTACACCTGTCCGTGACGGACTCCGTCGAGCCAGCGTGACTCGGCGGCGCAGATGCGGGATGCATCGGTGCCGAACGTCTCGGTCATCGTGGCCTGCTGAGCCTCGTCGTTCGCCCACACGCTGATCCGCGGGCAGCGCTGCGGGAACCAGTACAGGGGCGAGTGCGCTTCGTCCATCGCCCACACCGCCGGAGGATGGCTGGGGTTGGTCTGGGGAACGTGCGGGGCGAATCGGCTGATGTTGCCGTCGTCGCTGTAGTGGAACACGGTGTCCGGCACCGATGGCGGCGGCCAGGCCGATGGTGGTTCGTCGTCGTGTGTGGTCGACACGGGGAGAGTCTCGCGCACGAGCCGGTCAGTGCCCGCGAAACTCGGGTCGGCGTTTCTCGAGGAACGCCGTCCGTCCCTCGCGGGCGTCGTCGCTCGACCATGCATCTCGTCGAAGCGTCTCGAATCGTTCCGCCGCCGCATCCGACCCGTCGGATTCGAGCGCGACCTTGTGCGCACCGATCGACAGGGGGGCCAACGACGCGATGTCGCCCGCCCACGCGAGCGCCTCGTCGAGCCCGCCGAGCCGGTGGACCACACCGGCCTCGTGGAGACGCTGTCCGGTGTAGGTGTCGGCTGCCATGCAGCATGCCCCGAGTGAGCGCGGCGCCGAACTCGGTGCGGATGCGGTCGATCGTCCAGG
This sequence comes from uncultured Acidimicrobiaceae bacterium, assembly GCA_963827775.1. Classification (GTDB taxonomy): domain Bacteria; phylum Actinomycetota; class Acidimicrobiia; order Acidimicrobiales; family Ilumatobacteraceae; genus Ilumatobacter. The sequence goes on along the minus strand of CAWHCI010000002.1, from coordinate 61,999 downwards.
CATCGATCACGAGCCCCAACCGTGCGGCGGGCACACCGACGATGCTCTCGGGGGTCGCCACCCGGAGATCACAGACCGACACGAGTTGGGCCCCGGCCCCGAGCGCCGGACCGTCGATCGCCGCGATCACCGGCGCCGACAGCGTGGTGAACCCTCGCAGCACCCGCGCGAGGTCGCCGCGCGAAGACGCCCTCTTCGACACCGGTGAGGTCGGCGCCGGCGCAGAATGCCGGCGGCGACCCGGTCAGCACGACCGACCGTGCGTCGGCCACCGCCTGCTGTGCGTCGAGGAGGGCCAGCAGCGTCTCGTGATCGACCGCGTTGCGCCGCTGCCGGACGATCGAGCGTGATCGCCCACACCCCGGGGGCGACCTCAGATCGTTCGACAACCCGTACCATGCACGCACACTATGACGCCGACCCCGGAACCGGCCCGCCCGGTCGACCCCGTGCGGGCACGCCGCGAGCAGGTGGCCCGTTGGACGTTGATCGCAAACCGGGTCGGCTATCTCGTGCTCGCGCTCGCCATCTCGCTGTTCGTTCTGGCGTTCCTGTTCGGGTTCACGCCGACGATGGCGCACGCTGATCGTGGCCTGACGCTCGTGATCTCGTTCGTGCTGCTGGCGCCCAGCATCGTGCTGGGGTACGCCGTCAAAGCGGCCGAGCGCGATGATGTGGAGCGCGGCCTGTAATCGGTTACCCTTGGGTAACCCATGAACACCCCGCGCCTCTCCGCCGACGCCCGCCGCGAGCAGATCCTCGACGTGGCGATCGACGTCTTCGGTCGATCGGGATACTACGGCGCGTCGATGAACGACATCGCCGAGGCCGCCGGCGTCACCAAGCCGGTGCTGTACCAGCACTTCGACTCCAAGAGCGACCTCTACAGCGCGCTGCTCGACGAGGTCGGCAACCGCATGCTCGACGCGATCGCCAAGGCGACCGCCGACGCCACCGACGGCAAGCAGCAGACCGAACGTGGCTTCCGGCCTACTTCCGCTGGGTCGCCCATCGCCACGACGAGTTCATGCTCCTGTTCGGCGGCAGCGCACGCCACGACGGCGAGTTCAGCGCCCAGATCCGACGGATCACCGATGACGCGGCCGAGGCGATCGCACCGCTGATCTCGGTCGACATCGACCCCGAGCACCGCGCCACGCTGGCCCATGCGCTCGTCGGCCTCGCCGAGGGTGCCAGCCGCCGGCTGGTCGGCCTCGGCGAATCGTTCGATCCCGACGAGATCGCACGCGAGGTCAGCGACGCTGGCCTGGGCCGGCCTCCGCGCCATCGATCCCGACACCTGAGCGCCGCCACGCTCGGACCACGGTACACGTTCGCCCTGGTCCGAGCGGGTGCTCGACCTGGCAACCGCTCAAGGTTCGACCCACGTGAGCCGATCTGTTGAGTGATGTTGAACGCACGCCACGCCCTCGCTGCAATCGTTGCGACGGCTGCGCTCGTGCCGGCCGTGCCGGCGTCGGCGTCGCATCGACGGCGCCCAGGCCGTGCGACTCGCTCGCCACCGACGCGGCCGAATTGCTCGCCGAGGAGGCCGCTCCTCGTGGTCGATGGCCGATCCGGCGACCACGACGTCGCCCACCGACCTCGCAGCGGTCCGTGCCCAGCTCCGTTCGATCGACGGCCAGGGCCAGGCTGTGCTCGTGCAACTCCAGGGCCTCGGTGTCCAGCTCACACCGGCCATCGAGAGCACGCTCGACCGGCTGCCGAACACGAGGTCGTCGAGACCTCCGACGTTCCGATGATCCCGCAGACGGTCGTCTACGAAGCGGCGATCGACGATCTGCTGCGCATCGCCGCCACACCGTCGGCCGTCGCGCCGGTCGGCGACGAGCTCGAACGGCCCGTCGTACGCCCTGCTCCTCGTCGCTGCCGTGTCACTGCTGATCCTCGGCGGCACCGCCCTGGCGAACACGCTCTGGCGCCGACCCGACGACCGACGAGCTCGAGGCACTGGCGTGGAGCGACGGCCTGACCGGTCTCGCCAACCGCCGCCGGCTCGATCACGACCTGCGACCGCGAGCCGTACCGATGGCCCGACGTCGGTGATCATGATCGACGTCGACCACTTCAAGGGTGTCAACGACGCCTACGGGCACCAGACGCGGCGACGACATGCTTGAAGCGCCTCGGCACCCTGTTCGCCCACCACGTGCGATCCGACGACGTGGTGTACCGCTACGGCGGCGAGGAGTTCTGTGTGCTGCTGCCCGGCGCCGACGTCGACGAGGCGCGGCTGCGTCGCCGACCGCATCGTCGAGGCGGCTCGTGACATCGATCTGCCCAACGGCGCCAACGTCACCGTCTCGGTCGGAATCGCCGGCGGCGATCGGCGACGAGCTGGCCGACGCCATCGAACAGGCCGATCGAGCCCTGTACGTGGCCAAGCAGCAGGGCCGCGACCGCGCCGTGCTGGCCGTCGGCCACGGCTCGGACGCCGGCTGAGCCCGATCAGCTCCTGATCACCAGCCCGCGGTACCCGTCGACGAAGCCCGCCGCCCGCAGGACGCGGACGCGACCTCGTCGCCGACGGCCCCACCGTCGACCTTGCGAACCTCGACGCTGCGCTCTCGCCCGGTCGAGACCAGATGCGGCCAGCGCATCGGCCCACGCCGGGTCGGCTGCGCCACCGGGGAACATCACCAGATGGTGGACCGACGCTCGAACCACACCAACGGTGTCCCCTGGCGGAGCGACGACCAGTGCGTTGGCGCTGCGAGCCGGTCGGCCCGACGTGTCGGGCCACGCCAGCGCGGCGCCGTACGGCTGTGCCGGATCGGTGGCGGCCAGCACGATCGGCGCCGGAGCACGGTCGGCGTCGAGCTCGACGTCGACGGCCTCGCGTGTGCCGCGGAGACGCTCGACCGCCCCCGGGAGCGCGAACTGCGCTGCGCCGAGGCCCGCGACGAAGTAGCCGCGGCGGGTCCGGCCCCGCTCCTCGAGCACCTTGAGCACGCCGTACACCGATGCGTAGCCGCCCTGCACACCCTCGGCGAGCACCGCCTCCCGGGTGATGACCCCGTGACGATCGAGCAGCTGCAGCGCCTGGGCGTGCGCGGCCTCGGTGGCGGTGGGGACCGGTTCGAGCGAGGGGGCGGACGAGGCTCCACCGGCCGGCACCCGCCGGTGGGCCGAGCCGGGTCAATCGACCGGGACGGGGCCGACCGCCGGATCGGCGCGACGGGCGTTTCGCACCCGTGACGCCGCCGCCGGCGAGCAGCGCCGCGCAACGGCGCCAGGGTGTCGTTGGTGACCTCGCCGGCCCACACGAGATCCCACAGGGCGACGAGCAGCTCGGTGTCGGTGGCCTCGGGGGCTGCCTCGCGGAACTGCCCCCAGAAGCTCGCTCCGCGTTCGGACGAGCAACCGACGGAGTGCGACGTGGATCTCACCGTCGGCTTCGTCGCCCGTCTCCCAGCCGGGCGCGAGCAGCCCGATCTGGTCGGCGAAGCACAGGCGGATGCGGCCGTCGCGGGCACCGATCGCGCCGGCACCGGTCCAGACGACCTCGCCCGAGGTGCACAACTCGTCGAGCGCGGCGGGCCGGTAGCCGATCGACCGCGACGGCAGCACGTCGCGATCGAGCGTCGACGCCACGATCGGTGCGCCGGCGAGCATGCCGATCGAGTCGACGAGCGCTTCGAGCCCACGCCGTTCGGCCGGGATCGAGTGCCAGGCCGGCAGGAATCGGGCGAACGCGTCCTGCTCGACCGGTTCGACCTCCTTCCGGAGGACCGCCAGCGATCGGCGGCGCAGCTGGCGCAGCACGTTGACGTCGCACCACTCACGCTGCACGCCGTCGGGACGGAACTCGCCGAGCACCAACCGTTCCTCGGCGGCGAGCGCCGAGATCGCCCCCTCGATCCGTTCGACCGGGGCGCTGAACCGGCGGGCGACGTCGACGGCGAGGAACGGACCGTGCGTGCGTGCGAACCGACCGACGAGCTCTTCGAGCGGTCGAGGCGACCGGGTCGGTGAACGCCATCGGCAGCCCGAGCGGGATCGAACACCCGAGCGCGTCGCGATAGCGGGCGGCGTCTTCGGCGGCCGCGAACCGGACATCGTCGCCGATGCCGATCTCGATCGCCCGCCGCTCGTCGAGCGAGCGCCGTCAGCCAGTCGACGCCACTCGCCCTCGCACCGCACGTCGATCTCGGCAGCCGTCAGGTCGCCGACCTTGCGGAGCACGTCGTGCAGCTCGTCGGCCGATCGGGCACGACGGCCGTCGGCGAGGCACTGCAGTTCGAGCTCGACGTCGGCGAGCACGCCCGGGTCGAGCAGCTCGCGCAGCTCCTCGGCGCCGAGCAGCTCGCGCAGCAGGTCGCGATCGAGCGCCAGCGCCGCGGCCCGACGCTCGGCGAGCGGGGCGTCGCCTTCGTACATGTACTGGGCGATCCAGTTGAACAGCAGGCTCGACGCCATCGGGCTCGACGACGGCGGTGTCGACCTGCACCAGCCGCAGCTGCCGCGACTGCAGCTGCCCGAGCACCTCGCGCAGCGCCGGCACGTCGAACACGTCTTGCAGGCACTCGCGCGTAGGTCTCGAGCAGGATCGGGAACGTCGGGTACTTCGACGCCACCGCGAGCAGATCGGCCGCCTTCTGGCGCTGCTGCCAGAGCGGCGTGCGCTTGTCGGGGCGACGGCGCGGGCAGCAGCAGCGCGCGGCCGGCGCACTCGCGGAACCGGGCCGAGAACAGCGACGGTCTGCGGCAGCGACGACACGACCAGCTCGTCGATGTCGTCGGGGTCGATCATGAACACGTCGACGATCGAGCTGGTCGGCCGCCTCGGGGAGCCGGATCACGATGCCGTCGTCGCCCCACATCGTCTCGACCGGCAGGTCGTAGCGCGTCGATCAGGCGTCGCTCGATCGCCATCGCCCACGGCGCGTGGACCGGCGTGCCGAACGGGCTGAGCACGCACACCCGCCAGTCGCCGATCTCGTCGCGGAACCGCTCGACGACGATCGTGCGGTCGTCGGGCACGGCGCCGGTCGCCTCGGCCTGTTCGCTCAGGTACTGCACGCACGTTGCCGGCGGCGAGCGCGTCGAGCGCGTAGTGCTCGACGCAGCCGCTCGGCCGCGTCGGCGTCGGGCAGCGGCCCGGATCTCGCGGACGAACGCACCGAGCGCACGGCCGAGTTCGAGCGGCCGCCCCGGCCGGTCACCGTGCCAGAACGGCATCTTGCCCGGCTGGCCCGGCGCCGGCGTGACGATGACCCGCTCGAACGAGATGTCTTCGATGCGCCACGTCGACGCACCGAGCAGGAACGTCTCGCCGGGGCGACTCTCGTAGACCATCTCCTCGTCGAGCTCGCCGACCCGGGTGCCGTCGGGCAGGAACACGCCGAACAGCCCGCGATCGGGGATGGTGCCGCCGCTGGTGACCGCGAGCCGCTTCGACCCGTCGCGGGCACGGATCACGTCGTTGACGCGATCCCAGACGATGCGCGGGCGCAGCTCGGAGAACTCGTCGCTCGGATACCGACCGGCGAGCAGGTCGAGCACGTTGTCGAGCAGCTCGTCGTGACAGGTCGTGGAAGTTCGCGCAGCGCCGGACCAGCGTGGCGAGCTCGGACGACCGCGACGTCGCCGGTGGCCGCGGTGTGGGCGACGATCTGCTGCGCCAGCACGTCGAGCGGGTTGCGCAGGTAGCGGCGTGTGCTCGATCTCGCCGTCGAGCATGCGCGCGCACGACGACCGCCGTCTCGATCAGGTCGCTGCGGTGCTTCGGGAAGATCGAGCCCTTGCTCGGCTGCCCCACGCTGTGGCCGGCGCGCCCGATGCGCTGCAGCCCGCGGCTCACGGCGCCGGGCGACTCGACCTGGATCACCAGATCGACGGCGCCCATGTCGATGCCGAGCTCGAGCGACGAGGTGGCCACGATCGCCCGGAGCGTGCCGCGCTTCAACTGGTCTTCGATGACGATCCGCTGCTCACGAGCGAGCGAGCCGTGGTGGGCCTTGACCAGCTCCTCGGTCATCAGGCCGGTCTCGGGGTTGACGCCGATGCCCTGTTCCTCGGCGAGCTCGTTCAGTTTGGCCGCCAGACGCTCGGCCGCGCGGCGGGCGTTGCAGAAGATGATCGTCGACCGGTGTGACAGCACGAGCCGGAGCACCTCCGGGTAGATGCTCGGCCAGATGCTGCGACCGGCGTTCGGCGCCACCGGGCTGCCCCATCGGTGCCGAGTCGTCACCGGGGGCACCCATGTCCTCGACGGGGACGACGACCGACACCTCCATCTCCTTGCGCACGCCGGTGTCGACGATGTGGACCGGACGTGGCGAGTCGGGCGCGGCATAGCCCCCGAGAAAGCGTGCCGTCTCCTCGAGCGGGCGCTGCGTGGCCGACAGGCCGATCCGCTGCGGCGGCCGATCGGTGACCTCCTCCAGGCGTTCGAGCGACATCGCCAGGTGGGCGCCGCGCTTGGTGGTGGACATCGCGTGGATCTCGTCGACGATCACCGTCTCGACGCCTTCGAGCGTCTCGCGGGCCGCGCGACGTGAGCATCAGGTAGAGCGATTCGGGTGTGGTGATCAGGAGATCGGGCGGGCGGCGGATCAGCTTCTGGCGGTCGTTCGACGGCGTGTCACCCGTTCGCATCGCCACCTCGGGCGCCGTGAACGGCTCACCGATCCGCTCGGCGGCGAGGCCGATGCCCGTGAGCGGCGCCCGCAGGTTCTTCTCGATGTCGAACGCGAGTGCCCGCAGCGGCGAGATGTAGAGCACTCGGGTGCGGTGCGAGCGGGCCTCGGGCCGTGGTGTGGTGACGAGCCGGTCGATCGACGAGAGGAAGGCGGTCAGCGTCTTGCCGGAGCCGGTCGGGGCGCAGATCAGCGTGTGTTCGCCGGCAGCGATGTGCGGCCACCCCTCGATCTGAGGCGGTGTCGGCGAGGGGAACGACGACGCGAACCATTCCCGGACGGCGGGCGAGAACGCCTCGAGCACGGGATGGTGAGCGATCAGGCCGAGGCTACCGACGGGGTGCCACACGGATGTCGTGGGGTTCCGGGTTCGATTGCGGCCCTGGTCGAGGGTATGACCCTGCAACTGCGTCGAGCCGGTTCACGTTTCAGCGCCGAGCGTCGCATCGACGCGTCGGACCGCGGGGATCGAACTCGTGCACGACCGAGCACCAACCGCGCGCGTCGTGCCGGAACGCCGAGGGTAGACGTTGCACCACGTGACCGATCGTTGCCCCGACCGCTGTTCGCGTGGCCTGACACGACAACAGGACGGATGAGCAGGCGCTGCTGTGCGCGGCCTGTCCCACCTGGGAAGACCGAAGAGTCTCAGCGAAGGGCCCCACCGAGCAGCCCGCCCGCTCTTGTGAGGTTGGGCCCACGGACCGGAGCGCGCAAGAAGCCCATTCGGATGATGGCCATTCTGGCGGGCGGGCGTGCTGGGTGCTCGTCGGACTCCACGCCCAGCAGGTCGCCCGGTCGATCGGATGGCAAGTGGCCGGTAGCGACCACCACCCGCTACCAGGAAGCCACCACCCGCGATCGGCCCGTTTGGCACTACCGCGTTATCACGCACGCACTTACCGTCGGAGGTAGACGGGCCGGGCGACGAGGTCTGGTCCAGGTTGGGGTCGGTTCCTCTGGACCACGACCCCACGGGAGGAGAGGAGGGGGCATGCCTGGCCTACTTGAGAGAAACAGTACGACCCTGCCCACCGAGGCGTCGGTGGAGGCCGGACCACAGTTGACGCCACCGAGAGGCTTGCCGGTGGATGCTGCACCGCAGCCGACCGGTTGGCCCACCCGAGCCAAGGTGCTCGTCGCGGTGCTGATCGTCACCACGGTGCTCGGCGCAATCGGTACCGCCGTCGGGTTCAACTCCGGTGAGGATCTGAGCGACGATGTCGAGCGCCTCGAGTTGGAGGTTGCGACGTTGAGGACCCAGCGGGACGATGCCCGCTCGTCGGCTGACATGTTCGAGGCCGACCTCGTCGACGAACGCGCACGAGCCGAGACCGCCGAGGCGAACGCCGAGGCCATCGCCGGCGATGCCGCCGAGCTGAACTCGACGATCGCGTCCCTGAGCTCCGAGCTCGAGAGCGCCCAGGGCGCAGCAGACCAGATGCAGTCGCGGGTCGCGACACTGACGGCCGAGCGCGACGACGCCCGCGCAATCATCGATCAGCTCGAGACCGATCTCATCCACGGTGTCGTGTCGAACGGAGACGGCATCGAGGTCGCGACGCCCTATCCGAGCGAGGGGTCGATCCATCCGGTCGCGATGGCGGCAGGCGGGGCGTCCGATGTGGTCGCCCAGCAGGTTCCTTCGTCCTGGACACCGGCGAGCGTCTTCGAGACCGAGTTGATCGCACAGGTCGGTGAGAGCGCGGCAATCGGCGATTGAAGAATGCAGGTACAACGGGCCGAACATCATCCGATACCGGTACGCAACCGCCGTCACGCTCTACTCGGCCACGACGGGCCAGCGGATTGCCGACGTGACGCTCCGGGGAGCGGACCCGCGGGAGTGTCAGCAGTCGGAGCAGTGGGATCTGACCGAACTCCACGGCGAAAAGGTGTCGACCGACGAGATCATCGGCTGGCTCGAACAGCACGTGGTAACGGGGTGACCGCGTCGGCGCCGCGGTTCGGACTGTAACGGGAGGTTCGTCATGAGTGATTCGACGGATGTACGCAAAGCTCCGCACGAAGCTGCGGAGGGCACGGTGCCGGAGGCCGGGGAGGTGCGCAAGCTCCCTTCGGTCGCATCGCTACTCGGCAGTCTGGTCTTGGGGGCGCTCGCGATCGGGTGGGTGGCGCTGTGGTTCATCGATCGCGGCGAATGCGAGCGCGAGGCCATCGTCCTGAAGTGCCAGAACGGGCGGTTGGAGACGGAGATCAACCTGGTCTTCTCGGCGGTGGTCGTGATCGCGGGTGGACTCGCGATCCTACGCAGCGTGCTCGGTCTCCTCGTGCGCCTTCAGGCCGCGCTCTCGCACCAGCCGACCCCGACCCCGGCGTCCGCGGTCACGAACGCGAACGCGAACGGCACAGCTACCCTGCCGCCCCCGAATGGACAACGAGCGGCGGGCGATGCGCCGATGGCCGAACAACCGCCCGGGGCGCCGTCCGTCGACGTTCCCGGTGACTCGGCCCCGGCAGACGCCGGAACGGAGGACGAACCGATCGGCGCGACCTCCGACGAGGGTGGCGTGGTGCCACCTGCGCCGGCAGCCTGGTCGGCGCCGACGCTGACTCCGCCGCGGCCCACAGAGCCGCCCGTGGCCCCCGAGACGTCGCAGCCGCCGCTCTACCGACGCCCGTTCGTCTGGATCATCGCCGCGCTCGCGTTGATCGCCGGTGCGGTGATCCTCGTGGCGGTCGCCTCCGGCGGATCGTCGACCGCTCGCGCCAGGCCCGGCACCTACACCGGGACGGGCGACGATGGGTTCAGCATCGAGTTCACCGTCGACGCCGACGGCCCGGCCATCGCCGAATTGATCTCGGTGGTCCGCTGCGGCTCGATCGGGCGCTCGGAGACCGTGACCCTTCAGCCACCGATGCCAATCGAGAATGGGCGCTTCAGCCTCCCCGAACCGGCAACCGGTGGAATCGGCGTCGACGGCCGGTTCGTCAGTGACGGCACACGGGCGCGAGGCGACTGGACGAGTGGCGACTGCTCAGGTTCGTGGTCAGCCGAGCTGGTCCCAAACCTGGCGACGTCGAGCCAGGGCAATACCAGATCGGACGATACGGCTACGGTCGGCGCAACAACGAGCGCCACCACTGTCGGCGCTGTGACACACGAGCTGTCACCTGAGACGCTCGAGTACGAGGCGCGTGAGTCGGCGCTTCTCGCCGTCGAGTTCGAGGACGACACTGTCGCGACCGCCTCGGCGTCTGCTGCCCTTCTTGAGGAGCTGGGACTGGGGACTGAGACGCTGAACGCGTCGGACGAAAGGGTCACGTGGGGTGATGTGTACCTGATTGTTGAAGACAGTTCCCCCGATCAGGTCCTGCTTGAGAAGACAAGCGCGGGTGAGTGGATCGCCGTGTCGACAGAAGCCGCCATTGAAGACACCGACTCCGCCCCAGCGGAGCCCGACCCGACCGACGAGCCGGAAGGCTTCTTGAGCGTCGAATTCGAAGACGAGTTCGACGGCGTGCTCGGTGAGGGTTGGAGTTGGATCGTCGAGGATCCCGACGAATGGAGTCTCGAGGCAGCCCCCGGGTGGCTGCAACTCACCGCCACTGAGGTAGAGCACAACATCTTGGTGCGCGATGCGCCGACGGGCGCCTTTGAGTTCACCACCGCCGTCCGATTCCGGCCGACCTCCAACTTCCAGTTCGCCGGTCTGATCGTGGGACCCGACCAACGACTCGAAGACACGTTCCTCCAGCTGGGCCGCGCCTACTGCGATCCCGCCCTCGCGCCCGACTTCTGCGTGGGCGACGGGGTCTATGTGGACAATCTCGAGAACGGGGAGTTCGTCGGGACGGCGTCGGTGGCCGAGATCACAACCGACGCCGACGTGGTGCACCTGCGGATCGTGGCCGACGGCTACTCCTACCAGGGCTACGTCAGCGACGACGGGGAAACGTGGGAGCTCGTGGGACAACATGCCCGCAGGTTCGGTGACGCCCAGATCGGTCTCGTGAACCATCAAGCGTTCGAAGCGCCGGCGGTGGCGGAGTTCAGCTACTTCACGGTGACATCCCCACCGACTGACGATCCACCACGAGACGCCGACACACCCATCGACGCAATGACGACGACTGCCGTGACCACTGGCAGCGCGACGCTCGACCAGGCAGTGACGGGTCAGCCCGACGCGGCTGTGGAGCTGGGCTGGGAGGTGGAGGTCACGATGGCCGACGGATCAATCCGCATGATCCCAGTCGATGAGGACACCATGGTGGAGATCTGGCCTGATGGGGTCACTGCCGGCGGTGTCAGAGTCACCATCGAGGTCGTTGAAGGTGAGGAACGGATTACCGGCCGCGCTGCTTAGTGTCGTGTCCGGTTGTTCCGTCGGATCTTGTCGTGGTCGGAAGTTCTCTCGCCGACTGGGCGTTCCTGGCGGGTGATCCGCCACCTCGAAGGGAACGCCATGGCCGGGCGGTGACAACCACCGTTCGCGGGTCGGAGCCGACCGTCGATCGAGCGCACAATCCCAACCACAGTCCGAACAACATCGAGCGTGTCGTCGCCGACGTCGACCAGTCGCGTCGTCATCACGTCAGTGTTCGGTTCGCAGTCCGAGAAATCCAGCTACGTCATCCGCCGAGCTGTGACGGCTCGATGCGACCGTTCTCCAGCGGCTCCGGTGCCCGGTCGGTCAGGTCGACACGAGCTCGTCCATGGTGGCGAGCGACGTGGTGAGGCCGGCGGCCGATTGCTCCATGAAGGTCTCGGGATCCTCCGGTTCGGGCAGGTCGACCTGCATCGTCATCAGCGTGAACCCGTCGGCGGTCGGCTCGAACGTGAGCGTCTGCGTCGTCGGCGGGCCGATCGGGTCGGCCTCGCCCATCACGAACCACTCGTCGGCGTCGAGCCGATCCGGTCGGTCGACGTGGGTGTAGGTGCCGTGCCATGCCATCGGTCCGTGTTCGGGGAGGACCAGCACGTAGTGATACCGGCCGCCCTCGACCGCGTCGGACTCGCACACGGTCATCTCCGATCCCGGAGGGGCCCCGGACGGGAACCAGATGCGCAGGTCGGCGGGGTCGGTGAACGCCCGGAACACGCGCTCGGGCGGGGCGCCGAAGACCCGTTCGACCCGGTACGACGAGGCGTCGTCGCTGAGTTCGATGCGTGCCGAGCCTCGTCGGGCGTCGAGCGTCGAGAGGTCGGGCGGGGCAGTCGGGTCGGTCATCGGAGTTCCTCCTCGGGATGTTCGGGATCGGGGTCGGACGAGACGAGCTCGTCCAGGGCGTCGAAACGGGCGTGCCAGACGTCCTCGAACGACGCAAACCAGTCGTGTGCCGCCCGCAGGCCCCGCCCGTCGAGGCGGTAGTGACGGAATCGGCCATCGGCGCGCACCGAGACAAGCCCTGCATCGGCCAGCGCCTTCAGGTGCTTGGACACCTGCGGCTGCCGCAGACCCGAGGCGTCGACGAGTTCGGACACGGTCGACTCGTGTCGGCGGTGCAGCAGTTCCAGCAGGTACCGGCGATTCGGCTCGCCAACGGCGTCGAGAACGAGAGCGGCGGCCGTCATGACGACAACATACATATTCCTCATGAGGAATGCAACTGGTCGATCGAGTGCGTAGCCTCCACGAGATGAAGCGACGCGGTGAACGCGAGCTGGAGCAGGCCGGCGGGCGGGGCACGATCGCGCCGAACGGCAAGCCGGTCGAGTCGGTGTGGGACTTCCCACGCCCGCCGGCCGTCGAACGTGTCGACTGGCGAATTCGCGTCGTGCACGGCGGCGTCCCCGTCGTCGACGCCCCCTCGTGCATGCGAGTGCTCGAGACCAGCCAGGCGCCGGCGTACTACGTCGCAGCGGAACACGTGAACGACGACGTGCTCGTTCCGTCGCAGCGCCGCACCGGCTGCGAGTGGAAGGGCACGGCCCACTACGCCGACGTCGTCGTCGGCGGCCATCGGGCACCCGCGGCCTGCTGGACGTATCCCGAGCCGACGCCGAGCTTCGAGGCCATCCGCGACCACTGGGCGTTCTACGCCCAGTCACTCGACGAGTGCCGGGTCGACGACGAGCGGGTCGACCCGAACGAAGGCGACTTCTACGGCGGGTGGATCACCGCCAACGTCACCGGTCCGTTCAAGGGTGCGGCCGGCACGCGCTTCTGGTGATCGGGGACCCGGCTACTGGAAGCTGACGTACGTCGGCGCCGGGACCTGGGCGAGCGTCTCGGCCGGTGTCGGGGTCGGCTGGTCCTCGTCGTAGAAGTTCTTCCAGCCGGTCAGTGCGCCCGGCGGCAGGTCGGCGACCATCCGGTCCCACGAGCCACGCTTACGCGGCAGCGTGCCGAACCCGTCCATCTGGAACAGCACCACGACGTTGCCGGTCCCGCGGATGATCGACCGGTTCGTCACCATCGAGTCGGTGAACTGGTGCACCACGAGCATCTTCGGCGGCAGGTCGTGGCGACGCACGAGCTGGTCGAGCGCATCGACGGTCGCATTGACCTCGGCGCCGTCGACCGTGCCGATCCGCCCGCCACCGGGGCGCTCGTCGGGGCCCACCCGCCACTCGGGGTCGAGGGCGAGACTGACGTGGGGATGGGCCAGCAGACCTTCGATCTCGGCGAGCTGCGACGGGAACGTGTCGCGGCCCGGTTGGAGGTCGAGCACCACGTGCATGCCGGCGCCGGCTGCCGCGTCGATCCACGGCTGGAACGTCGACTCGGGGAACTCGTTGGAGTAGTCGCCGTCGGCGCCTGCGGACTCCGAGGCGACCGTCGTGATGATCTCGAACGTCGCCACGACGGGTCGCCCCGCTGCCGCGTAGTCGCGAGCCACACGTTGCGCCCGTTCGACCGACGCCTCGACGTCCTGCTCACCGAGCGATCCGAGCACCGGAGCACCTGGATGGCCGTACAGCGCGACGTACAGCGCGTCGGCGCGGAACGTCGCGTCATCCGACAGGCCGCTCCCGCGGACGCTGTCCACCACCGCGACCGTATGGTCGACGGCGGGTGGCAGCCAGCCACGGAACGCCGCCACGACGAGCAGGACGGCCGCACCGACGGCCACGATGCGAAGACGGCTGACGAAGCGTGGCTTCGCCCGCCGGGCGTTCCGGCCGATCCCGTGCGACGTCTGCTGCACGTCTGCAGTGTGGCGCGCTCAGCCGGGTGAGATGTCGATCTCCTCGATCCGCCCGCCCGCCAGGTGTACCCGCTGCGTCACCGCGATCCGGTCGAGGAACTCCCGGTCGTGCGTGACGAGCAGCACCGTGCCGGTGAACGTGTCGAGTGCCTGCTCGAGCTGTTCGATCGCCGGGAGGTCGAGGTGGTTGGTCGGTTCGTCGAGCACGAGCAGGTTGGCGCCGTTCGCCATCAGCAGCGCGAGTGACGCGCGCGTCCGCTCGCCGGGCGACAGCGACTCGGTCGGTCGTTCGACGTGATCGCCCACGAGCCCGAACTTGGCGAGCAGGGTCCGACCGTCGCCGACGTCCCAGCCCGTGGCGTCGACGAACGATCGGATGAGCGTGTCGGCCCCGGTCAGCTGGGTGCGCACCTGCTCGATCTCGCCGACGACCACACCGCTCCCGAGCCGTGCCGCGCCCTCGTCGGGTTCCCGCCGGCCGAGGATCACGTCGATGAGGGTCGTCTTCCCCGCGCCGTTGTCGCCCACCAGCGCGATCCGGTCGCCGTACGACACCAGCAGATCCACGGGACCCAGGCGGAAGTCGCCACGGTCGACGACCACGCCCGACAGTCGGGCCACCACGTCGCCGCTGCGGGCGGCCGACGGGATGTCGAGACGCAGTTCCCACGACTCGCGGGGCTTGTCGACGGCCTCCAGGCGCTCGGCGGCACGTTTCGTCCGGGCGGCCTTCCCGGCGAGCTGTTCGGTCTGGTCGATCCGGAACGCGCGGATGTTCTTGTCGGGCTCGTCGCCCGCCGAGCGGCGCACCTTGGCGTGACCCTGCTGGGCCCACTCCCGCTGTTGCTGCGCGCGTTGTTCGAGTCCCTTGCGTTTCGTGTCGTACTCCTCGAACGCCTCCCGGGCGTGGCGACGGGCACGTTCACGTTCGTCACGGTACGCCTGCCAGCCGCCGCCGTAGACCGACACCCGGTGGGTGAACTCGTCGATCTCGACCACGTCGGTCACGACCCGGTCGAGGAATCGCCGGTCGTGGCTCACGAGCAGCATCGGCGCCGCAACGCCGAGCACCCACCGCTCGAGGCGCTCCAACCCGTCGAGGTCGAGATCGTTCGTGGGCTCGTCGAGCAGATAGACGTCGAAGTGCGACAGCAGGAGTGCGGCCAGCCCGGCACGCGCCGCCTCTCCACCCGACAGCGAGGCGGTCGGCTGGTCGAGCACCCGGAGATCGATGCCGAGCTCCGCCGCCATCACGCCGATGCGGGCGTCGAGGTCGGCCGCACCGAGCGCCGAGCCACCGCTGGAGCGCACGGTCGTAGCGTTCGGCCGACGTCGCCGTCTCGTCGACCAGCCGTTCGGTCGCAGCGTCGAGCTCCGCCTGGGCGTCGGTCACCCCGGTGCGCCGGAACAGCAGGTCGCGGACCGACTCGTCGCCGCGTTCGGGCTCCTGCACGAGCCACCCCACCGTGCCGTTCGGCGGCGTCACCCCGACCCGCCCGGCGTCGAGCGGCACGGCACCGGCGGCTGCGGCGAGCAGCGTCGACTTGCCGACGCCGTTGGGCCCGACGAGACCGAACCGGTGACCCGGCCCCACGGTGAGGTCGACGGCGTCGAGGATGCGCCGGGCGCCACGCGAGACGGTGACGTCGTGGAGGGACAGGGTGGCAGACATGCGAGAGACTCCGGATCGATCGAGGAACGCTGGACTCGTCACAGGCGCATCGGTCGATTGTGTCAGATCTGCACCGCATCCCCCGACGGGGTTGGTCGTCGCGACCGAGCGGGCCAGACTCGACGGTCCCGTGAGCACCGTCACCCTCCGCCCCTGGCAGCGCGCCGCGTTCGACCTGTTCCGCGCCGGTGACGACCCCGATTTCCTCGCGGTGGCCACGCCGGGGGCCGGCAAGACGACGTTCGCGCTCGCGTGTGCCACGGGCGACGCTGGCCGACGAGCGCCGCCGCCTCGTCGTCGTGGCACCCACCAGCCACCTGAAGATCCAGTGGTCGCTCGCCGCCCACCGGATGGGTCTCCAACTCGATCCCGACTGGGCACCCGGGCAGGGCCTGGCCCGCGACGTCCACGGGCTCGTCACCACCTACCAGCAGGTGGCGATGCCGGCGTCGGCCGACGCGCTGCCGGGGTCTCGCCGCCGACGCCTTGGTGATCCTCGACGAGGTGCACCATGCCGGCGACGAGCGGGCGTGGGGCGACGGCATCCAGCGGGCGTTCGAGCTCGCAGCGAAGCGGCTGTCGCTGTCGGGCACGCCCTTTCGCAGCGACAGCGCCCGGATCCCGTTCGTTCGCTACGACGTCACGGCCGAGGGCGACCTCGCCCACGCCGACTACACGTACGGCTACGCCGACGCGCTGCGCGACGGCGGCGTCGTGCGACCCGTCTACTTCCCCCGGGTCGACGGCCAGATGGAGTGGAGCACGCCGTCGGGCGACGTGCTGCGGGCCAGCTTCGCCGACGAGCTCGCCCGCGACCAGGTGTCGGCCCGGCTCCGCACCGCGCTGTCGCTCGACGGCGACTGGTTGCCGACGGTGCTCGGGCAGGCGCACGACCGGCTCCGCCAGATCCGCCGCGACCAGCGCGACGCCGGCGGCCTCGTGATCGCCACCGACCAGGAGCACGCCCAGGGCATCGCCCGCCTGCTCCGGAACCGGTTCGACACGACCGCCGACGTCGTCGTCAGCGACGACCCGCAGGCGTCGCGCAAGATCGCCGAGTTCGCGCACAACGACCGGCCGTGGCTGGTCGCGGTGCGGATGGTGTCGGAGGGCGTCGACATCCCGCGGCTGCGGGTCGGCGTGTACGCGACGACGACGTCGACCGAGCTGTTCTTCCGCCAGGCGGTCGGCCGCTTCGTGCGCTGGCAGGCCGGCCGCGCCACGCAGAAGGCCTACGTGTACGTGCCCGACGACCCGCGGCTGCGGCACCACGCGTTCCAGATCGCCGAGGCGCGCCGCCACGTGCTGCGGCCGCCCGGCGAGCAGCGACGACGATCTCGCCGCGCACGGCGAACTCGACGCCCAGGTCCACCCCGACGACATGGCCGAGCAGCTGTCGCTGTTCTCGGTCGTGTCGGCGACGGCCACCGGCATCACGTTCCACGCCGTCACCGAGGACGGGGTGCACGACTTCGGCCCCGACCATTTCGACGACGGAGCCCGACCCACCGGCACCCGACTTCGACGACGACCCGACGCTCGCGCTCGACCTGCCCGACGTCCCGACCGAGGCCGGTCTGGTCTCGTGGAGTTCGCTCAGCGTCGCCGAGCAGAAGGACGACCTGCGAACCCGCAACGCCGACCTCGCCAAGCGTCTCGTCGACATGACCGGCTGGGGTCACGCCCGTGTGCAGGGCGAGCTGAACCAACTGGCCGGCGTGTCGAAGGTCGCGACGGCCACGATCGATCAGCTCGAACGCCGCCTCCGCTACGGCGAGAGCTGGCTGAGACGTCTGAAGCGGAGCTGAACCGGGCCGTCAGGTCGCCTTCAGAGGTATCAGCCACTCGCGCAGTGCAGCAGGGGTCATCGTCGATCGTTTGCCGAGGTCCGCATCGCTCACTCCATTCGAGTTCGGGCAGGCACCTGGCCCACGACCCGTTCGAGCGTGGCGACGTCGGCGAACTCGTCGACGACCGCGGCCATCTCCTCGTCGTGGTCGGCGCCGCGTGCCCTCGCCGCCGCGACGAGGCCGCCGAGGAGCGACTCCCAGGTCGTCATCGGACCCTGCGTCAACGACGCCGACTCCTCGAACGAGTCGATGAACGCGAACGGCACACGCTCGATGCGCTCGCCCGTGATCGTCGTGGCGTACAGCCAGTCGGAATCGAACGCGAAGCCGAACGTGGACGGCGCGGCGACGATCGTCTCGAGCGCCGGCCGCCCGTACAGCTTGAATGCCGCCTGGGTGTCTCGGAGCCCCTGATCGAAGAGGGCTCGCCCGACCATTCGCTGCATGTGTCGCAGCACGACGATGCCCGGCCCCCATCGCGCCTCGGCCTTGACGAGCACGGCGTCGGGATGCTTGCGATCGCCGATCACCACTCCTGCGCCGCCGTCGACGAACGGGCCGAGCAGAGCGCCGATCTGGCCGAGGTGCACCGAGTTGTCGGCGTCGGTCATCACGATCGCATCGGCCCGATGGTCGAGCGCGTGGAGCGCCCCGTGGACGATCGCGCCGCCCTTGCGCGAGTCGTCGACGTGGCCAAGGGTGGCCAGCGGCGCCCGTGTCGGCCGGGACGCATCGCCGAGGCGGAGCACCGTGACGTGGTCTCCCGATGGATGGAGATCGGCCCGCTCGACCGCGATCGACGCGCTGTCGTCGGGATCACCGTCGTCGACGGGGACGAGCGTCCAGTCGACGCCGGTGTCGGCGAAGAGCCAGTCGAGCTGGTCCAACTTGGTGTGCAGCGAGTCTTCCCCGGTGGGGTTGCCGTCGTCGCGCGGGCGCAGGCGCCGCTGCTCGCCCCACATCGCGAACACGATCGCCAGGCGCCCGTTCCAGTCGAGCGCCACGACGTCGCGTCGAGACAGCGCAAGTTTGTGAGCGAGGGCGAGATCGATCGACATGTCGTCGCTCCTCGCATCCCGTTCGAGTTCGTCGCGTCGTACGGCCGCCGGCGACGAGCGAATCCGCCAGCCGGAGCACCCGAGCCTGGTCGGCCGGTCCGGCGATGTCGAACGTACCCGTGACGAGTGCCGCGTCGTGTCCGGAACTCATGTCTCGACCCGTGTCGATCGTTCGGTCGCGTTCGTGTCGGCGAAGGCCATTCCGGATTCTCGCACGATCGACCGGG
This sequence comes from uncultured Acidimicrobiaceae bacterium, assembly GCA_963827775.1. GTDB lineage: Bacteria > Actinomycetota > Acidimicrobiia > Acidimicrobiales > Ilumatobacteraceae > Ilumatobacter. Next base: position 43,414 of record CAWHCI010000002.1, on the reverse strand, counting down.
ACAACTCCGTACGATCGCGGGATGAACGACGTGGGGTGTCGGCCATGACGCGGACGCGGAGCGAGTACCGGCTGTCGCCGATCCCGACGGAACCGGCGACGACGCACCCGGTCGCGTTCGACCACCCGAACGAATCACGTCGAGAGGAACTCGCCGTCCTCCTGCTCGACGCCTACCGCAACACGATCGACGACGAGGGCGAGGACCTCGACGACGCTCGCGAGGCGATCGACACGTACCTCGCCATCATCCAGACGTCCCACTCGTTCGTCGTCGTCGACGGCGACACGCCGGTCGCGTTCTCGTTCGTCGTGATCGTCGACGGCGTGCACTACATCGATCCCGTCGTCGTCCGCTCCGACCGGAAGCGCGAGGGACTCGGTCGCGTCGCTGTTCGGCTGTGTCTCGACTCCCTCGCCGGCGCCGACGTCACCGTGGTCGGCGCCACCGTCACCGACGGGAACATCGCGTCGGAGCGCCTGTTCGCGTCGCTCGGCTTCACCTGCCACGGCGTGTGGGCGTGAGATCCGGCGTGACCGGAACGGTGCTCACACGCAGAGACCGTCGTCGGTGACGCCTCGCGTGCAGAAGGCGATGCTGTCGACGCGAACGAGCCGGTAGACGACGCCGGGGGCGAACGCGGCCTCGGGAATGATCTGCTCGCCCGTCACCACGATCCGGCTCCCGATCGACGTGTCGTCGCCGAAGAACTCACCGGGGAACACGTCGTAGACGACCTCGGCCGTCGTCCCGGAACCCGGCTCGGCCACCAGGATGACCTCAGCCGGAGGAGCATCGGGATCGCTCGGCACCAGCACCTCGTTGACGAGCTCACCGAGCTCGAGCATCGACGGCGCGGTCGGGGTGCTGCCGATGGCCGAGATGACATCCGCCGTGACGTCGCGCACACGGCCGAGGCGGGCGAGATTGAACGAGTTCACCCAACCCGTCGCTCCGGTGGCGGTGACCTCCAACCAGATCCCGTCGCCGGTGATCGACCGGGCCCGGCCCTCCGACACGATGCCACCCGAGAGCGGGGGCAGCGATGCGACGACGGGCCGGCTCGATCCGGGAAGCGCCCGCACGTCGAGCGTCTCGTCGAACGCGATGCCGATCGCGTCGAGCACGGTGCCGTCAGGTGCGAAGAACGGGTCGAACTCCTCGCCCGGCAATGTGGTGGTGGTGGTGGTCGACGTGTCGGCCACCGTGGTCGCGGTCTGCCGGGCGACGGGGAGTTCGTCGGCCGACTGCAGTGATCGGTCGCCCGACGCACCACATGCTGCGGTCGTTCCGATCAGGACGAGGACGGCAGCGCCCACCGAGAGAGCGGACGAACGGCGATTCGTTGTCATGGGTACCAGGTGCCTCGATGGCTCGGCCTCGCTCCAGGGCCGATCGGCACCTCGCGAGCATCCGCCGTGCGACGATGTCCACATGGTCAGCCACGATGACGTCCGCCGGATCGCGCTGGCACTCCCGGGGACGCACGAGCGGGCGTCGTACGGTGGACGGCCGTCGTTCCGCACCACCAAGCAGATGTTCACCTGGATCCGCGAGGCTCCGGAGGCACTCGTGGTCTGGGTGCCGACCGAGGACGACAAGGACGCGTTGCTCGCCTCCGACCCGGCCAAGTTCTTCACCACCGATCACTACGACGGCCATCCGATCGTGCTGGTGCGGCTCGATGCCGTCGACGTCGACGAGGCCGCCGAGCTGATCACCGACTCGTGGCGACTGCGCGGCCCGAAACGACTCGTCGCCGAGTGGGAGGCCGGACAACCCGGTTGACACGGCCCGGACCGTTTGGTCACGCAGCGATCTGGGTAGACATGTCCCGTCACCGAACGTGGGTGCGGCGACGCCGCGCCCGAGAGGAGTACACATGACAGCGATCGTGGCGAGCGATCTCCGCCGACGATTCGGCGACAACGAGGCGGTGGCCGGCATCGACCTCGACGTACCCGTCGGCGAGATCTACGGCTTCCTCGGGCCGAACGGCGCCGGCAAGTCGACCACGGTGAAGATGCTGTGCACCCTGCTGCGCCCGTCGTCGGGCACTGCGACGGTCGCCGGCTACGACGTGCTGAAGCAGGCCGGTGACGTCCGGCTCCGCATCGGCGTCGCCCTGCAGGACTCGTCGATCGACGGCCGTCAGACCGGCCGCGAGATGCTCGAACTCCAGGGCCAGCTCTACGGGCTGTCCACGGCCGATCGGAAGCGGCGGATGGACGACGTGATCGGCCTCGTCGACATCGGGAACGCGATCGACGACCGGGTCGAGTCGTACTCGGGCGGGATGAAGCGCCGCCTCGACCTCGGCATGGCGCTGATCCATCGACCCGAGATCCTGTTCCTCGACGAGCCGACCACCGGTCTCGACCCGGCGAGCCGCACGGCCGTCTGGGCCGAGGTGCGCCGGCTCAACGCCGAAGGCGGCGTGACGATCTTCCTCACCACGCAGTACCTCGAAGAGGCCGACGAGCTGGCCGACCGGGTCGGCATCATCGCCGACGGGCGGATCGAGGCCGAGGGAACGCCCACTGCGCTCAAGCAATCGGTCGGCAAGGACCTGATCGTCGCCGCCGTCGAAGGCGACGCTGCCGCGGTGGCGCCTGTGCTGCAGGCCGTCGACGGGGTCGACGAGGTCGAGATCCACGGCAACGAGCTGTCGCTCGCCACCGCCAACGGATCGCGGGTGATCGCCGATGTTGCCGTCGCGCTCGACGGATGCGGCGTGCCCGTGCAGTCGCTCACCCTCCGGACCCCCACCCTCGACGACGTGTTCCTCCACGTCACCGGGTCACATCTCGAACCCGGCCACGTTCCCTCTGACGACGACATCGACGAGGTCGCATGATGAGCACCACCACACCCGTCGACCACGGGGCGACCCGTGCACCCGAGCCGCTGGCGCGCCGATCGTCGATCGTGCACGACCTCGCCGTCGTCGCGAAGCGGGCGACGCGAGGCGTGTTCCGCGAACCCGAGTTCTTCATCCCCGCGCTGATCGTGCCGGTGTTCTTCTTCGTGGTGAACATCGGCGCACTGCAGGACTTCGCCGAGGCAATCCGGCGTCGTCGAGGACTTCAAGGCGTTCCAGCTCCCGGTCTCGATCATCTTCGCGGTCACCGGCGTGTCGCGGGCGAGCGCGCTCGTCACCGACATCCAGGGCGGCTACTTCGACCGGCTCCTGCTCACCCCGATCCGCCGACCGACGCTGCTGCTCGGGCCTGATGGCCGCCGACCTGATGGCCGTGCTGATGCTGGCGATCCCCGTCCTGCTGCTCGGGCTTGCTGCTCGGCGTCAGCTTCGTCACCGGCATTCGCCGGCATGATCGTGTTCCTGCTGTACGGCGCGCTGTGGGGCCTCGCCTTCGCCGGGTTCCCCTATGCGATCGCGCTGAAGACCGGCAACCCGGCTGCGGTCAACTCGAGCTTCATCCTGTTCTTCCCGTTCGCGTTCCTGACCACCACGTTCCTGCCGAAGGAGGCACTCACCGGCTGGCTGGCGACCGTGGCGACGTACAACCCGGTCACGTACGTGCTCGACGGGCTGCGCAGCCTCATCACCGAGGGATGGGAGTGGGACGTGCTCGGGAAGGGGCTGCTCGCGATCCTCGCGGTGACCGTCGTCAGCTTCGGTCTCGCCAGCGCGGCGATGCGCGGCCGGGTCGCCCAGTCGGCCTGACGCCGCCAGCCCGTAGACTGGGCACATGCCTGCCGCCGGAGAGCATCATCCTGCCTTCGAGGAATACTGCGAGTGCATCTACGAACTCGCCGAGGACGACGTCGAGATCATCCAGGCGCGCATGGCAGACCGGCTGCAGGTGAGCCGCCCGGCCGTGAGCGAGATGATCCGCAAGCTCGAAGCCGAAGGCCTCGTCACGAACGCCGAGTCGATCGAGCTGACGCCGGCCGGGCACGAACTCGCGCAACGCGTCGTGCGACGCCACCGCCTGGCCGAGCGATTCCTCACCGACGTCCTCAAGCTGTCGTGGGCCGAAGCCCATCACGAGGCGGGCAAGTGGGAGCACATCATGAGCGAGAACGTCGAGGAGGCGATCGACGATCTCCTCGGCTCGCCCACGACCTGCCCGCACGGCAATCCGATCCCAGGCAGCGACTACGTCGAGCCCGACTCGGCGCCACTGTCCGATCAAGCGGTCGGACAGGAGTTCACGGTGCGGCGGATCCCGGAGGAGCTCGAGTTCACGCCCGGTCTGCTCGAGTTCCTGGAGGAGTCGTCGCTCCGCCCCGGGTGCAGCGGTGTCATCACCGCCTCGTCGCCCGACGGCACGATGACGGTCGAGATCGACGGACGCCACGTGGGGGTCGGCGCCTTTGCGAGTGAGCGGATCATGGTCACGGCGTGAACGCCGGTGCCGCCGGGGTGCTCGCCCTGGTCGCCGTGCTCACGCTGGGGGCGTGTGGCACCACCTTCGTCGACGAGACGATCATCACCGAGGACACCGCACCGGGCGCCACCACGACCACGATGCCGGTCGAGACCGACGCACCACTCGACGAGGTGATGGGTGAGATCGAGACCCTGATGCTCGATCTCGATCAGCGCATCATCGACCGCGACGGCGAGGTGGCGGCACTCGCACGGATCAACGCGCTGTGGGCGGTGGCCGAGCCACAGATCCGCAGCAACGACCCCGACGACCTGTTCAACTTCGAGCAGGCGATCGAACTCGCTCGCACCGGTGTCGAGCGCAGGCGCCCCGCCGATCCGAGCAAGGGCTACAAGATCCTCGTCGACGTCAACGACGCCTACTTCGGCACCGGCTGAGCACGGTTCGGTCGCAGCGAGAGCACGAACAGCCCGACCACACACGGCAAGGTGACGATCGCCGTCGCGGCGCCGACCGACAGCGACGTGGCCGCGAGGACGCCGACGAGGGTCGGGATCACGAGCGCCGTGAGGCTCGATCCGGTCCGCAGCCAGGCCAGGCCGGCGCCGCGCCGACCCCGGAACCGTGCGGCATCGTCGTACAGCCGCGGGAACAGCGTCGAGATCCCTACGCCGGCCACCAGGTAGGCGGCCAGCACCATCCACCGGTTCGGCGTGAACGCAGCAGCCGTCAGGCCCACGCCCGACGCCACGATCGCGGCCCGCAGCATGCGTTCGCCGCCCATCCGGATCTCGACCGAGTCGCCGACGAGCCGCCCGACCGTCATGCCGGACGTGAACGCCACGAAGCCGAGCCCGGCGAAGCCGGCGGATGCGCCGAAGTCCTCGGTCAGGCGGAACGCGGCCCAGTCGCTCGACACCAGCTCGAGCGTGATCGAGAACGCTCCCGACAGAGCGAGCACCATCAGCGTGATCCGGGCGGCACGCGTCCGGCGCGACCGCCCGTCGCCGGCAGTGGACGCGGGGCCCCGCACGTCGTCCCGACGTCGCCTCGTCGTGCCTCGTCGTCGGTCCTCGTCGTCGTGGTCCTCGTCGTCGTGGGTCTCGTCGACACGCAGCAGGCCGCGCCCGACGAACACGAGTGCCGCCACCATCAGCGCGGCCACCACCGTCAGGTGCACCTCGAGCGACACACCAGCCGATGCCACCTGCGCTGCGACCAGCCCCCCGGCGACCGTGCCGAGGCTCCAGAGCCCGTGCAGTCGGTTCATCACCGGCGCGTGCCGGCGGGCGCTCAACCACGACCCCTGCAGGTTCATCGACACGTCGACCAGCCCGTCGGCGACGTACATCGCGCCCGCAGCGACGACGAACATCCACGGCGCCCTCGCGAAGCCCACGATCGGGAGCGCCAGGGTGAGTGTGATCGCTCCGACGATCAGCGTGCGACGCGTGCCGAAGCGTGCGATCAGCGCCGGCGACTGCAGGCTGCCGATCGTGCCGATGGTGATCGCAATCGTCATCAGCACGCCCAGCCCGTCGAGGCCGACACCGATGCGATCGCGGATCTCGGGCAGCCGGGGCACGAACGACGCGAATGCCGCGCCGTTCACGAAGAACTGTGTGGCGACCGACCCGAGCGCGCGGCGATCGACGGCGGAGAACGTCGCCTCACCGATCGCCCCATCCGAATTCACCCGGGCACGCTACATCCGGCGGTCTTCGGCGAACCGCTCACCGGGGATCGTCTCGGAAGGAGACGATCCGATGGGCCGGTCGCGGGTCGAGGGCGCCGGACGGTCCATGGGTCGATACCGTGCCCGGCCATGCTCGTTCGCCGGTCGGCACTCCTGCTGAGCGGGCTGACGCTCTACGGGTTCAGCCTGACGCTGCTGCTCCGGGCCGATCTCGGGCTCGACCCGTGGGACGTCTTCCATCAAGGGCTCGCCGAGACGATCGGCTGGTCGCTCGGCCGCACGATCGTGCTGACCAGCTTCGCCGTACTGGCGCTGTGGATTCCGTTGCGGGAGCGCCCGGGCGTCGGCACGATCGCCAACGCCGTCGTGGTCGGGCTGAGCGTGGAGGTGTTCTCGGCGCTGATCCCCGACGCCGAACCGCTGTGGCTGCGCTGGGTCGTCCTGGCGCTCGGCGTCGTCGGCAACGGGGTCGCCACCGGCATGTACATCGGTGCGGGCATGGGCCCAGGGCCCCGCGACGGGCTGATGACCGGCATCGCCCGTCGACACGGTTCGATCCGGGTCGTGCGGACGTCGATCGAGGTCACCGTGCTGGTGACGGGCATCCTGCTCGGCGGGACGTTCGGTGTCGGCACGCTGGTCTACGCGGTCTCGATCGGCCCGCTCGCCCACGTGTTCCTGCCGATCTTCACCCGACTCGCTTCACCTGCGTCGGCGGCGGCGGTACCGTCGACACGTGGCTGACGGCCCGACGCTCGAGACCGACGGGATCGAGATCTTCGCGACCGGGACGACGTCGATCGCGACCGGCACCGACGAGTTCGTCCCACACGACGTCGGGGAACTCGTGCGGCGTGGCGGCGCCTCGTTGCACGACGGCTACGACCGCCTCCGCGAGCTGCAGGCTCGGCCCGGCCATCGGCCCGGGGTGTCGACCTCCGGGCTGCGCAGCGCCCGCCGCGGCGAATCCGACGTCGTTCGCCCCGTGGCCGTGAATCCGGGCACCGCATGCGCCGCCGCGGTGTCCGGCGTGTTGTTCGACGGAACGATCCCCCATCTCCGCGTGGAGCACGACGATCGAGACGGCGCCGGTGCCGAGCTGCTCGTCTGGCAGTCGACGGTCACCCACGGTCGCCGCCGGGGCATCCCGGCGACGCTCCACCTGCTCGCGTCGCCGTCGATGGTCGTGACCGTGCTCGAACTCGTGCCGCAACGACGGGTTCGCTGGAACCGCCGACGATTCCTCCGCGACGGCATCGCCGCATTGGACGCGCTGGCGGCACGGCTGGAGGTCGCAGGGCGGCGTCCGGCCTGACGGAGCTCAGCGCAGCGACGACGGCAGCTCGTCGGCGTGCACGATCGACAGACGTTGTGTCGGCCGGGTGAGCGCGACGTAGAGCGCTCGCAGGCCGTGCTCCTGGTCGTCGACGATCCGGCTCGGCTCGACCACGACGACAGCATCGAGTTCGAGCCCCTTGACCACGCTGACCGGCACGACGGTCAACGACTGGTCGAGCCCGCTCGTGGCGGCACGGCCGTGTTCGAGGCCGCGAACCTCGAACGCCGCCGAGATCGAGTCGCACAGCACGTCCGGAGCGACCACAGCCACGCTTGCCGTCGTCATGTCGGCACGCAGGAACTCGACCTCGTCGACCACGCCGGCGACCACGTCGTCGACCTGCCGGATGCGCGGCGACGAGTCGCCCACCCGCACCGAGTTCGGCGCCCGCAGGCCCGGCGTGGCCTCGGCCATCACCCGGTTCGCGAGTTCCATGATCTGCGACGGGATGCGGTACCCGACCGACAGGCCGATCACCCGGGCCGGCTTGCGGTCGGGCAGGTGCGCGAGCACGTCGTCCCAGTCGTCGGGCGCCATCGGACCGGTCGCCTGCGCGAGGTCACCGACGACCGTCAACGAACCGTTGAGCGAGCGCCGGGTCGCCATCTTCAGTTGCATCGGCGTGAGGTCCTGCACCTCGTCGATGACGATGTGGCCGTAGGTTCGGATCTCGTCGAACTCGTCGATCTTGCCGGTGCGGCCGGGCTTCGGGCCGAGCACTTCGCGTGCATCGTCGAGCAGGGCCACGTCGGCCGCCGTCCAGCGCACGTCGTCGACGTGACTCGCTGCGCGGCCGGTGCAACGCCTTGTACTCGCGCTCTTCGAGGATGCCCTCGGAGGCGAGCCGCAGCAGCCCCGTGGAACCGAACAGGTCGTGCAGCAGTTCGGCCGGCGTGAGCACCGGCCACATGCGTTCGAGTGCCTCGCGGACCTCGATCATCGGCCTCACCTCGGACCGGACCTCGCGCGGCGTCACGTCGTCGCCGCGCCAGTTGGCCGCCATGGCCGCCCAGCACTCGCCTTCGACCCAGCGACGAGCGGAGTTGTGCCGACGGAAACGGCGGCGGGCGTGCTTGACGATCCGTGCGGTCTCGGCGGCGCGCAGCCGGACGTAGCCCGAACGGAACGGCACGACGAGATCGTCGCGGAGCGGACGCTCACGATCGTTGATCGCGTGGTCGATCACGTCGCTCATGCGCACGTCGCCCTTGACGCGAGCAGCGAGCGGCGAGTCGGTGTCGTCTCCGCGCGGCGCGAAGGTGACGTCGGGGATCAGATCGGCCAGCACGACCTGTTCGATGCCGGCCTCGCCGAGCGACGGCAGCACCTGCTCGATGTACCTGAGGAACACCCGGTTGGGCCCGATCACCAGCACACCCTGGTCCTCGAGCGGGAAGCGGTGCGTGTAGAGCAGGTAGGCGGCGCGGTGCAGCGCCACGACGGTCTTGCCCGTGCCTGGGCCACCCTGCACGACGAGCACACCAGACTGGGGTGACCGGATGATCTCGTCCTGTTCGCCCTGGATGGTCGCGACGATGTCGCCGAGCGTGCCGGTGCGACCGCGCTCGAGCGAGGCGATCAGCGTGCTGTAGCCGCGCAGGTCGGACCCGCTGGTCGACTCGGCGAGGCCCTCGTCGTGGCCGACGCCGAGGTGGCCTTCGCCGAAGAGTTCGTCCTCGATGCCGAGCAGCTCGCGTCCGTCGACGGCGAAGTGGCGACGGCGGGCGAGCCCCATCGGCTCGCGGCCGGTGGCGCGGTAGAACGGCTCGGCGACGGGCGCCCGCCAGTCGACGACGACCGGTTCGGCGTCGGTGTCGGCGACGGCGAGGCGGCCGATGTGGAAGCCCTCGAGCTCGCCGTTCGCCGGTTCACCGTCGTCGTCGCACGGACGTATCGATCGATGCGGCCGAAGACCAGTGCCGCGTTGCCGAGATCGAGGTCGGTCAGCCGCTTGACGAGCGCCTCGTCGAACGCGTTGCGCTCGAAGCGGGCCTGGAACGTGCCGCCGAGGTCGGCCTCGCTGAGATCACGCAGCTTCCAGGCGACCTCGCGGCTCTCCTCGAGGCAGTCGTAGGCGTGGTCGATGTACGCCTGTTCGTCGGCGAGGTCGGGGTGATGTTGGGTCATCGAATCCAGTGCAGAGGGTGCACGGTGGCCACGTCGAACCACCGAATCGGGGGTCGAGATACTCTATCGGGGCCGGTAGCGTCCTCCATCAGATGACCGCTTCAGCTGCCAGCGACGCCCCGTTCCTCGCCGCCGCTCGCGGCCTGCCCGCCGCACACACGCCGGTCTGGTTCATGCGGCAAGCCGGTCGCAGCCTGCCCGAGTACCGGGCCGTGCGGGGCGAGGGCTCGATCCTCGATGCGATCAAGCAGCCCGAGCGGGCCGCCGAGATCACGATGCAGCCCGTCCGCCGGTACGGCGTCGACGCCGCGGTGCTGTACAGCGACATCGTCGTGCCGCCCCACGCCGTCGGGTTCGGCGTCGACGTCGCTCCGGGCACCGGGCCCGGTCGCGAGCCCAACCGCTGCGCACCGATCGCCGATCTCGGCGCGTCTCCGGCCGCTCGAGCCCGACGACGTGTCGTACGTCGCCGACACCGTCGACCTGCTCGTCGGCGAACTCCCGACCCGAGGTGCCGCTGCTCTCGTTCGCCGGGGCCCCGTTCACGGTCGGCAGCTACCTGATCGAGGGCGGTCCGAGCCGGACGTATCGCTACACCAAGGCGATGATGTACACCGACGAGCTGCTGTGGCACCGGGTGATGGAGCGCCTCGCCGAGAGTGCGATCACCTTCATCGACGTGCAGCTCCGTCACGGCGCCCGTGCGTTCCAGCTGTTCGACTCGTGGGCCGGTTCGCTCTCGGTCGCCGACTACGACCGATTCGTGTTCCCGCACTCCGAGCGGGTCTTCGCCGAGCTCGCCGACAAGCACCCCGACGTCGTCGGCATCCACTTCGGCATCGGCTGCGACCACCTGCTCGAGCGCATGTACGCGGCCGGGTCCCGGCGTGATCGGCCTCGACTGGCGGACGCCGATCCGTGCGGCACGATCCCGCCTCGGCGCCGACACCGTCGTGCAGGGCAACCTCGATCCCGTCGCTGGTGCTCGCCGGGCAGGCTCCGGCCGTCACCGGTGCCCGCCGCGTGCTCGCCGACAACGACGGCCACCCCGGACACATCTTCAACCTCGGCCACGGCGTCGACAAGGACAGCGACCCGGCGGTGCTCCAGGCCGTCGTCGACCTGGTGCACGAGGAGACCGTTCATGAACGCCGACGCCGACGCCGACCGCATCGCCGTGGTGCTCATGGCCTACGGCACGCCGCGGGCTCGCGACGAGATCCTGCCCTACTACACCGACATCCGCCGGGGCCGGCCGCCGACCGACGAGGCACTCGCCGACCTCACCGCCCGGTACGAGGCGATCGGTGGCGTCTCGCCGCTCGCGCAGACCACCGAGGCCCAGCGCGATGCGATCCAGGGCGCGCTCGACGAGATCGCACCCGGCCGCTACGAGGTCGTGCTCGGTCTCAAGCATGCCGACCCGAAGGTCGAGGCGGCGGTCGACGACGTCGCCGCCCGCGGCTTCCGCACGATCGTCGGCGCGGTGCTGGCACCCCACTACTCGGCCTACTCGATCGGTCAGTACCTGGGTCGTGTCCGCGAGGCCGCCGACCCGCACGGCATCGACGTCGACCGGCGTCGAGTCGTGGGCGATCGAGCCGGCGTTCGTCGACTTCCTGACCGACGATCTCCGGAAGCGTCGTCGACGCGATGCCGGCGGCGACCCGAGTGCTGTTCACCGCCCACTCGCTGCCCGAGCGCATCGTGTCGACCGGCGACCCGTACATCGACGAGCTGCGGTCGACCGCCGAAGCGATCGCCGGCCGACTCGACATGATCGAGGGCGACGACTGGCAGATCGCCTGGCAGAGCGCCGGCCGCACCCCCGAGCCGTGGCTCGGACCCGACATCTTGGAGGTCATCGACGAGTTCGGCGACGACGACGCGGTCGACGGCGTGATCGTGTCGTCGGTCGGGCTTCGTCGCCGATCACCTCGAAGTGCTGTACGACCTCGACATCGAAGCAGCCGGACGTGCCGAGCGGGCGGGCCTCGACTTCGATCGCACCGCCAGCGTGAACGACGACGACACGGTGATGACGGCACTGGCCCGACGGATCCACGACGCGGTGTCGTGATGAGCGATCGCCGGTTCCTGGTGATCGGCGGTGGCATCACCGGCCTCGCGGCCGGCGTCTCGCTGCTCGACGAACCCGGCGCGCAGGTCGAACTCTGGGAGGCGCGCCGACCGCATCGGCGGAAAGATCGCCGGCTCGCGTTTCGCCGGCCTCGACGACATCGACGAGGGCGCCGACGCCTACCTGACGCGCGTGCCCGGCGGCCGTGGCGTTCGCGAGCACGCCTGGGCCTGAACGACCTCACCTGCGCCGACCGATGCCACCGCAGCGGTGTGGCACGACGGGCTGCATCCGATCCCCGGAGGGATCGTGCTCGGCATGCCGGCGGCGATCGGGCCGTTCGTCACCACCTCGCTGCTGAGCTGGCGTGGCAAGTTCGCGCGCGGCGGCCGAGCCGCTGCTCCCCCGGCGACCGGCCGACGACCACCTCGGTGCACTCGTACGACAACGGTTCGGCGACGAGGTGCACGAACGGCTCGTCGATGCCCTCGTCGGCAGCATCTACGCCACCGACACCGACCACTCGAGCCTCGCGGCCGTGCCGCAGCTCGCTCAGCTCGCCGAGTCGAACCGAAGCCTGCTCGTGGCCGGCCGCCGCGCTCGACGTACCGCGCCCTCGACCGACGGCCCGATCTTCGCGGCGCCGCGATCCGGCATGGCGACGCTGACCCAAGCTGCCGCCGACGACATCCGCGCCCGAGGCGGCACGATTCGTACCGGCATCGCCGCGACCACCATCGAATCCGACGACGGTGGGTGGCGCGTCGACGGCGAGCGATTCGACGCCGTCGTGCTGGCCGCACCCGCCCGCGCCGCTGCCGAGCTGCTCACCGGGGTTGCGCCCGAGGCCGCCGACGAACTGCGAGCGATCGAGTACGCCGACGTGCATCATGGTGCGGCTCGCGGTCGACGGCACCGCCTGGCCCGAGCGGCTTCGCGGCCGCAGCGGGTATCTCGTGCCGAAGCCCGATCAGCGTCATGTGACGGCCGCGTCGTTCGGTTCGCAGAAGTGGGCGCACTGGCAGCCCGACGACGGCTCGCAGATCCTTCGCACCTCGCTCGGCCGCGACGGCCTGCCCGTTCGACACCTCGACGACGACGAAGCGGTCCGCCACACGGTCGACGAGATGAACCTGCATCTCGGGCTCGATCTGCAGCCGACCGACATCTCGATCACCCGCTGGTTCGACGCCTTCCCGCAGTACCGGCCGCACCACCACGAACGGGTCGCGAGGGTCGAGTCGGGGCTGCCGTCGACGATCGCGGTCGCCGGCGCGAGCTACCGCGGCATCGGCATCCCGGCGTGCATCGCCGACGGCACGCGGGCGGCCATGGCGCGTCAAGGCCGCGGCTACCGGTGCCGATGGGTTCCTGACATGATGGAAGCGATGTCGGTGCGCACGCAGCTCCCGCGACTCCGCCGGTCGCAGCCACGTACCACGACGGCATTGATCGCGGCCGGTGCACTGTGGCTCACGGCATGCAGCGGCACGGGCGGCGAGTCGGCGGCCGAGGCCGACGCCCCTCCGCCGGGCACCGACGCGCCGGCGACCACGCCGACCACCACTGCTGCGCCGCCCACCACCACGCCGGCGCGGTCGCCCACCACGACGCCCACCACGACGGCGGCGCCCACCACGTCGCTGGCACCCATCACGACGAGCCCGCCCTCGACCACCACCACGTCGACCACGACGACGCTGGTGGTGCAGGCCCCGACCGAGCCGCAGCCGATCGCGCCGCCGACCGACGTGTACGCCGACGAACCCGTCATCGAGGTCGGTTCGATCGCGATCCCGAAGCTCGACGTCGACATGACGATGTACGAGGGCATCCGGCTCACGCACCCTCGACTACGGCCCCGGGCACTGGCCCGGCACCGCCATGCCCGGGCAGATCGGCAACGTCGTCGTCGGCGGTCATCGCACCAGCAGCCACCGGGTGTTCCGCAACGTCGACCAACTCGTGGCGGGTGACGAGATCATCTTCCGCGACGACGCGGGCGAGCACACCTACCACGTGAACCGGGTCGAGATCGTCGATCCGTCGGCGATCTGGATCGTCGATCCGACCGAGACCGCGACGGCGACGCTGTTCGCCTGTCACCCGCCGGGATCGACGACGCAGCGCATCGTCGTGTTCGCCGACCTCGCCGAATCCACCACGGGTTGATGGCGGCCGTCTCCGATCGCGACGTCCCGTTCGCGCGCCTCCTCACCGTCGCCGTCGGCGGGGTCGCTCGTGGCGATCTCGATGCCGCCGTGGGGGTTCTGGCCGCTCGCGTTCGTCGGCGTCATCGCGTTCGAAGTCGGCGCTCGACGACGACCTGAGCCGACGGCGCCGCGCCCTGCTTCGGGTTCGCGTTCGCACTGCCCTGGATGCTCATCGCGCTCGGCGTGGATGTGGTTCCTGACCGCGCCCGGCTACGTCGTCGTCGTCGGCGCTCTTCGCCGGCCTGCACGCTGCCGCGGCGGCGATCGCCCCGATCGGGGCCGTGGCGCACGATCGGCCGGCCGGTGGCGCACACCCTGGCCGAGGTCGATCCGGATGCTCGTCCCGTTCGGCGGTGTGCCGCTCGCCACGCTCGGCATCTCCCAGGCCGGCGGACCGCTCCTCGGCGTCGCTCGGGTGGGTGGGGTGATCCTGCTGACGTGGGTCGTGTTCCAGATCGGATTCGCGCTCGCTGGAGCAGCTCCGGCGATCCCTGCGATCGCGGCCCGGCGGCGCGTCCAGCGCCGATCGCACGCCCGCAGGGGCTGTTCGCGCTGGCCGGTGTGGTCGTGGTGGTGGTGCTCGCTGCGATCGCCCCGGAGGGCTCCGACCGCGACGTCGCGCCGATCACGATCGCCGCGGTGCAGGGTGGCGGCGGCAGGGAACATCGGCACTCGACGTCCCCAGCTCGAGCGTGACGCGGGCCCACCTCGAGGCGACCGCGACCATCGAGCCGAGCGACGACCTCGACCTGGTCGTCTGGCCCGAGAACGGCATCGACGTCGACGACCGACCGTTCACCGAGAGCCCCGAGTTCGGGGCGATCGCCGCGCAGGCTGCCCGGCTCGGCGTTCCGATCGCGGTCGGCATCACGATCGACTCCGAGTTCAGCGCCCATCCCGTCGACGACAGCTTCGTGAACGCACAGGTCGTGGTGTCGCCCGACGGCCGATGTGGTGTCCGTCTACGAAAAGGTCCGCATCGTGCCGTTCGGCGAGTACGTGCCGCTGCGCGGGGCGCTCGAAGCGCTCGGTGCCCCGCTCGATCAGATCCCGTCGGATGCCACGCGTGGACGCGATCCCGCCGTGATCACCACACCCGACGGCACCCGGCTCGGCGTGTTGATCTCCTGGGAGGTGTTCTTCGGCGATCGTGGTCGCGCCGCGGCCGACTCCGACGTGCTCATCAACCCGACCAACGGTGCGAGCTACACCGGCACGATCCTGCAGACGCAGCAGATCGCGTCGAGCCGGCTGCGCGCCACCGAGACCGGCCGATGGCTCGTCCAGGTCTCGCCCACCGGCTTCTCCGCCTTCGTGTCGCCCGACGGCGACGTGTTCCAGCGCACCGACGTGAGCGAGCAGCGGGTGATCACGATGGACGTGCCGCTCCGCGAGGGGACGACGTGGTACACCGCGCTCGGCGACTGGCCGTGGATCCTGCTCGTGTCCGCCCTGCTCGCGCTGTCGTGGTGGTCGCCGGCGTGCTCGGCACGGCCACGAGCGACGCCGCAGCCCGAGTCCGGTGTCAGACCTCGAGCAGCAACGTGACCGGGCCGTCGTTGACGAGCTCGACGCGCATCCGAGCCCGGAAACGACCGGTCGCGACCGTGGCGCCCCGCTCACGCAGACCGGCGGCGCACCAGGTCGACCAACGGCTCCGCTCGTTCCGGTCGGGCGGCGTCGTTCCAGCTCGGTCGCCGGCCCTTGTCGGTGTTGCCGTACAGCGTGAACTGACTGACCACCAGCACCTCCGCGGACCCACCGTCGTCTGCCGTCCGGGCGAGCGAGCGATTCATCACGCCCGCGTCGTCGTCGAGGATCCGGAGGTGCCAGATCTTGTCGGCGAGTCGGTCGGCGTGGTCGGGCGTGTCGTCGTGGGTCACGCCGACGAGCACACACAGACCGGGCCCGATCGCACCGACCTGCTCGACATCGCCGTCGTCGTCGATCACGTCGACGCTCGCACGCTCGACCCGCTGCACCAGTCCTCGCATTCCCGGCAGCCTGCCATGTCGAGCTGCGCCAGCCCGATCGGTGACAATGGCCGGATGGGCAACGGGCACGTCACCATCGGGAGCGGACCGGATCGACGTCGATGTCGACCGGCTGGCCGGAGGGCGCGTCGCGCAGATCCGCGTCGGTGGCGTCCCGCTGCTGATCGGGCCCGGTGAGGCCGAGGTCGAGCGCCATCGCCTGGGGGGCCTACCCGATGGTGCCGTGGGCCGGCCGGATCCGACGAGGACGGTTCGACTTCGACGGCAAGCGTCATCATCTGCCGATCAACCACGGTGACCACGCGATGCACGGCGTGGGTCTGCGCGATCGCCGTGGGACGACGCCGGCCACGACGAGACCACGATCGATCTGTCGCTCGACCTTCCGACCGATGATCGTTGGCCGTTCGGTGGGTCCGTGACCCAGCGGATCGCCGTCGACGAGGCGGGTGTGTCGTTCGAGATGACGGTCACGGCCGCCGATCGAGCGTTCCCGGTCTCGTTCGGGTGGCACCCGTGGTTTCGCAAGCCGACGGCGCTCGACTTCCGGCCCGACGTCGATGTACCGCCGCGACGACGACCACATCACGCTCGGCGAGCTGGTCGACGTGCCGCCGGGACCGTGGGACGACTGCTTCGTCAACCACGAGCCGATCGCGATGATGATCGACGGGATCGAGGTGACGCTGCGGTCCGACTGCACCCACTGGGTCGTGTACGACGAGCCGGCGCACGCCACATGCGTCGAGCCCCAGACGGGGCCACCGGACGCCTTCAACATCGCACCGCGGATCCTCCAGCGGTTCGGTTCGGCCGCCGCCTGGTATCGCCTCGACATCACATCCACGCACTCGAAATGATGTAATCATGAGTGGGAGGAACTCAAGAAAGATGCCCCTACCCTGTGGCCATGGCATCGATCCCCACGACATCGCCGACGATCTCCCTCCCGGTCATCACCCTGCCCGCTGTCGTCCTTCCCGGAGCGACCCTCACGCTCGACCTGGGTGACGGCACCGTCCGGGCGGCCGTCGAGGCGGCCCGCGAACGTGCCGACGGGCGGCTCGCCATCGCGACCGACCGGCGAGCACGATGCCGAGTCGGTGCTCGTCGTCGCCAACGTGCCGAACGTGGGCACCCTGCCCAACGGCACGCCTGCCGCCATCGTGCACGTCGATGGCAGGGCGCGCCCGATCGAGCGCACCGACGTCGACGACGTGCACCACGTCGAGCTCGAGTTGATCGACGATCCGCCGCCGAACTCGACCGTCCAGGCGGCAACCCGCGAGCTGCGGGCCACACTCGAGCTGATCGCCGAACTCCGGCGATCACGCCGTCTCCCCGACATCCTCAACAGCGTGACCGCTCCCGGCGCGCTCGCCGACGCGGTCGCTCTCTGGGCCGACCTCGCGAACGATGATCTGGCGCGAGTGCTGCACGCCGTCGACCCGGCCGACCGCGTCGATGCCATCCTGGCCTGGGCCAAGCGGCACCTGGCCGAGCTCCAGGTCGCCGAGACCATCCGCAACGACGTCAGCGAGGGCATGGACCAACACCAGCGGGAATTCCTGCTGCGGCAGCAGCTCGCCGCCATCCGCAAGGAGCTCGGCGACGACGAGGACGACACCGCCGACGAGTTCCGGGCCCGTCTGGCCGACCTGCGCGCCCCCGAGGCCGTGCGTGACACGATCGGCAAGGAGCTCGACCGCTTCGAACGGATGAGCACCCAGTCGCCCGAGCACTCGTGGGTGCGGACCTGGCTCGACCGGATCTTCGAGATGCCGTGGGGCGAGGTCACCGCCGACCAACTCGACCTCGACGCCGCCAAGCGTCAGCTCGACGTCGACCACTACGGCCTCGACGACGTCAAGGACCGCATCGTCGAGTTCCTCGCCACCCGCAAACTCCGCCACGACCGAGGCCTGGATCGGGTGGGCGACCAGGACGATCGGCGCGGTTCACGCGGAGGGAACGACCATCGAGACGGGGCCCGCGACGGGAGCGCCGGCGACCGAGCATGGCGTCCTTCCCGACCCGACTCACCACGCGACGGCTCCCGCGGAGGGAAGGACCATCGACGCGGTTCCGGCGCGATCATCACGTTCGTCGGGCCGCCCGGGGTCGGCAAGACCAGCCTGGGCGAGTCGATCGCCCGAGCGATGGGTCGGCGGTTCGTGCGCGTCGCACTGGGTGGCGTCCGCGACGAGGCCGAGATCCGCGGCCACCGTCGCACGTACGTCGGTTCGCAGCCGGGCCGCATCGTCCGGGCCCTGCAGGAGGCCGGCACGATGAATCCCGTCATCCTGCTCGACGAGATCGACAAGCTCGCCGCCGGTGGTTGGTCGGGCGACCCGACCGCGGCCCTCTTGGAGGTCCTCGACCCGGCCCAGAACCACACGTTCCGCGACCACTACCTCGAGGTCGACCTCGATCTGTCACAGGTCGTCTTCATCGCCACGGCGAACGTCGCCGACACGATCCCGGCACCGCTTGCTCGACCGCATGGACCTCGTGCGCCTCGACGGCTACACCGAGGACGAGAAGATCTTCATCGCCGACCGCTACCTGCTGCCGCGCCAGATCGAGCGGGCCGGTCTCACCCCCGACGAAGTCGACGCTCCCGCGACGCCGTGATCAGCTCGATCATCTCGGGCTACACCCGCGAGGCCGGCGTGCGCTCGCTCGAACGCGAGATCGGCCGGCTGGTCCGCAAGATCACCGCCAGGGTCGCGACCGGTACGTCGACGCCGGTCACGATCGACGCCGACGAACTGGCGACGTGGCTCGGGCGGCCGAAGATCGTCGACGACGTGCCCGAACGGACGAACGTGCCGGGCGTCGCCACCGGGCTCGCGGTCACCGGCTCGGGCGGCGACGTGCTGTTCATCGAGACCACGGCGTTCCCCACCAGCGGCGACGCCGAGCCGGGTCTCACCCTCACCGGGCAACTCGGCGACGTGATGAAGGAATCCGCCCAGATCGCACTGAACTACGTGCGGTCGCACGCCACCGGGCTGGGTCTCGCCGACGATGCGCTGCACCGGCGGTTCCACGTCCACGTGCCGGCCGGCGCGGTGCCCAAGGACGGTCCGTCCGCGGGGATCACGATGACGACCGCCCTCGTCTCGCTTCTCACCGACCGCCAGGTCAAGCCCACGATCGGGATGACGGGCGAGATCACCCTGCAGGGCCAGGTGCTGCCGATCGGCGGCGTCAAACAGAAGGTCCTCGCAGCCCACCGCATGGGGCTGACGGAGGTCGTCCTGCCCAAGCGCAACGGCCCCGACCTCGACGATGTGCCCGAGCGGGTGCGCGACGAGATGACGTTCCATCTCGCCGAGACGTACGACGACGTCCTGACTGTGGCGTTTGCGGACTGATGGCGTGCCACTCACCTGACGAGCCTGTTACTCAACGGTAACGGTGCACCGATAGCCTGTCCCGATGCCCAAACCGGCCGGTCTCGATTCCGACGCGCCGCTGTCGCTCGCGTATCTGACCTACCGGGGCAAGCCGCACGTCGGCGGCCAGGGCGTCTACACCCGTCATCTCACCAAGGCGCTCGCCGACCTCGGGCACTCGGTCGAGGTCTTCGGCGGGCAGCCGTACCCGGATCTCGACGAGCGGGTCGCGCTCACGAAGCTGCCGAGCCTCGACCTGTTCAACGACCACTACCCCGGGCGTTTCCCCGCCTACTGGGAGTTCAAGACGCGGCACGACCTCCTCGAGACCGCCGTGTTCTGCACCGGCCAATTCCCCGAGCCGTTGGCGTTCAGCGCACGTGTCAACCACCACCTCCGGGCACGACTCGGCGAGTTCGACCTCGTCCACGACAATCAGTGTCTCGGCTACGGCATCGCCAAGCTCGAGCAGCAGATCCCGCTGATCGTCACCCTGCACCATCCGATCACCCGCGACCGCATGCTCGAGATGGACGCCGCCCCGAACCGCTTCAAGCGCTGTGTCGATCGGACGCTGGTACGGATTCGTCAGGATGCAGGGCCGGGTCGCGTCGCAGATGCCTCGCGTCGTGGTGGTCAGCGAGAACTCGATCCAGGACATCCACACCGACATGGGCGTCCCGCTCGAGAACATGCGACTCGTGCCCGTCGGCGTCGATCCCGAGCTGTTCAAGCCGCTCGACAACGTCGAGCGCGTTCCCGGCCGCCTGATCACCACCGCGTCGGCCGACGTGGCGTTGAAGGGCCTGTCGTATCCTGGTCGAGGCGATGGCCAAGCTGCGCGCCGACGGCCACGACATCAGCCTGACGATCATCGGCAAGCCGAAGCCCGGCAAGTCGATGGACCTGATCGACGAGTACGGCCTGGCGCCGCACATCGAGTTCGTGTCGGGCGTGACCGACGAACGCATCGTCGAGCTCTACGACGAGGCCGAGCTCGCCGTCGTACCGAGCCTGTACGAGGGCTTCAGCCTCCCGGCGATCGAGGCGATGTGCACCGGCACGCCGCTCGTGGCGACCGACGGCGGCGCGCTGCCCGAGGTCACCGGCGCCGACGGCGACACCGTGTTCCGTTGCCGCAAGGGTGACGCCGGCGACCTCGCGTCGCGACGATCCGCGACGCGCTCGGCCAACCCCGACGCACGCGCCCGCATCGGCGCCGCCGGCCGCCAGCCGGGTGCTCGATCGTTGGACCTGGCGTCGATGTGCCCAGCTGACCGTCGAGCAGTACCGAGACGTGCTGGCCATGCCCGACAACGTCGCGAAGCTCCGCCCGAACGGCCGCCTCGATGCGTAACGGTCGTGGTCCGACCCGAACCGTTGCGGGTGGGGTCGGGCGATGTTGACGATCCGGTTCGACGAACTCGGGTTGCGGCCGCGCGACCAGGTGCTCGATGTCGGCGCGGGCTTCGGCCGGCACGTGTACGAGTGCGCACGCCAGGGCGCACACGTCGTCGCACTCGACTACGCCGCCGACGAAGTGGTCGAGACGCGCGACACGCTGGCGGCGATGGTCGAGGCCGGCGAGATCACCGCCGACAAGCTCGTCGGTGTGCTGCGCGGCGACGCCCGTCGGCTCCCGTTTCCCGACGGCACGTTCGACGTGGTGATCACCTCCGAGGTGCTCGAACACATCCAGGACGACGTCGCCGCGATCGCCGAGATGGTGCGGGTGCTGAAGCCGGGCGGGCGCTTCGCCGCGACCGTTCCGTCATGGCTGCCCGAGACGATCAACTGGAAGCTGAGCGACGAGTACCACGCCCCGAAGAGCGTCGGGGGCCACGTTCGGATCTACGCCACGACCGAGCTACGTGCCAAGCTGCGCAGTGCCGGGCTCGATGTCGACGGCTACCACCGAGCCCATGCGCTGCACTCGCCCTACTGGTGGTTGAAGTGTGCCGTCGGACCCGACGACGACGATCACCCGGCCGTCGTCACGTACCGACGATTCCTGGAGTGGGACATCATCGAGCAGCCGACCACCACGAAGATCGCCGATCGGGTGCTCTCCCCCGTGCTCGGGAAGAGCTCGGTGCACTACGGAACGAAGCGAACGTGAGCCAGATCCCCGACATCCCCGGCGTGCTGTCGCGCGAGGAGATCGTGGCCTCGGCCGAGCATCTCGCGTCGCTGCAGACGGCGAGCGGCATGATCCCGTGGTATCCGGACGGCCACTGCGACCCGTGGAACCACGTCGAGTCCGCGATGGCACTCGACGTCGCCGGCTTCCACGTCGAGGCGGAGCACGCCTACGAGTGGCTGGCCGACATCCAGCTGCCCGACGGCAGCTGGCACAACTACTACCTCTCCGACGGTGACCGCGACGACGCGATCGAGGAACCCAAACTCGACACCAACGTCTGCGCCTACATCGCCACGGGTCGTCTGGCACCACTGGCGCTGCACCGGCGACCGCAGCTTCGTCGACAATCTGTGGCCGACGGTCGAACGGGCGCTCGACTTCGTGCTGTCGTTGCGCCGCGACGACGGGTTGGTGCTGTGGGCGGTGGAAGCCGATGGCTCCCGCACGTGGGACTACGCCCTGCTCACCGGGTCCTCGTCGATCCAGCACGCGCTCCGGTGCGGCGCCGCGACGGGGCTCGCGACCGGATCGCCACGACCCGACTGGGTCGAGGCCGCCGACGTGATGTGCGCGATGATCGCCCACGAACCGCTCGCGTTCCAGCCCAAGTCACGCTGGGCGATGGACTGGTACTATCCCGTGCTGACGGGCGCCATCGCCGGCGACCAGGCCAAGGCACGTCTCGCCGACGGGTGGCCGACGTTTGCGATGGAGGGCCTCGGGATCCGCTGCGTCTACGACGAGCCGTGGGTGACCGCATCGGAGACCGCCGAGGCGTCGCTTGGCCTACGCGGCGATCGGCGACGTGGCGACCGCCACCGATCTGCTCGCCTGGATCCGACCCCACCGCCTCGACTCCGGCGCCTACCTGACCGGCATCGTGCACCCCGAGCGGATCGTGTTCCCCGTCGACGAGCACACGTCGTACACGGCCGCCGCGGTGATCCTCGCTGCGGATGCGATCACCGGTGCCAGCGCCGCCAGCGACCTGTTCGTCGCGCCGTCCCGCCGCACGCTCGACGTCTGAATCGACACCGGGCCACGCCCGACGACCTGCGATCGGGAGCGCCGGTTCGGAGTCGGGGCGCACCAACGGCGACCTGCTCGCGGGGGCGCCCTACACTCGCTCCGTGTCCCGTCTGATGCAGACCACCGCCGCACGCACGGTGTTGAGCGCCTGGGCGTGGGTCGTGCTCGCCGTGCTGATCGTCGTGTTCACGCCGCTGGTCGCCGTCACCCGGCTCGTCACCGCACCGTTCGACTCCGGTCGCTACCACGCCGGCTACCTCTTCCGGAAGCTCGCCGTCGTGCATCAGCACCTCAATCCGCTCTGGAAGTTCACGGTCACCGGGAACATCCCCGACGACCCGCGCCACCCGTACGTCGTGGTCGCCAATCACGAGAGCTTCGTGGACATCCTCCTCATCTCCCACCTGCCCTTCGAGATGAAGTGGATGAGCAAGAGCGAGTTCTTCAAGATCCCACTCGTCGGCTGGATGATGACGATGGCCGGCGACATCAAGCTCGTGCGCGGTGACAAGAAGGCGAGCGCGCAGGCATTGATCGACAGCCGCGACCGCCTCACGAAGAAGGTGTCGGTGATGATCTTCCCCGAGGGCACCCGCTCGCAGACCGGCGAGCTCGCCGAGTTCCGTGACGGCGCGTTCCGGGTCGCGATCCAGGCCGGGGTCCCCGTGATCCCGCTCGCCGTGCTCGGCACCCGCGACGCCCTGATCAAACACGACTGGCGGTTCGGATCGACCGACGCCGAGGTCCGTGTGCTCGATCCGATCCCCACCGTCGGGCTCACGAAGGCCGACGTGCCCGACCTGCGGGACCGGACGCGGGCGGTCGTCGCCGCCGAGCTCGAAGCGATGCGCGCCGAGCGCAGCGCTGCGGCGTAGCCGATGCTGCAGACCCCGGTTCGCGTCATCCAGACGCTGCGACCGAAGATCGCCGCCGGTGTGCTCACGGCGACCGCGGTGAGCACGATCGTCTTCTCGGCCACGCCGTTCCTCGTGCGCGGGGTCTCGCTCGACCAGGGCGTCGATGTGAGTACGGTCGGCGTCATCTCGACGGCCCAGCTCGCCGGGTTCAGCCTGACCACGTGGGCGGCCGGGCGCTACCTGCGGGCTCGCCGCCGGATGCTCGTGATCGCCGTGCTCCTGGGTGCGGTCGCGAACCTGGCGTCGGGGTGGGCGCCGTGGTTCTCGGTGCTCGTGGTCACCCGGGTCGTGAGCGGCGTCTCGCTCGGGTTGATCGCCTGGATCGCCTGGGCCGAGGTGTTCGGCGACGACGAGAAGGTCGGCGACGTGGCGGTGATCGGGCCCGCTCGTCGGCATCGTCAGCGCGCCGATCATCGCGACCGTGGTCGACCGCTCGGGCTCGGACGCGCTCGTTCTACGGGCTCGCCGCGCTCCACGTCGTCCCGCTCTTCTTCGTGCGCACGACACGCCTCGACGCAGCCGCCCGACCGAAGCGCGAGCGCCACCGCCCGACCCGAGCGGCGGCCGCGATCCTGCTGGCACTGGGCATGATCACGTGCGGGGGCTCGGCCGTGTTCGTGTTCGCCGGTGTCATCGGGCAGGACGACGTCGGGCTCGCCGCGTTCGCCGTGTCGCTCGTGTTCTCGCTCAACGCGCTCGCGAGCGTGCCGTCGGCGCGCTACCGGGGACGACGCAAACTGCCGGGAGGATGGATGATGTTGACGGGGCTGTGCGCGGTCACGGTCGGCACCCTGACCCACCCCGCCGCGTTCTGGATCGCGCTCCCCCTCTGGGGCTTCTGCTTCTGGATGGGCACCCCCGGCGCGTTCTCGCTGCTCGCGGAACGGTCGAGGTTCCCGGAGGAACGCGCGGGTGACGCGCAGTCGATCATGGCGGCCGGGCGAGTGATCGGCCCGCTGATCGGCGGTGCGATGTACGCGATCTCACCGGCCGCCCTCGGGCTGGTCGGCGGCGGGATCATGCTCACGGCCGGCGTCCTGATGGTCTACGTCGAATGGCGGGTCCGACCCGAGGTGCTCACCGGCCTGGTCCGGTCGTGACCGCCACGGCCGCATCGCCCGGGTCGGCGCCCTGGCGACTGCAGGTCGTGCTGCTGGGGCTCGTCACGATCGGCGCGTTCGGGCTGATCCTGTACGGGTTCGGCGCGTTCGTGTCACCCATCCGCGACGACACCGGCTGGTCGAACGCCGCGATCTCGGCGGCGTTCGCGATCGCAACGCTCGCCGGCGGCGTGATGTCACTGGGCGCGGGGCGGATGCTCGACCGCGTCGGCGCTCAACCGGTGATGCTGATCACACTGGTCGTCGGCTCGGCACTGCTCATCGTGAGTTCGACCGCCGAGTACGCCTGGCAGTTCGTCGCTGCGTGGGGCGCCGGCGGGGCGATCGCGTCGGCCGGTCTGTACTACAGCGCCACGATGGCGGTGACGGCCCGCATCACCTCGCCCGCCGATCGACCGCGTGCGTACACGTGGCTGACCGTGATCGGCGGCCTCGCCTCACCCATCGCGTTTCCTCTCGCCGGTCTGTTCGTCGAGTCGTGGGGGTGGCGAGCAGCGATCAGGGCGATGGTGGGCTTCATGGTGCTGTGCACGATCCCGGCACTGATCTGGGTGCGCGGCGATCGCAGAGTATTGGCCGAACCGTCACCCACGGGCGACGGTCACGGCTTCGCCGACGTGCGTTCGGCGCTGCGCTCACCACTCGTGCAGCGGTGGCTGCTCGCCAGTTCGGCGGCGATGGCCGGTCTGGTCGCGATCCAGGTGCACCACGTGGGAGCGATCGAGGCGACCGGCGTGTCGATCGGGCTCGCCTCGACGATGGCGGGCATCCGGGGCCTGCTGTCGCTCCCCGGCCGGGCCGCCGCGGCCACCGTCACGTCCCGGGTCGGGGTGGTCAACGCGCTCCGACTCACCTACGTGGTCATGACGGTCGGCACCGTCGCGCTGATCGCAGCCGGCTCGATCGCTTGGGTCTGGCTGTTCGTCGTGCTCACGGGCATCGCGTTCGGGTCGGTCTCGCCGCTCCAGGGGCTGTACTCGGCGGAGCTGTACGGCCAGCAGCGGATCGGCACGTTGCTCGGCATGCAGCAGATCATCGTCGGATTCGCGAGCGCGATCGGACCGTTGGCCTTGGGCTTCACCATCGATGCGACCGGCGGCTACACGACCATGTTGGTCATCGCGACCGCACTGCAGGTCATCGCACTGATGTCGTTCCGCGACCCGACCTCGCGTCCCTGACGCCCGTCAGTCGACGGTCGCCGGCGTCGTGACGACTGCCTGCTCGGCCGACGACGCCCACCGCCACGCCGCGAAGGCGACGCTCGACGAGATGACGAAACCGATCGAGATGGGTGTGATCGTGCCGTCGAATTGCCGGTCGATCATGCTGCCGACGATGGCGCCGAGTACGCCTGGGATCATGCCCAACAGTGCCGCCGCCGTTCCGGCCACGGCACCGAGCGGCCGCATGGCGGCGGCGTTGAGGTTCGGGATCAACATCTGCTGGAAGAACAACACGGCGGCGAGCAACACGAAGAACAACCAGAACGGCGGCTCACCACCGGTCGCGAGCGCCACCGTCAGCAGGACGATCCCCGAACCGAGGTTGGCCATGAAGCCGGTTCTCACGATCTTCTCGAGGCCCAGCCGTTCGACGATCCGGCCGTTGAGGAACATCGCACCGCCCATGATGATCGCAATGCCTCCGAAGAACAGCGGGAACCACTCTTCGAGACCGAACACCTGGTCGAGGATGATCTCCGAGCTGGCGAGGTACGACAGGAACACCCCGAACAGCGCGGTGAGCGACACCAGGTAGCCGAGCGTGCCCGGCGTGGTGAAGATCGTGCGCAGCCCGTTGCCGACGTCTCGGACAGCGAGCGCCCGGCGTTGGTCGGGGGCGAGCGTCTCGGGCAGCAGCGACACCGATCCGGCGACCGCCACGGCGACCACGGCACAGGCCCAGAACACCGCCTGCCACGGCCCGATCACGAGGATGCCGGCGGCCAAGGCCGGTGCGAACGTGGGCACGAGGATGAACACGGCCATGATCATCGACATCTGCTTGGCCATCTGCTCGCCCTCGTACGCGTCGCGAACCATCGCCATCGCCGCGACGCGAGGCCCGGCCGAGCCGAGGCCCCAGATGAAGCGGGCGATGAACAGCACCCAGAGCGACGGGGCGAAGATCGAGAGCACGGCACCGAACACGTAGAGCCCGAGTCCGCCCCACATCACCGCTCGTCGGCCGAAGCGATCTGCGAGCACCCCCGCCGGCAGCAGCCCGAGCGACGAGCCGATGAAGAAGAACGTGATGATGCCGGTGACCGACGTGGCGTCGTCGGCCAGGCCGAACGCCGTCCTGATCTCCCCGAACGCCGGCAGCGCGGAATCGATCGCCAGTGCGGTGACCGCCATGCATGCGGCCAGCGTGAGGATGAAGCCGCGTGAACCCGGTTCGAGACGCGCACGGCCATTCGTCACGGGGGGTGTCACGACGCCGGTCACGCGCGTCAGGCTACGGACGGACCGGGCCACCGCCTCGGTCCGGCGCCCGTCCGCGAACGGTCAGTACCTGGTTCCCTCCGTTCGCGCCATCGGCGAGACTGGAACGATGGTGCGTGAGCGGGGACCGATCCGCCGAGGCAGACCGGGCGACGCCGAGGCGATGTGCGCCTGCCATCACCGCTGCTGGCTGACCACGTTCGTGGATCTCGTCACTCCCGGTGGACCGGTCGCCCGAATGGAGCCCGGCCGGAATCTCGATCGATTCGATGGCTGGCTCGCAGCGGACTCGGACACCCGTGTGACGGTCGCCGAGATCGACCACGAGGTGGTCGCGTACTCCGCGGTGCACGCGAACGAGCTGCTGCACCTGTTCGTCGACCCGGATCATGCGGGAAGGGGCCTCGGCCGCTGCCTCCTCGAGGCAGCGGAGACCTTGATGTCCGACGCCGGGCACGCGGCGTTCGAACTGCACACGATGGTCGGAAACGCGCCGGCGATCGCCCTGTACGAGTCTGCCGGCTGGACCGTGACCGACCGGATGATCCACACCGCAGACGACCACGGCGTGAGCTACGACGAGCACGTGCTCGTCAAGCGACTCGTGTAGCGGGTCGGGTCAGACCGCTACGCGCGTCGGCGCCGCTCGACGTCGTTGAGGTCGAGGTGGTTGCGCATGTACTGCTCGGAGGCGTCCGCGACCGGCTGGAAGTCCCACGACTCGAAGCGGCCCTGTCGCATCGCACGATCGACGTCGCGTCGGGCCCGCTGGTCGGCACGCACCTCGGCGTCGATCGTGGCGACATCCCACCGTTCGTGGACCTCGCACTCGAACGCTTCCACCACGCCGCGATGCTCGACTGACCCGGCCAGGTTGACCAGCTCGGCGGGATCGGTGCCGAGATCGTAGAGCTGTGGCGGATCGGGTCGGGACCACACGTACTTCCAGTCGTCTCGTCGGATCATGAAGAGCGGCGCGACGGCGCCCTCGCCGAGGAACTCGCCCACCACGGTTCGCCCGGGATCCGGTTCCGCCACGAAGGGCAGCACGGAGGCACCGTCGAACTGCTCGGGGGCCGGCACCTCGCCGAGGTCGAGCAGCGTCGGGGCGAGGTCCATCAGCGTGATCGGCGTCGTGGCCCGCCCCGGGGAGAGCCGTCCGGGCGCCCGCACCACGAACGGGATCCGCGCGCTGTGCTCGAAGAAGTTCATCTTGTACCACAGCCCGCGTTCGCCGAGCATGTCGCCGTGGTCGGACGTGAAGACGACCACTGTGTCGTCGGCCATGTCGTGGCGCTCGAGCGTGCCGAACAACTCACCGATCCACCGGTCGACGTAGGAGATGTTCGCGAAATACGCCCGCCGAGCGGCACGGATCTGGTCGGCGGTCACGTCGGTCACGTCGGCTGCGATCACGTGGCGCAGCCTGGCGCTGTGGGGATCCAGATCGGCCGCGGCGACCTCCGGGGTCGTCGGCAGCGGGATCTCGACGCCGTCGTACAGGTCCCAGAACTCCTGTCGCGCCACGTAGGGGTCGTGCGGATGGGTGAACGACACCGTGAGGTGCCACGGCCGCTCATCGGCCGTGCGAGCCAGGTCGCGCAGCTTGCGCACGGCCCGGAAGCCGACCTCGTCGTCGTAGTCGAGCTGGTTCGACACGTCGGCGACGCCGGCGCCGACGACGCTGTCCATGTTGTGGAACCACCAGTCGAACCGGCCCTCGGGGTCGTCCCAGTTCGGTGTCCACCCGAAATCGGCCGGATAGATGTCGGTGGTGAGACGCTCCTCGTAGCCATGCAGCTGATCGGGGCCGACGAAGTGCATCTTGCCGACGAGGGACGTCTGGTAGCCACCGGCGCGGAGGTAGTGGGCGAACGTCGGCACGCCGGCAGCGAACTCCGAGGCGTTGTCATAGGCCCCGATCGCCGAGTTGAGCCGGCCACTCATCATCGAGAACCGCGCCGGAGCGCACAACGGGCTGTTGCTGTACGCGCGATCGAACACCACGCCCTCGGCCGCCAGCGCGTCGAGGTGCGGCGTGATCGCCGGACCACCGTGCCACGACACGAACGGCGCCGCGAGTTGGTCGGCCATGACCAGGAGGATGTTCGGTCGGTCGGTCACGAGACCCCGTACACGTCGGCCTCGTCGGCGGGAAGCAGGTCGTTGCCGAGGATCGCGTCGGCGGCACGCTCGGCCACCATCATCGTGGGCGCGTAGATGTTGCCGTTGGTGACGATCGGCAGCACCGACGCGTCGACCACTCGGAACCCGTCGACGCCGTGCACCCGGAACGTCGCGGGGTCGACCACCGACATCTCGTCGGTGCCCATCGCACACGTGCACGACGGGTGCAACGCGGTCTCGCTGTCGCGGGCCACCCAGTCCATGATCTCCTGGTCGGTCTCGACCTCGGCTCCCGGCGAGATCTCGCCCGCGTTGTACGGCTCGAACGCCGGCTGGTCGAGGATCCGCCGGGCGGTACGGACCGCTTCGATCCACTCGCGCCGGTCACGCTCGGTCGACAGGTAGTTGAACAGCACAGCCGGGTGTTCCCGGGCATCGGTCGATCGGATCTTCACCGTGCCGGTCGACTCGCTGAACATCGGTCCGACGTGCACCTGGTACCCGTCGCCGGTCGTCATCGGCCCGCTCGGCGCCGACCCGTCGTAGCGGATCGCGATCGGCAGGAAGTGGAACATCAGGTTCGGGTACGGCTCGTCGGGATTGCTCTTGACGAACGCTCCCGCCTCGAAGTGGTTCGTCGCTGCGGGGCCACGGCGGAACAGCCATTGCAGCCCGATCCACGGCTTGCGCCAGTTGGCCAGGTGTTTCTGCATCGACACGGGCTGCCTGCACGCGTACTGGATGTAGACCTCGAGATGGTCCTGCATGTTCTCGCCCACGCCGGGCAGCGCGTGCACCATCTCGATCCCGAGCGGTTCGAGGTGTGCCGGATCGCCGATGCCCGAGAGCTGGAGCAGTTGTGGCGAGTTGAACGCACCTCCGCACGAGATGATCTCGGCGCCGAACACCACGTGGTCGCGACGGTTGCGTCGGTACTCGACACCGACCGCACGAGTGCCCTCGAACACGATCCGTTCGGCCTGCGCCCGCGTGATCACCGTGAGGTTCGGGCGGTCCATCACGGGGTGGAGATAGGCGCGGGCGGCGCTCAGTCGACGACCGCGTCGGACGTTCTTGTCGAACGCGGCGAACCCTTCCTGGCGGTGACCGTTGACGTCGTCGGTCCGCCGGAATCCGGCCTGCTGTCCCGCCTCGAGCCACGCCTCGAACAGCGGGTTCGTCGCGGGGCCACGCTCGAGTTCGAGTGGCCCGTCACCACCGCGCCAGTCGTCGGCGCCGGCGAGGCAGTTCTCCATCCGTTTGAAGTACGGCAGGCAGTGCGCGTAGTCCCAGTCGGCCATGCCGGGCCGCTGCGCCCACTTCTCGTAGTCCATCGGGTTGCCCCGCTGGAAGATCATGCCGTTGATCGAGCTGGAGCCGCCGAGCACCTTGCCACGGGCGTGGTACACGCGGCGGCCCCCCATGTGCGGTTCGGGTTCGCTCTCGTACCTCCAGTCGTAGAAGCGGCTGCCGATGGGATAGGCGAGTGCGGCCGGCATGTGGATGAAGACGTCCCACTTCCAGTCGGTGCGACCGGCTTCGAGCACCAGCACCCGGTTCGAGGGGTCGGCGCTCAGACGATTCGCGAGCGCACAACCGGCCGAGCCGCCGCCGACGATGACGTAGTCGTACTCCGGAGAACTCACCACCGTGCGACGCTACCGCCCGGGGTGGTTCGCTCAGGAGGTCGCGGCGTGGCGAATGCGTCGCAGCGGCGGTTCGGTCTTCGGCGGGACCTTGCGCGGCGGCAGATCGGCGAGCAACTCCCGGGTCGCGGAGGTCACCAGCGACACGGCGCGCTCGAAGGCCGCTTCGGTGGCGTCGGACGTCTTCTGGACGCCGCTGACCTTGCGCACGTATTGACGCGCCGCGCGCCTCGATCTCGTCAGGGGTGGCAGAGGGCTCGAGCCCCCGGAGCGTCGTGATGTTCCGGCACATGTCTCGCACCGTACGCCGTCGATCGGCCGCTGTCGACGGCCGATCGACGGGTTCGGGAGTGGTGTCAGCTCGGCTCGGTCACGACCACGGCCGTGACCATGCCGAACATGCCTTCTTCACGTTCGACGTGGGTCAGGATGTGGCAGTGCCACACCCAGGTGCCGATGTCCTCGGCCTTGAACAGCACCGAGTAGCGCTCACCCGGCGCGACGTTGATGGTGTCGGCCCAGTACGGATGGTCGAGCGGTATGCCGTCCTTCGCGTACACGAGCTGCGGCATCTGGTGGAGGTGCATCGGGTGGACGGTGAGGCCCTCGTTGTAGTAGTGGACCGTCGCCCACTGGCCCTGCTCGAGCACGACCGGCTCCGTGCCGGGGAAGCTCTTGCCGTTGAGCGACAGACCGATCACGCCGGCGTCGTTGAGCACCATCGGCATGTCGAGTGCGACCTCGAGGTCTGCGGGGATCTCGACCCCCGAGATCGTCTCGCCGAGCGGATACGGGTTGTCGCCGATGATGAACACGCCGAACATGCCGTTGGGCACCGAGATCTGGCTGTGCAGGTGGGCGTGGTACATCCCGATGGCCGGATCGTCGGCCACGAACTCGTACGTGAACGTCGTCCCGGTCGAGATCGGGTCCTGCGTGTACGGCGACACGCCGTCTTGGTCGTTGGGTGTGTGGATGCCGTGCCAGTGCACGTCGGTACCCAACGGCGTCTCGTTGTTGACGACCACCTGGACCTTGTCGCCGAGATCGACCCGGATCTGCGGGCCGGGGACCTGACCGTTGTAGGCCCACGCGTCGACGATGTCGCCCGGCGAACGTTCCCACGGGACCACCGCGGCGGTCAGCTCGAACTTCTTCGTGCCGTCGGGCAGCAGCTCGAACTCGAGCGGCTGGTTGCCGAGGCCTTCGGTGGCGGCCGGGAACGCGAGCATCGAGTCGATCATCCGCTGGTCCATCGCGGCCGCGTCGAGTTCTTCTTCGGGCTCGGCCTCGGCAGCACCCTCGCCGCCTCCGCCACCGCCCCCGGCGCTCTCGGTGACGACCAGGTCGACGACCATGCCCGCGTCTTCGTGCCCGGCGATGTCGCAGTAGAGCTCGTACGTACCCGGTGTGAGCGTGCCGAGATCCAGCAGCTCGCTCGCACCGACCGCCAGATTCGCCGTTCGGGCGCCGGTGTCGCGCAGGATGACGTTGTGCTCCATCGTGCCTTCGTTGGTCACGTTCAAGGAGACCTGGCCCGCCGGCACCGTGAAGTTGCCCTCGATGACGAACTCGGACAGTGCAACCTCGATCTGGGTGGACGACGCGGCGGCACCACCACCGCCACCTCCGTCATCGGAGTCGCTCGTGACGAGCGCGGCGACCGCCACGGCGCCGATCACGGCCACCGTCACGACGATGATCGCGATCATCGCGATCACGACGAGGCTGCCGAGCGGCGTCGACGACTCGGGGTCGGGAGCCGAGTCCGGCTGTTCGGACTCGGTGGGGGTGTCGATCACGGTCATTCGGGGAGGGTCCTTGGTTCACGCATGGTGAACAGCAGAATAGACAGTTCACCTCGCGGACCAGGGACCTCGGTCCTGATCAGCCTGGTCAGGGCCAGCAATTCGACGATTGCACGTTGCCGTCGGGGCACACGGTGTCGCTGTACTGCGCGGACGACGCTCGTGCCGGCTCGCCGACGGCGTCGCGGCAGGTCGGTGCCGCCGAAGTCGACACCTCGCACGTCGGCGTCGGTGACGTTGCTGTCCGAGAGGTTTGCGTCGGAGAAGTCGGCGTTGCGCAGGTCGGCGTTCGTCCAGTTCGAGCCGCGCGCGTCCACGTCCTGGAAACTGGCCTCTCGGGCGATCACGCCGCTCATCTGGGCGCCGATCATGACCGACTGATCGAAGGACGACTCGTGGAGCTCGGCGTTCGCGAACGACACCGCGGTGAACTGCCCCGACGAGAAGTCGGCACCCCGCGACCTCGTCCCGGCGAACGACACGCCCGTGAAGACGCCGTCGTCCAACTCGGCGTCGGTGAGGTCCGATCCCGTGAGATCGACGCCGTCCATCCGGACGTTCTCCGCGCTCAGATTGGTGCCATCGGCATTCCGCATCGTTCCGCCGATCAACACCGCATCGTCCAACGTCGCACCGGTCAGGTCGGCGTCGTTCAGGTTGAACAGCGTCAGCCGGACCCCAGCGAGGTCGGCAGAAGACAGATCGGCGCC
Source organism: uncultured Acidimicrobiaceae bacterium (assembly GCA_963827775.1). GTDB lineage: Bacteria > Actinomycetota > Acidimicrobiia > Acidimicrobiales > Ilumatobacteraceae > Ilumatobacter. The sequence goes on along the minus strand of CAWHCI010000002.1, from coordinate 10,258 downwards.
GCTGAGATCGACACCCGCCAGAGCGAGTCCGGACAGGTCACAACCGGACAGATCGGCACCGGACAGGTTCGTGGCGCCGGCTCGGGCGTCGGCGCAGGTCGTGCCGGCCAACGTGGTGGTCGGCGCGATCGTGGTGGTCGGCGCGATCGTGGTCGCGGGAAGTGTCGTCTCGGGCAAGGTGGTCGCCGGCAAGGTGGTGACCGGCAGCGTGGTGGGCGCACCGCCGGTGGCGGGCTGCGTCGTCGGCGAGACAGGGCCGGGCGGCGGGGTGACCACGATCGTCGTCGGTGCGGGACCCGGCCCTGTTGCGCCCGAGGAGGGCACGGTGGTCGTGGCCGGGGGAATCGTGACGACGACGGGCACCCCGGCGACGGCCGGCGCCGTCGTGGTGGTGACGACGATCACGATGGGGCCGGGATCCGACGACGGTTCCGGCACGACCGTTCGATCCAGCGACACCCCGCTCGGCAACGGAGGAGCAGCGACGACGATCGTGGTCGACGCCGGCGCGGCGCCGACGGGTTCGACCGACGGGACCGTGATGGACGACGGCTGCTCGAGCGGGTCGATCTCGGGCGGCAGACCCGCCGCGAGGCTGCCTCCGGTGACCGAACTGCCGACGACCACGACACTCGCGGCGGCCAGGCCGGTCGCCGGCGCCGTCACCGTCGAGCCGATGAACGGGATGTGGGCGATCCACGACAGCGGCCACATCACGCCGCGCAGACGACCGAGCGACACGTTGAGAAAGGCACGGACCACATCGGGGTCGAATTGCGTGCCGGCGTTGGTGGCGAGTTCACGACGCGCCCACTCCGGTGACTGCGAGGGTTTGTACGAACGGGTGGCCGTGATCACGTCGAACGTGTCGGCGACGGCGACGATGCGTCCGGCGAGCGAGATGTCGGTGCCTGCCAACCCGTTCGGGTACCCGGCGCCGTCCCATCGTTCGTGGTGCTCGCCGACCGCCAGGGTCCATTCGCCGAGCCAGCCGGTCAGGGGGCCGATCATGGCCATTCCCTCGGCAGGGTGCGTCTTGATCAGGTCGTACTCCTCGGCCGTCAGCCGACCGGGCTTGTTGAGCACCTCTTCGGGAACGGCGAGCTTGCCGACGTCGTGGATCAGGCCCGCCCACTGCAGCTTCGAGATCTCGAGCGGCTCGAGGCCCATCTCCTCGCCGATCAGCGCGGCGTAGGCACGGACGCGCTCGCCGTGGCCACGGGTGAAGCGGTCGTGCTCTCTCAGGGCGGCGGCGAGCTCCAACAAGGTCTCGGCGGCCTCGGCCTCGGTGGCACCGAGGCCGTGTTCCTTGACGTGTTCGAGGCGCCGTTCGAGCTGCCTCGTGGTTCCGCTCCGGATCGCGAGGCTGAATCGACTGGGCGCCTGGTCGGGGAAGATCAGCGTCATCCGCAACAGCGCGGTGAGTGGCAGGAAACGCCGCGCCACCCGATCGACGACGACCATCGCGACGCCACCCACGACGATGAGCACGCCGAGCCACCCGAGCATCGGCACGAGGCCGTCCGGCCGTGGCCACCGTCGGGCGACGAGGAACGACGCGGCCACCGAGGCCGCGATCGGCGCGAGGAAGATCGCCGAGCGCAACAGAGCGGCCGCGACCGGGCGCGCCGTCCACGAAGGTTGCTCCTCGGGGTGCACCGGAGACGCCGACGATTCGACGGCGCGCGACTCCAGCGTGGCGGACGATGACTCCACCGCGCGTTATCGGCTCGTTATGACCCGATCTTGAGCTCCCGGAGTCGGGGTGCGGCCTCGTCGGACCGACGACATCTCCATTGCGTTCCATGGCATCGAGACCGGCCCTCCTCCTGCTTGGTCCGGCGAAGTCCGGTGCGATGGCGCACAAGCGACCGACGAGGTCACCTTCGCGCCGGCAGAACTCCGTCCGGCCGTCTACCGGAGTATTGGATCAGCTCGTCGGATACGACGGCACCGTGGCAGCGATGCCGTCCTCGAACGATGTCGCGTCGGACCAGAATCGTGCAGCGAACTTGGATGAGTCGACGTGGAAGGGACGCTCCCACTGGTAGCGCATCTCCTTCAGTTCGCGCACGTTGGTGTTGAAGACGCCGACCGCGGACAGCATCCAGTTGGGCATGGTCTGGATGCTGAGTTCTCGGCCGAGGTCGGCAGCGACCAACGTGAGGACGTCGCGGAGTGTGCGGTCGGGCGCGTTCGGCACGTTCCAGGCCTGGCCGAACGCGTCATCGGCGTCGGCCACGCTGATCAGTGCTCGGGCGATGTCGGGGACGTAGGTGAACGAGTGCGGGAGGTCCGGGTCGCCGAGGACCTGAGCGGACTTGCCCTTGGCGATCCGTCCGATCGAGATGTCGCCGAGCGCCGAGGCCGACACTCGCGGCCCGTAGAAGTCGCTCGCTCGCACCGATGCCGCCTCGACCCTGCCGGCGGCGTGCGCCGCCTGCCACATTTCGGTCAGCTTGCTGCGCGTGGCCGGCTTCCTGCCGTAGTCGGTCAGCGGCAGGTCCTCGGTCATCGCGACATCGACCGGGCCGTACATGTAGCAGTTGTCCATGAAGACGAACCGCGCGCCCGCTGATGCGGCACCGGCGAGCATTCCTTCCATCATCGGTGGCCACTTCTCCGGCCAACCCGCGTAGTCGAGACCGACACAGCCGTACACGACCGACGCGCCGGCGCACGCACGTTCGGCCGCGTTCGGATCGGCGACGTCGCCCGCCACGACGTCGACCTCGTTCGCCACGTCGGCCTTCCCGCTGCGGGTCACCACTCGCACCGCTCGGGCGTCGTCGATCAACCGCTCGGTGAGCGCCCGTCCGACCGGTCCGGCTCCCAGTACCACTGACAGGTCGTCGCTCATCGTCGGAGCCCTTCGGTCGCGTTCGTGCGTGTCGTGCAGGTGCGAACGTAACACCGATCATCTCGGTCGGGCCGAGGACCGTGGCTCCGCAGACCCGTCGGCGTCGACGGGGCCGACGACCCCTGGCCGTTCGGCGCGATCAGGGTGACGAAGCAGCGAGCAGCCGATCCATCTCGTCGGTGATCGCAGTCGCCAGTTGATCGAGGTCGGGGCAGCGATCAGGATCGGCATAGAGACCGATCGTCAACGTGTCGAGATACGACGCAAGTGCCGCGCCGAGCGCAGTATTGGATCCGAGCGGCACGATCGGCACGAGCGCCTCTGCCTCGGCACCCATCAGCCACACCGGCTCACGCGGACCCGGAACGTTCGTGATCACGAGATTGATGAGTGTCTGGTGGGCGATCAGAGAGCGCAGGGCAGCACCCATGTAGTTGGGAATCGTCGCCGGGAGGTGGTCGGCGGCATCGGCGAGCGCCAGCACGGCAGCACCTTCGTGTCGGGCCTTGGCCCGTGTGGTCCGTTCGCGGATCATCTCCAACCGTCGAGCCGGGTCGGGCTCGGCGAGCGGCAACGGGATCATCATGACGCCCGTGCGGTTGCCCCACTCGGAAGCCGTTCCCGGCTCTCGCAGGCTGACCGGGCACAAGGCCTGGAGTTCCTCGAGCGGCTCGTGGTGCCCGTCGAACCACGATCGCAACCCACCCGTCAACACCGCGAGCGCCACGTCGTTCGCCGTGCCGCCCAACGCCGATCTGATCGCGCCGATGTCGGTGAAGTCGAGATCGAGCGACAAGAGTTGGCGCCGTCGACCGACCTGCCGGTTGAGGGACGTCTCGGGAGCACGCGCTCCCGAGCCGATCACACCGAAACCGGCGGCCACGATGTCGCCGACCTGGCCGGCGATCGTAGCCGGTGCCGACAACAAGGTGCGTGCCGACTGGCGGACGACCTCGACCGGATCTCGGAGGTTCTCGGCCCAGGCATCGGTCAACAGCCGACCCGGGCTCGGCAGCGGAGCGACGGGCCCACGGATCGGGACCTCGGGGCCCGACAACGGCTCGGCGTCGAACAGCGTGTTGATGAAGTCGAAGAAGCCGGCACCGTCGAGCACGGCGTGGTGCACCTTGAGGAAGCACGCCGACGCGGCCATCGGCGAGATGGTCGATCAGCCACGACTCCCAGAGCGGACGGCTGCGGTCGAGACATTCCATGTCGAGTTCGCAGACCTCGGCGTAGAGCTCGGCCTCCCCACCCGGTGATGCCACCGACGCCAGCTTCACGTGATGGGCGATGTCGAAGTCGGGGTCCTCGATCCACACCGGCCGGCCCTGTCCGAACGGCACCTCGGCGAGGCGGCGCATGGCTCGAGGCGCGCGCCCAGTCGGGCGGAGATGTGACGGCGGATGTCGCCGACCAACAGCTCTCCCTGCTCACCGCGCCATCCGTCGCCGTCGAGCACGAACAGGATGCCGATGTGCATCGGTGTGTCGGGCGTCTCGATCCTCAGGAACGAGGTGTCGACCGTGCTCAGCCGTTTCGGCTCATGATCGATCTCGGACCGCACCACCGCTCGGGCTGCAGGCCTCGTCTCCGCCTCGTTCAACACTCGATCGATGCCGGCCGCGATCTCCGCGTGCAGCTCGTCGGCGTCGCCGACAGCGGTCGTGTCACTCATGATCCCGAAGCACGCCGTCGACTCGTGCGACATGAGTGCGACGTTGAACGCCGCACCGGCGGTCGGCGCGAACGGGTACATCCGCTCGACGTGGGCGCCGGCGAGATAGCGCGGCTCACTGAGCCCGGGCACGTTCGTCACGGTCAGGTCGACACCCCGCATCATGCCGCCGACCACGCCGGCCGAGACGGAGCTGGGCAGGATCTGGATCGCGCCCGCCAGCGAATGGCTGAACCCGAGCGCCGGCTCCTTGCGTGAACGGCCGGTGATCTCGCGGATCGTCAACATCCGCTCGATCGGGTCGTCGATGTCGGTGGGCAGACGGAATCGCACCGGCGCCCACTGGTTCCCGCCGCCGTTGTCGCCGCTGCTCCGAATGCTGATCGGCATCGTGACCCGCAGCTGCGGAGGCCGGCTGCCGCGCACCCGGTGATAGCGAGCCGCCCCGTCCAGGACGCCGGCGATGAACAGATGGTTGATCGTGCATCCATGGCGTGTCGCTGCGTCGTGCAGGCGTTCGAACTCGGTCTCATGGGTTGCGAGGCGCCGCTCCGGGCCACGTTCGCTGAACAGTGGCGACAGAGCCGCCCCGCTCGGCGCCAGCAGACGCGCCGCAGACTTGCCCCCGGCAAGGGTCGTCCCGACGGTCTTGGCAGGATGCAGCGCAGACGCGATGGCCGTCTTGGCGAGCTTGAGTTGTGCGGATGCCGACTTCGCCGCGATCTCCGTCACCGACGGCGCAGACGAGCCGGATGAGGGAGCGGCGCGCAGCTCCGGAAGTTGATCGGGAGTGCGGCGCGTCGGACGCCGCGACGCATCGAGGAACACGTCGAGCAGGCCGACGCCACCGATGCCGTCGGTGAACGAATGATGGACCTTGATGATCAGCGCTGCCTTGCCGTCATCGAGTCCGTCCACGTACGTGCACTCCCACAACGGCCGCTCACGATCGAACGGCTCGACGGCGCAGGCGGCCGCCAGATCGAGCACCGCACTGAACGGAACTGGCGGCTCGAGTTCGGCGAACCGGACGTGATCGCGGACGTCGACGTCCTCGGCGATCGCCCAGTGCGGTGCCCCGACGCCCATCGGCGCCTCCACCACGCGCTGACGCATCCGCGGCATCAACCGCGACGACTCGTCGATCGAGCGCAGCAGACGCTTCGGCTTGACCGATCGGTCGAGTTGCAGGATCGACACCACCGTCGTGCGGAGCGACGGATCTCGCTCGATGTCCCAGAGCGTGGCGTCGGTGCCGTTCATCGGCTCTGCAGGAATCATCTTCACGTTCATGTCGTCCTCACCAAGGTCGCGCCGAGACGTCAGCTCGCGCCTCGACAGGTCCAGTCTCGACCTTCGGCGGCGCCCGATCATGAGGCCAAGGTCCCGACACCCCGCCTGAACTGCGTTCGTCGACTACTCCTCGGGGGCCGGCGATTCGCAGCGCCCCAGGCAGGGATCGAACCTGCGACGCACGGTTTAGGAATCGCCGCGGGCCCGTCCGGCTGGTGTTGCCCGGTGTTGTTGCGTACCGATCTACCAGGGGAAACGCCGTTTCGCCGTCCGGACCGTGACGTCTCGTGTTGGCCTGTGCTGCGCAGAGCGTTACCACGGCGTTACCACGGAGCCGGTTCTGCGAAGCCTCGCGAGGCGGCCGAGATGGAGGGCCCCGACCTTGCGATGACCGCCCCGCGCACGTCGGTTCGACTGCACATTCTCGCGCACTTCGTCGAGCGCATCCGCGCCGCTATCGAGCAGGCGCCTGCGGTCAGGGTCACCGTCGATATGCGTGGATCAGAAGCAATTGGTGGAGGCTGCGTGCCGGCAACACCAACGCCTCATCCAGCCGCGCGCTCAGGCGAGGTCGCAACAACGGCGATGTTCCAAGGACATCCGGGCTATGAGACGATCCAACAGATCCACGGTGTCGGTCCGGTGTTCGCAGCGATCTTCGTCGCCGAGATCGGCGATGTGACCCGGTTCGACAACGCCCGCCAGGTCTCGTCGTGGGCCGGCATGACCCCACGCCACCGCGAGTCCGACACCGTCACCCATCGCGGTTCGATCACCAAACAGGGACCCCGCCTCGTGCGATGGGCCGCGGTCGAAGCGGTGTCGCGGAACCATCGGATCGAACCCATCCATGACGTCTATGTCCGTGTCGGTCAGCGGCGCGGAGTCAACAAGGGCCGTGTCGCGGCGGCCCGCAAGCTCCCTCACGCTCGTCTTCTACGGGCTGCGCGATCTCGAGGTTCGATGCCTCGACATCACGCACCCGACACTGGAAGCTGCGTGACCCTGGCGGACGCGTCAGGTGTCTGGCGTGCCCCGGGTATCGGCAGGGCTTCCCACCGAGGGACAGCCGACTATGTGATTGAGCCCAGCAACTGGCCTTGGCCCGACAGCTCCATGCCCCCACCCGCTCGGGTGCGGGGCGAAGGGATGGCTCAGCACCCCACAGGGCGTGCCGCTCGCACATGACGAGCACCATGGAGACGGTCGACCGCGCACCCCGCCACGAACACAACCTGACGAACACCTCGACGAGCCCGGCACCAAACGGGTTCGACCCGGCGCGCCCAACACCGCCGTCGGGCACCAAGAATCCGTCCCTGACAAAGCACAGCTCTTCAGGGATGCCATTCGCGAGCGGGGTGATGAGGCTGTGCGCAGCGGTCGATATCGAGTGGTCGACGCCGGCGCGGGTGCTTGATCGACGAAATCTCGAGCTGGTCCCACGCGAGACGTGCGAGAAAAGGCGCGGTTGACCGCCGGTTCAGGGCGTACGACGATGGGGTGGTGGTGGAAACATCGGACCCGATCCCAAAGAGAGTGTTCGTGCCCCATGCGTTGGGTGCCGATGAGTTCCTTCGCGTGACGTGGCACGACTCGCGGCGCATCGCATTGTTCTCGATCTGGGCCGGGCCCGAGTGCACGGCCGCGGTTCCTGTCCGGGTGAGCGGACTCAGCGAGGTCGCTTCGCTGTTGAACCGCGCCATCGGCAATCAGGACAACCCACAGTGGCCTGCACCCGATCCAGCTTCGATGATCGTGCCTGCGGCGGGCTTCCAGCTGCCGCGGTCCCGCACCGCGTAGGTCTTCAGCGCAACACCTGAGCATCGTTTCGACGCAACGCGTATCCCCGGGCGGGTTCGCGAGCGCAGACGTGCCGTTCTCGCGTGGACCCGACTGCCGCCAGACCGCGTGATTCCGAGCTACCGAATCAGCCGCGATACCCGACCGAGTCCGCCGGCGATCCGGCGCAGGGCGGCGCGCCTTGGGCCGCGATCATCGAGCGGGGGCGAAGCACCTGTCGGCTTGATCAGATGTCAGCGGAAGATGTCGACGGGGAAGTGGAGCGACACGACCCAGTTGGGTGCGTCGACGATCTCGCTGATCCGCAGATTGGCCGCCGTGCTGCACAACAAGTACGCGTCGGCTGGTTCGAGCCCGCGATTCGTCCCGAGCCACTCGATCATGTACCGGGTCGCAGTGCGGGCATTCTCGTAGAGGTCCGGGCCGTGAGCAGTCGTGATGTGCACCTCTGAGTCCGACAGTGCGGGTGTGGTCCTTCGCCGGGCCTGGAACTCGGCGACGTCGAGATCGCGGCGCACCGACAACTTGATGGTCGCCGTCATGGGGGACTCCACACCGGTCCCGCAGACCTCTCCGTCGCCTTGAGCGGAATGACAGTCGCCAATCGAGAACAGGGCACCGTCGGCGTGAATCGGGAGCCATGCAGTCGAGCCGGCCACGAGATCCCTCGTGTCGAGGTTGCCACCGTTCGAGCGAGGCGGAAACGTATCGAGGCGGCCGCTCTCGCGGCGGGGCGACACCGATCACTCCGGGAAAGGGCTCGGCGGGAACTTCGATTCCGTCCGCGAACCTGCAGATTGAACCCTCGAGCTCCCAGTGGTGAAGGTGTGCCGAGTCGAAATCATCGGCCAGCAACCCGATGTGTGGAATGTGACCACTCCAGCCCCAACCCTTGTGTTCCATCTGCAAGATGTCGATCTCGAGTGTGTCGCCTGGGCGTGCACCCTTGACGTAGATGGCACCACTCAGCGCGTGCGCGCGAGGCTCGGGTCGGCGTGGGCGAAATCGTCGTCGGTCCAAGTCGGTGTGACCTGGCCGACCGGTTCTGCGCACTCAACCACCACCACGTCACCCGACTCGCCTCGAACCGGACATCGACCTCGCGATCCCAATAGTCATGCGTCACTGTGTCGTCGAGGTGGTGTTCGGTCATCCCAGTCCCTCACGATGGTGGGCTCCAAGCAGGTCGTATCGACCGCCAGACTATGCAGTTCCATCGCGTTGGTCGGGCCGAGCAGCTGCCAACTCGGTGAACGTGACAGCTGTTCTCCCGCACGGTCCAGCTCAGTTGAGTCCTGGTGGCACGCTGTTGATCAGTTCTACTGCGTGTGACGGAAGCGGCAAAATGGTACGCACATTCCTGAGCACCTGATCGAGCGCATACGTGCCGTTACGAGCGGCGCTGGCGAGTCTGGAGTAGGAACGATATGCGTGGCTGTCGGCTGGCAGAGGTAGGAGTTCGACGGTCAGGTGCGCCGGGTGACCTGGAAGGGGACGCCACCTTGGGGGCGGTTGACGACCATGCCGACCGGGCCGGGCTTGCCCGTTGCTGGTGGGGTCACGTCGAGTCGTTGGGCGAGCCTGGCGATCAGCAGGGTGAGTTCCATCTGGGCGAGTGCGAAGCCGATGCAGTTGCGTCGGCCTCCGCCGAAGGGAACCCACGCGGCATCGGCGGCCGCTCGCTGATCGTCGGTCAGGTCGAGGAAACGATCGGGGTCGAAGTGCAGCGGGTGGTTCCACACGTCGGGGTCGCGGCCGGACAGGTGGGCCGACCAGAGGACGAGCGTGCCCTTGGTGATCGTGTGCCCGCCGACCTCGATGTCGCGGGCTGCTTCTCGCGGGCTGATCACGCCGGCGGGGTGGAGGCGCAGCGTTTCGTGCACGACGCGGTCGGCGACTTCGAGTCGGTTGAGCGTGCGGTGATCGACGGCGTCGTGGTCGTCGCCGGGTGCGCCGAGCACTTCGTCGGCTTCGGCCCGCAGCGCTTCCCAGACGTCGGGGGCCAGGCCGCAGCACCACAGCATCCACGCCAGCGACGCGGCGGTGGTGTCGAACCCGGCACCCACCAGCGTGTTCACCTGGTCGAGGATCTCCTGCTCGGAGACCGAGTCGTCGTGCACCAACACCTCCAACACGTCGTCGGGATCATCGGACGGGTTCGCACGGATCGAGACGATGGCGTGTCGGACGAGGTCGTCGAAGGCGCGGCGGTCGGCCTTGACCTGACCGCGCTTGCCGATCGGGAACGGATGCGGGAGCTGCTTCCAGGCCGGCAGCTCGAGGTAGTCCTGCGAGCGCTGCATCAGTTCCCCGAACTGCGTGGCCTTGTCGGCCATCGACTCGCCGAAGAAGGCTCGGACCACGATCTCGAGGATCGCGGCTCGACCCACCCGGTACAGATCGATCTCGTGAGTGCCCTGAGCCGGCAGCGCGTCGATGGCGGCGTCGGCTTGTTCGAGGATCATGGGGATCCAGCCGTTCAGTCGTCGCCGGCTGAACGCGGACTGCACCGACGCCCGTCGCCGGGCCCAGTCGTCGCCGTCAGAGGTGATCATCGACTCCTTGCCGACCACGACGGCCAGCGCGTTGAACTTGTGATTCCACCGGAAGTCCTCGACCGGCCG
>CAWHCI010000001.1:0-80839 GCA_963827775.1 uncultured Acidimicrobiaceae bacterium | reverse complement strand
GCTGAATCACTGGAGTTGCTGGACTCGCTCGTTGCGAAATCGCTCGTCGTGATCGCCCGCGAAAGGGAACCCGGACGAGATTCAGCTTTCTCGAAACGGTTCGGGAGTACGCGTGCTTGGCCACCTTCGGCGGGTGCCGAATGGTCTCGAGACGACTCGCGAACTCCTGCACCTCTCCCACCACCTCACGACGCTCGGCGCCACCGTGGAGGCTGCCGAGGCGCGATACGGCTCGTGGGTGGTCTGGGAGTGGTCCACTGTGACGCAGTGGTTGTCCGTCATCCAGAATCTCGAGGTCGCAATCGACTGGGCCATTGCATGCGACCGACACGCCGACGTGGCCGAGCTGCTTGTCGGCGCGACGCCGCTCTGGCGTGAGCAGTTTGCCGTGCAGCCGATTCTCGACCGGATCGAACTGGTCGCTGGCATCACTCCCGACAGGGTCGGAACTCCGTGAGCGCCTCCTGATCCCACAGGTCCAGCTGGCAATGGTCGTCAATGATCTGCGCGGGTGGAAGGCGTTCGAGTCGGCGTCCCAACAAGCTCGCGATGCGACCGTCCGCGAGTTCCGGCTCGTGATGGCTGCCAACTCGTGTTCGATGACCGCACCGGCACGCTCCCTCGAGATCGAGACGGAAGCCGCAGAGTACGGCAACGATGCGTTCCACTTCTGGGACAAGAACCTGGCCGACGTGTACCTCTTTGCCGGCGAGTACGAGCAAGCGGTTGCTGCCCTACGTGCTCACCAAGGACAGAACCTGTGGGCCGTCATCGACGGCACGATCGCCGTCGCCTTGTTGATGGCGGGCCAAGCCGATGAAGCGTTGCGTGTGGCCAAGGATCACCCGATGCGAGAGTCCATTCGGATGTCCTACGGAGTGATCGTCGGTCTGTGCCATCTCGCGGTCGGTGAGATCGATGACGGCCGACGCGTACTGAACGAGGCGCGATCGGCCGCGTCGGTGGAATGAACCTCGTCGGCGAAACAGCGCCCTCGTCGGGATGGCAGCCCTGGTGCAGGCCGATGGTCAGACGGACTGGGCCAGAGAGATCATCCTTGGTGCGAGGTGTCAGCGAGAGGTCGCGATCAACGCACTCGAGGGATGTCGCCAATCAGCTGGGTGTCCGCGATTCGTTCGTCGCGGAACAGGTTGAAGCGTTGTCGGACATGACGGCCAATGACCGAACGGAGTTCCTCCGTTCGACGCTGGCGAGGTACGAGTCGTCGTCTGCATCGCGATGACGGGGCATCCAGGCAGGCCCTGACGCTGTCAAGCTCGCCGTTTCCGGGTGCACTCCCGCACGGCGCTGCCGGCGTTGAACGTGCTGTCCTGCACGGTGACCAGACGCCGCGGCGCCGGGCCGGGCGTTGTGACCGAGGCGCCGACCCCCTCGAGCGACGCGTGAAGCCGGTCGAGCAGGATGGCTTCGGGCGAGTGGGCTGTCGCCGACGTCTCGCCCGACGCATGGCCGCCGCCGGTCCATCCCGACGGTAGGACGCCGTGCGGTTCTCCAGCGAGGGTCTTGATGAGCGCCGCGGAGTCGCAACGCGCCCGTCAGAGGCTGGCGCCCGAGACGATGCGGTGGCCGACGTCGGCGTCGCCGAGCAGCTCGACCTGGCCGGCGTCACGACCCCACAGCCAGAGCAGCACGTCGTGGGCGCGGCCCTGGATCGCGACGTCACCCTTCTGGTGTGCCTGTTCGAACTCGATGCCGTGTTCGTCGAGCCGGTGGATCATCCATTCGCCGTTGACGGCGTCGATGTCGTCGCTGCCGGTCTCGACGTCACGGTCGGTGTCGGTGCAGTGGATGTGGGCCGTGCCGCCGATCGATGTGGTCCGACGCCGCGGGGCGAAGAACTGGAGGAACTCGTCGATACCGTCGGCGGCGACCGCGATCGGGATCTCGTAGGCGTCGCCGACCGTGCGTTCGGCGTCCCAGCGGTGGACGGCGGTCTCCTGTGCCATGCGCCGGCGTACCCACGCGATACCGTCCTGGTTGCTGCCCGTCCAGGTCCAGACCTCGGCGTCGGCCCGAGCGGAGTTGAGCACGGAGAAGATCCCGTTGTGCGCAGCCGCAACCCAATCGAGCAGCACGCCGTCGCTCGGGCCGCGACCTCGGGAGTGGCCCGACCTGCTCCACGTCGGTGAGCTGTTCGCCGACGATGCGGCCCCAGAACGTCCACACCTGGCCGATGTGCCAGGCGAGATCGCGGATGTTCCATCCGGGACAGGACTCGACCGGCGCGGTCGAGACCGGCACGCCGTGCGGCGTCGATCAGTTGTCGGCCAGACGGAGGAGGCGTTCGTGGCGCGGTACGGGAGCGACATCGCCACGGTAACCGGACGTCGGCCACGATCGCTGCGCCGGAGCGGAACGGCCGGCGTCGTCGCCAGCTCGTCAGCGGAACCAGCGGGCGCCTTCGGTCCGGCGGGTCATCAGCGGCACACCCGCCGAGAACGGTGTCTCGCCGATCTGCGCCGACCAGCGCGGATCCTCGGCGGCCTCGGCCTTGCGTTTGATTCGTTCGATGCGTTCGACGTCGAGCTGGATCAGCGCTGCTTCGATCCGTTCGGTCGTTCGTCGGTGGTGCCGGGGAGTCCGAAGGCGTCGCGGACGAACCGGGCGGTGTCGCCTCGATAGTCGTGGCCGAACGACCGGAACTCGCCCGGCACGGTCACCATGGCGTTGGCGGCGTCGACGGCCACCTGCCACAGCGTGACGAGCGGGATCCAGTCCATGTCGTCGGGCACGTTGCGGCCGCGCTCGTCGCGGAGCCAGTCGGGCCGCCTGATGGCCAGCTCGGGTCGCAGGGCCGCGATCGGGTCGTTGTCGTGCGACAGGATCACGACGCCCGCAGCCGGTCCCGGGCCTCGTCGTCCAGCTCGGCCAGCTGCTCGTGGCGATCGAACACCCCGACCGTGCCGTCCGGGACGAGCTCGCTCGAACCGGGGCCATCCCGTTGCGCGACCACTTGGCCAGCGCCGGGAGGCCGACCCACAGCGCTCGGTCGATGCCGTAGTGGTCGAACCCGTAGATGCCCTGGCCCATCACGACGTCGCTCGACGTCCAGGCGCCGAGGCTCTCGCCGAACACCAGCACCTTCGGCCGCTGCTCGGGCGGCCGCTCACGCAGCCGCTGCTTGATGCTCCACAGCAGCAGGCGGAACTGGATCCGGCCCAGCCCCACCTTCTGGACGCAGAGGAACGACGGGAACCGGCCGTACTGGATGGCGCAGGTGGCGATGTCGCCCCGGGCGAAGAACTCGGCGGCTTCGACGACGGTCTGGTCGACCCATCCGGTTCCGGTCGGCGAGATCAGCAGGAGGTACGCGCGGTCGAACGCCCCGGTGCGCTCGAGCTCGGCCATGGCCAGCTCGGCCCGACCGGTGGAGTAGAGCGGCGCGGAGTTGAAGCCCGACGTAGGTCCGGATCGGATGGGCGGCCGCCGGCTCGCCGACGACCTCCTCGATCATCTCGGGGTGACGACGTCGGAGACGTAGCGGCGGCCCTGCTGGCCCAGCTCGGCGAACGGTCGACTGGCTCTCGGTCGCCGCCCGACAGCAGCGGTGATGTCGGCGCCGGCGTGTACGCCGGGCTCGATCTTCTCGTTGGCCCGGCCGATGTAGCCGATGCCGGCGTTGTAGGCGGCGAGACCGCGCCGCCCGCCCAGGCGGCCGGCGTTGACGGCTGCGGGCCAGCACGTTCTTGACCACGCCGGGACCGAGGTAGCCGGATCATCCCCCGTCGAGAGGCCGCGAACCCCTTCCCCAGTCCGGTTCCGACGGCAGCTCGACGCCGCGCCGATCGCCGAGTCGCCCCCATGGTGGTGGCCTGCTGGTCGACCGGCCATCTGGTATGACCTGCTTGCGATGGCGGAGCCGCCGCGCAGCCCAGTACACCGCACCGGTGCTCAACATCGCTCCGGTGACGAGCGGATACGAGCGGTTCGAGAACCGTCCGGCCCGAAACATCCGGGCGGCGTCGAAGGCGGCGCCGCTGATCGCCGTGGCGACGGAGCAGGTCTCCACTCGTGCGTGCCGCCGACACCCACAGCGTCTCGTCCTCGCGCTCGGGTATCTGCGACACCGCCTCACCGACCAGTGCAGTGGCGGCACGCACGCCGAGCGAGACCGGAGTTGCCGTCGATCCGATGATCGCGGCGTCCGCGGCGTTGAGACGTCCGCCGATCAGCCTGGCCCCGAGCAGGTGGAGCCCGGTCGCGAGCCCTGATGCTGCGACGTACGTGGCATCAGACTGGGCAGGAAGGCATCGAGCACCGACACCGTCTCGAAGACCGCGGTGGTGTCACCGAGCGGATCGAGCCGGCTGCCGACCCACTTGACGGTTCGACCTGCCTGGGTGCTCACGAAACTGGTGGCCGCGGTTCGATCGATCGTCAAGGGCGCGGTCGCTCCCGAGTGCACATCATGGACGTTGATCCTGCCACGTCACGATCTCGTCGTGGTCCCCCGACCTGGGTGAACCCGGCACCGGCGAGCGTGGACGAACACCAGGCCGCGACGAGGATCGGCTGCCGCTGACACGGCGTCGCCGCCGATCACGGCGTGGCCCCTCGTCGCGTGCCGCCGATCCGGACGTGCCGGCAGCTCAGGGTGGGCCGGGTGACCCACGACGACGACCCTCGAAGGCGTCCAACGTGCCGATCGTGCAGCGGAGGCGGGAATCGGCGCCCGGTATTCTGCGGCCGATGAGTGACTCGAATCGCCCCGCGTCGGGTCGGCCCGACGAGGCGTTCGAGATCACTGGTGTCGCCGAGCACGTACGCAAGGTGAAGCAGCGACGGCAGATCGACGACGAACACACCGAGATGCCTCCGGCCGAGGCCGACGGCCTCGGCGAGGAATTGCCGGCACCGCGCGGCTCCTCGGTCACTCGGGTGGCGGGCCGACTGTTGCTCGGCGGGTGCCTGCTGGCGGCGCTCGGCGTGTTCACGCGGTGGACGTCGGGCGACGGCGTCACACTGAACGGCATCCAGGGTCCGCACAACGGCTGGATCATCCTCGTGTACCTCGTCATCGGGGTGGCGATGGCGCCCGCCGTGGGTCGCGGGTCCCGCACTGCTGGGCTCACGGCCGCTCTCGTCGCGATCGTCACGATCGTCACGGTGACCGGCACCGCCAGCGTCCCCGGGTTCGGCCTCGCGTGGGGCTACTGGCTGACGTTCGTCGGCGGGATCGTGATCGTCGTGTCCGTGGGCGCCGCCTTCGCTGGACGCGTTGCGACACCGGACTCGCGGAGCAGCCGGACGACGTGCCGGAGACAGTGCCAGCGAGCCGGCTGGTTGGCCGACGCTCGGCGAAGTCGGTCTCGTCGTGGCCGTGTTCTTCTTCCTCCTGCTCCGGCAGGTGCTCGCGATCGGCGAGGACCGCAGCTGGCCGCCGCCGCCGGACGCAATCAGCGCCACCGAGGCCGAAGCCGCCACCGCCGAGTTCGTGGCAGGCGACCTCGGCCCGCACGACGTCGGGCTGGACTACGCATGGTCGACCGCCGCATCGGTCGAGCCGTGGGCGGAGGGCGCGACGTTCTACCCGAAGATCTTCGACGATGTCGCCGGCGCCGAGTCCTCGGTCCACATCCTGATGTTCGGGTGGAAGCCGGGTGACGTCGGAGACGAGCTCACCTCCCTCCTCGTCGATCGCCTGGCCGACGGCGTCGAGGTGCGGATCCTCGTCGACGGGGTCGGATCCCAACCGACCGGGGCATCGAAGGCGATGTACGAGCGGCTCGTCGACGCCGGAGCGTTCGTCGTGGTCAACGACACGCTGCCCGTCGACCGCGACGGTCCGCTGTTCGATCGCGGCATCAGCCGGAACCAGCGCGAGGTCGGCCGGGCGGATCATCGCAAGCTGTACGTGATCGACGGCGAGGTCGCCTGGACGGGTGGCGCCGGGATCGAGGACCACTTCCTCGACGGGGAGTTCTACGACGTCATGGTCCGGGTGACCGGCGACGTCGTCCGCCAGACCCAGGCGGTGTTCCTGACGTCCTTCGCTGCGCACGACGCCCCGTCGCCGGCAGACCTCTCCCCGTACTTCCCCGATCAACCCGACCTCGGCCGGATCTCCGCTGCGGTCGGGCAGGTCGTGCCAGGGGGGTTCGTGTCGGCCACGCAGGCCGCACGTGAGCTCATCGACTCGGCGACCACGTGCCTCGACATCATGAACCCGTACGTCGCCGATCGCGACATGATCGAGCGCATCATCAGGGCGGCCGAGCGTGGTGCCGACGTCCGGGTGATCACCTCGAAGGAGTCGAACAACGCCCCCGCGGCGTGGGCGATGAAGCACCGGTACGACGACCTCCTCGACGCCGGCGTCGAGGTCTGGGAGTACCCGGGTGCGGTGGTGCACGCCAAGCTGATCGTCGCCGACGATCGGGTGCAGTTCGGCACGCTGAACCTCGACGCCTGGGCGCTCTACCGGAACTTCGAGATCGCGCTGATGGTCGACGACGCCGACGTCGCGGATCGGCTGGTCGAGCGTGCCATCGACCCGGCGATCGGGCGGGCCGAGCCCGGGCTTCGCCAGGGTGGCCTCGCCCGGATGCGGAACTGGTTCTCCGACAAGCTCACCTACTTCCTCTAGACGGCTTTCGAAGTGGTCTGGTGGGTTCCGCGTGACGTGGTTGGGGATGTCCGTGATCGGCGTTGCTGACCCGACTCGGCCGTGGAGGTCGTCGTGGCGCCGCGGTGTGTTGTTCAGCAGCGCATCCGGAGTTGGTGGACGCGGTCTAACGCGGTGACGAGGTCGGTGGTCCAGGGCCGTCGCGGCTGAGGCGGCAGAAGCATCGGCGGCCGGTGGTGGCGAGGTGGCCGGCGGTGTGGAACAGGCAGTAGCGGAGTCGTTTCGGCTCGGCGGTGGCGAGGTCGCCGTCGAGGGTCAGGGTGCGGGTCCAGGCGAGCAGGTCGTGGGCGATCAGGGTGAGCTGCAGCCAGGCGGTGTTGATCGCGAACGAGTGTGACGGCAGGTTCGTGAGCCCGGTGGTCTTGGTGTCGCAGATCTGTTTCTCGGCGCGGCCGCGGCCGCGGTAGAGCGCTTCAAGATACGCGATGTCGGGATCGTCCAAGTCGGTGACGAACACTTGGTAGCGGTGCCCGTCGACATCGGTGAACGTGAGCTGGGCGCCGGGATGTGGGAGCTCGCGGCGGGCGATCATCCGCAACCCGCACGGCCAGCCGCGTGTGGTGTCGAAGATGTCGCTGACGAGATCGGTGATGTCGACCACCTCAGCGTGGTCGCGCCAGTCGCTGCCGTCGGCAGAGATTGCCGGTGACCATGCTCGTTTCGGCACCTTGACCAGCACGTTGGCGATGTCGACGGTGAGCCGGTGACCGATCACGACGTTCACGTGGCGGGCCCGGCAGTGTTTCACGAACTTGTGTGACCAACCCGCCGAATCGGCGCGGACGATCACCTCGGCGCCCCCGGCAGGATCAATCGGCAACTGGGCGAGTGCATCATCGAGCACGGCGACGTGATCGGTGGCGGTGCCCGACCCGGCGTTGCCCGGACGGAGCAGCCCGGCGAGTGCTTCACCGGTGCCATCGAGGTAGGCGAGCAGTGGATGGAACCCGAACCCACGCTTGTAGGTCGGCGCCGCGTGTTCCTTGTCCGAATGCGACCCGATCAGCGTGGCATCGATGTCGATCACGTAGAACCCCGGATCCGCACCCGCCGCCCACGCCTTCGCCCGTGCGTCGGCTCGACCGATCTTGATCCGTTCCAACGCGTCCGGCGTCGACGCCCTCGAGGGTGCGCCACACCGTGGGATGCGACGCCACCTCGCCGAACAACCCCGGCTGCTCGCGCAACATCGCCAGGTCCGAGATCCGTTTGCCGCCATCGGCGAGCATCACCGCCAGATCGACCAGCACCTCACCGCGGTCATGGCCACGACGACGCTGCTTGGTCGGCGCCATCGCCGCCGACAACGCCGTCGTCAACCCCACCTCGTCGGCGAGCTCGGCGACCAGACGAGCCCCGACGTGATTGACGACCCCAGATCCGTCACCGTGAACTCGGTCCGCGGACGCCGACGATTACGCTTCACCATGGAAGTGCCCTTCTGGTTGTTGGCTCATGTTCTCGACAAACACGAGTTTCCCGCACCAGAAGGGCGTTTACGCGGCACGCGCCGACCTCAACCCCCAGCCACTACTGAACAGGGCGGGCTAGAGGCTCGGCCGATCCGTCGGTCTCGCTACCGTTGGCCCGGTGAGTTCGTGGCTGCTGCTGATCCTCGGTGGTGCCAGCGCGTTCGCCACCGTGAGCGCCCTGTTCCGGCTGCACCGACCGGCGACGAACGGCTTCGCCGTGATGCTCGTGAGCTGGTGGACGGGTGAGTACCCGATCTTCCACATCCTCACCCAGATCATCGTGGTCGCGTTGCTGGCCGACGGCGCCGGACCGGCCGATCGGTTACATCGGGCTCGGCCTGTTCGTCGTGTCGTGGATCGGTCTCGTCGTCGT
Source organism: uncultured Acidimicrobiaceae bacterium (assembly GCA_963827775.1). Lineage (GTDB taxonomy): Bacteria > Actinomycetota > Acidimicrobiia > Acidimicrobiales > Ilumatobacteraceae > Ilumatobacter. Next base: position 72,348 of record CAWHCI010000001.1, on the reverse strand, counting down.
CCGGATCGTCCAGGGCCGGGCCCGGCCGTCGGGGGATGCGGCGCTCGTGGCCGGCCTCGGCGACGATTATCTCGACGAGATTCCCGACCGCAGGCGCGAGGGGCTGCGAACCCGTCCCGAGCTCGGCCTGTTGCTGCTCCCGTTCCGGTTTCCTCGCGACGGCATCGAGATCACGCGCGACCTGCGCTACGGCGAGGCCAAGCGCAACGCGCTCGACGTGTATCGCCCGACCGCCGCCGAGTGGTCGGGCGAGTCGCTCCCCGTCGTGCTCCAGGTGCACGGGGGCGGCTGGATGATCGGCAACAAGGCCCAACAGGGCCAACCGTTGCTGTCGCGGCTGGTCCCGACCGGTTTCGTCGGCGTCTCGGTCAACTACCGGCTCGCTCCCCGAGTCGGTGTTCCCCGCCCAACTGATCGACGTCAAGCGCGCGATCGCGTGGGTCAAGGAACACATCGCCGAGTACGGCGGCGACACCGACCGGATCGTGATCACGGGAGGCAGCGCCGGTGGGCACCTGTCGTCGTTGGCCGCCCTCACCCCGAACGCACCCGAGTACCAACCGGCGTTCGAGCACGTCGACACGAGCGTCATGGCGTGCATCGACTTCTACGGCCCGAGCGACTTCACCGATCGCATCGGTGTGCGTGGGCGGCTGTCCTCGTACGAGGTGTTCCTCAGCCGGGTCGTGATGCCGGGCAAGTTGGCCGACCACCCCGAGCTCTACGCGGCCATGTCGCCCGTCGAACACGTGAAGCGGAGCGCGCCCCGTTCCTGATCATCCAGGGTGAACTCGACGTGCTGGTCTGGCGCGAGGAGAGCGAGGCCTTCGCCGATGCCCTGGCTGCCGTGTCCGATCAGCCCGTCGTGTACTGGGAGGTGCCCGGAGCGCAGCACGCCTTCGACATCTTCAACAGTCGCCGAAGCGCGGCAGCGGTCGACGTGTGCGAACGATTCGCGGCCGTCGTCGAAGCCCGCTGGACCCGATCCCAGGCCGACCGCCGTTGAACCGGTTCGACCGGGGCCGATCGTGTTCGTGACGTCGGACGGAATCGGGGCGTCCGACTGCGAGGTGCTCGGCGACGCGCTGCTGGCCGTCGAGGTCGTCACGAGGCCGGATCTCGGGACGCTCCGTCGAGTGCTGTGGCTCGCCGCGCTCGTCGCCCTGCCGGTCGTCGGTGTTGCGGCGTATGCCGTGGTCAGGCCGCTCCGAGGATCGGTCGCGACCGTGGAGGATGCCGATGGTCCGCCCGACGCCGATCGTCTCGTGGTGGCCGCCGAGCGCCGCCAGCGGGGTGAGATCGACGACGTCGAGTTCCGGGCCGAGGCGGCCGAGATCCGCCCCTGATCGACCCGGTCAGGAACCCCCGTCGCCCGGATCGGGGAACTCGAGTTCGACCCAGAGCGGAGCGTGATCACTCGCGGTCGTACCGGTCACCACACCGGTCGTCGAGCGGGTGAAGCCGCGGGCGAAGATGTGGTCGAGCGACAGGTCGCGGCCCCCGCGCCGGTACGAGGGCGTCGACGACATGCGTTCGAGGCCGGCTCGGCCGAGCGTCCGGGTGAGTGCTCGGGTGCCGCGATCGGTGACCGTGTTGAAGTCCCCGCCGACGACGACGAGGTCGATCGGGTGCCAGTCGGCGTCGGCTGCCACCTTCGCGAACTGCTCGATCCGACGCGCGAGGCGAAGTGCCGGGATCTCGGTGTGCACGCTGTAGGCCGACACCTCGTGCTCACCGACGTGGACGATCGCATGCGTGGCGCTGCGTGGTTGCCCGCTGACGGTGGCCCGGTGGGGGAGCGGTACCTCGGCGTTCCGCCGGATCGGCCAGCGCGTCACGACCGAGTTCCCGAAGTCACGTCCGGTGTTCGCGTGCGGACCGGCCGTCGAGTAGGCGTAGCTCGCGCCCAGCCGCTCGGCGACGATGGCGGTGCCGGGTTCGTCCATCTCCTGCAGCAGCAGCAGATCGAAGTCCCGCATCTCGGGCGCGGCGGCGATCTCCGCCGCCGCGAGTTCCGACTCGATGCCGTACTGGATGTTCCACGAGACCACTCGCATGTCCGTCAGGTCGTCCTCCCGAAGCGCTCGCCGTCGTGATCGAGGCGCAGCCGACAGTAGTCCGCAAGGCACCCGTCGGGCGTGGGTCCGACGCGCCCCTGCGGCGATCGTCACCACCATCTCTGCGGCGAGCGGTCCGTCCCGGTCGGGGAGGGATGTGGCACGCTGGTCTGCCGTCGGGTGACCGTCACCTGGCGGGAGTGTGAGGTCCGTGCGTGAGCAACGACGAGTTGGTCTTCCTGGTGGTGGTCGCCGGTCGGTTCTTCATCCCGCTGTTGATCCCGCTTCCCGCTGCCGGCGATCCTGGCCTGCCTGGTGCTCGATGCCGCCGACCAGACGATCTTCCAGCAGTACACCGACCTGAATCTCGACGGCTACCAGAGCTACGACAAGGCGCTCGACATCTTCTACCTGGCGATCGCGTACCTGTCGACGTTCCGCAACTGGGTCGATCGCCGTTCGCATCGCGAACGCGGCCAGGTTCCTCTGGTACTACCGGCTGGTCGGCGTGGTGCTCTTCGAGCTGACGCAGGAACGCTGGCTGTTGATCGTCTTCCCGAACACGTTCGAGTACTTCTTCATCGTCTACGAGGCCGTCCGCTCGCAGTGGGATCCGGCCCGCCTCACCAAGCGCGCAGGTGATCGGACTGGCCGCGTTCATCTGGATCTTCATCAAGCTGCCGCAGGAGTGGTGGCTGCACATCGCCCAGCTCGACTTCACCGACTTCATGAAGGAAGACGTGTTCGGCGTGTCGGTCGACACCTCGTGGGGCGACGCGCATCAGTCGAGAACCTGTGGTTCGTGGGCCTGATGATCGTGCTGGTCGTCGCGGTCGTGGTCGGCGTGCGCTACGCCTGGCGAAGGCGCCGCCGCCGGACTGGAAGTTCAGCTTCGACGTCGACTCTCACCTGGGTCCACCGCCGACCGGGTATGAGCGCCCCGAACGGCTGTTGTCGTGGGGACTCCTCGAGAAGGTCGTGCTCACCGCACTCGTCTCGGTCATCTTCGCATTGATCGTCCCCGACGTCGACGGAACGTTCCTGCGGGTGTCGTTCGCGGTGTCGGTGATCGTGATCGCGAACGTGGCGCTGCACCGCTGGCTGTCGGTACGTGGATGGGAGTGGGACTCGGTGATGCGCAACTTCTTCTTCACCCTGGCGCTCAACCTCGGATCACCCTCGGTTACATCTGGTTGCTCCGCCGCTCGGACGATCCGATCGACGAGGCCGGCACGCTGTTCTTCGTCCTGCTGCTGACATTGATCATCACGCTGTTCGACCGGTACCGCCACACCCGGGACGCCCGCCTCGCGCCGTCGTGGCCGCCGGCGACGCCGACGATCTGACGCGCCACGCGGTTGGTTTCCCGAGTTGGCCCGAGCCGAGGAGCACCTGCAGACTTGCCCGCGCCTGCTACGTCGACGCGAGCACGTAGCCGGCGGTGAAGGTCGCACCGTTGAGCGTCGTGTGCAGCATCCAGGGCGCCACGATGCTGCCGGACCGGAGCCGGGTCCAGGCGAACACCGCGCCGCCGACCGACGTGGCGGCGATCACACCGAGGACCCCGAAGACGCGGCCGGTCGCGTCCAGGCCGTCGGTCATCGCGTTCTCGTCGAGATCGTCGAGGGCGACCAGCACGTGCCACAGACCGAACGACAGCGACGACACCACCACGGCGCGGCGCGTCGTCGTCATCGCCAGCAGCACGGCGAGCAGCACGGAGCGGAACAGCAACTCTTCGGAGAGCGCAGTCACGATCGGGATCCTGAACCCGACCTCGTAGGCGACCTGCCAGCCCGAGATGTCGACGAAGCGTTCGTCGTCGAGGAAGTCGCGGGTGAACGGCAGCACGGCGATCGCGATGACGCCGCCGACGACGGCTGCCGACAGGGCGGCGCCGAGCCGGAGTCCGGCCGCCGCTGCGCGCGTCGACAGGCCCAGTTCCTCGAAGCTGTAGCCGAGTCGGACCGCGACGGCGACCGCGCCGAGCGCGACGGCGACCTGGAGGATCGCCGCGGGCGCCTCGTCGAGCACTGCGACGGTGAGCACGTTCAGCGCGACGAGCCCGACGAGCACCACCCACAGGTCGCGGTTCGGGCGATCAGCCCGCATGGCCCGCCGTCGGTCGTCGCGTGCTCTGGCGCCAGATCCCGAGCGCGATCAGCCCGGCCGGGATCACGAGGATCCAGGTCATCAACCGGTAGAGCACCACGCCGGCCGCCACTTCGTTCACGTACTCGCTGCCGGCGATCGGCGCGAGCATGCCGACGAGCGCGAGTTCCGCCACGCCGGCGCTGCCCGGTGTGATCGGCACGACGGTGAGGCCGGCGACCAGCGCGTAGACCGCGAAGATCGCCGACCACCCCAATGCGTCCTCCGGAATGCCGACGAACCGCAGCGCCATGATCAGCAACGCGCACTTGACGGCCGTGGCGAGCACCGTTGCCCCGGTCGTACCCAGCCACTTGTCGCGGAGGTAGTCGAAGGACCGGGCCCGCAACCGTACGATCAGGTCACCGAGTCCCTCGTCGGCGGCGCCGCGCCGGACGAGTCGGTGCCCCCGTCGCCAGATCGGATCGAGCCGATCGCTCACCCATCGTGTGCGGCTCTCGGATCCGAGGGCCACCGCCGCGACGACGATGATCACGGCCAGGACGAGCGTGGCCGCGACGATCACGGACAGGAACCCGTCGATCTGGATGCCGCTCACGACGATGATCACGCCGGCGAACGCCGGAAGGACGAGTTGGCTCCCGACCGAGAACAGCCCGCTCGCGGCGACGGCGGTCGCTGCATCCTCTGCCGGTGTTCCCCACGACTGGTACATCGAGTAGCGAACGGGCAGATCGCTCGGGCCGGGGATGACCGGACCGCGATCGCCGTCGGCCCGACGAAGGCCAGCACGCCGCGCCGCGCCGGCAGGTCGGTGACGAGCGATGCAGTCTGCAGACCCTGAGCCCCGATCCAGATCACCCAGCCCATCGTGAGCGCGATCCACTCGGCGTCGGAGAGGCGTGCCATCGCCCCCCGGATCTGGTCGGGATCGAGGTCCTCGAAGATGCCGGCCAGCACGAAGCCGGCGATCACGAGGGCGCCGACGACCACGACCACGCGGATCGTGATGCGGACCGTCGTCCGACGTCGGTTCGGTGCGGCATCGTTCGAATCGGCCGCGGACTCGTCCGCGGCCGGCTGGTGCCGTTCGCTCACTCAGGCGACGCTACCCAACCGTCAGTCGCACACCGCGAGTGCGCTCGTTGGCAGGGACCACCTCGATCCGGGTCACCGCGTCCATCTGACACACTGGGCGCCGGAGGCCCGACATGAGAACCGAGATCAGCTTCAGCCCGGCGTTCGCGATGGCGACGGTCCACCTCGATCAGGGTGAGTCGGTCAAGGCCGAGGCCGGCGCGATGATGGCGATGTCGCCGTCGGTCGAGATCGAAGACCAGCACCCAGGGCGGCATGCTCAAGGGCCTGCGACGGTCGGTCCTCGGCGGCGAGTCGTTCTTCATGAACACGTTCACCGCCAGCGGGCCCGATGCTCACATCGTGGTGGCGCCGGCACTGCCCGGTGACATCATCACGTGGCCGCTGACCGGCAACACCGTCTACCTGCAATCGGGCTCGTACCTCGCATCGCCCGAGTCGATCGAGATCGACAGCAAGTGGGGCGGCGCGAAGACGTTCTTCAGCAAGGAAGGGCTGTTCATGCTGAAGTGCAGCGGCATGGGCGACCTCATCGTGTCGAGCTACGGCGCCGTCGAGTCGATCGACCTCTCACCCGGCCAGTCGTACACGGTCGACACCGGGCACATGGTCGGCTGGGACGAAGGCGTGCAGTACGAGGTCGTGAAGGCGGGGAACTGGAAGTCGACGCTGCTCGGTGGTGAGGGTCTCGTCGTGAAGCTGACCGGCCCGGGCCGCGTGTACATCCAGACTCGCAGCCCGGAGAACTTCATCGACTGGCTCGTGCCGAAGCTGCCGACCCAGCGCTCCTGAGTCAGCGGAACTCGAGGCCGTCGAAGTCGCCGGAGTTGCGCCACTCGTCGATGTACTCGAAGTACGCCACCGGGCCCTCGGGATAGCCGAGCCGGTTGAGCACGCCCGCGCGGCCCGGCGTCCTGGCCCTCGTTGTTGTAGTAGCCCGGGCGTGCAGTCGGGGTTGCCGCCGAACGAGCGGCGCGCCGGCCTCGAGCCGTTCGACCCATGCCGCCTCGGCCTCGGCGGTCACCTCGACCTCGTCGGCGCCGGTCGAGAGCGCATGGTCGACGATCGTGGCGATCGTCGTCGCCCGCCTCGATGAGGTTGTGCGGGATGTTCGAGATCAGGTTGGCGCCCTGGGTCGGCCCGACGATGAACAGGTTCGGGAAGCCGTGCACGTGGATGCCGTGCAGGCTGCGCATGCCGTCGGCCCAGTCGTCGGAGAGCGTGACGCCGTCGCGGCCGACGGTCGTCGAAGCCGGCGCGCCGCGCGAACTCGGTGCCGACCTCGAAGCCCGAGGCGTAGATCAGGCAGTCGAGCTCGTAGTGCTCGTCGCCGACCCACACGCCGGTCTCGTCGATCCGCTCGACACCCTTGCCGTCGGTGTCGATGAGGTGGGTGCTCGGGTTGTTGAACGCCTGGAGGTACTCGTCGTGGAAGCACGGCCGCTTGCAGAGCTGGCGGTACCAGGGCTTGAGCGCCTCGGCGGTGGTCGGGTCGTCGACGATCTGCGTCGACGCGGGCGCGGATCTCGGTCATCTTCTCGTCGTCGCTGTCGTGGTACGCCCGCTCGAACGCCTCCGGGCGTGAACTCCGGGTTCTCGGACTCGAGAACAGCTTGTCGCGGATGCGCTGGGCGATGTCGGTCCAGCCGTCCTTCACGAGGTCCTCGTCGGCGAACCCGCCGGTCTGCAGCGTGCGTGAAGTTCATCGAGCCACTCGCTGCTGCCAGCCGGGTTCGAGCGTCGCGAACCACGTCGGGGTCGGTCGGGTGGTTGTTGCGCACGTCGATCGACGACGGCGTGCGCTGGAACACGAACAGCTCGCCGCACGCCGCGGGCGAGGTGCGGGATGCACTGCACCGCCGTGGCGCCGGTGCCGATGATGCCGACCCGCTTGTCGGCGAGCTTCGTCCATCGGCGCGCCGGCCGGGTCGCCGCCGGTGTAGTCGTAGTCCCAGCGGCTGGTGTGGAAGCTGTGGCCCTCGAACGTCTCGATGCCGGGGATGCCGGGCAGCTTCGGCCGGTGCAGCGGCCCGGTGCCCATCGCCACGAACTTGGCCCGCATCTCGTCGCCGCGGTTGGTGCGGATGATCCAGCGCGACGGTCTCGTCGTCCCAGTCGAGCCCGGTGACCTCGGTCGAGAAGCAGGCGTTGTCGTACAGGTCGAACGTGCGTCGCGATGTTGCGGCAGTGCTCGAGGATCTCGGGCGCGTGCGTGTACTTCTCGGTCGGCATGTGCCCGGTCTCTTCGAGCAGCGGCAGGTAGATGAACGCCGCGGTGTCGCACTGCGCGCCCGGGTAGCGGTTCCAGTACCAGGTGCCGCCGAAGTCGCCGCCCTTCTCGATGATGCGGACGTCGTCGATGCCGGCCTGCTTCAGCCGGGCGCCGGTGCACGAGCCCGGCGAAGCCGCCGCCGATGAACGCGACCGTCACCTCGTCGGTGAGCGGCTCGCGCTCGACCGGGTTCGACGTACGGGTCCTCGAGGTAGTGCGCGAACTGGCCGGTCGGCTCGATGTACTGCTCGTTGCCGTCGGCGCGCAGCCGCTTGTCGCGCTCGTCGCGGTACTTGGCGCGCAGCGCCGTCGCGGTCGATCGTGCTCATCTGGACGAAGGTATCGAGCGGGTGGCATCAGCAGCGAAGCCCGATCGGATCGACCGGTCGGTTGATTGCGTCGCGTCGCCGTCTGACCGGCCCGGCCTGGTCAGCCCTCGAGTTCGCCGGGGCACGTCCAGACTCCGGCAGCGAAGTCGAAGTCGATCGTGCCCTCACCGGACAAGTCGTCGTAGTCGCCGGTGCCGCGGTCGATCACCCACGTCCCGACATCGGTGTTCACTCCGTCGAAGTCGAGGTCCGCAGGGCTGGTCGTCGGGCTCTGTGCCATCAGGAACGACCCGGAACCGTCGGTGCAGGTGAACTCCACGTACGTGACACCCGCGACCGCCTCGCCGGTCTCGACGGCCTCATCGAACAGCTGATCGAACTTCTCTTCGGTGATGCTCTGACCGTCGAGATCCTCCCATCGCACGACCTCCTGGGTCGCACTCGAGCGGACGACACCGTCGTCGACCGCATCACCGGTCACCACGACGGAGCCTTCGGGGTCGGACATCGAACCGCTCAGTTGCGCCGAAGCCGGGTCGCTCGACGAGCCGCAACCGACAACCACGAGGACCGACACCGTTGCCATCACGGAGACACGTCGCATCACCGTCACCTCCAGACGGAGCATGCCACTCGGCGAGAGAGGGGTTCTCCGGCATCCTCCAGTTTCGACGGAACCAGCTCGTCGACGGCGTCGAACGAGCCGAAGGGATCCATCGCCGGAGCCGGTGAGGCAGTGCCCCGTGAGGTCGGGCGCCCCGCCGACGCACGACCTCGCACGGCCGGTCAGTTCAGCGGCGAGGCCAGATGCGAATGCCCGCTTCGAACGAGATGGGAACGCCGGTGGCCGGATCGGCGGTGACCGTGCCTGCCCAGAACATGCTGCTGCCCTCGGAGACGCCCGGGAAGGCCGGATCGGCGGTGACCGTGCCGAAGGCGAAGACCGGGTTGTTCCCACCGAAGAACCCGATGCCGGCCTCGTCGCCCTCGATCAGCGTCGTGCCGCACGCCTCCGCCACGGTCGGGATGCCGTCGGGGCCAAGGTCGAAGATCCCCCAGCGCTCCTCGAAGTAGAGGTAGCGGGGTGTCTCCGTCGACTCGCCGAAGAACTCCACCCAGCCGTCGTCGTTGTCGTCGCCCTTGACGTCGACGGTTCCCAGCCAGGCCACGACCCGGTCGGTGCCGTCGGCGCACGGTGCCGGCTGGAAGCTGCCCTCGACGCAACCGCGTAAGTGCCGCGAGCCGGTGGCCTCGGCCGGTGCGGCCGCCACGATGCCCGTGACTGCGATGGCCATGACGATGGCGGTGCGAACGATCTTCATCTGGATCGCCTCCTGTTGATCCCGCGGAACACACCGTGAGTTCCGTTGCCACCCACCGTCCCGCTGCGTGCACGCGCCGACCAGCGCCGAACGACAGCGATCTGCGATCCCGAGCGGCGACGTTCCGGTCGAGCGGCCGTGATCAGCCGATGTCGCAGGCCGCGGGCTCGAGGAGCCGGAGCACGCGCGTCGCGGCCTCGTCGATGCGGCCCTCGCCCAGTTCGCCGGTCGAGACGGCTCGTTCGATCGCATCGATGACGCTCGCGGTCGCCGCCGTGTTGGTGAAGATCACGACGTCGATCCCGGCGGCGATGGCGCGCACCGACGCGGCATCCTCGGGGAGGCCGACCGCCTGCATCCCGAGCGCATCCGTCATCACGAGCTCATCCGCGTAGCCGAGGTCGTCGCGCAGGTAGGCGATCGCCTCCGGGCTCAGCGTCGCCGGGAGCCCGTCGGTCAGACCCGGCACGGTGAGGTGGCCGACCATGACGGCGGCTGGGCCGACTTCGCGGTAGGGGACCAGGTCCCGGGCGGCGAGCTCATCGATCGGAGCGGTCACGCCCTGCCGCGTCGTGGGTGTCACCGGACGCCCCACCGTGGCCGGGGAAGTGCTTCAGCACCGGCACCAGACCGGCCGATCGCCAGGCGTCCACGTACGCGCGTGCGTAGGCGGAGACGGTCGTCGGATCGCCCGTGAAGAACCGCGACCGCGTCAGCGGGACGTCGCCGTCGGCGGGCACCACGTCGACGACCGGACCCAGGACCATGTCGACGCCGACATCGGCAACCGACACGGCGTGGTCGGCGATGATCCGACCGGCTTCGGCGGGCACGAGCTGTTCGGAGACGTCCTGCTGCGCCGGGAGCTCCCCCAGCATCGACAGGCGTTGAACGGCGCCTCCCTCCTCGTCGGTGGCGACGACGAGCCCACGACCGGCGGCCCCGTCGAGGCGGGCCAGACCGGCACGAAGATCGTCGGGTCCCCACCCGGTCGGCTTCATGAGCAGGACACCGCCCACCTGGTGGCTGCCGACGGTCGAGACGGCGGTCTCCCAATCGGCCGAGTACACGGCGGGCCAGACGAGGAGTGCGATCCGCTCGCGCAACGGAATCGATCGGGCGCACGCGAGCTCGACGTCGCCGACCGGCGCGCTCGTCGAGGTCGCGACCGGCGGCTCGGTGGTGGGCGCCACCGTGGCGTCGGTGGTGTCGGTGGTGTCGGTGGTCTCGGTCGCCGGCACCGTCGTGGCCGCGGGCTCGGCGGTGGATGTCGAGACGACGGGCGAGCTCGCCGTCGATGTCGTGGCAGGGGCCGCCGTCGTCGCGGTGGTCGCGAGGGCCGAGCTGGTCGCGGTGTCGTCCGACTCGGCGCGCGTGCACGCGGCGAACGCCACCGTCGACGCCACCAGCGCAGCCACTGCGGCTCGGGTGGTGATCGTCACTGCAGCCTGATCGTTCGGTCGATGTTCTCCGGGTCGGCGCTGAGGAACTTCGCGAAGCAATCGTCGCGGCCGATGTCCTCCAGCCGGCACCAGTCCAAGGCGCCCTCGAACGTGCCGAAGGGCTGGGGCACCAGCGTCATGTACCAGCCGGTCATCTGATCGCCGTCGAGGTTGAAGTTGTACGTACCACCGTCGATCAACACGGCGTCGTAGGCCGCACGATGCGCCATGTGGTCGGCCAGGATCTCCTCGTAGCCGAACACGACCCCGTCGATCTCGAGGCCGAGTCGCTTGGCGCTCAGCTGTGGGAGCCAGGTCTCGGCGATCCCGGCGACGAGTGGGGCGTCCTCGTCGATGACGAGCGCGAGTTGTTGCTCGGCGGTGAGCGGCAGCGTGGTCGTCGCGGTGGTGGTCGTCGCGGTGGTGGTCGTCGCGGTGGTGGTCGTCGCCGTCGAGGTCGTGGTGGCTGCCGACGTCGGAGTGGCGGACGGCTCCGTCGCGACGGTGGATGGTGCTGCACTCACCCGCCCGACCGTGATCGAGATCTGCGTCCCGGGATCGACGGCGGTGCCGGCCGGAATGCTCTGCGCGATGACGAAACCGTCGTCGGGACTGTCCGATGCCACCTGGACCTCGTCGACGTCGACCGTCAGACCCGCAGCGGCGAGCGTGTCGCGGGCGGCGACCGCCTCCCGGCCCGTGACCGAGGGCACGTCGATCTGGCCGGCCGCGTCGGTCACCACCGACGGTTCCGTCGACTCGTCACCGTCGTTCGGCGAGAACAGCAGGAAGCCGCCGACGGCCGCGAGCACCAAGGCCACGGCGCCGATGGCTGCGGGTACCACCCAACCGGGCCGCCGTGCTGCTGGCGCATTGGGCGAGCTCGGCGGCGGTGAAACGGGCAGGGGAGCCGTCGGGTCGGCGACCGGCGGGGGCGATGCGGCGAGTTCGTCCGTCGGCCCCGCCGGAATCGGGACCGTGGGGTCGCCCTCGGGCGTCGCGAGCGCCGCGATGCCGGCCAGCTCGGCGGTGTCGCGGGAGCCGACGATCGGCGGCAAGCTCGACGTCTCCTCGACGGTCGGTGCCGTACCGGTGTCGCCGCCGGCGACGCGCGCCGTCCCCAGTGCGACCGTCAGCTTGGGATGGGCGTCGAGCCCGATCGGCTTGCCGAGCTCCTGCGTGATCATCTCGCCGATGAGCGGGATGCGGGACGACCCTCCGACCAGCAGCACGCGTGAGAGGTCCTCGACCTCGACCTCGGCGGAGCGGACCGTGCGGCGCAACACGTCGATCGTCTCGCTCACCCGTGGCCGGATCATGGCCTCGAACTCGGGCCGGGTCAGGCGGACCTCCGTGTGGAGGCCGGGCAGCATCACGGGGATCTCGACCTCCGCATCGCCCGACAGCGCCTCCTTGGCCTCGCGGCAGTCGTCGCGCAGCCGCGTGAGCGCGGCGTTGACGGCGGGATCGGATCGGTCGAGTTCCTCGAGGTCGCCCGCGAGGGACCGTCGGACGTGGCCGAGCACCGCTTCGTCGAGATCGATCCCACCGAAGCGATCCATCCCGTCGGGGGTGCCGATCAGTTCGAAGCTGTCGGCCGTACGCCGCACGACCGACGCGTCGAACGTCCCGCCGCCGAGGTCGTACACCGCGATCACGTCGCCGGCTGCGACCCGCTCGGTCAGGGAGTAGTGCACCGCCGCCGCGACCGGTTCGGCCACGAAGACCGGCGCCGCCAACCCGGCGGTGCGGGCCGCTGATGCGAGCAGGTCCAGCTTGAACTCGCCGTAGTTGGCCGGATGCGACAGGCCGACGAGCTCCGGGGGTTCGTCCTGGCGTTCACTGATCACGTCGATGATGGACGCCAGCAGGTAGCCGGTCAGGTCGGCCGTCGCATAGGGCGTGCCGCCGAGCAGGACCGGTGTCGCATCGCCGAGCCGTCGCTTGAACTCACGGGCGACGGTGGACGGTTGTGAGACGAGACGGCGTTCGGCGTTCGTCCCGGTCAGCACCTCGCCTCCGGAGCGGACCGCCACGACCGACGGCATCACGGTGCTGTGCGTGCTGAGATCGACCGCTCGCAGCCCGTTCGAATCGAGCACGGCAGCCGCCGAGTAGGTGGTGCCCAGATCGACACCGGCGACGTAGCCCATCTGCCCCTCCCTCATGATCCAGCGTGCTGCCGGCGATCTGTGTCGCTGAAGCCCAGAGCGTGCGATGCGTTTACAGTCGTGCCGTGCGGCGTCAGTCGTAAGTTAGAGCATGAGGGTCATCATTCGGGAGCCAGGATGAGCATCGCGGGCGAGCAAGTGGCATCGGACGATGTCGCCTTTCGCCTGCTCGTCGACGGTTCGGCTGCGTGCCGCCGGTCGGGGCGAGAGGATCTCGTCGAGCTGCTCGAGGTCGCCGCGGAACGGCTTCGTCGCCCCACGACGGTGGTGTGCGTCGTCGGCGAGTACAAGCAGGGCAAGAGCCAACTCGTGAACGCGCTGATCGAGCGCGACGCCTGCCCGGTGGACGACGACGTCGCCACCGCTGCGATCACCGTGGTGGAACACGGCGACGAGCCGAGAGCGCACGTCCGGCGGACGATCGAGGGCACGGCGACGATCGAGCCGGTGCCGTTCGACCAGGTCGCCACCGTCGCGACCGGCGGCGAGAACGACGAGGCGATCTCCGAACCGACCGAGCTCGTCGAGCTGGTCGAGCTCTCGCTGCCGAGCTCGTTCCTCGAGCGCGGTGTCGCGATCGTCGACACCCCAGGTGTCAATGCGCTCGAGTCCGACACGTCCACCGCCGTGCTCGACTTCCTTCCGTGGGCCGACGGCCTCGTGCTCGTCACCGATGCCTCGGCGGAGCTGAGCCCGCCCGAGCTCAGGTTCCTGGCCGAGGCGCACCAGTGGTGTCCCACCGTGATCGTGGCGCTCACCAAGATCGACCTCTATCCCGAGTGGCGGCGCATCGCCGACCTCGACCGTGACCATCTGGCGGAGCTCGGTCTCGATGCTGCCGTCATCCCCGTGTCGGCCCGACTCGAGCGCCTCGCACAGGACACCGGGGACCAGGCACTCTCGAGCGAGGCGAACTTCGCCGACTTGTTGAACGTCGTCGACACGGCTGTGCTGGGCGGTGCCCGCAACCGGGCGGCCGGGCGCGCCCTCGCCGATCTCAGCAGGGTGGTGTCCGAACTTCGGACGGTGGAGTCCGCTCGCCTCGCTGCGCTCGAGTCGCCCGCCGAGCTCGACGCGAGGATCGCAGACGTCCGGAGGGCACGAGAGGTCGTGAGCGGACTCGAGGCACCGGACGCCTACTGGGCGGTGCTGCTCGACGAGCGGTTCACGGCCTTGAGGACGGCGCTCGAGTACCAGTTGCACCACGGCTTGAAGCGGGAGGACGAGCGCGTCGATCAACTCCTGAGTGAGGCGACGCCGTCGGATGTGTTGGACGACGTCTTCGTCCATCTTCGATCGGCGGTGACCGCCGTCGGTCACGACGCGTTCGTGGCGGCCGACGCCGGTCTCCGCGAGATCGCGGGCGAGGTCTCGGCCACGATCGCTCGGGACGCACCCGCACCGATCGTCGAGCACACGAGCGGTCTGGATCTCGACGACCTGTGGTCGTCGGTCGAACCCGACCTGCGGACGAAGGGACCCAGCCTGCTCGGGAGCGGCCTGGGTGTGCTGCTCAGCGGCGCCTCGATGACGGGCATGCTGGCGACGTTCTTCTCGGTGGCGCTCGGGCCGATCTCGCTCGGCGCAGCGGCGCTCTACGGTGCCCATCAGTTCGTGAGTGGACGGTCGAGCGTCAAGGAACGTCAACGTGAGGAGGCCCGCTCCATGGTGCGCAACCTGCTCGACCGCGCCGAAGTCGAGCTGTCCCGGCGGGTCGTCGAGGACCTCCACGACACCCGTCAGGCGCTCCGTTCGTTCTTCGCGGGTCGAATCGCCGAGCTGTCGGCGACCTATGCGAGTGCTGCGAAGGCGATGGAGGAGGCGCGCGCCCAGGACGAGGTCGAGCGGACCAAGAGCGCCCGGACGAGCCGACGTCGCATCGAGCAGCTCGACGACTTCGCCAGCAGGGTCGAGGCGGAGGCGAGCTTCACGACGTGACCGATCGGGTCCCGCTCGCCGCCGAGATCGCTCGTCTCCTCGATCGGGCGCGTCCGCTCACCGTCTCGCCGGAGACCGAGACGGCTGCCGCCTGGATCGAGGCACGCCTGTCCGAGCCGATCCGGGTCGCCATCGCGGGCCGGGTCAAGGCGGGGAAGTCGACCTTGCTGAACGCACTCGTGGGGGAGCGGCTCGCACCGACCGATGCCGGTGAGTGCACCAAGATCGTCACCTGGTACCGCTACGGCCTGACGTACGGCGTCGTCGCGGTGTTCACCGGCGGTGCTCGCCTTCCGGTGCCGTTCACACGTGAGCGCGACCAGTTGGTCCTCAACGTCGGCGGCCTCGATGTCGAACGGATCGAGCGACTCGAGGTCACGTGGCCGTCCGAGCGGCTGCGACGGCTGACCCTGGTCGACACGCCCGGACTGGCCGGGCACGACGAGGCCAGCGCTCTGCGCACGAGCCGCGTGCTCGGCCTCGACGCCGGTCGCAGCGAAGTGGACGCCGTGATCTACCTCATGCGCCACGCGCATCGTCTCGACGCGCAGTTCCTCGATGCGTTCAGCGACCGCAGTCTCGCCAGCCCGTCGCCGGTGAACGCAGTTGCCGTGCTCTCGCGTGCCGATGAGATCGGCGCGGGTCGGCCGGACGCGATCGACTCGGCGACCGCCGTTGCCGAGCGGTACCGGGCCGACCCGCGCATCCGGCAGCTGTGCGCGAGCGTCGTTCCGGTCGCCGGCCTGATCGCAGAGACGGGTCGGACGCTGCTCGAGTCGGAGGGCCGGGCGCTGCGCACGATCGCCGCGCTCCCCGACGGGGAGCGCGAGCACATGTCGACGTCGGTCGACCGCTTCACCGAACCCGACCGCTCTCCCGTGGACGTCGGCGTCCGCCGAGACCTGCTGCTCCGGCTCGGCATGTTCGGCGTTCGGCTCGGCCTCGACGTCATGGGACGTGCGGACGCAACGTCGGGCGAACTCGCCAGAGCGCTCGTCGACGCCTCGCAGATCGACCGTCTCGCCGACGTGGTCGAGGAGCAGTTCGGTCGCCGCTCCGAGTTGCTCAAGGCCCGCAGCGCCCTCATCAACCTCAAGGCCCTCGTCGCCGCGCTCCCCGATTCCGCCGACGTGAACGAGTTGCGACAGGAGGTCGAGCGCCTGGAGTCCGGCGCTCCCGAGCTCGCCGAGCTGCGCCTCCTCCACCTGGTGATCTCCGGTGTCGCGGGCTTCACCGACGAGCAGTCCGCCGAGGTCGACCGACTCGTCGCCCACGTGAGCCCCGCAACGAGCCTCGGACTCGCCGACGATGCGCCGCACGAGCAGATGCTGGCGACGATCATCGCCCGGGTCGACGAGTGGCGGCGGGAGGCGTCGTTCGCACTCGCATCGGCGGAGCATCGCGAAGCGTGCGAACTGATGGTGGGCGAATACGAGAGGTTGTACGCGGACGTCGCGTCGCGCTGACCGGCGTGCGGACTACAGGAGGGCGTCGGCGAGTTGCTGCCACTCGGGCATCGGCAACTCCCGATCGGGTCGCAGCACCTGGATGCACACGTGAGAGGCGCCGGCGTCGTGGTGGGCGCGAACCCGGTCCGCGACGTCGTCGACGGTGCCCCACACGACGATCGCATCGACGAGCCGGTCGTCCATGTTGGTGATCTCGTCCTCGCTGAACCCGAGGCGCAGCAGATTGTTCGCGTAGTTCGGCAGACCGACGTACACCTTCATGTGGGCCCGGGCGGTCTCGCGGGCCGACGACGCGTCGGCGTCGAGCACGACCATCTGCTCGGTGGCCACCATCTTGTCCGGCCCGACGGCCTCACGGGCGATCACCGTGTGCTCGACCGGCACGAAGTACGGATGCACGCCGTCGGTCATCTCGCCGCCGAGCGCCAACATCCTCGGGCCGAGCGCGGCGATCACCCGCGTGGTCGGTTCCGCCGGCTCGACGCCCTTGAACATCGACGCGTCCATGCGCTCCAGGTACGTTCGCATGGTGCTCAGCGGCTTGGAGTAGTCGTGCTTGCGCACCCATTCGGTCAGCGTGTGGTGGCTCGCTCCGAGGCCGAGCAGGAACCGGCCGTCGTGGGCCTCGTTGAGTGTCTTCGCGGCGTTGGCGGTCGTCATCGCGTCGCGTGCCCAGATGCTCGCGATCCCGGTGGCGACGCGCAGGTTCGTCGTGGCTTCGAGCATGGTCCCGGCCGCGACGAACGGGTCGCGGGCGACCGTCTCGGGGATCCAGAGGCACGGCCACCCCTGCTGGTCGAGCTCCGCAACCGTGGCGCGGACCTGCGCGGCCGGGTGACTGTCGAGTCCTTGCCAGAGGCCGAGGCGGCCGATGTCGATCATGCCTGCGACCGTACCGAGGCAGCGGCCGCCACGGCGACGTCAGCGGACGTACATGGCGTCGATGTCGTCGGCGAACTTGGTGAGGATGCCGCGGCGCTTCAGCTTCGACGTGGGCGTGAGCAGGTCGGTGTCGGGCATCCACTCCTCACCGAGGATCTTGACCTTCTTCACCGACTCGGCGTTGTTGAACGTCGACATCGCCTCGGCCAGGCCGGCCTCGATGTCGGCGATCACGTCGGGATTCTCGGCCATCGCCTGCATCGTGGCCGCTTCACCTTCGAGCCCGTGCTCGGCCGCCCAGGCCTTCGACGCGTCGGCGTCGAGCACCACGAGGGCCGCGACGAACGGCTTCTGGTCGCCGACGGCGCAGGCCTGCCCCACGAGAGGGATGCTCTTGAGAGCCGCCTCGAGATTGGCCGGGCTGATGTTCTTGCCGCCGGCCGTGACGAGCAGCTCCTTCTTGCGGTCGACGATCCGGAGGAAGCCGTCCTCGTCGATCTCGCCGATGTCGCCGGTGTGCACCCAGCCCTCGTCGTCCATGGTCTCGGCCGTCTTGTCGGGTGCATCGAGGTAGCCCTCGAACATGTTGCCGCCGCGCGCCAGGACCTCGCCGTCCTCGCCGAGCTTCATCTCGACGCCGACGACCGGCTGGCCGACATGCCCGGGCTTGGCCGCGTGCGACCACGTGAGCACGGCGGTGGTCTCCGACATGCCGTACCCCTCGCTGAGCGGCACGCCGATCGTCTGGAACCAGCTCATCACGTCGGGCTGGAGCGGTGCGGCGCCACTGATGCAGACCTGTGCCTCGTCGAGCCCGATGAGCTGCTTGACCGGGGTGAAGGCCACGGCGTCGAGGAACTCGTACGTCTCGCGCTCCTCCTGGGTGGCCGTACCGGCGCGGAGCTTGGCTGCGATCGGTTCGGCCGCGGCCAGTGCATCGTCGAACGGCTGCGCCTTCTCGGGATCGGCGCCGATCGCCGCCATCACCCCGGCGTGCAGCTTCTCCCAGACGCGGGGCACACCGATGAAGAGGTTCGGGTGCACCTCCGCGGCATAGGCGGCGACCTGGGCGGTGTCGGGACAGCACGTCACCTGCGTCGCGAACTCGACCATGTAGTAGTGGCCGAGGAGCCGTTCCATGATGTGTGCCATCGGCAGGTAGGACACGTGGCGGAACCCGGCCAGGTTCTCCAGGTCGGTCTGCGCACGCATCGTCCGGCTGATCGATTCGAGCGACCACACGATGTTGTGGTTGCTGAGCATCACGCCCTTGGGCGGCCCCGTGGTGCCGGAGGTGTAGATCACCGTCGCCAGGTCGCTCGGCTCGCCGGCCGCGGCAGCCTCGGCGAGGTCCGCAGGCTCGTGCGTGAGCAGTTCGCCGTAGCGGACGATCGAGTCGTCGGTTGCCTCGGACTCCTCGACGACCACGATGCTCTCGAGTGACGGAAGCTGGTCGCGGACGGTATCGAAGCGGGCGATGAAGCCGTCGTCTTCGAGCACGGCCATCTTGGCGCCGCAGTGATTGACGAGGTACTCGATCTGGTCGGGTGCCGACGAGTTGTAGATCGACACCGGGGTCGCACCACAGAACAGGACCGCGAGGTCGATCGGATGGAACTCGGGGCGGTTCCGCATCATGAGCACGACGCGGTCGCCCTTGCCGAGGCCCCGTCCGCGGAAGGCGGTCACCAGCCTCGCCGTGGTCTCGGCGACCTCGTTCAGCGACTGTTCACTCCAGGAGCCGTCGGACTGCTTCCATCGCAGCACCGCGGTGTCGCCGTGGCGACCCACGGTGTCCAAGAAGCGGGTGGCCACGGTCTGGCCCGCGATGCGCTCGTCGAGTTCCTGCTGGATCGTCATGGCCCCATGGTAATCCGGTCGCCGGGGCCGTCTCCCAAGGGGCGTCGATCGAGCGGCGCCCGGGTGCGCCGCGACTCAAGAAGATGCAGCGGCATGCCGATTCACGATCGTGGAGATCTCACAGCGTTCGGCGGCCCCGAAATGGCGGACCATCGTGTTCGCGGTGACGGCGGTCGTCACCGCGGCCACGGTCCTCTCCCCGATCGGTTCGAGCCGATGGGTCCGACCGGAGCTGCTGTTCAGCATCGTCACCGTCACCGCAGTCGCCTCCGTGATCGCGGCGACCATCACCGTGGCGATCGGCGATCGTCGAAACGATGCCGAGATCGGGCTGCTCGGCACGATGCTGATGGCCGCCTCGGTGCTGCCGCTCGTGCACGGTCTGACGACCCCCGGTGTGCTCTTCGACGCGACCGAGGCGTTCCGGACCTCGTCGTTCCTCACGATGCCGATCGCCCTCGTGGTCGGGTCGCCGTTGGTGGCGCCGCACTCCGCGTTCGGCCGCTGGGCCGCTCGTCGCTGGCGCGAGTGGACGCTGCTGTCGATGCTCGGCGTCTTCGTGATCGGTGCGCTCATCGTGTTCGTTCCCGACCGGCTCGTCGTTCCCGAGCCGGACAGCGCAGCAGCGATCGTCACCACGGTCGTGGTCGTGGGCGCGTTCCTGGTCCTCTCCCGCCGTCAGATTCGCTTCTACGACCTCGGGCGGCAGCCCGCGAACCTGGTCGTCGGCATGTCGCTGAGCCTGCTCGCGGTCGCCGCGGTCGCGCCGGTCGCGGGTGATCCGTACAGCCTCGCGTTCTGGTGGGTGCATCTCGCCGGAGCGGTCGGTGTGATCGGAGCCTGTGTCGGTCTCACCGTCACGCACCGGATGGATCCGTCCGCCCGCCAGGTGCTCGCACCGGTACTCGCACGCGATCCACTCGTGGCCTTCGAGCTGGGTCTCAGCCCGGTGGTGCACGGATTCGTGAACGACATCGCCATCAAGGACGCGATCACGCGTGACCACGTGGCCCGAACGGGTGAACTGGCCATGCGGGTGGGCGAGCGCTTCCGCATGTCGGCCGCCGAGCTCCGAGATCTCGGGTTGGCCGCATTGCTCCACGACGTGGGCAAGATCAACGTGCCCGACTCGATCCTGAAGAAGCCGGCTCGCCTCACCGACGACGAGTACGAGGTCATGAAGTCGCATCCCGTGCACGGCGCCGAGATGCTCGACGCCGAGCCCACGCTCGCCTCGGTCGCACGGATCGTCCGGTCGCATCACGAGCGTTTCGACGGCGCCGGGTATCCCGACGGGTTGGTGGGTCGCGAGATCCCACTCGCATCGCGCATCATCGCAGCGTGTGATGCACTCGACGCGATGACACACGATCGGCAGTACCGACGGGCGATGCCGACCGAGCTCGCCTGCGCGATCCTCCGCGAGCACGCCGGCAGCCAATGGGACGAACAGGTGGTCCGACAGGTGATCACGGTCGTTGCCACGATGCCGGAACTCCTTGCGTTCGACGACGTCGGCCGCAGGTCGCCGGTGGTGGCAGCGACCTCGGTTCCCGACGACGTCGGCCAGTTGTTGATGACGGTCGACGCCGAGATCTGAGGGTCGCCGGGCCGCTTTTCGCGAGGTGGCACGATCCGCACCGGTGTACTGACTAGCGTCGTGGGCGTGGAACGCTCACCTGTCGACGCCCGCATGAACTCCGCGTCTGGGTCGCGGCGACGATCCTTCGGCATGGTCACCGTTGCCGGATTCGCCGCGTGTGCCCTCCTCCTGGGCGCCTGCGGCGGTGACGACGACGACGCCGACGCCGACGCCACGACGACCACGCTGTCGTCCGGCGCAGCCCAGCAGCCGACGACCACGAGGGCGGCCGCCACCACCGTGGCGACCACCACGACGACGTTGCCGCCGCTCGACCTGGTCACCGAAGGTGCCACGGTCGTGGTGGCCAACGCCAGCCGGATCAACGGGGCCGCCGGTCGGATGTCCGATCAGCTGGAGGTCGTCGGATTCACGATGGGCGAAGCCGGCAACAGCACCGAGGGTCCGCTGGAGATCTCGAAGGTCTACTACGACCCGGCGAACGAGCTGGCCAAGCCGGTCGCCGACTCGCTCCGCGAGGCGCTCGGTGGCGGCGACATCCAGGTGGTCGAACTCGCGGTGCCCGCCCCCACCGAGACCGGTGAGATCGGTGAAGCGACGGTGCTGCTGGCGATGGGCAACGACACGGCCGACAAGTCACTCGACGAGTTGCAGGGCCGCGTCGCACCGGCGACCACGGCCCCGGCGACCACCACGACCGCCCCCGGCGAGGAGACCGGCGAAGAGTCCACGAGCGAAGAGTCCACGAGCGAGGAGACCAGCGAGGAGTCCACGGGCGAGGGCGGCTGAGTTCGCTCAGCCGGAACTGTCGGCCAGCTCTCGCACTCGCGCCAGCAGCACCTCCAGCGCCGGTCGGTTGAGACCGCCCTCCGGCACGATCACGTCGGCATGCCGCTTGCTGGGTTCGATGTACAACTCGTGGCTCGGCCGAACGGTCGCGAGGTACTGATCGAGGATGCTCTCCGGGGTGCGGCCCCGCTCGGCGACGTCACGGCGCAGCCGGCGGATGATGCGGAGGTCGGCCGGCGTGTCGACGAAGATCTTGAGATCGAACCGGTCGCGCAGGCGCGGCTCCCAGAGCACCAGGATGCCCTCGACGACCACGACGCGGGCCGCCTCGACGATCTCACGCCGCTCGGAACGATCGTGGATCGCGTAGTCGTAGATCGGCACCTCGACCGACCCGCCGCCGGTGAGTGCCGCGAGGTGGTCGTTCAGGAGATCCCAGTCGAACGCGTCCGGGTGGTCGTAGTTGGCGGCCGCGCGCACCTCCATCGGCTCCGATGACCGTTCGACGTAGTACGAGTCGAGCTTGATGAGCGACAGACGCTCGGAACCCATCAGCTCGGACAATCGGCTGGTGATCGTGGTCTTGCCGGAGTTGCTCCCGCCGGCGACGCCGATCAGGTACGGGCGTGGCGGCAGCACATCGGAGGTCGAGCCGGAGGACACGGACCGCAAGTTAGAGCACGTGCCCGATCGACGAGAACCGAGGGTGCTTGTACAAGACCCCACGAACCGGCCAGGCTGTACCCGTGATCGACGAGCGGCAGCAAGCGATGTTGGAGTTCGAGCGGACGTTCTGGACGTTCGACGAGCCGAAGGAAACGCTGATCCGCGCGCGGTTCCAATGCTCGGCGGACGAGTACTATGCCGAGCTGAACGAACTGCTCGAGATGCCCGAAGCGCTCGGGCACGATCCGCTCGTCGTCCGTCGGTTGCAGCGTCAGCGTGTCCGTCGGCGCCGGGAGCGGCTCGAGACCGGAACCGACGCACCAGGAGGCGCCCAGCCATGACCGATGTCCCCGACGCCTCGGGTCAGATCCCTCGTCGCTCACCCAGGGTCGGCGATGGTGGCGCGCCGGTCAGCGGTGCGCTCGCCATCGTGCTCGCGGTGGTCGCCGTGGTCGCCGGCTTCCTGATCCTCCGTTCGATCAGCGACAGCGGTGAGACCACGGCCGACTTCCCCGAGCCCGGCCAATCTCAAGGGGGTGCCCCCAGCGGCGGCGAGGCCGCCACGAACACCACGAACCCCGGTGACAGCGTCGCCACGCTGCCGCCGACCACGACCACGCCGCCGTTGGTCGTCGAGGGTGCGTCGGTCGTCGTTGCCAACGCGAACGGGCAGGGCGGGAGCGCGAGCGCGATGAGTCGTGCCCTCGAGGCGGGCTACGGGTTCACGGTGGTCGACCCCACCAACGCGAGTTCGACGATTCCCGATCTGGACGAGACGGTCGTCTACTACCTCACCGACGTTGCCGCTGCACAGACGGTCGCGGACTCACTCGGCCGTGTGCTCGGCGGGGTGAGCTCGGTGGCGCCGATGCCCGAGACCCCACCGACGCAGGACGGGCAGTTGAACGGAGCCGAGGTGCTCCTGATGCTCGGCAAGGACAAGGCCAACAAGACGTTGGAGGAACTGGCACCCGATCTGGCCGGCGGCTCGGGCAACGTGGTGACCGTGACGAACCCCGATCCGTCCGGTTCCACCACCACCACGACCACGGGCTGACGGCTCCGTCAGTTGGGCCCGTCGAACCGGCGGAGCACGTCGCCGGCGACCTGTTCGACGCACCAGAGCGGCTCGCGGAGGGAGCGCTCCTCGCCGAATCGGTCGGCGATCGCCCAGGTCGGGATGCGATCGCGCACCTCGTCGTCGGCGATGCCGACGATCGCGGCCACCGGGACGTCGAACTCGGCGGCCAGCTCGGCGACGCCGCCGACGACCTTGCCCTCGAAACTCTGGCGGTCGAGATGCCCCTCGCCCGTGATCACGAGATCGGCATCGCGCAGCTGGTCGTAGACGTCGAGTTCGTCGGCGACCAGCTCGAAGCCGGGCGTGAGCCGACCGCCGAGCGCGGCCAGCGCCCCTGCGAGACCGCCGGCCGCGCCGGAACCCTCGATCGTTCGCACGTCGACCTCGTACTCACGCTCGTATCGATCGGCCAACTGCTCGAGTCGGTTCGTGAGCATTCTGATCTGCGCTGGGGTCGCCCCCTTCTGCGGCCCGAACACGGTCGCCGCGTCGGTGAACAGCGTGGTCACGTCGCATGCGACCTGGAAGTCGACGGCCTTCAGACGCGCCGGTGTGCCGATGGCCGTGAGGGCGCCGAGTCCACCGTCGGTGGTGGCCGAGCCTCCGAGTCCGACGATGATCCGTTTCGCGCCCGCGGTGAGGGCGGCGTCGATCAACTCGCCGGTGCCCGCCGTGGTGGCTGCCATCGGATCGTTGTGCGTCGCGCCGCCTGCCAGGACCAGGCCACTGGCGAGGGCCATCTCGATCACCGCGGTGTCGCGCTGCAGTCGCCAGTGCGCCTCGACCGGTGACCCGAGCGGTCCGGTGACGACCGTGGTGCGGTTCGGGCCACCGAGCACCTCGAGGAGCCCTTCGCCGCCGTCGGCGAGCGCGAACTCGATGCAGTCGTGCCCGAGCTCCCAGCACGCATGCCCGATCGCCGACGCGATCTCCGCGCCGGTGGCCGAGCCGCGGAACTTGTCGACCGCCGCCACCACTCTCACGGTCGGAAACCTACTGGCGGGCCGGGGTGTGGGTATCAGCCCGGAATGAAATCCCGACCTGTTCGGTTATCTTTTGCGCTATGGCTGTCACCGTTCGTATTCCGACCACCCTCCGCCCGATGTCGGGGGGCAACAAGCTCGTCGAGGTCGAGCCGGGTCGCCTCTCCGAGGTGATCTCCGACCTCGACGCCGCCCATCCGGGGTTCGCCGACCGGTTGCTCGATGACGACGGCTCGATGCGCAAGTTCGTCAACATCTTCGTCGACGACGACGACGTCCGCTATCTCGACGGCCTCGACACCGACGTGGCCGACGGCATCACCGTCTCCATCATCCCCGCCGTCGCCGGCGGCAGCTGAGACCGGGGTGGAGCCCGGGCGGATACCAGGGGCCGTCCGAGGCCAGCCACCATCCCTCGGGTGACCGCCGCTCGTCGACGATGAGGCCCGGCGTACCTTCGTCCGAACGGCCCGTTGTCGATGCCCGCACTGCGACTTCGTGGGCAGGAGTACGATTGGCAGCATGTTGGGTGGTCGTCGCGGCGTGAAGCGGTGGCCTCGTTCGTTGCTGGCCGTGGTCGCTCTGGCGGTCATGTCGGGCTGCGGCGGTGACGATGATGGCGTCGGCCCGGTCGGTGCCGATGGCTACACGGCGGTCATCGACGACTTCCTCCCACCGGTTCCCTCGGACGGAAGCCGCCCGGTGGTCTTCCTCGCCCGGCTGGGCGAGGAGCCGTTCGCTCTGGATGACCAGGTTGCGATGATCGCAGCCGTCGAGGAGAGCTACGACCTTCGTTTCGTCGACGAGATCGAGGCTGCGGTCGACAACGAGGACTCCGACGCACCGACGCGCGACGACGGTCTGCTGTTGGGGATCGGGACGATCTCGACGGCTGCCCCCCACGTCGTACGGGTCGAGGTCTACCGGGCGGCCGGCATGGTCGACGCGCACAAGGTGACCTTGGTGGTTCGCGACGACGTGTGGCGGGTGGACACGAGCGAACCGGTCGATCCGGAGGTGCTCGTCAGTGACGAGTGACCATGTCGGCAGCGCTCGGCCGGTTGACGGCCCGCCAGGCGGCGAACGTGCGTCCCACGGCGCGCTGCGCCACTGGCTGATCGGTCCGCCCCACGTCGACCGGCTGACGATCACCCATTGTGTGCACAGCGCCGCAGAGGCGTTCTTCGCGGTGTCGATGGCGGGGTCGATCTTCTTCAGCGTCTCGCCCGATGCGGCACGGCCGAGGGTGCTGCTGTTCCTGGTGGTGACGCTCGCCCCGTTCCTCGTCATGGCGCCCCTGGTCGGTCCAGTGGTCGACCGGATCCGCGGTGGGCTGGCGTCCACGCTGGTGGCATCGTTCGTGCTTCGCTCCGTGTTCGCGCTGCTGCTCGCGGAGAACCTTCGATCGCTGTTCCTGTTCCCGTTGGCGTTCGGCATGCTCGTGTTGGCCAAGACGTACACCATTGCCCGCAACGCCCTCGTACCGTCGCTGGTCGAGGACGAGCATGATCTGGTCTCGGCGAACGCCCGCTTGTCGCGCACGGCCACGTTCGCGGGCGGCATCGCTGCTGCGCTCGCGATCGCGGCCTACACCGGTACCTCCGCGGCGTGGTCCCTGCGGATCGGAGCGGTCGTCTACATCGTCGGCGCGATCTTCGCGTGGCGAGTCCGGTCGGTGGCGCCTCGCCTCGAACCGGTTGCCAGCGACGCGTTCGTCGAGCTCGTGCGCCCGGATGTGTCGACTGCCGTCTGGGACATGCTGGTGCTGCGCGCAGCGCTCGGGTTCGCGCTGTTCCAGTTCGGGTTCTCACTGCGCTCCGAGGGGGCTCCGGCCTGGGTCCTCGGCGTGCTCATCTTCGCGAACGGATTCGGCGGTTTCACCGGCACCGTGGTGTCGCCGTGGCTCCGGCGTCACACGAGCGAGCGGTCGATGTTCACGGTGGCGCTCGTCGGCTCGGCGTTCGCGGCGCTCGCCGCCGGGGTGGCGCTCAGCCGCCTGACACTCATCGTCGCGATCTTCGTGTTGGGCATGGCCGTCAGCGTCGGCCGTCGCGCCCTCGACGCAACGATCCAACGTCAGGCACCGCACGCCAGGAGCGGCCAGGTGTACGCCGGTATCGAGACGCGGCTCGAGATCGCGTGGGTGAGCGCCGCGTGCCTCGCGGTCGCGCTGCGGGTCGCCACGCTGGATCGGGATGTTGGCGCTGGCGGCCTTCCTCGCCGTCGTGACGATCGTGCACCTCCGACGCCGGGGCGGATTGCTCACGGTGCGTCCGCTCGCTGCGGCGCCACTCCCGGATCGGCTCCTGCTCCGAGCCGAGACGCTCGCTGCTCACCACTTCTACGACGAGGCAATCGTCGTTGCCCTGTCGGCGCTGGAGCACGGGCGGGGCCATGCCGCACGATCCGCTCCTGACGCACGATGAGCGCCTCGCGCTCGCAGATCCTGCAACGCCGGTGGCGCAGGAGCGGGCACTCGATCTGATCGAGCAGGTTCGCCGCCAGCTCGACGGCGCAGGCTGACCGGGGTGCGGGACGCGTCCTGATCGGAATCCTGTCCACCCGAGTCGCGTGTGACCCGTCACGGCCCGCTCCTCGTCGGCCGGTGGTCTCGGTACAGGTCGCCCCTGTCGGTCATCTCCGAGCGATCGTCGGGTGCCGGGCGGACGGTCGTGATCGGACCCGTGCCGTTCGGCTCTGGCGGTCGAGGCGCGAAACGACGACGGTACGCGCGCGACGGCCTCACACGAAAGGGTGGTGACTCCCGTGATGGTGCATTCCACCTCCTCGCCGGAACGTCGTGTCGCGCTCTGCGCGGCATGGCTGTACGACGGCACGGCGACCTCGTTGCGACCTCGTCCGATGGTGCTGATCGATGGCGAGCGCATCGTCGCGGTCGCCGAGGGGGTCAGCCCTCCCGAGGATGCCGAGGTCGTCGACCTGGAGGGAGCCACGCTGTTGCCCGGCCTGGTCGACACACACGTCCACCTCGTGTTCGACGCGTCAGCCGATCCTGTCGGCGCACTCGACGCGAGGGACGACGACGCCACGCGAGACGCCATCGTGTCGGCAGCGCGAACTGCTGCGCTGGGAGGCGTCACGACGGTGCGCGATCTCGGTGACCTGGGGTACCTGACACTTGCGATGCGCGGCACGCCCGGGCTCCCCACCATCGTGTGCTCCGGGCCCCCGCTCACCACGCCCGGTGGGCACTGCCACTACCTGGGTGGCGCGACCGAGCGAGGCACCGATGCGGTGCGCCGCTCGGTACGCACCCACGCCGAGCGCGGTGTCGACGTGATCAAGGTCATGGCGAGCGGTGGTCTGCTGACTCCGGGCACCCGCCAGGCGGAGAGTCAGTTCACGCTCGACGAGCTGCGGGCGATCGTCGACGAGGCCCACTCGCTCGGTCTGCCCGTCACCGCCCACGCCCACGGGACGCCGGCCATCGTCGACGCTCTCGCCGCCGGCGTCGACGGACTCGAGCACGCGAGCTTCTGGACCGACATCGGCATCGACAGCCCCGAGGACGTCATCGCCGAGATCGGGGCGCGCCATCTCCCGATCGGCGTGAACGCCGGCTTCGCCCCCGCACCCGACGCGCCGCTCGACGAGGCGACATCGGCCCGACTACCGGCGGTCATTGCGAACGTCTTCCGGCTCCGCGATGCGGGCGCCACGATTCTTCCGGGCACGGATGCGGGTATCCACCCGTCGAAGCCGCACGACGTGGAGCGCTACGCCGTGGAGCAAGAGGTACTGCTGGGGATGGACGCCGAGGAGGCGCTACGCGCGGCGACCTCGACGGGCGCCGTGGTGTGCGCGCTCGGTGATCGCAAGGGCCGCATCGCCGCGGGGTACGACGCCGACGTGCTCGCGATCGACGGTGACCCCCTCGCCGACCCGAGCGCGCTGCACGCCATCCGTGCCGTGTTCCTCCGCGGTGAACGCGTGCGCTGAGGACGAGCTCGCTGCTACCGGCGATCGGCGCTGCCGGTGCGCTGCCGACCCATTGTCGGTTAGCAGTCTCACTTGTAGAGTGCTAACGCTCGCCGTGGGCGAGTGCCAGCCAACTCTTCATCGTCCAACGGAGGACATCAGATGGCGAAGAAGATCGCGTTCGACCAGGAGGCTCGTCGCGCGCTCGAATCGGGCATGAACCAACTCGCCGACGCCGTCCGCGTCACGCTCGGTCCCAAGGGCCGCAACGTCGTGCTCGACAAGAAGTGGGGTGCCCCCACGATCACCAACGACGGCGTGTCGATCGCCAAGGAGATCGAGCTCGAGGACCCGTACGAGCAGATCGGCGCCGCGCTCGTCAAGGAAGTCGCCAAGAAGACCGACGACGTCGCCGGTGACGGCACCACCACCGCCACCGTGCTCGCCGGGGCGATGGTGCGCGAGGGCATGCGCAACGTCGCCGCCGGCGCCAACCCGATGGGCGTCAAGCGTGGCATCGAGGCCGCGCGTCGCCGCTGCCGTCGACTCGATCGAGAGCCTGGCGATCGAGGTCGACTCGAAGGACCAGATCGCCCAGGTCGCCGGCATCTCCGCCGCCGACGACGAGATCGGCCAGCTGATCTCCGAGGCGATCGACAAGGTCGGCAAGGACGGCGTCATCACCGTCGAGGAGAGCCAGACCTTCGGCATGGACATGGACCTGGTCGAGGGCATGCGCTTCGACAAGGGCTACATCTCGCCGTACATCGTCACCGACACCGACCGGATGGAGGCGTCGCTCGACGACCCGTACGTGCTGCTCGTCTCGTCGAAGATCACCGCGGTCCGCGACCTCGTGCCGCTGCTCGAGAAGGTCATGCAGGGCGGCCGTCCGCTCGTCATCATCGCCGAGGACGTCGAGGGCGAGGCGCTCGCCACGCTCGTCGTCAACAAGATCCGCGGCACGTTCAAGTCGGCTGCCGTCAAGGCCCCGGGCTTCGGCGAGCGCCGCAAGGCGATGCTGCAGGACATGGCGATCCTCACCGGCGCCCAGGTCATCAGCGAAGACGTCGGCCTGAAGCTCGAGACCGCCACGCTCGACCTGCTCGGCGAGGCCAAGCGCGTCGTGATCACCAAGGACGAGACCACGATCATCGAGGGCGCCGGCGACGAGGCCGACATCGCCGGTCGCATCAACCAGATCAAGGCCGAGATCGAGAACACCGACTCCGACTACGACCGCGAGAAGCTCCAGGAGCGCCTCGCCAAGCTCACCGGCGGCGTCGCCGTGCTCAAGGTCGGCGCGGCCACCGAGGTCGAGCTCAAGGAGAAGAAGCACCGCATCGAAGACGCCGTCAGCACCACCAAGGCCGCCATCGAGGAAGGTGTCGTCGCCGGCGGTGGCGTCGCGCTCGTGCGCTCGCTCGATGCCGTCGAAGCGGTCGCACCGAACTCGACGGCGACGAGGCCACCGGTGCCCGCCTCGTCGCACGTGCGCTCGTCGGCCCCGCTCCGGCAGATCGCCGAGAACGCCGGCATCGACGGTGGCGTCGTGGTCGACCGGGTGCGCGAACTGACGCGGCGCCGAGGGGCTCAACGCCGCCACCGGCGTCTACGAGGACCTCGTGTCGGTCGGTGTGATCGACGCCGCCAAGGTGACCCGCTCGGCGCTCCAGAACGCCGGCTCGATCGCGGCGCTGTTCCTCACGACCGAGGCGATCGTCGCCGACAAGCCCGAGGACCTGGACGAGCATCTCGGCCACGACCACTGACGGCTCGGTCGGAGCTCTCTCTCTCTCTCTCTCGACCGCGTTTCATCCACATCCGCTCGACGGGTCCGGGCTCCCCGCCCGGGCCCGTGTGCGTTCAGGACAGCTTGGCGACGATGCGCTCGATCGTGCCCCACGCCCGGGTGGTCACCGGCTCGCCGGCGAGCCGTTCGATCAGGCCGCCCGGGTCCTGGACGCGACCGCCGGTGTCGATCGTGACGGCGAACACCTCGCCGCCGGCCACCGCGAACACGTGGTAGTCGCCGTGCGGCGACACGATCGGTACCTCGAAGTCGTCGCGGACGACGTCGCGCACCATCGTGACGAGCCGCGCTCGCGGCGCATCGTGCGGTGCCTGGTCGAACGGCGACCGGGCCACGAGCGCACGCAGCCGATCCAGCGACCGCACCATCACCGGTGTGGATCGACCGACGACATCCTCGATGCCCCGTTCGATCGAATCCACGACATCGTCGACGCGGTCCGGTGTGGCGCGGAACGACACGTTGCCCGTCGAGAGGTACGACGCCGCATCGGCCCCGCCGGCTCGTTCGACGATGTCGAGCAGCACGTCACGATGCAGCCCGTCGCGCCCGAGCATGACCGCCCGGACGAAGCCCACGTGGATGTCGGTGGGCACCGTTCGCGTCAGTCGGCGTCGCCGGTGACGGCGTCGGTCAGGTCGTCGACGAACGTGTCGTCGAACACGGTGTCGTCGACGGTGGCGTCGTCGATCATCAGCCACACGAACGTGCCCATGAACGCTGCGACGACGGGGATCACGATGAAGGCCCAGACCCGTATGAGCGCGTTCGGGTCGGTGTCGGCGAAGACCGCCGCACCGAGACTGCGCGCCGGGTTCATGCCGGCGCCGGAGATGCCGAGCAGGAACAGCGTGCCGACCGCGTAGGCGAGCCCGGTGAACGCCGCGGCAGCACCGCTCGATCGCTGCTCCGTGATCGCGGACAGCAGCACGATCACGACGATCGTGCCGATCGTCAGCTCGGCGGCGAGCACGACGCCCAGGTCGCTGTACCCCGACAGGTTGACGCCGATGTCGACGCCCTCGTCCAGCCGACCGGGATCCCAACCGTTGACGCCATTGGTGAATCGTGTCGTGTCGTTCATGCCGAAGACGAGGGCGGCACCGAAGATGCCGCCGAGGAACTGTCCGACCCAGTCGGAGAGCAACTCCCGGCCGCCGATGCCGCGAGAGAACCAGAGCGCCAGGCTGAACATCGGGTTCGCCACGGCGCCGATGACACCGATCGCGATCGCGATCGACGCACCGAAACCGATCGCGACCCCGAGCGGACCGATCTCGTCGCCGGCGATGACCATCAGCCCGGGACCGCCCAGCATCACGATCGTGGTGCCCACGAATTCCGATCCGGCGAGTCGGCCGATGCTGGTGTCGCTCATGGCCGCCGAGCATAGATCGTCGGCCGAGTCGGCACCCTCGATCCGGCGACTCCATCGCAGCTCCGTGCCTAGCCTTGCCGGGTGCTCGCTCTCGTCACCTGCCGTGAGGCGCGCGGGGTCGACACCGACCTCCCGCTCCTCGTGCGGGAACTCCCGGACGCCGTGGTGGCGGACTGGGACGACGAGGGCGTCGACTGGTCGGCCTTCGACGTGATCGTGTTGCGGTCGCCCTGGGACTACCACCGGCGTCGCGACGAGTTCCTCGCCTGGGCGGCTGCGGCAAGCAGCGTGTCGCGCCTGTGGAACCCCATCGAGGTCGTCGAATGGAACACCGACAAGCGCTACCTCGACGATCTCGCGGACGACGGCATCCCGACGGTGCCCACCTCCCTCCTGACCGACGTCGGTGCGGTCGATCGGTTCGAGCACGACGGTGGATTCGTGGGTGACGTCGTCGTCAAACCGTCGGTCGGCGCGAGCGCGAGCGGTGTGCTGCTGACGCACGACGACCCGACCGCGGCTGCAGGCCATGCACGCGCACTGCTCCGGACGGGCCTGACGCCGATGGTGCAGCCGTACCTCCGCGACGTCGAGGCGGCCGGCGAGACGGCGCTCGTCTACCTCGGCGGAGCATTCAGTCACGGAGTGCGTCGGCGGGTCGTGCTCCCACCGTCGGGCACCGACGGCGACGTGCTCGGTGACGAGCGCAGCGGGACCCGCCGGCCGACCGCGTCGGAACGGTGGATCGGCGATGCCGTGATCGCCCGCTTGCCCGACACCGCGTACGCCCGGATCGACCTGCTTCCGACCGCCGACGGCCCGGTCGTCCTCGAGGTGGAAGTGACCGAGCCGTCGCTGTTCCTCCACCTCGACGACGGTGCCCCGGCGCGGGCGGCGGCCGCGTTCCGTAGCCTGTGAGGGTGGCCCGGTCACGCACCCAGCGCATCCTCGTCACGGCCGTGACACCCGACGGAGCGACACGTCGGCCCGACGACCTGATCGTCGAGGAGCCGATGACGATCCAGCTCGACGGCACCGTCGTCTCCACCACCATGCGTACCCCCGGCCACGACTTCGAGCTGGCCGCCGGCTACTGCCACACCGAAGGGCTGCTCGGCGGATCGGCCGTGTCGGGGATCAGATACTGCGCCGACGGTTCGGCGGTCGACAGCGCGTTCAACGTGGTCACGGTCGAGACCGGGGGCAGGGCACCCACGCCGACGCCCAGGCTCGGCGCCACCTCGTCGAGCTGCGGTTGGTGCGGCAGCGAACAGCTCGACGAGATGCTCCAACGACTCGACCCGCTCGATCCCACCGATCCCATCCCCCTCGACGTGCTCGGCTCGGTGCCGGCTGCCGTGTCCGGTCGGCAGGGGTTGTTCGGCTCGACCGGCGCGGTGCACGCCGCAGCCCTGTTCGACCGGGCGGGAACGGTGCGTCTGGTGCGCGAGGACGTCGGACGGCACAACGCCGTCGACAAGGTGGTCGGTGCGATGCTGATGGCCGGTGATCTGCCCGCCACGGGTCTCGGCCTGTTCGTGAGCGGTCGGGCCAGTGTCGAGATGGTGCAGAAGGCCTGGGCCGCCGGGTTCGGCGCCGTCGTCGCCGTCGAGCGCGCCGACGGCCCTCGCCGTGGACGCGGCGAGGCGCGCCGGGCTGGTGCTCGCCGGATTCGTCCGAGACGATCGCTTCAACCTCTACGCCCCCGACCGGCTCAGCGACGACGAGTTCGGTTCTGGCTGACGTCCTGGTTCCGGGCTGGCCGGGTCGGCGTGGGCCCACTGACGCCGGTCCGCCGCAGGCGGGCGAGTGCGATTGCGTCGGTAGCCTCCGGGGATGCGCATGGAAACGGGCCTCTGCGTCCTGCACCTGTTCGGCACGCCGCGGAAGTCGGTCGATCGAGACGCCGTGCTCCAGGCGGTCCGCGCCGCCGAGGCCGACGACTGCCAGGTCGTCACGGCTGCGATCCTGGGCCACAAGGCCGACCTTGCGTTCATGGCGCTCGGGCGTGACGTCACCGCGCTGCGCCGGTTCCAAACGGCCCTGAACACGGCAGGGATCTCGATCGCCGACAGCTATCTGTCCATCACCGAGGTGAGCGAGTACGCGAAGGGCATGCCGGAAGCGGCACTCCAGGCACGGCTCTACCCGGAACTGCCGCCCGACGACAAGCCCGCGTTCTGCTTCTATCCGATGAGCAAACGACGCGACGGCCACGCCAACTGGTACGCCACCCCGTTCGACGAGCGGCGCGACATGATGATGGAACACGGATCGAGCGGTCGGAAGTTCGCCGGCAAGCTCGTGCAGCTGATCACCGGATCGACCGGTCTCGACAGCCACGAGTGGGGTGTCACGCTGTTCGCGATCAACCTCGAAGTCATCAAGGACGTGGTCTACACGCTGCGGTACGACAAGGGCTCGGCGCTCTACGGCGAGTTCGGCGACTTCTACGTCGGCTACCTGGCCTACGTCGACGATCTCGTCTGAGCCGCACCCGGTCCCGGCGTCGGCTCCGAGCTCGGGGCTCAGGGAACGTCGAATTCGAAGGCGCGGACCTCGGCGCCGTCGGCATCGAAGCCGAACGATTCGAACCGCGCCTGCACCGGGTCGCCGGTCGTGTTCGCGAGGGCGACGCTCCCCGAGGCGCCGTCGTAGTCGATGTCCAGACCTTGCTCGAGCAGGAGCGAACACGTCTCGAACGTGTCGCACGGCGAACCGTCGGCGCTGACGCTCGCCATGTTCGTGCGGAACGCCCGTGGTGAGTCCGACCCGGCGACGACGACCGACAGGGCGATCAGGTTCACGCAGTCGACCGCGTGCGCCGCGAAGAACCCTTCGGGCGCGTCGTCGCCGACACCCCGTGCCAGGGCTGCCACACCGGTCAACCGGTCGCGGAACTCCGGAGACAGCGACTGGATCGTCTGGCGCGCACCCCGGATCGCATCGTTGACGATCACGAGGGGCGACGTGGCGTCGGAGGCGTCGAGCGCGGCGAGCAGGCGCCCACCGTCGTCGCTGTCGCCGAGCACGATGATCACGCCGGGATCGACGCTGAGCAGCTCGTCGGCCAGGCCCGACAGGTCGGGCTGGTCGCCACTGAACCCCACCTCGTTCAGCACGGGGATCCCGCGTGCTTCGATCTCGGCCCGGAACGCATCGTTCAGACCGCGACCGTAGGGATCGTCGAGATAGCCGACGGCCACGCTCCGCGCACCCGTTCTCTGGGCCTGTCGGGCGATGGCAGCCATCAGCATCGAGTCACTGGGCGCCGTCCGGAACAGGAACGTGTTGTCGGGGTAGTCGTCGAGGGCGAGGGCGGTGGCCGACGGGGAACACACGACGACGCCTGTCACCGGGTCGACGGCGGGACCCAACTGGGAGAGCGCCGTCAGCGATGATGCCGGTCCGACGATCGCGTCGACGTTCGCGAGCGAGGAGTTCCCCCGGCCCCGTCCCGGCGCCCTCGTCGGCGGCGACCGCCGTCACGGGGCTGCCGAGCACGCCGCCCGACTGGTTGATCAGATCGATCGCGTCCTCCACGGCGGCGATCATCGGCTGACTGAGTTCCGACCCGACGCCCGTCACCGGCAGGTACACGCCGATGGCCAACGCACCGTCGTCTTCGCGCTGGATCGTGGTCGTGGTGGTGGGGCTCGCCGACGTGGTCGGGGCTGCGGTTTCGCCGTCGCCCGTGCACGCGGCGGCGAGGAGGGCGACGGCTGCGGCGGCTGCCCACGAGCGAACCGCGTTCGTGCGTCGTGATCGGGTCGGGAGCGCGCGCACGGCGTTCACGATAGAAGAGTGGCGTGGCCGATGACGTGCAGCTCGACGAACCACCCGCTGATCTGCTCGCGACCGCCCGGCGAGTCGTGCCCACGTGGATGCGCCGGGTGGTGGCCGACGCGTGTGCCCGAGGTGGCGTGGACCCGTCGACGGTCGATGCCGAACTCGGGCAGGTCGTCGACCGCGCGGCGGCTGCCGCCCTCGCCCAGCTCGCCGCCCTGCTCGCAACCGACGTCGACGAACAGCGGGCGACGCCGCTGTCGTTGCTCCGCGACTCGACGTGGCCGCTCGGCGAATTCCTGCGCGAGCACGGCGTCGTGGCGCCGGCGCCCGATCCCAGCGCCCCCGACACGGTCGCCCGCGACGTCTACCGGCTCGGTCCGGCGACGTGGTCGGACGTCGATCCGGAACTCCAGGTCCCCGGCCTCACGTGGGGCGCCTGGAAGGCGATGACCATCCTCACCCGCCGGCGAGATGAAGGTCTGCGCTGAAGCGGGAATTACCGTGGTCCCGTGACCGCACCCAGCACCACGACCGAGCAGGCGGTGGCCGAGGCCGACGCACGGCGTGGCCTCGCGGTCGACGACACCTCGGTCGGTGGGCGGGAGTACTGTCACCGGCTGGCCGTTGCCACCGACAAGTGGATCGAGGCGCTGGCCGACCACGCTCGCGCCGAACATCCTGGGGCACCCCGGTTCGCGCTCATCGCGGTGGGCGGCTACGGGCGCGGCGAACTCTCGCCGCACAGCGACATCGACCTCGTGCTCGTCCACGAGTCGAAGCCCGAGCGGATCGAACCGGTTGCATCGGCGATCTGGTATCCGATCTGGGACAGCGGCCAGAAGCTCGGGCACGCGGTTCGCACCGTCGACGAACATCTCGCCCTGGCGAAGACCGATCTCGACACCGCCACCGCACTGCTCACGGCGCGTCCGATCGCAGGTGATCGCGAGCTCGCGGACGTCATCGTCGAGTCGGGTCGCAGCAACTGGACGAAGCGCAGGAAGCGATGGCTGGCAGACCTGCGCGTCCGGGTTCGCGAGCGCCAGACCGGCGCCGGTGACGTGGCGTACATCCTCGAACCCGACCTCAAGGATGGCCACGGCGGGATCCGGGATGCCCAGTCGTTGTGGTGGGCGGAGCGCGGGAATCTGACCCTGTCAGACGAGGACAACGCCGCGCTGAACGACTGCTACGACGTGCTGTTGAACGCACGCGTCGCCCTGCATCGCGCCACGGGTCGACCCGGGGACACCTTGCGTCTGGAGGATCAGGACGCCGCGGCAGCCGCCGCCGGGTTGCCGTCGGCCGATGCCCTGATGGCCGAGATCGCGGCCGCAGCGCGAACCGTCGCCTGGATCTCCGACGAAGCGTGGGGCCGGGTCGGGAAGACGACCGGCGGGAGCCCCAAGGAGGTCGCCCCCGGCGTGATGCTCGTCGACGGCGAGATCGAGCTCGCGGTCGACGCGGATCCGGCGGTCGATCCCACGTACATGTTGCGGATCGCGACCGCCGCCGCTCGGCACGAGGCGCGAATCGGCCGACGGGCGCTCGATCGTCTGGCCGAGCTGGTGCCGCAGTGGCCGGTTCCGTGGCCGGCCGGTGCCGTCGACGAGCTGGTCGCGTTCCTGCTGGAGGGTCACCGTTCGATTCCGGTGATCGAGGCGCTGGACCAGCGCGGGCTGATCACGAGGATGCTGCCCGAGTGGGAACCCGTCCGCTCCCGCCCGCAGCGGAACGCCTACCACCGGTACACGGTCGACCGGCACCTGTGGGAGGCGGCAGCGAACGCCTCCGACCTCGCCGATCGGGTCGCCCGCCCCGATCTCCTGGTCCTCGGCGCGTTGTTCCATGACATCGGCAAGGGCTACCCGGGCGATCACACC
Organism: uncultured Acidimicrobiaceae bacterium; assembly: GCA_963827775.1. GTDB lineage: Bacteria > Actinomycetota > Acidimicrobiia > Acidimicrobiales > Ilumatobacteraceae > Ilumatobacter. Next base: position 35,472 of record CAWHCI010000001.1, on the reverse strand, counting down.
GAAGTGGGCATGGACATCGTCCGCGAGCTCGGTCCGAAGCTCGGGCTCGGCGACTACGACGTCGACGCGCTGGTGGCGATGGTCGAGCACCACCTGCTGCTCCCCGACGTCGCGGTGCGGCGCGACCTGTCCGACCCGGTCACGATCCGGATGGTCGCCGACGCGGTCGGGTCCCACGAACGTCTCGAGCTCCTGCATCGGCTCACCGAAGCCGATTCGATCGCAACCGGCCCGTCGGCCTGGGGCGGCTGGAAGAAGGAGCTCGTCGACGAGCTGGTCGCACGGGTGGATCACGTGCTCGGTGGCGGCGACGTGGCCGACGCGACCTGGACGCTGTTCCCCGATGCCGAGACCGTGCAGTCGATGGCGACCGGGGAGCACCACGTCCGGATCGCCGACGGCCGCCTCACGATCGTCTATCGAGACGAGCCGGGCATGTTCAGCCGCATCGCCGGCGTGGTCTCGCTCCACGGCCTCGATGTCGTGGCGGCTCGTGCCCACTCCGACGAACCACAGCTCGGCCGGGTCAGCATGGGCGCCTCCGAGTTCCGTGTGCAGGTGCCCGACGAGGGCATCGAGTGGGAGCCGGTGGTGGCCGATCTCGATCGAGCGGTGCAGGGCCGGCTCGCTATCGAGTCCCGGCTCGCCGAACGCGCTCGAACGTACCGGCGCCGCCGAGCCACTCAGGCCGCGACGCCCGCAGCACCGAGCGTCACGTTCGACGACGGTGCATCGTCGGACGCCACCGTGATCGAGGTCCGGTGTTCGACGCGGATCGGCATCCTGTACCGCATCACGAAGGCGCTCGCCGAGGTCGGGCTCGACATCCGTCACGCCACGGTGCAGACCGTCGGACTCGACGTCGTCGACACGTTCTACGTGAGGAGCTGGTCGGGGGAGCTCATCTCCGACTCCTCGCACCGGACCGAGATCGAACGAGCGGTCCTCCACGCGATCGGCTGACTCCGGGACGCACCGTCGATCGTCGCGAGGGTCCGCGCAGTAGCGTCGGGGAGGTGAGCGAGTCGTCCGGCCAACCCGAAGCGCGGGACCTGGCGCGCTGGAGCGCTTCCCTGGCGGGGATCGCCCGGACCGGCCTGGCGTTCACCGAGAACCTCTACGAGCGCGAGCGCTACGAGGAGGTCCTGCACGTCGCCGCCGACATTCGCGCCGCGGCCGAGGAGCTCGAGAACGCCGCCGAGGTCGAACGCGAGACCGACCACTTCGTGCAGGAGTGGCTCCAGAACGTCGGCGAGGGCGTGCCGGGATACGTCACGCCGAAGGTCGCGATCGGCGCCGTCGTCGGCAACGACGAGGGGGAGATCCTGCTCGTACAACGCGCCGACTCGGGCGTGTGGCTGTACCCGACGGGCTGGGCCGACGTGGGGTACTCGCCGTCCGAGGTCGCCGTGAAGGAGGTGTCGGAGGAGACCGGCATCTCGTGCGAACCGGTGCGGCTGCTCTCGGTGATCGACGGCCAGCGCATGGGGTTCTCGAGGTTCGGGATGTACATGCTGCTGTTCCACTGTCGTGCGACCGGTGGCGAACTGCAGCCGCATCCGTTGGAGACGTCCGACGTGGGCTGGTTCGGTCCGGCCTCGCTGCCCGAGGCCACCGCCGGCGCCAGCTGGTGGGCGCCGATGGCGTTCGCGGCGATCAACGGTGAGGACGTGCCGACCGGGTTCGACCGGCCCCGCGACCAGGTCTGGCGGACCTGACGCCGGCGGCGATCAGCCGTCGCCGTCGTGCTCGCGGAGGAACTGCTCGACCTCGGCGGCCAGCTGACCGGGGTCGTTGTCGTCGATGGCCGGTTCGGCGCCGGCATCGTCGTCGGAGATCTCGTCGACCATCGACTCGAGCCGCCGGACGTAGGTGACGAGGTCGTCGTCGTCGGCGATCAGCGCGTCGACCTGCGCGTCGTAGTCGGCGATCTGTTCGGCGATCGCCGAGACGGGAGCCGGCGTTCCCATCATCGTGCAGAGTCGATCGAGCACGGCGAAGGCCGCTCTGGGTGACGGCAACTGCGAGGCGTACCCCGGGACGGCGGCCCACAGCGACGCCGTCGGCAGGCCGCTGCGCGAGAGCGCGTCGTGGAGCACGCCGACGATGCCGGTCGGTCCCTCGTAGCGGGAACGCTCGAGGTCGAATCGCTCGACCATGTCGGAATCGGTGGCGGTGCCGATGATCTGCGTGCGGCGGGTGTGCGGCACGTCGGCCAGGAGTGCCCCGAGCGTGAAGCCCATGGGGGCACCGACGCGATGTGCGATGCCGGTGATCTGCTCGCAGAAGGTGCGCCAGCGGAGGGCCGGTTCGGGGCCGAGCACCAGCACGACATCGCTGCCGGGCAGCGAGGCGCCCCAGATGCCGACGGTCGGCCACACGATCGACCGGTTCCGGTCGGCGTCGAGCGCCACGTGCGGGCGCACGGTGGCGAAGTCGGTGAACGGCTCGGGATCGATGTCGGCGAGGGCCGTCGCACCGCTCGTCTCGATCATCGTCCGGACGGCGGTGGACGCCGCGTCGCCGGCGTCGTTCCATCCCGTGAACGCGGCCACGACGACCGGGTTGGTCAGTTCGATGTCGTCGGCGATCCAGCGGACATGCTCCATGCCGGAACGAGCCTACCGGGAGGTCCGGGCCTCGATCTTCGGGCTCGCCGGGGCGCCCGTTCCGTCGTCGCCCGGAGCGGCAACCGCCAGGATGCCGGCGACCGCGATGATCACCAGGAACGCGATCACGAGCCGCCGTGTCCGGGTCGTGTGTCGCCTCGCGGTCGGTGACGGGCCCGTCGGTGTGGGTCGTCGTTGCTTGGTTCGTTGCCGCCGTTTGCTCGCGTGCCTGGGCCATCGCACCCCACGATCGCGCCTCACGCTGCAAGCTGTCGAGCCCGGACCACGGCAGCTAGCGTCGATCTCGTGAGCCTCGACATCCGCCCCGCCGATCGCGTCGACGACGAGCTGGTCGCCGCATTCGCCGAACTGATCCCACAACTCTCCTCGTCGTCGTCGCCGCCCGACGCCGCCGAGCTGTCGGCGATCGTCGACTCGCCCGACTCGGTGTTGTACGTCGCCCGGGTCGACGGTGCGATCGTCGGCAGCCTGACGCTGGCGTTCTACCGGATCCCGACGGGCGTGAAGGCCTGGATCGAGGACGTCGTCGTCGGTGCCGACGCCCGAGGGCACGGCGTCGGCGAGGCGCTCAACCGGGCCGCCATCGCCGAAGCGGCCCATCGGGGCGCGAAGAACGTGAGCCTGACGAGCCGCTCGTCGCGAGAGGCGGCCAACCGTCTGTACCAGCGTCTCGGATTCGTGCCGTACGACACCAACGTCTACCGCTACACGATCTGACCTGCGGCCTGGTCAGATGAGGTCGACGGTGCCGGCGGCACGTCGCAGGTCCTCGGCCGCTTGACGAACCTGCCAATCACGATCGTTGAGTGCGCGGTCGATGGCGGCCTCGATCTCGTCGCCCGCGAACGGTGCGAGCGCCAGCACCGCCCGCCGACGAACGTGCGGCTTGTCACCGCAGGCCACGAGCACCGCCGGCGCCCCCCGGGCATCGCCGATCGCACCGAGCGCGGCCGCCCCGGCCTCGCGCACGAGTGGTTCGTCGGCGTCGGTGGTGAGGTCGATGACGACCGCGAGCAGGTCGTCGCTCACCGTGTCGCGTTCACCGCACGCCCAGACGGCCATCTCGACGACGGTCGCGTCGTCGTCGGTCAGCAGCGGCATCAGGTCGACGTCGGGTCGGGCCGCAGCGAGTTCCGCGGCGCGCCGGCGCACGCTCGCATCGTCGTCGTCGAACGCCGCGGCGAGACGGTCGTCCGTGAGCGATCCGATGCGATCGAGCGCCCCGAGTGCCGCAGCCCGGACGACGGGCTCGGGGTCGTCGAGATGGCGCTCGGCCACCGCGGTGTCGCCCCGGTGCCCTGCGACGATGACCGTGTTGCGCCGGTCGCCGACGGTCATTGCTGGAGCAGGTTCGTCAGCCAGATCACGGCGATCGCGATCGCGAAGGAGGTGACGATGGCCGCGAGCACGCCGGTGAGGACACCGATCCCGCCGCTGGCCACGAGCGCGAACACCCGCCGGACGACGCCCGGACGCCGGTACTGCGGTGTGTCGTAGTGGTCGACCATGACGCCGGACCGCTCACGTGCGAGTGGACCGCGTGGTGTTTGCGGCTCCGCTCTGGCAGGCTTACGCCAGCCGGTGAGCAGGAGCGCGACGATTGCCAAGCCGGCGATGAACGCGGCTCTGATCGTGAGTCCATCAACAGAGAGCGCAAGAGTGACCGACACGCGGACATCGACACTACCGCCGACGAGCGGCCCGCCGGGGCCGCCCCCGTCGCGGTTGGAGACGCCGTCGGAGGCGGCCGAGCGGCTCGGCCTGATGTTGCCGTCGAGATCGCATCGTTGGTGGACCATCCCCGTCGTGGGTCTCTCGCTGCTCGTGCTCGCACTGATCGCCGTGACGGCCGTCCTCCCGTCGCAGTGGGTCGCTTCGAAGGAGAATCAACGCCTCGGGCTCGAGCAGGGGACGCCGTTCGCGCGGACACCGGCGTCGGCGCAGCCGGTCGACGAGCGGATCGTGTTCGGTGACCTGGGTGACCTGGCCGAGCAGTACCCACCCGACGGCGACGTCTTCTTCGTCACGGTCACCGAGCCGGCGCAGTCGGTGCTGTCGTGGTTCGTGGGACGCGACGAGCCGGCGATCCAGTTCCTGACCAGCGAGGAGAAGTTCGGCGTGCAGACTCCGCAGCAGCGCCGCCGATTCGCGCTGGAGTCGATGCGGTCGTCCGAGCAGGTGGCGCAGTTCGTGGCGCTCGAGCGTGTCGGTTTCGATGTGAGCCTCGGCGGAGGGCGACGTCCTGATCCAGGACATGGTGTGTCTGGAACCGAGCGAGGACGGCTCCGAGTGCGTCACGTGGAGCCCGTCGGACGACGTGCTCGACCCGGGTGACCGGATCCTCGAGGTCGACGGCGAGGCGATCGACGGGGTCGAGGATCTCAGCAGGCTGCTCGCCGGTCTGCAGCCGGGCGACGTGGTGACGATGCGTGTCGACCGGCCCGAGGACGGAGAGCTGGAGGTCGAGGTCGAACTCACCGCGTCACCCGACGAGCCCGACCGCACGATCGTCGGGTTCTTCCCGTTCGACACGCGCCGCGTCGAGTTGCCGTTCGAGCTCGACATCGACACGGGTTCGATCGGGGGACCGTCGGCGGGCCTCGCCTTCACGCTCACGCTGATCGACGAACTCACTCCCGGAGAGTTGACCGGTGGGCGCAACGTCGCCGTCACGGGCACGATCGAGCTCGACGGCACGGTCGGTGCGATCGGTGGTCTTCGCCAGAAGGCGAGCGCGGTCGCCCAGACCGGTGTCGACGTGTTCATCGTCCCGGCGGCGCAGGGTGAGGCCGACATCGAAGCCGCTCGCCTGGCCGGTGGCGACGATCTCACGATCATCACGGTCGCCACCTTGGAGGAGGCGCTCGAGGCGCTCGAGGCGCTCGGTGGCGACCCGATCCCGCCGCCGACGCCCTGACCAGTCGGTGATGCCCGGCGCCGATTGCCGCCAACTCGGCCTCCGGGCGGTTTACGCTCGTTGGATGGCTGCCTCGCTGTCGAGACCAGACCCGTCGTCGCCCGCGTCCGTCGCGGAGGCAGGTTTCTCCACGTCGCGGCGCGGCTACACGCAGGACGAGGTACGTGCGTTCCTGACGTCGGTGGCCGCCGAGCTGGGCCGGTTGCAGGAACGTGAACGGCAGCTGGAAGCCGAACTCCTGGCCGCCGAGTCGGAAGTGATGCCGGCGCCGGAACTCGACGAGGAGACCGTGGCGGCGATCCTCGGTGAGGAGACCCTGCGCGTGCTGCAGACCGCCCGCGAATCCGCATCGCAGATCAAGATCCGGGCCGAGGAGGCTGCGGCGAAGGTGATCAGCGACGCGAACGACGAGGTCAATCGCCTCCGGCAGGAGGCCGAGCTCGACTCCGCTCGGAAGCGTCACGATGCGTCGTCCGACGCCGAGGCCGAGGTCGCACTCGCCAAGCAGCAGGGTCGCGAGATGGTCAACGAGGCGCGCGCGTATCGCGAGCGCGTGCTCGCCGATCTCGAACGCCGTACCAAGCTCGCCCGCCAGCAGATCGAGGACTTGGTGCACGGCCGCGACCGGCTGCTCCAGGTGTTCGAACGTGCGCGGCTGGTCGCGGTCGACGTCACCTCGGAGTTGCAGTCGATCGACGGTCCCGAGGAGATCGTGAACTTCTCACCGACCACGGGCCCGCTCCCGCTGATGGTGCCCGCGAGCGATCTGGACCGGGCCACGCCGGAGCCCGCCACCGGCGATCGCATGGTCGATGCCGCGGCCGATGGTTCGCCACATCGACACGACGAGGTCGAACCGGCCGTGGAATCCGCGGTCGACGAGCTGCAGGTCGACGAGTCACCCGCCGACGACGAATTGGCACCGGCGGACGCGAAGGTCGAGGCGGAGACCGATGACGCGGGCGGGGCCGATGACGCTGCCGGGACCGTGCACGAGGCCGCCGACGAGGTCGCCGTCGAGGACGAGGCGGATCCGAGCGTCGGCGTTGACGGGCCCGACGAAGTCGTGGCGGACGTGGCGGACGTGGCCGACCCGGCCGCCCCCGAGCGCGATGCCAACGTCGTCTCGCTGTTCCGCGACCGGCCCGGTGCCGACGGTGCCGACTCGAACGAGGTCGGCGACGCCGCACCCGGCGATGTCGCCACAGCCAGCGACGGCGACGAGGTGACCGACGACCGACCCGACGTGAACGGGATCTTCGAACGGCTGCGCAGTGAGACGCCGGACGAGTCGGACGACACAGCCGACGACGCAGCGGACGAAAAGGCGGACGACGCGGTGGAGGCGGGTACGAGCACGACCGACGACGAATCGGGTGAGCCCGAGTCCACGCCGTTCCTGCGTCGGGACGAGGCCCTGGTCCCCCTGATCGTGTCGGGTGCCCGGAAGCTCAAGCGTGTGCTGGCCGACGAACAGAACGGTGTGCTCGACCTGCTCCGACGGAACGAGCCGGTCACCCTGCTCGACGAGGTCGTGCCCGTGGCCGACGATCACGTGCAGGTGTACGTCGACGCGCTCGCCGACGACCTGCTCGACGCGGCGGTCGCAGGTGCCGCCGAGGTCGGCCGCAACGACACCAAGACGCTTCGTACCTCGCTGCGGCGCGGAGCCCTCGATCGCGCCCACGGCATCGTCGGCGACGATCTCGTCGTCCCGCTCCGGCAGCGGCTCGAGCGGGCGATCGCCGACGGCGCCGGTGACAACGACGACATCACCAAGCGTGTCCGTGCGGTGTACCGCGAGTGGAAGACGCAGCACATCGACGACCAACTCGACGATGCGTTCCGGTTCGCGCACGGGGGCGGCCTCGTCGGTCGGTGTCAAGCCCGGCACGCCGCTGACCTGGATCGATCGACCCGTCCGAGCCGACGTGTCCCGATTGCGAGGACAACTCGCTCGCCGGTCCCGTTCGCGGCCGGTGAGGCATACCCGACCGGCCACGTCGGCGCGCCCGGCGCACCCGGGATGCCGCTGCCTCACGGTGCCCGACGGCCAGTAGCCTCGGCGCCAGATGCGGCGCGAATCAGACCTCCCCCGGCCCCGACTCCTGTCCCGGATCTCCGGACGAGGGGTCCTCATCGCTCTCGGCCTCCTGTTCTTCGTGGTCGTCGTGTTCGGTCGGGCGATCGCGAGTTTCTACGTCGATGCACTCTGGCACGATGCGATCGGACGCAGCGACGTGTTCTGGGGGCAGCTGTGGGCCAAGGTCTCGCTGTTCCTGCTGTTCTTCGTCGTGTTCTCGCTGCTCGCGGTCACGAACCTGGTCATCGCCGACCGCACCGCGCCCACGTCGTTCCCGGCCAACGTGCACCCGTACGTCGAGCGTTTCCACGAGGTGTTCGGGCACCGGTTGCGTCTCGTCCGGTACGGCACGGCACTCGTGCTGGCGTTCATGCTGGCGCTGCCGGCGGTCTCGCAAGTGGCAGGAGTGGTTGCTGTTCCGCAACAGCAAGCGGTTCGGTGTCGACGATGCACAGTTCGGCGTCGACGTCGGCTTCTACGTGTTCGAGTTGCCGTTCATCACGTTCGCGATCGACTGGCTGTTCGCCGCGCTCGTGATCGTGCTGCTGCTCACGATCGCCGCCCATCTGCTCAACGGCGGCGTGCTGTTCACGTCGTCGATGCCGACGGTTCGGCCCTCGACCAAGGTGCACGCCGCCGTGCTGCTGGCGGTGCTCGCGGCCGTCAAGGCCGCCGACTACTGGCTCACCCGGTACGAACTCACCAACGAACGCCGCGGGTTCGTGCAGGGTGCCACGTACACGGTGGTCAAGGCACAGCTTCCGGCGATGATGCTGCTCGTGCTCGATCGCGCTGTTGACCGCAGTGCTGTATCTCACGACGATCCGCACCGATCGGTGGCGGCTCCCGCTCGTGGCCTCGGGCCTGTGGTTGGTGGTGTTGATCGTGGGCGGTCTCGTGTACCCGGCGATCGTGCAGTCGCTGATCGTTCGCCCCAACCAGGAAGAGCGTGAGGCCCCGTACATCGAACGCAACGTGGAAGCGACGCGCGCCGCCATGGGCATCGACGACGTCGGTACCCAGACGGTCGCGTTCGGGCGGCTGATCGCGCCCGAGGTCGTCGACGACCTCGAACCGATCAAGAACGTCCGCCTCCTCAATCCGACACAGATGCTCTCCCGCTTCTCCCGAGATCGCGGCGACCTCACGGGCCTCCAGATCGCCGATCTCGACGTCGATCGCTATCCACTCGAACCGGGCGCCGAGCCCGAGCAGGTGCTGATCACCGCCCGCGAGCTCGACCTGGGCAGCATCGCCAACAAGAGCTGGCAGGGTGAGCACCTGGTCAGCACGCGTGGTTGCGGGCTGGTGTCGGCACCGGTCGGGCGCGTCACCGATCGTGACCGTCCCGACTACCACGAGGTCGATCTCGACCGGCCCGAGTTGTACTTCAGTCCGGCGATGAGCGGCTATGCGATCGCCCGCACCGACGTGACCGAGTCGCCGTGTGGCGAACCCGAGGCCTACGGCGGCACGTCCGGCGTCGAACTCAAGGGGTTCCTCCGGCGGTCGGCATTCGCCCTGGCGTTCCTCGACTACAACGTCATCGGGTCGGGTGCGATCAACAGCGATTCGCAGTTGCTGTGGGTTCGCTCGGTCCAGGACCGGGTGCAGAAGCTCGCCCCGTTCCTCGACTACGACGGCGACCCGTATCCGGTCGTGGTCGACGGCGGGGTGCAGTGGGTGATCGACGCCTACACGTCCACCTCGCGCTACCCGTACGGGCAGCGAATCGGCAACGTGCAGCTGAGCAACCAGACCGGGCTGTCGACCAACTCGAATTACATCCGCAACAGCGTGAAAGCCGTGGTCGACGCGTACACCGGCGACGTGACGTTCTACGTCGTCGACCCGGACGACCCCATCCTGCGGACGTGGCAGTCGGCGTTCCCCGACCTGTTCACCCCGCTCTCCGACATGCCCGACGATCTGGCGGAGCACCTCCGGTATCCCGAGGATCTGTTCCGCGTGCAGACCGAGTTGTACTCCAAGTACCAGGTCGCGCCCGAGGACTTCTTCCAGCGCACCGGTGCCTGGTCGGTGGCGCAGGCGCCGTCGGTCGACCGCCAGGAAGGCGTCACACGGGTGAACACCACGGTCGACCCGCTCGATCAGCAGACCGAATTCGCGAGTGAGTCGTCGACCGAGCGCTTCATTCCCTACTACACGAACTTCCGGAACGGCATCAACGGCGAGGAGGAGTTCGTGATCCTGCGGCCGTTCGTCCGCTTCTCGACCGACGACAGCCGAACGCGGCTGCAGGCCTACATGACGGCATCCAGCGACCCCGAGTCGTACGGACAGCTGATCACGTACTCGGTGGAGGAGCCGCTGCCCGACGGCCCGTTGCTCGTGGCAGATCAGGCCGAGTCGGAGCAGGACATCAGCCCCGCGCTCAGCTTGCAGGCCAACGTCGGAGACCGGCACCCAGGTGAAGTTCGGCGATCTCCAGCTGATTCCCGTGGCCGACGGACTGATCTACATCCGTCCGGTGTACGTCGTCGCCGACGTCGCCGAGTTCCGGTTCGTGATCGTGTCGCACGACAACGGTGCGGTGCTCGACACCGATCTTGCCTCGGCGCTGTCGCGCCTGTTCCCCGGATTCGATGCCGAGATCGGCGATCGTGTCTCCGAGGACGGCGACGACGTCGATCCGATCGCACCCGACGACACCGAAGGCTCGGATCCGACACCCCCGAGCGACGACCGTCCGGCCGTGCTCGCGTCGGAGGCCGAGCGGTCTGTATCTCGAGGCGCAGGACCTGCTGCGCGAGGGCGATCTCGCCGGATACGAGGAGAAGCTCGATCAGGTCGGCGATCTGCTGGCGCAGCTGGCCGAAGAGCTCAACAACGACGGCTGACGCTCGCCGACCGGGAATTCAGGAGCGCTTCAGCCGGTCGGCCAGGTCGGCCAGGTCCCGACGGAACGCGATCTGGTATCGAGCCTGCTCGCCCGCCAGACGTGTCTGCGCATCGCGGAACTCGTCGACGACCGCGTCGCCGGGTGACGAGCCGCCCGCGTCGATGTCGGCGCTCAGTTCGGTGAGCTGGTTGGCGAGTTCGGTCGAGATCGCCGTGATCCGTGCGTCGACGTCGTCGATGCGCTGACCGATCCGCTGCACCTCGGCGCTGAGCTGCTCGATGTGGGCGTGGTCGACCCCACCGGTCGGGGCGTCGTCGACGCGCGACGTCAGCTCCTCGACGCGGGTGCTGAGTGCGTCGATCGTGGCCGGGTCGACGGTGGGCGCCGGCGCGTCGTCGACGCGCGTGGTGAGCCGCTCGATCTTGGCGTTCAGCTTGTCGAGCTCTGCCGTGTCGACGACGGGTGTCGCGGTCGGCGGTGCCGGAGGCGGGGTCGAGGGTGGGGGCGACGGGGGCGCCGGCGTCGAGGCATCGAGCCGGTTCGTGATGCCCCGCACCGTGTCGTCGAGTTCGGTCTTGGCGACGTCGGAGGCGTTGAGCCGGGCGCCCATCGATGCGATCTCGGCCTTGAGGCGCTCGATCTCGGCCGGGTCGGTCGCACGCTTCTTGAACAGTCCCATAGGCGTTCCTCACCGTACCGGAAGCCCGGCGGGGCGGCGGGCATGTACCGGAGGCCCGTCAGTCGAAGGTGCCGACGAGGTCGGGGTGGTGGATCGCCGCCACGTCGGGGTGCGAACGCACGCGGAACTTGAGCCAGTTGTCGCCGTAGTTCGCGAAGATCACGTCGCCCGGCCGCTCGTTCTCGGCGCCACGTGCCGCAGCCGCGAGTTCGGTGGGCAGCGGGATCTGCTCGAACGTGGCTTCCATCGCCGGGTTGTAGAAGTACGCCACCGAGATGCGTTCGCGCCCCGGCGGCGGGCTCTCGACGCGGTGCTTGGTCGCTCGCAGGTAGCCATCGGTCGCGATCTGGAGCATCTCGCCGATGTTGAGGATCAGAGCGCCGGGCATCGGCGTCGCGTCGACCAGTTCGTCGCCGATCTGCACCTGGAGCCCCCCGACGTCGTCCTGCATGATGAACGACAGCAGCCCCGAGTCGTTGTGGAGCCCCACCCCTTGGCCCGTGTCGGTGTGTTCGTCCTGGGCCGGATACCTGATGATCTTCACGAGCACCTCGGGGTGCGGCGTCGTCGTCGGTTCGAAGTAGTCGGCCGGTTGGCCGAGCCCGAGTGCGATCGCACGGAGCACGGCGGCGCCGACGGTGGCCATCTCGTCCATCCAGCCCGTCACGGTGGGCTGCATCGACGGCACCGAGTCGGGCCACTGGTTCGGCCCTCGCACGCGGAGCCAGGTCGGGCCGTCGGGGCCCGGATCGACCGGTTCGTGCTCGGGTCCGATGTCGATCTGGTCGCGCCAGTCGCTGACACCGTTGGTGTGCTCCATGCCGAGCCGGGTGTACCCACGGAAGTGGGGCGTGTTGGTGTTGACGATCCGGAGACGGAGCTCGTCGGGCTGCGCGAAGAACTGGCGGGCGACGTCCATGACCGCCGACTCCCGCTCAGGGTCGACTCCCGACCCGACGAGGTAGCAGAAGCCCGGCCCGTGCAGGGTGTCGCGCAGCCGTTCGACGAACTCGCTCGCGGCAGCGGTCGATTCGTCGGCGAGGAACGGGCCGATGTCGAGGACGGGCAGCGATGTCACGCCGTCATCGTAGGAGCCGCCCGTCACGTCCGTAGCCTTGGCCCGATGGCATCGGTTCAGGCGAACGGCATCACGATCGAGTACGAGGAGCAGGGGTCGGGCGATCCGCTCCTGCTCGTGATGGGACTCGGCGGCCAGCTCGTCGACTGGCCGCAGGAGTTCGTCGACCGGCTCGCCGACGACGGCTTCCGCGTGATCCGCTTCGACAACCGCGACATCGGGCTGTCGACCGAGCTGCCCGATGAGCCCCCGACCCGTTCGCAGCTGTTGAAGGCCCTCGCGCTCCGCCGCCCGATGCCCTCGGCGTACCTCCTGCGTGACATGGCCGCGGATGCCGTCGGCCTGCTCGACGCGCTCGACGTCGACCGTGCGCACATCGTCGGCATGTCGATGGGTGGCATGATCGGCCAGCAGACCGCGATCAGCTTTCCGGAACGGGTGGCGAGCCTGGTGTCGGTGATGTCGACGACGGGCAATCGGCGGGTCGGGCAACCGACTCCGAAGATCATCCGCAAGACGATGCGGCGGCCCGAGCCGTCGGCGGAGACCGCCGTCGAGCAGGGCCTCGAACTGTTCTCGGAGATCTGTGGGCCGGCGTTCGACGCCGACGAGTTCCGCGAGCTCGCGCTCGCGTCGTTCCGCCGGAGCTACCGGCCCGCCGGCACCGCGCGTCAGCTCGCCGCGATCATCGCGAGCGGCGACCGCACCGAGCAGCTGCGCCGGCTCGACGTGCCGACGCTGGTGATCCACGGGTTGGTCGACACGCTGGTTCGTCCGTCCGGCGGCGTCGCCACCGCCAAGGCCGTGCCCGGATCGCGACTGCTGATGTTCAACGACATGGGCCACGACCTGCCCCGCACCCGTCTCGCCGAGATGGTCAACGCGATCCGTGCGAACGCGACGCGCGCCCGGGTCGCCGCCGCGGTCTGATCACGTCGGATCGTTCGCCAACCAGTCGATCAGCGACTGGACCGCGGGGCTCGGACGCCCCGCCGGCCAGGTGACGTAGTAGCCGCGTGACGACCTGGCCTGCGGCCCGACCACGAGCAGGGCGCCCCCTGCCACGTACTCGTCGATGAGCGGTCGCCAGCCGAGTGCGACGCCGTGACCCAGGAGGGCTCGCTGCAGCACCATCGGATAGTTGTGGAACAGCACCCGGCCCGGCGATCGCCGGAGTGCGATGCCGAACGTGGCGAGCCACCCGGACCAGGTCATCCACGGCCGGTCGCCGTCGTCCATGTGCACGAACGGAGCATCGTTCACGTCGGCGGCCGAGCTCGACTCGTCGAGACCGAATCGCTCGGCGATCGACGGAGCCGCCACCGGCACGACGACCTCCGGGAAGAGCAGTTGCGAGTCGAGGCCCGGAAAGTTGCCGGTGCCGACCCGGATCGCTGCGTCGAACGTACCGTCGGCGAGATCCTGGTCGCTCTCGAACAGCCACAGGCGCAGGTCGAGGTCGCCGAGCACCTCGTTCAGTTGTTCGAGCCGCGGCATCAGCATCAGCTGTGCGATGCCGGGGTGGGCGGCGAGGACGAAGTTCCCGGCATGCTCGGCCAGTTCATCCAGGCCCGACTCGATCACTTCGAAGCCGGCGACCACGTGCTCACGAAGTCGGGCTCCCAGCTCGGTCAACTCGCTGCGATTGGACGTGCGGGTGAACAGCTCGACGCCGAGCGAGCGTTCCAGGGCACGGATCTGCCGCGTGACCGCCGGTTGCGTCATCCCGAGTTCCGACCCGGCACGCGTGAAGCTGCCGAGTCGTGCCGCGGCCTCGAACACGGCGAGTCGCTGGAGCCGGTCGACACGTCGGACGATCGGCCTCATGCGCCCCTGCGATCCATGACGTCAGGTTATGCCATCCCCAACGAACGAATGGTGTCACGTTCGACGTCGATTCGTCAGAATGACCGTGTGAGCCTGGCGGAGATGGCACCGGTCGCAGCGTCGGCCACGACGGTGCGGCTGCGCGACGGACGGGTGACGCTCACCTGTGGTGATGCCGTCGCCGAGCTGCACCCGCACTGGTTGCGTGATCGCTCGACCGAGACGGGTCAGATCGAGCCCACGAACCGCCAGCGGTTGTTCACCCCGCTCGACGTGGCGGTCGACATCGCGGTGGTCGCGTGCGACGTCGTCGACGACGCACTGCACGTCGCGTTCAGCGACGGTCATCGGGCGGTCCTCGAGCTCGACGGCATCGAGATCGCGCTCGGGTGGCGCAAGGACCCCGAGGAGCCGCCGGCGCCGGAGGCGTGGGTGGCCCCGCTGGAGGACTTCCCCTACGTCGACTGGCGAGACATCACCTTCGACCCGGCGAGCGAGGACGTCGACGCCTTGATCGGGTGCCTCCGCGCGTTCTTCCGGCACGGCTACGTCGTGTTCCGCAACACACCGGCCGAGGTCGGCACCGTGGCCCGCGTCGCGGACCGGCTCGGCTACCTCGTCGGCCAGAACTTCGGGTGGGTGTTCGACGTCGAGGCGAAGCCGTCGCCGACCGACCTGGCGTACACGTCCTACGCACTCCGCGCCCACAGCGACGAGCCCTACCGGCGACCCGTGCCGGGCATTCAGATGCTGCACTGCATCCGCAACGAGGCGCTCGGCGGTGATTCGACGCTCGTCGACGGCATGGCCGCGGCGATGGCGTTGGTCGCAGCGCACCCGGAGTGGCACGCCGCGCTGGTCGACACCGAGGTCGTGTTCCGCTATGACATGGGTGTCGACACCGTGGTCAACCGCGGCCACATCCTGGAGTACGACCTCAGCGGTCGCTATCGCCAGATCCGGCTCAACACCAAGCTCGACGAACCGATCGTCCGGCCGGGGGTCGACCTGGACGCCTACTACCGCGGCCGTCGGTGGCTGACCGAGTGGACGAACGACCCCACTCACCAGGTGACGTTCCGGCTCGAGCCCGGCGATCTCATGTTCATGGACAACCAGCGGGTACTCCACGGCCGCACGGCGTTCGACCCGACGAGCGGTCACCGCCACCTGCAGGGGTGCTACATCGAGCACGACGGTCCCGACACGATGTATCGCCTCGCGGTGCGCCGGCTCCGTGCCAGGCTCGCCGGATGACCGAACCCACGATTGCCCGCCGTGCGTACGACGGTGACCGACCCGACGGTGTGGTCTCGTTCCGCGAGATGCAGCACGGCACGGCCGACGACTACGCCCTGCTCGACCGGTACGAACGCCTGCACGCCGGCGGGCTCGCCGACCGGCTGATCGACACGCTCGCCCGACTCACCGATTCGCTCGGCGGGTATCAGATCAGTCGCCTCGAGCACTCGCTGCAGTCGGCGACCAGAGCCCGTCTCGACGGCGCCGACGTCGATTGGGTGGTCGCCGCACTGCTGCACGACATCGGCGACGAGCTGGCCCCCTACAACCACAGCGAGTTCGCCGCCTCGATCCTGCAGCCGTACGTTCCCGCCGAGGTGCACTGGGTGGTGCAGCACCACGGCGTGTTCCAGAGCTACTACTACGCCCATCATCTCGGCGGGGATCGCCATGCACGCGATCGGTTCGCCGACCACCGTTGGGCCCCGCTGTGCGAACAGTTCTGCGCCGACTGGGACCAGAACTCGTTCGATCCCGACTTCCCGATCCATGAGTTGTCGTCGTTCGCGGACGACGTGCGCGAGGTCTTCGGGCGCGTCGCCTGGGCGCCGGAGGTCGTGGCGGTCGGATCCGAACGGCTCGTCGCATGAGCGCGCCCACCCTTCCCTCGGTCGGGTTCATCGGGCTCGGCAACGTGGGTGGCAAGCTCGCCGGCTCGTTGCTGCGCAATGGCGCCACCCTCGCCGTCCGCGATCTCGATCGCGATGCGGCGCAACCGTTCGTCGACGGGGGAGCGGCATGGGCCGACTCGCCTCGCGAGCTGGCCGAGTCGGTCGAGGTGGTGATCACGTGCCTGCCGTCGCCGGCCGCGTCCGCGGCGGTGATGGAGGCCGACGACGGGGTGCTGGCCGGCCTGCGGCCCGGCGCGGTGTGGATGGAGATGTCGACCACCGACGACGCCGAGGTCCGCCGGCTCGGGGCCCAGGTGACTCAGCGGGGTGGATCGCCGGTCGACTGCCCGGTGTCGGGCGGATGCCATCGCGCGGCGACGGGGAACATCTCGATCTTCGCCGGCTGCGACCGCGACACGTTCGAGCGCATCCTGCCGGTGCTGACCGTGCTCGGGCGTCGCGTGCTCCACACGGGCGAGCTCGGGTCGGCGTCGGTGCTCAAGGTCGTCACCAACTACCTGGCGACGGCGAACCTGATCTCGCTCGCCGAGGCGCTGGCCACGTCGAAGGCCGCGGGCATGGACATGAACACCACGTACGAGGCGATCCGGATCTCGAGCGGCAACTCGTTCGTGCACGAGACGGAGAGCCAGGTGATCCTGAACGGGTCGCGTGACATCAACTTCACGATGGATCTGGTGCTGAAGGACATCGGCCTGTTCCAGGCCATCGCCGACCGCCATGGCGTGCCGCTCGAGCTCAACCCGGAGATGATCCGCATCTTCGAGGACGGCGCCGATCGCTACGGCCCGCGCGAGTGGTCGCCGAACATCATCCGGCGGCTCGAGGATGCGACCGGGCTGTCGGTGCTCGGCGACGGCTTCCCCGCCGACATCGTCGACGACGAACCCGAGGAACCGGGCGCCGAGGTGACCGCGCACCGATGAGCACGTGACGAAGTACTTCGACGACTTCGTGGTGGGCGAGGTGATCGAACTCGGGTCGGTCGAGATCACCGAGGACGCCATCATCGAGTTCGCCCGCGAGTTCGACCCGCAGCCGTTCCACATCGACCCGGGCGCGGCCCGCGAGACGCCGTACGGCGGTCTGATCGCCAGCGGGTGGCACACGTGCTCGCTGTACATGCGGTTGCTCTGCGACGCCATGATCTCCGATTCGAGCAGTCAGGGATCATCGGGTATGGACGAGCTGCGCTGGCTCGTGCCCGTCCGGCCGGGAGACACGCTGACTGCCCACTACACGGTGCTCGACGCGCGCCGCTCGTCGACGAAGCCACATCGCGGCACGGTGACGTTCCGGAGCGAGATGCTGAACCAGCACGACGAGGTGGTCCTGCGAATGGTGGGGCGTGGGTTGTACGGCACGCGGGACGTGCCCGCCGGCTGACCTACGCTGACGCCATGCCGACGCCCGAGGAGTACCAGCGCGCCGGGCTGTACGACCCGGTCGGCGATGCCACGAATGGCCGGATCGAGCTGCTCGACTGGCTGATCGACCAGGGGTTCACGATCGCCGAGATGCAGCGCGCATTCGAGACCGATGCGCTCGGGGCGATGGCCGGCGACCGACGGATGGTGCCGGGCCGGCGGATGTCGCGTGCGGAGGCGATCGAGCGGTCCGGCCTCGAACCGGACGTGTTCGACTCGTACTCCACGGCGCTCGGCTTCGTGGCGATCGAGGGCGCGCCCGACGGTGAGGTCGGGTACACCGACGCCGAGGTCGACGCGCTCGCTTCGGTGCAGCTCCTGTCGACCATGTTCACCCCGGACGAGGCGATGGGGCTGATCCGCGTGATCGGGTCGTCGCTCGCGCGGATCGGTGAGGCGGGGGTCTCGTTGTTCCTGGCCGACGTGGAATCGCCACAGGTCCTCAGCGGGGCGAAGGAGATCGATCTGGCACACGACGTGTACGACGCCGTCGGTCTCCTCGACGGCCTGATCGAGCGGCTCGATCCGATCCTCCGGCGTCAGATGTTGCAGGCGGTGGAGCGGACCAGGCGATCGGCGATCGACTTCACCGAGCGCTTCCAGTACCGATACGCCGTCGGCTTCGTCGACCTCGTCGGGTTCACCGCGTTGTCGAGCGGCATGGCGGCGCAGGAGCTGTCGCGTTTCATCGGCCGGTTCGAGGCCGAGGCGCACGACGTGGCCACCAGCGCCGGAGCGCGGGTGGTGAAGTTGATCGGTGACGAGGTGATGTTCGTCGCCACCGACCCCGCCGCAGCGTGTCGGGCGGCCACCGGGCTGATGCAGGCGTTCACGAGCGACTACGCGGGGGTCGTGCCGCGCGGAGGGCTCGCCTACGGGAACGTGGTGCTGCGCAGCGGTGACTACTACGGATCGATCGTCAACCTCGCGTCACGCCTCGTCGACCACGCCGTGCCGCTGGAGTTGCTGGTGACCGAGGAGTTCGCAGGGGCCGCACCGGCGTGTGTGTTCGAGCCGGCCGGTCGTCGGATGGTGAAGGGCTTCGACGAGCCGGTGAGCGTGCTGTCGTTGCGGTCCGGTCCGCCGCCCGAGCGTGGGTAGCCCGGGCGTCGTCGTCATCCGGGTGACGGGGGGCGGTGCAGGTTCAGCGCAGCGCGCCGACGATGCTGCATGCGACCTTGCTGAAGGCGCGTTCGCGTGCGACGGCGGGATCGTCGTGGCCGACGAGCACCGAGGTGGCGACCGGCCGGACGCCGAGTTGCTTGGCGTCGTCGGCGATCGCCAGGAGCAGGTGCTCGGGAACGGCGGCGATGCCATCGCGGTCGATGATGGCGCCGGCCCGGTCGAGATCGCTCAGGACGTCGGTGTCGAGTGGGAGGATCATGTGGTCCACGGTACGGCCGTTTGCTCATCATCACTAGCGATGATTCCTGCTGATGAGCATCAGATATACTGATGTTCATGGCTGTGCTGCACGACCTCGAGATCCGGCATCTGCAGGCGCTGGATGCCGTCGCCGCCGAGGGCACGTTCGGGCGGGCCGCCGAGCGGTTGGGCTATACACAGTCGGCGATCAGCCAGCAGATCGCCGCGCTCGAACGGGTCGTGGGTGAGCCGGTGTTCGATCGCCCGGGCGGCCCCCGTCCGGTCGAGCTGACGCCGTTCGGTGCCGAGCTGCTGACTCGGGGTCGGCGACTGCTCACCCAGCTCGACGTGATGGGCGACGAACTCGATCGCTTCCGCCACGGCCACGTCGGGAGTCTGTCGATCGGTACCTTTCAGAGCGTGTCGGCGACCGTGCTGCCACTGGTGGTCAGCCGGATGCGCGACGCCCACCCCGACGTCGAGCTCAACGCGTTCGAGAGCGACGACGATCAGCGGTTGGAGGACGGGATCGCCAGCGGGGAGTTCGAGGTCAGCTTCGTCGTCGGCGAGGGCGGACCCGGGCTGGAGTCGCGGCACCTGCTCACGGACCCCTCGGTGCTCCTGGCTCGTCACGGCCAGTTCGAGCCCGGCCCGGTTCTGATCGCCGACCTGCAAGGGGAGCCGATGATCGGGCAGCACGAGAACTCGTGCCAGCTGTTCAACGAGGCGGGACTGCGGGCCGGCGGCCTGACGCCCGAGTACGTGTTCCGGTCGAACGACAACGGCACGGTCGCCGCGATGGTGCGCGCCGGCATGGGGGTGGCCGTGTTGCCGCTGCTGTGTGTCGACCTGGAGGACCCGCGCCTGTCACTGCACGCGCTCCGCCCGGCGATCCCCGAACGGAGGATCTCGATCGCCTGGCGTGAGGGCCGCACCCTCTCGCCCACTGCACGGCACTTCGTCGAGGTCGCGCTCGAGGTGGGCGAGGAACTGACGGTGCGTCTGCACGAGCAGGTCCCGGCGCTCGCCGGTGTCTGACCCCGGCCGATGCCGGGTGGATTCGCCTCAGGTGGCGGGTTCGAGCGCGGCCATCGGTACTGCTGCGTCCTGCTGACGCAACAACTGCGACCATCCGTAGGCGGCGGCCGCGAACGCGCCAACGGCTCCGACCGCGAGAGCGACCCGTGGGCTGGTGTGGTCGCCGAGCCAGCCGACGATCGGCCCACCGATCGGGGTCGAGCCGATCAGTGCCATCGAGAACAGCGACATGACGCGGCCGCGCATCGTGGGGTCGGAGTGGAGCTGGAGGGTGGCGTTCGAGAACGCGATCATCGCAACGCTCGCCACACCGACGAACGGCATCACCGCGTAGACGAGGCCGATCGTGGGCATGATCGCGATCGCGCCGACGGCCAGACCGAAACCGACGGCCACCGCGATCAGCCGCGTCGGCGTCGGTGGCCCGGTCGCCGCGACGGCGAGGCCACCGACGACCGCCCCGGCGCCCATGAGCGAGGTCATGACGGCGAGCCCGGTCGGGCCGGCGCCGAACGTGAACTCGGCGAGCATCGGCAGCGTGGTCGAGAACTCGAACGTGAACGTGCCGATCAGCACGAGCATGACGATCGTCGTCCGCAGGATCGGTTCCGACCACGCATACCGAAACCCGTCTCGCACCTGCCGCGGCGCGCGGGGGGTCCGCGCCGCGGCATGGAGCTCGTCTCGCCGGATCAGGAACATCGCGATGACCACCGCGACATAGCTGACGGCGTTGAACACGAAGCACTCGCCGACACCGAACATTGCGATCACGACACCCGCGACCGCGGGCCCGATCACGCGCGGCAGCGTTGACGACGACGCTGTTGAGGGTGACGGCATTGCCCACGTCGGCGGCGCCGACCATCTCCATCACGAACGTCTGGCGGCTCGGATTGTCGAGCGCAGTGACCGTGCCGAACATCGCGGCCAGCACGTAGACCATCCAGAGTTCGACCACGCCGCTGAGGGTGATGACGCCGAGCGTGAGCGCGAGCAGACCGGCCACCGTCTGGGTGCCCATGATGAGGCGGCGCTTCTCGAAGCGGTCGGCGAGCAGACCGCCGACGGGCGCCAACAGCAGGGTGGGCAGGAACTGCATCGCGAGCACGGTGCCGAGTGCGGTGCCGCTCCCGGTGAGATCGAGCACGAGCCATGCGAGTGCGATCGACTGCATCCAGGTGCCGCTGAACGAGATGATCTGGCTGACGAAGTACAGCCGGTAGTTCCGGAAGCGCAGCGACGCGAACGTGCGGCGACCGAGGGCTTCGACCTTGGCGTTCACGATGCGTCGACCCACGCGTCGGTCCGCGGAGCTGCGGATCTGAACGTCGGCTTCCCCATGGGTCGTTAGCATAGGAAATCGTTTCCCTTGCTACTTGGTTCTGCGCCCGGTCAGAGGTGTGACGTCCGCCACACCGGACCGACCGGTGTCGCCGAAGTTCGCGGCACGGCGTGGGTGTGTCATCCGTCGCAGCGTCTTGTGCGGGCCGGTGGTGAGTCGTACCGTCGCGCTCATGAGCGATGGGGCGCCGACGACGGTTCGGATTGCGGCAGGCAGCCACCGGGTCGAGGTGCGCGGTGCCGCACGTGGTGACGTGTCGGTGAAGGGCGATGCTCGTGTCGACCGGTCCGTGCTCGGTGTCACCATCGACGAGGTGCGGGGTCGATTGAAGGTGACGGTGCCGGCGGGTGCCGACGTGGTGGTCGGCACGTCGAGTGGTCGCATCGAGATCGTGGGGCGAGTCGGCCATGCTGCCGTGGTCTCGGAGACGGGTCGGGTCGAGGTGGAGCAGGCGAGCTCGGTCGACATCAGGACGGAGACGTCGGCGGTCGAGGTCGGCGAGGTCGCCGGGGCGTGCCGGGTGCGTTCGAAATCGGGCCGGGTCGAAGTAGCTCGTTGCGGTGCTGCCGACGTGGCGTCCGAGACCGGGCGGGTCGAGTTGCGCCACGTCGACGGCGTGGTCGACGCGCACAGCGTGAGCGGTCGGATCGAACTCTCGCTCGAAAACCCACACGATGTGCGTGCCGAGACGTTGACCGGCCGGATCGAGGTGTCGTTGCCGCGGGGCACAGTGGCGTTTCAGCCCGACGGGCCGGAAGATCGTCGGTTGCGGCCGCCCGACGCATCGTGCACCGTGTCGACCCGCTCGGAGACCGGCAAGGTGGTCGTGGCCACCCGATGACCGCGGCCACCGTCGAGGGCGCGGTCATCTTCAGCGATCTGGTCGGCTTCACCGAGTACAACGGGGTGCGAGGCGACGTGGCGGCGGTCGCGGTGCTCGACCAGCATCGGGCGCTGATGGACGATGCGCTCGCCGGGCTTGACGGGCGTGTGGTGAAAGAGCTCGGCGACGGTCTGCTCGTGTGGTCGCCGACGGCTGCGTTCGGGTTGCGGATCGCGACCGGGTTCCTCGACGGCCTGCTCGGCGCGCGGGAGGCTGGTGAGTTCCCACTCGCCGCTCGGATCGGGGTGCACCACGGTGCTGTGCAGCCGCGAGGTGACGACATCGTGGGGCAGACGGTGAACATCGCGGCGCGTGTTGTCGAGCTCGCCGGCCCAGGGGAGATTCTCGTGTCCGAGGCGGTGCTCGGCGGTTGCGGTGATCTCGACGCGCCCACTGTCCAACCGATCGGCCCGACGTCGGTCAAGGGCGTCGCCAAACCCGTGTGGCTCTACCGGGTTGTGCGCGGCTCGTAGCGACGCCGCCTGTTGTCAGTTCGGGTCCAACGCCGTATCATTCATCTTCTACTCCAGCGCGGGGTGGAGCAGTCCGGTAGCTCGTCGGGCTCATAACCCGAAGGTCGCAGGTTCAAATCCTGCCCCCGCCACCAACGAAACACCAGGTCAGAGGCTCTTTCCGGGAGATCGGAGAGGGCCTCTTGCCGTTGGCGGCGCGAACACAGCGCGAACAAGCCAGAACACGCTGTCGGCCGCCAAGGAGCAGGACGAGGCTCTGACTTGTGTTGCCACAGGCTCCCACGCTGGGGTTTCACGATTCGCGCTTCGGTGACGACGGCGATCGCTCGGTGACCTTCGGGTCGCCAGCCCGAAGAGCCGATGGGGGACCTGCGTTCGGTGGAGGTGGTGGTCGCCTTCGTTCCGATTGGGGTTTCGGTTTGAGGCCACTGTCACCGATGGTGGGGTGATCCGTCTTCGCTCGTCGGGTGATCTCATCCGGCTGAGCGCGCGTCAGCCCCGCCCGAGGCGCCACGCGGTGGAGGGCTTGGCGCGGTTAGAGGAGACCGACGTCGCGGGCGGCTTGGACGGCGGCCTTGCGGTCGCCGGTCCCGAGCTTGCGGTAGATCGCCTTGCAGTGGGTCTTCACGGTGTTGAGCGAGACGTAGAGCTCGTTGGCGATCTCGCGTTGTGACATCTGGGAGGGGAGATAGCGAAGGACTGCGAGTTCCCGGTCGGTCAGGTCCTCGACGAGCTCCGGCGCTACCGGTTGCGGTGTGCTGAGCTGGTGGCGTGCTTCGACGCGGGCGAGGTACCGGCCGGCAATGCCGGGGTCGGGGCACTGGTCGATGACGCGTCGTGCCTCGGCGATGAGGTCAGCGCCGTCGGGATGGTCGTGGTGGCAG
This sequence comes from uncultured Acidimicrobiaceae bacterium, assembly GCA_963827775.1. GTDB lineage: Bacteria > Actinomycetota > Acidimicrobiia > Acidimicrobiales > Ilumatobacteraceae > Ilumatobacter. The sequence continues at coordinate 12,046 of CAWHCI010000001.1, read as the reverse complement.
AGCACGTCGCCGCCACTTGCGAGGGCGTAGGCGCGCGTGATGCGTTCGGGTGAGCGGCGGGCGAGTTCGACGCCGCGTCGGGCAGCGGCGACTGCGTCGTCCGGGTTCTCGGTGGTGCGGGCGAGGACGCTGTGGGCGAGTGCGGTCTGGGTGAGGTCGCTGAGCCCGTGTTGGGTCGCAAAGTCGATGGCGCGGACGGCTTCCGCCTGTGCCGCTGTGGTCGCGTTGTTTTCGATGTGGGCGATGGCTGAGAAGATTGGGGCGATGGCTTGGACGAAGGAGTGCCCCTCGTCGGGTGCCATGCGTTCGGCCTGCTCGAGGAATGGGTGGGCGCCGCCGAAGTCGCCGGCCCAGAGATGTGCCCCGCCGAGGGTCATGGCCTGGGTTGATTCGAACGGTTCGTCGGCTGCGCGAGCTTCGGTGAGCGCGTCGGCGACGTTACCGGTCGCAATGCTGGTCATGATCGCGAGCGCAACGATGAGCCCGGCTTCGTCATCGCCGGGGTTCAGTCCGCGGGCCTGTTCCAGGCAGCGATGCGCCTCGGCGAATCGTCCGGTGAACAACGCGATCCAGCCCTGCACCACCATGACGCCGGCGTGTTCTTCGGCGAGCGGGCCGAGCCGGGTGATCTGGTCGGCGACGGTGCGGAGCTGGCCTCGGTTCATCAGCTCTGTGGCCTCGTCGTAGATGAGGTCTGCCGCGGTGGCGAGTTCGCCGGCGGCGAGGTAGTGCTCGACGGCATCGTGGGCGTTGCCCGCCTCGTGATGCCACCGTGCGGCCCGCCCGTGGGCGTCGGCGAGATCGAGGGCCGATTGGTCGGCGTCGAGGCGCAGCACGTCGCCGAGGAGGTGGTGGTAGCGGAACCAGGTGCCGGTGCGGTCGAGGCTGATGAGCAACTGATTGGTCGCTGCTGTCTCGTTCAGCCATCGGGTTCCGTCGCTCGTATCGCAGACGGCATCGATGAGCTGCCCGCACATGCGATCGAGAATCGCTGTGCGCATCATCCGGGAGCGGTCGGCTTCGTCGACCTGCGACAGATACTCGTCGGTGAGGTAATCGACCACGAGACGGTCGTCGCCCTGGAACGCTTGCACGAAGGCGTCGTGGTCGTCACTGGCTCGCAGCGACAGTCCAGCAAGCACCAGGCCGGCGGCCCACCCCTCGGTGCGTTCACAGAGCGCGTCGGCGTGGCCCACAGTGACGTCGGGGTCGGCGTCGCGAAGCAGCAGTTGAGCTTCGGTTGGCGCGAAGCTCAGCGCGTCGGCGCGAACCTCAACGAGCTGGGAACGCACCCGAAGCCTTGAAAGCCGGATCGACGGATCGAGGCGGGTCACCAGCACCAGCATGAACGTCGGAGGCGCCAGTCCGATCAGAGAGTCGATCGCTTCGTCGATGGCCGGGTTCGCAACCAAGTGATAGTCGTCGATCACCAGGATCGCAGGGGCTGTCCCGGCGAGCGCATTGACCAGCCGTTCCAACAGCGGCCCTGCATCGGCGGCTGCGGAGGAAACGGCCGGGCCGACTGTCTCGGCGATGTCGGGCACAAGGCCCGCGAGCGCACCGATCAGATGACCCCAGAAGCGGGCTGGATCCCGGTCGGCGGGATCGGCCTGAAGCCAGGCGCAGTCGGCTCTCGCCGCCTGCCAACCTGCTATCAGCGTCGACTTCCCGGATCCCGCCGGGGCGCTGACCAGCACCACTCGAACCGCAGGATCGCCAACTGCGGCATCCAACACGGCGCTCAGGCGCGGCCGGTTGACGAGCTGTGCAGGAAGGCTCGGCGCGGTCAGCTTCGTCGCTACGAGATCGCTGTGACCGGCCGCCTCCATAGCGGAAGCCTATTGGGCCACTGGCGTGCGGGTCAGCCCGGCGCTGGGACGATCTCACCCGGGTGAGATCGTGCGACGAGCGAAGACTCCTCACACGTTCGTCGGTGATGGTGGAGCCATGAACGAGCCGATCACCTACGAGATCGTCATCCGAGGCAACGCCAGCAAACGAGTGCTGGGCGCTCTCCGAGACGACTTCGCGATCGAGGCCACCGACGCGGGAACGACCCGCCTGACCGGGGCGATCCGTGATGCCGCCCATCTCCATGGCGTGGTCACCCACCTCACCTCGCTGGCGATCGACATCGTCAGCCTCGCTTCGCTCGAACCAGATCTTCCGTAACCAACCAATCCACCTGAAAGGCAACCATGACCATCACCATCCACAACCCAACGAGCGAGCAACCCGTCTCGTCTCGAGCCGGCGCGATCGGCGCCCTCACCGCCGCGGCCACCTTCGTGTTCGGCATTGCCCTGTTCGTGACAAGCATGAGCGACTACACCGAGGGCGACCCGACACCGGGTGATTCCGTCGAGTTCCTCGTCGGCCATCAGTCGTCGCTCTTCGTCTGGTACCTCGTGATCTTCCTGGTGTTCGGGATCGCCATCATCCCGCTGGCACGCACACTGCATCGACGCCTCGCCGACGTCAGCCCGCAACTCGCCGACATCGGCGCCGTCTTCGCCTACATCTGGGCTGGCCTGATGTTCGCAACCGGGATGATCTCCAACATCGGCATCACCGCAGTCGTTGACCTCGACGAAACCGACCCCGCAGCAGCGGAGGCCCTGTGGTCGAGCATCGACACGGTCACCAACGGTCTCGGAGGCGGCAACGAACTCGTCGGCGGCATGTGGATCCTCCTCGTGAGCCTCGCCGCATGGGGCACCGGGCGCCTTCCGACCGGACTCAACATCCTCGGCATCGTCAGCGCTGCTGCTGGGCTCATCACGCTCGTCCCGGGCCTGTCCGATGTCGGCATGGTGTTCGGGCTCGGATCCATCGCCTGGTTCGCCTGGACCGGCATTGTCCTACTCCGACACCCCACGGCCACCACGCCGGTTGCGGAGGGAGCCCGATGATCACCGTCGAGCACCTCACCAAGATCTACGGCGACCAGCGCGCCGTCGACGACCTGTCCTTCGACGTCCACCCCGGCCGGCTCTCCCGCCTCGTGATTGGATCCGTGCGGTCGATCATCGCCAAAGGCCGGTTCGGTCTCTCGCTCCTCACCCGAGCCCTCCGGACTCGACGGCCTGGGCTGTGATCGTCCGCGATGCGAATCCCAACGAAAGAAGCGAACCCATGTCCGCCTCCACCCAAGCCGTCAAGCAAACTCGATCACGCCATCGGCGAACGAGAGGAAGCGGCCAGACGGTACGTCGAGCAGCTACGAGCGTTCTACGTCCACGCCAGCATGTACGCGGTCGGCATGCTCATCATGTTCGCGGTCAATCTCCTCACCAACCTCTCCGCCGGAATCGCAGGTGAATGGACGTGCCTGGTGGTCGGCGTGGGCACTCCTCGGCTGGGGTGTCGGCATTGTTGTCCACGGACTCGTCGTCCGGCTCAATCGACCGTCGCTCGCTTCATCGACATGGGAGCAGCGACAGATCGAGAGGATGCTCGGGAGATGACCGCCTGACCACCCCCACTACTTCCACCACCCCGCGGGCACCAATCGAGCCGTCGGCTCCGAGCGCACCGGACGCGAAGCGCGAACACGATGGGAACACCACTCGAACGGACGTCCGCCCACGGAAGCAGACGAGTACGTCACGTGAGCCCCCAATTGCGACGTCTACCAGGACGAACGCGTCCTAGCGCCCAAGCGCCCACCGTCGAGCATGAACGTCGCTCGACTCATAACCCGAAGGTCGTAGGTTCAAATCCTGCCCACCGGCGAGCACGAACGTCGCTCGACTTATAACCCGAAGGTCGTAGATTCAAATCCTACCCCCGCCACCAACTGGAAGGCCCGGAACCATTGAGTTTCCGGGCCTTTTCGCATTCCCACCGGGCGTCGCGACATCGCAGATCTCACAGAAAGCTCACACCCCAATCGACCACGGAGGGCGAATCCGAGATCCTACGGCTGCGTTTGGGTCGCGAACGACGACACAGCTCGTGTGACGACGCCACCCAGCCGAGTGGTCTGACGACGACCGTCAAGCCCTCGGGGAGTGACGATCAAGGCTCTTGGTTCGCCATCGGCCGGTGCTGTCGCTCACCGCAGCGGGCGACGTTGACTCGTCGCGTCATCGCCTCACACAACTCGGCGGGTGATCGACGTTGATGTGCTTCAAGCGGTGTCGACGCACAAGTTGGCGAGTGATTGGTCGCGGTCGATCCCCGGCCCAGTTCAACGTGCCCGTCACGATGTGCGGTTCGCACTCGTGAGCTGGCATGCCGAGCGACGACTTGCCGTTCGTAACCCGCCTGGTAGGCGAGTCGAGCGGCGTGACTATCGGGCAGCCCGAGCGGTGTCGATGGCGACCGACTGCGCCGGCAATGTGACGCGACCCGTGCGTTCTGGGTCGCGATCTACTGAGTGTGGTGCGAGTTGCGCTGTCACCGATCGGATGTGTACCCGGGCGGGTCCGCGACTCGCAGTGCGTTGCAGATATGGGCGCCGCCGGCGGTCGGTTGTCGTGCTGGCTCACCACGCGCGGCCGTGTGACGTCGCTCCGGTTGCCCGCTTCGACTCAACATCGGCCGTGAACGCTTTCGCGAGTTGCCGGTCGCGGTCGAAGGTGGCGAACCGTTGGCCCTGCTGGCCGAGCCGCTGGAGCGCTGCGGTGACGGTCCGGTCGTCTCCGCCGTAGAGCAAGATCTGCCTGCCGGCGGCATCGAGGAAGTCGCCCATCGTGTCCTCTTCAACGACGACGGTCGGTGTGCCGTCGTCGCGTCGCCGGGTCCGAATTCCGAGCTTGTGCCGCGACAGCTCGGCGCAGATCTCGGTCAAGACCTCGGTGCACTCGACGCCTGTCCGCGGGTCGTTGACCGCCGGTGACAGTGCCATCAAACCGATGTCGACGAGGACGCTGATCGTGTACCCGACATCGCTTTCCGGGTCTCTCGTCTTCGTGATGGTCACGCAGTCGCCGATTTCGTCGAGTTCACGCTGTTTGAGCGCCGACGGTGTCGAGATCCAACCGATCGGTTCGTCGCGGACGACAGGCCGGCCCGTCCCGGCCTCGACGACGACACATCCGTGGCTGGCGGCCATCAGTTCGGCCAGACGGTCCGTGTCGACGCGGACGACGTACCCGTGGTCCGGCGCCACGAGGTCGACCGCACCAGCAGGCCGTTCGACGTCGATCTCGGCAACGACCTCGTCGTGACGCAGGGCATGGTCGTGTGCCCTCACCGCTCGTTCGATCCGTTTGGCGATCCAGCGGACGGCCCGGTCGACGCGCAGTGACTGGAGCGTGCCGTTGATGTACCAGATGATCGAGATGCTGGTGATGATCAGCAGGATCACGCTGACCGACATCGTCATCGGCGGCGCAAGCGTGTCGCCGGCACTGCTCCGCAGGAGGATCTGACTGGTGATGATGAAACTCGCCGTCAGCGCGAACGTGGCGAGGATCCACTTGTTCCCGCTGCCGCGGAGCTTCATCCTCAAGAGGCGGGGCGAGAACTTGCTCGCCATCGTGCCGGCGGTCAGCGCGGTCAGGGCCAACACGATGCTCAGCCCGGTGAACACCAGTGCCAATGCGCTCAGCAGCGATGCTCGCGCCTGGTCGACGGTGATCGCGAACGTCTCCGGATCCGGGTCGGCCCCGTAACGTTCGACGGCGGTCGCCAGGAACGCCCCCGCGATGGCGCCCAGGACCGCGGTGATGTCCTGGTTCTCCCCCAACTTGGTGCGGACGTCGTCGAAGACCCCACGGATATTGCGCATCATCGTTCTCCGGCCGCTTTGTTCCTGATAGTAGGACCATCATCGTACGGCGTGTACGCGCCAGGTAGCCCCAAGAGGGTGGCAGCAAGGACGGCACGTCGATGCCGACAAGTGGTTCGTCGCCCGCAGTGCCACGACGCGGTAACCCGCGTCATCATGTCGGGCAGGGGAGCCAAGAACTTCGTATTGGCATGGAAGATGTCGGGGGTTCGGGTCCCTCTGCGCCTACCCATCTACCAGGCGTTTCGCACGTTTCGATGGTCTGATTCTCAACCCACTGGGTAGCGCACTGGGTAGTAGGAGATTGCGGCGAGTTGCGCCGTTGTCGCTCGCGGCTGTCGCATGTTCTCCTTCGGCTCGTCGTGCCGCAGTTCTGATCGGTCTCCAGTGCGGAAGAAGTGCCGTACCCGGGCGCGTGGTCGATCGTTGCCAGAGCGCTGATATCGAGCGGTCTGCGTTTGGGATCAAGGTCGCGGTCGACGACGCCGGCCCCGGTCAGGATGGGCGGGGGAACGATGTTCGGTAGAGGTCTCGGAGGAGGGCGATCTGGATGCGCCGGAACGGACTCAAGATGTGGTGGTTGCTGATCGTCTCGGTCGTGGTAGTGACCGGCGTCGCGCTGACGGTTCACGGGATTGACGCCAACCGTCGGCCCGATCCGGAGCGCGATGGTCCGACGGGGTTCTGGGACGCGTTCTCCCGGCACGGATCCCTGGAGCTCGGGGTCGCGCTCGTGACCGGCTCGCTCGGCGGACTCGCGAGCCTCTATGCGACCAACCAGCTCCAGAAGGATCTGCAGCGCGAGGACGATCGCCGCGCCGCCCAGGTTTGCCGCGAGGAGAACCAGCGCGCCGACGAGCGCCGGGAGTCGGACGCACGACTGGAGAACCTCCGGTTCGCGCGGGGCCTCGATGGCACCCGCGACGCTCCATTGCGCCTACTCGACCTGCGGGGTCAGGTCCTGGACACGCTCGTCCTCCCGAAGGCTGACCTCAGTGGTGCAGATCTGACCGAGGCGAGCCTGTATCAGGCGGCGCTCGTGGATGTCGATATCTGGGACGGCGTTTTCGTCTGCACGGACATGAACGAGGCCGACCTGAGCGGCGGGAGCATTCTCGTGCGTTCCCAGTTCTTGAGTGCCGACCTCCGCAAGACCGATCTTCGGCGAGCCAACCTCGAGGGAACGGTGTTCGGGGTGGCTACGGGCTACGAGAGGGCCGACCCGACCGAACTTCGTGGTGTTGATTTCACCGGTGCGCGCAATCTGGAAGACGCCGTGTTCCGGGATGGTGAGGTCATCCTCGACGAGAACCCGACCGGTTGGCCGGCCGACATCGACCGCCCACGAAATGCCGAGCTGCCGCCTGAGCGGTCGGGAGAACAGTGCAGCCCGCTGCAGTTCCGCTGACCACCCCGAGGTAGCGTTTCGACCGCCGTCGGTGAGCCGATGTCAGGGAAGACCGTCTCGGCGGTCGTGTGAAGCTGAAGGGGGCTCGCCTGCAGGAGGTTTGTGGGCGCCCCCGGCCACATTGAAAATCGGGGATGGCGTTCGCACCACGTTGACGAAATGCTCGCGCTCGAGGCCGCCGATCGAACGGCGCACGCGTTTTGGGAAGAGCGCTTCTGTCGGCTCTAGCAGACCGCCACGCGGACCGCCTTGCCCGGCTCATCGGGCGCGCCCGCGTAGTCGTGGCGCACGTCATCCATCCAGCGCAACCGGAGGCGTCGTCAACCATACTCTCTGTATGCGACCACTCCAGGCGCTGGGTCCTGCTCTCGCGATCGCTGCCGTCGCTGCGAGCTGTGGCGCGGACGGCCCTGACGCCGGACCGGCGAATTCGGCGCCGACACCGGTCAGCACCGTCGCTGTGAGTGCGACGGCGGCGAGCACGGCTCCTCCAATCACCGCGACCTCGACGGACACGATCCCGCCGGCATCTGCGCCCCGCTCGACATCGGCTGCGACCACGACGGCTACGAGCGTGCCCCCGACGACCACGATCCCGCCGACGCCACCACCGCCGAACGAGGTGTTCGTTGACTTGCGGCTTGGCGTCGAACTTGTCGTCGACATCGAGCATCCGACGGCCATTGCGTGGCGACCCGACGGTGAGGCGATGTACATGTCGACCCAGGACGGAAGGGTGCTGCGGTTCGATGGTGAGGAGACGAGCGTCGTGCTCGACCTGACCGACCAGACCGTGCCGTTCGAACCGGGCTCCGAGCGAGGACTCCTCGGCCTCGCCTTCGACCCGCGAGATGGCCGCCTCTTTGTCGACTACACCGATCTCGATGGCAATACCAATGTCGTCTCCTACGAGCTCGACGGCGGGGTCGCCGACCCGGCGACACGCCGGTCGGTCCTCTTCATCGAGCAGCCGGGACTCGGCCACAACGGTGGCCGGCTGCTCTTCGACGAAACCGGCAACCTCTACGTCTCGTCGGGTGACGGTGGCGCGAGCAGCGGCCGCGATGTCGAGGACACCACCAAGCTTCTTGGCGTCATCGTGCGGATCATCCCCCGGCTTGATGGCGACGGATACGACATACCGCCGGACAACCCCTTCGCCGACGGCGAGGCCGACCGCCCCGAGGTCTGGGCTCGAGGTTTCCGCAACCCGTGGACCGTGTCGATCGACAGGGCCACGGGCGACATGTGGGTCGGCGACGTCGGCAACGACACGCGCGAGGAGATCAGCGTGATGCGGGCGGGCAGCAGTGGGCAGAACTTCGGCTGGCCCTGGTTCGAGGGCAATCACCAGCGCCGCAGGCCTGCTCCCGACGGGCTCACCCCGCCGGTGTACGACTATCCGCGCTCGGTCGGCGTCGCCGTGATGGGAGGCTTCGTCTACCGAGGCCGAGACATTCCCGAGCTCGCTGGCGCCTACCTGTTCGGCGACCTCGGCGGGCCGATATTCGCGATCGGCGCAGGAGGCGTGTCGCAGCTCGACGCCGAGCGAATCGCGACGCTGGTGGGCTGGGGGGAGGACCCCGATGGCGAGCTCTACCTGCTGTCAATGCGCGACGGCATCCACCGGTTGGTTCGGCGATGAGAGTGTCGGCTCCCCCGGGGGGCCGATGGTGTCCCACAACGACTAACACGATGACGCGTTCGAAGGCAACCAGAAGAGCGCCGGTTCGGAGGCGATCAGAACGTCGCTGCGCTGAACTGGGTGAAGCCGCCCATACCCGGCAGCGGAGAGCGGCGTTCGGCCGGTCCCGGAGTCACACCGCCGAACCGCGCGTTACGAGCGGGCTTGACCGATCGGAGGTGCCGATAGCGGACGGGTGAGGACGCCCGAACGCGAGAACATTCTGATCTGGTGAAGTCACCTGTCCGGGATCGATGGCGGCTTTGGTGGTCCGGCGGCCATCGTCATGCACCTCCTCCGGGAACCGTCGATTGCGTGCCATCCGCCCAGGCATTCCCGATCGGTTCCTCAACTGCACCCGACGATCTCCAGTATGGGGCTGGCGACAGCTCCGTACACCGAGCACACTGGGCCGCAACGAGGGAATGTGTCGCAGGAGGAGAACACGATGACGAACTGGGCGGGGTGCGTCCCCGGCAGCAATCACCCGGCGGGGTCGGACTTCTCATACGCCGCTGGAGGCATGCGCGGTGAGTGAGTGGGCGGTTGTCTTCGTTGCCGTGTCCGTCCTCGGGTGGGCGCTGGTGCAGCGGCGCGCCTCGTCGACCGCTGTCACGGGGCCGATGGTGTTCGTCGCGCTCGGGTTGTTGGTCGGCTCGGAAGGACTCGGGCTCATCGAGCTCGGGTCCGGCTCCGCTTCAACGGTCGTCAACACCGTCCTGGAGGGCACGCTCGCGCTGTTGCTCTACACCGATGCCGCAGCGCTGCACCCCTCGTCCTGGCGCAAGGACGTGAGTCTTCCGGCGCGTCTGCTCGGTATCGGCCTGCCGCTGACGATCGGCGCCGGCTGGCTGATCGCGGTGCTCCTCTTCGACGGCCTCAGCGGCTGGGAAGCAGCGATCGTCGCAGCGATGATCGCCCCGACCGATGCGGCACTCGGCAAGGCGGTGATCTCGAACCCCCGTGTTCCGGAACGCATCCGCACCGGTCTCGATGTCGAATCGGGACTGAACGACGGAGTGAGCCTTCCTTTCATCCTCCTGTTCATGGGGTTCGCCGGCAAGGGTTTCACCGGCGCTGGCATCGTCTCCACCTTCGTCGAGGCGATCGGGGTGGCAGTCGCGGTCGGGATCGTCCGTCGCAGTCGTCGCCGCATGGCTGTTGTCACGGGCGAGCAAGTCCGGATGGATGGGCTCGACCTGGAGCCAGATCGCGCTCGCTGCGGTCGCGGTCATCACGTTCGCCGTGGCAGATCAGTTGGGCGGAAGCGGGTTCATCGCCTGCTTCGCCGGTGGCCTCACCTACGGCGAGCGCGTGCGCGGTCGCCTGCTCGCCAACGAGACGTTCACCGACGATCTCGGTGCCGTGCTCACTCAGATCAGCTTCCTGCTCATCGGTGCGGTCGTGATCGGGCCGGCGCTCGTCGAGACCACGTGGCAGGTGTGGGTGATGGCGGCGCTGGCGCTGACCATCGCTCGCATCGGGCCGGTCGCGCTGGCGCTCATCGGAACCGGCATGCGCTGGCCGACGGTTGCCTACATCGGTTGGTTCGGCCCGCGGGGGCTCGCAACCATCGTCTTCTCGGTGCTCGTCGTCGAGGAGGCCGACCTTCCGGGGACGGACACGATCATCGTCATTGCAGCGACGACGGTGTTCATGAGTGTCTACGCACATGGACTGACGGCGAGCACCGGGGCCAGCCGGTATGCCGACTGGGTCGAGGCGGAGTCAGGGACCGGCGATCTGGTCGAGGCCAGCCCGCTGAAGCAAACGGTCTCGCGCAAGCGGTTCCAGGCACCCAGTTCCAGCTGAGCAATGCGACCTTCGGGTACGTCGACTCATCGCCGGCCGGACCGTCAGGACGGTGCAACCGACGCGTCGGACGCCCCCACCGGCGGCGGCAAGATCCAACGCCCTGAGTCCAAGAAGGCGAATCATGACTGGTCGATGGTTGCGATCCCGGGCAGTTTCAAGCACGTGGTCGAGGAGTTCACGACCCCGTTCGGCGTCAGGTGGCGATGCGAGCAGAACCTCGATCTGCGCGGGACCCGGGTCGGCAAGAACGCTCGAACGAATCCCCGCTTCCCCTTGACCTCGACCGCGCCGGGAATCTCCGCCAATGAGGTCAGGGTGGTCGCACGTTCTAATGGGGGTACATCACGCGGTGATCGCTTGGCGGTGGCAGTGTGGTGGCCGAGCCGCCTTTCGGTGAGCACTTGCACATTCAGAGGCTTGATCTCTGGCTCCAGACCGTGCCCTGGTTGGTTGGTGAGGGTTGCTGAATAGCACCGATGGGGTGTCGTGCCTCGAGCACTGATCCATTAGAACGCGCAGGGTGGCCTTCCGGTTCGAAGTTCCAGACCCACGAGCGCGAGGAGAACGAAGTGATCTTTGTTGGCGATGATTGGGCCGAGGCCCATCACGACGTCTACGTGTGCGACGAGGCCGGCGTGAAGCTGGCGTCGAAACGATTGCCTGAGGGCATCGACGGGATGGCCAAGCTCCATGATCTCGTCGCCAGCCACGCAGCTGATCCCGGCGACGTGGTGGTCGGGATCGAAACCGATCGAGGGCTGTGGGTGCATGCGCTCGTCGAGGCGGGCTATGTCGTGTACGCGATCAACCCGAAAGCGGCATCGCGATATCGGGATCGGCACACGTTGTCGGGCGCGAAGTCCGATCCAGGTGGACAGCGAAGATGCTCGCCGAGCTGGTGCGCACCGATCGCCACAATCATCGCCAGGTCGCCGGCGACTCTGCTCTTTCGGAGGGGATCAAGATCCTCGCCCGTGCTCATCAGAGCCTGGTGTGGGAACGCACCCGGGCGGCGAATCGGCTGCGCAGTTCGCTACACGAGTACTTCCCTGCCACGCTCGACACGTTCGCTGAGCTGGCCGATCGCGACACGCTCGCGGTGCTGGGAACGGCGGCGACACCGGGCGAGGCAGCCAAACTCACGCCGGGCAAGATCCGCACCGTGTTGCGCCGAGCCGGTCGGCAGCGCGACGTCGAGCTTCGCGCCGATGCGATTGCTATCGGGTTGCGCAGCGACACTCTGCCGCGCCCCGGCAGCGGTCGAGAGCGCCCACGGCGCCACCACCCAGGCGGCGCGTGGCGATCCTTGTTGCGCTCAACACTCAGATCGACGTGTTGGCCAGCGAGTTGGCCGACCATTTTGAGCAGCACCCGGACTCCGACTTCTACCTTTCCTTGCCAG